>JAYRTC010000009.1:2638-141356 GCA_041919795.1 Pseudoxanthomonas sp. | reverse complement strand
GCCCCATGGGCGCGAGCTCTTCGCTTGTTTTGCGATCGGATCGAAGAGCTCGCGCCCATGGGGCGCTCCTACAACAACCTAATGCATCCGTGGCCGGCTGGTGCTCAATTCCACCAGGCGCTCGCGCATGGCGCCCGCATCCGCCGCCTCCGGTGCGAGTTGCAGGTAGCGGGCCAGGTCGTGGCGTGCGCCGTGCTGGTAATCCATGTTCAGGTAGGCCAGGCCGCGATCACGCAATGCCTCGGGTTGTTCCGGCGCCAGTTTCAGCACGCGGTCGGCGCTGCGCGCGGCGCGATCCCATTGGTCGCGTTCGGCATACACGCCATGCAGGTTGCGCAGCATGCGGATCAGGATGGCGCGGTGCGACGCCGGGTCTAGGATATGCATCAAGGCGTTGTCGTCGGGGATATCGCCACCCAGGTGCGGCTTGGCCCGTTCGCGCAGTTCATCGGCGCCCAGCGGGCGGCCGCCATTGAACGGATCCATCACCAGGATGCCGTCGTCCACCGGCAACCGCACCAGGAAATGCCCGGGGAAGGACACCCCGTCCAGCGGCACGCCGAGCCGACGCGCGACTTCCATCTGCACCATCGCCAGGGTGATCGGATTGCCCAGGCGGCGTTCGAACACCTCGTTGAGGTAGCTGTTGCGCGGGTCGTAATATTCGTCGTGGTTGCCGGTGTAGCCCAGTTCCTCGAACAGGTGCCGGTTGATCGCGGCCATCTTCAGCGGCCACGAATCGATCGCCTCGATTTCCGGACGCAGGTGCTCGGCGTGGCTTTGCGCCAGGGTGTCGTAGAGATCGGCGTCGAGGCCGGGGTATTCATCGCGCGCGATCAGCAGCGCGGTTTCCAGCAGGGGCACGGACTCGTCGGCCTGCGCCGCCAGTGAACTCCAATCCGGCAATGTCAGTCGTTCCCCCATGACCCAAGATTGGCGCTGATTGGGGCGACAATCAAGGGGAGTCGTGGAGCGGCCTCTTGTGGGAGCGGCGTCAGCCGCGAACAAAAGCTCACCGGCGCCTGGGGAATCGATGCTTCTGAAGGATCGCCTTCGCGGCTGACGCCGCTCCCACAGGTCAAGGCAGCTTGGGAATGCCGCCACCCAGCTTGAGCTCGGCGCCATTCTCCAGCTTCAGTTTCGCCGCTTCGCCCGCGTTCAGCTCCAGCACGTAGCGTGCGGGCGCATTGCTGGGATACGAGGGGCAGGCGTTGCCGGCTGAGCAAGGCGGCACGTCGCGTTGTTGCGCGACCAGCTTCAAGTTGTTGTCGAAAAACAGCATGTCCTGCGGAAATTTGCAGTTCTTCATCCAGTAGGCCTGTGGTTCCTCGCGGTCGTGGATGAAGAGCATGCCGTGACCGGCCGCCAGCTCATCGCGGAACATCAATCCGCGCGCGCGTTCGGCATCGTCGTCGGCGACTTCCACCTTGTAGCGTTGCCCACCCAGCTCCACCCAACTGCCGGCGCTGGCGCAGCCGCTGAGCAAGGACATCAGGACTAGCAGCAACAGGCGTGGCGGTGACATGGGAGCTCCGGGAAAAAACGGGATATAGAGAAAACTCGAACAATTATCGTCATCCCCGCGAAGGCGGGGACCCAGCGCCTTTGCTTTCAACGGCTTAAAGTCGCTGGATCCCCGCCTTCGCGGGGACGACGAGCTATTCAGAGGTTCCCTAGTGTATCGGCAAGCCGGCCCGGTTCAGGCAGCCTTGCTCAGAACAGCGGCCGGGTTTCGCCGACCGCAGGCTCGCTGTCCCGCTTCCTGGCCTGGCTCCAGCCGCCGGCACCCGCCTTGAAAGCTTCGGCCTTGTCGCCGGAGACCGGGGGACGCTTGCGTTTCTGCGCCTCGCGGTGCGCGTTCTCGGCCAGCACCTTGAACTGGCGTTCGCGTTGCAGGAACAGTTCTTCCGCCTGCCCGGCCTTGCGCGGCGCGCCCTTGCAATGGCTGGCGACATCCTGTTCCCGCGCGGTTTCGGGGATCTGCGAAAAGGGAATGCGCATCGGCGCCGCATCGTGCGCCAGCGCCTGCTGCATGGCGCCGAAGTAGATCGAGTTGTTGCCGTACTTCTGGTTGATCCGGTCGACCACGCGGCTCATGTCGCGGTCGCGCTGGCGGTTGGCCATCAACTCGCCGGTGACACTGTTGCCTTGCTGCAGGCCGACCAGGGTGACCGCCACCGACAAGGGGGGATTGCGTCGCGGATTCCAGCGCCCGCGTTGGACCGCGGTTTCCAGTTGCGCCAGTTGTTCGCCGAGCAGATGCAGGAAAGTGGGCGTGTCGTCGATCGGCGCAAAGGAAAGGTCGCGTTCGAAGCGTCGTTCCATGCCCACGAAGCGGATCCGGATCGCCAGGCCGCTGGCCTGGAAGCCGTCCTTGCGCAGGCGCATCGCCGCCTTGGCCAGCAGCTTGAACAGCACCGAGCGCGCGCCGTCGAAGCTGCGCAGTTCCGGTCCCAGCACATGCGAGTGGCCGATCGAGCCGCGCTGGGTGATGCGTTCGGGCACGTCCTGGCCGCGCAGCTGCAACCAGAATCGCTCGCCATCGCGGCTGCCCCAGGCCGCGCGCAAGTGTTCGCGGGTCGCGCCGCAAAGCTGCTCCACGGTGTGGATGCCGGCATGAAGCAGGCGCTGCTCCATCGACGGGCCGATGCCGCAGAAGTCGCGCAGTTCCAGTGCATGCAGCTTGTGCGGCAGGTCGTCCATCTCCAGCACGGTCAGGCCGTCGGGCTTCTGCATGTCCGAGGCGGTCTTGGCCAGGAAGCGATTGGGGGCGATGCCGATGGAACAGCGGATCCAGTCGAAATCCCTGGCGATCCGCCGCTTGATGTTTTCCGCGATGGCGATGGCGTTGTCGCGCCGCCGCTCGCGGCCGATCAGGTAGCAGGGCACTTCATCGATGGAGTCGGGCTTTGCGTGGGGAATGCAATCGCCGATGGCGTCCATCAGCTGGTGGTGGACCTCGACATAACGCGCCGGCCGCGCCTCGACCAGTTCGAAGTCCGGGCATCGATCCAGCGCCTCCCACACCGGCGTGCCAGTGCCGATGCCGTGCAGTTTCTTGGCCTCGACGCTGGCGGCGATGCAGCAGGTGGTGGCCGCTAGCACCGGCACCACCCCCACCGGCTTGCCGCGCAGGCGCGGGTCGTCCTGTTGCTCCACCGAAGCGAAGAACGAGTTGAAATCGACGAAGAGGCAGCGCAGGGTCATGGCCCCGGCAGTATCGCGCTGGTGGATCTCAGTCGTGGAGAAACAAGCCCGATCAACGGCTTGCGATCCACCGCCATCCCCCGCCCGTAGGAGCGCACCGCAGGGGCGCGACCGCATGTCCGGATGTCCTTGGTCGCGCCCCTGCGGTGCGCTCCTACGCGGGTGTGGGGGATTTCCCGATGGGAATGGGCGTGGGTGCGGGCGAAATTGCAGGGCATGCCTGCATCGCATTCCGGACATCGTGCCCTGCGCAAGGGCCGCGCCAGCCTCCCGAACCACGTCTACCACCTGACCGTGGCCACGCTGCGGCGTGCGCCCGTCTTCGCCGACCATCGTGCGGCACGGGCGGCCTGCCGGCGATTCGAAGACGCCGCATTGCTGGGCGATGCGCGGATGCTGGCCTGGGTGCTGATGCCCGACCATGCCCATTGGTTGCTGGAGCTGGGCGAATCGAAGTCGCTGCAGAAGGTGGTCGAGTCGCTGAAGTCGTTCAGTGCGCTGGACGCGAACATCGCACTGGGCCGTCGTGGAGCGCTGTGGGGCCGCGCCTACCACGACCGCGGACTACGCCATGAGGACGACGTGGCGGCTGTCGCCCGCTATATCGTCGCCAATCCCTTGCGCGCTGGCCTGGTCCGGCACATCGGCCAATACCCCTATTGGAACGCCACCTGGCTGTAGGAGCGCACCGCAGGGGCGCTATCAACATATCCGGACATGCGGTCGCGCCCCTGTGGTGCGCTCCTACAGCACCGTCGGTGGCTCGCCGCCGATGATCACCACGTCGGCTGGGCGGCGGGCGAACAGGCCTACGCTGACCACGCCGGGGATCTGGTTGAGTTCCTTTTCCATCGCCACCGGGTCGATGATCGACAGGTTGTGCACGTCGAGGATCACGTTGCCGTTGTCGGTGACCACGCCGTCGCGCCACACCGGCTGTCCGCCGGTCAGCGCCAGGATCCGGCGCGCGACCAGGCTGCGGGCCATCGGGATCACTTCCACCGGCAACGGGAACCTGCCGAGGATCGGCACCTGCTTGCTCGGGTCGATCAGACAGACGAATTTCGCGCTGGCCTCGGCGATGATTTTCTCGCGGGTCAGGGCCGCGCCGCCGCCCTTGATCAGGCGCTTGTGCGGGTCGCATTCGTCGGCGCCATCCACGTACAACGCCAGCTCGCCGGTGTTGTTGAGTTCCATCACCTCGATGCCGTGCGCGCGCAGGCGCTCGGTGCTCTGTTCGGAACTGGAGACGGTGCCGGCGATGCGGTGCTTGATCCGGGCCAGCGCGTCGATGAAGAAGGCGACCGTGGAGCCGGTGCCGACGCCGACGATCATGCCGTCCTCGACGTACTCGATGGCTTTTTCGGCGGCCAGGCGTTTTGCTTCGTTCTGTGACATGGGATTACCTTTGAGAAGGGTGTTGTAGGAGCGGCCCATGGCCGCGAGCTCTTTTTTTCTTGCGCCGGTAACGAAGAGCTCGCGGCCATGGGCCGCTCCTACAAGGGTGGATTTATTCGAGGGACAGGAGCAGCTTCCATTGCGTGGCGGTGACCGGCATCACCGACAGGCGGGTGCCCTTGCTGGTCAGGGCGAAACCTTCGCCCAGCGCGTCGGTGTGCTGCCGGATTTCTTCCAGCGGGATGACGCGCTTGAGCTTTCGTTCGAAGGCGACATCGACCAGCATCCAGCGCGGCTCCTCGCGCGTCGCCTTGGGATCGTAATAATCGCTCTTGCGGTCGAACTGGGTGTCGTCCGGGTAGGCCTTGCTCGCCACCTTGGCGATGCCGGAAATCCCGGGCACGGCGCAATTGGAGTGGTAGAACAGGATGCCGTCGCCGAGCTGCATGCCATCGCGCATGAAATTGCGCGCCTGGTAGTTGCGCACGCCGTTCCAGGGTTCGACGCCCACTTTCTGCAGGTCGTCGATGGAGAAGGCGTCCGGCTCGGATTTCATCAACCAGTAGCGTTTGCGGTTACTCATGGCGGGGCTTGCTCGTGGAGGGCTTGGCCAGCAGGGTTCGGGTTTCGGTGCAGATGGCGTCGGGCAATACGTCCCAGGATTCGGCGTCCAGCGCGGCCACGCACTGCGCGTCGAAGCCGACGCCCACCAGCCACGGCGGTGGCATCGCCGCATGGCGGAAGGCGAAACTGCGGTCGTACCAGCCGCCGCCCATGCCCAGGCGGCGGCCGCCGGGATCGAAGCCGACCAAGGGCATGACCACCAGCGACATCGCTTGCGGCGGCAAGGCCGATGCGGGTTCCACGTCCGGTTCCGGAATGCCGAAGCGATTGGTCACGAGCGGATCGCCCGGTCGCCAGGGCGCGAAGCGCAGCTGGTTTTCTTCGTGCAGCACCGGCAGGCAATAAACCAGCTCGCGCGGCAGGCGCAGCTGCCAGCTGTGCAGGGCGATTTCCCCGTCCATCGCCCAGTAGCCGGCGACGTAGCCGCTGCCGGGTGCGAATTCAAGCTCAAGCAAGCGATTGGCCAGCGCGTCGGCGGCGGCGATGCGTTGCGGGGCGGGAATGGCGCGGCGTTGCGCGCGCAAATCGCTGCGCAGGCTGGCGCGATCCGGGGTCATGCAGCGTTCCGCGTGAGGGATTCCATGCGCGGATTATAAAGAGGTAGGAGCGGGCCTTGCCCGCGATGCCCTTCCTGCAGCGGCCCAAGCGCATCGCGGGCAAGGCCCGCTCCTGCAGGGGTCGAAGGAAAAAATACATCCTCCGCCATGACGATGCTTGCGAAACGACCTTGAACCCGGGGTTCAAGTGGGAAGAGTTGGGGGCCTTCGGGCTTCCCGCTGCGAGGCGGACTTGCGCTCCTGGCTTCCGTTCCCTTCCCGTGGTCGTATTTAAGGGACAAGGCGAATGTTTTGCAGGCCGTCGTTCACGGCAGAGGATGCGCGGCCAGTATAGCGGCGGCGACGGAAATGCAAAGTCCGTTCGTCGGTGGGATTCATTCCGCAGTGCGCATCGACGTGCTGCGCTTCGACTTCACGCGGGGTTGCGCGATCCGTGGAGTCGTGTTCAGCGCGGCGCGTCGAGCACGCTGTCGAGCTTGCGGTGCAGTTCGTCCAGGGTGCGCGACAATTCCCGTTCGCGCGCGCTGTTTTCATCGCGCAGCTGTTGCAGCTCATGGGCCAGGTTGAGCGCGGCCAGCACCGCGACGCGATCCACCGCGGCCATCTTGTTGCCGCCGCGGACTTCGCGCATCTTGCCGTCCAGCAACTTGGCCGCGGCCATCAGGCTGCTGCGTTCGCCGGCTTCGACGCCCACGGTGTATTCGCGGTCCAGGATATGGACGCTGACCGGTTCGCTGCCGCTCACGTGTGCTGCTCCAGCGATTTGAGCCGCATGATCATGGCCTCGACCCGCGAGCGGGCCTGCTCGTTCTTGGCCAGCAATTGCGAGCGTTCGCCCGCGAGTTGTTCCTGCTGGTTGCGCAGGCTGCGGTTTTCGTCGGCCAGGCGCTGGCAGCGGTCGGCCAGCTCCTGGATGCGCGCGGCGAGGCTGCGGAGCGGGTCGAGGGCGTCGTTTTCCATGGCGCCACGATAGGCATGGCCCCGGCGGGCGGTCAAGCGTGTGGGAGCGGCGTAAGCCGCGAGCCTTTGTCTTTCGGGTCCGGTTCGGGCGGTGCGCGCGGGGCGGTCGCACAGAGCTCGCGGCTTACGCCGCTCCCACAGAGCCGCTCCCACAGGAGCCGCTCCCACAATCTCGTCAGGAAGCGACCTTCAGCCCGTATTCGCGGATGAAGCGCAGGCAGGCCTCGGGGGGCAGGGCGTGGGAGATCCAGTGGCCCTGGATCTCGTCGCAACCGTGATCGTGCAGGAACTGCAATTGCGCGGCGGTTTCCACGCCTTCGGCGATCACGTTGAGCGACAGCGAATGGCCCATGTTGATGATGGTGCTGGTGATGGCCTCGTCGTCGCTGTCGTGGGTCAGGTCGCCGACGAATTCCTGGTCGATCTTCAGCGTGGTCAGCGGCAAGCGCTTGAGGTAAGCCAGCGAGGAATAGCCGGTGCCGAAATCGTCGATGGCGATGAATACGCCAAGCTGGCGGCAGGCGCGCAGCGTATCGGTGTTCTTTTCCGGATTGGCCATGATCACGCTTTCGGTCAGTTCCAGTTCCAGGCAATGCGCGGGCACGCCGGTTTCATCCAGCACCTTCGCCACCACCTCGGCCAGGTCGCCGCGCTGCAACTGCAGGGCCGACACGTTGACCGCGACGGTCAGGCAGCCAAGTCCCTGTTCGTGCCATTGGCGCAGGGTCAGGCAGGCCTGGCGCAGCGCCCACGCGCCGATCTCGAGGATAAGGCCGGATTCCTCGGCCAGGGGGATGAACTGGCCCGGGGAAACCTCGCCGAAATCCTTGCTATGCCAGCGCAGCAGCGCTTCGACGCCGGTGATGCGTTGCCGGGTCAACGACAGGCGCGGCTGGAACACCAGCGAGAGCTCGTCGCGTTCCAGCGCCCGGCGCAGCGCGCTGGCCAGGATCGCGCGGTGCCGGGTCTTTTCGTCCATCGACTCGGAATACACCTGGTAGGTGTGCCGGCCGGCGGACTTGGCCTGGTACATGGCGGTGTCGGCGTGCTTGAGCAGGTCGGTCGGCACTTGCGCGTGGTCCGGATACAGGCTGATCCCGATCGAGGGCGATACCGACAATTCCAGGCGCTCGCCGAAGCTGAGCGGCAGCATGAACGCATCGATGATCCGCTGGGCGATGTCCTCCGCGTCGTCCAGCGAACCGATGTCCTCCAGCACCACGGTGAATTCATCGCCGCTCAGCCGCGCCACCGTGTGCTGCGCGCCCACGGTCTGCTGCACGCGCGCGGCCGCGGCGCGCAGGATCCGGTCGCCGGTGGCGTGGCCCAGCGAATCGTTGATGTCCTTGAACCGGTCCAGGTCGATGAACAACACCGCGACCTTGCCGTTCTCGCGCCGCGCCCGGACGATGGCGCGCGACAGGCGCTCGGACAGCAGCGAGCGGTTGGGCAGGCTGGTCAGGGTGTCGTAATTGGCCAGGTAGCGCAGTTCCTGCTCGGCGCGCTTCTGTTCGGTGATGTCGTTGAGCACCATCACGTACAGGCGGCGTTGGCCGCTGGCGTCGGGGACCACGTTGGTCTCGATCTTGCAGAGGATTTCCTCGCCGTCCTTGCGAACTTTCCAGACTTCCCCCGACCAGCGGTGGTCGCGGTTGAGATCCGCGCGCATGTGCTCGAAGAAGGCCTCGTCGTGCTGGCTGCTGTCGAGCAGGGTGACCGGCTGGCCGATCACCTCCAGGTCGGAGTAGCCGCTGATGCGGGTGAAGGACTGGTTGACGGCGATGAAGTTGTAATCCCAATCCAGCACCGCCACGGCCTCGCTCATGCTGCGCATGACTTCGCTGGCGATGCGGTGTTCGTATTCGGCATTGCGGTTGGCGGTGATGTCGCGCGCGGTGCCGGCGATGCGCAGCGGGCGGCCTTCGGCGTCGCGCTCTACCACGCGGCCACGGGCCCGGACCCAGGTCCAGGAGCCGTTGCCGGCCAGGTCCATGCGGTGCTCGGACATGAACAGCGGCACCTCGCCCTGCAGGTGGCTGCGCAGGTGTTCCATCACCAGCGGCATGTCCTGCTCGTGGATCGCGGGCACCTCGCCCTGGCCGGTGAGCACGGTGATCTCGGCCGAGTGCGGGGCGCTTTCGTTGGCGCGCATGTGGTGCATGCGGCGACTGATCAGGTCGTAATCCCAGAAGTGCTCGCCCGAGGCCCATAGCGCCAGCTTGAGATGCTCGTCGCGCTCGCGCAGGGAGTCGGTGCGGGGCGGCTCCGGCCGGGTGCGCCACCAGGATCGCCAATGGCGCCGGCTGGCGATCGCCAGCACCGTCGCCAGCACGATCAGCGCAAGCAAGGCGATCAGCGCCATCAGCAGTGGCGAGGAAGACAGCGCTGCCGGAAAAGCCATGGCGGTGGGAGCTGCGGATAGCATGAAGTGCTTGCGTGCCCTCGCTGCGGCGCCTGGCCGGGTCCGGCGAGTGTAGGCATGCAGCGGACCTGACAACAAGCCGTGGCGCGGGTTTTCGTTGCTACACTTTCGCCCCGGGTTTGATTGTCCTGCCCGTCGTGTGGAATACGTTGAATGGCCGAACTGCCCTCTATCGTCGATATCGCCGAGGCCTCGCGGCGCTCCGGCCTGGCCGTCGATCCCTCCGAACTGCATGGCGCGTTGTGCGGCTGGCTGTCCGGTGGCGGCGAAAACTCGGCCAACTGGCCGGCCAAAGTGCTGGCCGACGACACCTTGCCGGCGCCGGAGGCGGACGGTCCGCTGGATCGGTTGCGCAAGGCCAGCGCTTCGCAGCTGGACGATCGCGGCTTCGGCTTCGAGTTGCTGCTGCCCGAGGTGGAGGATTCGCTGGATGACCGGGCCGAGGCGCTGTTCGACTGGTGTCGTGGCTTCCTCGGCGGTTTCGGGCTCGCCGCGGGTGCGCGGCCGCCCTTGTCGGAAGAAGCCGAGGAGGCGTTGCACGACCTGGCCCGGCTGGCCCAGGCCGCTCCCGAAAGCAGCGACGACGACGAAGACGAGCATGCCCTGGCCGAGATCGAGGAATTCGTGCGCGTCGCGGTGTTGTTGCTGCATGGCGATTGCGTGCTGGGGCCGCGCCATCGCCAGAGCCTGAATTGATGGGGTTGTCCTGATGAAGGCTTCGACCGGCCTCTCCGCCGCCGAATTCGCGCGCCGCCGCAAGCAGCTGATGCGGATGTCCACCGACGACGCGATCCTCATCCTGTCGGCCGCGCCGGAACGCGTGCGCAGCAACGACACCCATTACCCGTACCGCCAGGATTCCGATTTCTGGTATCTCAGTGGTTTCCCGGAACCGGAAGCGGTGCTGGTGCTGGTGCCGGGCCGCAAGCATGGCGAAGTCCTGCTGTTCTGCCGCGAACGCGATGTGGAACGCGAAGCCTGGGACGGCCCGCGCGCCGGGCAGGAAGGCGCGGTCGAGCAGTTCGGCATGGACGATGCCTATCCGATCGAGGACCTGGACGAAATCCTGCCGGGCCTGCTGGAAGGGCGCTCGCGCGTGTACTACCACTTTGGTCGCGATGCCGAGTTCGACCTCAAGCTGATCGGCTGGGTCAACCGGGTGCGCGAGCAGGTCCGGCACGGCGCGCAACCGCCGCATGAGTTCCTCGAGCTCGGCCACCTGCTGCACGAGCTGCGCTTGTTCAAGTCGAAGGACGAACTGAAGCTGATGCAGCGCGCGGCCGATATCAGCGTCGAAGCGCACCAGATGGCGATGCGCGCGTCGCACGCGGGCATCCACGAATACGAGTTGCAGGCACGGATCGAATGCGTGTTCCGCGCCAACGATGCGTGGCCGGCCTATGGCAGCATCGTCGGTGCGGGCAACAACGCCTGCGTGCTGCATTACCGCGCCAACAACGCGCGCGCCGCCGATGGCGAGCTGGTGCTGATCGATGCGGGCGCCGAGTTCCGCGGTTATGCCGCGGACATCACCCGCACGTTCCCGGTCAACGGCCGTTTCGGCAAGCCGCAACGCGCGCTGCACGAGCTGGTCGGCGCCGCGCAGTCCGCCGCGCTGGCGCAGGCCAAGCCGGGCATGGCCTATGAAGCCGGCCACGTCGCGGCGGTGGAGACATTGACGGAAGGCCTGCTGCACCTGGGCTTGTTGAAAGGCAAGCTGGAAAAGAATATCGCCAGCGGCCAGTACAAGCGCTTCTACCGGCACAAGACCGGCCACTGGCTGGGCCTGGACGTGCACGACGTGGGCGAATACCGGCTGGCCGGCGAATCGCGCCTGCTCGAACCGGGCATGGTCTTCACCATCGAGCCGGGTCTTTATGTTGCCCCGAACGACACCAGCGTCGATGCGAAGTGGCGCGGCATCGGCATCCGCACCGAGGACGACGTGCTGGTCACCGCGGACGGCAATCGCGTGCTGACCGACAAGCTGGCGCGCAGCGCGGACGAGATCGAGGCGTTGATGGCGCTACCCTGATATTCCTTCCGGCGTGCCATAGAGAGGGAGGACGGTGTTCTAAATTTCGCCTTTGCGTGAATCGATGGCGGATGCAATCGAGTCGAATTACCCTTGGTTGCGTTAGATCAATACCTCTTTATAGATAGTTCTGAGAGGAAATCTAATGACATAAAAACCTCGCGGATGCAGGCGCCTTCAGCAGGACCATTGGTTGCCGCCCAAGACGCGATGCCAACGGCCTGGCGCTTAGCAAGCGTAATCAACGGACCACCGCTGTCGCCGGGATAGCACCGCATCTGAGGGCCTGTAACGGATATCCAGGTTGAAGCACACGAAAGGTATACGCCGCAGAGTCCAAGTTTCATGAAGCTTGTGAACTCGATAGATCCACAGCTCCAGTCTGTCACATATCCACGATGACATACATTCAAGCCCGGCAGTAGGCTGGTCCGTGATATTGAAGAATCGATAATCATCGCAGAGTAGTCGCTCGTGCTTGAAGCGTAGATCTCACCTAGTGCTGTATGTATAGACGGAAAAGTGTGCCATTGAACGTCATGTGTTTGGTCATAAAGTTCATCCTGAAATGTAAGCGGAATTGAAGTCAGGCCCGGATAGCCATAATTTCCGTAGATGATGTCGTCATCGCAATGTGCTGCGGTAATAACGCCTTTAATGTTGGTAACGGTATTGACGACGGTGAAGCCTGTCATACAAAGACCATCGTACCCATCAGCCTTGGCGCCGCCGCGCACATATGCTGTCGGACCCGAATAGCCGTTGTGGACATCAAAGACTATTGGTGCACCGATGAGCTTGGATATATCCGCAGCTTGTTCGCTGTACGCTGGCGTCTCTATTGGATCGGCTTTCACGGCGATAACAACATTGCCAGTTCTTTCATCTAAAGCGATGCCGTCGAAGCTGGGAATTGCACCTCGAATGAATGAGATATTCTCATCGATCCGATGTTGAATATTCTCTTTTGTAGCAGACGCATTAAATACGAAGTCTATCGGTAATCCGCCCGATGGAAACTGCAGTAGTCGCCTCTTGGCCTTGCCGGGGCCCGTGAGGCGAACGACGATTCTTTGTTCGGGCTGGTGATCAAGGAAGATGCCGGCGATTCGGCCTTTGAACTCTGTACGTAGCGACGTAACTGTATCGCCTAGTTCGTCCTGAATTTTCAACCGCTGTTCCGCGACGGCGAGCGAAACATTATTGGTCGTCGCGTAGATTTCAGCCCCCTGCCTGAGTGCATCGTTGCGATCTTCTGCAACTGCAGGAAGAATTCCCGTTAGGAGTAGCAATAGCAATATCGAAATATTGGTCTTCACGTCAATCTCCTTTTGATCGAAAAGCCAAGTTTCCAGTCGCAGCTTGCGGCAAGCTACGCGTTTGGATTTTATATATTGCGAGTGCTTTCACATGCGCGAGATAAGCGCGTCAATGGAAGCTTAATTCTCCGCGCTATTCCATAACGCAAGCAACTCTATATTCGGATTATGTGTAAAACACAATAGACTGAGCAAATATTTTTGGAGGTGAACTTTTAAATTTGTTGAATAGTGGTAAACAAGTTATCAAAGAGGCGGTAAGCAAACAGAGTTCTAGAGCGAACCTTGCTCGTTTCTCAGATATGCGAAGTTATGAAGGCGAGATGGAGATTTAAGATTCGCTCGACCCACGCATATTCTTTCATCTCACGGCGTCTGCTGATCGAGTCAGGGCTCAGCCTTACAGAACGTTCGCGTCAATCCGCTCATAGCAGCAATACATGGGTGTGCTATCGGAACGGGTTCAACCAGCCGCGAACGCCGGCCGGGTCAAATTCACCGCATCGCCGTCGGTGCACATCACCTCGTCCTCGATGCGGATGCCGCCATACGGACGGAATGCGTCCACGCGTGCCCAGTCGATGCTGGCGGCGTGGCCGTTCTTCTTCACTTCGTCCAGCAGCATGTCGATGAAGTAGAGGCCGGGTTCGATGGTCACCACCATGCCCGGTTCCAACACCCGGGTCATGCGCAGGTAAGGGTGTCCGGCGGGACGGGCGATCTTGCCGCCGCGGTCGCTTTGCGCGAAACCGGCCACGTCATGCACCTGCAGGCCGATCGGATGGCCCAGGCCGTGCGGGAAGAACGCGGCGCTGACGCCGGTTTCCAACGCGGCTTCCGGCGAGACCTTGATCACGCCGAAATCCTTGAGGATGCCCATCAGGGCCACATGGGCATCGATGTGCAACTGCTTGTAGTCCACGCACGCACGCACGCCTTCGCCCATCCGGATCTGCGCGGCGTCGACCGCATCGATCAACGCCTGGAATTCGCCCGAGGTATCGGCGGCATAGGAGCGGGTGATATCGCTGGCGTAGCCATGGGAGCTGGCGCCGGCATCGATCAGGAAGCTGCGTGATTGCGCCGGCGCGCTGCGGCCCAGTTCGGTGTAATGCAGCACCGCGCCATGTTCGTTCAAGGCCACGATGTTGTTGTACGGCAGTTCGCCCAGGTCCTGGCCGACGGCGCCGCAATAGGCCATGTGGATGGCGAATTCGCTCTTGCCTTCGCGGAACGCGGCTTCGGCGGCGCGATGACCGCGCACCGCCAGATGCTGCGCCTCGCGCATCAGTGCGATTTCGTACGGCGTCTTGTACGAGCGCTGGTATTCCAGGTAATTGACCACAGGTTCCGGATTGTTCGGCGCATAACGCTCATTGGGAGCCGGTTCATCGGGAGCCGCTCCCAGCGTGCTTTGGGGTTCACCGAGGATCGCGCAGCGCGCGGCGGGCTTGGGCAGCAACGCCAGCGCTTCCTCCGGCTTGCGGATGATGTGGATGTCGAAGTGCTCCACCCACCAGCCGCTCGGCGCGTCCGGGACCACGTGCCAGTAGTCGAAGGGCTGGTGGAAGATCACCTTCGGCCGTTGTCCCGGCGTGTACACCAGCCAGCTGTTGGGCACCCGGGTCAGCGGCAGCCAGGCCTTGAACTGCGGATTGACCGCGTAGGGATAATCGCGGTCGTCGAAGACCTGGTAATGCAGGGTGCCACTGGGTACGACCAGGTGATCGAAACCGCCACGTGCCAGGGCTTCGTCGGCACGGTGCTTCATCGTAGCCAGGTGGCCGGCGTACAGGGCGTGGAAATCGGGGCTGGTCATAGCGCGTACTCGTTTCGGAATCCCGCGATTTTGACGCATGTGGCGTTACGACGCATGCACCATGTGTGCAGGAGCGGGCCTTGCCCGCGATGCTCTTGGTAATTGTAGGAGCGGGGCGTGCAATTACGCGGAACGCGTGTCCGGTCGCGCTATCCAGTGGCGCAACACGGCCAGCTGGCTTTCCTCGAGAGTCAGAAAACGCAGTCCCGCCCAGCCTTTGCCGGGAGTGTTGGCGCTGCCCAGCCAGATCAGGTGCGCGCCCGCGTCGATCTGCACCACCCGGCCGGTGCGGTCGATGATGTCGAAACGCAACTGGTACAGGCCGTCCTCGCACAGCGGCGCGTTGGCGACCAGCAACATGCCGGATTCGGAGATATTGCCGACCCGGCCGATGACCTGCTCGGTCATGGTGTCGATCACGACCACCGATTCGTGCACGTTGCGGCGCTGCGCGCGGCGCGATTCGTTGATCATGCGCTGGCTCCCGCGCTGGCGTCGTCGCTCGCGCCGGCGCCGGCGAAGCTGCGCAATGCATTGACCGTCGCCTTCCAGGCGCGGTCGATCAGGCGGCCCTTGTCCTGGGTGACCACGCGCACCTGGTCGCGCGCCATCAGGCGCGCCAGGCTGTCGAGCGACTGCTCGCCGATGCGCTGGCCGCGCTGGTTGACGAACAGGGCGTTGTCGGTGACCGGGCTGTACCAGGACAGGCGCTGGCGGGTCATGTCGCCTTGCTGGTTGATGGAGAACTCGAACCAGGTGCCGAACGGCAGCGTGCGCAGGTACTCATGGCATTCCTGTTCCTTGGGCGTGCGTGGGACATGCGCTTGCTTCTTGACTTCGGTCTGCTCGCCGAGCCGCGCGCGGGCCTTCAGCCGGGCGGTCAGTTCGGTACGCGAAGTGGTCTCGTCTTCGCCGTCGGCGCTGGACAGGCGCCGGGCGATGGCCGAGGCCTCGTCGCCGTGGTAGCCCACCTGGACCAGGGCGGCTTCGACCTTGGAAGTGAGTTCGGGATCGGTGGGCGTCGCCTCCTCGCCTTCCGCCGGTCCACTGGTGCTGGCGACGATCTGCCGGGTGATCTCGACCTGTTCGCGCCATTCTTCCGAATCCTCGCCATTGCGCAGCTGGCCGAGGGTGAGCACGTCGGCCCAGGCCTGGTCCAGCAGCGCCTGGACGAATTTTTGCGGGGCATGTCCTTGCAGCGCGCCTTCGATGGTGTCGGCGGCGCGGGTTTTCGCCATTTCCAGCCGGTCCTTGCCGCGCGCGGCTTCCACATGCCGGCGTTCGGCGACTTCGGCCTTGCGCGCCATGGCCCGGAAATGCGCCTGCACGTCGTTGTTGGCGCTTTCGAAGACCTCATCGTTGCCGTCGTAATCGGCGACCACCCGATCCACCGCATGGTGCAACTTCAACACCAGTTGCGGATCGCTGTCGCCTTCGCCCAGCCAGGTGGCGCCGGACTCGGCCACCGAGTTCAGGAATTCGCGCGCCGGATGCTGCGGGCGCAGGAAGAATTCGCGATCGTGCAGCGCCGCCTGCGCCACCGGCACCTGCAGCCGCACCAGCAGATCGACCGCGGGCGCATCGCGCTGCACTTCGCGCTCGATCTCGTTGTACAGCAGGTCCAGCAATTCGAAAGTATCGGCATCCTGCTGCACCAGGGTGGCGCCCGGCCCGTGCTTTTCGCGGACCTGGGTGAGCAGGGTGTCCTGCACGTCCAGCATGGTGCGGCGAGGCTTGCCGGGAGCCACCGGCGGGATCGGCTGGGCCTGCAGCAGACGCAGGCTGGACAGCACGTCGTGGGTGGGAAGCGGGATGGCCGGGCTACCCCCGCGCGGCTGCGTGGCCGATAGATGGGCCGGCGCCTGCCCGGCAGGCCCGGGCATTGCGGTCGCGCGACGGCCGGACAGCAATTGCTGGAGTGTGGCGAAGGACGAGGCATCGTCCGCGGTCGTCGTGGCGGGAGCGCCGTCACTGCCGCCCACCGGCGCGGCAGTGGCGACAGGCTCGCGCCCGGTGGCGCCCGCCGCGCCCGTATCGGTGCCCATTACCGTCCACGCCGAGGGCGAGGAGTGGCCATACCAGTCGGTCATCGGTTGCGCGGTGGCGGGGTGCGGGTGCGTCTCGCCGGAGTTCCTGCGCCCTGCCGACTTCTCCGCGCGTGTCAGTTGCGGGGCATAGACCAGGCCTGGCAGAACCCCTTGGCGAGCCAGCAGGTCGTTGAGCACGTCGATCCAGCCGGTGTATTCCGCCATCACTTTCTGGTCGAAGGATTTGTACAGCAGCAATTGCGAATCCAGGTCGATCTCGAAAGCCGCCCCCACCGCCGCGCGCAAGATCCGGCACAGCGCCTGCGGCCCGATCGGCAGTTGCGCGGCATCCAGGGCTGGGGATCCAGCCAGCACGCCGAAGCGCTGGCCCATCAGGTACAGGGGCGTATGGGTACGGGCGTCGTGGCGCCGCGCGATCTCGCGCAGCACGATGTCCTGGTCCATTTCCGCGTCTTCGACCAGGGTCATGGTCTGGTACACGATGCGCTCGTGGACATCGACCGGCTTCTGGCGCAGGTCGCGGATGCTGGCGAGTTCCGCCTCCAGCCCAGCCAGGAACATCGGCAGCAGGTCGCTGCGACTCTTGCGCAGCGCATGCAGGTTGGCGAACTGCTCCGCCTGCTTCTCGTTGCTGCGCGCTCGCTCGGCCGACTTGAACAACTGCTGCTCGAATTCCACCAGCATCAGGCTGATGCGCTCGCCCAGGTCGGTCGTTACATGGGCGAAGAAAGTCGCCAGGATCCGGCGGACGCGGGGCGGCAGCAACGGCGCGGACGCGATCGTCGCCGGAGTCGTTGAGGTTGATGCGTGTGGCGTATTCGACATGTACTGCCCGTCACTCCCCTGACGCGGTTATTTAACACATTCCCAAGCGGGCATGTCTCGACCTTAACGGAAGTAGCGCCGATTACAGGCCCAGGAACAGTCCGACCACGTCGTTGGTGAATCGGCGTCCGAGTGCGGTGGGCACGATCCGGCCCTCGCTGGCGACCAGCCAGCCTTTGGCCCGCGCCTGTTCGAGTTGTTCACCGATCCGTGCGGCCGGCAAGCCGGTCCAGGCCTCGAAATCGGCCAGGGCGAAGCCCTCGTTGAGCCGCAGCGCGTTCAACATGAACTCGAACGGCCGCCGTTCCGGGGCGATGCGCTCGTCGCCGCCCCACGATGCCGGCGTGCCCGCTTCGGCCTGGAAGACGGTCGGGTGCCTGGTTTTCCAGCGGCGCAGGATGTCCTGCTCCGCGCCCAAGGTGAGCTTGCCGTGGGCGCCGGCGCCGAGGCCCAGGTAATCACCAAAGCGCCAGTAATTGAGGTTGTGCGCGCACTGGCGCCCGGGCCGGGCGTAGGCGCTGACCTCGTATTGCGCATAGCCGGCGTCGGCGAGCAGGGCCTGGCAATGCTCCTGCATGTCCCAGGCGCCGTCGTCGTCCGGCAGGCCTTGCGGCGGCCGGGCGAAGAACATCGTGTTCGGCTCCAGGGTCAGCTGGTAATGCGAGATATGGGTCGGCTGCAGGGCGAAGGCGCGCTGCAGGTCGTGTTCGGCCATCGCCAGGTCCTGGCCGGGCAGGGCGTACATCAGGTCCAGGTTGAAGTTGTCGAAGCCCGCGTCCTGGGCCAGTTTCACCGCGCGTTCGGCCTCGGCGCTGTCATGGATGCGTCCGAGGCGTTTCAGGCAGCCGTCGTCGAAGCTCTGGATGCCGAAGCTGATCCGGTTCACCCCGGCGTCGCGGTACTGGTCGAAGCGACCGTGTTCGGCGGTGCCTGGATTGGTTTCCAGGGTGATCTCCAGGTTCGGCGCGAAACGCAGGCGACTGCTCGCCGCCTGCAGGAAACGGTCGATCTGCTCCGGCGGGAACAGGCTGGGCGTGCCGCCGCCGAAGAACACGCTGTGGATGCTGCGGCCCCAGACCAGCGGCAGGTCCTGGTCCAGGTCGCGGATCAAGGCGTCCACGTAACCGGCGAACGGCAGCGCGCCCTTGGCTTCGTGCGAATTGAAATCGCAATACGGGCATTTGCGCACGCACCAGGGCAGGTGCACGTACAGCGAGAGCGGCGGCGGGATCAACATAGGCCTCTATTGTAGGAGCGCCCCATGGACGCGAGCTCTTCGGTGGGAACCTGGATGGGGGACGAAGAGCTCGCGCCCATGGGGCGCTCCTACAGGAATTCGGCCAGTCGCTGCTTCAGCGCCGCCAGGGCCTGGCCGCGGTGGCTGATGCCGTTCTTGAAGTCGAGCGCCATCTCCGCCGCCGATTGGCCATGGACCGGATCGAAGAACACCGGATCGTAGCCATGACCGCCGCTGCCACGGCGTTCGTGCAGGATGCGACCATTCCACTGTCCTTCCACGATCAGCGGTTGCGGATCGTCGGCGTGGCGCAGCAGCACCAGCACGCAATAGAAATGCGCGCCGCGGCGCTCCTCCGGCACGTCGATGAGTTCGTCCAGCAGCTTGTCGATATTGCGCGAGGCATTGCCGTGCTCGCCGGCATAGCGCGCCGAATAAAGCCCGGGCGCGCCGTCCAGGGCATCGACGCAGATGCCGGAATCGTCGGCCAGCGCCGGCAGGCCGGTGGTGCGGGTGGCGTGGCGCGCCTTGAGCAGCGCGTTCTCGACGAAGGTGGCGCCGGTTTCGTCCGCGTCCTCCACGCCCAGGTCGGACTGGGCGATCAGTTCGATGCCGTTGCCGGACAACAGGCCGCGCAGTTCTTCCAGCTTGCCGTGGTTGGAAGAGGCCAGGACCAGTTTCATGCGGCGTCCCGTGGTTGCAGCAGGTCCCAGCGATTGCCGTAGCGGTCGCGGAAAACGGCGACGGTGGCGTAATCCTCTTCGCGCGGAGCTTCCATGAACTCGATGCCGTTCGCTTTCATCGCTTCGTAATCGCGCCAGAAATCGTCGGTTTGCAGGAAGAAGCCCACGCGCCCGCCATGCTGGTCGCCGATGCGCGCGCGCTGCGCGTCATCGCTGGCCTTGGCCAGCAGCAGGCCGGTCTCGCCGCCGCCGCGTGGCGCGACCCGCACCCAGCGCTTGCCGTTGCCGCGATCGGTGTCTTCCAGCAATTCGAGGCCGATCGCACCGGTGTAGTGGGCGATGGCCGCGTCGTAGTCATCGACCAGCAGAGTGACCAGGCTGAGGGTTTGTTTCATGGCTGGATTGTAGGAGCGGGCCTTGCCCGCGATGCTCTTCAAGATTTCCGGCAAATACAAGAGCATCGCGGGCAAGGCCCGCTCCTACGGGTTATTGGCCGGCCAGCGCGGCGCGTTGCGCGGCGAACAACTCGCCGATGCCTTTTTCGCCCAGCGCCAGCAACGCATCCAGCTCGTCGCGGCGGAAGGCGTGGCCTTCGGCCGTGCCCTGCAGTTCGATGAAACCGCCGCCGTCGTTCATCACCAGGTTCATGTCGGTGTCGCAGTCGCTGTCTTCCGGGTAGTCCAGGTCCAGCACCGGCACGCCGCGGTAGATGCCGACCGACACCGCGGCGACCGCGCCATGGATCGGATCGCGCTTGAGCTCGTTCTTCGCCTTCAGCCAGTTCACCGCGTCCACCAGGGCCACGTACGCGCCGGTGATCGCCGCGGTGCGGGTGCCGCCGTCGGCCTGCAGCACATCGCAGTCCAGGGTGATGGTGCGTTCGCCCAGCGCGTTGCGATCCACGCAGGCACGCAGCGTGCGGCCGATCAGGCGCTGGATTTCCAGCGTGCGTCCGCCCTGCTTGCCGCGCGAGGCTTCGCGGTCGCTGCGGGTGTGGGTGGAGCGCGGCAGCATGCCGTATTCGGCGGTGATCCAGCCTTCGCCCTTGCCGCGCAGGAAGCCCGGCACGCGATTCTCCACGCTGGCCGTGCACAGCACGCGGGTCTCGCCGAAGGAAATCAGCACCGAGCCCTCGGCATGGCGGGTGTAGCCGCGCTGGATGCGGACTTCGCGCATCTGTTCGGGGAGGCGGCCACTGGGGCGGGCAACGGTCATGCGCGAATCCGTAAAAAGGGCGGGCTAGGGTACCATTCGCCTCCCGCAAGACAGGTCCAACCGATGATCCGCAGCATGACCGCCTACGCCACCGCCGAACGCGCCACCGATGGCGGTACCCTGGCGTGCGAGCTGCGCGCGGTGAACCACCGCTTCCTGGAGCTGGGTTTGCGCCTGCCGGAAGAGCTGCGCGTGCTGGAGCCGGCGCTGCGCGAACGCATCTCCGCGCGCATCGCCCGCGGCAAGCTGGATTTCTCCTTGCGGCTGCGTTCGCCGGAAGGCGAGGGCGCGGTGCGGATCAACCAGGATCTGATCAAACAACTGGCTGCGGTCGCATTGGAACTGGACGCGCATTTCCCGCAGCTGCGCGCCGAATTCGTCGATTTGCTGCAATACCCGGGCGTGCTGCAGAGCAAGGCGGTCGATGCCGAAGCGCTGCAGGCGCACGCACTGGCGGTGCTGGATGTCTTGCTGGACCAGTTTGTCGCCGCGCGCGAACGCGAAGGCGAAAAGCTCGCGCAGGCGATCAGCGAACGCGTCGACGCGCTGTCCGCGCGCGCCGCCGAGGTGCGCGAACTGATTCCACTGATCCGCGCCGGCCAGCGCCTGAAGCTGGAAACGCGTCTTGCCGACCTGGCCCACCCGGCCGACCCTGGGCGAGTCGAACAGGAACTGGTGCTGGGCCTGCAGAAACTCGACGTGGACGAGGAACTCGATCGGCTGGACAGCCACATCAAGGAAATCCGCCGGGTGCTGAAGCAGACCGAGCCGGTCGGCCGCCGCCTGGATTTCCTGCTCCAGGAATTCAACCGCGAAGCCAATACGCTCGGTTCCAAGTCGGTCGACGTGCGCACCACCAACCTCGCGGTGGAACTCAAGGTGCTGATCGACCAGATCCGCGAACAAGTGCAGAACATCGAATGATGAGTGGAGAGAAACGAGGAACGAGTGGTGGATCAATGCCGACGATGGCGGTCGTTACCACTCGTTCCTCGTTCCTTTACATTCGTTCCTGACCTTATGCGCGGAACCCTGTACATCGTCGCCGCGCCCTCGGGCGCGGGCAAAAGCAGCATCGTCAACGCGGTGCTGGCGCGCGATCCGCAGATCGCGCTGTCGATCTCGTTCACCTCGCGCCAGCCGCGGCCGGGCGAACGCCATGCCCAGCACTACAACTTCGTCACCGAGGGCGAATTCCAGCAGATGATCGACGCCGGCGATTTCTTCGAACACGCCCGCGTTCACGGCGACTGGAAAGGCACCGCGCGGCAATCGGTGGAGCCGCAGCTGGCAGCCGGCAAGGACGTGCTGCTGGAGATCGACTGGCAGGGCGCGCGCCAGGTACGCGAAAAACTGCCCGACGCGGTCAGCGTGTTCATCCTGCCGCCTTCGCGCCAGGCGCTGGAGCAGCGCATGCGCAATCGCGGCCAGGACAGCGATGCGGTGATCCAGCAGCGACTGGCCGCCGCGCGCGAGGAAATGTCGCATTACGGTGAGTTCGACTACGTCATCGTCAACGAGGTCTTCGACACTGCGGTGGACGAGATGTGCTCCATCTTCACCGCCAGCCGCTTGCGCCGCGAGCCGCAGGTGGCGCGCCATGGCGAGTTGATCTCCAACCTGCTGGCGGATTGAGTCGTGGCCTGGACCTGGCCTTTGTAGGAGGGGCTTCAGCCCCGACGTTCCAGCCTGTCGGAGCCGAAACCCCTCCCGCAAGGCTCGGCGGAAGTTTTTGGCCGGGCGCCCTGAAATGCCGGATTCGGCGCATAACTGGCTGATTTTCAAGGAAAGTGTTGCGTCTGGCCGGCGCAGGCCCTACAATCCGCGCCCCTTTCGAATTAATTCGCGCGGCCCTTCGGGTCGCCGGGAGCCCGCATGGCCCGCATCACCGTAGAAGATTGCCTGGAAGTCGTTGGAAACCGTTTCGAGCTGGTCATGATGGCCGCCAAGCGCGCCCGCCAGCTGGCCAATGGCGTGGAACCGACCCTCGACAATCACGAGAGCGGAGACAAGCCGACGGTGCTGGCGCTGCGCGAAATCGCCGCCCGCAAGATCGACAACGAGCTGATCGACCGGGTCGAGAAAGCCGAACGCGAGCGCGCCGAACGCGAGGCACTGGAATGGGCCGCCGCCGAAGTGGTGGCCGACGACGACCTGTCGAAGGGCGACGACTGAGCGATTCCGGCTCCCGCGCTTCACCTCGAACAGCCCGCTGACGCGGGCTGTTCGCTTTTCAGCGGCCATCCGCAAGCCCAAGCTGGGATCCAGCCCTTGGCCTCCTCCCTTGCGCGTAGCGCAGGGGAGGATTGAGGAGGGGTGCCTTTGATTTCGCTCATGCTTTTTTTGCTCGTCGTCCCCGCGTAGAGCCTGCCCTCGAGTGCTGTTGTCGGGGGCGGGGGCCCAGTGACTTTGGCTCTCGCTGAAGCCAAAGCGTTTCGCGCTTTGCGCGAGTCACTTTTCTTTGAACGGCAAAGAAAAGTAACCAAAAGAAAGCCGCCCTAACGGCGCGCCCAACGATGAAGCCGTTGGGTTCGCAAGCAGGCTGGGGAATTTCCGTAAGGCGCATCCTGCGCCTACGGAAACGGCGCACATCCTTGTGCGCCGCCCCTACGGGGTTTGCCCCGTCCTGCTTGCCGCGCCTCACGGGACTCGGGAGGGCAAGAGCAAAAGCCGCAGCCACAACAACAGCAGAGCAACAGCAACGACCCAGGCATCCACTTCCATCAATCAAGCCAATTTGCCGTAATTACCCCGCTGGCATAGGCTTGCGGGATGACTTCAAGACGTAACGTGGAGATCCTCGATCATTCGCCATCGCCCGATGGGGAAGTGCCGGATTACGTCCATCAGTTCGAACGGGCCGCCAATTACCTGCCTGTCGAACAACTGCCGCTGCTGCGGCGCGCCTGGGAAGTGGGGGCTGCCGCGCACCACGGCCAGACCCGCAAGTCCGGCGAGCCCTACATCACCCATCCGGTCGCGGTGGCCCAGGTGCTGGCCGAGCTGGGCCTGGACGTGGAGACCCTGATCGCGGCGATCCTGCACGACACCATCGAGGACACGCCGCTGACCCAGGCCGAGATCACCGCCGAGTTCGGCGAATCGGTGGCCGAACTGGTCGATGGCGTCACCAAGCTGGACAAGCTGCATTTCCGCGATCGCCAGGAAGCCGCGGCCGAGAGTTTCCGCAAGATGCTGCTGGCCATGTCGCGCGACCTGCGCGTGATCATGATCAAGCTCGCCGACCGCCTGCACAACATGCGCACGCTGGGCGCGCAGGGCACCGACGCGCGCAAGCGCATCGCCAAGGAAACCCTGGACATCTACGCGCCCATCGCCCAGCGCCTGGGCATGGGCCTGGTCAAGTCGGAGCTGCAGGACCTGGGCTTCCGCGCGCTGTATCCCTGGCGCCACGCGATCATCGAAAAACACATCCGCAGCCAGCCGGTGGTGCGGCGCGAATCGATGGCGCAGATCGAGACGCATTTGTCGCAGCGCCTGACCCGGGAAGGTCTGCACCACCGCCTGGTCAGCCGCATCAAGACCCCGTGGAGCATCTACAACAAGATGCGCGGCGAGGGCAAAAGCTTCGACCAGGTGATGGACGTGTTCGGCTTCCGCGTCGTCGCAGACAGCGTGCCGGATTGCTACCACGCGCTGGGCGCGGTGCATGCGGTGTACAAGCCGCTGGACTCGCGGTTCCGCGATTTCATCGCCATCCCCAAGGCCAATGGCTACCAGTCGCTGCATACGGTGCTGTTCGGCCCTTACGGTTCGCCGATCGAAGTGCAGATCCGCACCGAGGAAATGGACCTGATCGCCGAGCGCGGCATCGCCGCGCACTGGACCTACAAATACGGCGCGCAGACCCCGAACAGCGCGCAGAGCCGCGCCCATGCCTGGATCATCGAGTTGATCGAGAACCAGCGTGCGGCGGGTTCGTCGCTGGAATTCCTCGACAACGTCAAGGTCGACCTGTTCCCGGACGAGGTCTACCTGTTCACGCCCAAGGGCAAGATCCTGTCGCTGCCGCGCAACTCCACCGCGCTCGACTTCGCCTACGCCGTGCATACCGACGTCGGCAACCAGGCGGTGGCCTCGCGCGTGGACAAGAAGCTGGTGCCGTTGCGGACCAAGCTGGCCAGTGGCCAGAGCGTGGAAATCATCACCGCCAAGTCGGCCGCGCCCAAGCCGCAATGGCTGGAATTCGTGGTCACCAGCAAGGCCCGCACCGCGATCCGCCACCAGCTGAAGCAACTGGTGCACGAGGACGCGGTGCAGCTTGGCCATCGCATGTTGGACCGCGCGCTGGAAGAGCTGGACAGTTCATTGGAGCGCCTGCCGCAGCAGCGGCTCGAGGCGTTCCTGGCCGAACACCGCTATCCGCGCCTGGAAGCGCTGCTGGCCGACGTGGCCCTGGGCAACTGGATGCCCGCGCAGGCGGCGCAGGCGCTGACCGCCTTCGCAGAGTTGCGCGGCGGCAGTCATTCCAGGCATTCGCAGGAAAAGATCCTGATCAACGGCACCGAGCGCGGCGTGATCAGTTTTGCCAACTGCTGCCAGCCGATCCCCGGCGACGAGATCATGGGTTACCACACCGCCGGCAAGGGTATCGTGGTCCATCGGATGGACTGCCCCAACGTGGTCGAATTCCGCAAGTCGCCCGAGCGCTGGATCCCGATCGGCTGGGATGCCAATGTCAGCGGCGATTACGACGCGTCGCTGCTGATCGATGTCGAGAATCGCCCCGGCGTGCTGGCGCAGGTCGCTACCGCCGTAGCCCAGGGAAAATCAAACATCGAACGGGTGGAATACCTGGAGCGCGACGTCAATGCGGCGGTGCTGCGTTTCTCGGTCCAGGTGCGCGACCGCAACCACCTGGCCGAAGTGATGCGCAGGCTGCGGCGCCTGTCCGTGGTCCATGGTGTGCGCCGGCAATAACGCGATCCGTAGGAGCGCCCCATGGGCGCGAGCTCTTGTTTCTTCCGCAGTCCGATCGAAGAGCTCGCGCCCATGGGGCGCTCCTACCTTAGAATGCGTGCCAGCCCCACCTATGGAATCACCATGACCCGCCAGATCATCCACACCGACCACGCCCCCGCCGCCATTGGCCCTTATTCGCAGGCGGTGCGCAGCGGCAACACCGTGTATTTCTCCGGGCAGATCCCGCTGGATCCGGCGACCGGCAACCTGGTGGAAGGCGACATCACCGCGCAGGCGCGGCGCGCCTTCGACAACCTGAAGGCGGTGGCCGAAGCCGCTGGCGGATCGCTGCCGCAGATCGTGCGCCTGGGCTTGTACCTGACCGACCTTGGCCAGTTCGCCGCGGTGAATGCGGTCATGCAGGAATACTTCGTCGCGCCATTCCCGGTGCGTTCGACGATCGAGGTTTCCGCGTTGCCGAAGGCGGCGATGTTCGAGGTCGATGCGGTGATGGTGCTCGACTGAGGTATCCGCGCGTGAGCGTTGTAGGAGCGACGTAAGTCGCGAAACCGGAACGTGGTCCTTCGCGACTTACGTCGCTCCTACACCGCTCCTACGTGCAACTGTCCTTCAGGCGATCTGCTCGCGTGCCTCGCTGGGGGTGTGTCCGGTCCAGCGCTTGAACGCGCGGCGGAATTCCCGCGCGTCGGCGAAACCGACCCGGGCGCCGACCTGGCCGATGCTCAGGTCGTGGTCGTGCAGCAGCTCCAATGCGCGCTCCGCGCGCACCCGGTCATGCAGGCGGCTGAAGCTGACGCCGTCGGCGGCGAGCTGGCGGCGCAAGGTGCGTTCGCTCAGGTGCATGATTCCGGCGATGGCCGACAGCGGCGGGTTCTCGCGCACGTGCTGGCGCAGGAAGCGCTCCACGGTGGCGGTGATTTCGCTTTGCGGCGCGGCGATGTCGGCCAGTTGCCGGCGGCATAATTCAAGCACCTGGCGCGAGTTGACCGCGTTGTAGGTCGGGAATTTCCATTCCATCCATTCGCTGCCGATCACCATCGCGTTGCGTGGGCGATCGAAACGCAGTTCGCACTGGAACAGTTCGGCGTACGCATCGACGTAGGCGGGTGCGGAATAGGACAACTCCAGTCGCACCGGGTTGAAGGCGACGCCGACCAGTTCGCGCGCCACCATCAGCGAACTGGCGAACATCTCTTCGCACAGGAAAGGATGGATGGCCGGGATGGCGATGGGCGCGCGCGCGATCATCGCCACTTCGCCGGGGGTTTCGATGTCGGTATCCATGTCCAGCATCGCGCCGGTGGTGCGCTGGTAGGTCATGCCCAGCATTACCGCCTCGCCGAAGGTGGCGGCGGTCTTCATCGCCAGGCCGAGGATGCCGAAGTTGCCGATGTCCTGCCTGCAACCCACCACCAGCCCCAGGTGCGGCACCGCCAGCGCCGCCAGTGCGCGCGCGACCACTTCGCTGGCCTGGCGATAGGACACCCGGGTGGCGGGATCGTTGATCTCCTGCGGGTTCAGGCGCAGGCCCTTGAACCACGGCGTGCTGTCGATCCGCCGTTCGCGCGCCAGTTGCACCAGGTGGCACAGGATGTTGGTCGGAATGATCGCCGCGGCCAGGCGTGGCTCGCTCAGCGGATCGATCGCGATGTGCATCCGGCTCCCTCTCAGCTTGTCCGCTTTCCCCCCCCAAGTATGCCGCTCCTGCCCTCACCCGCGTCAAGGGTGGCGGACAAGACTGCATCTTCACGTTGCATCCGCCGCCGTAGCGGCCATGCAATGTCACTTCAATCGGTAATTTCCGGGGAGATCCATAGATGCGACAGCTCGTCGTGGTAGCAGCGTTGGCACTGGCGTTGGCCGCCTGCCAGAAATCCGGCACGGCGCCGGCCAGCGCGGAAGTCGCCGCCGGCGATGCGGGTTTCGCCGCGCAGCTCCACGAACGCCTGCTGGATGCCAAGCCGGGCGACGTGATCGAAATTCCCGCCGGCAAGTTCTCGTTCGACCGGAGCCTGGTCCTGCGCGCCAATGGCATCACCATTCGCGGCGTCGGCATGGACAAGAGCGTGCTCAGCTTCAAGGGCCAGAAGGCCGGCGCCGAAGGCCTGCTGGTCAATGGCGACGACTTCACCATCGAAAACCTGACCATCGAGGACTCCAAGGGCGACGGACTGAAGATCAGCGAGTCGAAGAACGTCACCATCCGCAAGGTGAAGGTGCAGTGGACCAATGGGCCCAGCACCAAGAACGGCGCTTACGGGCTGTACCCGGTATTGACCAAAAACGTGCTGATCGAGGATTCGGTCGCCATCGGCGCGTCCGACGCCGGCATCTACGTCGGCCAGTCCGATGGCGTCATCGTCCGCCGCAGCCGCGCCGAATCCAACGTGGCCGGGATCGAGATCGAGAACACCCTCAATGCCGACGTGTACGAGAACGTGGCGACGAACAACACCGGCGGCATCCTGGTCTTCAACATGCCCAACCTGACCCAGCAGGGCGGCAATATCCGCGTGTTCAACAACAAGGTGATCGCCAACAACACCGACAACTTCGGCGCCAAGGGCACGCCGGTGGCCAGTGTGCCGGCAGGCTCGGGGGTCGTGATCAACGCCAATGACGACGTGGAGATCTTCGACAACGAGATCGCCGACAACGCCACCGCCAACATCATCATCTCCAGCGTGTACTCGACCGGTTACAAGGACTCGAGCATGTCCAAGGATTTCGATCCGTATCCGGAACGCATCTACGTGCATGGCAACAAGCTGTCCGGCGGCGGCGATTCGCCCGACCGCATGGACTTCAAGGCATTGAAGCTGGCCATGTACGGCCTGAACGGGAGCTTCCCGGACGTGTTGTGGGATGGCTACTTCAACAAGGACCGCAAGATCGACGGCCAGCCGGCCGGCAATGCGCAGATCTGCCTGCGCGATGTCAGCGGCGTGATCAACGCCGATGGCCCCAACGGCTACAAGAATCCCAGCAAGGAGGCCGGGCAGTTCGCATGCGACCTGCCGCGTCTGCCGGCGGTGGACCTGGACCGCGGCTGAGAAACGATTCGATGATCCAGTTGCGTGGTTTTACCCTGGTCTGCCTGTTGCTGCTGGTGGCGTGCAAACGCGAAGACTCCGGCGTGCATTTCTTCGCTGAGGGCCAGCCGAAGTCGTTGGGCGAATGGCAGGTGCTCAAGGTCAAGGACGGGCGCCTGACCTTGAACCGGGGCGTGGTGCCTTACGACCTCAACACGCCCTTGTTCAGCGACTACGCGCACAAGCTGCGCACGATCTGGATGCCGGCCGGAAAGTCGGCGCGTTACGACGCGCAGGCCGCGTTCGATTTCCCGGTCGGCACGATCATCAGCAAGACGTTCTATTACCCGCTGCCGGCCGGCGGGAAGTGGGACGGCAAGTCGGTGGCGCGCACCGACCCCGCGCATGATTCCTTCCAGGACGGGGCGTTGGATCTGTCCAGGGTGCGGCTGATCGAAACCCGCGTGCTGGTGCGCCGTGAAGCGGGTTGGGACGCGACTCCCTACGTCTGGAACGAAGCCCAGACCGAGGCCACGCTGAAGCGTGCGGGCGCGCTGATTCCGCTGGAACTGGTCGCCGCCGACGGCAGTCGCGAAACCGTGGACTACCAGGTGCCCGACCAGAACCAGTGCGCCAGTTGCCACTCCGTCGACAACAAGACCCGTGCGATGGATCCGATCGGGCCGAAGGCGCGTCATCTCAATCGCGATTTCGCCTATGCCGATGGCAACGAGAACCAGCTCGACCACCTTGCGCGCATCGGCTACCTGACCGGCGCGCCGGATCCGAAGCAGGCGCCGCGCAACGCCAATGCGGAGGACGCGGCGCATGCCACGCTCGAGGATCGCGCGCGCGCCTACCTGGACGTCAATTGCGGCCATTGCCATAGCCCGACCGGTGCGGCGATCACTTCGGGCCTGTGGCTGGAAGCGTCGGTCAGCGACCGCCTGAAGCTGGGTTTCTGCAAGCAGCCGGTGGCCGCGGGCAAGGGCACCGGCAACCACATGTACGACATCGCACCGGGCCACGCCGATGCCTCGGTGCTGACCTTCCGCATGGACAGCGACGATCCTTCGGTGATGATGCCGGAGCTGGGGCGTTCGGTGGTGCATCGGGAAGGGGTGCGGCTGATACGGCAATGGATAGATGCGCAGCACGGCAGTTGTGATTCATGAACACACTTTGGCAGCGGCTGGCGGGATAGCGGCTGGCTTTCGCAAGTCGGTTTTGGGGAAAACATGACGGCGCAACCGCAATGGCGTGCCGCACGACGATTCAACGGGAGACAAGCATGAAAATGATCCAGCGCGGTCTGGTAGTGGGGATGAGACAAGCCTTGTTTGGCGGCTGCCTGCTGGCGGCGTCGGCGGGGACGGCATGGGCGCAGCAGACAGGGGCCGCGCCGGCCGGACCGACGCCGCCGGCGGATACCGAAGCCACCACGCTGGATCGCATCCTGGTCACGGCGCAGAGCCGCGAACAGGAACTGAAGGACGTGCCGATCGCCCTGCAGGTCGTGGACGAGGCGGTGATCAGCCAGACCGCGGCGGAGAACCTCGGCGACCTGGACAGCTTCGTTCCGGGATTGTCGATTGAAGACAACCAGCCGACCCAGGCCAGCTTCAAGCTGCGCGGGCTGAGCACCGGTGACTTCGGCATCGGCACCGATCCCACCGTGGGCGTGTACGTCGATGGCGTTTACGCCGGCCGCGGCGGCGGCACGGTGCTGCCGTTCCTGGATGTGGAACGCATCGAAGTACTGAAAGGGCCGCAGGGCACGCTGTTCGGCCGCAACACCGCCGCCGGCGCGGTGTCCATCATCACCAAGCAACCCAGCGATCACCTGGAAGGCCGCGCGCGGGTGCGCGTGGGCAACTACGGCAAACAGTACTTCGACGGCATGCTGAACCTGCCCGCAGGCGAATCCGCCGCGTTCCGCATCAATGCCATGCACAGCAGCACCGACGGCTGGCTGGATGACGCGGCCACCGGCAAGGCGCTCAACGATGGCAGCAACTGGGCCACGCGCGCGGCGTTCCGCTGGGACATCAGCGACAACACGCAGATGCGGTTGAGCTGGGACCACGAAGACCTGGATGCGCGTTCGCATCCGACCATCGGCATCGTCGCGCTGCCGCCGTCGCCGGGCCTGCCGCCGGTCCCGGCCGACGACAGCCTGTATCAGAACCCGATCGGCCATTCCGCCTATACCGACGTGCAGGACAACAACGAAACCCGCAAGTTCGACGGGGCGACGCTGATCCTGGACCATGCCTTCGAGTGGGGCCACCTGGCTTCGACCACGGCATGGCGCAACTTCGACACCTACAACCGTGCGGAAGAGGACGGCACCAACCGGAGCTACCTGTACCTGGACACGATCAACATCGAAGACAACACCACCTGGTACCAGGAATTCAAGTTCAGCGGCACCACCGAGCGCCTGGACTGGGTGGCCGGGGCCAGCTGGTTCCAGGAGAAGGCAGGCCAGTCCAGCGTGGTCGACCTGACCAGCGACAGCATCAATACCGCGGCGGCCGGGCTGTACGGGCTGCCGCTGTTCAGCATGCTGCAGGACGCGGCCGACTTCTACGGAATCCCAGTGCAGCTGTTCGGCAATCCGTGGCAGGAGTCCTACGTGAATACCGTTGACTCCAAGGCCTATGCCGTGTTCGGCGACGTGATCTGGCATGCGACCGACAGGCTGAACCTGACCTTCGGCCTGCGCTACACGCGCGACCAGAAGGACTTCACCTGGCTCAACGACTACCACCGCGCCGACGCGCTGAACCAGGCGTTGCAGACCCTGGAGCAATACGGCGTGCTGCCGGTGCAGATGCCTTGCGACCTGCTGGGCGCCTGCGCACTGGACCAGGACCAGGACGGCATCATCGATGTCGGCGCGCAGTTCCTTGCCGGCTTCGACCTGGCCTTCAGCGATCCCATCTCGATGGCCAACAAGGGCGTGACCAACCGCGCCAGCAATTCGTGGAGCGACTGGAGCCCGCGCTTCGTCATCGACTACCACCCTTCCGACGACACCATGCTGTTCGCGTCGCTGGCCAAGGGCTACAAGGCCGGCGGCTACAACGCGTTCTCGCCGGGCGCCAGCTTCGACAACGAGAACGTGTGGAACTTCGAAACCGGCATCAAGCGCGACCTGCGCGACCTGCGCATCCAGTACGAGGCCTCCGCGTTCTATTACGTGTACGACAACCGCCAGGCGATCCGCCTCGATACGTCGGAAAGCATCCCGCGCTACGTGGTCAGCAGCAGCGACCTGACCGCATGGGGCCTGGATTTCAACGTGCGCTGGCATCCAACCGACCGCCTGAGCGTGGATTTTTCCACCGAATGGATCGATTCGACCTACAAGGACTTCATCACGCCGGATGGCCGCGACCTGAGTGGCGAAGCGACCGGCGAGGCGTTGTGGTCGTTCGCCGGCGGACTCGCCTATACGGTGCCGCTGGCCGAGAAGGGCGACCTGATGTTTTCGTTGCGCCATTCCTATCGTGGAGCGGGACGTTGCAATTCGGGTTCGGCCAGCCAGGGCAATTGCGGCCGCTACGCCAGCTTCACCATCGGCGAAGAACAGAACCGCACCGACCTGTACCTGCGCTGGCGTTCGCCGGCGGCGGCATGGAGCGTGGCCGCCTATGCCAACAACCTGTTCGACAACCGCTACGTGACCGGCCTTCACACCTACGGCACCACCGTGGTCGGGACCACCGGCGCCAGCATCAGCGAGCCGCGTTACTACGGCATGGAGCTGCAATACCAATTCTGAAGCCCGCGTTCTGATACCCGCGCGCGGCAAATCCTGACTGGCAATCGGCCGGGGCGGTCGGCATCCTAGACAGATGCCGTCCGCGCCGCGCAGCGAAGAATCCGTTTTCAACCAGCCCATCGCTGGCCAACTCGCCGGCGTGGGCCCGCGCGTGGCGGAAAAACTCGCGGCGCGCGGACTGCTGACCTTGCAGGACCTGTGGCTGCACCTGCCGCTGCGTTACGAGGACCGCACCCAGCTCACGCCGATCCGCGATCTGCGGCCCGGCGCGCCCGCTCAGGTCGAAGGCCGGGTGGAAGCGGTGGACCGAAGCTTCCGCAGCCGGCCAATGCTGCGGGTGGCGATCGGCGATGCGTCGCAGGCGACACTGGTGCTGCGGTTCTTCCACTTCCGCGCCGCGCAGGTGGCGCAATTCGCGCCGGGAACGCTGATCCGTTGCTACGGCACGCCCAAGTCGGGACAAAACAGTCTGGAAATCGTGCACCCCAGTTACCGGGTGCTGGGCGCCGCCGAGGCGGGCGCATTGGGCGAGGAACTGGATCCGGTCTATCCCGCGGTCGAGGGCCTCGGCCCGGCCTCGATGCGCAAGCTGATCGGGCAGGCGCTGGATCGCCTGCCCGAGGAAGCCGCGCTGGAATTGCTGCCTGCCGAACTGCTGCGTGGCATGAACCTGCCATCGTTGCGCGCGGCCTTGCTCGGCATGCATCGTCCCGCACGCGATGCGGATCTGGCCGCGCTCGCGACCGGCACCCATCCGGCCCAGCGGCGGCTGGCGCTGGAGGAATTGCTGGCCCACAACCTGAGCCTGCGCCGGCAACGCATCGCCTTGCAGCGGCATCGCGCGCCGAAACTCGCGGGCAAGGGCAAACTCGTCGCGCAACTGCAGTCGGCGTTGCCGTTTGCGTTGACCGGCGCGCAGCAGCGCGTATTCGCGCAGATCCGCGCCGACCTGGCGCAACCGTCGCCGATGATGCGCCTGGTCCAGGGCGACGTCGGCAGCGGCAAGACCGTGGTCGCGGCGCTGGCGGCGATGCTGGCGGTGGAAGCCGGCAAGCAGGCGGCGCTGGCGGCGCCAACCGAACTGCTGGCCGAGCAGCATCTCGCCAACCTGCGCCAATGGCTGGAACCGCTGGGCATCCGCGTCGCCTGGCTGGCAGGCAAGGTCACCGGCAAGGCGCGCAACGAAGTGCTGGCGGAAATCGCCTCGGGTGCGGCGCAAGTGGTGGTCGGCACCCACGCGCTGATGCAGGAAGCGGTGGTTTTCCACGACCTGGCCCTGGCCATCATCGACGAACAACACCGCTTCGGCGTGCACCAGCGCCTTGCCCTGCGCGACAAGGGCGCGTCGGGACAATCGGTGCCGCACCAATTGATCATGACCGCCACGCCGATTCCGCGCACGCTGGCGATGGCCGCCTATGCCGACCTGGACGTGTCCGCCATCGACGAGCTGCCGCCGGGACGCACGCCGGTGCAGACCATCGCGCTGAGCGGCGAGCGCCGCCCGGAACTGGTCGAGCGCATCCGCGCCGCCTGTGCCGAAGGCCGTCAGGCGTACTGGGTCTGCACCCTGATCGACGACAGCGATGACGTGGTCGCGCAGGCCGCACAGGGCACGTTCGAATCGCTGTCGGCGCAGCTGCCCGAATTGCGTATCGGACTGGTGCATGGACGCATGGCCGCCGCGGTCAAGCAATCGACCATGCGTACCTTCAAGTCCGGCGGCATCGACCTGCTGGTGGCCACCACCGTGATCGAGGTCGGCGTGGACGTGCCCAACGCCTCGCTGATGATCGTCGAGAACGCCGAACGCCTGGGCCTTGCCCAGTTGCATCAGTTGCGCGGACGGGTAGGGCGCGGGGCGGCGGCTTCCAATTGCGTGCTGCTGTACCAGCCGCCGTTGTCGCAGATGGCCAGGCAGCGTTTGGCGACGATGCGCGAAACCAACGACGGTTTCGTCATCGCCGAAAAAGACCTGGAACTGCGCGGCCCCGGCGAACTGCTCGGCACCCGCCAGACCGGGCTGGCCGCGTTCCGCGTCGCCGACCTGGCGCGCGATGCCGGCCTGCTGCCGCTGGTGCGCGACCTGGGCGATCGCCTGCTGGCCGATTCCCCCGACATCGCCGACCGCATCATCGCGCGCTGGGTGGGTGGGGCCGCGCGCTACGCCAGCGCCTGACATCGCCGCCCTTGCGCGCAGCGCAGGCGGTGCGTAGAGCCGAGCTTGCTCGGCTGCTTTTGATCTTCCGCGGAGAGTCGAGCTTGCTCGGCTGCTCTTGATCTTCCACGAAGAACAGCCAAGCTTGCTCGGCTGCCTTTGATCTTCCGAAGAGCATCCGAGCAAGCTCGGCTCTACAAAGCAGCAAGGACAGCCGAGCAAGCTCGGCTCTACCAAGAAGCAAGAGCAGCCGAGCAAGCTCGGCTCTACCAAGAAGCAAGAGCAGCCGAGCAAGCTCGGCTCTACCAAGAAGCAAGAGCAGCCGAGCAAGCTCGGCTCTACAAAATCGGGCGGTGGCAGTCCATAGTGCGGGGCTTGGGTTTGCACGGAGCAACACGACGATGACGAACAAGATTCCTCTTCTGATCGACACCGACCCCGGCGTGGACGACGCGCTGGCGTTGCTGATGGCCTTCAACGATCCCGGTCACCAATTGCTCGGCCTGACCATCGCCGCCGGCAATGTCGGCCTGGAGCACACCGTGCGCAACGCGCTCAAGTTATGCGAGATCGCCGGCCGCGAGGACGTGCCGGTCTATGCCGGCTGCGCCCAGCCGTTGCTGCACCCGGCGGCCGATGCCGCCTATGTGCATGGGCGCGATGGTTTCGGCGACATCGGCTATGCGCCCGCATCGCGCATCGCGGAAACCGAACACGCCGCATTGGCGATCCTGCGCCTGTCGCATGAGCATGCCGGTCAGCTGCTGCTGGTCGCGCTGGGCCCGCTGACCAATATCGCGCTGGCGCTGAAACTCGATCCGACCCTGCCACAGCGGGTCAAGCGCTTCGTGGTCATGGGCGGCGCGGTCAGCGCGCACGGCAACATCACCGCGGCGGCCGAATTCAACATCGCCTTCGACCCGGAAGCGGCGCACATCGTATTCCAGGGCTTCCCGCACATCGATCTCGCCGACTGGGAAGCGGTGATCGCGCATGGCTTCCACCACGCCGAAGCCGAACTATGGCTGCGGGCGGACTCGCCGCGCGCCCGCTTCTACGAGCAGATCTCGCTGCAGACCCGCAACTGGTCGGCCGATCGCCGCGGCGACCTCTGGCATTCGGCCGACGCCCTGGCCATGGCCTATGCCTTGCAGCCCGAAGGTGCCGTGGAGCTGCTGGAGCGCCCGGTCGCGGTCGAACTGGCCGGCACCCGGACCCGCGGCGCCACCGTAGTGGACTGGAACCGGCAGGAGGGCCGGCCGGACAATGCCACCCTGCTGATGCGCTACGACCAGACCCGTTTCGAGGGCCTGATCCGGGCTGCTTTGGCGGCATCCTGACCCGAGCTTGCGCCGGGGTGGCGGAACCGGCTAGAATGCCGCTCTTCACTTCCCAAGACATCTGGTGCCGCCATGAAGGCCGACATCCATCCCGAATACCGCGACGTCGTTTTCCAGGACGTCACTTCCGAATTCAAGATCCTCAGCCGCTCCACCCTGGCCTCCAAGGAGACGGTGAAGTGGGAAGACGGCAATGAGTATCCGTTGATCAAGCTGGACATCTCCTCGGCCTCGCACCCGTTCTACACGGGCCAGCACAAGGTCATGGACACCGGCGGCCGCATCGACAAGTTCCAGAAGCGCTACCAGCAGAAATAATCCGCTGCAGTGCCCGCGTTACCCGACGGCCGCGCCTTGCGCGGCCGTTTTCATTGGCGCCTTCGCCACGGTCGATCCCCCTTGTACTTTGGTCTGATAGCCGCGCTCTTTTGAGCGACGGCTCCAAAACGCGTGTGCGATAATCGACGGCATCCATGGTTCAAGCCGTGGACTCCCGTCACGCAACGTCGGCCATAGTCCGGCGGTGCATCCCCACGAAGGAGCGCAACTGTGTCAGAACTCGACCAGGTCACGCTGACTGCCGGCGACAAGTCGGTGGTCATGTCGGTACTCAAACCCACGCTCGGCAACGATTGCGTCGATATTTCAAAGTTGGCCAAGGAAACCGGCCTTTTCACCTACGACTCGGGCTTCACCGCCACCGCTTCATGCAAGTCCGCCGTGACCTACATCGATGGCGATGCCGGCGTGCTGCTGTATCGCGGCTATCCCATCGAGCAGTTGGCCAAGCAGTCCAGCTTCCTTGAAGTGGCCTACCTGCTGATGAACGGCGAACTGCCCACGCAGTCCGAATTCGCCGCGTTCGACCACGAAGTCACCCATCACACGATGATGCATGAGTCGTTGAAGAACTTCCTGGGCGGCTTCAACCACGATGCGCATCCGATGGCCATGCTGTGCGCCTCGGTGGCTTCGTTGTCCGCGTTCTACCACGACACCCTGGACCTCAACGATCCCGAGCAGCGCCGCCTGGCCGCGATCCGCCTGATCGCCAAGGTGCCGACGATCGCCGCCGCCGCCTACCGTTATTCGATCGGCTGGCCGGTGCGCTATCCGCGCAACAACCTGGAATACGTCGATCGCTTCCTGCACATGATGTTCGAAGTGCCGAGCGAACCGCTGGAATTGAACCCGGTGGTGCGCCGCGCCCTGGACCTGCTGTTCATCCTGCATGCCGACCACGAGCAGAACGCCTCGACCTCGACGGTCCGCCTGGTCGGTTCCACCGGCGCGAACCCTTACGCCTCGGTCGCGGCCGGCATCGCCGCGCTATGGGGCCCGGCGCATGGCGGCGCCAACGAAGCCGTGCTGAAACAGCTGGCCGAGATCGGCAACGCCAGCAACGTCGAGAAGGCGGTGCTGCGGGCAAAGGACAAGAACGACAACTTCCGCCTGATGGGCTTCGGCCACCGCGTGTACAAGAACTTCGACCCGCGCGCCAAGATCATCCGCGAGATGACCCACGAGGTGCTGGGCGAGCTGGGGGTCAACGACCCGTTGCTGGAAGTGGCGCTGAAACTCGAGGAAGCCGCGTTGAAGGACGACTACTTCGTCGAGCGCAAGCTGTACCCGAACGTCGATTTCTACTCCGGCATCATCTACAAGGCGCTCAACATCCCCACCGAGATGTTCACGGTGATGTTCGCCATCGCCCGCACCGCCGGTTGGGTGGCGCATTGGCTGGAACAGCAGGTCGACCCGGAAGCCAAGATCGGCCGTCCGCGCCAGATCTATACCGGCTACGACGTGCGCGATTACCAGGGCATCGACAAGCGTTGACCCGACTCGCATGGCAATAATCGAAACGCCCCGCATCGCGGGGCGTTTTTTTTTGCCTGGAAACCGATCAGCGCGCTTGTGCTTCGTATGCGCTTATCTCTTCATCCGCCATGAGTTGCCGCAGGTTGGCGAGTGAAGCCCGGCGCATGGGTTTCTCATCGACTCCGGACAAGGGCGCCTGGCGAAGCGCCTCCAGCGGCAGCACGGTCAGGTCGAAAGTCAGGCCTTCGGCACCGAACAGCCATACCGGGAAATCGCCCTCGCGCTTGCGGTCCAGCCTGACATGCCGGGCGCGGGCATCGGCGGGCACGTGGTGTTCTTCCAGGAAGCGCGGCACCGCATCGGCATCATCGGTATGCAATTGCAACAGCACTGGCGAATTGGCGTCGGCGGTACCGTCCAGCACCGGACCGACCAGCCGCGGGGAGAAATCCGCCAGGAATTCCAGCGCCCGCAACGCCGCCTGGCGGCGTGACTGCACGGCCTGGAGCTGGGGTGCGCCGGCGAACAAGCGCTGGTATTCGCGCAACGCCTGCTCGATCTCGCGATTGCGCGGCAGCGAGGCGTCGTCGTGGATGCCGAGGCGCTCGGCGGCTTTCAGTTTCGCCTGGTGGTAATCGCGAAAACCGCCTTCGGCCATCAGCCTCGCGGCCTCATGCGCCAACCGGTGGCGGCGTTCACGGGTGCGGGTTTCGGCATGCTGGCGGGCATGGTGCATGGGGAGCCTCCGCGTCGAAACCTGCAGAGACTGTACCCGATCGATGCGAGGATTGTAGGAGCGCCCCATGGGCGCGAGCTCTTCGTCCCGATCACGAGAAGATCAAGAGCTCGCGCCCCATGGGGCGCTCCTGCGGGAATCAGAAGATATCGAACGCCGCTTCGTCCGCCGCTTCATCCTGGGTGCTGTAGTCGGTGTAACTCTGCATGCGTTCCAGGTCTTCGGTCTTCACGTATTCCACGATGCCGCCGGAACCCTCGGTCATCAGGCTGCCGCCCGCGCCAACATAAACCTTGACCATGCCATCCGGCGGATCGTTCTGCGCGATCGGCTGGTCCTTCAACGCCTGGCGCATGAATTCGATCCAGATCGGCAACGCGGCCTTGCCGCCGTACTCGCGATAACCGAGGCTGCGGAAATCGTCGCGGCCCACCCAGACCACGGTGGCGTAGGCGCCGCCAAAGCCCCCGAACCAGGCATCGCGGTGGTCGTTGGTCGAACCGGTCTTGCCGCCTACGTCCTCGCGGTTCAGTACCTTGGCCGCAGTGCCGGTGCCCCGTTGCACGACGTCGCGCATCATCGAGACCAACTGGTAGGCGATCCGCTCGTCGATGGCGCGCGGGGCGACAACCATGTCGGGATCGACCGGCTTCGCGGCTTCGACCGGCTTTTTCTGCGCATCGGTTTCGGGCTTGGGCTTGCCGCCATTGGCCGGACCGAAATCGAAACCATCCACCACGTTGCTGACGGGGGCGGCGCTGCTCCCGTGCTGGCCGCAGCTGCGGCAGGCGATGGCCGGTTTTTCCTTGAAGATGATATTGCCTTCGCGGTCCTTCACTTCATCGATGAACCACGGCGTGACCAGCGAGCCGCCATTGGCGATCACCGAGTAGCCGCGGGCCATGGACAGCGGCGTCAGCGAGGCCGAGCCCAGCGACATCGACAGGTTGGGCGGCAACTCGGCCTCGTTGAAGCCGAACTGGCTGATGTACTTGCGTGCGAAATTCACGCCGATGCTATCCAGCAGCCGCACCGAAACCAGGTTGCGCGACTGCACCAGCGCTTCGCGCAGCCGCATCGGGCCGCGAAAGCCGCCGCCATCGTTCTGCGGGCGCCACATGTGCCCGCGGCGGTCGCGGAACACCACCGGCGCGTCCAGCACGATCGAGGCCGGATTGAAACCGTGTTCGAATGCGGCCGCATACACGAACGGCTTGAAGCTGGAGCCGGGCTGGCGTCGCGCCTGGGTGGCGCGATTGAACTTGTTGCCGGCGAAGCTGTAGCCGCCAATGATCGCCTTGACCGCGCCGGTGCTGGCGTCCAGCGAGACCAGTGCGGCCTGGGCGCGCGGGATCTGGTCGATCCGGTAGCTGGCCGCCGCCGCAGGAGCGATCTGGCCGGGCTTGGTCGCAGCGGCTTTGGGCGCGTCCTCGACGATCCGTGCCAGATCGCCGCGCTTGAACAGGGAGGCGGGACTTTTGCCGGTCCAGCGACTGGCCGTAGCGGGCAAGGTGACTTCGCTGGCATCGGCCAGCACCACGGTGACCCCACCGTCGCCGTTGGCCCTGGCCACCACCGTCGGGATCATCCCGTTCTGGGTCGGGATTCCGGCCAGGTGACTGGCGAGGGTGGCGGCATCGGCATCGGCGGCGACTTCGAAATGCCGCTCGATCCCGTTCCAGCCATGGCGATGGTCGTACAGGCCCAGGCCATCGCGCACGGCCACGTCCGCGGCGAGCTGCATCGCCGGGTCGATGGTGGTGGTGACGTGGTAGCCCTTGGTCAGCACTTCGCCACCGAAGCGCGCGATCATTTCCCGGCGGACCATTTCCGCGACATAGGGGGCATAGACTTCCACCGGCCGCTCGTGCGGCTCGGCATGCATGGGTTCGGCCTGGGCCGCGGTCGCCTGCGCCGGGGTGATGTATTTGTCCTCGAGCATGCGCTGGATGACATAGACGCTGCGCTGGTGGTTGCGCTCGGGATTGCTGATCGGGTTGCCGCTGGAGGGGAACTTGAGCGCGCTGACCAGGGTGGCCGTCTCGCCCAGGCTGAGCTTGTCCAGCGGTTTGCCGTAGTAGTACTCGGCCGCCGCCCCCACGCCATAGGCACGGTTGCCGAAGAAGCTCTTGTTGAGATACAGCTCCAGGATCTCGTCCTTGCTCAGCATCCGCTCGATCTTCATCGCCAGCATCATTTCCACCAGCTTGCGCGTGTAGCTGTATTCCGAGCTGAGGAAGAACTGGCGCGCCACCTGCTGGGTGATGGTGCTGCCGCCGGCCACGCGGCCTTCCTTCAGGGTGGCGGTCTGCCACAGCGCCCGCGAGATGCCCGTGGGGTCGATGCCGTTGTGGTTGAGGAAATTGGAATCCTCGGCGGCGATGAAGGCCTGCCGGACCGGCTGCGGCACGTTCTTGATGTCGACCGGGTAGCGCCGGGTTTCCCCGAACAGGCCGATCAGGCGGCCGTCGCTGGCATAGACATACAGGGGTTCCTGGAGCTCGACGTTGCGCAGGGACTGCACGTCGGGCAATTTCGAGGAGACCACGTAATAAAGGATGCCCAGACCGATGGCGCCAAGCAGGAACAGGAGGATGAAGGCGATGAATGCCCAGCGGAGCAGGCGGCGGAAACGGGACATCCGGTCATTTTCCGATTGCAGAATACGTGACGGCGGAGTATAGATGACCCGGGGTTTGGCGGTTGCGTTCCGGGGGGAAACAGTAACTTGGCCGATATCTTTATTGAACCGTGACAAGCCGCACAGGCTGCATCATGGGTATTGCAAGTGGTGAAATCTTCGTTATTAATGTGCGTCGGGGCCAGGGCTGCATGATGTGCCCGTCGGAAGGGGAGATACCGTGGGGCTTATACCTAAAAGCCAGTCGCCGCTTATTGGCGTCGACATCAGTTCGACTGCGGTAAAGCTGATTCAGCTTTCCCGGGTCGGCAATCGTTTCCGCGTGGACCACTACGCGGTGGAGCCGTTGCCACCCAATGCCGTTGTCGAGAAGAACATCGTCGAGGTCGAAGCGGTCGGCGAAGCGATCCGCCGGGCCGTGACTCGCGCCGGCAGCAAGACCAGGCATGCCGCCGCCGCGGTCGCCGGCTCCGCGGTGATCACCAAGATCATCCCGATGCCCGCCGAGCTGGATGACAACGACCTGGAAGCCCAGGTCGAGCTTGAAGCGGTCAATTACATTCCGTACCCGATCGAGGAAGTGAACCTCGACTTCGAGGTGCTGGGGCCGATGCCCAATAATTCCGAAATGGTCCAGGTGCTGCTGGCGGCTTCGCGTTCCGAGAACGTCGAGTTGCGACAGTCGGCGCTTGAGCTGGGCGGCCTGACCGCCCGGGTCATGGATGTGGAGGCTTTCGCAATCGAGAACGCCTTCGCCCTGCTGTCCAGCGAACTGCCGATTCCGCATGACGGCGTAGTGGCCCTGGTCGACATCGGCGCCACCATGACCACGCTCAATGTATTGCGTACGGGTCGCAGCCTGTACAGCCGCGAGCAGGTGTTCGGCGGCAAGCAGCTCACCGATGAAGTCATGCGTCGCTACGGCCTGACCTACGAGGAAGCCGGCATGGCCAAGCGCCAGGGCGGGCTGCCGGAAAGTTACGAGGTGGAAGTGCTCGAACCGTTCAAGGAAGCCACGGTCCAGCAGATCAGCCGGTTGCTGCAGTTCTTCTATGCCGGCAGTGAGTTCAACCGGGTCGACCAGATCGTGTTGGCCGGTGGTTGCGCGGCCCTGGCGGGGCTCCCGGAAATGGTCGAAGAGCAGTTGGGTGTGCCGACCGTGGTCGCCAACCCGTTGGCGCAGATGACCCTGGGGCCGCGCGTGCAAGCGCATGCCCTGGCACAGGATGCGCCGGCGCTGATGATCGCCACCGGCCTGGCCCTGAGGAGCTTTGACTGATGGCGAAGATCAACCTGCTCCCGTGGCGTGCGGAACGACGCGCCCGCCGACAGAGGGAGTTCTACAGCATGCTTGGCCTGGCCGCCGCCGCCGGCCTGGTGCTCTCGTTCCTGATCTGGTTCTACTACAGCCAGCAGATCAGCGGCCAGAACACGCGGAACCAGTTCCTGCAAGGCGAGATCACCAAGGTCGAGGGCAAGATCAAGGAGATCGAAGTCCTCGACAAGCAGAAGGATCGCCTGCTGGCCCGCAAGAAGGTGATCGAGGAGCTGCAGGCCAACCGCTCGCAGATGGTCCATCTCTTCGACTCCCTGGTGCGGACCATTCCCGACGGCGTGGCCTTGGCGGGGATCAAGCAGGAAGGCGACATCCTGACCCTGGAAGGGCGTTCCCAGTCCAATGCGCGCGTCAGCACCTACATGCGGAACCTCGAAAGCTCGGGATGGATGACCAATCCGGATCTGTCCATCATCGAGGCCAAGGCCGAAGAGAAGGGTCCTGCCGCACTTTCCAGCGAATCCCGTTCGCTTCCCTATGTATTCACGCTGAAAGTGAAGTTGGCTAATCCGAACGAAACCGACCAGAAGAACGGTGGAGCGGGTACGGCAATCGGTCCCGACACAACGGCGGCCCCCGTTGCGCCCGCTGCGGCTGTCCCAGCCACTCCGGCGGTGGAAAAGGCTGCAACTCCGGCTGCAACGCCGCCCGCGGCCCCCGCCGCGGCGCCGGTAGAGAAGGCTGCGCCTGCAACCCAAGAGAGGCCGGCGTCATGAGCCAGAAAAAGAAAGTCAAGATCAACGAGCTCGATTTCAACAACATCGGCAACTGGCCGCAGAACTACAAGATCGGTTTCTGCGTGCTGATCGGCGTATTGATCCTGCTGTTGGCTTATTTCCTGCTGGTCAAGGGCAAGCGCGAAGAGCTCGCGGGCCTGGAGCGGCAGGAGTCCGACCTTCGCCGTGACTTCGAGGAGAAGGCCGGACGCGCCGCCAACCTGGAGCCGTTGAAGCAGCAGTTGGCGCAGATGGAGCAGGTGCTGCAACAGATGCTCAGGCAGCTTCCCAGCAAGACCGAAATGCCCGATCTGATCGTGGATATCTCGCAGACCGCGCTGTCGAGCGGGTTGGCCAATGAACTCTTCCAGCCGGAACCGGAAACGCCGAAGGAGTTCTACGCAGAGAAGCCGATCAAGCTGCGCATGGTCGGCAGTTACCACCAGTTCGGCGCGTTTGTGAGCGGCGTGGCATCGCTGCCGCGCGTGGTGATCCTGACCATGCACGATATTTCGTTGAAGCCCAAGGCGGGCAAGAACGGCATCACCGCCGGCAATGGCGCCTTGGAACTTTCGGGCACGGTCAAGACCTACCGTTACCTCGATGAAGAAGAAACCGCGATCCAGGAAAAGAAGTCCGCCGAGGCGGCTGCGGCGGAAAAGAATAAAGGCGGTGGCGCATGATTTCGCAGTCGACTACATCCCTGCGGAAGGCGGCACGGACATTCGGAGCCGTAACGCTGATCCTGTTTTCGGCGGGCTGCGCACGCGGGATCACCAGTTCTCCGGGCGACGCGCCGAACCTGGAAAAATGGATTGCGGATGTCCAGGCGCGACCGGCGCCGGCACTCGAGCCCTTGCCTGTCATGCAGCAGTTCGAGACTTTCGAGTACGCGGCACAGGCCTTGCGCGATCCGTTCAGCGACGCCTGGAGCAACGCCGACAGTACTGGCTTGCGTCCGGATCCGAACCGCCGCAAGGAAACGCTGGAGCAATACCCGCTGGACAGCCTGGACATGGTCGGTACGATCGGCAAGGGTGGGGCGCTGGTGGCATTGGTGATGGCGCCCGACAAGGTCACCTACAAGGTGCGGCCGGGTGTCTACTTGGGGCAAAGCGATGGTCGCATCACCAGCGTCCATGAAGATCGCATTGAACTTGTCGAACTTGTGCCGGACGGTGCGGGCGGCTGGCTGGAAAGGCCGGCGTCGATTGCGCTTGAAGATCAATGATTAGGGGATACACGATGACCGCTTCGAACGCTCACAGCCCACTGCCTTTCCGGCGCCTGGCCACGATTCGGGTCTGCGGCCTCGGACTCGCGATCGGCTTGCTGGCTGCCGCTGGTTCCGCCACTGCCGCCACCGCAATCGCACCGCCGGCGACTGCAACAGTCGTCGGCAACGTCGATCCCGTCAGGCAAGTGCCCGGCGCCCTCGAGATTTCGAATATCGATTTCAAGCGAGGCGACGGTGGCGCCGGGCGACTGATCGTTCGTTTCAACGGCAAGGGCGCGATGCCCGACCTGCGCAACCAAGGCTCCTCGGTCATCGTTGATGTTGGTAACGCAGTGCTGCCCTCGGTCCTGCAGAAGCCCATGAACGTGGTCGATTTCGCCACGCCGGTGCAGCGCGTGGATGCGCATAGCGCTGGCGCGGGCAGCCAGGTGGTGCTGAGCACCAATGGCGCCTTCGAATCGCTGGCCTACCAGAGCGGCAACGAGTACGTGGTGGAAATCGTTCCGCGCGCGGCGCAATCCGCCGTGGGCTCAACGGCATCCTCGGCCATCGCCGGTGGTTCGGCAAAGGTCGCCACGGCTGGTGCGCGTGCTTACAGCGGTCGTCCGGTCACCTTCAATTTCCAGGATGTGCCGGTCCGCACCGTGCTGCAGCTGATCGCCGAAGAGTCGAACCTCAACATCGTCGCCTCCGATACCGTCCAGGGCAATGTCACCCTGCGCCTGGTCAACGTGCCGTGGGACCAGGCGCTCGAGATCGTTCTGCGCGCCAAGGGTCTGGACCAGCGCCGCGATGGCGGCGTGGTCTGGGTCGCACCGCAACCCGAGCTGGCCAAGTTCGAGCAGGACAAGGAAGACGCGCGCATCGCCATCGACAATCGCGTGGACCTGATCACCGATTACGTGCAGATCAACTATCACAGCGCAACGGCCATCTACAAGGCGCTGACCGAAGCCAAGGGCATCGGCAATACCGGCGGCAGTGGCGGCGGCGGTGGCAATAACAACCAGCAGGAAAATGGCTTCCTGTCCCCGCGTGGTCGCCTGGTCGCGGACGAGCGCACCAACACCTTGATGATCAGCGATATCCCGAAGAAGGTCGCGCAGATGCGCGAGCTGATCAACGTGATCGATCGCCCGGTGGATCAGGTGCTGATCGAAGGCCGCATCGTGATCGCCACGGACACTTTCGCCCGCGATCTGGGCGCCAAGTTCGGGATCGGCGGCAGGCACAGCTACAACAATGGCGCCAACACCGGCACCATCGGCAGCACCGCTCCCGCGACCGGCACCGCCAATGCCACTCGTGGCTTGAACGTCAATCTGCCAGCCGACAGCTTCACCGACGGTACGCCTGCCAGCTTGGCCTACACCTTGCTGGGTGCCAATTTCAACCTGGATCTGGAACTTTCCGCGCTGCAGGAAGAAGGTCGTGGCGAGGTGATCTCCAACCCGCGCATCATCACCGCCAACCAGCGTGAAGGTTATATCCGCCAGGGCAAGGAAATTGGCTACGTCACCATCACGGGTGGCGCTGGTGGCCAAGCCACTCCCAACGTGCAGTTCAAGGATGTACTGCTTGAACTCCGGGTCACCCCGACCATTACCAACGATGGCCGCGTATTCCTCAATCTCAACGTGAAGAAGGATGAGGTGGAAAGCTATATCGTCCTCGCTGGCTATGGCCAGGTCCCGACCATCAGCAAGCGCGAGATCAATACTGCGGTGCTGGTCGAAGACGGGCAGACCGTGGTAATCGGTGGCGTGTACGAGTTCAACGATCGCAGCGACGTGGCCAAGGTTCCGTTCCTGGGCGATATCCCGTTCCTCGGCAACCTGTTCAAGAAGAAGGGTCGCTTGAAGGACAAGGCCGAGCTGCTGATCTTCATCACCCCGAAGGTGCTGTCGGTCGCCAAGCGCTGATCGTCGCGCGAAACGAATCGAAAAGGGCCGCTTGCGGCCCTTTTCTTTGGTCCTGGCGAATGCCCAGGAACAGGTGGCCATCCTTGTAAGAGCGCCCCATGGTCGCGAGCGCGTGGGAGCGGCTTCCAGCCGCGAGTTCTTGCTCTTTCTTGCCGCAACAGCAAGAGCCCGCACCCATGGGACGCGCCTACGGTGGATCTTCTCGTGGTGCCCGTAGGCGGGCCATAGACTGAACCACTGCGAGCGGCAAACGCCGCAACATGAACCAATAGGCGTCCCATTCGGTCAAACTCGACCCGTTGACAGCTCCGGATCCCGTTCCGATGGACACCCAGACCGCGCCCGAACCCGCAAACGGCCTTGCAGGCACCAATGCCTCCCGTCTCCACGACGCCTTCAGCCGATTGCGTGAGGGCTTGTCCGAAACCATCGTCGGCCAGGCCGCGCTGGTCGAGCGCCTGCTGATCGCCCTGCTGGCCGACGGCCATCTGCTGGTCGAAGGCGCTCCCGGGCTGGCCAAGACCACCGCGATCCGGGCCTTGGCTTCGCGCCTGCAAGCCGACTTCGCCCGCGTCCAGTTCACCCCGGACCTGTTGCCCGCCGATTTGACCGGCACCGAGGTCTGGCGCCCGCAGGACGGGCGTTTCGAGTTCCTGCCGGGACCTATTTTCCATCCCATCCTGCTGGCCGACGAGATCAATCGTGCCCCGGCCAAGGTGCAGTCGGCACTGCTGGAAGCCATGGGCGAGCGCCAGGTCACGGTGGGGCGACACACCTATCCGTTGCCGCAGTTGTTCCTGGTCATGGCCACACAGAACCCGATCGAACAGGAAGGCACCTTTCCCCTGCCTGAGGCCCAGCTGGACCGCTTCCTGATGCATGTGCGCATCGGCTATCCCGAGGCGGCGGCGGAAACGGAAATCCTGCGGCTGGCGCGCGCGCGCGCGCGCGACACCCTGCAGCACACGGCGGAGGTTGTGGCCAAACTGTCGATCGAAGACGTCTTCGCCGCGCGTGCCGCAGTGCTCGACCTGCACATGGCGGAGCAACTGGAACGCTACCTGATCGAATTGGTGCTGGCCTCGCGCGATGCGCGCCGCTACGACCCGCAACTGGCGCGCCGCATCGCCTGGGGCGCGAGTCCGCGTGGGTCGATTGCGCTGGAGCGCTGCGCGCGGGCGCGCGCCTGGCTGGCGGGTCGCGATTATGTGACGCCCGATGATGTGCGGGCCATCGCTCCCGATGTGCTGCGCCATCGCGTGCTGCCCAGTTATGAAGCCACGGCCGAAGGTTGGGATGGCGACAGACTGGTGGCGGCATTATTGGATGTGGTGCCGTTGCCGTGAAAACGGGAAGTGGCAACTACTGTGATTACTGTGTGAGCGGCGTCAGCCGCGATGATGGTCTGGTTGGGCGTGAAGCATCGGCTGCTGGTTGGCATTCCGTATCGGCTTGTGGGAAAAGCGTCGGGGCTGAAGCCCCTCCCACACAGGAATTGTCGCTGAGAGGTGTGCGATGGCCGACGGACTGAAGCCGACGCTGGCCGAGTTGATTGCCTTGCGGGCCACTGCACAGCGCCGGCCGCCTGCGCGAAAGGGACGGCACGGCATCACCGGTCCCGCGCAATCCAACCAGCGCGGACGCGGTATGGAATATGCCGAATCGCGCGAATACGTGGCCGGCGACGACGTGCGCCATATCGACTGGCGGCTGACCGCGCGCAGCGGCCGCACCCACACCAAATTGTTCCAGGCCGAACGCGAACGCCTGACCTTGATCGTTGCGGATACATCACCGGCCTTGTATTTCGGCACGCGCGTGCGCTTCAAGTCGGTGCAGGCCGCGCGCGCGGCGGCGGTCACGGTATGGGCCGCGGTCCGCGACGGCGATCGCGTGGCCATCCTGCGCGGCAGCCTCCAGGAAGCGCCTGTTCCACCGGCTTCGGGTCCGCGCGGCGCGTTGCGCGTGCTTGACGCATTGGTGCGCTGGTATGCGCAGCCGCCTGTTGGCGATGCCGGGTTGTCGTTCGCATTGGACAATGCCTCCCGTCTGCTGCGTCCCGGATCGCGCCTGATCGTGCTGGCCGATCCGCGCAGCATCGCCTCGATTGCCGAGTCGCGCTGGCCGGCGCTCGCCGCGCACCACGAAGTCACGGTGCTGCTGTTGACCGACGCATTGGAAAACGAACCGCCCAGGGCGACCTTGCCGTTTTCGCTGGGCAACCATCGGCTTGAACTCGACCTGGGCAATGCCGGGCAGCGTCAGCGCTGGCAGGATGAATTCAACCGTCCGGTCGAACGCGCGCTGGAAACCCTGCCGCGTCGAGGCGTGCGGGTCTATTCCCTGCAGGGCGACGCGCCCAGCGAATCCTGGCTGCCGCTGCTGGGTCGTGCGCAATCGCAGGTAGCGTGATGATGCAGGCGCAAGAACTGGTCCTGCGCGATGTGCATGTGTCACCGGCGCCGTCGTTGTGGCCACCGGCGCCGGGCTGGTGGCTGCTTGCCGCCGTAGTGCTGTTGCTGCTTGCGGGGCTCGTGGCATTCGGGCAATGGCGCAAGCGCAGGCGGCGAGCGTGGCTAGGGTTGTTCGATGAGGCCTGTGCGCAGGCATCGCCTGCGGCACGGATCGCCGCGGTATCCGGACTCCTGCGCCGCGCGGCGCGGCGCATCGACAAACAGGCGGATCGGCTGCAGGGAGATGCCTGGCTGCATTTCCTGGATGGTGAAAAACGAAAAGACTTCAGTGCAGGACCGGGCCGACTGTTGCTCGAAGGCGGTTATCGCAAGGAAGTCGACGCAGGTGACTGGGAAGCGGTCCACGATCTCGCCCGCAAGCGTTTCCTCGAATTGATGGCCAGGCGCAAATGAGCGGCGACTGGCTCGAATGGCTTAAGGCGGCGTTCGGCGGATTCGCCTGGCCGTGGATGTGGCTGGCGTTCCCGCTGCCGTGGCTGGCGGGCTGGCTGCTGCCGCCGCGACCCAGTACTTCCGCCGCGTTGCGGGTGCCCTACGGCAAGCGCCTGGATGCCATCGCCAGTGCTGGTGGCCGGCCACGGCTGATGCAGGCGGCGGCGCTGGCGTGGCTGGCGTGGTTCCTGCTTTGCGCCGCCGCGGCGCGCCCGCAGCAACTCGGCGAAGCGGTCGCACCGCCGCAGAGTGGACGCAACCTGATGCTGGCGGTGGATCTGTCCGGCAGCATGGGCCGCCCGGATATGGAACTGGGCGGCGAGGTGGTCGATCGGCTCACCGCGGCCAAGGCGGTGCTGGCCGACTTCCTCGACCGTCGCGTGGGCGATCGCGTCGGTTTGCTGGTCTTCGGCCAGCAAGCCTATGCACTCACTCCGCAAACGATGGACCGCGACACGGTCCGCGAACAACTCGGCGACAGCGTGGTCGGACTGGCCGGCCAGGACACTGCCATCGGCGATGCCATCGGCCTGGCGGTCAAGCGCCTGCGTGAGCAGCCCGAAGGCCAGCGCGTATTGATCCTGCTGACCGATGGCGTCAACACCGCTGGCGTGCTCGATCCGCTGAAGGCGGCGGAACTGGCGAAATCGGAAGGCGTGCGCATCCACACCATCGCTTTTGGCGGATCGGGCGAGGCGTTCTCACTGTTTGGCCTGTCGGTGCCGATGCCCGGCGGCGAAGACGATATCGACGAGGCCACGCTGAAGCGGATCGCCAGTGAAACCGGTGGACAGGCGTTCCGTGCGCGCGATACCGAACAACTCGCCGGCATCTATGCGGAACTGGATCGGATCGAACCGGTGAAACAGGAAGGCCAGCGCGTGCGGCCGCGCATCGAGCGCTACTGGTGGCCGCTGGCCGGCGCCTTGCTGGTCGCACTGTTTGCTTTCCTGCTGCCAAGGCGTCACCGATGAACGCGTGGCTGCACGCCCTGCATTTCCTGCGTCCGCACTGGCTGTGGGCATTGCTGGCCTTGCCGCTGTTGTGGGGCTTGTGGCAAGTGCGGCAGCGGCGGGGCAATGTCTGGCGTGGCGTTGTCGATGCGCATTTGTTGCCGCATCTGCTGGAAGCCAATGGCAAGGCCGTGCGCGGCGCGGTGTGGCTGGGCGCGCTGGGTTACGTGCTGGCCGTGTTCGCACTCGCGGGTCCCAGTTGGCGTGAGACCGAACAACCGTTGTGGCAAGCACAGACGCCCTTGGTGGTCGCACTGGACCTGTCCAGCAGCAGCACTGCCTCCGATCTGCCGCCGTCGCGCCTGTTGCAGGCGCGAGCCAAGCTCGCAACCTTGTTGCGCGAACGCGCGGGCGGGCAGGTCGCCCTGGTCGCCTATGCGGGCGAGGCCTTCACTGTCGCGCCACTGACCGATGATGCGGCCAACGTCGCCTTGTTCCTGGACGCGCTGGAACCAGCAGTGATGCCAGTGGATGGACAGCAGGCCGACCGCGCCATCGCCTGGTCGGTGCGCCTGTTGCAACAGGCGGGATTCGAGCAGGGCGATATCCTGTTGTTGGGCGACCATGCTGACGCGGCAGCCGATAACGCCGCAAGCGCCGCGCTGCGCCAGGGCTTTCGCGTTTCGGTGCTGGGCTTGGGTACGGCGGCCGGCGCGCCTTACCGCGACGGCCAGGGCCGCATCCTGCATGCGCGGCTGGATGCGGGTTCGCTGCGTGCACTGGCGAGCGCGGGCGGCGGCGATTACCAGGCGTTGACTGCCAACGATAGCGACCTGCGGGCGCTTGGTGTGCTTGATCCGAACGAAGCAGGCGCAAGCACACAACGTGGCGAGAAAGGCCTGGCCTGGCAGGATGGAGGCTACTGGTTGCTGCCGCCCTTGATGTTGCTGGCGCTGTTGGCGTTCCGGCGTGGCGGCGCATTCGCGGCGGTCGTGTTGTGCGTTTGCCTGCCCTTGGCCCTGCCTGCGAACGCGGCGGAGCACAGCCTGTGGCAACGCGCCGACCAGCAACAGCACGAACGTATCGAACAAGGAGCCGATGCCTATCGCAAGGGCGATTTCGCCGCGGCCGAAAAAAGCTTCGCCGGCATCGACAACGCCGACGCGTTCTACAACCAGGGCAATGCGCTGGCCAAGCAAGGCCGATACGACGAAGCCATCGCCGCCTACGACCGCGCGCTCAAGCTGCAACCGAAGATGGAAGACGCGATCGAGAACCGCAAGGTGGTCGACGCCGCGCGCAAGCGCAAGGGCGGGCAGAACCAGCAACAACAACAGCAGAAATCCGGTGGCCAGGGATCGCCACAGGACAACAAGGACCAGCCGCAGCCGGGCCAGCAGGACAAAGCGCGGCAAGACAAGCAGCAGGCGCAGCCGGGATCGCAGCAACCCGATTCGCCGAAGCCGCAGCAATCGCCTTCGCAGCAACGAGTGGAACAGGGCAAGTCGCCGCAACAGAGAGCCGCCGATGCCAAGGCCCAGCAGGCGGCCGATGCCGCTCAGCGTGAACGCATGAACCAGGCCATGGCCCAGCCCGGCAAGGACGAGAAGTCGAAGGAAAGCGCACGCCAAGCCGCCGAGGCCAGGGAAACACCTGCGCAACGCGAGCAGCGACAGGCGGTGGAGGCGTGGTTGCGGCGTGTGCCCGATGAGCCTGGCAACCTGTTGAAAACCAAGTTCCGGCTGGAATACGAACGCCGGCAAAAGGAAGGGCGATGAAACGCGATTTCTGTTCCGCACTGATGTGCCTGCTGTGGGTCGTGTGGGCCGGATCGGTGCAGGCGGCCACGCGCGCCTCGCTGGATCGCAACCAGGTCGCGCTGGGTGAAACCGTGACCCTCAGCATCGACAGCGACCAGGCCGGCGCCGCACCGGATCTGTCGCCGTTGACGGCCGATTTCAGCATCGAAGGCCAGTCGGTCAATCGATCCATGCAGTGGGTCAATGGCAGTTCGCAATCGATGACCACGTATGTGCTGCAACTGGCGCCCAAGCGCGAAGGTGCGCTGCTGATCCCGGCAATCAAATTGGGAAGCGACCTGACCACGCCGTTGTCGCTGCGGGTCGCGGCCGGGGCGCCGACCCCTGCGGGCGAAGGTTCCGATGCCTTCTTCGAAATCGTGATCGATGATCCGACTCCTTACGTGCAGCAAAGCGTCGGCGTGGTGGTGCGGCTGAAATACAGCGCGCGGGTCGCCAGCGGAGCGTTCGGAATGGAGCCGCCGCAGGATGCATCGATGCAGCAACTGGGCCAGGATCGCTATTACACCCAGCAGATAGGCGATACCCAATACAAGGTCGCGGAGCGCCAGTTCGTCTTGATTCCCGAGCGCAGCGGGCCGCTGGTCATTCCAGGTGCGCGCTTCGAGGGGCGGGGCGCCAGCAATTGGATGGACAGCCTGATGGGCGGCAGCAGTCGCGAGATCCGCGCCCGCGGCACGCCGCGCACGATCAACGTGCGTGCGCAGCCCACCGGTGCGCCGCAACCGTGGTTGCCGTTGTGCGATTTGCGCCTGCGCTATGTGTCCGCGCCGCAGTCGTTGCAGGCGGGGCAGGCCGCGACGCTGGTGGTGGAAGCCGTCGCCAAGGGCGCCACGCGGGCACAGATGCCGGAACTGCCCACGCCATCGGTGGCCGGTGCGCAGGTGTTCGCCGAGCCCGCGCAATACGATGAAGCCGTGGTCGATGGCACACCGCAAGTCACCCTGACCCGGCGCTATTCGCTGGTGCCCAATGGCGCCGGCACATTGTCGGTGCCGGGCCTGGAACTGGCGTGGTGGGATGTGCGTGCCGGCGCAGCCAAAACCGCTTCGTTGCCGGATCTGAAATTGAAGGTCGCGCGCGGGGTGGGCGGATTCGCCGGCAACAGCTTGCCTGATGCGGGCGCCGCGACGGATTCCGTGTCAGGCGTGCCGGCCAAGGCCGCCGTAGCCGGCCGCATTCCCGGTCACGTCTGGGCCTGGCTGGCGGTGGCTTTCGCAGGACTGTGGCTGCTTACCCTGATCTGGGCCTTGCATCGGCGCACGACGGTGGTGGCACGGCATCCTTCGTCACCCTCCGGCAAGAGCATCGCTGTCCCTTTGCCGACACGAACCCTGGCCGACCTGCGCCGTGCCCTGGACAGCGGCAGTCTGGATGAAGTCGGCGACACCTTGTGCGCGATGGCCGCGCCGCCCTGCGCGGATCTCGACCAGTTGCAGCAACGTCTCGCCATAGCCGCGCAGCGCGAGGCGGTGGAACAGTTGCGTCGCGCGCGCTGGGCCGACGGCGACGGCAGCCTTGCGCGCGCGGCACTGCGCGAGGCATTCCGCAACGGACCGGTGTGGCAGGCGACAGGAAAGCCGGTGAAGGAAGTATTGCCGCCGTTGTATCCGGAAGCTTAGTGCGTCTGTAGGAGCGGGCCTTGCCCGCGATGCTCTTCGGTACGCATCCACGATCCACACGAAGAGCATCGCGGGCAGGGCCCGCTCCTACACATAACCGATGCAAGAGCATCGCGCCCAAGGGACGCTCCTACGGATTTTGAGGGTTTGCTAAGCTGCCGCATCATCTTTGAAGGAACCGCGCATGAGCCAATCGACCCCTGCCGGCAAGAAGAAACTTCCCCTGCACTGGAAGATGGCGATCGGCTTCGCCCTGGGCCTGCTGCTGGGGCTGGTCGTGCATGCGACGGGCGCGGCCGATGCCGGATGGGTCAAGCTGGCGACCAGCTACGTCACCACGCCGTTCTCCAAGATATTCCTCAACCTGATCTTCATGCTGATCGTGCCGCTGCTGTTCTCGGCGTTGGTGGTCGGCATCGCCGAAATGGGCGATATCCGCGCGCTGGGGCGGATCGGCTGGAAGACCCTGGCCTACACCGTGGTCCTGTCGTCGGTCGCGGTGGTGATCGGGCTACTGCTGGTCAACCTGTTGAAGCCTGGCGCGGGCGTGGATCCCGCGCTGGCGCAGAGCCTGCTCACCGAAAACGCCGAACGCGCCAAGGAAATCGTCGCCAGCGTGCACACCCAGCCGCGCGGCATCGACATGCTGCTGTCGATCGTGCCGGACAACGTGCTGAGCGCGGCGTCCAACAACGGTTCGATCCTGGCGCTGATGTTCTTTGCGGTGATGTTCGGCGTGGGCATGGTGCTGACCCCATCCAAGAACACCGACACGCTGAAGCGCGGCATCGAAGGCGTGTTCGAGATCTCCATGACCCTGATCGGGCTGGTGATCCGCCTGGCGCCGTACGCGGTGTTCTGCTTCATGTTCAACCTGGCCGCGATCTTCGGCTTCGACCTGCTGGTGCGGCTGGGTGCGTATGTTGGCGTGGTGGTGCTGGCCCTGGCCGTGCACATGCTGGTGATTTATTCGCTGGCATTGAAGGCCGTGGGCAAGTCGCCGCTGGCGTTTTTCCGCGCCAGCCAGGAAGCGATGGTGATGGCGTTCTCCACCGCGTCCAGCAACGCCACCCTGCCCACGGCGCTGCGCGTGGCCGAGGAAGAACTGCGCCTTCCCAACCGGATCTCGCGCTTCGTGCTGACCGTGGGCGCCACCGCCAACCAGAACGGCACCGCGCTGTTCGAGGGCGTCACCGTGCTGTTCCTGGCACAGTTCTTCGGCGTCGAACTGAGCCTGGTGCAGCAGGTGATGGTGATGCTGGTCTGCATCCTGGGCGGTATCGGCACCGCCGGCGTGCCTTCCGGATCGTTGCCGGTGGTGGCGCTGATCTGCGCCATGGTCGGGGTGGACCCGGTCGGCATCGGCATGATCCTGGGCGTCAACCACTTCCTCGACATGTGCCGCACCACCCTCAACGTGACCGGCGACCTGACCCTGGCCACGCTGGTGGCGCACGGGGAAACCGGGGACGCGCCTGCGCCTTGATGCGGCCCGGACCTGTAGGAGCGTCCATGGGCGCGAGCTCTTCGTCCCGCATCCAGGATCCCATCGAAAGAGCTCGCGCCCATGGGCGCTCCTACAATTCCCGGGTTTGGCCGGTAGCACCGGCTCCCGAATGATTCAACCGCGACAGGCGGGCGCCCGGATGGGACAATAGGCCGCCCGAGTCACGGGCGACATCCCTGAACTCGCCCCATGACGACGCCCGCCTCCCACAAGCCTGGCCGCCGCCAGCTCGCCAACGCCATCCGTTTCCTCGCCGCCGATGCGGTGGAAACCGCCAAGTCCGGCCATCCCGGCATGCCCATGGGCATGGCCGACATCGCCGAAGTGCTGTGGAACGACTACCTTAGCCACAACCCCAACAACCCGAAGTGGTTCAACCGCGACCGTTTCGTGCTGTCCAACGGCCACGGCTCGATGCTGCAGTACGCGCTGCTGCACCTCAGCGGCTACGACCTGCCGTTGGACGAGCTGAAGCACTTCCGCCAGTTGCACAGCAAGACCGCCGGCCACCCGGAGCACAGCGAAACCCCGGGCGTGGAAACCACGACCGGCCCGCTGGGGCAGGGTCTGGCCAACGCGGTCGGTTTTGCCCTCGCCGAAAAGCTGCTGGCCCAGCGCTATAACCGTCCCGGGCTGGACATCGTCGATCACCGCACCTGGGTGTTCATGGGCGACGGCTGCCTGATGGAAGGCATCTCGCATGAAGCCGCGTCGCTGGCCGGCACCTGGGGCCTGCACAAGCTGGTCGCGTTCTGGGACGACAACCACATCTCCATCGACGGCAACACCGATGGCTGGTTCACCGACGACACCCCGGCGCGCTTCGAGGCCTATGGCTGGAAGGTGATCCGCAACGTCAACGGCCATGACGCGGTCGAGATCAAGACCGCGATCGAAACCGCGCTGAAGAACCAGGACAAGCCGACCCTGATCTGCTGCCGGACCACGATTGGTTTTGGCGCGCCCAACAAGCAGGGCAAGGAATCCAGCCACGGCGCCCCGCTGGGCAAGGACGAACTGGCCGCCGCGCGGGTGCAGCTGGAATGGCCGTACGGGCCGTTCGAAATTCCGGACGAAATTTATGCGGGCTGGCGCGCCGGCGATGCCGGCAACGCGCGCGAAGACCGGTGGAATGCGCTGTTCGGCCAATACACCGCGCAATTCGCCGGCGAAGCGGCGGAGCTGTCGCGCCGTTCGCGCGGCGAGTTGCCGCAAGGTTTCACCGAATCGGCCAACGCGTTCATCGCCAAATTGCAGGCCGAAGGCCCGGTAGTCGCGTCGCGCAAGGCTTCGCAGATGGCGATCGAAGCCTTCGCGCCGTTGTTGCCGGAACTGGTGGGTGGTTCCGCCGACCTCGCCCATTCCAATCTCACTCTGTGGAAGGCCAGCAAGTCGGTGGCCACGGACGACCCGGACGCCAACTACGTCTATTACGGCGTGCGCGAATTCGCCATGACCGCGATCAGCAACGGCCTGGCCCTGCATGGCGGCTTCATTCCGTTCGATGCGACCTTCCTGGTGTTCAGCGACTACGCCCGCAACGCGGTGCGCATGAGCGCGCTGAATCCGGCGCATGCGATCCATGTGTACACGCATGACTCCATCGGCCTGGGCGAAGACGGCCCCACCCACCAGCCGGTCGAACATCTCGCTTCGCTGCGCTACATCCCCAACAACGACGTGTGGCGTCCCTGCGACGCGGTGGAATCGGCGGTGTCGTGGCGTGCGGCCATCGAACGCAAGGAAGGCCCCAGCTGCCTGATCTTCAGCCGCCAGAACCTGCCGCACCAGCCGCGCAACGAAGCGCAGGTGACCAGCATCGCCCGCGGCGGCTACGTGCTGGCCGAAGCCGAAGGCGGCGCACCGGACATGATCCTGATCGCCACCGGCTCCGAAGTCGGCCTGGCCACGCAGGCCAAGGCCATGCTGGACGCCGAAGGCATCAAGACGCGCGTGGTGTCCATGCCGTCCACCGACGTGTTCGACCGCCAGCCGGCCGAATACCGCGAATCGGTCCTGCCCAACGCCGTGCGCAAGCGCGTGGCGGTGGAAGCCGGCGTCACCGGTTTCTGGCGCCAGTACGTGGGCCTGGACGGCGCGGTGATCGGCATCGACACCTTCGGCGCCTCCGCACCGGCGGAAGTGCTGTATCCGTACTTCGGCATCACCGCGGAGAAAGTGGTGGAAGCGGCGAAGTCGCTGGGTTGAGTGCTTTTCCTTCTCCCTCCGGGAGAAGGTGCCCGAAGAGCCTGCCCCCGAATGCCCTAGTCGGGGGGCGGATGAGGGAAGAAGCCATAAGTTTCCATAAAGCTTCCTTGGCAAGTCACCCTCTTTCCCTCATCCGTCGCTACGCGCCACCTTCTCCCGGAGGGAGAAGGGATCAAGCGCGTTTCGTTTCCTCAAGCGCCAGAGCTAACAGCTTGGCTTCGAGTCGCAGACCTAAATTATTGGTCTGTTCGAACCCCATCCGTCCCATCGCTTCGCCATCATCGCTGCGTGCGCCCAAAGCGCGCAGCACCGTCCGCAGTTTCGATCCGGTCGTTGAAGTATTGGCCTTCAACCACCCCAGCGCTTTCACCAGCCGCTGTTCCACTTCGGTGAAATCGCTGCCCAGCGGGTAGTCGGGCAGAGTGCCATCCTTGCGGAACGGGGCCAGTGCCTCGCGCAATCGCTGCGGCGTGTTGCGTGTCCACTCGGGTTCACCGTTGAAATCGGTGCGCAACTTCTTCGACTGCTTCGCCTGCTCCAGCAACCCGGCCTGGAAGCGCGCATCGGTGATGCCGGCCATGGCGATCACGCATTCCTCGTCGGTCTGGTTCAGCAGGTCGGCGATGCCGTATTCGTTGAGATAGATATCGCGCAGGTGGCGCGGGATGGTGGTGTGGCCGTAGTTCCAGCGCACGTTGGATTCCACCCTGGCGCCTTCACCGCGTTGCGAGCGGAACATCAGCACGCTGCGCGCATCGTCCAGCGCATGGGCCATGGCCACGAAGTTGTACTGGCCGCCGACGCCGGAAACGATGCGCCCGTCCTCCAGTCCGTCGGACACGGCGTCGCCTAGCGCGGTCGCCATCATGCAGCTGTTGAAGAAGCGCGAGCCGGTGCGTTGCAGGCGCTCCAGCGATTCGTCGCCGCCGTACAGCTGGTTGATCTCGCCGACCCGGCGCATGCCGATGCTGCGGCGCTGGTCGTCGGGCAACTCGCGCAGCCAGTCGTAGAACGCCGGCGAACCCAGGTAGAACGCGCCATGCAGGTATTCGCCGTCGCGCTGCAGTCGCGCCTGGTCGCCGAGATTGGCCGTGCCCTGGGCGAGGCGCGTCATCAGGGCTTCGTCGTCCAGCACCTTGCGCCGGATCACGCCAACTTCCACCAGGCGCTTGAAGCCTTCGTTGAGCATCTCGCTGCAGCCGTACAGGCCGAGGGCGAACGGACCCATGCCGCCGCTGGCGATCACCGCCGGATGATGGGCCAGTTCCGGGTCCAGCGCGTGCAGCACTTCGCGATACTTGTCGTTGTCGGTATGGCGCAGCGCCAGCGCATGCGACAAGGCATCGGCCAGCGCGCCGATGCCGATCTGCAAGGTGCCGCCATCGCGCACCAGAGTGCTGGCGTACAGGCCGATGGCGTAGTCGGCGTCGTTCACCGGCTGGCGCGGCAGGGCGAACATTTTCGGATACGGCCCCGGCGGAGTGATGACGATGTCGAAGAAGCTTTCCTCCACCGCGGCGGTGCCGCCGATCCACGGCAGTTCCGGATCGACTTCGGCCACCAGCAGCGGGCGCGGCAAGCCCAGGGCATGGATCGCATCCAGGGTGTCCTGGGTGGTGTCGGTGTTGCACGACAACGACAGCCGTGGCGCTGTGCCTTGAAGCGGGTTCGGCTCGCGCGCGACTTTCTGCACGATCACGTTGGCGCCGCGCTGGGCCACGCCGGCCGCGGCCTGGGTGTAATTGAGGCAGGTGTAATGGCGCTGCGCCTGCGACGAACGCAGCAACGCGCCGGACTGCATGTAGAACTCTTCCACCTGGATATGCGCGGGCAAGGCATCGCGCTTCATCGCATCGGCATAAAGCAACCGGGGGAAGTCGTCGCCGAAATGACGTTGCGCGAATGGCCCAAGGAAACGCTGCTCCAGTCCCGGTGCGGCGGTCGGCGGATCCAGCGACAAGGCGGTATAGAGCTGCATGGGCCGCGACGGATCGTTCTCGATCCGCCGGTACAAGGCATTCAACAAGCGATGCGGCTTGCCCAGCGCCAGCGGCGCGCCGATGCGCAGGCTGCCGGGAATGCGTTTCAGCAGCAGTTCGACCGCGGCGTCGATATCGTCGAAATGGAGGGTCATGGCGACAGCTTATAGGCGATCGACTTGGGCAACCGACAGACGGTCGCGGGAGCGCTTGACAACGGCAACGATTACGGGCGTAATCACTGAAAATTTACAGGTGTAATTGAAATGCAGATCAGTGAAGCCGAGGCCATGGTGATGGAGGTGCTGTGGAAGCAGAGCCCGCTGGGCGCCGATGAAGTCGTGGCGACGCTGGCTACGCGCACCGACTGGGCCGAGCCCACGGTCAAGACCCTGCTCAATCGCCTGCTCAACAAGGGCGCGATCCAGGCAGAGAAGGAAGGCAGGCGTTATCTGTATTCCCCGGTGCTGGCGCGCGAGTCGTGGATCGGCCAGCAAAGCGAGGGAATGCTGGAGCGACTGTTCGGCGGCCGCGTGGCCCCGCTGGTCGCGCATTTCAGCGAACGCGGGAAGTTGTCGGCGGCGGATATCGCCGAGCTGCGCAAGTTGATCGAGGAGCTGGGCGATGAACGCAGTTGAGTGGCTGGGCGCGATCCTGGAAGCGACCGTGGCGATCAGCCTGGCCTCGCTGTTCGTGCTGTCGGTGCGCAGGGGTTTGCGCAGCGTCTTCGGTGCCGGTGTCGCCTACAAGGCATGGATCGTGGTGCCGGCGGCGCTGCTTGCGGTGATGCTTCCGGCAAGGACGGTCGAAACCGCATCATCGCCGGTTGCCCACGTCCTGGGCATGCAATCGATGCCGCTGCCCGTGTTGACCGGGACGATGTCCATGCAAATCGCACAATGGTCATGCGCGATCTGGCTGGCGGGAATGCTGCTGATGGCGTGGCGGTTGCAATGGCTGCAGCGCAGCTTTCGCCATGCATTGGGCGACCTGCATCGGCGCGCGGATGGCTTGCTGCAAGCGGAAGTTTCCGCGGGCCTGCCGGCGGTGTATGGCGTGTGGCGTCCGTCGATCGTGGTCCCCGCCGATTTCGACGTGCGCTATTCCGAGGAAGAGCGGCGACTGATGCGCGCGCATGAACGCAGCCATGTGGCCAGTGGCGACGTGCTGGTCAATGCCATGGTTGCGGTGTTGCGCTGCCTGTCCTGGTTCAACCCGCTGCTGCATGTCGCGGCGCGTTGCTTCCGGCACGACCAGGAGCTGGCTTGCGACCAGCGGGTGATCGCCCGCCATCCGCAATCGCGTCGCAGCTATGGCGAAGCCATGTTCAAGACCCAGCTTGCGGCACGGCCGTTGCCGCTGGGATGCCACTGGGGCTACGGCCACCCACTCAAGGAGAGAATCGCAATGCTCAAACAACCCCTTCCCACCCGCAGCCGCGTGCTGACCGGCAGTGCGCTGATGCTTGCGCTGTCGCTGGGCATCGGATTCGCCGCCTGGGCGACGCAACCCGCACAGGTGCATGCCTCGCAAGCAAAAGCCGCTCCGCAAGTCGCTCCGGCGGCAAGCGGAGAGCACTCCATGCCCGAAGACATGCAGGGCACTCCACCCCTGTATCCCAAGCTGGCGGTGGACCAGAAGTTGAGTGGAAAGGTGATCCTGCTGGTCGACGTGGCGGCCGATGGCAGCGTCACCGCTGTCGTGGTCGAACATTCGGAACCTGCCGGTGTGTTCGATGCCTCGGCGGTTGAAGCCGCCAGGCAATGGAAGTTCAATCCGCCGCAGGAGGATGGCAAGGCGGTCGCGGGCAGGGTCAGGGTGCCGGTGGATTTCAGGATCCCGGCGAACGATGACGGTGCAGGCGCTTCGGCGAATCCCGCCGTGCCATTGGCGTCGCGTTGACCGTGCCGGTCTTGCGTGACCCATGATGCCTGGTTGCGGGAGGAGCGCGGTTCCTCCCGCTGCCTGCGTTACCGCTGCATCCGGTTCATTGGCGACAATGATTGCTAACGTATCGATGCCATCGGGACAGCCCGCAGTCAGGCGAACAACAATTTCCCCGCGGCTATCAGCAGGACCAGCACCAGTGCGTAGCGAAGTTCGCGCACCGGTAGCCATTTCAAGCCCAATTGCGTGCCCAGCAGCGCGCCGATCGCCACTGCCGCCAGCCATAGCGGCAAGGTGTCGGGCAGGGTGCCGCTGCCTTGCAGCAGGCCGATCAGGCCAGTGAGTGAATTGATCCAGACGAAAGCCACCGAGGTGCCGCTGGCTTCGCGCGTGGGCATCCAGTGGGCAAACAACAGCAGCGGGGTCAGGAAGATCGCGCCCCCGGTGCCGGTAAGTCCCGACAGCACGCCGATGGCGGCGCCGATCAGCAGTCCCGGCAACCACGGGACCTGTCGCCCGCGATCCTGGACATCGGTGACTTCGGCGCGCGAGGCGCTGCGGAAGACGCCGAACGCAGCCACCAGCAGGATCATGCCGAGCAATGCGGAATAGCTTTCCCGGGGCAGGTTGACCTGCGCGGCGAAATACGCGGCCGGCGCCGAGGCCAGCACGAACGGCAACACGTTGCGCCAGCGCACCTGGCCGTTGCGCCAGAACCGCAACAAGCCGATGCCGCCCACCAGCAGGTTGAGCGCCAGCGCGGTCGGCCGCATCTGCTCCGGTGCGAAGCCCAGCAAGGCCATGGCGGCGATGTAGCCGCTGGCGCCGGCGTGGCCGACGGACGAATACAGGGCCGCGACCAGCAGGAACAGGGCCGCGAGCAGGATCCCGGTTTCGCCCATTCCCATGCCGGGCTCAGGGAATCGCGCCGCCGCGAAGATTCGCGCGCAGGGACGGCACGATCAATCCCGGCAAGGCCAGTGTCGCGTCACGCGCTTCGCGCATCGACACGAACCGGGATTCGTCCACGCCATCGCGCACATGGATATTGTGGCCGCGCTGCGCCCCGATGCTGGTCTGGCAGGCGACGGCGCGTCCACCGGGGCCGTAATCGTGGCAAACGAAGACCCGGGTTTCATCGGGCAAGCTGTCGTACAGCCGGCGAATGGATCGGTAAAGCGTGGCGGCATCGCCGCCCGGGAAATCGCAGCGCGCGCTGCCCGCGTCCGGCATGAACAGCGAATCGCCGGTGAACAGCGCATCGCCGAAGAGGTAGGCCACGCTGTCGCTGGTGTGCCCGGGCACCGCGATCACGCGGGCCTGCAGACCGCCCAGCGGGAAGGTTTCGCCATCCTCGAACAAGCGGTCGAACTGCGAGCCATCGGCGACGAAATCCGGTCCCAGCCCGTATTCCGCCGCCAGCATCGCCTGCACCTGGCGGATGCCGGAGCCGATCGCCAGCGTGGCCGTCGGCCAATGCCGTTTCAACCAGCACGAAGCACTCACATGGTCGGCATGCGCATGGGTTTCCAGCAGCCAGCGCAAGGTGAGCCCGTGTGTCCGCACATGGTCGATGAGGGCCTGTGCCGAAGTGGTGCCCACGCGACCCGAAGCGGCATCGTAATCCAGTGCCGGGTCGATGATCGCGGCCTCGGTGCCGTCGTTGACCACGTAGCTCCAGGTGTTGCTGCCTTCATGGAAGAACGGCGCTACCTCGGGATGGCCAAGTATCGATTGACTTTGCATGGATCGGCCTCGTTGGCGCAATGGCGCGGAAGGAAGGGTACCAGCGCCGATTGACGGAAGGTTGTTCCGCGCATGGCGAAGGCTTCGATATCGATTGTTTCCGAAGGGTCCGCGCGCCAGCTTGTTGCCTGATGGCGGCTAGTTATGACCAGCAAAACCGAATTGTTCAGAAGCCCCTCGACGCAGGCCGGTAATATGGGCGTGAACTGCAGGAATCTTGCGTCGGACACGGCATCAGCGAAGGAGAATCGACATGAAACGCAAACACCGGGCAATCCTGCCGCTGGCGATCGGGGCGGTGCTGTTGTTCACCGGCGGTGCGAACGCGAGCGCGGTCGAAAACACGAGCGTGGTCGAATCGTCGGCATCCTCGTCATCGCCGCAATCGTCGCCGTCGCCGGAGGCCTTTGGCTTGCGTCAGCCCAGGGCCGGACTGTTCACCGGGGGCCCGCCGCAGGCCGATGCGTGGCCTAAGATCGCGGCCAGTGGCGTGTCCACGGTGATCGACCTGCGCATGCCTGCGGAAAAGGGCGAGGGTGCGGAAGCCGAACAGGTCCGTGCCCTGGGCATGGCCTACGAGGAGTTGCCGATTGCCGGTGCCGCCGCCATCACCGACGAAAACGCAGCGCGCCTGTGGCAGCTTGTTTCACGGGCGGAAGGACCGGTGGTCCTGCACTGCGCCTCGGGCAACCGGGTCGGCGCCTTGCTGTCGATCGGGGCCTGGCGGCAGGGCGGCATGAGTCCGCGGCAGGCGCTCGAATTCGGCAAGGCCGCGGGCCTGGGCAGTCTGGAACCGCGGGTGCGCGAACTGCTGCAACTTCCGCCGGCCGACTGATCAGTCGGTCAGCGTGGCGTTGAGCAGATCGGCAAGGCGTTTGGCGGCGATCCGGATGCGCTGTTCGGCCAGAGGTCGCTGCGTATCCAGATAGCGTTGGTCCAGTTTGTGCTGCTTCGGGTACAGGTGTTGCGAATCGATCAGCGCGCAGGATTCGCCGGCCCACGCCACGGGATCCAGCGACTTCCTGCCTGCCGCTTTCGATGGCCACGGTCGCGCCGCCAGGCGGTCGGCATAAACGGGGGCGGAAAGGCCGGCTGACGCCAGCACGTAGTAGTCCCACACCGAATGCAGGTTGGTGCCCATCACCCCATCGACGTAATCCTTCTGCGCGTACGCCTCCGGCTTGAGATCGGTGCGCAGGCTGATCTGGTAACCATTGCCGCCCCTGTCGTTGCGATTGCCGGCATGCAGCGGCTGGTGCACGTCGCCGACGAAGTGGACCAGGAACTTGAGCGCGTCGCGACGCATCGCCAGCGACAAGGCGCGATCGGCCAGGATCGCGCGCTGGCGCTCGATCTGGCCGACTGCGCAATTTCCATCGGGACAATCGCGCGTTGCACGGTAGGTGCAGGTATTGGCCGGGAAATTGACGTAATGCCACGGCGAGGTCTTCTTGAACCTGTCCGCATCGGCATTGCGCAACGCATCGGCCCATGAAGCCACGCCAGCCAGGCTGGGTTCGGCTTCGCCGGCCAGCAATTCGGCGACCTGCGCATTGGCGGCCGGGGTCAGGTGGCGCTGGGCGAGTTCGCCGACCAGGCGGTGGCCGAGGTTGCTCCAGGCCAACGCGGAAGGGGCCAACAACGGCGACAACAGGGACAAAAACACGAACAAAGACAGGCGGCGCATTCAGAAACCTCGTCCTGGGGCTTAAAGCGGGTGCGGGAAACCGTTAAAATAGCGGTCTTTCCCGTCCCCGTCTTCCCTCAGGAGTGGCTTCATGGCGATCAAGGTTGGCATCAATGGCTTCGGACGCATCGGTCGCAACGTGTTGCGCTCGGCGGTGCAGAATTTCGGCGGCGACATCGAGATCGTGGCCATCAACGACCTGCTGGAACCGGATTACCTGGCCTACATGCTGAAGCACGACTCGGTGCACGGCCGCTTCAAGGGCGACGTGTCCATCGATGGCGATCACCTGGTCATCAACGGCAAGAAGATCCGCCTGACCCAGGAGCGCGACCCGGCCAACCTGAAGTGGGGTGAAGTCGGCGCCGAGGTGGTGATCGAATCCACCGGCCTGTTCCTGGACAAGGCCAGCGCGCAGAAGCACCTGGATGCGGGCGCGAAGAAGGTGATCCTGTCGGCCCCGTCCAAGGACGATACGCCGATGTTCGTGTTCGGCGTCAACGAGAAGAAGTACAACGGCGAGGCGATCATTTCCAACGCCAGCTGCACCACCAACTGCCTGGCGCCGGTGGCCAAGGTGCTGAACGACAAGTGGGGCATCAAGCGCGGCCTGATGACCACCGTGCATGCGGCCACCGCCACGCAGAAGACCGTCGATGGCCCGTCCAACAAGGACTGGCGCGGCGGCCGCGGCATCCTGGAGAACATCATTCCCTCCAGCACCGGCGCGGCCAAGGCCGTGGGCGTGGTGATCCCGGAATTGAACAAGAAGCTCACCGGCATGTCGTTCCGCGTGCCGACTTCGGACGTGTCGGTGGTGGACCTGACCGTCGAACTGGAAAAGGACGCCAGTTACGCCGAGATCTGCGCGGAAATGAAGGCGCAGAGCGAAGGCCCGCTGAAGGGCATCCTGGGCTACACCGAAGATAAAGTGGTGGCCACCGATTTCCGTGGCGATACGCGCACCTCGATCTTCGACGCCGACGCCGGCATCGCCATGGACAGCACCTTCGTCAAGCTGGTGGCCTGGTACGACAACGAGTGGGGCTATTCCAACAAGTGCCTTGAGATGGTGCGGGTGATTGCCGGCTAAGCGTGGCGCGCCGCCAGTAGGGGCTCACCAACAAGTGCCTTGAGATGGTGCGGGTGATTGCGGGGAAGTAAGAAGCTTCAGGAAATAGAAGGTCGTCATCCCCGCGAAGGCGGGGACCCAGCGACTTGGGATCTTTTGAAGCAACGTCACTGGGCCCCCGCCTACGCGGGGGCGACGAAATGAAGGAGCGCCCATGTGGCGCTCCTGTCGTTTCCGGGTATAGCAATCGGCTACCACGGGGCGCGCGGCGGCGTACCTGCCGCTGTCGTATTGCAAATGCAGCCCGATTGAATGAGGCTGCACCGGCATTCGCACAAGGAAACGGCACGATGGATGATCTGGCGGGCGTACTGGTTCTGCTTGGCCTGGTGGTGTTGGCGGTACCGATCCTGCTCATCGTGGCGCTGGTGTCGATCAGCGGACTGAAGCGGCGCGTTGGCGATCTGGAGGGCGAGGTTTATCGTCTGCGGACATCCGCGCCGCCACCTGCTGCGGCAAGCTCCGCTTACGAACGCGCGCCTGTCGCATCGGCCGCAGATGACATCGTGCCTGCCGATGAAGACGTGGCTCGCGAGCCGACCCTGGCCGAACTGACCCGCACGGCCAATGTGCAGGCGCCAAGGGCGACGATCCCGCAGGCGGAAGTGCCCGGGCCGGAGGTTGCGGCTTCGCGGCCACCCCCCTTGCCGACCGCGCCACGTGTTCCGCCCGTGTCGCCGCGTGCTTCAACCCCGCCGCCGCCTTCCACTCCCGATGTGTTCACCGTGGCCGCGCGCGCGATCAAGCGCTGGTTCACCGTGGGCAATGTGCCGGTGAAGATCGGCATGCTGGTGTTGCTGGCCGGCGTGGCCGCATTGCTGAAATACGCCAGCGACCAGGGCTGGCTGACCGTGCCGATCGAACTGCGTTTGGCCGGCATCTCCGCCGCCGCATTGGCGGGCCTGGTCTTCGGCTGGCGTCAACGCGACAGCAAACGTTCGTTCGCGCTGGCCGTGCAGGGCGGCGCGATTGGCGTGTTGCTGCTGGTCGTGTTCGCCGCGTTCAAGCTGTACCACCTGATCCCGGCCGCTGCCGCATTCGGCATCAGCATCGTGTTGATCGCCGGGCTTGGCGTGCTGGCGGTGGCGCAGAACTCGAAGACGCTGGCCGTGCTCGGCATCCTCGCCGGCTTCATGGCCCCGCTGTGGCTGTCCACCGGCAGCGGCAACCACGTGGCGCTGTTCTCGTATTACGCGGTGTTGAACGCGGCGATCCTGTCCATCGCCTGGTTCCGGCCGTGGCGCATCCTCAATCTGCTGGGGTTCGCCTTCACCTTCGCCATCGGCACGCTGTGGGGCGTGTTGCACTACCAGGCCGACCAGTTCGCCAGCACCGAACCTTTCCTGCTGCTGTTCTTCGCGTTCTACCTGCTGATCCCGATCCTGTACGCGCGCAAGCAGCCGGCCAGCCGTGGCGATTTCATCGACGGCTGCCTGGTGTTCGGCACGCCGCTGATCGTGTTCTCGCTGCAGGCCGCGTTGCTGATACCGGACGACGCGAGTCCGCGCATGCCGCTGGCCTTGTGCGCATTGGGACTGGGCGCGTTGTATGCGGTGCTGGCGAAATTGTTCATCCATCGCCAGCGGTACGCCGCGCTCGGCACGTCGTACGCCTTGCTTGCGGTCGGTTTCGCCACGCTGGCGGTGCCGCTGGCGTTGTCGGCGCGCGCGACCGCGTCGGTATTCGCGCTGGAAGGCGCGGCGCTGGCCTGGCTGGGACTGCGCCAGCAGCGCTGGTTGCCGCAGCTCACCGGCGCCGGCTTGCAATTGGCCGCTGCCGTGGCGTTGTTGATCGGCGCCTCGCAGTACTGGCCGAACGAGCAGGCCATCGCCAATCCCGCCTTCATGGGCGCGTTGTTGATCGCGCTGGCGGGTTTCGCCAGCGCCTGGGCGTATCGCAGGGAAGGAAAGACATCGCTTGCGCTGCTGTACTACCTGTGGGGCTTGTCGTGGTGGTGCGGAACCGCGATCAATGAGATCGGGGAGTACCTCGTTGCTGAAACGCGCGCCGATGCCTTGCTCGCCTTCGCCGCATTCACCGGTTGGCTGGCGGCGGAAGTGCATCGCCGGCGGCCCGCTTCCGCACTGGCGCTGACCACGCTGGCCGGCTTGCTGGTCGCACTGCCGCTGGCATTGGCGCAGATGGACGCGCACCAGCAGCCATTCGCCGGTTATGGAATCTGGGCATGGCTGCTGTTCGCGCTGCTGGGCATCCGCAGCCTGCTGTGCCTGCGCGCCAACGAAGACCGCTATGCCGCCTGGGCACAGTTCGCCTGGTGGCTGGTGTGGCCGACGGTGGTGTCGCTGCTGTGCTCGTGGCTGGCCGAGCGTTTCGAGTTGGCACAGGGCTGGCAGATGGCACTGTTGGCGCTGCCGTGGTTGGTAGCGATCACGTTGTCGATCTTCCGCTGGTCGTGGCTGGCCGCGCCGCAGGGCGAACGTTTCGATTCCTGTCGCACGGCCTTGCAGACGGTGTACTTCAGCGTGCTGGCGTTGTGGTGGCTGATCGCGCTGTTCCTGCCCGGCGGCAGCGCGCCGTTGCCGTGGTTGCCGTTGCTCAATCCGATGGAACTGGCGCAGCTGGCCTTGCTGGCCCTGGCAGCGCGCTGGTTGTGGTCGGAACAGGCGCCGGAGGGACTGCAACGCCTGCGCATTTCGATGATGTCGATGGCCGGCTTCCTGATGATCACCTTCGTCACCTTGCGCGCGGTGCATCACTGGGGCGGCGTTGACTGGAATGCGGGCCTGCTTTCGACCAGCCTGGCCCAGACCAGCTTGACCGTGGTCTGGAGCGTGCTGGGCGTGCTGGGCTGGGTGATCGGCTCGCGACGCGGCCAGCGCGGCTTGTGGCTGGCCGGTGCGGTGCTGATGGGCGTGGTCCTGGCCAAGCTTGTGTTCGTCGATCGCCAGCACCTGGGCAATCTGCTCGGCATCGGTTCGTTCATCGCCTACGGCCTGCTGTGCACGCTGGTCGGTTATTTCGCGCCGGCACCGCCGCGCGCCACCACAGAGGAAGCCAACGCATGAAACGTCTCGCCTGGATGGCGCTGTTGCCGCTGGCCGCTTTTGCCGGCGTGCGCGACGATTACGCGCAGCAATGGCCGTTGAGTCTGTCGAATGCGGATGCCGGCGCCTATCGCGTGGTGCTGGATCGCAGTGTCTATGCGCAGTTGCAATCGCCGTTGCTGAAAGACCTGGAAGTCGTCAATGCAGAAGACGCACCGGTGGCGACTTCCTTGTTCGATGCGGAACAACCGCTGGCAAAGGCTGCGTCGAGAGTCGATGTGCCGTGGTTTCCCTTGCCCGCCACCGGCAATCCGCAAGCGCGCGATATCGCTTCGATCAGCGAGATCGCCGCCGATGGCAGCCTGCGCCGGGTGGTGCTGACCGACTCCAGCACGATGGCCTCAGGAACGGCGAACAACGAATTCCTGTTCGACACCAGTCGCCTGCGCGAACCGGTGCAGGCCCTGCAAGTCACCTGGGCCGCGGGGCAGGCGCCGTTCGACCGGCCGTATCGGGTGAGCGCTTCGGATGATCTGAAGCATTGGCGGCTCGTGCAGGAAGAAGGACACCTGGTCGATCTGGAAAACCATGGCGCGCGCGTATTCAAGGACAGGATCGAACTGGAGGGCGTGCAGGCGAAATACCTGCGAATGGCGCCGCTGCGGAATGACCAGGGCGCGCTTGCGTTGACCGCGGTGCGGGCCGAACTCGTGCCCGGGTCCGCATCGGCCAACTGGCAGTGGGAGGAAATCGCCGGCAAGCGCGTGGTCGAAAAGGACGGCACGCACTCGTTCCAGTTCCGGGTGCAGGGCCGCTTCCCGTTCGAACGCGCCGATGTGGTGTTGCCCGGCAACAGCAGCAACGAATGGACGCTGCAATCGCGTGATGACGAAGAAACCGCATGGCGTCCGGCCAGCGCACCGTGGATGGCGTTTCAACTGGAAGGCGCCACGTCCAGCCGTTCCGCGCCGCAGTCGCTGGATCGCTTGAATCGTGATCGCTATTGGCGTTTGCTTCCCGGAAATGCGACGGGCGATGCCGTGCCGACCTTGCGGCTGGGTTATCGGCCGGAAGTGGTCGTGTTCCTGGCGCAAGGAAAAGCGCCATACGCGCTGGTGGCCGGAAGCGCGCGCAGCCAGCGCGTCGAGGCGCCGTTGCCGCAGCTGGTCGAAGCCCTGCGCGCGCAGCGCGGCCAGGACTGGCAACCGGCGGATGCCACGCTCGGCACGATGCAGGCGCTGGCGGGTGCGGCGGCATTGACCCCGGCGCCGATCGAACGCGACTGGAAGGCGTGGTTGCTGTGGGCGCTGCTGGTGGGCGGCGCGCTGGTCGTGGCGGGGTTTGCTTTCAGCCTGCTGAAGAAGCCTGCAAGAAATTAGGCGAGTCCTGACCTGTAGGAGCGACGCAAGTCGCGAACGCTCCTGGTTGCCCGATTTCGCGACTTGCGTCGCTCCTACAGGCGGGGTTACAACTTCGCGCGCTGCTCGCGCAGGCCGGCCAGTTGGTTGCTCCAGTCGACGAGCCGCTGGCGTTCCTGGTCGATGACCGCCGGCGGCACCTTGTCGCTGAATTTGGCGAGCTTGGTCTCGCTCTTCTCCTTCTCGCCTGCAACCCTGGCAATCTCCTTGTCCAGGCGCGTGCGCTCCGCGTCCAGATCGACCAGGCCTTCCAACGGCACCAGCAGCTTGAGCTCGCCGACGATGGCCACGGCCGAGGCGGGGGCCTGGCCATTGGCATCCAGCCATTCGATGGCTTCGAGCTTCAGCAGGAACGACAGCTGCGACGCGTAGCGATCCGCCAGCTTGCGGTCGTTGTCGCTGCCGCCTTGCAGCAACAAGCGGACCTGCTTGCCGGGCGAGACACCCAGCTCGCTGCGCACGCGGCGCAGTGCCGAGACCATGTCCTTGAGCCATTCGACGTCGATGCCGGCCTGCGCGTAGTCCTGCGTGGCGAAGTCGGATGCGACGGGATAGGGCTGCAGGGAAATCGTTGCCGCCTCGATGCCCAGGCGCGGCGCGACCTGCTGCCAGAGCTCCTCGGTGACGAACGGCACCAGCGGATGCAGCAGGCGCAGCAGCGATTCGAGGACGTACAGCGAAGTGTGGCGCGTGCTGTTGGCGGCTTCGGCATCGTCGCCGTTCAGTGCCGGCTTGGACAGTTCCAGGAACCAGTCGCAGAACTCGTTCCAGGCGAATTCGTACAATGCCTGGGCCAGCAGGTCGAAACGGTAATCGGCGTAGTGGGTTTCGGCCTCGGCCGTGACCTTGGCTAGGCGGGAAAGGATCCACTTCTCGGCGTCGGTGACGGGCGCGTGCAGCATGGGAGCGCCGTCCCGGCGCGAGCCGTTCGCCTCGGCCAAGAGCTCGCGGCCGGAGGCCGCTCCCACAAGGGCAGCTCCCACAGGAGCATTGAAGCCCTCGGTATTCATCAACACAAAGCGCGTTGCATTCCACAGCTTGTTGCAGAAATTCTTGTAGCCTTCGGCGCGGCCCATGTCGAACTTGATGTCGCGGCCGTGGTTAGCCAGCGCGGCGATGGTGAAGCGCAGGGCGTCGGCGCCGTGGGCGGCGATGCCGTCGGGGAATTCCTTGCGCGTGGCTTTCTCGATCTTGGGCGCATCGGTCGGCTTCATCAGCCCGGTGGTGCGCTTGGCGACCAGGTCTTCCAAAGTGATGCCGTCGATGATGTCGAGCGGATCCAGTACGTTGCCCTTGGACTTGGACATCTTCTGGCCCTGCGCGTCGCGGATCAGGCCGGTGATGTAGACGTCCTTGAACGGGACCTCGCCGGTGAAATGGTCGGTGGCCATGATCATCCGCGCGACCCAGAAGAAGATGATGTCGAAGCCGGTGACCAGCACGCTGCTGGGCAGGTAACGGTCAAAGCCGCGTTCGGCCATCGCCTGTTCGTCCGGCCAGCCCAGGGTGCTGAACGGCCACAGCTGCGAGCTGAACCAGGTTTCCAGGACGTCGTTGTCCTGGGTGAGGCGGATACCGGTTCGGGATGTTGTGGGAGGGGCTTCAGCCCCGACGCCTTCGCCGACTGGTTCGGTCGGGGCTGAAGCCCCTCCTACACGGGCGGCGGCTTGTGCGTAGGCTTCTTCTTCGCTGCGTGCGACGTAGCAGTTGCCCGCGTCATCGAACCACGCCGGGATGCGGTGCCCCCACCACAGCTGGCGGCTGATGCACCAGTCCTGGATGTTTTCCATCCAGTGGCGATAGGTATTGATCCAGTTCGGCGGCACGAACTTCACCGAACCGTCCTCGACCAATTCGAGGCCGCGCTTGGCCAAGCCGTCCATCTTCACGAACCACTGGTCGGTCAGATACGGCTCGATCACCTGGCCGGTGCGGTCGCCTTTCGGCACCTGCAACTTGTGCGGCTTGGTTTCGACCAGCAGGCCTTCGCTTTCCAGGTCGGCGAGGATCTGCTTGCGGGCTTCGTAGCGATCCAGACCACGGTATTTTTCCGGTGCTGCGTCGTTGATCGCTGCGGTCGGAGTGAGGATATTGATCAGCGGCAGGTCGTGGCGCTGCCCGACCTGGTAATCGTTGAAATCATGCGCGGGCGTGATCTTGACCACGCCGGTGCCGAACTCGCGCTCGACGTAGGTGTCGGCGATGATCGGGATCTCGCGGTCGGTCAGCGGCAGCTTCACCGTCTTGCCGACCAGATGCGCGTAGCGCTCGTCTTCCGGGTGCACGGCCAATGCAGAATCGCCGAGCATGGTTTCCGGGCGCGTGGTCGCCACGGTGAGCGTGCCGCTGCCGTCGCTGAGCGGATAGGCGATCGACCACAGGAAACCATCCTGTTCCACGTTCTCCACTTCCAGGTCGGAGATCGCGGTCTTCAGCACCGGGTCCCAGTTGACCAGGCGCTGGCCGCGGTAGATCAGGCCTTCTTCATGCATTCGGACGAAGGCTTCGATCACCGCCTTCGACGCCATCGGGTCCATGGTGAAGCTGCTGCGCGACCAGTCGCCGGAAGTGCCGATGCGGCGCATCTGCCGTTCGATGGTGTCGCCGGATTGCGCCTTCCATTCCCACACTTTGCCGATGAAGCCTTCGCGGCCCAGCGAGTCGCGGGTCTCGCCCTTGCCTTCCAGCGCCAGGTTGCGCGAGACCACCATTTCGGTGGCGATGCCGGCGTGGTCGCTGCCCATCTGCCACAAGGTGTCGTAGCCGCGCATGCGGTGGTAGCGGACCAGCGCGTCCATCAGCGTCTGCTGGAAGGCGTGGCCCATGTGCAGGGTGCCGGTGACGTTGGGCGGCGGTAGCAGGATCGTGTATGGCTCGCCCTTGCCGCTGGGCTTGAAATAGCCGGCGCTTTCCCACTCGGCGTAGAGGCGGGTCTCGAAGGATTTGGGGTCGTAGCTGGAGGCGGGGTCGGTCATGGATGAAGCTGTAAAGAGGGAAGGGTAAACAGTAAAGAAGTGCGGAAGAGATGGCAGGGCGGTGGGACCAGGAAGCAGTGCTTTTCTTCACCCTTTCCCATTAACTCTTCGCTGCTTCTTACATATCGTGTTTTTTCACTTCGAACCCGCGCGCCTTGTACTGCTTCCAGCGCTCGCGCAGCGGTTCGCGTGCGGACTCGTCGGCGGGTACGACTTCCAGGATCCGTTCGCACGGGCCGTCGAAGGTCGCGTCCCGCAGGTTGATGACCAGGGCGCGCGCGGGGGTGTCGATGTCCGGGGTCGCGATCAGCACCGGGGTCAGTTCGTCTTCCTGGTCGCCGGCGATCTGGTGCGGGATATAGGCGTCGTCGTCCATTTCCCACAGCAGCGCGTCGATCTGTTCGGCCTGTCCGGCATCGCGCGCCAGGACCAGCGTCCACAGGCCGGCGTCGTAGGACTTGCGCGCCAATTCGCAGACGAGCTTGAGCGGCTCCTCGAGGAAGCGCGGCTTGGCGATCAGATAGAAGTCGGCGCGGGGCATAAGGGCAGGAGTGAGTGGAGAGGAGTGAGGAGTGAGTGACAAGCAAAAACACTGCTCACTTCTCACTCCTCCGCGCTCACTTCTCGCTTCTATCCAGCAACCACTGCGTCAACAATCCCACCGGCCGCCCGGTGGCCATGCCGCGCTTGCCTTCATCGTTGGCGACGCCGGCGATGTCCAGGTGGGCCCAGCGCTGGTTTTCGGTGAAGCGCGAGAGGAAGCAGCCGGCGGTGACGGCGCCGGCCCAGCGGCCGCCGATGTTGTAGACGTCGGCGAAGCTGGACTCGAGCTGGGTCTGGTATTCGTCCCACAGCGGCAAACGCCAGGCGCGGTCGAACACGTGTTCGCCGGCGCTGAGCAGTTCGCCAGCCAGGTCGTCGTGCTTGCTCATCAGACCGGTGGCGTAACGGCCCAGCGCCACGATGCAGGCGCCGGTCAGGGTAGCCACGTCGAGCAGCGCTTCCGGTTCGAAGCGCTGCGCGTAGGTCAGCGCGTCGCACAGGATCAAACGGCCTTCGGCGTCGGTGTTGCCGACCTCGATCGTCTTGCCGGACATGCTGGTGATGACATCGGAAGGGCGATAGGCGTCGCCGTCGATCGCGTTCTCGACCGCGGGGACGATGGCGACCACGTTCAAAGGCAGCTTCATCTTCACCGCGGCGACGAAGGTGCCGATGACGTTGGCCGCGCCGCACATGTCGTACTTCATTTCCTCGATGCCGCCCTGGGTCTTCAGGTTGACGCCGCCGGTGTCGAAGGTGATGCCCTTGCCGACCAGGACGAAGGGCTTGGCGTCGCCGCCACCATTCCATTGCAGCACGATGAGGTGCGGACGATTGGCCGAGCCGCGGGCGACCGCCAGCAGCGAACCCATGCCCAGCGTTTCCATCTGCGCTTCATCGAGGATTTCGGCGCTGGCGCCTTCGTGTTCGCCGGCGAACGTGCGCGCCTGTTCGGCCAGGTAGGCCGGGTTGCAGATATTCGGCGGCAGATTGCCCAGTTCGCGGGCGAAGCTCACGCCCGCGGCGATGGCGATGCCGCGCGCCAGCGCTTGCTCGTCGGCGCCGCTGATCGCCAACGTGGCCAGGCCGGCGTCGTCGTTCTTCTTCTTGCCCAGGGTGGCGGTGTAGCGGTAGCAGGCGTGGTCGGCGGCGATCACGGCCTGGCGGATGTTCCAGGCGGCGTCGCGATCCTTCACTTCCAGTTCCGAAAGCGTGAACAGCGCCTTGGCCGAAGGCCCGACCTTCAGCGCGCGGGCGGCGTCGGCCACCGCCTTGAGGTATTGCGGCACGCCGAACTTGGCCGCGTCGCCCAGGCCGATCACCAGCACGCGCGGCGCGGTGATGCCGGGCAGGTCGTGCAGCAGGGTGGTCTTGCCGGTCTTGCCGCCGACGTCGCCGCGCTGGACCAGCGCGTTGAGCTTGCCGCCGCTGGCCGCATCGAGCGCGCGCCCGGCGGGGCTGAGGGTCTTGTCGCCGTAGGCGCCTACCACGATGCAGTCGAAGCCGGCGGTGGCCGGCGCGTCGTGGTTCAGTGTGAATTCCAGTGACATTGAGCAGATTCCCGAATCGGTAGGTGACGTGTTCCGTACAAGTGTTCCGTACAATCGCTGGTCTCAGGGCGGCGGCAATACCCGCGCCAGGCCATGCGAATCCCGTCCAGGGACCGCGCGGCCCGGAGACCCGGCGAATGACCCGAGATTGTAAACCAAGCCCTATGGCGAAGCTGGACCGTTACCTCTTCCGCGAATTCACCCAGAGCTTCCTGGCCACGTTGATCGTGCTGCTGGTGGTAGGCCTGGGCGGGGTCATGGCCGACCTGTTGGGCAATATCGCCGATGGCAAGTTGCCGGCGACCCTGCTGTTGTCGCAGATGGGGCTGCAGCTGCTGAATTACCTGCCGCTGATCCTGCCATTGGCGCTGATGCTGGGCCTGCTGCTGTCTTTCTCACGGCTGTACCGGGATTCGGAAATGCCGGTGCTGACCTCGATCGGCGTAGGCCCGAAGCGCCTGCTGCGGCCGATCCTGCTGCTGGTGGTGCCGGTGGTCGGGGTGATCGGGGCCTTGTCGCTGTGGCTGGGGCCGTGGGCCGACCGCACCAGCGAACGCATGATCGAGCACGCCAACCGCAGCCTGGTGGTGGCTGGGCTGGATGCGGGCAAGTTCACCGTGCTGCCCAATGGCAGCGTGATCTATATCGGCGGTATTTCCGCCGACGGCACCCATCTGCGGAAGGTGTTCGTACAGCGCCAACAGGACGACCGCCTGGACGTGGTGACCGCGCGCACTGGCGAGATGTTCTTCGAAGGTGCGCGTGATCGTTATCTGCGCCTGAACGAGGGCTTCCGGGTGGAAGGGCCGCTGGAAAAGGGTCGCGACTACAACCTGATGCGTTTCGCCAGCAACGAGTTCGCCCTGCCTGACCGCGCCGATATCCGCGACCAGAGCGATCCGGAGTTGTTGCCGACCCTGGCCCTGCTGGGCGACCGGCGTGCCGAGGCCAATGCGCAGCTGCATTCGCGCATCACCCCGCCCTTGCTGGCCCTGGCCTTCGCGCTGATGACCCTGCCATTGGCGCGCAGTTCGCCGCGCCAGGCGCGTTATGGGCGGATCATGCTCGGCTTCCTCGCCTACCTGGTCGGCACCAACCTGATGTTCATCGGCACCAATGCGCTGTCCGAAGGCAGTATTCCGCCGATGCTCGGCCTTTGGTGGCTGAGCCTGCCGCTGCTGTTTGCTGGCGCCTGGCTGTATTTCCGCGATGGGCGCATGGCCCGGGCCAGGGTGAAGGCATGAGGCTCAGGCCGAACCTGCACGATCTGTACGTGGGCCGGGTGGTGCTGACCACGGTGCTGCTGGTCTGGTCGGTGCTGGTCGGCCTGGACGTGATCAATGCATTGGCCACCGAGGCCGGCGATTTCGGCAAGGGCAACTACACCTTTGCCCATGCCGTGGCCTATATCGCCTATACCGTTCCGCGCCGCGCCTACACCATGTTCCCCACTTCTGCGGTGATCGGCGCGTTGATGGGACTGGGCCAGTTGGCCACCAGTTCCGAATTGATCGCCTTGCGCGCAGTGGGCGTGTCGCGGCGACGGCTCAGCGTCTCGGTCGCGATCACCCTGGCCCTGCTCACCGGGCTGATGGTGCTGGGTATGGAAACCGTCGGCGCCTGGGGCCAGTCCCAGGCCGAAAACCTGAAGACCGCGGCCACGTCCAAGAACCTGGCGGTGGCCAAGTACTCGGGCCTGTGGGCGCGCGAGGGCAATGTCTTCCTCAACGCCCGCAACGGCGACGAGCGCGTGGTCGATGGCCAGCAATGGCTGCAGTTGCGCGACGTGCGCCTGTACGAACTGGCCGACGACGGCAGGCTGGCTTCCATCGTCCATGCGGCCACGGCCGAGCATGTGGATGGCAATTGGGTATTGAAGAACGTGCTGCGCACGACCTTCAACGAACGCTCGGTCACCCAGCAGCAGAGCCTGGGCATGCGCTGGGAATCCGAACTCGACCCGGCCGCGTTGGCGGCCACCATCGCCCGGCCGCGCTACATGGCGGCCAGCGACCTGGCCAGCAACATCGATTACCGCGAGCGCAACGGCCTGGACGCGCGCGAATACCAGGACGTGTACTGGGGCCGCTGGTTCTACCCGCTCAACGTGCTGGCCTTGTGCCTGGCCGCGATTCCGTTCGCCTTCGGCAGCCTGCGCAGCGGCGGGCTGGGCAAGCAGCTGTTCTTCGGCATCCTGTTCGCGCTGGGGTTCTGGCTGCTGCAATTGCAGTTCAGCCGCCTCGCCGGCGCGTTCAAGCTCGACTTCCGCATCGCCTACCTGTTGCCGCCGGTGCTGATGCTGGGCGTATCGGCGTGGTTGTTCCGGCGCAGAAGCAGTTAGCGGCGCAGGGCGATGTAGGAGCGACGTGAGTCGCGAAGGCCCGGGTTTGTTGTGGGAGGGGCTTCAGCCCCGACGCATCGCGGACGAAAGCGTCGGGGCTGAAGCCCCTCCCACAAGACAACGCGAATCAAGCTTTTTTCTGTAACCGGATCATGCGCGTGCCGCTTGCACGGTCGTGCCACGTCAGCCGTTCGCGATCCAGCCAAGCCCACCAGAAACCCAATCCACCCAGCAGCAAGGAAACGGTAGCGACCGCGTAACGCACCCACAGCGCGCGCCACGACGGTACACCGCCATCGGTCGCGATCACTTTCAATCGCCACGGGCGCATGCCCAGGGTCTGGCCGCCGCGGCGCCAGCTGAGCACCACATACACGCCGGCCACGATCCAGCAGCTCAGCCACTGCGACCACCACAGCAGCGAATACGGCGGAATGTTCTGGTGCGAATCGTGGTGGCCGAGGAAGGTATAGCCGACCGTGAAGGGCACCGCGACCAGTAGCCACAGCGCCAGCACCGGCCACAGGTCGTAGGCCAGGGCGAGCAGGCGCCAGCCGATCAGAGCCTGTCCCGGACCTGATCCGGGGGCACGGGGTTTCGCATCGATGGTGTTTTTCTCGCCGGTCTTCATCGCATCAGCATAGCTGGCGGGCGGCACCGTCGCTAAGCTGTCCGCATGAGTCCAAGCACTCCCGCCGAACGACGTTCCCTTGCCATGGCCTTGCCGGCGGTGCCGGATGCCGATGCCGAAGCAATCATCAGTTTCCTGGATGCGATCTGGGCGGAAAACGGGCTGGCCAAGCCGACCCTGGCCAGTTATCGCCGCGATCTGGAAGGCTACGCGCGCTGGCGCAACGACCGCCGTGGCGGCCTGGCCAAGGCCGACCGCGCCGGCCTGTTCGACTATCTGGCGATGCGCACCGGGCAAGGTTATTCGCAACGCAGCAACGCGCGCCTGCTGTCGTCGCTGCGCGCCTTCTATGCGTGGCTGCTGCGCCGGGGCGTGCGCAACGACGATCCGACCGCCTTGCTGGATCCGCCCAAGTTGCCGCGTTCGTTGCCCAAGGCCTTGTCGGAAAGCCAGATCGATGCGCTGCTGGCCGCACCGCAGGTCGACACCTCGCTGGGCCTGCGCGACCGGGCCATGTTCGAGCTGATGTACGCGGCCGGCTTGCGGGTCAGCGAACTGGTCGGCCTGCCCGCCAATGCGGTGAACCTGCGCCAGGGCGTGGTCCGGGTGACCGGCAAGGGCAGCAAGGAGCGGCTGGTGCCGCTGGGCGAGGAATCCCAATACTGGCTGGAAAAATACCTGGCCGAAGCGCGCCCGCAGCTGGCGGGGAAACCGAATCCCGATGCCCTGTTCCTTGAAAGAGACCGCACCCCACCCAGCCGCCATCAGTTCTGGGGGCTGGTCAAGCGTTACGCCGCCGTCGCCGGCATAGACCCCGGCAAGATCAGCCCGCACGGCCTGCGCCACAGTTTCGCCACCCACCTGCTCAATCGCGGCGCCGATCTGCGCGCCCTGCAGATGCTGCTCGGCCACAGTTCGCTGTCCACCACCCAGATCTACACCCTGGTGGCGCGCGAACACCTGCAGAAACTGCACGGCAAGCATCACCCGCGCGGGTGAGCCCGGGCGCGCTTTGCGCGGAAATCCCGATATCCCGTCGCCGGCGACAGCACGGATTCGTTCAGCAATATCGGCTTCGCAGGGAAGCCCCGCGTGGAGGGATATGCGAAAATCCCCCGCATCCGAGTGCGCACCCGTCGTCTCCCGCGCCGTGCCCCCGCATCGCCTCCAAAGGACTGCTTCATGAAGCATCTGTTCGTCATCGCCGCCTTGCTGGGCAGTTCCAGCCTTTCCGCCTGTGCCCAGGCCCCGCAACCGGGAGCGACCGTCGCCAAGCCTGCCGCCGCCACGCCCGCCGTCGCCAAGGCCGATAGCGCCGATGGCCGCACGCGCCAGGCCTTGCAGGCGCTCAACCCGAACATCCAGATCGACTACGTCGGCGCCTCCGCATTGCCGGGTTTCCGCGAGGCGATCGTCGGCGGGCAGGTGGTGCTGGTCAGCGATGACGGCAGGTACCTGGTCCAGGGCCAGGTGCTGGACATGGAAACGAAGAGGGAGCTGACCCAGGGCAGCCCGGCGCTGGCCAAATACCGTCGCGGCCTGCTGGACAGCATCAAGCTCAAGGACCGCATCGTGTTCGCGCCGCCCAACCCCAAGTACACCATCGACGTCTTCACCGACGTGGAATGCGGCTATTGCCGCAAGCTGCACAGCGAGATCGCCGAATACAACCGGCTGGGCATCGAGATCCAGTACATGGCGTTCCCGCGCATGGGCCTGGGCAGCCAGGACCACCGCGACATGATCTCGGTCTGGTGCGCCAGCGACCGCAAGCAGGCCTTGACCGACGCCAAGTCGGACAAGCCCATCGTGGCCAGGGACTGCACGAACCCGGTGAATATGGAATACGACATCGGCCAGCGCCTGGGCATTTCCGGCACGCCGGCGATCTTCGCCCCGGACGGCACCCAGCTGGGCGGTTACCTGCCGCCGCAGCAGTTGCGCGAGGCCCTGGACAAGCTGGCCGCCGCGAACCAGACCGGCGCACCGGCTGGAATGCCGTAGCCCGGCACCTCCGTGAGTCATGACGAAGCCGGCCTTGCGCCGGCTTCGTTACAATAGCGGGCCCCGTTCCTCACGGTTACCCGGACATGATCGTCCTCGAGGGCCAGTCGGCCCTGTCGCAGTTCCGCCGCGCGCGGCTTGAATCCCGATTGCAGTCCCTGTCGCCGTCCGTGCTGGTGCGGGGTGCGTGGCAGGTCTATTTCGTCCAGCCCGAAGCGGGCGCCGAGGTCGATATCGCGACCCTGCGGCGCATCCTGCAGGCTTCGGCGGATCCGGTCGCCGCCGCATCGGACCTCCAGTCGCGCTTCATCGTGCCGCGCCTGGGCACCTTGTCGCCGTGGGCCAGCAAGGCTACCGAACTGTTGCGTGGCGCCGGCCTGGCGGTGAAGCGGGTTGAACGCGGCACCCGCATCGACCTGCAGGGCTGGAAGGATTCCGCCGCCCTGGCACGGTTGCTGCACGACCCCATGACCCAGTCGCTGCTGACCGCGCGCGAACAGGCCGTGGCCTTGTTCGCCGCACCGCCTCGCGGCGCGCTGGAGCGCATCCCGCTGGCGACATTGGAAGCGGCCAACACGCGCCTGGGCCTGGCCCTGGCGGAGGACGAAATCGACTACCTGCGCCTGCGTTACCGCGAACTCGGCCGCGATCCCTCCGATGTCGAACTGATGATGTTCGCGCAGGCCAATTCCGAGCACTGCCGGCACAAGATCTTCAATGCCACGTGGACTATCGACAGCAAGGAGCAGGATCGCTCGCTGTTCCGCATGATCAAGCACACCCACGCGCAGACCCCGCAGCACACCTTGTCCGCGTACAGCGACAACGCGGCGGTGGTGGAAGGCTACCCTTCGTCGCGTTTTCGTCCCGATGCCGACGGCACCTACCGCAGCGAGGCGGAGGTCGAGTCAGCTTTCTGCATCAAGGTGGAAACCCACAACCACCCGACCGCCATCGCCCCGTTTCCCGGCGCCAGCACCGGCGCCGGCGGCGAGATCCGCGACGAGGGCGCGACCGGCCGCGGCGGCAAGCCCAAGGCCGGGTTGAGCGGCTTCAGCGTCTCCCACCTGCGCATCCCGACCCTGCCGCAGCCCTGGGAGGCGCAGCGCAGCCTCAATCCGCGCATGGCCCCGGCGCTGGAAATCATGCTCGACGGCCCGCTGGGCGCGGCCGCGTTCAACAACGAATTCGGCCGGCCCAACCTGACCGGTTATTTCCGCAGTTTCGAATTGCCGGAAGGCAGCGATGCCGAGGCTAGCCGGCTGACCCGCGCCTACGACAAGCCGATCATGCTGGCCGGTGGCCTCGGCGCGATCGACCGCATCCAGGTCGAGAAAATCCGCCTGCAGCCGGGCGACGCGGTGATCGTGCTCGGCGGCCCGGCGATGCTGATCGGCCTGGGCGGCGGCGCCGCCAGTTCGGTCGCGTCGGGCGAAAGTTCCGAGGACCTGGATTTCGCCAGCGTGCAGCGCGACAACCCGGAAATGGAGCGCCGCTGCCAGGAAGTCATCGACCGTTGCGTGGCGCAAGGCGCCGGCAATCCGATCCGCTGGTTCCACGACGTCGGCGCCGGTGGTCTGTCGAATGCGATTCCCGAACTGCTGCACGACTCCGGTCGTGGCGGGGTGATCGATCTGGACAAGGTGCCCAGCGACGATCCCTCGCTGTCGCCGATGCAGTTGTGGTGCAACGAATCGCAGGAACGCTACGTGCTGGGCGTGGCCCAGGAGCGGCTGGCCGAGTTCGCGGAAATCTGCGCGCGCGAGCGTTGCCCGTTCGCGGCGGTGGGCGTGGCCACCGAAGAAGAGCGACTGGTGGTGGGTTACGGTGCGACTGCCGCTTCCCTTCTCCCGGAGGGAGGAGGGAGCAGCAGCGACTTCCCCATCGACCTGCCCATGGACGTGCTCTTCGGCAAGGCGCCGAAGATGCATCGCGACACCCGGCGTCCGCCGGCGCCGCGCTGGCCGGCGCTGGATACCGCTGGCCTGGACCTGCACGACGCGGCCCTGCGCGTGCTCGCGCATCCGGCGGTCGCGTCCAAGCAGTTCCTGGTCACCATCGGCGACCGCAGCGTCGGCGGCCTGACCGCGCGCGACCAGATGATCGGGCCGTGGCAGTTGCCGCTGGCCGATTGCGCCATCACCTTGTCCGGCTTCAATGGAGTCGCTGGCGAAGCCATGGCCATCGGTGAGCGCACTCCGCTCGCGCTGCTCGACGCCGCCGCTGCCGCGCGCATGGCCGTGGGCGAGGCGATCACCAACCTGTGCGCGGCGCCGGTGGCGTCGCTGGACCGCATCAAGCTGTCCGCCAACTGGATGGCCGCCGCCAGCCATCCCGGCGAAGACGCGCTGCTGTTCGAGGCGGTGAAAGCGGTGGGCATGCAGTTGTGCCCCGAAATCGACCTGAGCATCCCGGTCGGCAAGGACTCGCTGTCGATGCAGGCGCAGTGGTCGGGGAGTCGGGGGACGGGAATCGGGAACGAGAAATCCGTTTCCCCGGTGTCGTTGGTCATCACCGCCTTCGCTCCGGTCACGGACGTGCGCCAGCAACTCACGCCGCTGCTGGCGCGCGAGGAAGACAGCGACCTGTGGCTGATCGGCCTGGGTGCGGGCAAGCAGCGCCTGGGCGGTTCGGTGCTGGCGCAATGCCATCCCGAGGCGGGCGGCAACGGGCTGCCGGCGTTCGCGGGTGAGGATGCCGATGACGGCGTGCCGGACCTGGACGATCCGCAGCGCCTGCGCGATTTCTTCACGCTGATCCGCGATGCGCGCGAAGCCGGCCTGTTGCTGGCCTACCACGACCGCAGCGACGGCGGCGCCTTTGCCGCGTTGTGCGAAATGGCCTTCGCCACACACTGCGGGCTCGACATCCAACTGGATGGCTGGGGCGACGATGCCTTCCGCACCCTGTTTGCCGAGGAACTCGGCGCGGTGGTGCAAGTCGCCACCGAAGACCGCGCCGCCTTTGCCGACCTGGTCGAACGCCACGCACTGACCGAGTGCGCGCAACGCATCGCCAAGCCGACCAGCGCGCCAACCGTGCGCATCGAACAGGAAGGCGAAGTACTGGCGCAATGGCGCTGGGAAGAACTGTTCGACGCCTGGTGGTCGGTCACCCACGCCCTGCAGAAGTTGCGCGACAACCCCGATGCGGCCGACGAGGAACGCGAACTCGCGCGCACTTTCGCGGCGCCGGGTTTGCGTCCGAAGTTGAGTTTCGATCCGGCTGAAGACATCGCCATGCCGTACATCGGCAAAGGCGCCAGGCCGAAAGTCGCGATCCTGCGCGAGCAGGGCGTCAACGGCCAGATCGAGATGGCGGCCGCCTTCGATCGCGCCGGCTTCGACGCCAGCGACGTGCACATGAGCGACCTGATCGCGGGGCGCGTGCAGCTTGGCCAGTTCAAGGGCCTCGCAGCTTGCGGCGGCTTCAGCTACGGCGACGTGCTGGGCGCGGGCCGTGGCTGGGCGACCTCGATCCTGGAGCGCGATGCGTTGCGCGAGGCCTTCGCGGAATTCTTCGCCCGCGCAGACACGTTCTCGCTGGGCGTATGCAATGGCTGCCAGATGCTGAGCCAGTTGAAGGACATCATTCCCGGCGCCGAGCATTGGCCGCGTTTCCTGCGCAACCGCAGCGAACAGTTCGAAGCGCGCCTGGCGTTGCTGGAAGTGGTCGAGTCGCCCTCGATCCTGCTGCGCGGCATGGCGGGTTCGCGGATCCCGGTGGTGGTCTCGCATGGCGAAGGCCGTGCCGAGTTCGACAATTCCGTCGACCAGACCGCGGCAAGGGTGGCGTTGCGCTACATCGATGGCGATGGCCGCATCGCCACGCACTATCCGCTCAACCCCAACGGCTCGCCCGACGGCGTCGCCGGCCTGGCCAGCAACGACGGGCGCAGCACCATCCTGATGCCGCATCCGGAGCGCACCTTGCGCAGCGTCAATCTCAGCTGGCGCCCGTCCGAGTGGCAGGACGATTCGCCGTGGCTGCGCATGTTCCGCAACGCGCGGGCGTGGGTGGGCTAGGGCCTGTCCACGCAGCCGAGCATGGCGGCCCGCGCCTGCCGGCCGCCGCGAGCCATTCGCGGGCGAACGGGGTAAAGTCCCTCCCGGACTTCGGAGCACCGCGTGAACGCAGTCGTTGCTGACAATGGAACCTTGGGTGGCGTCGACGAACGCATCGTCGCCGCGCTGCTGGAAAAAGGCAGGCTGAAGGAAACCGACCTGGTGCGCGCACGGCGCCTGCAAGAGGAAACCGGCGGCAGCCTGCTGTCGCTGCTCGCGCGCCTGGGCCTGGTGTCCGAGCGCGACCATGCCGAAACCTGCGCCGAGGTCCTGGACCTGCCGCTGGTCGGCCTGAAGCAGGTGCCCGAATTGCCGCCCGAGACTTCACCCGAAGCCGTGCCCTTGTCGCCGCGCTTCCTGCGCCAGTTCCATGTCTGCGTGCTTGGCGAAAGCCACGGCATGCAGGACCTGTGGATGGCCGACCCACAGGATTCCTATGCGATCGAAGCGGTGCAGCTGGCGACCGGCGCGCCGGTGCGTCCCTGCGTCGGCCTGCGTTCGGAAATCGACGACCTGATCGAACGCTGGCACGGCCAGGGCCGCAGCGCTATGGGCACGATCGTGGAAGACGCCGATGGCGAAAGCAGCGGCAATGTCGATGATGTGGAACACCTGCGCGACCTGGCCTCGGAAGCGCCGGTCATCCGCCTGGTCAACCTGGTGATCCAGCGCGCGGTCGAACTGCGCGCCTCCGACATCCACATCGAGCCGTTCGAGAACCGGCTGAAGGTGCGTTACCGCGTAGACGGCGTGCTGGAGGAAGGCGAGAGCCCGCCGGCCAATCTCACCGCCGCGGTGATCAGCCGTGTGAAGATCATGGCCAAGCTCAACATCGCCGAGCGCCGGCTGCCGCAGGACGGCCGGATCATGCTGCGGGTACAGGGCAAGGAACTGGATCTGCGCGTCAGCACCGTGCCGACCGCGCATGGCGAGTCGGTGGTGATGCGCTTGCTGGATCGCGAGACCGTGGTCTTCGACTTCCACAAACTTGGCTTCACCGACCACTTCCTGCCGCAGTTCCAGAAGGTACTGGAGCAGCCGCACGGCATCCTGCTGGTCACCGGCCCCACCGGCTCGGGCAAGACCACCACGCTGTACACCGCGCTGAGCAAGCTCAACACCGCCGACGTCAAGATCATCACCGTCGAGGATCCGGTCGAATACCAGATCGAGGGCATCAACCAGATCCAGGCCAAGCCGCAGATCGGCCTCGATTTCGCCCACGCCTTGCGCAGCATCGTGCGCCAGGACCCGGACATCATCATGATCGGCGAAATGCGCGACCTGGAAACCGCGCGCATCGCCATCCAGTCCGCGCTCACCGGCCACCTGGTGCTGTCCACGCTGCACACCAACAACGCCGCCGGCGGCATCACCCGCATGCTCGACATGGGCGTGGAGGACTACCTGCTGACCTCCACCATCAACGGCATCCTCGCGCAGCGGCTGGTGCGGCGGCTGGAGCCGGTGCACGCGGAGAAATACCCGGCCTCGCCGGAGGAAATCGAGAAGTTCGCCCTGCGCCGCTACCAGCCGCAAGGCGAGATCTTCCTGTATCGCCCGCGCGCCTCGGCAATCGCGCCGACCGGTTACCTGGGCCGGACCACGATCATGGAATTCCTGGTCATGGACGACGGCCTGCGCCGCGCGGTCATGCGCCACGCCGGCATGGGCGAACTGGAACAACTCGCCCGCGACGCCGGCATGCGCACCATGTACGAGGATGGCATCGTCAAGGCGCTTTCGGGTGAGACGACGATCGAGGAAGTGCTCCGCGTTACCGAAGACGCGTGACTCTGTGAAAGACGCATGAAATTTAAATTCGTCATTCCCGCGTAGGCGGGAACCCAGTGACTTTGCTCTTGCTTCGGTGCTTATGGACAAGCAACCCGCAACTTACATGCTCGCAAGTGGCCGTAATGGAACCCTCTACACCGGAGTCACCAGTGACTTGATCGGCAGGGTCTGGCAGCATCGAGAACATGTGGTGGATGGATTCACGCACAAGTACGGTGTCATCAAGCTGGTGTGGTTCGAGATGCATGGCACGATGGAAGAGGCGATTACTCGCGAGAAGCGGATCAAGAAATGGAATAGGGATTGGAAGATCAAGTTGATCGAAGAGCACAATCCGTATTGGAATGATCTTTGGCCTGGGATTGTTGGGTAAAAGCCAAAGTCACTGGGTTCCCGCCTACGCGGGAATGACGAGCAAAAAAAAAGCGCAAGCAGTAGCCTTTCCACTCCTCACTCCTCACTCCTCACTCCTCACTCCTCACTCCTCACTCCTCACTCCCTCCCCACCCATGCCCCTCTACCGCTACAAAGCCCTCAACACCCGCGGCGAAGTCCTTGACGGCCAGATGGAAGCCGCCAGCGACGGCGAGGTGATTGCGCGCCTGCAGGAACAGGGGCATTTGCCGGTGGAAGCGAAGCTGGCGTCCGAGGGCGGGGGCGGGACTTCCCTGCGTTCCCTGTTCCAGCCCAAGCCTTTCGCCGGCGAGCGGCTGGTGCAGTTCACCCAGCAACTGGCGACGCTGCTTGGCGCCGGGCAACCGCTGGATCGTTCGCTGACCATCCTGCTGGAATTGCCGGAAGACGACAAAGCGCGCCGCACCATCAGCGACATCCGCGATGCGGTGCGTGGCGGCGCGCCGCTGTCGACCGCGCTGGAACGGCAGCACGGCGCGTTCTCGCGGTTGTACGTGAACATGGTCCGCGCCGGCGAAGCGGGCGGCAGCATGCATGAAACCCTGCAGCGCCTGGCCGATTACCTGGAGCGCAGCAGCGCCCTGCGCGGGCGCGTGATCAACGCCATGGTCTATCCGGCGATCCTGGTGGTGGTGGTGGGTTTCGCCCTGCTGTTCCTGCTGGGGTTCGTGGTCCCGCAATTCGCGCAGATGTACGAAAGCCTGGACGTGGTGCTGCCGTGGTTCACCCGCGCGGTGCTGGCGCTGGGCCTGTTCGTGCGCGACTGGTGGCTGCTGCTGGTGCTGTTGCCGGCGGCGTTGCTGTGGTGGTTCGACCGCAAGCGCCGCGATCCGGTGTTCCGCGACCGTTTCGATGCGTGGCTGCTGCGGAAGAAACTGATCGGTCCGCTGGTGGCAAAACTCGAGACCGCGCGCCTGGCCCGTACCCTGGGCACCTTGCTGAAAAACGGCGTGCCCTTGCTGGCGGCGCTGGGCATCTCGCGCAATGTGCTGGGCAACCGCGCGCTGGCCGCCGATGTCGACCAGGCGGCCGAGGACGTGAAGAACGGCCACGGCCTGTCGTCGTCGCTGGGCAAGGGCAAGCGTTTTCCACGCCTCGCGCTGCAGATGGTCCAGGTGGGCGAGGAATCCGGCGCCCTCGACGGCATGCTGCTGAAGACCGCCGATACCTTCGAGCAGGAAACCGCTCAGGCAATGGATCGTATGCTGGCCGCCCTGGTGCCGGTGATCACGTTGGTACTGGCAGCCGTGGTGGCGGTAGTCATCATCGCGGTGCTGGTACCGTTGTACGACCTCGCCGGCGCGATCAACTGAACGGACAAGATGGAATCCATGATGCGAATCACCCGATCCAACCCGCGCCTGCCGCGCCGCGCCGCGCAGGGCGGTTTCACCCTGATGGAAATCATCGTCGTGGTCATCCTGATCGGCGGCATCGTGGCTTTCGCCGCGACCCGGATCCTGGGCAATGCCGACCGGGCCAAGGTCAACCTGGCCAAGGCGCAGGTGCAGACCGTGGCGGAAAAAATCCAGCAGTTCGAAATGGACACCGGCCGCCTTCCCAATACGCTGGACGAATTGGTGAGCGCGCCCGGCAATGCCGCTGGCTGGCTGGGCCCCTACGCCAAGGCCGCCGAACTCAAGGATCCCTGGAACCAGCAGTACGAATATCGCGTGCCCGGCGACGGCGCCCCGTTCGCCTTGATCAGCCTGGGCAAGGACCGGCAAGCCGGTGGCGACAGCGTCAACGCCGATATCAAGTACGAACAGTGAACAATGATGAAGAGCGGCGTGCGTCCATGCGCTAGCGGTCGCGCGCCGGGCTTCACCCTGCTGGAAGTGCTGGTGGTGCTGGTGATCATCGCCATGGCCACCACACTGGCGGCCATGGCGCTGGGCGGCGGGCTGGACGGCATGCGCCTGCGCTCCAGCTCGAAGGAAATCGCCGCGCAGTTGCGCTACACGCGCACCCAGGCCATCGCCACCGGCCAGCCGCAACGTTTCAGCATCGATCCGCGCGCCCATCGCTGGCAGGGGCCGGGCAAGCGCCATGGCAAGATCCCGGCCTCGCTGGGCGTGGAGTTCACCGGTGCGCGGGAAGTGCAGCCGCGCGCGGGCGCGGGTGGCATCCTGTTCTTCCCCGATGGCGCTTCCACCGGTGGCCGCATCCAGCTCAGCGTGAAGCGTGCGGCCCTGCGCGTCGACGTGGCCTGGCTGACCGGCGAAGTCACCCTGGCCCGCGCCGCTTCCGGCAGTGCGTCGCAATGAAGCTCCACAACGTCCGTGGCCAGCGCGGCTTCACACTGATCGAAGTGGTGGTCGCCTTCGCCTTGCTGGCCCTGGCATTGACCCTGCTGCTGGCCTCGCTGTCCGGCGCCGCCCGCCAGGTCCGCATCGCCAGCGACAGCAGTCGCGCGACCCTGCATGCGCAATCGCTGCTGGCGCAGGTGGGCGTGGGCGAGACCCTGCAGCCCGGCCGCAGGCAGGGGAACTACGATGCCGGACGCTATCGCTGGGTGCTGGACATCGCGCCGTACGCCGATCCGTTGAAGTCGCCTTCGTCATTGTCGAATCCGTCGGCGCCGCGACTGCTGCAATTGACCCTGGCGATGGAATGGGGCGACGGTCGCGGCCAGCAACTGCGATGGCAGACCTTGCGGCTGGTGCCGAGCGACCCGAATGCGTCCGCGGCGCCGCTCCGATGAAAAGCCAGGCGCGCGGTTTCACCCTGATCGAAGTGCTGCTGGCGACCCTGTTGCTCGCCGGCGGCCTGGCCCTGGCTTTCGCCACGCTGCGCTCGGCGACCGCCCTGGTCCAGCGCGGGGAAGCCATGGCCCAGCGCAACGAGCGCATCCGTTCGGCCGAGACCTTCCTGCGCCGGCGCATCTCCTCGGCGCAGGTGATCGCCTTCGCCACCGATCCGCAGACCCAGCAGCAGATCCGCTTCCTGGGCGAGCCGCAACGGATGCGCTTCGTTTCCGACCTGCCCGATTACCTGGGGCGCGGCGGTCCTTACCTGCATGATCTGAGCGTTGTCGAAGGGCGCCTGCTGGTGTCGTTTACCCTGGTCCAGGGCGGGCAGGCCATCGAGGAAGCACGACCGCGTCCGCCGGAACCCCTGGCCAGCGGCTTGCGCGCCGTGCGCTTCCGCTACCGCGGCATCGATCCGGAAGGTGGCCTGGGCGACTGGCAGGAGCGCTGGACCACGGCCGAAGTCCTGCCTGTGCAGGTGGCGATGGACATCGAATCGGCGGACGGCGCGCGCTGGCCGGAGTTGGTCGTTTCCGTGGCCCAGGGCAGCGGCAGCAGTGACGAAAGCGCCCTGGGGAAAGCGCCATGAGCGTGCGGCGGATGCGTGGCGCGGCCCTGCTGCTGGTGCTGTGGCTGATCGTCCTGCTGACCGCGCTGATCGGCGCGTTCGCGCTGACCGCGCGGGTCGAGTTGTTGCAGGGCAGTGTGCTGGGCAAGGGCACCGAAGCGCGGGAGATCGCCCGTGCCGGCGTTGAATATGCATTGCTCCGCGTGGCCGATACCGATCCTGCAAGCCACTGGCTGCCCGATGGACGCTGGTATCGATGGAGCTTCGCCGGCAGTCGCGTGGAAATCAGCATCGTCGATGAAACCGGCAAGGTCGATCTGAACCAGGCCGATGCGCTGACACTGTCCGCGCTGATAAAAGCCGTGGGTGGCGATTCCGCCTCCGCCGAGCAATTGGCCGCGGCGATCATCGACTGGCGCGATCCCGATCCCCTGACCCAGCCCAGCGGTGGCGCCGAGGATCCCGACTATGCCGCCGCCGGACTTCCCTACGGGGCCAAGGACGCGCCTTTCGAGACCGTGGCCGAAGTGGAGCAGGTGCTGGGCATGACGCCCGAACTCTTCGCCCGGCTGGAACCCTGCCTGACCCTGTACAGCGGGCGCCCGCAGCCGGATCCCAACTTTGCGCCAGCGCCGGTGCTGGTCGCCCTGGGCCTGGATCCGGCGGCATATCTTGCGCGCCGCCGCTCGGCCCAGTCCGCGATCGGCGACTCCCAACTGCTGGGCGCCGGCAGCGGCACGTATAGTATCGAGAGCCGGGTAACCCTCAGGGAAGGGCGTCAGGCGACATTACGGACGACAGTACGCGCAGGCGGCGGCCCGGTGCCAGGCTCCGTGTACACCACACTGCGCTGGGAGGAAGCTGCGGCACCCCGATGACCACGCTCAACCACAGCCCGGCGCTTGCCGACCGACTCCGTCGCTATGCCAGCGATACGGGCAGTTTTTTGCATTGGTGGCGGCTGGCGCTGATCGGCTGGCTGCCGGCACGCTGGAAAACCTTGATGGGCCTGGCCCAGGACCGGCTGTTGCTGTCCCGCGACCATGAAGAGCTGCGGGTGCAATGGCAGGACGCCGCCGGCCTGCGCGACCTGGTCCGCCTGCCCCTGCCACTGCAGGAGCCGGAACTGGAGAAAGTCCTCGGCAATCGCCTGGCCGCATTGCCGCGCTGGCTGTTGCTGCCGTCGGGCAGGGTATTGCGGCGCAGCCTGCTGTTGCCCGCCGCCGCCGCCGAACGGCTGCGCGACGTGGTCGGGTTCGAGGTCGACCGGCAGACGCCTTTCGCCGTTGGCGCGGTGCGCTTCGATGCGCGCCTGTTGCAGCGCAGGCCGGACGGACAACTGGAAGCCGAGCTGGTGGCCGTGCCGCGGCCGGCCTTCGATGAGGCGATGGCCGCGGTCGGAAGCCTGGCGGCCACGCTGGTGGGCGTGGAAGCCAGCGACGCGCAAGGCAAGCCGCTCGGGGTCAACCTGCTGCCGCCGGAACAGCGTCGCCGTCGGCACAATCCGCTGCGCAGGTGGAACCTGGCGCTGGCGGCGATCGCCTTGCTCGCGCTGGTCGCCTGCGCCTGGCAGGTACTGGACAACCGTCGCCAGGCCGCGGCGGCTTTCGCGGTCCAGGTCGAAGCGCGCGCCAACCAGGCCCGGGCCGTGGCCGTGCAACGCCAGCGACTGGTCGATGTGGTGGAAGGCGCCGCGTTCCTCGATCGCACCCGCGCCAGCCTGCCGACCGCGGTGGAAGTGATGGACGAAGTCAGCCGTCGCCTGCCGGACAACACCTATCTGGAAAAACTTTCCATTGAAGGGAACCAGCTGCTGTTGATCGGCCTGAGCCCCGAAGCCTCGTCATTGGTGGCGAAGATGGAAGGCTCCAGGCTGTGGAAATCCCCCGCGCTCAGTGGCGCCCTGCAACCGGATCCACGCAGCCGCCGCGACCGCTTCAGCCTGGTCGCCGAACTGGTGGGCGGCGTTCCGTCGGCGCCGTCACCCGCAGGGCCATCTCCCACAGGGCCATCTTCCACAGGAGCCGCCAATGGCGCCGGCAAACGCTGAACGCGACCGCTGGCTGGCCCTGGGGCTGCTGCTGGCGGTGCTCGCCGTGGTCTATCTGCTGCTGGTGCATCCGTCGTGGACCGCGCCGATGCTGCAGGTGAACCAGGACATCGCCGACAGCCGCGACCGCGAACTGCGGGTGCGCATGCAACTGCAGCAGGCGCCGCAGGTCGAGAAGCAGCTGGCTGCCGCCATGGCGCAACAGGCCAAGCGTCCGGGCTTCCTGCCCGAGGCCAGCGTCGAGCTGGCCACCGCCGGCCTGGTGCAGCGCCTGGAAACCGTGGTCCTGCAAGCCAGCCCCGGCAACCGCAGTTGCGCGATCACCAACCGCTCGCCGATGCCGCAGGCCACCCGCGAGCGCTTCGAACGGGTCGTGGTCCAGGTTCGCCTGCGCTGCGGCACCCCGGAACTGGCGGCCGTCCTGCATTCGCTGGAAAGCGGCGCGCCCAGGCTGTTCATCGACAACCTGAACGTGCTGGCCCAGCACTACAGTTACCTGGCCAATGCCTCCGGGGCGAACAATGCGGGGCTGGAGGTCAGCTTTGACCTGTACGGATACCTGAGGCCCGTGGCTGGCGCGCCACCGGCTGCCGCCGCGAACAGCGCCAACGCCGCCCGCGCACCGGGAGCGACCCATGCGGACTGACGCCATCGGCCCGCGCACCTGGTTGCTGGCGACCTGTGCCGGCTGGGCGGTATTGGCCTGGTTGCTGGCCTTGTTCGGCATGGGCGGCACGATCCGCCCCCTGCCCGCCGATCCCGCCCTGGTGCAGGCCTTGCCGCAATTGCGCCCGCCCGCGACCGAGCGCTTGGGCCCGATGGCGCAATATGCGGGAATCAATGCGCGGCCGCTGTTCTCGGAAAGCCGTAAACCCGAACCTTTCTTCATTTCCGGCGAGGGCGGCGGCGAGCAGTCGCGCAGCTTCGACTTCGTCCTCAGCAGCGTGTTGATCACGCCCGCCCTGAAGATGGCCATCCTGCAGGCCACCGAAGGCGGAGAATCGGTGCGGGTCAAGCTGGGCGATGCGCCCGAATCCGCACCCAACTGGCAGCTGGTGGAAATCAATCCGCGCAGCGTGGTCGTCGCCGGACCGGAAGGCCGACAGACGCTGGAACTGCGCGTGTTCGACGGAACCGGCGGCCAGGCCCCCACCGCCATGTCGTCGGCGTCGTCGCCGATGCCGCCGATGTCGACGGGCCCGGGGCAGCAAGTGCAACCGCCACGCAGGTCGGCTGTCCCGGTGCCGGGCGGTCCCCAGCCCCCGGCGGCCGATGCGGTGTCCCCGGAAGTGGGCAACACGGCGCCAGCGGAGCCCGAGCTGACCACGGAGCAGCAGATGGACCTGATCCGCAAGCGCATCGAGGCCCGCCGTGCGCAACTGCGCGAACAGGAAAAGATCCCGTCCCCGCCCCCGCAGAACAAGACAAAGTAGAGTGCCGGCATGAAGTCACGTCTGATCCTGGTTTCCCTGTTGACCGGCCTGCTGGCCGCCTGCGCCAGCGTGCCGACCCCGGACGTGCGCCGCGAAGCCGACCTCAGCCGCGTCGCCGCCAGTACGGCCAATGGGGCGCAGACCTCGCCGCTGAACTCGGTCGAGGAACCGGAAACCGGCCCGCAGGCGGTGATCCGGCGCGGCAACGGCCAGACCATCAACCGCAGCGCGGCCGCCGCACCCATGCCTTCGCTTGCCGGCGCCCGCAACGGCTCGGCCACTTTCAACTTCGAAGGCGAATCCGTGCACGCGGTGGTCAAGGCCATCCTGGGCGACATGCTGGGCCAGAACTACGTGATCGCGCCCGGCGTGCAGGGCACGGTGACCCTGGGCACGCCCAAGCCGGTATCGCCTGCCGAAGCGTTGAACCTGCTGGAGATGGTGCTGGGCTGGAACAACGCGCGCCTGGTCTACAGCGGCGGCCGCTACAACATCATTCCGATGGACCAGGCCCTGGCCGGCACGGTCGCGCCGAGCACCGGACCGGCGGCGAACGCGCGCGGCTTCGAGGTGCGCGTGGTGCCGTTGCGTTTCATTTCCGCCAGTGAAATGAAGAAAGTGCTGGAGCCTTACGCGCGCCCCAATGCCATCGTCAACATCGACAACGCGCGCAACGTCATCACCCTGGCCGGCACGCGCACGGAACTGGAAAACTACCTGCGCACGGTCGAGATCTTCGACGTCAACTGGCTGGCCGGGATGTCGGTGGGCGTGTTCCCGCTGCAGTCCGGGCGCGCGACCAAGGTGGTGGCGGACCTGGAAAAGGTCTTCGGCGCGGACAGCAAGACGCCGAGTGCGGGCATGTTCCGCTTCATGCCGCTGGAAGGCGCCAACGCGGTGCTGGTGATCACCCCGCAGGCGGCGTACCTGGACGATATCCAGGACTGGCTGGAACGCATCGACGGCGCCGGCGAGGGCTCGCGCCTGTATTCCTACGAACTGAAATACATCAAGGCCAAGGACCTGGCCGAACGCCTGGCGGAAGTGTTCGGCGCCGGCGGCGGCAACAGCGGCCAGGCCAATGGCGGCGACGGCAATGTGTCGCTGATGCCGGGCACCGATCCGGTGCAGATCAAGGATGGCGGGATGGACGACAGCGGCGGCACCGTCGATTTCGGCAGCAACGGCTCGTCCTCCGGCAGCGGTGGAACGGGCGGTGGTGGTTCGCTGTCGTTGGACCAGCGCAACAATGGCAACGGCAGCGTTACCCTGCAGGTCGAAGGCGACAGCGTGGGCGTGGCCGCGGTGGAGGAAACCAACTCGATCCTGGTCCGGGCCAATGCCAGTGCATGGAAATCGATCAAGGACGTGATCGAGAAACTCGATGTGATGCCGATGCAGGTGCATATCGAGGCCCAGATCGCCCAGGTGCAGCTCACCGGCGAATTGCGCTACGGCGTGCAGTGGTTCCTGGAAAAGGCCGCCACCGACAACGGCCTGCCCGACGTCACCAGCGGCGGCAGCATTCCGCGCAGCTGGAGCACGCTGGGGGCCAGCATCGGCGGGGTCTCGGGCCCCGGCCTGGCCTGGACCCTGATCAAGAACGATGCGGCGGCGGTCATCGATGCGCTGGACCAGGTGACCAACGTGCGCTTGCTGCAGACGCCTTCGGTGTTCGTGCGCAACAACGGCGAAGCCACCTTCAATGTCGGCGACCGCATTCCGGTGTCTTCGGTTTCGGTCAATCCCAACCTGGGCACCGGCGGCACCCTTTCGCAGGTGCAATATCTGGAGACTGGCACCATCCTCAAGGTGCGCCCGCGGATAACCCGGGACGGCACCGTGTTCCTCGATGTGGTGCAGGAAATCAGCCAGCCGGTCGGCAATCCCGATGCCAACGGCAACTTCCGCATCACCAGCCGCAAGCTGAAGACCGAAGCCGCGACCCAGGATGGCGACACCATCATGCTGGCCGGCTTGATCGACGACAGGGCCGAGAAGGGCTCCAGCGGCATTCCAGGGCTCAGTCGTCTTCCCATCATCGGCGGTCTGTTTGGCACGCAGCGCACCATCAATGGCCGCAATGAAACCATCATCCTGATCACCGCCACCGTGGTCCGCAACCCGCAGGAAGCACGCAGCCTCACCGACGAATACGGGCAGAAGTTCCGCGCGCTGGATCCACTGAACGCGCCAAAGGAAAAGTGAGTCCATCGCCTGCCGCCACGCTGCCGGTCATCCTGCTGCCGGTCGGCGTCGATGATGACGCGCTCGATGCCTGCCTGGGCGCACTCGATGCCGGCACGCCGGCAGGCAGCCGCATCTGGCTGGCCGACGATGCGCAGGCCGGTCCGCGCGCCAGCGCGATCATCGAACGCTGGCTGAAACGCACGCCGTTGCAGGCCGACTACACCCGTCGCCAGCAGATGATCGGCGAAGTCGCCCATCTCGATGAGATGCTCAGCGCCTGCGCGGGCGCCGACGTGGTGGTGCTGGCGCCCGATGCCCAGCCCTTGCCGGGCTGGCTGCAGCAGCTCGCAGCGTGTTTTTCGCGCGATGCCTCCATCGCCAGCGCCACGCCCTGGTGCAACGCGGGCGAAGCCGCGTCGTGGCCGCGCCTGGGCGAGATAGAACTTCCGCCATTGAATTTCGAGCGCACCGCCGCCGCGTGCGCGGCGATGCCGCCCGGGCATCCGGAACTTCCGGCGGCGGTGAACCATGCCGTCGCCTTGCGCGGCAGCGCGCGGCAACGCGCGGGAGGACTGGACGCCAGCAGTTACGCCTCGTGGTACGCGGCGCTGATCGACCTGTCCTTGCGCCTGTCCGGCCTGGGTTGGCGCAACGCCTTGTGCGAGACGGCCTTCGTCGCGCGCGGCGGCGAGGGTGGTCCGGCCGAAGGCGACATGGACGCGATCAATGCGCGCTGGCCGGCCTGGAATGCGCGCCTCGCCAATTTCCTCATGAACGATCCGTTGCGAGCGCCACGCGAGCGCCTGGTTTCGTTGTACGCAGACATCGGATCGCCGGAGCCGCAGCGTGAACTCTTCCCCTGATCGCGCCGACATCGCCGTGGTCGTGGTCAGCCACGAAAGCGCGAGCACGCTGGAGGATTGCCTGCTGCGTTTGCGCGCGGCGCGCGGCGTGGCCGAGATCCGGGTGGTCGACAACGCCTCGCTGGACGGCACCCTGGACATCATCCAGCGCCACGCCGCGATGGACTCGCGCCTGCGCTTCATCGGCAATCCCGACAATCCGGGATTCGCGGTGGCCTGCAACCAGGGCGCGGGGGATTCCACGGCGTACTGGCTGGCTTTCGTCAACCCGGATCTGATGGTCGAAACCGACACCTTGTCGCGGCTGCGCCTGCACGCCGATGCGCTGGCGGGGGAAGTGCTGTTGGGCGTGGACCTGGTGGACGAAGCCGGCCATCGCGACGAAGCCGCGCGGCGCCGCGATCCGGATTTCAAGCGCATGCTCGCGGCGATGCTGTCTTCGCCCGCGCAGGCATCGAAACTTGGCGTGCCCGTCAACGAGGCCGAAAGCCTGCAGCGGGTGGAGGCGGTGTCGGGTGCGCTGATGCTGATGCCGCGCGTGCTGTTCGACCGCCTGGGTGGTTTCGACCAGGGCTACCGGCTGCACGCCGAAGACCTGGACCTGTGCCGGCGCGCGCGTACGGCTGGCGCGGTCGTCGCGATCGCCAACGACATCCGCGTGCTGCACCTGCGTGGCGTCTCCAGCCGCGCGCGGCCGATGTTCGTGGAATGGCACAAGCATCGCGGGTTGTGGCGGTATTTCCGCAAGTTCGAAGGGCCACAGCGGACATTGGTCACGCGCGGTGCCGTCTTCGCGATGATCTGGCTGCGATTCCTGTTCGTCTTCGTGAGAAAATCCGTCGGAAGATAACGGGGGGATTCCATGACGATGCTTGAGTCCGGCGACTGCGCCAACTGCGGTCGCGCCATCGGCGGCACGGACCAGAAGTTCTGCCCCGCCTGCGGCCAGCCCACGCCGGCGCATCGCATCGACTGGCACTTCCTCGGCCACGAATTCGAGCACAGCGTGCTGCACATGGACCGGGGCATCCTCTACTCGCTGAAGGGGCTGATGCTGCGACCCGGTCACTTCATGCGGGATTACATCAACGGGCGCCGGGGCCGCCAGGCCAAGCCAATGCTGATGTTGATGGTGATGGCGGCGGTGGTGGTGATCCTCAGCAAATACGTGGCGGGGGCGGGGGTCGTGGATTCAGCCGTGATGGCAGGGGCGTCCGTGGCCGCCGAAGGCGGTTCGGGTACGCCCGTGGACAATGCGTTGTTGGACAAGGCGGCCAGGATGGCGGCGGATCTGATGAACCAGTACTTCGCCGCCTTCACCTTGCTGCTGCTGCCGCTGGAGGCCGCGGCATTCAGGCTGGCGTTCCATCGCGTCGGCAAACTCAACTACCCCGAATGGCTGGTGATCACGGCCTTGCTGACGGTGCAGACCTTCGTGTTCTGGGCCGTGCTGGTGGTCCTGCATCGGTGGATACCGCAGCCGGAGGCCTGGTTGATGCTGTTGTCGGTGGCTTACGCGATGTTTTCCCTGGTCCAGTTCTTCCAGGGCTATCCGCGCTGGAAATCCGTGCTGCGCACGCTCCTGGGTCTGGCCATCTTCGCGGTCATGAGCACGGTGTTTTCCCAGGTGGTGGCTATCCTGCTGGTCATGTCGATGCGCGCCTGACCTGGCTGTGCCGGCCATTGACTGGAAATCCGGAGTGAAGGGTGTTGCTGGCGCCTCCTCCCTTGTACAGCAGGGGAGGGGTAGGCCGGGCATCGATGCGCTCGACGAAAACAAGCAACAGCAACAGCACCCCTCCGCAATCCTCCCCTGCGCTGCGCGCAAGGGAGGAGACCGACGGCTCGCGCTTCTGCTCCCTCCCTTGCGCAGCAGAGCCTGCCCCCGCGAAGGCGGGGGGGAGGGTTGGGGAGGGGTGCTTTTGATCCTGTCTTGCAGGGTGTGGATCAAGGCAAAGGCGCTGGATCCCCGCCTTCGCGGGGATGACGCATTGGCAAAGCCGCGCTAGCGCGCGGGGTGATTCAGAGTAAAGAGTGCCGCTTTCGCCCCCTCCCTTGCGTAGCAGGGGAGGGTTGGGGAGGGGTGCTTTTGATTCTGTCTTGCAGGGTGTGGATTAAGGCAAAGTCACTGGATCCCCGCCTTCGCGGGGATGACGATTTGGCAAAACCGTGTCCGCTATGCGGACACGGGCCAAATCGTCACTTCAATGCCTTGAACCTCAGCCGCTTCGGTTGCGCGCCTTCCGCACCCATGCGGCGCTTCTTGTCTTCCTCGTACTCGCGGTAGTTGCCCTGGAAATATTCCACGTGCGAGTCGCCTTCGAAGGCGAGGATGTGGGTGGCGATGCGGTCCAGGAACCAGCGGTCGTGGGAGATGACGAAGGCGTTGCCGGGGAATTCCAGCAGCGCGTCTTCCAGTGCGCGCAGGGTTTCGATGTCCAGGTCGTTGGACGGTTCGTCGAGCAGCAGCACGTTGCCGCCCTGCAGCAGGGTCTTGGCCAGGTGCAGGCGGCCGCGTTCGCCGCCGGACAGCGAGCCGACCATTTTCTGCTGGTCCTGGCCCTTGAAGTTGAAGCGACCAATGTAGGCGCGCGACTGGATCTCGATGCCGTTGATGTTGAGGATGTCGGCGCCGCCGCTGATTTCCTGGAACACGTTGTGGTTGCCTTCCAGCTTCTCGCGGCTCTGGTCGACGTAGGCGATGTTGACCGTCGGGCCCATCTCGATCGAGCCCGAGTCCGGCTTTTCCTGCCCGGTGATCATCTTGAACATGGTCGACTTGCCGGCGCCGTTGGGACCGATGATGCCGACGATGGCGCCCTGCGGCACGGTGAAGCTGAGGTCGTCGATCAGCAGGCGGTCGCCGAACTTCTTGGAGACGTTCTTGAACTCCATGACCTTCTGCCCCAGGCGCTCGCCCGGCGGGATGAAGATCTCGTTGGTTTCCTGGCGCTTCTGGTAATCGACCGCCTGCAGTTCTTCCATGCGCGCCAGACGCGCCTTGCCTTTCGAACGGCCGCCCTTGGCGTTCTGCCGCGACCATTCCAGTTCCTTGGCGATCGCCTTCTGGCGCGCCTTCTCCTGGTTGTCTTCCTGCTTCAGGCGGTTGTCCTTCTGCACCAGCCACTCGGTGTAGTTGCCCTTCCACGGGATGCCGCGGCCGCGGTCCAGTTCCAGGATCCATTCGGCTGCGTTGTCGAGGAAGTAGCGGTCGTGGGTGACCGCCACCACGGTGCCGGTGTAGCGGGCGAGGAACTGCTCCAGCCACTCCACCGATTCGGCGTCCAGGTGGTTGGTCGGTTCGTCGAGCAGCAGCATGTCCGGTTTCTGCAGCAGCAGCTGGCACAGGGCCACGCGGCGCTTCTCGCCGCCGGACAGCTTGCCGATGACCGCCTCCCACGGCGGCAGGCGCAGCGCGTCGGCGGCCACGTCCAGCTGGTGTTCCAGGGTGTGCGCATCGCCGCTGGCGAGGATGGATTCCAGGCGCTGCTGTTCGGCGGCCAGCTTGTCGAAATCGGCGCCTTCCTCGGCATACGCTTCATAGACGCGATCCAGCGCGGCCTGCGCCTGCAGCACCTCGCCCACGCCTTCCTCCACCGCCTGGCGCACGGTGTGTTCGGGATTGAGTTGCGGTTCCTGGGCCAGGTAACCGACCTTGATGCCACTGGCCGGACGGGCTTCTCCGCTGAAATCGGTGTCCACGCCGGCCATGATCTTCAGCACGGTGGATTTGCCCGCGCCATTCAGGCCCAGCAGGCCGATCTTGGCGCCGGGGAAGAAGGACAGGGAGATGTCCTTGATGATCTGGCGTTTCGGCGGCACGGTCTTGCTGACGCCGTTCATGGTGTAGATGTATTGCGACATGATGTCTCCGGGAATGGCGCTGCCGTGCCCGCGCAGGACTGCGCGGCGGGTAAAGTCGGGAATGGCCGAATTATACCGGCTGGCTGTCGACTTAACGACTTTTTACGGGGCTGGTTTTGGCAAGATTCCGTTCAGCGCGGTGGGTTGATATTCGACTGCAGTTCCCATCGGCAAGAGGTATCCATCATGCGTCACGCTATCCAGTCCGGCTTGTCGCTTTTATTGGTTGTCACGGCCCTGGTCGCCGGCCCGGCCATGGCGCGGGATCACGACCGCGGCCACGACCGCGATTACGACCGTGGCCACGACCGCAACAGTTACCAGGATCGCGGCGATCGCGACCACCGTTACGACAGGCGCAGGCATGGCCATGATCGCGACTACGGTTATTACCGCGACGACCGCTATTACCGGTCGGCTCCGCGGGTCGTCTATCGTCCGGTTTACCGGCCCGCGTATCACCGGGGCTATGGCCCGCCGCCCTGGGCCAGGGGTGGCCGTTACTACGACGAAGGCTATGGACCGACCTATGTGGTCCGCGACTACCGTGGATATGGCCTGCGCTCGCCGCCACGCGGTTATTACTGGCGCCGCAGCGATGCCGGCGACTACCTGCTGGTCGCTGTGGCGACGGGGATCATTGCGGACCTGATCTTGCATCATTGAGGCCCGCACCATTGAGGGCGGGCTCCATGACCCGCCGAAACGACCGCAAGCGCGCCGAAAGGCGCGCTTTTTTGTGGCCGTGGGTGGGCAGGGGCTACAATCGACGACCCATTCCCCCTCCGGAGCACCGATGTTCCCGCGCAACGCCCGTATCGAAGGTTACGACCCTGAACTGGCCGCGGCGATCGCGTCCGAGAACCGCCGCCAGGAAGACCACGTGGAGTTGATCGCGTCGGAAAACTACTGCAGCCCGCGGGTGATGGAAGCGCAGGGCAGCCAGCTGACCAACAAGTACGCCGAGGGCTACCCCGGCAAACGTTATTACGGCGGCTGCGAATACGTGGATGTCGCCGAGAAGCTCGCCCTGGACCGGGTCAAGCAACTGTTCGGCGCCGGCTCCACGGAAGGGATGTACGCCAACGTGCAGCCGCATTCGGGTTCGCAAGCCAACCAGGCCGTGTACCTGGCGCTGCTGCAGCCGGGCGATACCATCCTGGGCATGTCGCTGGCGCACGGCGGTCACCTGACCCATGGGGCCAAGGTCAACATCAGCGGCAAGTTGTTCAACGTGGTCCAGTACGGAGTCGACGACCAGGGCCTGATCGACTACGACGAAGTCGAGCGCCTGGCGACGGAGCACAAACCGAAGATGCTGGTCGGCGGCTTCAGCGCGTATTCGCAAGTGGTGGACTGGGCGCGCATGCGCCGGATCGCCGACAAGGTGGGCGCGCTTTTCTTCGTCGACATGGCCCATGTCGCCGGCTTGATCGCGGCGGGCGTGTACCCCAGCCCGATCGAACATGCCCACGTGGTCACTTCCACCACCCACAAGACCCTGCGCGGTCCGCGCGGCGGCATCATCGTGGCCAAGGGCGCGGGCGAAGAGATCGAGAAAAAGCTGCAGTCGATCGTGTTCCCCGGCATCCAGGGCGGTCCGCTGATGCATGTGATCGCAGCCAAGGCGGTGGCGTTCAAGGAAGCGCTGGAGCCCGAGTTCAAGGCCTATCAGGCGCAAGTGGTGAAGAACGCGCAGGCGATGGCGAAAACGATCATTTCGCGCGGCTACAAGATCGTTTCCGGCGGCACCCAGAACCACCTGATGCTGGTCGACATGATCGGCAAGAGCGTCACCGGCAAGGCGGCCGAGGAGGCGCTGGGCAAGGCCCACATCACGGTCAACAAGAACGCGGTGCCGAACGACCCGCAGAAGCCCTTCGTCACATCCGGCCTGCGCATCGGCACGCCCGCGGTCACCACGCGCGGTTACCTGGAACCGGATTGCGTGGCGCTGGCGAACTGGATCTGCGATGTGCTGGACAATCCGAACGACGAGAAGGTGATTGCAGGGGTGCGCGAGAACGTGACCGAACAATGCAAGCGGTTCCCGGTTTACGGATGAAGCTTCCCCCGCGCCGCCTTCAAGGAGCGTCGATCGTCCTGGTGGCATCGACGATACTCATGGCAAGCGGCCTTGCTGTCGCCAGGGAAAAAGCGGCACGCTTGAAGAATGGCGGGGGCGCGCCTACGCCGACGATGATGAAGGCGCACTATGACCGAGCTACCGGTCTGTGCACCGAAGGCTCCTTGCAGCTAATGTCGAAGGACGAGCTGGCTGCCTTGAAGGCGGCCTGGAATGAAGGGATTGCAACAGCGGTTTGCGAAGAACCGAAGAAGAAATCCACGCCTCGCCGGGCTTCGTATCCCAGGGATGCGAACGGGAAGTTGATGACAGGCGCCGCGCACTTGCTATTGCAGCTTGAGCGGGATGGTTCCATTTCGTTGGCCGAGCCCGTGTGCGCTACCGGAGAAGCATTCGCCAACGCAGCACTGGCTACGGTGGAAACCATTTCCTTCACCCCCCGGGTGTGCGATGGAGCTCCGGTGCGCAGCACCATGTTGCTTCCTTTCGGCTACAACCCCTGATGCACTGCCCCTTCTGCCAGCACACCGACACCCGCGTGATCGATTCGCGCGTTTCCGAGGATGGCGCGACGATCCGCCGTCGTCGCGAGTGCGAGGCTTGCGGCGAGCGTTTCAGCACCCTGGAAACCATCGAGCTCAAGTTGCCCGCGATCATCAAGAGCGATGGCCGCCGCGAGGCTTTCGATGCCAGGAAACTGCGCGTCGGCTTCGACCGCGCCCTGCAGAAGCGCTCGGTATCCGAGGAAAGCATCGAGGCCGCCGTGCGCGCGGTGGTGCACCAGGTGCGCATGAGCGGCGAGCGCGAGTTGCCGTCGCTGCGGATCGGCGAATTCGTGATGAACGAACTGCGCAAGCTCGACCATGTCGGCTACGTGCGCTTCGCCTCGGTCTATCGCAGCTTCGAGGACGTGGCCGATTTCCGCGAGGAGATCGAGAAGCTGGAGCGCGAGCTGCCGACCGCCAGCGGCCAGTTGCCGTTGCTGGGCGCGGACGTGGTGCCGATCGACAAGAACAAGAAGCGCTAGATTTTCCTTCTCCCTCCGGGAGAAGGTGGCGCGTAGCGACGGATGAGGGAAGAAGAATGACGTCCTGCGGCGCGTTCAGTACGACCTGACAGATCTTTCCCTCATCCGCCCTCCGGGCACCTTCTCCCGGTGGGAGAAGGAAGCAAAAGCTCAAGACGGAGCAACATGACCTCATTCACCGCCACCGACCACCTGCTGATGGCCCACGCCCTGCGTCTGGCCGAGCGCGGCGCCTACACCACCCGGCCCAACCCGATGGTGGGTTGCGTGATTGCCCGTGGCGAGGAAATCGTCGGCGAAGGTTTCCACCAGCGCGCCGGTGAGGCGCATGCGGAAGTACTCGCGCTGCAGGCTGCGGGAGATCGGGCCAAGGGCGCCACGGCCTACGTTACCCTGGAACCCTGCGCCCATACCGGCCGTACCGGACCGTGTACAGATGCCTTGATCGCCGCCGGCGTGACGCGCGTGGTCGCGGCGATGCGCGATCCTTTTCCGCAGGTCGATGGCGCCGGTTTCGACAAGTTGCGCGCCGCCGGCATCGCGGTCGAATCCGGATTGATGGAAACACAGGCCCGCGCGATCAATCGCGGATTCCTGTCGCGCATCGAGCGCGGACGGCCGTGGCTGCGGGTCAAGCTGGCGACCAGCCTGGACGGGCGCACGGCGATGGCCAATGGCGACTCCAAATGGATCAGCGGCGAAGCCTCGCGCCTGGACGTGCAGCGCTGGCGCGCGCGCGCCGGGGCCATCTTGACCGGTTCCAACACGGTGCTGGCCGACGATCCCTCGTTGACCGTGCGCCTGGGCGACGACACCCCGTTCGTGGCCCCGTTGCGGGTGGTGCTGGACCCGGGCCTGGCCACGGTCGCGCGCGGCCAGGTGCGCGATGGTTCCGCGCCCACCTTGTACCTGCATGCGCCGGATGCCAAACCGCCGCGCGACCTGGACGTGCAGCGCGCCAGCGTGCCGGCGCAAGGCGGACGCCTCGACCTGGAGGCAGTACTGAGGCTGCTGGCCGCGCGCGAGATCAACGAAGTGCAGGTCGAAGCCGGCGCGACCCTGGCCGGCGCCTTGCTGGCGGCGGGGCTGGTGGACGAGCTGTTGCTGTACATCGCGCCGGTGTTGCTGGGTGATCGCGCCCGGCCCTTGTTCGCCGGACTGGGCATCGATGCCATGGCCCAGCGCGCGCAGCTGCAGGTCGTGGATTCGCGCATGATCGGCACCGACCATCGTCTGCTGCTGCAACCGATCGGCGCAGCGAAAGCCGGATAAACATGGCCGCGTTCAAGGATCATTTCTCCCAGGTCGCCGATGCCTATGCCCATTGGCGGCCGACTTATCCGGATGCCTTGTTCGAGGCCATCACCACGGTCGTCCCGGCCGCCGCCTCGGTATGGGAACCGGGTTGCGGCAGCGGCCAGGCCACGCGTGGCTTGAGCGATCGATTCGCCCATGTCCACGCCACCGAGCCGAGCGCGGCGCAGATCGAACAGCACTGGGCCAGGAACGGGCAGGCGGGCAATGTCAGTCTTGCCGTGGAATCGGGCGAAACCACCGCCTTGCCGGAGCGCAGCATCGACCTGGTCGCCGTTGCCCAGGCCCTGCACTGGTTCGATCGCTCGCGATTCTTCGCCGAATGCGAGCGCGTGCTGCGACCCGGTGGCGTACTGGCCGCATGGACTTACCAGGACATGGTGTTCACTGGCGATCTTGAAGCCGCGGCGGATTCTTTTCGCAGCGAAATCGCACCTTACTGGCCTTCCGAGCGCGCCGAAGTGGATGCCGGTTACGCCGGCTACGCGTGGCCGTTCCCGGCCTTGCCCGCCCCCTCGTTGTGGCTGACTGCGGAATGGATCTTGCCGCAGCTGCTCGGCTACCTGGGCAGCCTGTCCGCAACCGCGCGCTGCCGCGCCGCCGGCGGACGCGACCCTGTGGAAACCCACGCCGTCGCGATCGCCCAGGCCTGGGGTGAGCCGTCGCAAGTGCGCACGATGCGCTGGCCGCTGATCCTGCACCTGCGCCAGAAGCCCCCCGAGGGGACTTCTCCTGCCCTGTCGCCCATGGGGACTTCCTTTGGTGTGTAGAGCCGAGCTTGCTCGGCTGCTTTTGATCCTGTGCGCAGAGCAGCCGAGCAAGCTCGGCTCTACAAGGCCATGCCGCCGGCAAGTGCTGCCCCGGAACGCATTGTGTTGCGGGGCGCACGACGCCCGAATGCTAGAATCCACCCGCCGGTTCGCCGGCAAACACAAGCAAACGTCTTCAGGGCGGGGTGCGATTCCCCACCGGCGGTAGATCCCGGCGCCAGCGCGCCGTCGATGAGCCCGCGAGCGCCTCCGCAGCTTTCGAACAGAATGCCGCCGGAGGGTCAGCAGATCCGGTCCGATGCCGGAGCCGACGGTCATAGTCCGGATAAAAGAAGACAGTCGCGCGCGGCCTTGCGGTCGTGTCGCCTCGTGCCCTGTGGACGTTTTTCGCATTCACTACGCGGGATACGCTCCATGTCCATCGATACGCCGGATTTTCCAGTTCCCTTTCCACAGGGGACGCGCTGATGTTCACCGGAATCATCGAAGGCGTCGGCCGCCTGGCCAGCATCGACACCCGTGGCGGCGATGCGCGCCTGAGCATCGAAGCGGGCAGCCTGCCTTTCGACCAGGTGCGGCTGGGCGAGAGCATCGCGGTCAACGGCGTGTGCCTGACCGTGGTTGCCTTCAACGCCAAATACTTCGAAGCCGACGCCTCCAACGAAACCCTGTCGCTGACCACGCTGGGCGGGCTCGCACCCGGCGCGCTGCTGAACCTGGAGCGCGCGATGCGCCCGACCGACCGGTTGGGTGGTCATCTGGTCAGCGGTCATGTGGACGGCGTGGGCAAAGTGCTCGGCATCACCGCGGATGCGCGCGCGCAGCGCTGGCGCTTCGCCGCGCCTTCCGCCTTGCAGCGTTACATCGCCAAGAAAGGATCGATCTGCGTCGATGGGGTCAGCCTGACCGTCAACGAAGTGGATGAAGAAGGTTTCGAAGTGGCGTTGATCCCGCATACCGTCGCCCATACCGCCTTCGCCCGGACCGCGATCGACGACGCGGTGAACCTGGAAATCGACCTGGTCGCGCGTTATGTGGAGCGACTGCTATCCAGGCCATGAGCCTCCTTGTCGTCATCCCGGCTTGCGCCGGGATGACGAATTCCTGCTTTCATACCGAGTATTGAACTGATGTCTTTTTCCACCATCCCCGAACTCCTCGAAGAACTCCGCAATGGCCGCATGGTCGTGATCGTCGATGACGAGGATCGCGAGAACGAAGGCGACCTGATCATGGCCGCCGAGTTGGTCAAGCCGTCCGACATCAACTTCATGGTCACCCACGCGCGCGGGCTGGTCTGCCTGTCGCTGACCCGCGAACGTTGCCGCCAGCTCGGACTGCCGCCGATGGTCCAGGACAACACCTCGCAGCACCACACCAACTTCACCGTCAGCATCGAGGCGGCCGAAGGCGTGACCACCGGCATTTCCGCCTACGACCGCGCCCACACCATCCGTACCGCCGTGCGTCCGGACGTGAAGCCGCGGGACCTGTCGCAACCCGGGCATATCTTCCCGCTGATGGCCCAGCCCGGCGGCGTGCTCAACCGTGCCGGGCATACCGAGGCGGCCACGGACCTGGCCTTGCTCGCGGGCCTGGAGCCAGCCGGCGTGCTGGTCGAAATCCTCAATGCCGACGGCAGCATGGCCCGGCGCCCGCAACTGGAGGAATTCGCGCGCACGCATGGGCTGAAGATCGGCTCCATCGAGGAACTCATTCGCTATCGCCTCAGCACCGAACACACGGTCGAACGCGTCGATGTGCGCGAGATCGACACCGAACACGGCCCGTTCCGCCTCCACACCTATCGCGACCGGCTCAGCCACGGTCTGCATTTCGCCCTGCTGTGCGGCGAAGTCGATGCCGCCGTGCCGACCCTGGTGCGCGTGCACATGCAGAACCCATTGGCCGATGCGCTGCATTGGCGGCGCGCGGATTTCGGCCCGGCGGTAGGCGAAGTGCTGGCCACGATTGCCCGTGAAGGCCGTGGCGCACTGGTGCTGCTGGGCGAGCCGGTTTCGAGCGAGGCCATGCTGGAACGGATCCGCGCAAAAAGCACCCACGCAGAGCATGGCCGCGAACCGGAACTCCCTGCGGGCGGCGCCCTCGCCGAATGGCGCCGCAACGGCGCCGGCGCCCAGATCCTGGCCGACCTGGGCCTGGGCAAGCTGCGCGTGCTGGGCACGCCGCGCCGGCAGGTAGGCTTGGCGGGTTATGGCCTGGATGTCGTGGAATACGTCCACTAGACCGGGTTCCTACATCCCGGTTTCTGCGCTGCTGTTAAACTTCCCGACCCCTCTGGTATCCATTACCCATGCCCCATTACGAAGGCGAACTGCGCGCCCACGAAGCCGCACGTTTCGCGATCATCGCCAGCCGCTGGAATCCGCGCATCACCGATGCGCTGGTGACCGGTGCGCGGCAGAGCCTGTCCGCCAACGGGGTCAGCGAGGACGCGGTCGACGTGATCCGCGTGCCCGGCGCCTGGGAAATCCCGGTGGCCGCGGCACGCATCGCCGCCGGCAGCCAGCATGCGGCGATCATCGCCCTGGGTTGCGTGATCCGCGGCGACACCCGCCATTACGAACACGTGGCCGACCGCTGCGCCGAAGGCCTGATGCGGGTCTCGCTGGACTTCGGCATCCCGGTGATGAACGGCGTGCTCGCGGTCGAGCGCATCGAGGACGCGGAAGTCCGCGCTGGTGGCAGCCACGGCAACAAGGGCGAGGAAGCCGCGCTGGCCGCCATCGAGATGGCGCAACTGCTGGAGCAATTGCCATGAACCGCAACCCTCGCAAGGATGGTCGCCGCGACGGCGTCGATCCGGTCACCCGCGCGCGTGCGCGCCGCCGCGCACTGCAGGCGGTGTATGCGTGGCAGATCTCCGGCGGCCTGGTCGAACAGGTCATCGCCCAATTCGCCCACGAGCAGGCGCATGAAATCGCCGACCTGGAATATTTCGACGACCTGGTACGTGGCGTGGTCAAACACCGCGCCAGCCTGGATGAGGCGCTGGTGGGTTATCTCGACCGTCCTGTCGAGGAAGTCGATCCGATCGAACGCGCGGTCCTGCGCCTCTCGGCCTACGAACTGATCCATCGCCTCGACGTGCCGTACAAGGTGGTGTTGAACGAAGCCATCGAGATCGCCAAGCGCTTCGGTTCCGAACACGGCCACACCTACGTCAATGGCGTGTTGGACAAGGCCGCGACCGACTGGCGCCCGGCGGAATTCCACATCGCCAAGTGAAGCGGCTTGTGGGGAAGGCTTGTGGGAGCGGCGTAAGCCGCGAAACGGGAGCCCACCGATGCCACGTTAATCGATACCGGAGATTGTCGCCTTCGCGGCTCACGCCGCTCCCACAGGTTGCTCCCGCAGTATGCTGGGCCAATGAGCGCCGCTGAATTCCAATTGATCGACCGCATCCGCACGCGCGTCCGCAACCGCGACGACGTAGTGCTCGGCATCGGCGATGACGCCGCGTTGTTGCAGGTGCCGCCCGGCATGCACCTGGTGGTGACCGCCGACACGCTCAATGCCGGCGTGCATTTCCCCCAGGCCACCACGCCCGCGGATATCGGCTGGAAAGCGCTGGCGGTGAACCTGTCGGATCTCGCCGCGATGGGCGCCACGCCGGCCTGGTGCACGCTGTCGTTATCGTTGCCGCAAGTCGAGGAAAGCTGGGTCGATGCCTTCCTCGATGGATTCATGCAGCTGGCCGATCAGCACGAGATCGCGCTGGTCGGCGGCGACACCACGCGCGGGCCGTTGTCGATCTCGGTCACCGCGATGGGCCTGGTCGAAACCGGCAGCGCCTTGCGTCGCGATGGCGCGCGTGTTGGCGACGATGTGTGGGTGACGGGAACGCTGGGCGATGCCGCAGCCGCGTTGGAAGCCGTGCTTGCAGGCCGCGAGGTCGCTGTCGCCTTGCGGCAACGACTGGATCGACCGGTTCCCCGCATCGCCGCCGGACGACGACTCGCCGGCATCGCGCACAGCTGCATCGACCTGTCCGATGGATTGCTCGCCGACCTGGGCCATGTGTGCGCACGCAGCGGTGTCGGCGCGGAAATCGACCTGCCCAGCCTGCCTGTCTCCGCCGCGCTCGCCGCGCTCGACCCGGCGCAGCGCTGGCGCTGGCAAGCCAGCGGCGGCGACGATTACGAGTTGTGTTTCGCCGCCTCGCCACGCAATCGCGAACTGGTGATGCAGGCGCTCGATTTCACCGAAGTTGCCGCCACGCGGATCGGCCGCATCGTCGCCGGGCAGGGCGTGAAGGCATTCGATGCGGAAGGCAGGGAGTGGCAGTCGATACGATCCGGCTACGAACATTTCCCGTCCCCCAAGGGGACTTCCTCCGGAGCGTAGGAGCGCCCCTTGTGGGAGCGGCTTCCAGCCGCGAGCTCTTCCACCAGATCGCGAATGACCCGTAGGAGCGCCCCACGGGCGCGAGCTCTTCGGGAGATATCTTCAATCTGGACGAAGGGCTCGCGCCCATGGGGCGCTCCTACAGGTACGGTTCCACGTCAGCGGAATCTAGATATCGTCCGCCCGAAACGCATCCCGCAACCAGGTGATGCGCGGCGCCTCCGGATCGCCTTCGGCTTCGATCACATCGAAGCGGCACGCCAGTTGCGCATAGCGAGGATGCCCACCAAGGAACAGTTGCGCCGCGTGCACCAGCTTGCGGCGCTTGCCGATATCCACCGAGGCCGCGCCGCCGCCGAAGGCGCGCGATTGCCGGTAGCGCACTTCCACGAACACCAGCGTGTCGCCTTCGCGGCCGCTGCCATCCAGCATGACCAGGTCGAGTTCGCCGCCGCGATAGTTCGCATTCGCCGCGACTTCGCGCAGGCCGGCACGCAACAGATAATCGCGTGCCGCGGCTTCGGCGCGGCTGCCCCGCGCCTTGCGGTCGATCATGCCGTACTCGACCTCGCGCCGCGCTCAACCGCCTCCGGCGATCGGCACCGCGCGCCCGCCGCTGAAGGTGGACCAGGCCGGCGTGCGCAATACATTGCCGAAGCCGTCCAGGCTCAGTTCGCCGGTCGCGCCCTTCAGCTGCACGTTGTTGCCGGTCGCCAGTTTTTCCAGATAGGCGGTCAGCATCCACGCGTCGTGGCCGAAGGCGAACAGTCGCGCCGCCGGTCCGCGCGCGGTCGGCAGGTTCGCACCGGCGACGCTCGCGGCCGGCAGGCCGGGGAGACCGCGCGCGGTCCAAACTTCGGTGGGATAGACGATGCCGTCCAGCGCGCTGTCCTGTTCCGGCTTGCCGGTACCGGAAATCAGCTGCGAAGTGGCGATGCGGCTCTTGCCGGACAGGCCGGCCAGCGCCAGCTGCGGGGCGATGGCGCGGGCCGTGCCGCCCTTGACCGCCAGGAACACGGCGCCCACGCCATGCTGGGCGGCAATGGCGAGGTTGGCGGAAATGTCGCCGGGAGTTTCGGCCACGCTCAACGAGTCGGTCACCTTGCCGCCACGTTCGGTGAAGCGCTGGCGGAAGGCGTCGGCGGAGCGGCGACCATTGTCGTCGTTGCCGCTGATCACCAGGGCGCTGCGGTGTTCGCGGCTGAGCAGGTATTCGGCGGCGATGATGCCGTCGTCCTCGGGAGCCAGCGAAAACCCCGCATTGCCGGGCGGGGGCGCAAGCACGCCACGATTGAGGGCGAGGATCGGCACCGACAGTCCCGAGTCGCGGAACACGGCGGTGACTTCATCGCGGCCGAGCGGACCGATGACGAAATCGGCGCCCGCGGCCGCCGCCTTCGCGTAAGCGGCGACGGCGCCGGCTGGCGTGCCTGTCGTATCGAAGAAATTGATTTCCGGACGGCGCCGGGGTTCACCGTAATAACCCGCCAGCAGGCCATCGCGGACGGGTGCCGCGGCGGTGGCCAGTTGTCCGGACAGCGGCAGCAGCACGGCCAGCTTGACCGGGGGACGATAGCCGTCGCGTTCGGCGATGGGGCGGTTGTTCAGGTCGAAACGCCAGTTCACGCCGCGATCGAACGGTCGCGGCAACGGCAGGCCGCGATTCAACAGGGCGCGGCCGGCGAAGGCATACAGCGGATCGCCCACCGGCAATGCGGCGGCGTCGCGCGCCAGCGTCGCGTTGTCCAGGCCGGCCAGCAGGCGCTCGATCTGGCGGGCATTGTCGATCTTGGCCTGGCCGCTCAACGTGGCGTCGTTGCGCGCCAGCGCGGCCGCACCGGCCAGCGCGCCGCTGCTGACCTTGCTGGTCGCCGGTCCGCTGACCTGGGTGGTGGCGCAGCCGGCGAACAGCGCCGCCAGCAGCAGGAGGGCGGCAGTGTTGAGTGGAATCATCCTTCCAAATTGCTTATCCATGGGTGTGCTCGGCGGCCGTGCGGGGGAACCGGCTAGGATTGTACCTTTGGCGACGCAGGACTGCGTTCAGCGCGCCGCGTTCAGCCCCGCCGCCCCGAGGAACGTCAGTACATGCCCGCTGGAACCTTGTTCATCGTCGCCACGCCGATCGGCAACCTGGCCGACCTGTCGCCGCGCGCGCTGGAAACGCTGAAGACCGTCGTCGCGATCTGCGCCGAGGACACTCGCCACACCCGCCAGCTGCTATCCCATTTCGGCATCGACCGTCCCTTGCTGGCCTTGCACGAGCACAACGAGGAAGCGATGTCCGAACGCATCGTCGAGCGCATCGCCGGTGGCGATTCGCTGGCCCTGGTCAGCGATGCGGGCACGCCATTGGTCAGCGATCCGGGTTTCCGCGTGGTCCGCGCCGCGCGCGCCGCCGGGTTGCGGGTCAGCCCGATTCCCGGATCCTGCGCCGCGATCGCCGCGTTGAGCGTGGCCGGGCTGCCCAGCGACCGCTTCGTGTTCGAAGGTTTCCTGCCGACCAAGTCGTCCGCGCGCCGCGAGCGCCTAGGCAGCTTGGCCAGCGAAACCCGGACCCTGGTGTTCTACGAGTCCTCGCACCGCATCGCCGAATCGCTGGCCGACATGCGCCAGGTGTTCGGCGAAGACCGCGCCGCGGTGATCGCGCGCGAATTGACCAAGATGTTCGAAACGGTACTGGACGGCACCCTGGCCGAACTGCACGCACAGGTGCAAGCGGATGCGAATCAGCAGAAGGGCGAGTTCGTGGTCATGGTCCAGGGCGTGGGCGACGACACCGAAGCGCAATTGATCGAAGGCCGGCGCCTGTACGCGAAGCTGAGCGAGCATCTGCCGCCTTCGACCGCGGCGAAGCTGGCGGCGGAGATCAGTGGGGCGCCGCGGAAGGCGTTGTACGGCGGGGGTGAGTGAGTGGTGTCGACCGGAAGCGGACATGGATGCACATTCAAGCAACGGATCTACCTGAGTGCAGCCATGTCCCGGTATGGCAACCGATCTCTCAAATAACCGAAATCGCCAACACTGTCAGGATCACCGCCGATGTCGCAATGAACCAGGCTGTGGTTGTTGCCAGGACAGGCCAGAACGGACCGTGATAAAGGGCTCGATATGCCGCTACGCGAGCGAGCACATACCATGCGCTCGCGAAGACTGTCAGGACTAGTCCGGCAATCTGGATCCCTGGTTTGTCCATGTGCAACATTTGCAATCCGGAGGACAGCAGGACAACGAATGGGCATGCCAGGAAGGCCTGGATCGAGAACGGTTCACGCAGGGTGTCGCGGGTGATCGCTAGGCGCTCCCTCCTCAAGGTGCCCAGGGCCGCTCCCAGGGCGTAGATGCAAAACACGAACGAACGCGTCAGCAGCAGGCCCTGTTCGCTGCCAAACAACAGTTGACCCAAAGGTGAGTCGATCTTTGGAGGCGGCAACTTCAACGCCATTTCCAACGCATGGGCCAGCCCGACCGACAGGATGAGCATCAGGACGGGGCTGATGGTTTCCTGGAACTGTCGGTCCGGTTCTTCCGACAGTTCATGTCGCGTATAGCGTGCGATTGCCCCTGGGTGCCACAGGATTCGCCAGAACGTGCGCGGGTAGAACACGATCCATCCGACCAGTTCGTACAGGAACTCTTCCAAAGAACGCAGCAGTCGCATCATATCCATGGTGGTTCCCCTGAATGCAGCGGATTCAATGCAGACGCGCATGGGCGAGCATGGCCAGCGCCATGCCCGTCAAGTCGTGGGCGACGTGAGTGATCGTGCTGGCCCAGACGTTGCGAGTCAGAACGTAGACACCGGTCAGGATCAGGCGCGATGTGCCGATCACCAGCAACGCCTGCCCGAAATGCCAGTCGTAAGTCGACAGGTGCAGTGCGCCGAACGCAAGCGAGGTGACCACCCATGACGTGCCGAGCGCCAGCCACGGCTTCGCGCCGGCTCGATGCAGTAGCGTCAGCAGTACGAGGAACGGCAGAATCGTCACCAGCTCCTCACCGAGCAGTTGCACGGCGGAAGTGGCCATGACATTGGCGGCGTGCATCGGCGACATCGCGCCGATGGCCAGAATGCCTGGATTCGCTGCGAGGTTGAGCTTGCCCACCACGAGTATGGCCATGGCGCCAGGCACGATGACCAGCAGTGGCACGCATCCCAGCGCGAGCAACACTTCGCGGAACCTGGGCCGCCGGAAAATCGCCCTCCAGGCTGGCCCGACCGCAAGCGCCAGTCCGGCAAGTTGCAGCACGACGAACAGAATAGCCCCTGCCCAACCACCGGCGGCGCCGGGGATGAGATGCGGCACGGCCAGTAGTGCCGCGAAGCCTGCGGCACAAGCGGCTAGAACAAGCAGGCAACCGGAATTGCTCAGTAGCGCCGGACGGCCTTGGTAGTAAGGAAAATCCGGCGCCTCGTATCGCATTGGCAAACTGTTACCGTCCCCGGATCCGGGACAGCGATTCCACCAGGCCGTCGTTGCGCACCATGCACAGGAAGCGGCCGTCCGGATAGTCGATGATCAGCTCGGTTACCTGGTCGTTGACCGGGACGCGGGTGACGAGCGCGCCATCCGCGTTCGCCCGCATGTTGCAGGCGCCCAGCAATTCTCGGGCCGCGCCCATGCCCGCCGAAGCGGGTGGACGGTACGATGAACGCCCCGTGCCGGCATTGCTGAAGACCGCGCGGCAGCCATCCTTGACCCAGACGGAGTGATGGTAAAGGCCCCAGTTCTCGTTCTGCACGCATTCGGTGCGACTCAACTGGCGAACCACACGCACATCGCCATGCGTGTCCATGTCGCATTCGGTCTGTTCCTTGCCGACCGATTCGCAGGTCACTTCGTGATGCGAGGCATTACTGCTTGATGGTTCCGCGGCAAGGCGCGCCGCGCCAATCGTGCAAACGCCATTGGCGCCGCGCTTGCCGGTGTAGGACACCTGCACGCCGCCATCGGGTGAACGGCTGATGGACAGCTTCACGCCACTGCTTGAATCGCTGGCTTCCGAGTAGTCGTCGTTGAAGCGCTTGAGTTGGGTTTCGCGCCCGTTGACATAGACCGGGCCGCCTTCGTCGGCGTGGATCTCCAGACCGCCTGGACACGTGCCGTTGAACATGGGAATGGCTGCGTCGGCTCGTGGTGCTGCGGATAGTCCCAGAAAGAGTGCAGCTGTCATCAAGAAGAAGGGGGATCTTGTCATGTTGCCTCCAGAAGAAATTGGGGTGCTGGCTGGTGTTCGGCAGGGCCATCAGATAGGCAAATAGGATACGGTAATCTTGGTTGTCTGCATCGGTAGCAACACCACATTTGAGATGCCTGGCAGAGGTCGCCCTTGGCAAGAAATGGTCGCCCCATCCAGCCCGTGCCGAGCGTGCGACAATACCCGCGGCGGAGTCGGCCAGACAGTCGCGTCATCGATCATGCTCGTCATGGCAGATGCCGAGGAAAGTCCGGGCTCCACAGGGCACGGTGCCAGGTAACGCCTGGGCGGCGCGAGTCGACGGAAAGTGCAACAGAAAGATACCGCCGATGGCCCATCGCACCTTCGGGTGTGGCGGGATCAGGCAAGGGTGAAATGGTGCGGTAAGAGCGCACCGCGAGCCTGGTAACAGGCCGGCACGGCAAACCCCACCGGGAGCAAGACCAAATAGGGACCTCATGACGCGGCCCGCGTCGGGTCCGGGTAGGTTGCTTGAGCGTAACGGCGACGTTGCGCCTAGAGGAATGACTGTCCAAGACAGAACCCGGCTTATCGGCCGGCTCCGCCACTTCATTTGACGCCTTGCGTCTTTTGCCAAAGGGGCTGTTGTTTCGGTTGATGGCCCCGCAATTTTGGTTGCGGATGTCGTTGACACTTGCAAGAGCGAGCGTAGGAGCGACGTGAGTCGCGAAGGGTTCTTGTGGGTGTTGTTTCGGTCGCGACTTACGTCGCTCCTACGCCTTCCAATTCCCCGCTGCTGTCGCGGCGCCCTCTTTACTAAAGGGGGCTGTGGCTTCGTTCTTTATTCCTGCACGCTCGTGTGAGCGATTGCTGTCAGTGTTGTAGGAGCGACGTAAGTCGCGAAGGGTTCTCGTGTTGTTTCAGTCGCGACTTACGTCGCTCCTACGCGTTCGCGTTGGAATCATTGCGAAGCGTGGTTTCGCCTTCGAATGCGCCATTCGGGCCGAACCTGCGTTCGCTGACGTATCCATGGCCTTCGTAGTCGATGGCGATTATCGTGCTGGCGCGGGTGCCGTAGGCGGGGCCGCGGATGAAGGCGGATGAAAGCTTGCGCTCCAGCTCGATGCCGACGCCGGTGTCGGGCAGTTCCGCGTCCGCGGCCACGTGCTCATCGGCGAGTGCTTGCCACAACGGTTGCGGATCCGTCGCGTCGGTTTCCGACCACCTGCGCATTGCCTCGCACAGGCGTTGCGTTTTCGGCCAGGCGATATCGAAACCGCCATTGGACATGCCATGGATGCCGGGCGCGATCGCGCGGTGTTCCAGGCGCGGATGGTTTCCCACGTATTCGCAGGAATCCGCATCCGCCATCAGCAGGTTGAACGGCGCGTAGTCGCTGGCGGTGGCGAGCAGATCGCGTGCGTGGTGGTCGGCTTCCAAAGTGCCGCCAAGGAATTCGACCGGCGGGCGGCCACGGGAAGGACCGGAGGACGGAGGAGCCAGCGGGTCGCGGACATTGGTGACCACCGCGCAGCGTCCACGTCCATCGATGCCGACCCAGGTGCCGCCCGATTGCAGGTCGCGACCGGCCTGGATCGACCCGATATCCGGCCAGCGGCCTAACGGCGCAGTCGGTCGCGCATGGAACTCGTCGCGGTTGCCCGCCAGCAGCAGGCGCCAGCGGGGGTGGCTTTTCCAGGCGACGGCGACCAGACACATGGGGTGATTTTGCTCGTTCTGGCTGGAGGGAGCGAGAAACGAGAAACGAGGAACGAAAAACGGAGTAGTCCTTGATTTCCGATCCCGCTCCTCACTTCTCGTTCCTCGTTCCTCATCACTCGTTCCTCGCTCCAGTCGCATAAACAGCTGAGATCAAGAAATTCACACCCTCTCCACCGGCCTGAATCACCTCCTAATCTCAAAATTTGAGACTAAACAGCATCTTGTGGATAACCCTTGAACAAGTTTGTGAAGTTCGTTGCAAGCCATTGAAGTAAAAGACGATTTTTTCTTCTATTCCCTGTTGACAACCTTTCGGGCGGTGCTAAGGTGGGCAGAAGAGGGAAACCACGGGTTTTGGTGGTTTTCCGTGGTTCAATAACCGCCTTCCAGCGGGTTTCGTGGGTGCAGGGATCGTGTTCCAGGGTGAGACCGCCATCACAGTTGACGACAAGGGCCGATTGGCGGTGCCCACCGCTTATCGCGAGCTGGTCGCGCGCGAATGCGGCAATCGCCTGGTGATCACCTACAACCCGTTCGAGTCGGGCTGTCTGTTCCTGTATCCCGAGAAGGAATGGCAGCGGGTGCGCGATGCGGTCAACGCATTGCCTTCCACGTTGTCGGCCCATCGCCGGATGCAGCGCAACCTGGTGGGTTCCGCCATGCCGGTCGAGCTGGACGGCAACGGGCGCATCGGCCTGCCTGCGAGCCATCGCAGCGCGGTCGGCATCGAGAAGAAAGCCGTGCTGCTGGGCATGGGCGACAAGTTTGAATTGTGGAGCGAGCAGGCGCATCACGCGCAGATCCGTCAGACGATTTCCGACGACGATCTGAGCGCGCAAATGCTCGACCTGAAGCTGTGACGGGCGGTGCCCGGGTGCGCGGCGAAGCGCAGTCCGGCCACCTTCCGGCGCGACACTTGCCAGTGATGTTCGAGCAGGTCATGGAAGGGCTGCAGGTGCGTGAGAACGGAACCTACCTGGATGGCACCTTCGGGCGCGGCGGACATGCGCGCGGCGTGCTGCAAAGACTCGGCCCGGGAGGCCGGCTGCTGCTGATGGACAAGGATCCCGAAGCGATCGCCCATGCCGAACAATCGTTCGCGGGTGATGCACGCGTCGCGATCCGCCGCGACAGCTTCGCCACGCTCGCGAATTGGCAGGCCGCCGCCGAAGGCCTGGATGGCGTGTTGCTGGACCTGGGCGTGTCCTCGCCGCAACTGGACGTGGCCGAACGCGGCTTCAGCTTCGGCAAGGACGGCCCGCTGGACATGCGCATGGATCCGGACAGTGGCGAAAGCGCGGCGCAGTGGCTGGCGCGCGCCGACGAAGCGGAGATCGCCGATGTGTTGTGGACCTATGGCGAAGAGCGCCTGAGCCGGCGCATCGCCAAGGCCATCGTTGCCCGTCGCGGCGAAAAGCCTTTCACCCGCACCGCCGATCTGGCCGACCTGCTCGGCGCGGTGGTCGGCCGTGGCAAGCACGACATCAATCCGGCGACGCGCAGCTTCCAGGCCATCCGCATCCACATCAACCGAGAGCTGGCCGACCTGGAAACCGGGCTGGATGGCGCGCTGGAGCGCTTGAAGGTCGGTGGTCGCCTGGCGGTGATCAGCTTCCATTCGCTGGAAGACCGCATCGTCAAGCGCTTCATCTCCCGGCACGCGAAGGCGCCGCCGGCGAACCGGCGCCTGCCGGAACTGGAAACCTTCGTGCCGACCCTGAAAGCCATCGGCGACGCGCAGCGCGCCGACGCGGCGGAAACCTCGGTCAATCCGCGCGCACGCAGCGCGGTATTGCGGGTGGCCGAGAAGCTGGGAGTCGCCGCATGAGCCGCTTCCTGCTCGTCGCGATGATCCTGGCCAGCATCGCTTCGGCGATCGGCGTGGTCTATGCGCGGCATCGCCATCGCCTGCTGTTCGTGGAACTGGCGAAGCTGGAGAAGGTGCGCGACGAACTCAACATCGAGTTCGGCCGTTTGCAGCTGGAGCAGGCGACCGTGGCCGAAAGCAACCGCATCGACCAGATCGCGCGCCTGCGCCTGGGCATGAAATTCCCGGAAGCGCGCGATGTCGTGGTGGTGCGCCAATGAAGGGTTCGGTGAAGAACGCCGCCCCGGTGCGCGGCCGCAACCGCGCGCGGTTCAACCTGCGCGGGCGGGTGACGCTGGTGGTGTCGGCGCTGGCCCTGTGCTCGGTGAGCCTGGTTGGCCGCGCGGCGTATGTGCAGTTGATCAACAGCGACTTCTACCAGCACGAAGGCAACCAGCGCTTCATCCGCAACATCGAGATCCCGACCTCGCGCGGCATGATCACCGACCGCAACGGCGAGCCGGTGGCGGTTTCCTCGCCGGTCGAATCGATCTGGTGCGATCCGAAGGAATTGCTGAAGACGCCCGATCGCCTGCCCGAACTGGCCAGGGCCCTGGGCGAGCCGCTGGATACGCTGACCAGCCGCATCAGCCAGCGCGCGGAAAAGGAGTTCTATTACCTCAAGCGCCGGATCAATCCGGACGAGGCGAAGAAGATCCTCGCCCATGGCGTGCCCGGGGTTTATTCGAAGCGCGAATACCGCCGCTTCTATCCGCAGGGCGAAGCCATGGCCCATGTGCTGGGCTTCACCAATATCGACGATCGCGGACAGGAAGGCGTCGAGCTGGCGTTCGACGAGTGGTTGCGCGGCAGTCCCGGCGCCAAGAAGGTGATCCGCGACAACCGCGGCCGCATCGTCGAGAACGTTGACCTGGTCAGGCAGGCGCAGCCCGGCAAAGACCTTACTTTGAGCATCGACCGGCGCATCCAGTACCTGGCTTACCGCGAACTGCGCAATGCCGTGGTTTCCAACAACGCCAGCAGTGGTTCGGCGGTGGTATTGGACATCGCCACCGGCGAGGTGCTGGCGATGGTCAACCTGCCTTCGTTCAATCCCAACAACGTGGAAGCCGGCAAGCGCGCGGCGCATCGCAATCGCGCGGCGACCGACCTGTTCGAGCCTGGCTCCACGGCCAAGCCCATCACGGTCGCCGCCGCGCTCGAAGCGGGCGTGATCAAGCCCGGTTCGATGTTCGACACGGCGCCGGGCTGGATCCCCAACGGCAAGTACCGCACGACCGATACGCACAACTACGGCATGCTCGATACCACCGGCGTGATCCGCAAGAGCTCCAACGTGGGCGCCTCGTTGATCGCACGGCGGCTGAGCGACCAGCAGTTCTACGATTTCTTCCGCAAGCTGGGCTACGGCCAGAGCACGCGCAGCGGCTTCCCCGGCGAGGCGGCGGGCCTGTTCCCGCAGCCCGGCCGCTGGAGTGGCACCAGCAAGCAGACCATGTCCTACGGTTACGGATTTGCGGCGACGCCGCTGCAGGTCGCCCACGCCTACGCGACCCTGGCCAACGGCGGCAAGGCGATACAGCCGACTTTCGTCAAGGGCGAGCGCAACGAGCCGAAGCAGGTGCTCGACCCGGCAATCGCGGGCGAAGTGATGAAGATGATGCAGACCGTCACCGAGCCGGGCGGCACCGCCACCCAGGCGGCGATCCTGGGCTACCACGTGGCGGGCAAGACGGGCACGTCGCGCAAGGCGGCTGGTGGCGGCTACTCGCGCAAGTACGACGCGTTCTTCGCTGGTGTGGTGCCGGTGGACAATCCCCGCTTTGCGATGGCGGTGGTGGTGAACGAGCCGACCCAGGGTTCCTACTACGGCGGCCTGGTCGCCGGCCCGGTGTTCCACAACGTCATGGAAGGCGCCTTGCGCCTGATGGACGTGCCGCCGGACGACATCGAGACCTGGATCGCGGCGCAGGAAAAAGCCGAGGCTCAATCGCGTCCGGTGAAATCGACATCGTTGGCGACTGCTGCCGTTTCCGCGTCGTTGCCCGCGCCCTTGCCGGTGGACGTGCAATGAGGCGCGCGATGGCATTGGCCGACCTGCTGCCGGATCTCGACGTGGCGCGGGATGTCGTGGTGCGCGGCCTGGTGCTGGACAGCCGCGCGATCGAGCCGGGCGATGCGTTCGTCGCCATCGCGGGTTTCGGCGCGCATGGCCTGGGCTTCGTCGAACAGGCCAAGGCCGCGGGCGCGGCCGCGATCCTGTTCGATCCGCCGGCGCCGGCCGAATTCCAGGTTCCCGCCGATGCGATCGCGGTCCCCGGGTTGCGTGCGCGCATGGGCGAGATGGCGGACCGCTTCCACGCGCGTCCTTCGCGCGACATGACCATGGTCGGGGTGACCGGCACCAACGGCAAGACGTCCACGGTGCAATTGCTGGCCCAGGCCTGGCATCTGCGCGGCCTCCGCGCGGGCAGCATCGGCACGCTGGGCGCGGGCTTGTACGGGGAAGTGGTGGCCACCGGCTTCACCACCCCGCTGGTGCTGCAGATGCATGCGCTGCTGGCTGAATTGCGCGATGCGGGGGCCCAGGCGGTGGCGATGGAAGTGAGCTCGCATGCGCTCGACCAGGGCCGCGTGGCCAACGTGCACTTCGACGTGGCCGTGTTCACCAATCTCACCCGCGACCATCTCGACTATCACGGCGACATGGACAGTTACGGCGCGGCGAAGGCGCGGTTGTTCGCATGGCCGGAATTGAAGGCGGCGGTGATCAACCTGGATGACGCCTACGGCCGCAAGTTGTCCGCTCAGCTGTCGCGGGAAGTGCGGAGCATCGGCCTGAGTTCGCGTGGCGAGGAAAATGCGGTCGTGCGCGCGGAAAACCTGAATCTGGACGCCAGCGGCATCGCCTTCGACCTGGTTATCGAAGGCCAGGCCCATGGCGTGCGGTCCCCACTGCTGGGGCGTTTCAACGTGGACAATCTGCTGGCGGTGGCCGGGGCGCTGCATGCGCTGGGCGATGCGCCGGTCGATATCGCACGCACGCTTTCGCGGCTGCAACCGATCCATGGGCGCATGAATCGCCTGGGTGGCGACGGCGTACGTCCGCTGGTGGTGATCGACTACGCGCATACGCCCGATGCGCTGGAGCAGGCGCTGTCCAGCCTGCGCGACCACGCCCCGGCGCGATTGGTCTGCGTCTTCGGTTGCGGTGGCGAACGCGACAAGGGCAAGCGTCCGCAGATGGCGGCAAGTGCGGAACGCCTGGCCGACAAAGTCATCGTCACCGACGACAATCCGCGCGCCGAAGCGGGCGATGGCATCGTCGCCGACATCGTCGCCGGTTTCGCCAGGCCTGGCGCCGTCGTGGTGGAACGTGATCGCGCCAAAGCCATCGCCCGCGCGATCGGCGAAGCCGGCCCGCACGACATCGTCTTGATCGCCGGCAAGGGCCATGAGCCGTATCAGGAGATCAACGGGGTCAAGTATCCGTTCGACGACACGACCGTGGCCCGGCTATGCCTGGAGGAGCGCCCGCCGCACATGGATGTGCAAGTGGCGCGGCCGCAGGATGCGGAGGAGCGCCAGTGAAGCGTCTTCCCCTTTCATTGCTTGCGCACTGGGCCGGCGGCGAACTGCGGGGCGAGGACCTCGTGGTCGACACGATGAGCAACGACACCCGCGCGCTGATGCCGGGCGGCCTGTATGTCGCCTTGCGCGGCGAGCGCTACGACGGCCACGATTTCGCCTACGACGCGGCCATGCGCCACGCCGCTGCCTTGCTGGTGGATCATGCGGTGCCGGTGGATGTGCCGCAGGTCATCGTCGCCGACACCCAGCTCGCGCTCGCCCGCATCGCCGGCAGCCTGCAGCGGGATCGCGGCGGCAAGGTCGTCGCCCTCACCGGCAGCAACGGCAAGACCAGCGTCAAGGCCTTGCTGCAGTCGATCATGCAGTTGGCGGGCGACACCTATTTCAACCCGGGCAACCGCAACAACGAGATCGGCCTGCCGCTGGCGGTGATCGATGCGCCGGACGACGCCGACTTCGCCATCTACGAAATGGGCGCCGGCAAGCCGGGCGACATCGCCTACCTGACCGATATCGTCGTCCCGGACGTGGCCCTGGTGAACAACATCGCCCCCGCGCACCTGGAGCGCATGGGCAGCCTGATGGGCGTGGCCGAAACCAAGGGCGCGATCTATTCGGCGTTGTCCGCCGCGGGCGTGGCGGTGATCAACGCCGACGATGCGTTCGCCGAATACTTTGCCGGACTGGCCACGGGCAAGCGCGTCCTGCGCTTCGGCCTGGAGTCCAGCGCCGAGGTCGGCGTGCGCGACCTGCGCGCGAGCGCGGAAGGTTCGCAGTTCGTCCTGGTAGCGCCGCAAGGCGAGGTGGCGATCAGCTTGCCCTTGCCTGGCCGGCACAATGTGCTCAATGCGCTGGCCGCGGTGTCGCTGGCGCTGGCCTGCGAGGTGACGCTGGCGACGATCGCCGAAGGCCTGGCTTCGGCCAGGCCGGTTCCAGGGCGGCAAATCGCGCACACGCTGGCCAATGGCGCGGTGCTGGTGGACGACAGCTACAACGCCAATCCCGGTTCGCTGGCCGCGGCCATCGACACGCTGGCCGCCAGTGGCAGCGAAGGCTGGCTGGTGCTGGGCGATATGCGCGAACTGGGGGCCGAAGCCGAGGCGCTGCATGCCGATGCCGGTCGCAGGGCCAAGGCGGCGGGTATTCGCCGGTTGTACGCGTTGGGACCGTTGAGCGCCGCCGCGGCACGGGCGTTCGGCGAAGGTGCGCGCAGTTTCGAGACGCATGCCGAAGTGGTCGATGCCTTGCGCGGCGATCTGCGGCTTGTTGTCCCGCAAGGGGACTTCGATCGCGGTGTGGGAGGGGCTTCAGCCCCGACAGCGGTTACTCGGAATCCGGTCGGGGCTGAAGCCCCTCCTACAGGTGTCCGGGTGCTGGTGAAGGGGTCGCGCGGCAGCGCGATGGATCGCGTGGTGAACGCACTTTTGTCCACAGGGGAGGGCAAATCGCATGTTGCTTGAACTCACACGCTGGCTGCAGCAGCTGGAGAGCCTGTTCGGCTTGTTCGGCTACCTGACCTTCCGCGGCATCCTCGCGGCGCTGACCTCGTTGTTCCTGTCGTTGTGGCTGGGCCCGGCGGCGATTCGCCGGCTGGCCCAGTTCAAGGGCGGCCAGCCGATTCGCCAGGACGGCCCGCAGACCCATTTCACCAAGGCCGGCACGCCGACCATGGGCGGCTCGCTGATCCTGGTGACGGTGCTGCTGTCGGTGCTGCTGTGGGGCGACCTGCGCAACCGTTATGTCTGGGTGGTGCTGGCGGTGATGCTGGCGTTCGGCGCGATCGGCTGGTACGACGACTGGATCAAGATCGTGAAGCGCGATCCGAACGGGCTGAAGTCGCGCTGGAAATACCTGCTGCAGTCGATCTTCGGCCTGGCCGCCGGCATCTTCCTGTGGATGACCGCCGATCCGTCGGTGCCGGCCTCGACCACGTTCTACATCCCGATGATCAAGAGCGTGGCGCTGCCGCTGGCCGGGGTCGGCTTCATCGCGATTGCTTACCTGTGGATCGTGGGTTTCTCCAATGCGGTGAATTTGACCGACGGCCTCGATGGCCTGGCGATCATGCCGACCGTGCTGGTGGCTTGCGCCTTGGGCGTGTTCGCTTACGCCTCCGGCAATGCGGTGTTCTCCACTTACCTGCAGATTCCGCAAGTGCCGGGCGCGGGCGAGCTGGTGATCATCTGCGCGGCGATTGCCGGCGCCGGACTCGGCTTCCTCTGGTTCAACACCTATCCGGCCATGGTGTTCATGGGCGACATCGGCGCGCTGGCGCTGGGCGCGGTGCTGGGCACGGTCGCGGTGATCGTGCGCCAGGAACTGGTGCTGGTGATCATGGGCGGCATCTTCGTGGTCGAAACCCTGTCGGTGATGATCCAGGTGGCGTCGTTCAAGCTCACCGGCAAGCGCGTGTTCCGCATGGCGCCGATCCACCATCATTTCGAATTGAAGGGCTGGCCGGAGCCGCGGGTGATCGTGCGCTTCTGGATCATCTCGGTGGTGCTGGTGCTGATCGGCCTGGCCACGTTGAAGGTGCGCTGATGAACGACAGTCCGCGCCAGGCCACCCGACTCGACGCCATTGGCGGCCGTTACGATCCGTGGCTGCTGACGGTGATGCTGACGCTCGCCGCGCTGGGCGTGGTGATGGTCGCGTCCAGTTCCATCGCCATGGACAGCAACCCGTTCCACTACCTGATCCGCCACGTGGTGTTCCTGGGCCTGGGCCTGGGCCTGGCGTACTGGGTCATGCGCACCGAACTGAAGACCATCGAGCACTACAACCAGTGGCTGCTGCTGGCCTGCTTCGTGCTGCTGGCCATGGTCTTCGTGCCGGTGCTGGGCAGCACCGTCAACGGCGCCAAGCGCTGGATCAACCTGGGCATTTCCAAGTTCCAGGTGGTGGAAGCGGTGAAGGTGCTCTACATCGTCTGGCTGTCGAGCTACCTGGTGCGCTTCCGCGACGAGGTCAACGCCACCTGGCCGGCGATGCTCAAGCCATTGGGCGTGGCCGTGGCGCTGGTCGGCCTGTTGCTGCTGCAGCCGGATTTCGGTTCGTCCACGCTGCTGTTGGCGATCACCGCCGGCATGCTGGTGCTGGGCGGCGTGAACCTGCCGCGCATGTCGATGCCGATCGTGATTGGCCTGCCGATCTTCGCCTTCATCGCCATCCTGGAACCGTACCGGATGCGGCGCATCACTTCCTTCATGAATCCGTGGGCCGACCAGCTCGGCTCCGGCTACCAGCTCAGCAATGCGCTGATGGCGGTCGGTCGCGGCGAATGGACCGGCGTCGGCCTGGGCGGTTCGGTGCAGAAACTGAATTACCTGCCTGAAGCGCATACCGATTTCATTTTCTCGGTGATCGGCGAGGAGCTCGGCTTCATCGGCGTGTGCGCGGTGATCGCGCTGTATGCGCTGCTGGCCGGCCGCGCCTTCCACCTGGGCCTGCGTTGCGTGGAAATGCGCCGTCACTTCCCCGGCTATTGCGCGTTCGGCATCGCCTTGTGGATCAGCCTGCAGAGTTTCGTCTCGATCGGCGTGAACCTGGGCCTGCTGCCGACCAAGGGCCTGACCTTGCCGCTGATTTCCTCCGGCGGTTCCAGCGTGTTGATGACCTGCGTGGCGATGGGCCTGCTGTTGCGGGTGTCCTACGAACTGGACCGCGCCGAACGCCAGGTCGCGTTGCTGCGTGGCGATGTCGCGCCGGTTGTGGAAGCGACGGTTGCGGACGCACCGGCTCCGGTCGCGCCAGCGACATCGACACGGACATCGCCACCCCGGCGCGGTACCAGCCGCCTGAATCCACGGGTCGAACCCACCTTCGAGAGGATCGCATGAGCGCACGCGATGACGCGCCAGTGATGATCCTCGCCGGCGGCACCGGCGGGCATATCTTCCCTGCGCTGGCGGTGGCCAAGGTGTTGCGCGCGCGTGGCGTGCCGGTCGTCTGGCTGGGTGCGGATGGCGCCATGGAAACCAAACTCGTGCCGCGCCAGGGCATCCAGCTGGACACGATCGCCATCAGCGGCTTGCGCGGAAAGGGCAAGCTGGCCCTGCTCGGCGCGCCGTTGCGGGTGCTGCGCGCCGTGCGTGCGGCTGGTTTCGTGCTGCGTTATCGCGAGCCGCGCGCGGTGGTCAGCTTCGGCGGATTCGCCGCCGGTCCCGGTGGCATGGCCGCGCGCCTGCAGCGCCGCCCGTTGCTGGTCCACGAACAGAACCGCGCGCCGGGTTTCACCAACCGCGTGCTGGCGAAATTCGCCCGCCGCATCCTGACCGGTTTCCCGGGCAGTTTCGCCGCGCGCGAAGAAGCGGTGGGCAATCCGGTGCGCAGCGAGATCGCCGCCTTGCCGCCGCCGGCGCAGCGCCTGGCCGGACGGCAGGCGCCATTGCGCTTGCTGGTGCTGGGTGGTAGCCAGGGGGCGCGCGTGCTCAATGCCGGCGTGCCGCGGGCGCTGGCCCAGTTATCCGGAATCGAATTCGAAGTCCGCCACCAATGCGGCGACAAGCTGCGTGAGGAAGCGGTGCGTGCCTACGCCGAAGCCGGCGTGGCGGCCAGTGTCGAAAGCTTCATTTCCGACATGGCCGGCGCCTACGGCTGGGCCGACCTGGTGGTGTGCCGCGCCGGCGCCTCGACCCTGGCGGAACTGTGCGCGGTCGGCATCGGCAGCGTGCTGGTGCCGTTCGCCGCCGCAGTCGATGACCACCAGACAAGGAACGCGCAATACCTGGTCGAACGCGGCGCCGCGGTGCTGCTGAAGCAGGACGACCAGCTCGCCACGCAATTGCACGCGACCTTGCGCGAACTCGCCAGTGACGCCGCACGCCGCATGGCCATGGCCGAAGCCGCGCGCGCGCTGGCCAAACCCGATGCGGCCGAACGCATCGCCGACATCATTCTGGAAGAAGCCGCATGAAGCAGGGAAACGAGAATCGGGAAACGGGAATGGGCATCGACCTCCCCCTTTGGAAAAGGGGGACCGAGGGGGATTTGTTCTTGATGTTGCGCAAGATCAAAAGCAAATCCCCCGTGGCCCCCTTTTCCAAAGGGGGCAAAAGCAGGGCGTCGGCTTTTCCTCTTCCCTCTTCCCTCTTCCCCATTCCCCGCTCCGAAGGAGCAAGCGCATGATGGCCGCCGCGCGCGAACGTCGCCTGCAACACACCGGCAACCTGGCCCAGGAATTCCGCCGCGTGCATTTCGTCGGCATCGGCGGCTCCGGCATGAGCGGCATTGCGGAAGTGCTGTGCACGCTGGGCTATGAAGTGTCCGGTTCCGACAACGCCGACAATGTCGCCACCCGTCGGCTGGCTTCGCTGGGCGCGCGGGTCATGCGCGGGCATAACGCCTCCAATGTGCTGGGCACCGATTGCGTGGTGGTGTCCAGCGCGATCAAGCACGACAACCCGGAATTGATGGAAGCGCGTTCGCAGCGCATCCCGATCGTGCCGCGCGCGGCGATGCTCGCGGAGTTGATGCGCTTCCGGCGCGGCATTGCCGTGGCCGGCACCCATGGCAAGACCACTACCACCAGCCTCACCGCCGCGGTGTTGAGCGAAGGCGGACTGGATCCGACCTTCGTCATCGGCGGCCAGCTGCTGGCCGCCGGCGCCAACGCCAAGCTCGGCGACGGCCAGTGGCTGGTGGCCGAGGCCGACGAAAGCGACGGCAGCTTCCTGCGCCTGAATCCGCTGATGGCGGTGATCACCAACATCGATGCCGATCACCTGGAAAACTACGACAACGATTTCGCCAAGGTCCAGGCGGCGTTCGCCGAATTCCTGCAGCGCCTGCCGTTCTACGGGCTGGCGGTGCTGTGCATCGACGATCCGGAAGTGGCCGCGCTGGCCGCCAACACGCCGCGCCACGTGATGAGTTACGGCTTCGCCGAGAACGCCGACGTGCGTGCCGAGGGCGTGACCCAGCAAGGCGGGCGCATGCACTTCACCCTGCGCCTGCCGGAAGACACCCAGGTGCCGGTCACCCTGGCGTTGCCGGGCCGGCACAACGTGCAGAACGCGCTGGCGGCCGCCTGCATCGGCTGGCAACTGGGCGTGCCTCCGGAAACGATCGCACTTGCACTGGAGAAGTTCACCGGCATCGGCCGGCGATTCAACGAACTGGGCGAGATCGCCACGCCGACCGGCGCGCGCGTGCAACTGGTCGACGACTACGGCCACCATCCGCGCGAACTGGCCGCGGTGTTCGCCGCCGCGCGTGGCGGTTGGCCGGACAAGCGCCTGGTGGTCGCCTTCCAGCCGCATCGCTACAGCCGCACCCGCGACCAGTTCGATGCGTTCGCCGCCGTGCTTTCGGAAGTCGATGCGCTGGTGCTGAGCGAGGTCTATCCCGCCGGCGAGGCGCCGATCGCCGGCGCCGATGCGCGTTCGCTGGCCCGCGCCATCCGCGCGCGCGGCCGCAACGAACCGGTCGTGGTCAGCCAGGTCTCCGAACTTGCCGGCGTGTTGCCGGACGTGCTCCAGGACGGCGACCTGCTGCTGCTGATGGGCGCCGGCGATATCGGTTACGTCGCGCAACAGATCGCCGCACACGGATTCGAAGGGAAGAAAACAGAATGAACGCATACAAATTCCCGCCGCTGCGCAGCACCGATCCGGCCGTCTTCGGCCGTGTCGCCGTGCTCCTCGGTGGCACATCCAGCGAACGCGAAGTGTCGCTGGACTCGGGCCGCAATGTGCTGGAAGCGTTGCGGTCGCGTGGTGTCGATGCGACTGCCGTCGATGGCGTAGCCGCGTTGACCGAGGCGCTGGCGCTGGGCATGTTCGACCGCGTATTCAACATCCTGCATGGCGGTGAAGGCGAGAACGGCGTGCTGCAGGGCCTGCTGGAAGCGCTCGGCGTTCCGTATACCGGTTCCGGCGTGCTGGGCTCGGCATTGGCGCTGGACAAGATCCGCAGCAAGCAGGTGTGGATGGCGCTGGACCTGCCGACCCCGGGCTACCGCCGCCTGGCCAAGGGCGACGACGTGCATGCCGCGGCCCAGGCGATCGGCTTGCCGGTGATCGTGAAGCCTTCCTGCGAGGGCTCCAGCGTAGGCGTGTCGCGCGTGTTCGACGATGCGGGCCTGCAGGCGGCGATCGATCTCGCGGTGCGTTATCCGGGCGAACTGCTCATGGAACAGATGATCGTCGGCGATGAGCTGACCGTCGCGATCCTGGGCGGCGTCGCGCTGCCTTCGATCCGGATCGTGCCCAAGGGCGAATGGTACGACTACCACGCCAAGTACAAGGCCGAGGACACGCAGTACATGTGTCCGGGACTCGAAGGCGCGGACGAGGCCGAGATCGGCCGCATCGCGCTGGCCGCGTTCCAGGCTGCCGGTTGCAAAGGCTGGGGTCGCGTCGACGTGATGCGCGATCGCAGCAGCGGCAATTTCTATTTGCTCGAAGTGAACACCGCGCCGGGCATGACCAGCCATTCGCTGGTGCCGAAATCGGCCAGGCAGGCCGGCATCGGCTTCGAGGAGCTGTGCTGGCGGATCCTTGAGCAGACGCTGCCGGAGGTGGCCGGCCGATGAACGCCGCGCTGCGCATCTTCACCTGGTTGCTGGCACTGGCGCTGGTCGTCATGCCCGTGGTCGCGGTGATGAATGGCTGGATCGGCGCCGAGCGCTGGCCGTTGACCAAATTGCGCGTGCACGGCGAGTTCAAGCGGGTCGATCCCGCCCAGTTGCGCGCGGTGGTGCTGCCGTTCGCCAAGTCGGGCTTCTTCGCCGTGCGCTTGCAGGGCGCGCAGGACGCGGTGGAAAAACTGCCGTGGGTCGAACGTGCCGAAGTGCGCAAGCGCTGGCCGGACGTGATCGAAGTCGAAGTCGTCGAACACAAGCCGTTCGCGCGTTGGGGCAATGATCGCCTGTTGTCGGAGCACGGTCGCCTGTTCCCGATTCCCAAGGGCCTGTCGTCGGAGGCGCTGCCGCTGCTTGGTGGTCCGGATTCGCAGGTCAAGGAAGTGGTGGCGCTGTACAACGAATCGCGCGAACTGTTCGCGCCGGTCGGGCTCAAGGTCGACAGCCTGGTGATGGATCGCCGCGGCAGCTGGTCGCTGGTCCTGGGCAACGGCACGCAAGTAGTACTCGGCCGTACCGACGCGCGCCCGCGCCTCGGCCGCTTCGCGCGAATGCTGCCGCAACTGCTGGCGCGCAACGCGCTGCCGCTGCAGCGCGCAGATCTTCGCTATACCAATGGTTTCGCATTGAGCTGGGGAGAGCAGGGCACGGGAGCCGGGAGCCGGGAGCCGGGAGCCGGACCGCAGGCTACGACAAGCATTTCGGCTACCGGCTACCGGCTACCGGCTACCGCATGGCGTGCCGCGCATTCAACCATTCCTCATTCCCCCTTCCCCCTTCACGGCCTCACAACATGAATCGCAAGGGCGACAAATCGCTGATCATCGGTCTCGATATCGGCACCTCCAAGGTCACCGCATTGGTCGGCGAATACTCGCCGGGCAACCCGATCGAAGTGATCGGCATCGGCTCGCACGAATCGCGCGGGCTCAAGCGCGGCGTGGTGGTCGATATCGAGTCCACGGTGCAGTCGATCCAGCGCGCGGTGGAAGAAGCCGAACTGATGGCCGGCTGCGAGATCCGTTCGGTCTATGCGTCCATCTCCGGCGCGCACGTGCAATGCAAGAACTCGCCCGGCATCGTCCCGATCCGCGATGGCGAAGTGACCTGGGGCGACCTGGACCGCGTGCTGGAAGCGGCCAAGGCGGTGGCCATTCCCGCCGACCAGAAGATCCTGCACGCGATCCCGCGCGAATACGTGCTGGACGATTCGCAGGAAGGCATCCGCAACCCGGTCGGCATGACCGGCGTGCGCCTGGAAGTGCATGCGCACCTGGTGGTCTGCGCACAGTCGGCCGCGGCCAACATCAGCAAGTGCGTGCAGCGTTGCGGATTGCAGATCGACGACCTGATCCTGTCTTCGCTGGCATCCAGCGTCGCCGTGCTCACTTCCGATGAGCGCGAACTTGGAGTCGTCCTGGTGGACATGGGCGCGGGCACCACCGACCTGGCCGTGTTCGTGCAGGGCGCGATCTGCCACACCGCGTCGCTGCCGATCGCCGGCGACCACGTCACCAACGACATCGCGCACATGCTGCGCACGCCGACGCCGGAAGCCGAACAGATCAAGGTCCGTTACGCCTGCGCATTGGCGCAGCTGGCGACGGCCGAGGAAAGCATCCAGGTGCCGAGCGTCGGCGATCGTCCGCCGCGCCGCCTGCCGCGCCATTCGCTGGCGCAGGCGGTGCAGGGCCGCTACGAGGAAATTTTCGAAATGGTGCAGGCGGAATTGCGCCGTTCCGGTTTCGAGGAACTGGTGCGCGCGGGCATGGTCCTGACCGGCGGCGCTTCGAAGATGGAAGGCGTGGTCGAACTGGCCGAGGAAATGCTGCAGATGCCGGTGCGCATCGGCATTCCGCAGCACGTCACCGGGCTGGGCGAAGTGGTCGGCAATCCGGTCCATGCGACCGGCGTCGGCCTGCTGCTGATGGGCAGCCAGATCGAACATCCACGGCGTCCGTCGCTGCCGACCGGCAAGGCGGGAACCTTGTTCAAGAAATTGAAGAACTGGTATCGCGGCGAGTTCTGAGCCGTGCGGGAGTTTGGCGCATCCGCGATGGCGGGGATGCGTGAGGCGGGAAGGAAATAACGGGAATTGAGCGACACCCCGATGCGGTTAAACAAACATAACTATTAAGAGGACAACGGACATGGCACATTTCGAACTGGTTGAAAGGATGGCTCCGAATGCGGTGATCAAGGTCATCGGCGTCGGCGGCGGCGGCGGCAACGCGGTCGCGCACATGGTCAGCAGCAGCGTGGACGGCGTCGAGTTCGTCACCGCCAACACCGACTCGCAGGCGATCAACAATTGCGGCGCGAAGACCCAGCTGCAGCTCGGCGGCAACGTCACCAAGGGCCTGGGCGCAGGCGCGAATCCGGAAGTCGGCCGCCAGGCTGCGCTGGAAGACCGTGAGCGCATCATCGCCGCGCTGGACGGCGCCGACATGGTGTTCATCACCGCCGGCATGGGTGGCGGCACCGGCACCGGCGCCGCGCCAGTGGTCGCGCAGCTGGCCAAGGAAATGGGCATCCTGACCGTGGCCGTGGTCACCAAGCCCTTCCCGTTCGAAGGCCGCCGCCGCATGCAGGTCGCGCTGAAGGGCATCGAGGAACTCAGCCACCACTGCGATTCTCTAATCACCATCCCCAATGAAAAACTGATCACGGTGCTGGGCCGCAACGCGACCATGATCCAGGCCTTCCGCGCCGCCAACGACGTGCTGCTGGGCGCCGTGCAGGGCATCGCCGACCTGATCGTGCGCCCGGGCCTGATCAACGTCGACTTCGCCGACGTGCGCACGGTGATGAGCGAAATGGGCCTGGCAATGATGGGCACCGGTTCGGCACGTGGCGACGATCGCGCCCAGGCCGCCGCCGAAGCCGCCATCCAGAATCCGCTGCTCGACGACGTCAACCTGTCCGGCGCCAACGGCATCCTGGTCAACATCACCGCCGGCCCGGACTTCACCATGGCCGAGTTCGACGAAGTGGGCCGCACCATCGAGGGCTTCGCCGCCGAGGACGCGACGGTCGTGCTGGGCACGGTGCTGGATCCGGACATGCAGGACGAAGTCCGCGTCACCGTGGTCGCCACCGGCCTCAACCGGGTCGCCGCGCGCCAGCCGGTCGGCCGTGGCAGCGACCTCGCCGGGAGCAACCTGCGTGAGCCGATGCGCGCGCCGATCAAGCTGGTCCGCGACGCCACCACCGGCATGCCGCTGTACGACGCCAATGCCAATTCCGATGCGGTCGCCACCGCGGTCGGCGGGCTGGGCATGGGTCTTCGCCGCGGCGGTGCGGAGTCGTCCCCGGGCCCGTCCCCGGCGCCAGCCGCGGCCGACCTGCCAGGCGATTACCTGGATATCCCGGCGTTCCTGCGCCGCCAGGCCGATTGATGAGGAATGTTGATGAGGAGTGAAGTCGGCTGCTTCGCAGCCTGTAAAGGGTGAAGTCGCGCGCCTGCGGCGCGCTGCCAGTGGAGCGAAGCTTTCTTCTACTGACTCTTTGCAGGCGGCGTAGCCGCCGACTTCCCAGTCCGCGCAAGCGGACGACTTGACGCACTGCCATGTCCCCTTTGCTGCCGGGCCCGTACGGCCCGGCAGGTTTTTCACCCCGTATTACCGCGCCCATGCCCTTGTTTCAGGCATGGGACAGACCGATTCTTCCGTCAGGATTCAGGCGCCCGCGTGCTAATCTCGCGCACTGTTCGCCCTGCGACCACCAAACTCCCTGCCGAATGACCCAGCAACGCACCCTCAAGAATGTGATCCGCGCCACGGGCGTGGGACTGCATAGCGGGGAAAAGGTCTACATGACCTTGCGTCCGGCACCGGTGGACTGCGGCATCGTGTTCCGCCGCATCGACCTGGACCCGGTGGTGGAAATCCCGGCCAACGCCGAACTGGTCAGCGAAACCACCCTGTGCACCGGCCTGAGCCGCGACGGCGCCAAGGTCATGACCGTCGAGCACCTGATGTCGGCAATGGCCGGCCTGGGGATCGACAACGCCTATGTGGAACTGTCCTCGGCCGAGTTGCCGATCATGGATGGTTCGGCTGGCCCGTTCGTGTTCCTGCTGCAATCCGCCGGCGTGCTGGAACAGGCCGCGCCCAAGCGCTTCATCCGCATCAAGCATCCGGTGGAAGTGCGCGATGGCGACAAGATCGCCCGTTTCGAGCCGCACGACGGCTTCCGCGTCGGCTTTACCGTGCAGTTCGACCACCCCATGATTCCCGCCTCGCAATCGCGGGCCGAGATCGAATTCTCCACCGCCGCCTACACCAAGGAAGTGGCGCGCGCGCGCACCTTCGGGTTCATGCGCGACCTGGAATACATGCGCGAGCGCAACCTGGGCCTGGGCGGCTCGATGGACAACGCCATCGTGCTGGACGAGTTCCGCGTGCTCAACGACGACGGCCTGCGTTACGCCGACGAATTCGTGCGCCACAAGATCCTCGACGCGATCGGCGACCTGTACCTGGCCGGGCATCCGATCCTGGGCGCCTACGAAGGCTTCAAGTCGGGCCACGCCCTCAACAACAAGCTGGTGCGGGCCTTGATGGCCGAGCGTTCGGCCTGGGAAGAAGTCACCTTCGAGTCCGCAACCGGCCCCGCGCCGGTGGTTTACGCCAGCCCCGCACTGGCGGTCTGATCGGGCAGCGCCACCCGGATCATGGCCATGATCCGAACTGTGAAGCCGGACGGCTCCAAGTCCCTGAATTTACAATAATTTAACTTCCAGCTAACGAACGCATTGCCCTTCGTCGGTACCATGCTTCGGCCTGTGCGCGCCGGATTCAACGTTCGGCCCGGCCGCCACGGTGTTCAGGAAGAGGCTCGTTGCCTCCGGTGGATCTCTCGGACGGGGGATCGTCCAGGGATGCCAAGGCGGCTTTGAGCGCATTGCGCGAAGCTTCCGACATGGGTTTGACCGCAAGTCCGGCTGCAGGGGGCCGCTGGAAAGGTGCAGTCGTAGTCTTCGCAACCACCTCGGTGGCTGCAAACCCGACGGATCGGGCCAAGTCGATCAGCTCGGGTGCGGCAAGTCGCAGTTTGGCGTGCCACACCGGGGAATCGACGATAAAAACGAGTTTTCCACCGGTCACGTTTCCCAGCTTGCAGTGGGGCGCGAGGGCAGGCGGCAGACGGGGGCGAAGCAACTGTTCCATTGCGTCAAGCCACAAGGCATGGCGCACCGGGTCGGTGGCGGCATCGGACATCGCGGCCTGCAAGGCGGGCTGTGGCGATGAAGCGCGACGCGGTGGGGACTTCGAATCAGACATCGGTATTCCATGACTTTCCAAACCATCGTAAACAATTCACGCACCCGGTTGGCGCATGCGCTGACCCGCACCTCCGGTCAGGTGCGTGGATTCATCTACTCGCGCCCGCTCGCCAGCGCGTCGATCCTCCTCTTCACCGGCCTGCTCCTGGGCGCGGGTGGCCGTAGCGCCGCCGGCATGGCCCAGGTCTCGCTGCTGCAGGCCAAGGCCGATCGCCAGCAGACGCAGTTGGACCAGGTGCGCCGTGGCGCCCAGCAGGAAGTCAACGCCATGGCCGCGCGCCTGGGCGAACTGCAGGCCCAGGCAAACCGCCTCAACGCCTTGGGCGAACGCCTGACCCGGGTCGGCCAGTTGCAGGACGGCGAATTCGATTTCAACGAGCCGGTCGGCGTCGGCGGCAACGACAAGGCCTACGACATGGCGCCGCAGGCGCTGGAGGCGGGCGTCAGCCAGCTGGAGCGCCAGTTCGATGCCTCCGGCAAGCAGTTGTCGGTGCTGGAAGCGCTGCTGTTCAATCGCGAACTGGACAAGAACGCGACCCCGTCGCGCATGCCCATCGGCAACAGCTACATCACTTCGGGCTTCGGCGGCCGCGCTGATCCATTCGGCGGCGGCGGCGCGTTCCACAAGGGCATCGACTTCAAGGCCAGCGTCGGCGATCCGGTACTGACCGTGGCCGATGGCGTGGTCAGCTTCGCCGGGGTCAAGAGCGGCTACGGCAACGTGGTCGACGTGGACCACGGCAACGGCTACGTCACCCGCTATGCGCACAACTCGCGCCTGGTCGTACGCGTGGGCGACCTGGTGCGCGTGGGCCAGGAGATCGCCAAGGCCGGCTCGACCGGGCGCTCCACCGGCGCGCACGTGCATTTCGAAGTCTGGGAAAACGGCCGCGTGGTCAATCCGCGCAAGTTCCTGGGCGAGGGCCCGACCCCGGTCGGCAAGCTCAAGCGCGGCTGATCGGGCCCGGTAGGAGCGCCCCTTGGGCGCGATGCTCTTCGGCCGGATCGCGTAAAAGCATCGCGGGCAAGGCCCGCTCCTACACACAAGGGCGGTGACTTGATTCCTTGGAACCCGCCCCAAGCTACAATGGTGTGTTGCCAACAGGGCGCATTGCGCCCTGTTTCGTTTTGGGCGGCGGAAGCGGGCACCAGGCCGCTGGCCGCGCCCCACGCTCCTTCCCAATCCGGTTCCCTACATGATCAACAGTCTGCTCACCCGTGTCTTCGGTAGTCGCAACGAACGCCTGCTCAAGCAACTCCAACGCAGCGTCGGCAAGATCAACGCGCTGGAACCGGAGTTGCAGAAACTCTCCGACGAGGCGCTGAAGGCCAAGACCCCCGAGATGCAGAAGCGCATCGCCGACGGCGAAGCGCTGGACAAGATCCTGCCCGAAGCCTTCGCCGTGTGCCGCGAAGCCTCGCGCCGCGTGCTCGGCATGCGCCACTACGACGTGCAGCTGATCGGCGGCATGGTCCTGCACCTGGGCAAGATCGCCGAGATGCGCACCGGCGAAGGCAAGACCCTGGTCGCGACCCTGCCGGTGTACCTCAACGCGCTGGAAGGAAAGGGCGTGCACGTGGTCACCGTCAACGACTACCTGGCGCGCCGCGACGCCGCGTGGATGGGCAAGCTGTACGGCTGGCTGGGCATGACCGTGGGCGTGGTCTATCCGGGCATGCCGCACGGCGACAAGCGCGAAGCCTATGCGGCCGACATCACCTACGGCACCAACAACGAATTCGGTTTCGACTACCTGCGCGACAACATGGCGATGTCGCGCGAGGATCGCTACCAGCGCGGCCTGCACTACGCCATCGTCGACGAAGTGGACTCGATCCTGATCGACGAAGCACGCACCCCGCTGATCATCTCCGGCCCGGCCGACGAATCGCCGGAGCTGTACATCCGCGTCAACCGCATCGTGCCCAAGCTGATCAAGCAGGAAACCGAGGAAGGCGAGGGCGACTTCTGGGTCGACGAGAAAGGCAAGCAGGTGCACCTGTCCGAAGAGGGCATGCAGCACGCCGAGGAACTGCTGCGCGAAGCCGGCATCCTCAAGGACGAGCAGGACAGCCTGTACGGCGCCAACAACCTCAGCGTCGTGCATCACTTGAACGCCGCGCTGCGCGGCCACGCCATCTACCAGCGCGATGTCGATTACATCGTGCGCGATGGCGAAGTGATCATCGTCGACGAATTCACCGGCCGCACCCTCACCGGGCGCCGCTGGTCCGACGGCCTGCACCAGGCCGTGGAAGCGAAGGAAGGCGTGCCGGTCCAGCGCGAAAACCAGACCCTGGCCAGCATCACCTTCCAGAACCTGTTCCGCATGTACAAGAAGCTGTCCGGCATGACCGGCACGGCCGACACCGAAGCCTTCGAGTTCCAGAGCATCTACGGCCTGGAAGTGATCGTCATCCCGACCAACCGCCCGACCGTGCGCAAGGATTCGCCCGACCAGGTGTTCCTCAACCGCAACGGCAAGTTCAACGCGGTGCTGGCCGACATCCAGGATTGCTACGCGCGCGGCCAGCCGGCGCTGGTCGGCACCACCTCGATCGAGACTTCGGAACTGCTGTCCGAGCACCTGCGCAAGGCCGGCGTGCCGCATGAAGTGCTCAACGCCAAGCAGCACGAGCGCGAAGCGCAGATCGTCGCCAACGCCGGCATGCCCGGTTCGATCACCATCGCCACCAACATGGCCGGCCGCGGCACCGACATCGTCCTCGGCGGTTCGCTGGAAGCGGCGCTGGAACAGCTGCCGGAAGACGCAAGCGACGCCGATCGCGCCAGGGTCAAGGCCGAATGGCAGCAGCGCCACGACCAGGTCAAGGCCGCCGGCGGCCTGCACATCGTCGGCACCGAACGCCACGAATCGCGGCGCATCGACAACCAGCTGCGTGGCCGCTCCGGCCGCCAGGGCGATCCGGGTTCCTCGCGCTTCTACCTGTCGCTGGAAGACAACCTGATGCGCATCTTCGCCTCCGACTGGGTGCAGAAGGCGATGAAGCTGATCGGGATGAAGGAAGACGACGTCATCGAGGACAAGCTGGTCAGCCGCCAGATCGAAAAAGCGCAGCGCAAGGTCGAAGCGCACAACTTCGACATCCGCAAGAACCTGCTCGACTTCGACGACGTCAACAACGACCAGCGCAAGGTGATCTACAGCCAGCGCGACGAACTGCTGGACGCCGAATCGGTCAAGGAAAACATCGACGGCATCCGTGGCGACGTGGTCGAGGACCTGGTCGCGCGCTTCGTGCCGCCGAACTCGGTGGACGAGCAATGGGACCTGCGGGGCCTGGAGGAGGAACTGGCGGTGGAATCCGGCCTGTCGCTGCCGGTCACCCGCTGGCCCGCGGAAACCGAGGAACTGGACGCCGAGGCCATCAGCCGCCGCGTGCAGGAAGCGATGACCGCGCACTTCGACGAGAAGGAAACGCAGCTCGGTCCGGAGACCATGCGCTCGCTGGAGAAGCACATCATGCTCACCGTGCTCGACAAGAGCTGGAAGGAGCACCTGGCCAGCATGGATTACCTGCGCCAGGGCATCCACCTGCGCGGCTATGCGCAGAAGCAGCCGAAGCAGGAATACAAGAAGGAAGCCTTCGAGCTGTTCTCGGACATGCTGGAAAAGGTCAAGCGCGAAGTGGTGACCATCCTCGCCCGCGTGCGCATCCGCAGCGAAGAGGAAGTGGCCGCACTGGAAGCCGAGGAACGGCGCCTGGCCGCGGCCCGCGAACAGCAGTTGCAGTTCCAGCACCAGGACGCCGGCGGCTACAGCGCCGATGAGGAAGCCGCGGGCGTGGAAGCCGCGCAACTGGGCTTCTCGCCGGTCACCCGCGACGGCCCCAAGGTCGGCCGCAACGATCCCTGTCCCTGCGGCAGCGGCAAGAAGTTCAAGCACTGCCACGGCCAGCTGAGCTGACCGGAAAGCCGTCGCGGGCGCTGCCCGCGACGCCGCCGAATTTGTAGGAGCGGGGGCGCCGGCCCGGCCCGTTTGTCACGCAGACCCCCCACCGGGACGCCGCCGGGGCCCCGCCCCCCCCCGGCCCC
>JAYRTC010000009.1:0-2628 GCA_041919795.1 Pseudoxanthomonas sp. | reverse complement strand
TCCGTGTCCGTGCGGCTGCGGAAAGATGTTCATGCACTGCCACTGCCTGCTTCGCTGACCGTAACGCCGTCGCGGGCGCTGCCCGCGACGCCGCCGAATTTGTAGGAGCGGGCCCTGCCCGCGACGCTTTTCGACTCTCTCGCCAAGAGCGGTCGCGGGCAGGGCCCGCTCCTACACCGGTCACGGTTGCGTTGACCGCATGCTTCCCGGCAAGCTCCCTGCATGCCTGATCCCATGCGTTCCCTCCATGTAGTCGCCGCGGCCATCACCGATCCGCGCGGTCGCATCCTGCTGGCGCGTCGCACCGATGGCCGCGACCTGGCCGGGTTATGGGAATTCCCGGGCGGCAAGCGCGAGCCGGGCGAATCGCCGGAAGATGCGCTGGTCCGCGAGTTGCAGGAAGAACTGGGGATCGCAGTGAAAGTGGGTCCGCCGTTGATCGACGTGCCCCAGCAATACCCCGACAAGCGCCTGCGCCTGGACGTGCGCCGCGTGGTCTCGTGGCAGGGCACGCCGCGCGGTATCGAAGGCCAGGCCCTGGCCTGGGTGGCGCCGGAAAAGCTTTCCCGCTACCCCATGCCACCCGCCGACCGCCCGGTGGTGGCCGCGTTGCGCCAGCCCGACCGCTACCTGGTGACGCCGGAGCCCGGCGCCGACGATGCGGCCTGGCTGGCGGATTTGGCGCATGCGCTGAAGTCCGGTGGCGTCGGCCGTGTGCAGCTGCGCGCGCCGAATATCCAGGCGCAACCGCGCTGGCGACAACTGGTGGTCGCGGCAGTGGCCCTTTGCCGCAAGGCCAAGGCCGAAGTACTGGTCAACAGCGATATCGAACTGGCCCGCGAACTCGGCATCGGCGTGCACCTGCGCGCCGCGCAATTGCCCGCGCTGCCCGCCCGCCCCCTGCTTGCCGACGTCGCCGTTGCCGCGTCCTGCCACAACGCTGGCGAATTGCGCATGGCCGAGGCGCTGGACTGCGACTTCGCCGTGGTCGGCAGCGTGCTGACCACCGCCACCCATGCCGGTGGTGCAGTGCTGGGCTGGGAAGGCTTCGCCCGCCTGCGCGAATCGGTCTCCCTGCCGATCTACGCCATCGGCGGCCTCACTCCCGCGCACCTCGACCAGGCCCGCCAACACGGCGCCCAGGGCATCGCCGCCATCCGCGGTTTGTGGACGATGCCGTCGCGAGCAATCGATCCGCCGTAGGAGCGCCCCATGGGCGCGAGCTCTCCGTCCAGATCGCGAGAAGATCAAAAGCTCGCGCCCATGGAGCGCTCCTACACGGTGCTTTCCTACGATTTTCGGCGGTGTTTGCTGATGGAGGGCAATGCGGCTTCCGCAGGATGCTGCCGTCATGACCGCAAAGACTCCTTATGGAAATGGACATGCCGCCCTGCGGCGTAGGCGAACTTCCATCGCACAGCAGATCTACCATGTGACGGTCGCGACCAACGACCGACAACCGGTTTTCCTCGATTTCGATGCGGCCTGTGCGGCCGCGCGTTGCCACTACGACAAGCGTTGCCTGAAAGAGACGGCGATGCTGGCATGGGTACTCATGCCGGATCACGCACATTGGCTGTTGCAGCTTGGCGAGCATGATTCCTTGCCTGCCATCGTGACCCGACTGAAGTGTTCCATCGCACGAAACGTCAACAGGGAACTCGGCCGCCAAGGTCATTTGTGGGGCAGGGCTTTCCATGAGCATACGCTGCGCGGTGAGCGGGACTTGCTGGCGACAGCTCGTTATATCGTCGCCAATCCGCTGCGTGCTGGCTTGGTCGCGCGGATCGGCGCGTATCCGTTCTGGAATGCCGTCTGGTTGTAAATACAGCATATCCACACCCGTAGGAGCGCCCCATGGGCGCGAGCTCTCCGTCCAGATCGCGAGAAGATCAAAAGCTCGCGCCCATGGGGCGCTCCTACGAAGACGCAGCAAACGCGCGGTAGCGGGCGTCCAGTTCGGCGACGGCTTCGCGCAAGGAGGCAAGGTCGCCGTCGTTGACCACGATGTCGTCGGCCAGGGCAAGGCGCTGGGCGCGGGTGGCCTGGGCCGCGATCATTTTTTCGGCCAGGGCATCGTCGATGCCGTCGCGCTGCATCAGCCGCGCCTTTTGCTTGGCGTGCGGGGCATCCACCACCAGGATCCGGTCCAGCCACGGATAGCCGGCGCGGCCGCCGCCTTCGGTGAGCAGCGGGATCACCGCGACCGCATAGGCGCCAGGCGCGGACAGGCATTGCGCGTGCAGTTGCCTGCGGATGATCGGATGCAGGATCGCTTCCAGTGCGCGGCGCGCGGGTTCGTCGTCGAAGATCCGGGTGCGCAACGCCGCACGATCCAGTCGGCCTTCGGTGGTCAGCACCGAATTGCCGAACGCCTCCGCCACTGCGGCCAGCGCCGGTTGCCCGGGCTCCACGATCTGGCGCGCGATCAGGTCCGCATCGGCGACGAACACGCCACGCGCGGCGAATTCCCGTTCCAGTGCGCTCTTGCCCGAGGCGATGCCGCCGGTGAGTCCGATGAAGTAATCGCTCATGCCCGCATTATGTAGGAGCGAGCTTTTGTGGGAGCGGCTTCCAGCCGCGAGCTCTTGCCATGGACCCAAGACAAATCAAGAGCTCGCGGCTGGA
>JAYRTC010000008.1:0-146658 GCA_041919795.1 Pseudoxanthomonas sp. | reverse complement strand
GCCCATGGCCGCGAGCTCTTCGGCTTTTCCGATCCGTTTGCCAAGAGCTCGCGGCCATGGGCCGCTCCTACACGGGTTTATTTGGCGACGAAGCGGATCGCCTGGCCGCCGCCGGGCGCCAGGCGCAAGGTCAGTGTATCGGCGCTGGTCACGTCGTGCTCCTCGATCACGATGTCCTGCGGCGCACGCTTCCAGTCGGCGTGTTCGCCATCGCGATAGATCTGGGCGACGTACTTGCGGCCCGGATCCAGGAACGACAGCGGGGCCTTCAACTCGCGACCTTCCTCGTCCGAGATCGCGCCCAGGTACCAGTCGTCGCTGTGCCGGTCCTTGCGCGCGATGGTGACGAAATCGCCGATTTCGCCATTCAGCACGCGGGTGTCTTCCCAATCCACCGGCACGTCCTCGATGAACTTGAACGGCTTCGGATTGGCTTCGTAGTTTTCCAGCAGGTCGGCGGCCATCTGCAGCGGGCTGTAGATCACCACGTACAGCGCCAACTGCTTGGCCCAAGTGCTGGGGACGCCATCAGGCGCGCGCGTCTTCATGCCGAAGATGCCGGGAGTGAAATCCATCGGTCCGGCAAGCAGTCGGGTGAACACCAGGTTGGCCACGTGCTCGGGTGGATTGCCGGGCACGCCCCAGGCGCTGAATTCCATGCCGCGCGCGCCTTCGCGGGTAATCCAGTTGGGATAGGTGCGGCGCAGGCCGGTGTCCTTGATCGGTTCGTGCGGATTGACCGAGATATGGCGCTTGGCCGCCTCTGTCACTACCTTGAGGTGATGCAGCGCCATGTCCTGGCCCTCGTGCCAGGCGTAATGCACTTTGCCATCCTGGCCCATGACCTTGGCCTGGCCGGCATCGGCGACATAACCGGTCTTGACCGCATCGATGCCGAGCCGCTGGTACAGATCGAAGGCCGCGCCCATCTGCGATTCGTAGTGCGCGGCGTTGCCGGAAGTTTCGTGATGGCCGATCAGGCGCACGTGCTTCGATTTCGCGTACGCGGCGAGTTTTTCGATATCGAAATCCGGATACGGCTGGGTGAAGCTGAAATCCTCGCCATTGCCGAACCAGTCGCCGTCCCAGCCCACGTTCCAGCCTTCGACCAGCACGCCGCCCAAGCCATGCTTCGCGGCGAAGTCGATGTGGCGCATCACGTTTTCGTTGGTCGCGCCATGCTTCGGGCCGGAGGCCCAGGTCTTCCTGTCCAGGTGCATTTCCCACCACACGCCGACGTATTTCATCGGTTTGACCCACGACACGTCGCCCAGCTTGTTGGGTTCGTTGAGGTTGAGGATCAGGCTGGAAGTGACCAGGTCGCCGGCGTTGTCGGCGATCTGCAGGGTGCGCCAGGGGGTATTGAACGGCGCGGTGCGCACCACTTTCCCGTCGCCGATGCCGGGCGTGAGCATGGCGCGGAATTTGCGGTCTTCGATCCGGGTCAGGTTCATGCCGGCGTAATCGACCAGTGCCGCTTCATGGATCGAAACATGCAGGCCGTTGCTGGTGCGCAGCGTGATCGGCGTCTGCGCGTCGCCGACTTCCTGCACCGGGGTGCGGTGGTAGAGGTATTCCTCGCGGTTCCATTCGCCCGCCGGTATCCACCAGGCGGTGGCGGGCTCGGCGATATTGAATTCGGTCAGCTCCTCACTGATCTTCACATCCTTCAACGCGGCCTGGTCGGGGAATTCATAGCGGAAGCCAAGTCCGTCGTCGTATATCCGGAACACCACGTCGAGGCTGCGCTTCAACGCGTTCTTCTCGACCAGGCTGACGCGCAGTTCGTTGTAGTGGTTGCGGATGCTGCGGCGCTCGCCCCAGGGCTGCTCCCAGGTTTCATCGAAGCTGCGGTTCTGGTGCCCGGCGATGATGAAGTTGCGTTCGAACTTGGGCGCATCGATGAACATGAAACCCAGTCGCGAAGCAGCGATCACCGGCCTGCCGTCGCGCAACACCGCATAACTCGGACGGCCGTCGTTGTCGGTGGTCACTTCCACCGACAGGTTGCCGTCCGGCGAGGCGATGCCGACCTTGGGCGGAACCGGAGGCGCGGGTGCGGCGAAGGCATGGCTGGAGGAAAACAGCGCAATCAGCGCGAACAAGCGGAAGGACATGTCGAATTCCGAAGAGCGGCCAGTAGCCGCATCCTGCCAGCCTTCTCAGCGCAACATGCCGTGCCGGGGCACGAATACGTATGCAAGCGCCGCATGCACGGGAAGCAGCAGCGCGACCCAGGCGTGATTGACCTGCGGGTTGGTCGACAACCACAGCACCATCCACGCGCTCGTGGCCCCGGCGGCCACGAGCAACAACAGCCAGCGGAACCACGCCGCGGGCCTGCGCTTGCGCAACAGCGTCACCGCGCCCGGGATCAGCAGCAGGCACAGCGGATTGAACAGCAACAGGTTGCGGTTGGCCCAGGCGGCATGGTGTTCGGTGAAGCCCCACAGGAACACCAGCACCGCGCCAATCAGGCCGCAGACCAGCCACAACGGCAAGGCCAGCGCGGCGACCAGACGTGGTTTGCGCGGCGCGACCCACAGGATCGCGGTTGCGACGATCAAGCCGGCCAGCAACCACGGCCACCAGCGACGCGGCCGCTCCGGCGGTTCCGGAGCAACCCGGTGCGGCACCAAAATCTGTTCCGACTGCACCAGCGGACGGCCTGCGCTGTTTCTGGCTTCGTCCAGGCTGTCGGCCAGGCGCATCGGCACGTAGGCTTCTTCCCAGCGCGACATCGGCGCGTCGGCGTAGGGTCCGAGGCCGATGTCGAAACCCAGCCACATCCACCAGGCCGGCGAGGCCAGGCGTACAGCTTCGCTGCGGAAGGTGTTGCCGCGCGAGCGCCCGACCATCTGCGCCTTCAGCGCGCCGCCCATGGCGGTGTCGAGTGCATCGCGTACCTGGGTGGAACAGTTGGAGGTGAAATAGTCGTAGCGGTAGCGCGCGTTCTCGGGCTTGGCGCGTTCGGCCAATGCGGCAGCCAGCGATTGCGCCTGTTCCGGCGCCAGGTCCAGCCATTGCAGCTTCACTCCACGCCCGACTTCGCGGTAATAGGCAAGATCCTGTTGCAACGGCAATGCGACCAGGTAGTACTGCATGTCGCCCAGGGCGAAACGACCGGCGAAGCCGGGTTCGTCCATGTCGAAGAAGCCAAAGTTGTACGACGTGGCCGCGCCGGTCCGCGGGTCCATGACCACGATGGCGTCGTGACCGAAGCGTTCGAAGAAGATCTCGCCCGGCTGCATGGTCATCACGCCGATGCGCGGGGTGGCGGTGGGCGGCGATGCCGCCCAGGCCGAAGCCGCCAGCAGCGACAGCAGGCCCAGTGCGAGCAGGCGGGCGAGCAGGCGGGCGAGCAGGCGGGCGAGCATCCTAGCTATCGGAAAGCACGCCGACATGGAACGCATGCACGCGGCGCGCGTCGGCCTTGGCCACGCGGAATTCGAACCTGCCCAGGGTCAGCTCCTCGTCGGTGTCCGGCAGGTGGCCGATGGCGGCGGTGACCAAACCGCCGACGGTGTCGTACTCGTCGTCGGGGAAATCGGCGCCGAAGCGTTCGTTGAAATCGGCGATGGGGGTCAGTGCATCGACCACGTACTGGCCGTCGGCGTGCACCGCGATCAGGTCGGCGCCTTCCTCGGCTTCGTCGTGCTCGTCGTCGATCTCGCCGACGATCTGTTCCAGCACATCTTCGATCGTGACCAGGCCGGCCACGCCACCGTATTCGTCGACCACTATCGCCATGTGATTGCGCGACAGGCGGAATTCCTTCAACAGCAGGTTGAGCTTCTTCGATTCCGGGATCAGCACCGCCGGGCGCAACAGTTCGCGCACATTGCCGGGGCCGTTGTCGGCGACCACGCCGCGCAGCAGGTCCTTGGCCAGCAGGATGCCCAGGATTTCGTCCTTGTTCTCGCCATGCACAGGGAAACGCGAGTGTCCCGACTCCACCACTTCCTTCATCAGGTCGAGGAAGCGCGAGGCGATGGGCAGCGAGACCATCTGCGAACGCGACACCATCACGTCGCCGACGGTCAGTTCGGACACGGCCAGGGCGCCTTCCATCATCCGCAGCGTGTCGCTGGCGATCAGGCCGTCGCCCTGCGCATCGCGCAACAGCGCGACCAGGTCGTCGCGCGAGGAGGGTTCGCCGGAGAACGCGGAACTGATGCGGTCCAGCCAGCTGCGCCGTTTTTCGTGATGCTTCTCCGGAGGCTTCTCGGAGGTTTCCGGCGCGGAGGTACTGTCGTCTTCAGACATTTGTAGGGAAAAGGAAGCCCGGGGAAGGGCGACGCAGGCAGTCTATCAGGATGATGTGGGAGGGGTGCTGTGGGAGCGGCGTCCTCGCCGCGAGCTTTGCTTCCAGCTTTATGGGGGCTGTTGGTAGAGCTTGCGGCGGGGACGCCGCTCCCACATTCCTGCGATACATGGCAAGCGGAAAAGCGTCGGGGCTGAAGCCCCTCCCACACCGGGCTATGGCGACACGGGTTCCGGTGCGGGCGCGGCTTCCGGTTCCTCTTCCAGCGTGTCCATGATGTAGCTGCAGCCGACCAGGGTCTTGCCGGGGTGCGAGGAGACGTTGGATACGTTGAGGATCACCGAATCGACCAGGGTGATGCCGCTGGCTTCGTCGCGCTGCTCATGGCTGCGCAGTTCCTTGCCGAACATCGCCTTGGCCGGCGTGTCGACCGCCGTTTCCAGTTCCAGCTGCCTGGCCAGCGGGCGCGGATCGGCCAGGTCGAGGATCGCGATGATGCTGTCGCCGGTGAAGGCGATATGGTCGGTACTGTGGCCGAACACGCTGATCGGCGTATTGAGCATGAACTCGGTCATGAACAGGTTGGCCTGCGGCAGCGGGCGCCAGCCCAGCGCGACCGCCTGCAAGGGTTCAATCAATGCCGGAGCCAGGTAGTGGAAGTCTGCCAGTTCGCGCTTGCATTCGATCAGGCCGGGCAGGTCGATGCGCGCGGAGTCAAGTGGTTCGGCGGATTTTTCCGCAGGCTTCGCGGCCACGTCCGTGGCTGGCGCAGTGGCGACGGATTTTTCAGGCGAGGCGGCTGGCGTCTGCGCGAACAAAGGAAGCGGCAGCAGCACCGCCAACAGGATCAAAACACGGCGCATGCCTAGTCCTCGAATGCGTAAGGGTCGTCGATGCCGAGTTCGGCCAGGATCTCGCGTTCCAGCTGTTCCATGGCTTCGGCCTCGCGGTCGTCCTCGTGGTTCCAGCCCAGCAGGTGCAGCGCGCCGTGTACGGTCAGGTGCGCGTAGTGCGCTGCGAGCTTCTTCTTCTGTTCCTTGGCCTCGCGCGCGACCACGGGCGCGCAGATCACCAGGTCGCCCAGCAGCGGCATCTTGAAGCCTTTCGGCATCTTCACGCCTTCGGCCATTTCCGCCGGAAAACTGAGCACGTTGGTTGCGTAGTCCTTGCCGCGGTAGTGGCGGTTGAGCGCGCGGCCTTCCCTGGTATCGACGATGCGCACCGCCAGGTCGGCCTCGCGGATGCGGCCATTCAGCGCGGCCGCGACCCATTTGCGGAAACTCACCGACGACGGCAAGCCCGCGCGAGGCAGGGCGTAGCTGACGGAAACTTCGAGGAGGATGGGGCCTTTGGTCATTGGGGTTCGTCATTCCCGCGAAGGCGGGAATCGCTCCTGTTCTGTAGAGCCGAGCTTGCTCGGCTGCCTTTCGATTTGGGCGACATGATTTTGGGCAAGATCATCTCCACGCGAACTCCTTGAAGGAAGCCAAGAGCGATTCCCGCCTTCGCGGGAATGACGAACTTTGGAATCACGCCGGCCCCGTCTCCGCATCCTTGCCGTCGCGCTCATCGTAAGCCCGCACGATCTTCGCTACCAGCGGATGCCGGACCACGTCGCGGCTGGTGAAGAAGGTGAAGCTGATGCCGTCGACGCCGCGCAGTACTTCCAGGCCGTCCTTCAATCCGGATTTCACGTGCTTGGGCAGGTCGATCTGGGTCAGGTCGCCGGTGACCACGGCGGTGCTGCCGTAGCCGATGCGGGTAAGGAACATCTTCATCTGCTCGATGGTGGTGTTCTGCGCTTCATCCAGGATCACGTAGGCATCGTTGAGCGTGCGACCGCGCATGTAGGCCAGCGGCGCGATTTCGATGACATTCTTCTCCAGCAGCTTGAGCACCTTTTCCACGCCCAGCATTTCGTACAGGGCGTCGTACAGCGGGCGCAGGTAGGGATCGACCTTCTGGCTCAGGTCGCCGGGCAGGAAGCCGAGTTTTTCGCCGGCTTCCACCGCCGGTCGCACCAGGATCAGCCGCTGCACGCGCGATTCGTTGAGCGCTTCCACCGCGCTGGCGACGGCAAGGAAAGTCTTGCCTGTGCCGGCCGGACCGATGCCGAAATTGATGTCGTGGGTGGCGATGGCGTGCAGGTAGGCGGCCTGGTTGGGGCCGCGGCCGCGCACCGTGCCGCGCTTGACCTTGATCGCCACGTCCTGCGGCACGAAACCGCCGGCGGCCAGGTGCTCCACGTTGGCCGCGTTGAGGCGCAGGTGGATCGCCTCGCTGTCGAAGGTTTCTTCGCCAGCCTCGGCGTACAACGCGCGCAGCAGTTTTTCCGTCGCCTTCACTTCAGCGGCGGCGCCGGTGACCTTGAAGATGTTGCCGCGGTTGGCGATTTCCACGCCCAGGCGCAGTTCGATCTGGCGCAGGTGCGCGTCGAACGGCCCGGCCAGGTTGGCCAGCCGTTCGATGTTGTCGGGTTCAAGGGTGAATTCGCGTTTTTCCGGGTTGGTCATTGGTTGCTTCAGTGTCTGGTCTGGTCGTCGGCGTCTTCGACACGCCATTGGTGGAATACGTAGGCTTCATCGTCGATCAATGCCTGGTCGAAGTGCTCGGCCTCGGGGGCTTCCTCGCGCTCGATCTGTTTGGGCTCGTCCTGCACGCCGGTGACCTGCCAGCCGGCGACGCGCAGGAACTCGCTGGCATGGCGGATCGGGTCGTCGGCCAGCCCCGGCATCTGGTAGCAGAGCACGAAGGCGCCACCGAACTCCTGGAAGTCCGGAGTGTCGGGAAGTGGCTCGGCTTCCACTACGAAGAACCACAACTTGGGGGCGGTCTGGGGGATGGCAGGCGCGTCGGGACAGGGCGGTGCAGGGTATCGCGGTCGTGTTACCGGGGCCAGACAGGCGACCGTTCGTCGGTTTGATCTTGCAGTTAATTAATCAATGAATTAAATAAGCTCCATGACTGATTCCAGTCCCGCCATGCATACCGAATCCATCCCGGCGAAAAAGTCGCCACGGCCCGCACGCAAGCGCGCGCCCGGTCGTCCGTCCGCGGATTCGCCCGACCTGCGCGGCCGTCTGCTGGAAGCGGCGCTGGCCTGCTTCGTGCGCAAGGGCATCGCCGCCACTTCGCTGCGGGATATCGCCAGCGAGGCGGGCGTGACGCCAGCGCTGCTGCATTACTACTTCGGCGACAAGGCCCAGTTGCAGCAGGAAGTGATCGCGCAGAAGATCCTGCCGGTGTTCGCTGCGCTGCGCGAACCACTGTTGCAGGCCGGCGACGACATCGCCGCGTTGATCGCGGGTTTCGTCACAGGCATCGGCCGGATCGTGGCCGAGCATCCGTGGCTACCGCCGCTGTGGGTGCGCGAGGTGTTGTGCGAAGGCGGCGCGCTGCGCGATCTGCTGTTCGACCGGATCGGCCCGCAATTGCCGCAGATGATGGCCAGACGCTTCGCCGAAGCGCAGGCGCAGGGGCGCATCAATCCCGACCTGGACCCGCGCCTGCTGATGGTGTCGCTGGTCGGACTGACCTTGTTCCCGGCCGCGGGCGCGCCGATCTGGCGGCGCCTGTTGAGTGCCGACGACCTGAATTTCGACAGCATGCGCCTGCATACGCTTGCCTTGCTGGATCGCGGACTGGAGCTGGATCATGCGAAATAGAAGGCTGCGGTGCTCATTGATGGCGCTATGCCTGCTAGGCCTGTCTGCATGCAAGGATTCCGCGCCACAGGTCGTTGGCACGCTGGAATGGGACCGGATCACTTTGCCCGCGCCAGTCGCCGAGAAAATAGTGCGCATCGACGTGCGTGAAGGCCAGCAAGTCGCCGCTGGCGCCTCCTTGCTGCAACTGGAACCGGTCCGCACCCAATCGCAACTGATGGCAGTGCAGGCGCAGGCGCAGCGGAGCCGTGAAGCCTTGTCGGAACTGGAAGCCGGTCCGCGCAGCGAAGACATTGCCCAGGCCCGCGCCAATGTCACTGCCGCGCAGGCGCAGGCCGTCGATGCACGCGCCTATTACAACCGCCTGCAGCCTCTGGGCCGGCAGAAACTGGTGGCTGCCGCCGATGTCGATCGTGCGCGCGCCGCCGCCGGCAATGCGGAAGCGCAGGTGCGCGCCGCGCAGGCGGCGCTGCTTGAGCTGGAGCGTGGCACCCGCAGCGAACAAGTCGCGCAGGGCCGCTCGGCGGTGGCGGTAGCCGAGGCGCAAGCGGCTACGCAGGCGGTTTCCCTGGAAAAACTGAGCGTGGTCGCGCCACGCGCCGGGCGCATCGACAGCTTGCCGTACAAGCTCGGCGACCAGGCCCCGGTAGGCTCGCCGTTGGCGATCCTGCTGGTCGGCGATGCGCCGCATGCGCGCGTGTACGTTCCGGAACCGATGCGCGCCAACGTCAAGGTGGGCCTAGCCGCGCGCGTATTCGTCGATGGCCGCGAAACGCCGCTCAGTGGCCATGTGCGCATGATCCGCAGCGAGCCCAGTTTCACGCCGTACTACGCATTGTCCGGTCGCGATGCGGAGCGGTTGAGTTATCTGGCGGAAATAACCCTGGACCAGGCCGATGCGGATCTGCCTGCGGGGGTGCCGGTGCGGGTGGAGTTTGTGGGGGATGTCGATGGGAAGTAACACGAGTCGTCCTGCTACTTCGATTCGTCATTCCCGCGAAGGCGGGAACCCAGCGGCTTTCGCTTTTGATGTGATTGGAAAAGCGTTCCGCGCGATGCGCGGGTCACTTTCTTGTGTGGCCAAGAAAGTAACCAAAGAAGGCCACCCGGTCGGCCCGTCGGTCCCGCTTCGCGTGACCGATGCGCAAGCAGGCGGGGCATTTCCGGAAGGCACATCCGTGTGCCCTCCGGAAACGACGCGCATCGTGCGCGCCGCCCTTCGGGTGTTCGCCCCACCTGCTTGCCGGGCCTCAACGGGGTTGAAAGGCAGGAGCAAGAGCGCCTGCTTTCCATGTAATCCCTCACCGAAATCCGGGTATCCATTTTTATTGGGTACGTGTAATGACCGATGACCCACCCATCCCCGCCATCCGCGCACGCGGCCTGAGCAAGCGTTTCGGCACGCTGCTTGCCGTCGATGGCGTGGACCTGACCGTGCCGCGCGCCAGCGTGTACGGCTTCCTCGGCCCGAACGGCTCCGGCAAGTCCACCACCATCCGCATGCTCTGCGGTTTGCTTACGCCCGGCGCCGGCGAGATCGAAGTGCTGGGATTGAAGATTCCGCAGCAGGCCGAGGCGCTGCGCAAGCGCATCGGTTACATGACCCAGAAATTCGCCTTGTACGAAGACCTCACCGTGCGCGAGAACCTGGAGTTCCTTGCGACCGTGCAAGGTCTGTCGCGCGAACAACGCCGCACCCGCATCGACGAACTGCTCGATGCCTACAACCTGGCCGACCGCGCCAGGCAACTGGCCGGCACCATGAGCGGCGGGCAGAAGCAGCGGCTGGCGCTGGCCGGGGCCGTCGTGCACAAGCCGGAGCTGCTGTTCCTGGACGAACCGACCAGCGCAGTCGATCCCGAATCGCGCCGCGATTTCTGGGAAAAACTCTTCGACCTGGCCGACGCCGGCACCACCATCCTCGTCTCCACCCACTACATGGACGAAGCCGAACGCTGTCATCGCATCGCCATCCTCGATACCGGCCGCCTGGTCGCCGATGGCACGCCGGGCGAACTCACGCAGGCATTGTCAGGACGCACCGTGGGTGTGCGCACCAGCGAACCGCGCAAGGCGCAAGCCGCATTGCACACGGCGGACGGCGTGATCAGCGTGGCCCAGATCGGCAACGAACTGCGCGTGCTTACCACGGCCGACGACATGCCCGGCGAGCGCTTGCAGGCGTTCCTGCGCGGCCGCGGCATCGAAGCGGAGGTCGCGCCGATCGAGCCGAATCTCGAAGATGTATTCGTCTCGGCCACCCACGTCGAACCCAGGGCGCTCCCACAGGGATGGCCGGGCTTCGGAGAAATCGCATGAAGATGCGGCAGATCTTCGCGGTGATGGTCAAGGAGTTGCGGCAGATGTCGCGCGACAGGATGACCGTGGCGATGATGCTGGGCATTCCCACGCTGCAACTGCTGCTGTTCGGTTATGCGATCAACCTGGACGTGCGCAACCTGCCGGCGGCGGTCGCGGACATGGCCGACAGCGGGGGTTCTCGCGCGTTGGTCCAGGATCTTTTCGCCACCGGCGTGATCCGGCCGGTCGCTGGCGCACGCACGCCGCAGGAATTGCAGGGGCTGCTGCGCAAGGGCGAGATCAAGATCGGCATCGTGATCCCGCCGGATTTCGAGCGCCGCCGCATCGACGGGCGCGAGGCGATGCAGGTGATCGTCGATGGCAGCGACACTTCGGTCCAGGCCACCGCGCGCCAATTGGCGCAGATGCCGCTCGATGGACGCGGCTTGAGTACATTGCAGGGACAGATCAGCGTGCTGCCGCTGTACAACCCGGAGCGGCGTTCGGCGGTGAACGTGGTGCCGGGACTGATCGGGGTGATCCTGACCATGACCCTGGTGATGTTCACCGCCATGGCCATCGTCCGCGAACGCGAGCGCGGCAATCTCGAGCTGCTTATCACCACCCCGGTGTCCAGCGGCGAACTGATGGTCGGCAAGGTCCTGCCTTACATCGGCGTGGGACTGGTCCAGACCACGGTGGTCTTGTTGCTGGGCATGTGGCTGTTCAAGGTACCGGTCAACGGCAGCCTGTGGGGCGTGTACGGCGCGGCGATGCTGCTGATCGTCGCCAACCTGACCCTGGGACTGCTGGTTTCCACGCGCGCGCAGACCCAGTTCCAGGCCATGCAGATGGCGTTCTTCCTGTTCCTGCCGTCGATCCTGCTGTCGGGTTTCATGTTCCCGTTCGACGGCATGCCCAAGGCCGCGCAATGGATCGCCGAAGTGCTGCCGCTGACCCACTTCATGCGCCTGATCCGCGGCGTGGTCCTGCGCGGCGCCAACCTGCTCGAGCTGTGGCCCGACGTACTGGCCTTGCTGGTCTTCACCGTGGTGATGATGTCGCTGGCGATCTTGCGTTTCCGCAAGCGTCTGGATTGAAAACCGCATGCGTTGGCGGGGGTTGCTGCCCGCCAGCGTACTTGTTCGTCAGCGCGTGCAGCCTGCTCCGCCGCGATACAGGGTTGGTTCGAATTCCAGGCCGATGCGCTTGTCATCGGTCTCGTGGTAGACCATCGCGGTACAGGATTCACCTTCTAGCTCGAAATCCTGGTAATAGCCTTCCCCCGCTTGCGGCGCGAGGCTGACGCTGGCCGAGCAGAAGTAGTTCATGTAGCCGTCGCTGCTGGCGTAGTTGGCGCCGATGGTCACGCGTTCGCCCGCCGGAATCCGTGCCCGGCCGTCCTTGCCCTTGGTGAGTATTTGCGAAGGACCGTTGGCGCAGATCCATGAAGTCGTGCCGGACGGGATCCGCACGGAAGCGTAAGGCGTGCCTGCAGGCATGCGATAGACGCTCATGCAGCCCGAGCCGAAGGCAGCGATGGCGAGAGGAACAAGAAGGCGCGAAGCAAGGTTCACTGGGCCGCTCCTGAGATTTGCTTCGGTTTGACGAGCGGACCCAGTCGTGTGATCACTTCGTCGGCAGAAAGGGCCTGCACTTCTTCGGCCTGCGCCAGCAGGATATAGGCATAGGTAGCGGGCTTGCCGCCCAGCGTGCCCACATTGCGCTCGCTGCTTCGTTTATCTGCAACGGCGTCGGGAAGGCTGGTGTAGAACACGAAGTGGGTGCCTCCTTCGCGTCGTGTCACCTCCGCGCAGCGGTAGAGCAGGTAGGTCGCGACCTTGTCGCGGTCGATGAAGCCATTGCCAGAAAAGCCGACCTTGATCAGGCTGCCGGGACCCTTCTGGTCCCAATAGCCGCCGGTCAGACCCAGCAGTGGATTGGTGGCGCTGTGATATCCCGTTGCGCAGCCGGTCACCGCAACCGCCAGAAGGGCGGTCGCAAATATCCTGGATTTCATTTGTTCTTTCCCCTGTCGAGTTCCGGATGCATCGCGGCGCAGCATGGCGATGCACGACACATCCCCCGATGCGCCTCGGTCGAAGTATCGACCGAGGCCATGAGGTGAATCAACCCCCTGTCGATTCGTTCCTGACGTCAAGAGTGGCAATGCGGCCGCGCAACGAGTTCGCCATCGCCTCGGTGATCTCCACGTCCACGAACTGTCCGATCAACCGCGTATTCCCCGGGAAATTCACGTAGCGCATGTTCTCGGTGCGTCCGGTCAACTCGGCGGCGTCGCGGGTGCTGTGGCGTTCCACCAGCACGCGCTGCACGCTGCCGAGCATGGTCTGGGAGATGCGGGTCGAGTGGGTGTTGATCGCCGCCTGCAACCGGGCCAGGCGTTGGTGCTTCACCGATTCCGGGGTGTCGTCTTCCAGATCCGCCGCGGGCGTGCCGGGGCGACGCGAATAGATGAAGGAATAGGACTGGTCGAAGCCCACGTCCTCGATCAGCTTCATGGTCTTGTCGAAGTCCGCGTCGGTTTCGCCCGGGAAGCCGACGATGAAATCGGAAGAGATCGAGATGTCCGGCCGCACCGTGCGCAACTTGCGGATCTTCTGCTTGAATTCCAGCGTGGTGTAGCCGCGCTTCATCGCCGCCAGGATGCGGTCGCTGCCGGCCTGCACCGGAAGGTGCAGGTAATTGGCCAGTTGCGGCACGTCGCGGTAGGCCTCGATCAGCGAGTCGGAGAACTCCAGTGGATGCGAGGTGGTGAAACGGATGCGGTCCACGCCGTCGATTTCGGCCATGGTCCGGATCAGTAGCCCGAGGTCGGCGATTTCGCTCTCGCCATACGGGCCGCGATAAGCATTCACGTTCTGGCCCAGCAGGTTGATCTCGCGTACGCCCTGACTCGCCAGCTGCGCGATTTCCACCAGCACGTCCTCGAACGGACGGCTGACTTCCTCGCCACGCGTGTACGGCACCACGCAGAAACTGCAGTACTTGCTGCAGCCTTCCATGATCGAGACGAACGCGGTCGGGCCTTCGGCGCGTGGCTCGGGCAGGCGGTCGAACTTCTCGATTTCCGGGAAGCTGATATCCACCTGCGGCTTGCCGGATTCGCGGCGTTCGCGGATCAGCTCCGGCAGGCGGTGCAGGGTCTGCGGCCCGAATACCAGGTCCACGTACGGCGCGCGCTTGACGATGGCCGCCCCCTCCTGCGAAGCCACGCAGCCGCCGACGCCGATCAGCACCGGCTTGCCATCCTTCTTCAATGATTTCCAGCGGCCGAGTTGGCTGAAGACCTTTTCCTGCGCCTTCTCGCGGATCGAGCAGGTGTTGATCAGGATGACGTCGGCTTCTTCGGGGTTGTCGGTCAGCTCCAGGCCGTCGGAATCGGCCAGCACGTCGGCCATCTTCGACGAGTCGTACTCGTTCATCTGGCAACCGTGGGTCTTGATGTAGAGCTTGCCGCGCGCAGGCATAGCTGCCGGAGAGGCAGGCGCAGCGGGCTTGTCCAGGGCGGACGGAGAGGGGGTGGCGATCCCGGGCATGGTGGGTAATCCAGGCGGGTTGGAGGAAGAGAACGACAGTTTAACGACCGGAATCGCCTGCGCTCGTCGTTGGAACAGGAAATCGGCGCGATCCAGGCCGTGCGTCGGCCCGCGCAATGAGAAGTGGGTCACCCTCCGCTTTCCGAGGAAATCCTTTTGTCGGACAAGGACTTGGCAATCGCTGATGAAGTTGGGACACTCCCCGGCATGAAGGGGGCTTCTCTGAAACATGCACTCCAGAAGCGCGCGCTGCCGTTGCTGGTGGCGCTGATGGCGTCGACCGCGTTGCCGGCCGCTGCGGGCACCCTGTACAAGTGCACCGGCGCCGACGGCGTCCCCAACTACGTCAACAAGCGCGTGAGCGGGGCCAGTTGCGAGGTCATCAGCCGCTATATCGCCGACAGTCGCGGCAGGCACTCCGCCGTATCGCGTCCTTCCGGTGCGGGCAATATTTCCACCCCGGCCACTCCCGCGACGGCCCTGGGCACGGCAAGCTCCGGGGCGATGATCGCCCTACCGGTGCCGGCTTCGGCCAGCGCGGTGGTGCCGGCTACCGCCGCCGCAGCGCCCAAGGCAACCCAGCCGGCGCAATCCGGGAATACCCGCCGCGTGGTCAGTGGGCAGGTGTATTCCTTCATCAAGGATGGCGTGCGCCATTACACCAGTGCGCGGCCCAAGGGCGCGGGCAGCGTGGCCAGTCTTCGCACCATCAAGTACAGCTTCATCGAGACCTGCTTCGCCTGTGCGGCCAATCCGGGGGTCAATTTCGGCACCTTGCGCTTGAATACGTCCGCCTACGAGGCCGAGATCGCCGCCGCCGCCCGCCAGTACGGGGTCGAGGAAGCGGTGGTGCGCGCCATCATCCATGCCGAGTCGTCGTTCAATCCCATGGCGTTGTCCCATGCCGGCGCACAGGGACTGATGCAGTTGATGCCCGCCACCGCGCGTCGTTTCGGGGTCACGGACTCCTATGACGCGGGACAGAACATCCGTGGCGGCGTGCAGTACCTGGCGTGGTTGCTGAAGCGATTCAACGGCAACCTGAGCCTGGCCGCCGCCGGTTACAACGCGGGCGAGGGCGCGGTGGATCGCCACGGGGGCGTGCCGCCCTATCAGGAAACCCAGCGTTACGTGGCCCGGGTCGGCGTGCTTGCCGACCGTTATCGCGGCGCCGTCGGCGCACGCTGACCACTTGTGGACGCCATTCGGGCGCTGCAAGTCATTGATTCAACAATCAACGTTGTCGACGGATTAAGGCTTCCGTTACACTTTGCCGTCTTTTGCGGCCGACACCGGGGTATGGCGTCGGCTTTGGCAGCCTTTTAGCTACCTGAACGTTTTGCGGAGTGCCGGATGGCCAATGATGGGGTCAATGAGCCTGTGAATCATCCTGAGAACATGGGCCGACGCCGGTTTCTCACCGCGACCACGGCTGTGGTCGGTGCGGTGGGAGCCGGATTTGTAGCAGTTCCGTTCATCAAGTCCTGGAACCCGAGCGCGCGGGCCAAGCTGGCCGGCGCCCCGGTGACCGCGGACCTGACCGGACTGCAGGAAGGCCAGCGCCTGGTCCTGGAGTGGCGCGGCCAGCCGATCTGGATCGTCAAGCGATCCAAGGCCATCCTGGATGCGCTGCCGACCCTTGATGGCCGCCTGCGCGACCCGGAGTCCACCAATCTGGACCAGCAGCCGGCCTACGTGCTGAAGGGTAATCCCGAATTCCGTTCGATCAAGCCGGAAATCTCCGTCCTGGTCGGCTTGTGCACCCATCTGGGCTGCTCGCCGGAAATGGTCGCCGAGATCAAGCCCGAGCCGTACGACCCGGACTGGAAGGGCGGTTATTTCTGCCCCTGCCACAAGTCGCGTTTCGACATGTCCGGGCGCGTATTCGACGGCGTACCCGCGCCCACCAACCTGGTGGTGCCGCCGCATTACTACGAGAGCGATACCACCATCATTGTCGGTCTCGATCCGCAGGGGGCCGCGTAAGCCATGGCGAACAACATCATCACCCGTACCGCCGGCACCGTAGTGGAATGGTTCAACGCGCGCACGCCCGGCTTGATGCCGGTCTACCGCAAGCACATGACCGAGTACTACGCGCCGAAGAACTTCAACTTCTGGTACTACATGGGCTCGCTGGCCCTGCTGGTGCTGGTCAACCAGATCGTCACCGGCATCTTCCTGACGATGCACTTCAAGCCGTCCGCGGCCGAAGCGTTCTCGTCGGTCGAATACATCATGCGCGACGTGGAGTGGGGCTGGCTGATCCGCTACATGCACAGCACCGGGGCCTCGCTGTTCTTCATCGTCGTGTACCTGCACATGTTCCGCGGCCTGATCTACGGCAGCTACCAGAAACCGCGCGAGCTGGTCTGGATCCTGGGCATGCTGATCTACCTGGTGCTGATGGCCGAAGCCTTCATGGGCTACGTGCTGCCATGGGGCCAGATGTCGTTCTGGGGCGCCAAGGTCATCATCTCGCTGTTCGGCGCGATCCCGGTGATCGGCAACGGCCTGACCGAATGGATCATGGGCGACTACCTGCCCGGCGACGCCACCCTCAACCGCTTCTTCGCCCTGCACGTGATCGCGCTGCCGCTGGTGCTGCTGCTGCTGGTCGTGCTGCACCTGGGTGCGTTGCATGAGGTCGGCTCCAACAACCCCGAAGGCGTCGACGTCAAGCACGGCCCCAAGGGCAACCGCTGGTCGCCGACCGCGCCCAAGGACGCCATTCCGTTCCATCCGTACTACACGGTCAAGGACCTGGTCGGCGTCGGGTTCCTGCTGATCCTCGCCGCCTTCATCATCTTCTTCATCCCGGCGGTGGGCGGCTGGTTCCTGGAGCACGACAACTTCACCGAGGCCAACCGCCTGGTGACCCCGGAGCACATCAAGCCGGTCTGGTACTACACGCCTTACTACGCCATGTTGCGGGTCATCCCGCACAAGCTCAGCGGCGTGCTGGTGATGTTCTCCGCCATCGCGGTGCTGTTCTTCGTGCCCTGGCTGGATCGCGGCAAGGTCAAGTCGATCAAGTTCCGCGGACTGGCCTACAAGATCGCGATCGCCGTCTTCGCCATCAGCTTCGTGTACCTGGGCAAGATCGGCGCCGGTCCGGGCACCGATCCGGTCGAGACGATCGTCGGCCGCGTGCTGACCGTCTGCTACTTCGGCTTCTTCATTTTCCTCTGGGTTTACACATATTTCGGGTTCGAGAAAACCAAGCCGGTGCCGGAACGGGTGACGACGCATGACTAAGAAATTGACTTCGCGCCTCGCCGTTTTCGCGGGCTCCCTGCTGCTGGCGTTTTCCGCATTCGCCAGCGGCGGCGGCAATGTCCTGCAGGCCGGCAACGACCTGACCGACCAGGCTTCGCTGCAGCGCGGCGCGCAGCTGTACATGAACAATTGCTCCGGCTGCCATTCGCTCAAGTACATGCGCTATTCGCGCATCGCCGAGGACCTGGGCCTGACCGAGGAAGAGGTGATGGGCAACCTCAACTTCACCGGCGCCAAGTTCGGCGAGCAGGTGAATGTGTCGATGCCGCACGACCCGGCCAGCAAGTGGTTCGGCAAGATGCCGCCCGACCTGAGCCTGATTTCGCGGGTGCGCGGCAGCGACTGGATCTACACCTACCTGAAGTCGTTCTACCTGGACGAGAGCCGCCCGCTGGGCTGGAACAACAAGCTGTTCCCGAATGCGTCCATGCCCAACCCGCTGTGGCAGCTGCAAGGCCTGCAACACGCGGAAATGAGCGAGCCGGATGCGATCGGCGAACGCCATGTCGAGGCGTTGAAGGTGACCCAGCCGGGAACCCAGACCCCGGTGCAGTTCGACCAGACCGCGCGCGACATCACCAACTTCCTCGAGTACGTCGGCGAGCCGGCCGCACTCAAGCGCCAGAGCATGGGCGTCTGGGTCATCCTGTTCCTGGTGGCGCTCACCTTCCTGGCCTTCCTGCTGAAGCAGGAATACTGGAAGGACGTGCACTAAGGCGGATCTTCCAGGGCCGCGCCTGACCGGCGCGGCAGCGGGAAAGCAGGAGTCGGCTTTCCCGGGAAGATTCGCGCTCGAGGCCGTGGCGACCGTCAGCAGAGGGCTGACGGCGTCGATGCGATCGGCGGTTCCGGTCGTCGGAGAGCCTGATGGCTGCGAGTCCGCGTATGCGAAATACCTTGACCCTGTTTTCTTCCGTGGACGACGTGCTGTGCCACCGCGTGCGGCTGGTGCTGGCGGCCAAGGGCGTGACCTACGACCTGGTGCCGGTGGATGCGCAGAACCCGCCCGAAGACCTGATCGATCTCAACCCTTATCACTCGGTGCCCACGCTGGTGGAGCGCGACCTGGTCCTGTACGCCGCGTCGGTGGTCAGCGAATACCTGGACGAGCGCTATCCGCACCCGCCGCTGATGCCGGTGGACCCGCTTTCCCGTGCTCGCCTGCGCCTGGCCATGCTGCGCATCGAGCACGACTGGGTGCCGCAGGTGCAGGCCATCCAGTTGGGCAACAAGGCCCAGGCCGAAGCCGGTCGCAAGCGCTTGAAGGAATTGCTGACCGCCTCGGTGCCGCTGTTCAAGGCCAGCAAGTTCTTCCTGAATCCCGAAATGAGCCTGGCCGATTGCGCCATGGCCCCGATCATCTGGCGCCTGCCTTCGCTGGATATCCCGTTGCCCAAGGATGGCAAGTCCATCGAGGACTACGGCAACCGCATCTTCCGCAACCCCGGCTTCCTGCGCAGCCTGACCGAGCAGGAAAAACGGTTGCGCGAGATACCGGCATAGTGGCGAAGGGTGAAGTCGCGCCTGCGGCGCTGCAAATGGTGAAGAAGAACGCATTGCCTTACCCTTCGCGGGCGGCGAAGCCGCCGACTTTCCAGTCCGTAAAGCGGGCGACTTGACCTCCGATCGATGACCGACGAAACGCCACGCATGACCAGCCATCGCCCGTACCTGTTGCGGGCGCTGTCCGAATGGATCGCGGACAACGACATGACCCCGCACTTGCTGGTCGATGCGACCCAGCCCGGTGTGCAGGTGCCTCCGAATGCAGTGAAGGAGGGCAGGGTGGTGCTGAACATCGCCCAGCGCGCGGTGGTGCGCCTGCAGATCGACAACACCTCGGTCAGCTTCAGCGCACGCTTCGGCGGGGTCAGTTATCCGGTGTCGGTGCCGATCTCGGCGGTGCTGGCGATCTATGCCAGGGAAACCGGGCAGGGCATGTCCCTGCCGGACGACATCGCCGGCACGACCGGGCCGGAAGGCGACGACGAACCACCTTCGACACCGACGCCGGAAGACACCGCCGCCAAGCGTCCGCACCTGCGCGTGGTGAAGTAGTCAAATTCCCCGCGTAGGAGCGCCCCATGGGCGCGAGCTCGTGGGAGCGGTTTCCAGCCACGAGCACTTGGTCTTTCCCGTTCCAACAAACAAGAGCTCGCGCCCATGGGGCGCTCCTACAAGATCCGGTCAATGCAGGTCGATGGGCGCGACCGAGGGCCTGACCGGGCCGACGAACGACACCAGCCGGTCGCCGCGCAGCACCATCCTGCCGACATGGCGATCCACGCCGTCATGGGAATACTCGAAGCGGAAACTGCGCTCGAAACCCAGGCGCCCATCTTCATTGCGGCGCAGGCGGATCCCCGAGGCGTGCACCGATTCATCCAGCCAGATCACCTCGGCGGCGCTGCAGGCATTGCGGCCGAGTTGCTTGGCGTGTTCGGCCGCCGCACGCGCCGCATTCCAGTAGGCGAAACCGGCGGCGCCGACGATCATCATCAATATCAGGGTAGGCATGGGCGGAATGTGGCGGCGGCGAGGGAGTAACGCAAGCACGGGTTTGTGGTTTTGCCCTCTTTTCCAAAGGGGGGAGCTGTCGCAGTGATGCTTCAATCACTTTGCGCTATTGGGCGCTGGCCCCAGCTTCAGCGACAGGTCGATCGCATGCACGTGCTTGGTCAAGCCGCCGATGGAGATGCAATCCACGCCGTCCTCCGCGATGCCGCGCAGTGTGGTGAGATCGACACCGCCGGAGACTTCCAGCGGAATGCGTCCGCCAGCGATCCGCACCGCCTCGCGTCGCGTCGCCGCATCGAAATCATCGATCAGGATGCGGTCGCAGCCCGCTGCCAGCGCCTCTTCCAGTTGCACCAGCGTCTCCACTTCCACGACCAGAGGCAGACCCGGCTGCGCAACGCGCGCCGAACGCACGGCAGCCTCGATGGAGCCCGCCGCACGGACGTGGTTTTCCTTCAGCATCACCGTGTCGAAAAGACCGATGCGATGGTTGCTGCCGCCACCGCAGCGCACCGCGTATTTCTGCGCCAGGCGCAGGCCGGGAATCGTCTTGCGCGTATCCAGGATCTTCGCCCGGGTACCACGCACGGCTTCCACATAATGGGCGGTCGTGGTCGCGGTGCCGGACAGGGTCTGCATGAAATTCAGGCTGGTGCGTTCGGCGCTGACCAGCGCCCGGCTGCGACCGGCCAGCGTCGCCAGCACCGTGCCAGCTTGCACGCGGTCGCCTTCCGCCACCCGCCACTCGATGACCACTTCCGGATCCAGTGCGCGATGGCAGGCGTCGAACCACGGTCGTCCCGCGATCACCGCGGTTTCCTTGCACAGCAGATAGGCGATATCGGCCGTATCCGGCAGCAACGCCGCGGTCACGTCGCCGTTGCCCAGGTCTTCGGCCAGTGCGCGCATCACGTCGCCGGCGATCACGTCGGCGGGGGGCGGGGAAAGATCGCGGCTCATTTGCCGGGAAAATCTTCGACTTGCGCGGTGGCGATGGCTTCCTCGGCCAGCAGCACCGGGATGCCGTCATCGACGCGATACACCGTCTTGCGGTCGCGGGTAAGCAGGGCCTCGCGCAGGGCGTCGGCCTGCACGCTGTCGTCGGCGCGCTTGACGCCGCCGGTGGCGATGGCGCGGTTCAACGCGTCCAGCGCTTGCGCATCAAGCATGACCAGTGGCTGGCGCGTGCTGGGGCAGCACAGGAGATCGAGCAATTTGCGGTCCATGGGTCCATCGTCGGGCGGGGAAGACGGCTAGAATAAGCCTTTGCGACCGCAGGCAGTCAAAGGCCTGCCTCATTCCAGAGAGGACGGCAATGACCGCCACTGCTCCAAGCCCGCTGGTGGGAATCGTGATGGGCTCCCGTTCCGATTGGGAAACCATGCAGCACGCCGCGCAGAAACTCGACGCGCTGGGCGTGCCTTACGAGGTGAAGGTGGTTTCCGCGCATCGCACGCCGGATGTGCTGTTCTCGTACGCGAACGACGCGGCCGCGCGCGGCCTGCGCGCGATCATCGCCGGGGCCGGCGGCGCGGCGCACCTGCCGGGCATGCTGGCGGCGAAAACCGCGGTGCCGGTGCTCGGGGTGCCGGTGCAGTCGAAGGCGCTCAACGGCATGGACTCGCTGCTGTCCATCGTGCAGATGCCGGCCGGGATTCCCGTGGCCACTTTCGCCATCGGCGTTGCCGGTGCCGCCAATGCCGCGCTGTTCGCCGCCGCTTTGCTGGCGCCGCAACATCCGGGTATCGCCACCGCACTGGGAGCCTTCCGCAAGCGTCAAACCGATGAAGTGACGGCCAACGACGATCCGCGTCTGCCCGTCGCCAGCTCCGGACAAGCAGCGCAGTGACCACCGTCGGAATTCTTGGTGGTGGGCAACTGGCCCGCATGCTGGCGCTTTCGGGGGCGCCGCTGGGCTTGCGTTTCCTGGTGATGGATACCGAAACCGACGCCTGTGCCGGCCAGTTCGCGCCGTTGCTGGTGGGTAACTACCGCGACGAGGCGGCGCTGGCCGAATTCGCGTCGAAAGTCGACGTGGCCACTTTCGATTTCGAGAACGTGCCGGCCGAAAGCGCCGAATGGCTGGCCGCGCGCGTGCCGGTGTTCCCCAATCCGCGTGCCCTGGCCGTGACCCAGGACCGGCTGGTGGAAAAGAACCTGTTCCGCAGCCTGGGCATCCCGGTCGGCGAGTACGCCGCGATCTCCACCCGCGAAGAACTGGAGACGCAAGTCGCGCACATCGGCGGGCGTTGCATCCTCAAGACCCGGCGCCTGGGTTACGACGGCAAGGGCCAGTTCCGGATCAAGTCGCCGGCCGATATCGATGCGGCCTGGCAGGCGCTGGGCGCGCAGGCGCAGTCGGTGGGACTGATCGTCGAAGCCTTCATCCCGTTCCAGCGTGAATTGTCGGTGGTGGCGGTGCGTGGGCGCGATGGCGAATTCCGCACCTGGCCATTAACCGAGAACTGGCATGTCGATGGCGTGCTGTCGGCCAGCCTCGCTCCGGCCACGGTCGATGCCGGACTGGCGGCGCAGGCGTTCGCGCATGCGCGCAAGCTGGCCGAAGCGCTGGACTATGTGGGCGTGTTCGCACTGGAGCTGTTCTGCACCAACGGCGAACTGCTGGCCAACGAAATCGCCCCGCGCGTGCACAACTCCGGCCATTGGACCATCGAAGGCGCGGAAGTTTCGCAATTCGAAAACCATCTGCGCGCCGTGCTCGGCCTGCCGCTGGGCGACACGCGCATGCTGGGCCACGCGTGCATGCTCAACTGGATCGGCGACATGCCCAACCGCGATGCGGTGCTGGCCGAGCCCGCCGGTCACTGGCACGACTACGGCAAGCTGCCGCGCGCCGGACGCAAGGTCGGACACGCTACCTTGCGCGAGGACGACGGTGCCGGACTGGCCGCTTCGCTGCAGCGGATCGGCGTAGCATTGGGCCGCGAAGCGCAGGTCGCCCCGGTCATCACGGCCCTGCGCGACTGATCGAACTGCACTCCCGGCCAACAGGAGAAATCGCCATGCTCGACTGGAACGAATACCGCAAGGAACTGGGCCCGCGCATCGGCGAGATCGGGAAACTTTCACCCGATACCCTGAAGGGCTATCTGACCCTCAGCGGGGCCGGTGGGAAAACCAACCACCTCGATGGCAAGACCCGTGAACTGATCGCGCTGGCGGTGGCGGTGACCACGCGTTGCGATGGCTGCATCACCGTGCATGTCGATGCCGCGCTCAAGCAGGGCGCCAGCCGCGAGGAAATCGGCGAAGCCCTGGGCGTGGCGGTGGCGCTGAACGCCGGCGCCGCCATGGTCTATTCCGCACGGGTCATGGACGCGGTCGCCGCCCACGGTTCGTGAGCCCGTAGGAGCGCCCCATGGGCGCGAGCTCTCCGGTCCGATCGCGAAACAAATCAAGAGCTCGCGCCCATGGGGCGCTCCTACGGGGAAATGAAAATGGCCGGGATCGACCCGGCCATTTCTTTTCGCACGACTGCGGAAATCAACGCAGGTTGGAAGCCACGAAGTCCCAGTTGACCAGCGCCCAGAACGATTCCACGTACTTCGGCCGCGCGTTGCGGTAGTCGATGTAGTAGGCGTGTTCCCAGACGTCGATGGTCAGCAACGGGGTGTCCTCGCCGGTCAGCGGGGTGGCGGCATTGGAGGTGCTTGCCAAGCCCAGCGAACCATCGGCGCGCTGCACCAGCCAGCCCCAGCCCGAACCGAAGGTGCCGATCGCGGTCTTGGTGAATTCTTCCTTGAACCTGGCGAAGTCGCCGAAGGTCTGGTTGATCAGTTCGCCCAGCTTGCCGCCGGGTTCGCCGCCGCCGTCGGGCTTGAGGCCATTCCAGTAGAAGGTGTGGTTCCAGATCTGCGCGGCGTTGTTGAACATGCCGCCCTGCGACTTGCGGACGATTTCCTCCAGCGACAGGTTGGCGAACTCGGTGCCCTCGATCAGCTTGTTGAGGTTGTCGACGTAGGCCTTGTGGTGCTTGCCGTAGTGGAAGTCGATGGTTTCGCCGGAGATGTGCGGCTCCAGCGCGGTGCGGTCGTAGGGAAGCGGGGGGAGTTCGATGGCCATGGCTTTTCCTTTGCAGTGCTAGGCGGAGGGGGCGTGGATACGCTCGCGGAGGGTTCGGCGCAACGGCGATGCCGTGCGAGGGCTTACAATGGGAGTTTACCCGACGACGGTTTGCAGGCCGTCAACGCAGGAGAAAACACCATGCTGGTGATGGAACGCATCCAGGCCGAAGTCGACGCCCATCCGGTCGTGCTTTTCATGAAGGGAACGCCGCAATTCCCCATGTGCGGTTTCTCCAGCCGCGCGGTGCAGGCATTGATGTCCGCCGGGGCCGCGCCTGCCGAAGCCGAACATGTCCACACCATCAACGTGCTGCAGGAGCCGGAGATCCGCGCCAACCTGCCGCGTTTCTCCAACTGGCCGACGTTCCCGCAGCTTTTCATCCACGGCGAGCTGATCGGCGGTTGCGACATCACCCTGGAGCTGTTCGAGTCCGGTGAGTTGCAGCGGATCGTGTCCGAGGCGCTGGCGCCATGACCCTGGTGGCCTTGCCGACCCGCGAAGCGGGGGCATTGCGCGATCGCGTGATCCTGGTCAGTGGCGCGCAGGGTGGGCTGGGCAATGCCGCTGCACAAGCCTGCACGCGCGCCGGGGCCACGGTGGTGTTGCTGGGGCGCAGGCCGCCGAAGTTGAACCGGGTCTATGACGCATGCGCCAAGCTCGGGCCGGAGCCAATGCTTTATCCGCTGGACCTGGAAGGCGCGGCCCCGGACGATTATGCCGAGATGGCCGACCGACTCTACCGCGAACTCGGGCGCCTGGACGGCGTGCTGCATTGTGCAGCCGAATTCCGCGGGCTGACCCCGCTGGAACATACCGACCCGGCCAATTTCGCCCGCGCCATCCACGTCAACCTGACCGCGCCCTGGTGGCTGTCGCAGGCCTGCCTGCCGCTGCTCAAGCAATCGCCGGATGCGGCCCTGGTATTCGCGCTGGACGACATGAGCCGGGTAGGGCAAGCCTACTGGGGCGGCTACGGCCTGGCCCAGCACGGGCTGGGGGCGATGGTCGGCATGTTGCATGCGGAACTGGCCAATTCCAGCGTGCGGGTCGCGGCGCTGCAGCCAGGCCCCATGCGGACTTCCCTGCGGGCCAAGGCCTACGCCGAGGACGAGGACCTGCAGGCGCGGGATCCGGCCGATTACGCCGAGGCCTGCGTGACCCTGCTGTCTTCGGCCGGCGTGGAACATCGCGGCCAGGTCTGGAGCGTCCGCGCGTGACCGTGCTTTCCGCGGCGTTGCTGCTGTTCCTGATCCTGGACCCGCTGGGCAACATCCCGGTATTCCTGAGCGTGCTCAAGCCGCTGGCGCCCAAACGCCAGCGGGTGGTGCTGGTCCGCGAACTGCTGATCGCGCTGGGCGTGCTGATGGGCTTCCTGTGGGGCGGCAAGTACGCCCTGGAAATGATGCACCTGCGCCAGGAATCGGTGCAGATCGCCGGTGGCATCGTCCTGTTCCTGATCGGCATCCGCATGATCTTCCCGCGTCCGGAAGGGTTGATGGGCGAGCTTCCGGGTGGCGAGCCCTTCATCGTGCCGCTGGCCATTCCGCTGGTGGCGGGCCCTTCCGGCATGGCCGCGGTGATGCTGATGGGCAGCAACGAGCCGGGCCGGCTGTGGGACTGGAGCCTGGCCCTGATGATCGCCTGGGGGGCCACCGCGGCGATCCTGTTTTCGGCGACCGTGCTCTACAAGTGGCTGGGCCGCAGCGCCCTGATTGCGATCGAGCGCCTGATGGGCATGTTGCTGGTGGCCATTTCGGTGCAGATGTTGCTTGATGGAATAAGCACTTACCTGAAACTCTCGCCACCCAACCTTTAGTCGGCTTCAGGTTGGCTTGCCGCTGGCCTGCTTTGTCCCGCGCCAAGCCGGGAAATTGTCGCTAATCGGTCACAATTAGCGCCTATCGTGTTAACCTCTTATTAACCTTCGCAGCCCACATGCGCGGGTCACAGGGAGCCCTGATTTTGTCTCCGCCAGCTTGCCCTCCAGGGCGAGCCTGAGCCTGCTTTTAGCCCATCCGTTTCGCCATCGTCAAAACCTTGCAGTGAGGCCTACCAAATGAATCAATCCCGTTTCCGGATGTCCAAGATCGCTCTTGGTCTCGTGGTCGCGCTCGCCGCGGCGCCCTCCTTCGCCCAGAGCACCTCCGCCGGTGTCGGCGGCCTGGTCACCGGGACTGACGGCACCCCCGTCGCCGGCGCCGAGGTCACCATCACCCATGCAGAATCCGGAACGGTAAGCCGTGCCACCACCGACGCCAGCGGCCGCTACAGCGCCCGCGGCCTGCGCGTGGGCGGCCCGTACACGATCAGCGTGGTCAAGGCCGGCGCAGGTACGGATACGGAAGAGAACATCTACCTGGCCCTGAACCAGATCGGTACGGTCAACGCCGAGCTCAAGGCCGACGTGACCACGCTGGAAACCGTCACCGCCGTCGCCGTCGCCGGTGGCTCGGAAGTGTTCAGCGCGACCAAGATGGGCTCCGGCACCAACATCGATCAGCAGACCATCGAAGCGCTGCCCTCCATCGGCGGCAACATCCAGGACTTCATGCGCCTGGATCCGCGCGTGGCCTTCGTTGACCGCGCCGCCGGCACGATCAGCGCCGGTGGCCAGAACCCGCGCTACAACTCGATCAATATCGATGGCGTGTCGGCCAGCGATACCTTCGGCCTGGAAGGCAACAACATGGCGACCCGCCGCCAGCCGGTATCGATGGATGCGATCGAAGCGATCGACATCAAGCTGTCCAGCTACGAAGTCAGCACGCCTTCCGCGTCGGGCGCGACGGTCAATGCGGTGACCAAGTCCGGTACCAACGAGTTCCACGGTTCGGTCTACGGCAACTACCGCGATGGCGACTGGTTCGGCGACAACCCCGAAGGCGAGCCCTTCAATGGCTTCACCGATGAAAAGACCTACGGCGCCACCTTCGGCGGTCCCATCGTCAAGGACAAGCTGTTCTTCTTCGCCAACTACGAGAAGTTCAAGCAAGCCGCTCCGGGGTTCGATCTGTCGGGCACCGCGCTGGACGCCAGCGCCCCGGTCGACCCGACCGATGACATCATCGACTCGGGCGACATCACCCGTGCGCAGCAGATCGCCGATGGCTATGGCATCAACGCCGGCGGCCTGGCCAGCAACGGCAACACCGAGCTCGAAGAGTACGCGCTGAAGCTGGACTGGAACATCAACGACAACCATCGCGCCAGCCTGCGCTACAGCAAGCTGGTGCAGGACAAGCTGCGCATCCAGGGCATGACTTCCTCGAGCGTCTCGCTGAGCTCCTACTGGTACAACCACCAGAAGACGGTCGAAAGCTATGTCGCCCAGGTGTTCAGCGACTGGACCGAGAACTTCTCCACCGAGTTCAAGGCCTCGTACCGCGATTACAGCGCCGTGCGCGTTACCGACAGCAAGGCGCCGAGCATCCGCATCTACTTCGATGGCACCGAAACCGCGCCCACCGGCGACTCGCTTTACCTGGGCACCGAGGCCAATACCCACGGCAACACGCTGCTGACCAAGACCTGGGACTACTATGGCGCCGGCACCCTGACGCTGGGCGACCACGATCTCAAGTTCGGCGTCAATTACAGCGACAACGACATCTTCAACTACTTCGGCGCCAACTCCTACGGCACGTACACGTTCTATGGCCTGGACAACTTCGCCGCCGGTCGCTGGAGCACTTACAACCTGAGCCGGGAAACCTCGCCCGGCTCGATCGCGGCGGACTACAGCAGCAGCAACCTGGGCTTGTTCATCCAGGACACCTGGTATGTCAACAGCAACCTGACCCTGACCCTGGGCGTGCGCGGCGACCGCCCGGATGCCAGCCCGGCTCCGCAGTACAACGCCGGCGCGTCCGACTACTTCGGTTACAACAACAGCAAGCTGTTCGACGGCGCTTTCCTGATCCAGCCGCGCTTTGGCTTCAACTACACCTTCGACAGCGAACGCCCCACCCAGCTGCGCGGTGGCATCGGCCTGTTCCAGGGCGATGCGCCCCAGGTGTGGATGAGCAACAGCTACAACACCACCGGCCTCAACTACGTCTCGTACAACTACCAGGCGTACGACCCGACCGTGCCGTTTGGTCCCGATGGCTTGAACCCGACGGTTCCGGCGGGCCCCGGCGTGGCGCCGACGCAGAACGTGAACTTCGTGGCCAACGATTTCGAGTTGCCCTCCATCTGGAAGGCCAACCTGGCCATCGACCATGAGCTGCCCTGGTACGGTCTGGTCGCATCGGCCGAATTGCTGCTGACCAAGGTCAACAATGGCCTGTACTACCAGAGCCTCAACATCGGCGATACGCCGGTGCCGGGCGAAGGCCCCGTGGCGTCCTTCATCGGTCCGGACGGGCGCGACCTGTTCTGGGATCCGGCCCGCAGCGGTCGTTCCTGGCGTTCGGCGGATGCGCGCTCGGGTCGTAACCGCGACTACAACAACGTGTTCCTGATCGACAACACCGACAAGGGCAAGACCCAGCAATTCACGGTCAGCCTGAACAAGCCGTGGAGCGAAGCCAGCGACTGGTCCTGGAACCTGGGCTACACCTATACCAACGCCACCGAAGTCGGCCCGCTGACCAGCTCCACCGCCAGCTCGGGCTGGGGTTACCAGTACGGCTTCAATTCGAACGAGGAAGTCGAGACGACCGCGCGCTACGAGATCAAGGACCGCTTCACCGGTTCCTTGAACTGGAAGCACAAGTTCTTCGGCGACAACGAAACCAGCATCGGCCTGGTGTACGAAGGCCGCAGCGGACGTCCGTATAGCTACCTGTTCGTGAACGACGCCAACGGCGATAGCCGCTCTGCGAACGACCTGTTCTACGTGCCCACCGGCCCCGGCGACGTCTTGTTCGGCAACCTGTCTTCCGCAGGCGTGTTCACCCCCGACGCGGCCATGGAGCAGGCCTTCTTCACCTGGCTGCAGAACAACCCGGAGCTGGCGAAGTATGCCGGTGGCGTTGCGCCGACCAATGGCTTCAACTCCGGCTTCGTCAATACGTTCGACGTGCGCTTCAGCCAGGAACTGCCTGGCTTCTTCAAGGGCCACAAGTCGGAGATCTGGCTGGATATCCAGAACGTGGGCAACCTGATCAACAAGGATTGGGGCCACATCTACGACTACGGCTTCTTCGCCGACAGCCGCGTCGCCACCCTGCAGGGCATCTACCAGGGCCAGTACGTCTACAACTATCGTTTTGCCGACGAGCCGAATGTGGCCAACGGCGACGGCGACGGCTTCGACCAGGGCATCTCGCAGTGGTCGCTGCAATTGGGCTTCCGCTACAAGTTCTGATCCATCGGGTCATGCAATGCATCGAACGGCCGGGGCAACCCGGCCGTTTTTTTGTTGTAGCAGCGGGCCTTGCCCGCGATGCCTTTCGCGAGGCACATAAAAGCATTGCGGGCAAGGTCCGCTCCCGCGGGTTCAGGGGTGGCCTCGCTTTTCCGGCAGCCCGGCCGCGCCGCAACTGCGTTACAGTTCCGTTCCGGAAAATCAAGCATGGATACGAACATGAGCGAAGCGGCATCGAAGGCGTTGCCGGTACAGAATGCGCGGATTCACCCGCGTGGCGGACTGGATGTGCTGTCGCGCGCGGAAGTGGCGCGGTTGCGCGATGCGTCCAGTGGCGGCATGCATGAACTGCTGCGACGTTGCGCGCTGGCGGTGCTGACCAGCGGCAGCGCGTCGGACGATCCGCGCGCGGCGCGCGACCTGTACCCCGATTTCGACATCCAGGTGTTGCAACAGGATCGTGGCGTGCGCATCGACCTGGTCAATGCGCCGGCGATGGCCTTCGTCGATGGCGAAATCATCCGCGGCGTGGCCGAACTGCTGTTCGCGGTCGTGCGCGACCTGGCCTACACCGCGATCGAGCTGGGCCCGGAACACGAACACGAACTGGAATCCTCCGCCGGCATCACCAACGCGGTATTCGGCCTGCTGCGCAATGCGCGCATCCTGAAGCCGGCCGATCCCAACCTGGTGGTGTGCTGGGGCGGCCACTCCATTTCCCGCGAGGAATACATCTACACCAAACAGGTCGGCTACGAGCTGGGCCTGCGCGGCCTGGACATCTGCACCGGCTGCGGCCCGGGCGCGATGAAGGGACCGATGAAGGGGGCGACGATCGCGCACGCCAAGCAGCGGCGCCGGACCACGCGCTACATCGGCGTCACCGAGCCCGGGATCATCGCCGCCGAGTCGCCGAATCCCATCGTCAACCACCTGGTGATCATGCCGGATATCGAAAAGCGCCTGGAGGCATTCGTGCGCCTGGGCCACGGCATCCTGGTGTTTCCCGGCGGCGTCGGTACCGCCGAGGAAATCCTGTACCTGCTCGGCATCCTGCTGCGCGAGGAAAACGCCGATCTTCCGTTCCCGCTGATCCTCACCGGCCCGACCATCGCCGCGCCGTATTTCGAGCAGATCGACAAGTTCATCCGCCTGACCCTGGGCGATGCCGCCGCCGCGCGCTACGAGATCATCATCGGCGACCCGGTCGCCGTGGCCAGGAAGATGACCGCCGGCATCCGGCGCGTGCGCGAAAGCCGCATCGAACACAAGGATTCGTTCTTCTTCAACTGGGCGATCGAAGTGCCGCTGGAATACCAGCAGCCGTTCGCGCCCACGCACGAAGCCATGGCCGCGCTGGACCTGCACCATGGCCGTCCCGCGCCCGCCCTGGCCGCGGACCTGCGTCGCGCGTTTTCCGGCATCGTCGCCGGCAACGTCAAGGAAGACGGCATGCGCCGCATCGAGCAGTTCGGCCCCTTCGAGATCCACGGCGACCCCGACATGATGCAGGCCCTGGATGCATTGCTGCGCGCCTTCGTCGAACAACGCCGCATGAAGATCGCGGGGGAATACCAGCCTTGTTATCGGGTGCTGGCGTGATGGGTGAAGCGCCCCCTCCCTTGCGCAGCACCCCAAGGGCACTTCCGTCGGGGCGCAGGGGAGGGTAGGGGAGGGTGCTCTTGATCTTGCTGTGCTTTTCGCATCAGCTAGCTCGTCCTGCATCCCGTCAAAAGCATCCCTCCCAACCTCCCTATCCGTCACACGGCATGGGAGGAGACAAGCAAATCACCCGGAACCGACTTCCGTTACCGGCAACGAGATGCTTGCCGTGTACACGCCGCCCAGGGTCGAAGTTTCCACCCGACCCCTGCCATGCGTCAGCGCTTCGACGCGCGCCCGCACCGAGCTCAGGCCGACCTGGTGTCCGGAGTTGTTCCGGTCATTCCCGGCAGGTATGGGATTGCGCACCGTGATGTGGACTATCCCTGGGCCCGACGCAACTTCAATCTCGATCGTGCCGCCCGCGGGGCGGGGCTCGACGCCGTGGCGGATCGCGTTTTCGACCAGTGGCTGGATGGACAGGGTAGGCGTGTCGACCACGGGAAGCGAATCGGGAAGTCGCCACTCCACCTGCAGGCGTTCGCCGAAACGCAACGATTCAATCTCAAGATACCGCCGCGCCAGCGCCAGCTCTTCTTGCAGCGGGATTTCACGTGGCCCGGCCAGGGCGGCGCGGAAAAGATCCGCCAGGTCGAGCAACAACTGTTCCGCATCCGCGGGACGCTGATGCACCAGCGCTGCGCCGGTGTTGAGGGTGTTGAACAGGAAATGCGGTCGTATGCGCGCCTGCAATGCTTCAAGTTCGGACTGCTTGGCCAGCACGGCCATCTGCTTGGCGCGCCAGTGGTTCTGGTACGCAGCCAATCCCAGAAGGCCGACAGTCAGTGCGATGCCGGTGAAGCGCAGGAACAGGGATTGCCAGCCGCCAGTCGCCATGGGCCAGACATTCCTGAAAAACAGCCATGCACTGGTGCAGACCAGCCATGTGGACAGTATCAGCAAGCCCAGTGCGATGTAGGCCGTGTACTGCGGGCGCAAGTTCGTCAGTACGCTCCTCATCAGGTAAAGACCGCCCAGTGCAAGCAGCGACACCCACTGGACGATCAGCGAGGTCAGTCCGAAATAGGTAAGGCGGTCGCTGTCGACATCCGATGCGAGGGCAAGTACCAGGGCTACGCCTTCCCCCGCCATTACTACCCAGGCGATCGCGGGAGCCTCCCAGAGGGCATCCAGCGGAGTGATTTTCGTGAGTGTTCGGTGCATGGTGCCGGGGCGTCAGCGTGCTGCAAGAGTTGCATCATGCCCTGCAACAGGCTTGGATGGCGGTTTTCGGGCCGCTTGCTCTATCCGGGTTGCCGTCCATCGGCTTCGGTCTGGTGCTTTGCGAGCCAGCGGCCTAGGGTGCAGCATCGCTCACTAGGGGAGGCGGCGCATGCAATTGGCATATGGCCAGGGACGAAGCTTGGGGTCACGGTTGGGGGCGGCGAAGACGCGCGGCTTCACCCTGCTTGAGTTGATGGTCACGGTTGCCATAGTAGCCATCCTCGCCACCCTGGCAGTCCCCAGTTTCACCGCGATCATCAACAACAACCGGCTTGCAAGCCAGGCCAATCAGTTAGTGGCTTCGTTGCAGCTGGCGCGATCGGAGGCGGTTAGGCTGAACACCGCGACGACGGTGTGCCGCAGCACCGACGGCACTACCTGTGCGGCGGCCGGGCAGTGGGATCGCTGGATCACGATTGTCGCGGGCAGCGGACAATTGTTGAACGACAGCTCTGCAAAGCCACCCGTGCAGATCAGCAGCGGGGTGGCTGCGGTCACCTTCCGTGCCGATGGCCTGGCCCGCAATGCCACGGGTGGCCTGCTGGCCAACGACATTGTCGTGTGCGTGGCCACCACGCAGCCGCCGCAGAATCAACGATTGGTCAGGATGGCTTCCGGCAGCCGTGTTTCCACGGAACCGGCAAGCGGCGCCTGTCCGTAATCCAGATACAAGGGAATCGCCTCCATGCGCAAGCAACACGCACACCACAAGCAACAGGCGCGCCGCGCGCGCAGACAGCGCGGCGCCGGTCTTATCGAAGTCATGATCGCCGTGCTGGTCATGGGCGTGGGCCTGCTTGGCATCGCCGCCATGCAAGCCACGGCATTGCGCAATAGTCAGAGTTCGCTTGAAAGCAGCCAGGCGGTCATCCAGACCTATGCCATCCTCGATGCCATGCGCGCCAATCGCGATGCCGCGCTGGGCGGCGCCTACAACCTGGCGGCGATGACCTGCGCCGTGCCGGCGGCCGGCACCCTGGCGCAGAGCGACCTGAACCAATGGGTTACTTCGCTCAAGACCAGTCTGGGCAGCAGCGCTGCCGATCCCACTGTCTGTGGCCAGGTGAATTGCGCGGCCGGCCTCTGCACTATCTCCGTGCAGTGGGATGACAGCCGTGCCAGCAACGACACCGGCACAGGCATCGCGGCAAGCGCAAACAACAGACAAGTAAGCACGGTGACGAGGCTATGAATATCAACCGCAGACGGACCATGCGATCGTTTCCCCGCGTCCAGGGGCTCAGCCTGATCGAGTTGATGATTGCCCTGGTGCTGGGCTTGTTGGTGGTGCTTGCCGCCATCGGCATTTTCACCGCCAACCGGGCGACCTACCGGGCCACCGAAAGTCTGGGCCGTGTCCAGGAGAACGCCCGCACCGCCTTCGAGTTGATGGCGCGCGACTTGCGTGAGGCGGGCGGCAATCCCTGCGTCCATGGGTTACCCATCGTCAATGTGCTGAATGGATCGGCCGCCAATTGGTGGACCAATCTGAATACCTGGGGCAATTCGGTGCGCGGGTATGACGATGCGCAGCCTTTCCCGAATGCCGGCTTCGGCACGGGGGCAGGCAATCGGTTGACGGGCACCGATGCCGTGCAGCTGCTGTCGGGCGACGACTCCGTAGCCACCATCAGCAGCCACAACACGGCGGGAAGCCAGTTCACCCTCAATACCTCGACCCATGGCTTCAGCAGCGGTGACCTGCTGATGGCCTGCAATTCGCGCCAGGCCTCGGTTTTCCAGGCCAGCACGGTCAGCGGCAACACGGTCAGCCATGCGGCAGGCGGCACGTCGCCCGGCAACTGCACGGCGGGATTGGGTTTGCCCGCGGGCTGCTCGGGAGCGGTATTCGAGTTCTCCGCGCCAAACTCGGTGATGGTGCGCTTGCATGCAACGCGCTGGTACATCGCCAACAACGGCAGAGGCACGCGTTCCCTTTATCAGATTCGCCTGGCGGGCGGCAACGCGTCCAATCCGGAAGAGGTGGCGGAGGGAGTGCAGGACATGCGCCTCACCTACCTGATGCGCGATGGCGCCACTTATCTGACGGCAACGCAGGTGGATGCGAGCGCCAAGGGATGGGCGGACGTGATTGCCGTGCGTGTCGAACTTACGTTGGAAGGCCCCGAACGTACCGGGGGGCAACCCATCACGCGCCAATTGATCCACGTGGCCAGCCTGCGGAATAGAAACGCATGAACCGTCTAACACACCTGTCCGGAAATCCCGATCGCCAAGCTGGCGCATCGCTCATCGTCGTGATGATTCTGCTGCTGATCATGACCTTGCTGGGCCTTGCGGTGCTGCGCGGGACGCTGCTGGAGGAGCGCATGAGTGCGAACCTGCTGGATCGCAGCGTCGGCTTCCAGGCGGCTGAAAGCGCCTTGCGCGAAGGCGAAGCGCTGGCTGCAACTTCCCCCGTCGCGCCCGCCTCCGGGTGTGACGCCAGCAGCGTCTGTTCGTTGCCCGATGCCTCGGCGACTGATCGCTGGTTGAACGCCAGCTTCGGTGGATGGAGGAACAGCACCGCCAACCTGGGGACGCTGGGCGGCACGCCGCAATACTTCATCGAATTCATGGGCCTGGCGCCCACCTGGCCAGGCTGCGACCGCAAGATGCCGATCGACGATCTGTGCCTCTCGCCGCGCTACCGGATCACCGCGCGCAGCCAGTCAGCCGACCGCGCTCAGGTCTTGCTGCAAACCAACTTCATCGTGCAGTAAGCGGAGAACGACATGCATAACAAGCGTACCCTTCCTGCACCGAGCTTCCAGCAGCGTGTAATCGCGCGCGTCAGCTCCGGCCTGATGGCCTTCGCAGTCACCTTGCTGGCCTTGCCGGTGAATGCGGCCATCACCCTGCCAACGGATCCATTGACGACCAATAGCCGTGTCCCGCCCAACATCCTGTTCCTGCTGGATGATTCGGGCTCGATGACCTGGCAGTACATGTACAACCCCGCGATCTCCTCCATTTCGGGAACCGGGATCAACAGCACGCCGACTGGCGACAATCGGACCAGCGACAGCGACTACGGCACCGCGTCGACCAACCTCAATGCCGTTTACGACCAGAGTTACGTAACCAATACCGTCTATTACAACCCCAGTATCGACTACACCCCCTGGACCCAGGCAGATGGCAGTCCGATGACCGGGGGCACCAGCTATGGCGATGTCTATACCAGCGCCAACCTGGCCACCGGCAGTGCGAACCTGGCGAGTTCGACCCGGACCTTCTATGTGCCGAAAACCGGCACCAGTGCGGCGGGCCTCAGCGATGCCCTCAATTATTACCGTTATCAGATCCGGACCGATGGAAGCGTGATCAGGAGCGAGCGTCTTGAGGCCCAGGTCACGCAGACGGAGGTATTGCGGCAAACCAATCTTTCCGCGAATCGGAACAGTTATACCAGCACCTTCAGTTTCGTCCTGCCCGCAAACATGGCCAACGTGACCATCACCACGCAGGCGAACAACGGCGACGCCAGTATTTATGCCCGGCTCAACAACAACAACGTCACCATCAACAACTACGACTGGGAGTCGACGACCGGCGGCACCAGCAACGAATCGATCTCGATCAACAATCCGGCTGCAGGCACCTACTATGTGCGTGTGCGTTCGCGCGACGTGAATGGTGCTTCGTTCAACAACCTGACGTTGGTCGCCACCTATTACGAGCAATCGGCCAATGCAGGCGAAACAGCCATGGGTTGCGACAGCTCCACCAGTGGCTGGGGCTGGCGCAACTGCACCGCGGTCACGCCCACCGGCCTGCGCAGCGAGGCGCAGGAACGGGCCAATTTCGCCATCTGGTATTCCTACCACCGCACCCGCATGAAGACGGCGAAGGCCGGCAGCAGCCGTGCCTTCAACGACATGGGCAATGACGTGCGCGTCGGTTTCCGCACCATCTGGGGCAGGAACCAGCAAAGCGGCACGAACCGGATCACGAACAGCTACCCGATCCCGGTCAACGAGAACTACGGCCTGTTTTCGGATCCCAATGGTGCGGGCGGGTCATTCAACAACCGCACCGAATGGTACCGGCGCCTGTTCGATGCAAGCGGCAACAACGGTACGCCCCTGCACAATGCGCTCAATTCCGCCGGCGCCTATTATTCATCCAACAGCAGCGACGGTGCTTATGGTCCCGAGGCTGGTTCGGACCAGTACCAGTGCCGCCAGAACTTCACCATCCTCACCACGGATGGCTACTGGAACAGCTATTCCCCAGGGAGCAACAACAACCAGGACGGCACTGCGGGCACCCAGATCACCGGACCTGCCAATGCGCCCTATACCTACGCGCCTGTCGCCCCCTATTCCGATAGTCGTTCCGATACCCTGGCCGACGTGGCCATGCGTTACTGGAAGAGCGATCTGAGGACGGACCTCGACAACATCGTGCCTACCAGCGCCGCCAATCCCGCCTTCTGGCAGCACATGGTCACGTTTGGTATTTCGATTGGCCTGAAGGGCAATACCGGCATCGGTAGCGTCACTGCCGTTCCGGCCAATTACACCGGCTGGCCCAATCCCAACGATTCGGAAGATGCGGATCGCATCGACGACCTGCTGCATGCCGCGGTCAACGGGCATGGCTCCTTCCTTTCCGCAGGCGATCCCGCCGAGTTCACGACCGGTCTCCGTTCCGCGTTGGGCACCATCACCGAACGCACGGGCTCGTTCTCCAACGTCGCGGCCAACTCCACGCGCCTCGACACCGACACCCGGGTTTTCCAGGCAACGTATGTGTCGGGAGTATGGACGGGCGAGTTGACGGCCTATGGCGTGACCCATTCGGGTACCCCAAGCCTGCCTTCGGTCAACCCCACGCCAAGCTGGCGGGCATCGCAAGGCATCCCGGCCTCCGGGCGGGACATCTTCACCTACGATGGAACAGTGGGAGCGGTCTTCCCGACCGCTGCGCAGACCACGGCGCTGGCCAGGACCAGTGCGCCCGCAGTGTCCGGTGCCGACAACGCCGCTTATATCAAGGGCGATACCAGTCGGGAACTCCGTAATGCCGCAGCGGGCATCCCCGGTTTGCGCAACCGCACCAGCCTGCTGGGCGATGTCGTCGCCTCCTCGCCGGCCTTCGTCAGTGATACGGATACCATTTACGTCGGCGCCAACGACGGCATGCTGCATGCTTTCAATGCCGTGGACGGTACGGAACTCTTCGCCTATGTACCGGCAGGTATCGATATGGCGGCCCTCAGCACCCTCAGCCGCCCCGACTACGCGCATCGCTATTTCGTTGACGGTCCCACGGTGATCTCCAGCCGCAAGCAAACCCCGGGTGAGAACATCCTGGTGGGGGCGCTGGGCAAGGGCGGCAAGGGGATCTATGCACTGGATGTCACCGATCCGGCCAACTTCACCGCAACGAACGTGAAGTGGGAGAACACCAGCGGCGCCAACATGGGGCTGGTGCAAAGCAAGCCGATCATCGCCAAGCTCAACAACGGCGACATGGGCGCCATCGTCAGCAACGGCATCAACAGCACCAATGGCCGCGCGGTCCTTTTCGTCTACAACCTGCGAACCGGTGCGTTGTTGTCTGAAATCGATACGGGCGTGGGTTCGCCTGTGACCGACGACCCGAATTCCAATGGCCTGTCCGCGCCGGTCGGCTGGGACGCCGATGGCAACGGCACCTTGGATTATGTCTATGCGGGCGACATGCTGGGCAATGTGTGGAAATTCAATCTTTCCTCCAGCACCTCCACAGCATGGGATGGAGCCAGCAACCGCACGCTGCTCTTCACCGCGACCTATCCGGGCACTCCCAGCCAGGTTCAGCCGATAACCGGTGGCCTCACGGTCACGCTGGATCCAGTCACCTTCAAGACATGGGTGCTTTTTGGCACCGGTCGTTTCATGACGCCGGGCGACGTTACCAGCAGCAGCGTGCAGAGCATGTACGGGCTGATCGACGAAGGCGCCACCATCAATCGCACGGATCTGCAGCAGCGTTCCATCGTTGTCGCCGGAACCGGCAGCAACGGACAGCCGGTACGCGGTTTCCAGGCTGAAGAGGCGCTTGGCAGCAGCATGAAGGGTTGGTACATGGATCTGTTGACGCCAACATCCGGCGGAGGCACGGCCGAGGGCGAGCGCGTGGTCAGCGATGCGCAGGTCGTGGGCGATGTGCTGGTGTTCGCCAGCATCATCCCTGAGTCGGATGCTTGCCAGCCGGATGGTCGCGGCTACGTCAATGCCCTCGATGCGTTCACTGGCACCAGTACCGGTCCTTCCTTCTTCGACCTGGATCGCGATGGTAGCTTCGACGATGAAACCCTTACGGTTGGCGGGGGTACGGTGCCGGTCGGGTCCGTCGACCTGGGCGTGGGCATGCCGACGCTGCCCAACGTGTTGCGTGGATTGGCTGTGGTGGGTGGTTCGGGAGGCGGCACGGGTGGCGTGCCTATCCGCGAGACCCGGAACGTGAACCGCGTCTCCTGGCGCGAAGTAATAAGGGATTGAAGAATGAAATCAGTAACTGATCGGTTGTACATGCCGTCGTATCGCGGGGACATGCCGGGTCGGCGGGCGATCGGCGGGTTTTCCTTGTTGGAGCTGATGATCACGGTCGCGATCGTTGCCATCCTGGCAACGATCGCCTATGGCAGCTACCGTCAACAGATCATCCAGTCCCGACGTGCCGCGGGGGCGACCTGCCTGCAAGAGCGTGCCCAGTTACTCGAGCGTTTGTACACCACCGCGCTGTCTTATGCGGCCGCACCAAATCCACCCGCTGCCTGCGACGCCAATGTGTCACCCCATTACACGGTGTCGTTTGCTGCGGGTCCCGCCGCCAGGACATACACCTTGCAAGCAGTCCCGCAAGGCGCACAAGCCACGGGTGACACACTCTGCGGGACACTCACTATCAATCAACAAGGCACCCGCGGCCAAAGCGGCAGTGGCAGCGAAGCTGATTGCTGGTAGATGCGATGATCGACAAGGAAATGGGTCCTTCACGAATTGTCGGCAATCAAGCAAGGTAATCAGTGGGTATTCGATGAAAACAGGAAAGCCGCCAGGAATGGCGGCTTTCCTGTTGGGTGGGTACGGGCGTTGTAGGAGCGTCCCTTGGACGCGATGCTCTTCGGTCAGATCGCGCAAGAGCAAGAGCGTCGCGGGCAGGGCCCGCTCCTACGTGTATCCCGAAGGGTCAGTCCTTGCGCATTTCCAGTCCCAATGCCTTGGCGATGGATTCCCATCGTACGTATTTGTAATTCTGGTTTTCCACTGGCATCACGTTGCGGCCGTCCTGGGCGATCATTGCGCCGTGTTCGAAGCCCGGGCCCAGGTTGCGGCTGGTCACTTCGAGTCCGTCGGTTTCCGAGATGCCATCGATCCCGCGTAGCGGATCGGCGACCACCGCGAACGACCCCAGATACTCCTGCTTGCCTTCGCGCCGGTACACCGCGTAGGTGTCGTTGCCCTGGCTCGACACCACGATGTAGCCGCGGCCATCGCCCAGGTCGTAGATGCCCAGGCCTTCGTAGTCGTCCTTCACCGCCGGGTTGTCGGCGATCTTCTGCACCATGACCTTGGCATCGCCGCCATCGGGCTCGGCCGACATGCGCCACAGGCCCACGTCCTCCTCGTCCACGTACAACGCGCCGGAAGCATCATCGGCGACGCAGCCTTCGGTCTGAGAATCGAAATTCATGTCGCGCACCAGCTTGGCTTTCACGCGGCCATTGGCGTCAGCGACCAGTTCCCACTGACGTTTGCGGGTGTCGTCGCCGTTGATGAAGACATAGGTGCGCTGGTCCTTGGGGCTGCGGTACATGCACAGGCCATAGGGATCGCCCAGGCCGGTGGGTTGCACGCCATCGGCCACGTTCACCAGTTCGCGCTTTTCGGTGTCCAGCCGATAGATGGCGATCGACTTGTCGGTGCGGTTGCTGGCGGTGACCAGCACGACTTTTTCTCCGCCGAGTTCGAAGTTTTCGCGCAGATCCACGTTGTTCATCTTGCCGTCGGGCAGGAATTGCAGCACCTTGCCCTGCATGTCGTACACGTACATGCCGGCTTTCTTGTCGGTGGCGACGACCAGGCTCTTCGACGGATCGACCGGGTTGGCCCAGATGGCCGGGTCGTCGGCGGCGTCGCCGTAACTGTTGGCCGGCGCTGTTTCGAACAGAGCGGTGACGACTGCGGCTTTCGATTCCGTGGCGACGTCCTCGACAATCTTGCCACCGATGTCGAGCTTCAGCGCCGTGGCGATGTCCGCCATCGACAGAGCCTTGTAGTTGGAACCGTCTTCGTCGGTGACCAGCAACAAGCCCTGCGGGAAAGAAGAGCCAGCGGCGCCACCGGTCGCGAACAGAGGGCCGGGTTCCTTGATGGCCTCGGAACTGCCGGGCGCGGCCAGCGTGAACGCGCCGAGGAAGGTGTCCTTGTTGGCGCGGTCATAGACGTTGACGCGGCCGGCGGAAGTATCCGCAGCGATCAGCCATTGCTTGCCGCCGCCGTCGTAGATCGCCACGCCGCCGCTTTCTTCCTCGATGTGGCCGAGTCGGGGCGCATCGACAATGGTGGCCGAGACATCGGCTTCCGGATCCGCATTGAAACGCCACAGGCCCACGCCTTCTTCCGAGGCATACACATGCTTGCTGTCGGCGGCGCATTGCTTGAGCGGCGAAGGCACGTTGATGCGCCGCACCTGGCGCGCATCCAGCTTGCCGTCGGGCGTGGAATATAGGATCTGCTGATCGACTTCACCACCGTCGCCGACGATGAATGCATACAAGGCGCTGTCCAGCGGATTGCGATACAGGCAGATGCCTTCCACGGCGAAACCCAGGGGCAGGGCGCGCGCGCCGATTTCGGACAGGCGCGAATCGTTCATGTCGAACAGGCGCAGGCTGTTGCTGGTGGTGTCGATGGCAACCAGCACCGTGGCGCCATGTTTTCCCAGCGGCACCTCATAAGCCACATCCAGCGCGGCCACTTCGCCTGCCTGCGTCGTGCCGATGCGCTTGCCGGCCAGGTCGTAGATCTCCAGGCCGCCCAGGGCGGCGGTGGCGACGATATGGTCGCGCCCGGGACGCACGGCATTGCGCACCAGGATCGAGGCATTGGCTTCGCCGCTTGCGGTCGGCTGGGTCTGCAGGCGCGCCGCCAGCAGTGGCGCCTCCTGCGCATGGGCGATGCCGCAGGACAGCACAAGGCTGATGGACAGGGCCAGGCCGGACAGGCGTCCAGGTTTCATTTTCTTCTCCCTTGAAATGAGTGCCGATGCGGTGCTTTGTCATCTGGCGTCAACTTGTGGCTGGCAAGATCACACAGCGAATACGCTTTTGCAAGATAAATTCCAAATCTGTTGCATTTTGGAATGTTTGTTCGTAATCTCCAGTCCAGCCCATGCGATCCAGGCCATTGCCTGGATGCTGGCGGTGTCCTCGGGAGGGACTTGATCATGCGGAAATTCCACAGAAATGCGCTTACCGCGCTGATTTTGAGCAATCTTGCGATCATGCCGGGCTACGCGCTGGCCCAGGAGGTCCCGCCGCTGCCCGCCGAGCAGGCGCAGACCGAACAGGAGGGACAAGTCACCGACCTGCAGTCGATAGTCGTGACCGGCGAGATCCAGTACCGCAACCGGACCGAGACCACCGCCCCGGAACTCGTCTATGGGCAGGAGTTCTTCGCCCAGTTCGAGCCGGTTTCCGTTGGCGATCAATTGCGCCGGGTGCCGGGCGTGGCCTTCACCAGCGACATCGGCGAATCCGATTCGCCGCAGTTGCGCGGCCTGGGTGATGGTTACACCCAGGTGCTGGTCAATGGCCGGCCGATTCCAGGCGCAGGCAATGACCGCACCGTATTCGTCGATCGCATTCCGGCTGAAATCATCGACCGCATCGAGATCGTGCGTTCGCCCAGCGCCGATATCGACAGTCAGGGCGTCGGCGGCACCATCAACATCATCCTCAAGGATGGCGCAAGCCTGCCGCCGGGCGTGATCGCGCGCGTCGGTGCCACCTACAACACGGATGCGGGCAACACCCGCGGCAATGGGTCGGTGTCGTGGTCCGGGCGCAACGAAGCAGAGACCGTTTTCTATTCGCTCACCCTGGATGCGCAGGAGCGCTACAACAACAAGGACACGGTGCAGGAAGTGTTCGAAAGCGATTCCGTCGGTTTCGACGACGAAGTGGCTAACCACGGTTCCGGCCGCAGCCTCGCCCATTTCGATGACCCGGCCAATTCGTCGGCGGTCGAGCGCACCGAAGAGCAGGACAGCCGCGATTCGCGCGACCTGTCGTTCAACGGCGACGTGACCTGGCATATGTCGGAGGATTCCAACCTGCGGCTGGATGCGTTCTACCTGAGCACCGACCGCAAGGAACACCAGGACACCATCAACTATGAAGGCGACGGCAGCGTGGGTGGCCTGGCCCTGGACGATCCGGAACTGGAATTCGAGGACACCGACATCCAGCAGAACAGTTTCGGTTTTGGCGCGGAATTCCAGAAGCATCTCAGCGACGTCAGCAAGTTCAGCCTGCAGGCGGCGTACGCCAGCTTCACCGACGACTCGGTGCAGGACAAGTTCGAGGAAACCAACGACGACCTGATCAGCAAGGAAACCACCGACGCCGAGGACACCGAATGGACCGGCAGCGCGTCGTATACGCGTGAACTGAGCGACCGGGTGGAAATGAAGCTGGGCGTGTCCGGCAAGATCAAGGACCGCGATTACCGCCTGACCGTCGATGACGACCTGGACGATGACGTGGAATTCACCCGCAACGACGGGCGCTTCCAGTACAAGGAACGCCGCCTGGACGCCTACGCCCAGTTCAAGTTGAAGCTCAGCGAAGCGGTAACCCTGGAAACCGGCCTGCGTGCGGAAAGCACCAAGACCGAGCAGGATTTCCAGACCGACCTGTCCGAAGGCGGGGTGCTGGACGAAACCATCGTCGGCGATGCCGACAGCAGCGAGTTCATGCTCAATCCGTCCGCGCACCTGCAATGGAAAGTGACCGACAACGACCAGTTCCGGGTCAGCGTGGCACGCACCGTGCGCCGTCCCAGCATCGATCAGGTCATTCCTTCATACGAGCTGGAAGCGCCTGCCGACGAGGACGTGATCATCGGCAACCCCGATCTCTCCTTCGAATCCTCGTGGGGCCTGGACGTGGGTTACGAGCGGCGCTTCGGAGGCCGTGGCGTGTTCGGCGTCAACGTGTTCACGCGACGCATCTCCGACCTGATTGGACTGGTCAACACCGGCCTGGGGGTCGATGAGATCGGGTTGGATCCGGACGATTTCCCGGGCAATCTCTATACCTATCAGAACATCGGCGATGCCAAGACCCATGGCGTCGAGTTCGACCTGTCCACGCCGCTGGAATTCATGGGCCTGGAGGAAACCGGCGTGTTCGCCAACTACACGCGCATGTGGTCCGACCGCGACGATCCCGCCGGTGGCGGCAAGATCGCCATCGATCACCAGCCCACCTACGTCTACAACGTCGGCATCACCCAGAACATTCCCAGTTGGGACGCGAGCTTCGGTTTCAGTTACCAGAAGCAGGGTGAATCGCGTTTCGTCACCTATGGCGAAATCGAGAGCCAGTTGTACGACGGCAACCTGGAGTTCTTCGTCGAGAAGCGCTTGGGCGATCGCTGGGTGCTGCGCCTGACCGGCAACAACCTGCTGGATGCGGACAGCATCCAGGCCGAAGCCGGTTTCGATGGCGACAATGGCGCGGAGATCCTCGCCAACCAGGCCGCTTACGATGTGGATGCGTACGAAGTCGAGCGCGAGAACTCTTCGCCGAAGTGGACGCTGACCTTGCGGGCAGTGTTCTGATCCTAGCTTGATCGTTGCAATCAGAAGCGATGGCGTCCGCTGGAGGCCATCGCTTCTGCACGAGGGCGGACGTAGGAGCGATGTAGGAGCGACGTAAGTCGCGACCGAAGGCCTCCCTCTTGATTGGGCATTCGCCGTCATGTCGCGCGGTCCTGCTTCTGGGTTTTCCTGAACTGTGCCGGAGTCAGGCGTGGTTTCGGTCGCGACTGACGTCGCTCCTACGCCTGTACATGCACGCTCAAGAGGAAAAACAATGATCCCTGTCCTGCGTTCGCTCACGGTTGTCGCAATGCTGGCTGCGTGGGTACTGCCCGGTTGTGCCGGGATGCCCGCGTCCCCGGCCTCCGCATCGACGCGGTCCGCACCGACCACCGACACGCTCAAGCTGCAGCGCGTGGTCATGCTGATGCGCCACGGCGTGCGTCCGCCGACCAAGGCCCAGGTGGTGCCTGCGGGAATGAACGACCAGCCCTGGCCGAAATGGTCGGTGGACTACGGCCAACTCACGCCGCACGGCTACGACGCGGTCAAGTTGCTGGGTCGTTGGGATCGCGGTCACTGGGCGGCGCGGGGCCTGCTGCCCGCGAACGGTTGCCCGCCTGCCGCCGACATCGAAATCGCGGCCAGTTCCAAACCACGGACCCAGGACACCGCGCGTGCGCTGGTCGAAGGCATGGTTCCGGGTTGCGGGATCACTGTGGACTTCCCGGCCAGTCCTGCCGCCGACGTGGAGTTCCATCCACTGGAAGCCGGCGCCATGCGGATCGACGCGGATCAAGCGTTGCGTGCCGCACAGGCGCTGTCGCCGTCGGGTGGGATGCGGGCCGAAGTCATTGCGCATGCCAGCGGACTCGCGTTGCTGGACCAGGCCTTGGGTTGCACCGGGCCGCGTGCGCAATCCGGTTGCAGCCTCGCCGCGATGCCGCCTGCGCTGGTGCGCAATGAAGACGACCGTGCGGACATCGGCAATCCGTTCGGCATCGCCTCGACCGTCAGCCAGACCTTCCTGCTGGAATACCTGGAAGGCATGCCGATGTCCGACGTGGCCTGGGGACGACTGAACCGGCAGCAGATCGAGGATCTACTGGAATTCCACTCGCTCAAGTTCTACTACGAAGGCCGTGCGCCCTACGTGGCCGCGCGTGCGGCGTCGCCGCTCGCCTCGCGCATGCTGGAAGCGATGCTGCACGGGCCGAAGCTGACGGTGCTGACAGGGCACGACACCAACATCGCCGACCTGGGCGGATTCCTCGACCTGCACTGGAAAGTACCCAGCTACCCCCGCGACGATCCGCCGCCGGGTGGGGCGTTGGGTTTCGAGGTGCTGGCGGACGCGCAAGGCAAACGGTTCGTGCGCGCCTTCTATCGTTCGCAGACCATGGACCAGGTGCGCGAGCTGCAGCCGCTCTCGGCCGCCAATGCACCCTCCTACGAATACCTGCCGATTCCGGGCTGCGCCGCGGTTTGTCCCATGGCGACCTTCGAAGAGATCGTGCGCTCCAAGCTCATCGCGTCGGCGCATCGCTAGATCTGCGTTTTTATCGCGATCCGTCCTGGGTCGGTCTCGGTCCAGGACCACCAGCATCCTGATTTCCGTGGGTGCCGGCGCCGGAGCGGCGGCCATCCGGGTCTGATTGACCCACCATTCGTCCCTGCCAGGCCGCAACTGGTCACCGCTGCGACCATGACTGTCCCTTGGCGGATGTCAGCGATGCCGGCGAAGCCCACACTGGCGGCTCAGTTCCAGGCAGGAAACGGGCGGCATGAACATCAGAAGTTGGCGTGCGGTGGCATGTGGCGCCGCACTGGCAGTGAGCACCGGTGGACTGTATGCAGCGGCACCGGGCGACTGGTCCAGTTATGCCGGTGCGCCCGGCGGCGGGCAGCATTCGCCATTGGTGCAGATCACACCCGACAACGTCAGCCGGTTGCGGATTGCCTGGTCGTTCCGCACGGGTGAGCTGGGTGCGGGCACGCCCGATCCCGAGCGGCGGCGTTTCGAGGCCAATCCGCTGATCGTGGACGGGCGCATGTACCTCAACACCGGCACCGGCATCGCCTTCGCGCTGGATGCGGCCAGCGGCCGCGAGCTGTGGTCGTTCGATGCCAAGGTGGCGCGCGACAAGCATTACAGCGACCCGGCCTCGCGCGGGGTCAGCTATTGGCGCGACCCGCAGGCCGGCGCCGGCGCATGCCGCGAGCGGATCGTGTTCGGCACGCTGGACGCACGCTTGATCGCGCTGGATGCCGTCGATGGCCGGCCGTGCGCGAGCTTCGGCAACGGAGGCATGATCGACCTGCGCGCTGGCATCAACTTGCACGACGAGCCTGGCGACGCCTGGTCCAACTATGCAGTGACCTCGCCGCCGGTGGTGGCCGGCGATGTGCTGGTGGTCGGCAGCTCGATCGGCGACAACCGCGCGCACGCCTTGGAGCAGGGAGTAGTGCGCGGCTATGACGTACGCAGCGGACGCGAACTTTGGCGCTGGGATCCGGTGCCGCGCGATCCGGTCGTCGCCGTTGCATACGGCTGGCAGCCACAACAGGCGGCCACGGTCGGCGCTGCCAACGCCTGGGCGCCGCTGGCGGTGGATCCGGCGCTGGGGCTGGTCTACGTGCCGACCGGCTCGGCCAGCCCGGACTACAACGGCGGCAAGCGGCTCGGCGACAACCGCGACGCCAACTCGCTGGTCGCGCTGGACCTGCACAGTGGTCGCCGGGTGTGGGCGCAGCAGCTGGTGCACCACGACCTTTGGGATTACGACCTCGCTTCGCAGCCGGCGCTGGCAAGGGTGGAGACCGCACAGGGCTCGCGCGATGCGGTGTTGCAGGCGACGAAAACCGGTTTCCTGTTCGCGTTCGACCGCCGCGATGGCACTCCGGTGTTTCCACTGAGCGAGGTCGCGGTGCCGGCCTCCGACGTACCCGGCGAACATGCGTCGCCGACCCAGCCGATGCCCGAGCCCGGACTGCGTCTCGCGCGGCATGCGCCTTTGACCGCCGCCGATGCCTGGGGCCCGACTCCGGGCGAGCGCCGCGATTGCCGGCGGTTGATCGCCGGGCTGCGCTCGGAAGGCATCTTCACTCCTCCCAGCGTGCGCGGCAGCGTGGCGCTGCCGGGCTGGGCGGGCGGGGTGAACTGGGGCGGCATTGCGGTGGACCCGCAACGCCAACTGGCGATCATGCCGGTGTCCGACCTGCCGATGCAGGTGGCGCTGATTCCGCGTGCGCAATTCGATTGGGACGATCGCGAGCATTATCCGCGCCAGGAGTTCAACAGCATGGACGGCACCGCCTATGGAATGCGCCGCGGGACGCTGGTGTCGTCGAAAGGCACGCCCTGCGTCAAGCCGCCGTGGGGCCGCCTGGTGGCGGTGGACCTGCGCACGCGGAAGGTAGCGTGGGAGCGCCCATTGGGCACGCTGGAAGAAGAAATGCCGTGGCTGCCCTTGGAGATCGGGATGCCGCTGCTGGGCGGCGCGGTGACCACCGCCAGCGGCCTGACCTTCATCGGGGCCACTGCGGATGCCCGCCTGCGCGCGCTCGACAGCGCCAGCGGCAAGACCTTGTGGGAAGCCAAGCTGCCGGCAGGCGGCCAGGCGACGCCATCGGTCTACGCGGTGGCCGGCCGCCAGTACGTGGTGATCGCCGCGGGCGGACGCGAAGGGCTTGGGCCGATGGGCGATTACGTGATCGCCTACACCCTGGACGGCGAGGGCGAGGAAGTGGTGTTCCAGCATGGCGTCGCGGTGCGCATGGCGGTATTGATCATCGCAGCGATGGTGTTGCTGGCCGGCTGTGTGGCGCTGTGGCGTCGGCGACGCCGGAATCGCGCGGCAGGAGCAGCGTAAACAGCCTGATACGAAACAATCGGTGCGGAGGAAATCGAATCGCAAGGCGACTCTTGTAGGAGCGACGCGAGTCGCGAAATCGACAGCATCGCGGCTTTATCGCGACTCACGTCGCTCCCACAATGAATGCATGTGTTGCAGGTTCGATCATCAAAGACGCACGGGCGCCCCGGTCCTGACCGATTCCGCCGCCGCTTCGGCCAGCGCCAGTGCGTTGACGCCATCGGCGTAACCCACCGAGGCATCGGCGCCGTCGAGCATGTCGGCGAAGTGGTCCATCTCGCGGCGGTAGGCTTCGGCGTAGCGGTCGAGGAAGAAATTCTGGAAGCGGTCGGCGGCGGCGCCGTTCTCGCTCCAGACCTGCACCGTGCTTTCGGTGACGTTGTCGGCGCGGACCATGCCGGCCGAGGCATAAGCCTCGATGCGCTGGTCGTAGCCGAAACCGGAGCGGCGGCTGTTGGAAATCACGCAGATCCGGCCCGACGCCGTTTTCAATACGGTGCGCGCGGTGTCGACGTCGCCGAGTTTGCCGATCTCCGGATCCACCAGGCAGCTGCCGGCGGCATAGACTTCGACCACTTCCTCGTCCAGCAGCCAGCGGGCCATGTCGAAGTCGTGGATGGCCATGTCCTTGAACAGGCCGCCGGAGACGGCGACGTAGGAGGGCGGGGGTGGGCTGGGATCGTTGGAAGTGATCTGCAGGGTTTCCAGCGTGCCGATGGCGCCGCTGTCCAGTCGCGCCTTCAAGGCCTGGAAGTTCGGATCGAAGCGACGGTTGAAAGCCAGCAGCAGTTTCGCCTTCGACAGTTGATTCGCTGCACTGCGCGCACGCGCCAGATCCTGGTCGATCGGTTTCTCGCAGAAGATCGCCTTGCCGGCGGTCGCGGCGCGCACGCTGTAGTCCAGATGGGTATCTGTGGAACTGGCGATGATCACGCCGGCTACCGACGGATCGTCCATCGCCTGGTCCAGGCTGAGCACCGGGCATCCGCATTTGGCAGCCAGCGATTGCGCGGATGCGTCGATGGCGTCGACCACGCCAGCCAGTTCGATGCGCGGATTGAACGCGGCGTTCTTCGCGTGGATGCGGCCGATGCGTCCGGCGCCGATGAGTACGACCTTGTGCATGTGGATTCCCTCAGAGAGTGATGACGGTGCCGCTGCGCATCGAGGCTTCGCAGGCTTCGGCCAGGACCAGCGCGGCCACGCCGTCGGCGTAGCCCACGAAGGGTTCGGCGCGGCCGTGGACGACGTCGGCGAAATGGTGGATCTGGTCGCGATATCCATCGCTGTAGCGCGAGGCGAAACCCGGATGGATCGGCGCGCCCGCGACCATGGCTTCGGTCAGCGTCTGCAGCGTGTCCTGCTGCACGTTGCCCGCGTTGAGCATGCCGGAGGAGCCGAAGGCTTCGATGCGCTGGTCGTAACCGTAACCACTGCGGCGCGTGTTGGAAATCACGCAGAGTTTCCCCGAGGCGGTCTTCAGCACCGTGCGCGCGGTATCGACATCGCCGAGGCGACCGATTTCCGGATCGACCAGGCAACTGGCGGTGGTGTAGACCTGCACCGGTTCTTCGCCCAGCAGCCAGCGCGCCATGTCCAGGTCGTGGATGGTGAAGTCCTTGAACAGGCCGCCGCTGGTGGGAATGAAACCGGGCGGCGGCGAGGCCGGGTCGTGGTTGATCAGCTGCAGCGATTCCAGCTTGCCGACCACGCCCGCATCGAGCTTCTGCTTGAGCGCCTTGAAGTGCGGATCGAAGCGACGGTTGAAGCCGAGCAGGAAGCGCGCGCCGTCGAAGCGCGATTGCGCCTGCAGCACTTTCTGCAGGTCCAGGTCGATGGGTTTCTCGCAGAACACCGCCTTGCCGGCTTCGACCGCGGCCAATGCGTTGGAGAGGTGCTGGTCGGTGGAGCTGCAGACCAGCACGCCCTTGACCGAGGGATCGGTCAGTGCCTGTTCCAGCGTCGCCGACTGCGCGTCGAAGCGCCGGCACATCGCCGCGGCGGCCTCCGGCCTGGGATCGACCACGTACTTCAGCCGCAGGCCGGGATGCTGGGCCGCATTCGGCCCGTGCACCTGGCCCATGCGTCCGGCGCCGATCAGCGCCACATCAATTCTGTCCACGAGCGATCTCCGGGCCGGGGCCGGCCAATGAATGGAAGTTCTATTCTATTTCATATTGTAATAGAATTTCCAAGAAAATACTTTATATTCCAAATACCGGCAGGAGCCGGTCCACCCCACTGAAGGAGCGGCTGCATGGCCGAATCGAACAACCCGCCGGGCACCGCGGAGGAACTGCGTGCGGCGATCCTGGTCCGCTACGAATCGCTGAGCAAGCGCCTGCAGCAGATCGCCCGTTACGTGCTGGACGAGCCCAACGCGATGGCCCTGGAAACCCTGGCCGTACTGGCCGAGCGTACCGGTGTGCAGCCCTCGGCGATCGTCCGTTTCGCCAAGTCGTTCGGTTTCGATGGCGCTACCCAGATGCAACGCCTGTTCCGCGACGGACTGTTGTCGGGCACCGCGCCGCTGGGCTACGGCGAGCGCGTGCGCGAGTTCAGCCAGAATGTGGAAGGCAAGGCGGTCGGCGATCCCAGCCGGGTGCTGGGCGAGTTCGTCGAAGGCAATGTGCTGGCCTTGCAGAATCTGGGAAAAATCATCGCCCGCGACGATCTGGCCAACGCGGTGAAGCTGATTTCCCAGGCGGAAACGGTGTATGTGGCCGGCTTCCGGCGTTCGTTTCCGGTCGCGGCTTATCTGGCGTATTCGTTGCTGCAGGTGGACAAGAAGACCGTGTTCATCGACAGCCTGGGCGGCATGTCGCTGCAGCAAGTGCATGGCATCACCGCGCGCGACCTGCTGATCGCGGTCAGTTACCACCCCTATGCCGGCGAGGCCGTGCACGTGGTCGATGCCGCAGTGGAAAAGGGCTGCAAGGTGCTGTCGATCAGCGACAGCCTGGTCAGTCCGGTGGCCAAGCCGGCGACGCTGGTGTTGCAGGTGCGCGAAGCCGAGATCCGCAAGTTCCGTTCGCTGTCGGCGTCGATGTGCCTGGCCCAGGCGCTGGTGATTTCTTACGCGTTCGCGACCACCGACGCTGGTTCGGACAAGCCGGCGTCCGGTAAGCGCGCGAAAAAATGAAACAAATATTGCTTTCATTTCAATATTAGAATATACATTACATCCATTGAGGGCGACTGCCGCCCACAACCGGGTGAGGACGGCCTGCATGGCTGGGATGGAACGACAACATGGTTTGGTCAAGCATGGTCTGGTCGAGCATGACCTCGATCTGATCGCCATCGGCCGATCCGGCATCGACCTGTATGGCGAGCAGGTGGGTGGCCGGCTGGAGGACATGGCGTCCTTCGCCAAGTACATCGGCGGCAGCCCCACCAATACCGCGGTCGGCGCCTCGCGCCTGGGTCTGCGCAGCGGCCTGCTGACCCGGGTCGGCGCCGACCATTTCGGCCGCTTCATCCGCGAGCAATTGCAGCGCGAAGGCGTCTCGACGCACGGCGTGCTGGAAGACGCGCAGCGACTGACCGCGCTCGTGTTCCTGGGCATTCGCGACCCGGATACGTTCCCGTTGATTTTCTATCGCGAGAACTGCGCGGACATGGCGCTGGAAGCGGCCGATGTCGATCCCGCGTTCCTTGGTTCGGCCGGCGCGGTGCTGATCAACGGCACCCATCTGTCGCAGCCCAATGTGTTCGATGCCAGCCTGCGCGCCTGCGAAATCGTGCGTGCCGCGGGCGGCAAGGTCGTGTTCGACATCGATTACCGTCCGGTGTTGTGGGGACTGACCGGGAAGGACGCGGGCGAGAACCGCTTCGTCGCCCACGACGCGGTCACCGCGCGCCTGCAGCAAGTGCTGCCGCTGTGCGACCTGATAGTGGGCACGGAGGAGGAAGTGCATATCCTCGGCGGCACCACCGACACGATTGCCGCATTACGCGTGATCCGGGAAAAAACCGATGCGTTGCTGGTGTGCAAGCGCGGCGCGCTGGGTTGTTCTGCGTTTACGGGGACCATTCCCGGCCACCTCGACGAGGGGGTGGTCGGGCGTGGATTCAAGGTCGAAGTCTTCAATGTGCTCGGTGCGGGCGATGCGTTCATGGCCGGCTTCCTGCGCGGCTGGTTGCGCGGCGAGTCGCTGGAAACTTCGTGCAGCTACGCCAACGCGTGCGGGGCCATTGTCGTCTCGCGCCACGGCTGCGCGCCGGCGATGCCAACCTGGGAAGAACTGCAGCAGTTCCTTGCCAGCAATGACGAATATCCGTTCCGACTGCGCGACGACGTGGCGCTGGAGCAGACCCATTGGGCCGGCACGCGCGTCGGCCGCTGGGACGAACTCACCGTGCTGGCGATGGACCATCGCAGCCAGTTCGAAGCGATCTGCGAAAAAACCGGCGCGGATCCCGCACGCATCGACCAGTTCAAGGCGTTGGCGTTGCAGGCGGTGGACCGGCTGGCGCAGGGCGACCCGCGTTTCGGGGTGTTGCTGGACGGACGCTTCGGCATGCGCGGGCTGGAAGCCGCGGCCGATGCGCCGTACTGGATCGGGCGGCCGATCGAACTGCCGGGCTCGTGCCCGCTGGAATTCGAAAGCTCCGCCGACGTGGCTACCGAGCTCGCCACCTGGCCGGCGAACCACGTGATCAAGTGCCTGGTCTTCTATCATCCCGACGATACGCGGGACCTGCGCGAACGCCAAGAACGGCAGCTGCTGCGCCTGCAGGACGCCGCGCGCAAGACCCGACACGAGCTGCTGGTGGAGATCATCGCCTCGCGCAACGGCGCGGTCGACGACACCACGGTATCGCGCGTCATCCAGCGGCTATACGATCTGGGCATGAAACCGGACTGGTGGAAGCTGGAGCCCAACGACAGCGCGGCGGCGTGGGCCAATATCGAGCGGGCCATCGGTGCCAACGACGCGCATTGCCGCGGCGTCGTCCTGCTGGGCCTGTCGGCGCCGGAAGACGAACTGATCGCATCGTTCAAGGCGGCCGCGTCGACGCCGATCGTCAAGGGCTTCGCCGTCGGCCGGACCATATTCGCCGATGCCGCCGAGCGGTGGTTGGCCGGCGGCATCGACGACGAAACCGCCATCGCCGACCTGTCGCGCCGCTTCTCGGTGCTGGTCGATGCCTGGCGCGCGGCAAAGGCCGGCGCCATGCCACAACGCGAGGCCATCTGACATGTCGACGCTACGCCTGACCGCGGCACAGGCCATGGTGCGATGGCTGTTCGCCCAGTACGTGGAAGTGGATAGCGAAGAAGTGCCGTACTTCGCCGGCGTGTGGGCGATCTTCGGCCACGGCAATGTCGCCGGCATGGGCGAGGCCCTGCATGCGGGGCGCGAGGCGATGCCCACCTGGCGCGCGCACAACGAACAAGGCATGGCTCATGCCGCCATCGCCTACGCCAAGCAGATGCGCCGCCAGCGCGCGATGGTCTGCACTACTTCCATCGGTCCGGGCGCGACCAATATGGTCACCGCCGCCGCGCTGGCGCATGTCAACCGCTTGCCGGTACTGCTGGTGCCGGGCGACGTGTACGCCAGTCGCCGCCCGGATCCGGTGCTGCAGCAGCTGGAAGATTTCAACGACGCCACGGTGTCGGTGAACGACTGCTTCAAGCCGGTGTCGCGTTACTTCGACCGCATCACCCGGACCGAACAACTGATCGATTCGTTGCCGAAGGCATTGGCGACCATGCTCGATCCCGCCAGCTGCGGACCGGCGACGCTCGCGTTCTGCCAGGACGTGCAGGCGGAAGCCTTCGATTATCCGCAGCATTTTTTTGAACGCCGCGTGTGGCGGCAACGTCGCCAGCCTGCGGATGCGCGGGAACTCGATGCGCTGGTCGCCGCGATCCGTGCGTCGAAGCGTCCGCTGATCGTCGCTGGCGGTGGCGTGCGTTACAGCCTGGCCGAAGCCGCGCTCGCTGCGTTCGCCGAAGCCACCGGAATGCCGGTGGCGGAAACGCAGGCGGGGAAGGGCACGTTGTCGTGGCAGCACCCGCGCGCGTTGGGCTCCATCGGCGTCACCGGATCGGCCGCGGCCAACGCCGCTGCGCAGGAAGCTGATCTCATTATCGGAATCGGCACACGCCTGCAGGATTTCACCACCGGCTCGCGCAGCTTGTTTCCGAATCGCCAACTTTTCCAGATCAATGTGCAGGCCTTCGATGCGCACAAGCATGGCGCCACGCCGGTGGTCGGCGATGCGCGCACGGTGATCCAGGCGCTGGCCGAACGCCTGCGCGACTGGTGCGTGCCCGAGGACGTCGTGGTGCGCGACCGCAAGGCCATCGCCCAGTGGAATACGGCCGTGGCCGCCGCGACTGCGGGCGATGAAAACAAGCGACTGCCCAGCGATGCGCAGGTGATCGGGACGGTGCAACAAAGCGTCGATGGCAACGCGATAGTCGTATGCGCGGCCGGCGGATTGCCCGGCGAACTGCACAAGCTCTGGCGCACCTCGAAGCCGGGCGGTTACCACCTGGAATACGGTTACTCGTGCATGGGCTACGAGATCGCCGGCGGCCTCGGCGTGAAGATGGCCGAACCCGACCGCGAAGTGGTGGTGATGGTCGGCGACGGCAGCTACCTGATGATGAATTCGGAACTGGCCACCTCGGTGATGCTGGGCCGCAAGTTGATCGTGGTGTTGCTGGACAACCGCGGTTATGGCTGCATCAATCGCCTGCAACAGGCCACCGGCAGCCCGGGTTTCAACAACCTGCTGGCGGATTCGCGGCATGAAGTCCTGGCCGATATCGATTTCGCCGCGCATGCGCGCAGCCTGGGCGCACTGTCGGAGAAAGTGCAGACGCTCGGCGAACTCGCCGCCGCGCTGGGCCGTGCACGCGCCGCCGACCGCAGCTTTGTCGTCGTCATCGATACCGATCCCTTGAAAACCACGGAAGCCGGCGGCTGGTGGTGGGACGTCGCCGTCCCCGAAGTTTCCGACCGCCCCGAAGTCAACGCCGCACGCCGCGCCTACGAAGACGGCGTGCGCATGAAGAGAGACCTGTCATGAGCGCAATGAAACCATGAGTATCCGATTCGGTGTCAGCCCCATCGCCTGGGCCAATGACGACATGCCCGAGCTGGGAGGCGACACGCCGCTGGAAAGCATCCTGAAGGACATCCAGGAACTCGGCTTCGAAGGCGTTGAGCTGGGTGGCAAGTTCCCGCGCGATGCGGCAACGCTGAAGCCGCTGCTGCAGGGCTACGGCATCGACCTGATCGGTGGTTGGTACAGCGGTTCGTTGCTGTCGCAGGATGCTGAAGCCGAGATCGCCGCATTGCAGCCGCATCTCGAATTGCTGAAGGCGATGGGCAGCACGGTGTTCGTGTTCGCTGAAACCAGCAACGCGGTACATGGCGACCGTGGCGTGCCGTTGTCCGCCCCCGCCGCCCCCCCCCCCCCCCCCCCCCACGACTCAGCGGCAGCGATTGGGTACTGTTCGGATCACGGATGACCGCGGTCGCCGATTACATCCAGGCGCAAGGCCTGAAGTTCGCCTATCACCATCATCTCGGCACGGTGGTCGAGAACGCGGCCGACCTGCAGGCCTTCATCGACAACACCGGCCTGTCGGTCGGACTGACCCTGGATACCGGGCACGCCGCGCTCGGCGGCGTCGATTCGCTGGACGTGATCCGCAACCATCCGGCGCGCGTCGCCCACGTGCACTGCAAGGACGTGCGCTGGGAAACCTTCGCCAGGGCGAAGGAAGCGAGATCCAGTTTCCTCGACGGCGTGCTCTCGGGCATGTTCACCGTGCCCGGCGACGGCGGCCTGGACTACGCCGAAATCATGCGCGCGCTGAAGGCCATCGGTTATTCCGGCTGGATCGTGATCGAAGCCGAACAGGATCCCAAGCTGGCCGATCCGCGCACCTATGCGGCGCTGGGCCTGAAGACCTTGAAGGACGAAGCGGTGAAGGCGGGGCTGCACTGATGTCGCAGTTGCGTGTCCGCCCGCATTCACCCGATGCCGATGGCACGGTACTGGAAGTGACGCCGGAAAGCGCGGGCTGGCAGCACGTCGGTTTCCGTGTCGTGCGCTTGCAGGCGGGCGAACGCCACGCCGGACATTCCGTCGATCGCGAAACCTGCCTGGTGCTGGTCGCGGGCACTGCGAACATCAAGGCCGGCGACGAAGCATACGAAGAGGTCGGCGGCCGCGCCACGCCATTCGAGGACAAGGCGCCGGGCGCGGTCTATGTCCCCGCCGGAGTCGCGTTCGAAGTCGTCGCCAAGACAGAAGTCGAACTCGCGGTATGCACCGCACCGGGAACGGGCGCGGGACAGGTCCGCCTGATCGACCCGGCAAGCATGTCGCGCGAAGTGCGCGGCAGCGATACCAACACGCGCTACGTGCGCAATATCCTGCCCGAGACCGAAGCGGCCGAGGGCCTGCTGGTGGTGGAAGTGATCACCCCGGGCGGGCACTGGTCCAGCTATCCGCCGCACAAGCACGACACCGCCACGCCGGAAGAAGAAACCGCACTGGAGGAAACCTATTACCACCGCTTGCAGCCGCCGCAGGGTTTCGCCTTCCAGCGGGTCTATACCGACGATCGGTCGCTGGATGAAACCATCGCGGTGGAAGATGGCGACGTGGTGATGGTGCCGCGTGGCTACCACCCGGTCGGCGCGCCGCACGGCTACGACCTGTACTACCTCAACGTCATGGCCGGCCCCAGCCGCCATTGGGTCTTCCGCAACGACCCGGCGCACGACTGGATCGTGCGCAAGCGTTGATCCGCAACGCGAATACTCCAAGGAATACGAACATGCGCAACATCGAACATTTCATCGGCGGCCAATCGGTCGCGGGCGCCTCGGGCAAGCATGGCGAGGTCTTCGATCCCAATCGCGGGCAGGTGCAGGCGCGGGTGTCGCTGGCCTCCGTCGACGAACTCGACCGCGCCGTGGCCAATGCCGCCGAGGCGCAGAAAGGCTGGGCCCAGGTCAACCCGCAGCGCCGCGCGCGGGTGATGTTCGAATTCAAGCGCCTGCTGGAAGCGAACATGGACGAACTCGCGCAGTTGCTTTCTTCCGAGCACGGCAAGGTCATCTCCGACGCGAAGGGCGACCTGCAGCGCGGGCTGGAAGTCATCGAGTTCTCCTGCGGCATCCCGCACCTGCTCAAGGGCGAATACACGCAAGGCGCGGGCCCGGGCATCGACGTGTATTCCGCGCGCCAGCCGCTGGGCGTGGTCGCCGGCATCACCCCGTTCAATTTCCCGGCGATGATTCCGATGTGGATGTTCGGTCCGGCAATCGCCTGCGGCAACGCCTTCATCCTGAAGCCGTCGGAACGCGATCCGTCGGTGCCGGTACGGCTTGCGGAACTGATGATCGAGGCCGGCCTGCCGCCGGGCGTGCTCAACGTGGTCCATGGCGACAAGGACACGGTCGAGGCCATCCTCCGGCATCCGACGATCAAGGCGGTGAGCTTCGTCGGTTCCTCCGACATCGCCCAGTCGGTGTATGCGCTCGGCGCGCAGCACGGCAAGCGCATGCAGGCCATGGGCGGGGCCAAGAACCACGGCATCGTGCTGCCGGATGCGGACCTGGACCAGACCGTGGCCGACCTGCTCGGCGCGGCCTACGGATCGGCGGGCGAGCGCTGCATGGCCCTGCCGGTGGTGGTGCCGGTGGGCAAGGCGACCGCCGAAGCGCTGCGCGAAAAACTGGTCGCGGCGGTGAAGGAGTTGCGCATCGGCGTTTCCACCGACCCGCAGGCGCACTACGGTCCGGTGATCAACGCCGCGCATCGCGCCAAGATCGAGTCGTACCTGCAACTCGGCATCGACGAGGGCGCCGAACTGGTGCTCGATGGCCGCGGTTTCTCGCTGCCGGGGCATGAGGACGGTTTCTTCCTCGGCCCGAGTTTGTTCGACCATGTCACCGCCGACATGAAGACCTACCGCGAAGAGATCTTCGGGCCGGTGCTGCAGATCGTGCGTGCGGACACTTTCGAACAAGCGCTGGAACTGCCGTCGAAGCACCAGTACGGCAACGGCGTGAGCATCTTCACCCGCAACGGCGACGCGGCGCGCGAGTTCGCCGATCGCGTCGAAGTGGGCATGGTCGGCATCAACGTGCCGATCCCGGTGCCGGTGGCGTACCACAGCTTCGGCGGCTGGAAGCGTTCGGGCTTCGGCGACCTCAACCAGTACGGCCACGACGGGGTGCGCTTCTACACCCGGACCAAGACCGTGACCCAGCGCTGGCCGAAAGGCGGCGCGGTGACCGACCAGAGTTTCGTCCTGCCGACGATGCGCTGAGCAACGCTCCGATGTGAATGCTCCGATGCGAAAGAGTCCGATCATTCCTGGGAGGGAATCGTGGCTGGTGGAATCCTGAAGTTCTTTTCGACCGGCGTCGACCTGCCGGAAATCGACGACCGCATGCAGGTCGACAGCCTGTACAAGCGCCATCGCTTCCGGGTGATGCTGGCCATCACCCTGGGTTACGGCCTGATTTATACCTGCCGGCTGGCGCTGGGCGTGGTGAAAAAACCGCTGATCGATTCGGGCATCTATTCGCCCAGCGACCTGGGCATGATCGGTTCGGCGTTGTTCTATACCTATGCGATCGGCAAGCTGACCAACGGTTTCCTCGCCGACCACGCCAACATGAAGCGCTTCCTGGCGTTCGCGTTCCTCGCCACCGCGTTGTGCAACCTGGCGATGGGTTCCATCACCGCCTTGTGGGCTGCGGTGGTTTTATGGGGACTCAATGGCTGGTTCCAGAGTTTCGGCGCGCCCGGTGGCGTGGTCGCGATGACCAGCTGGTTCTCGAACCGCGAGCGCGGACGTGCTTATGGCTTGTGGAGTACGGCGCACTCGATCGGCGAAGGGCTGACTTTCCTCGTGGTAGGCAGCACGGTCGCGGCGCTGGGATGGCGCTGGGGATTCTGGGGGCCGGGGCTGATCGGGGTGGCCACGGCGATCGGTTGTTTCGCGCTGATCCAGGATCGCCCGCGCACCCTGGGTTTGCCGGCGGTCAACGACTGGAAGAACGACAACTACGGCGTCGTCGAAAAGCCCGCGGCGAAATCCGTCATCGGCCTGCAATTCTCGATCCTGAAGATTCCCGCGATCTGGATACTGTGCCTGGCCAGCGCGCTGACCTACGTGACCCGTTATGCGATCAATTCGTGGGGCGTGCTGTACCTGCAGGAAGCGCGCGGCTTCTCGCTGCCGGCTGCGGGCACGTTGTTGATGATCAGCACGCTGGCGGGCATCGTCGGCGCCATCTCCTTCGGCCTGGTTTCGGACAAGGTGTTCAACGGGCGGCGTCCGCCCGCCAATTTGCTGTTCGGCACGCTGGAGCTGATCGGCCTGCTGTTGATCTTCTTCGGCCCGGCCAACATGCCGGTGCTGGTGACCGGCATGCTGCTGTTCGGCATGGGCATGACCGGCATGGTCACTTCGCTGGGCGGGTTGTTCGCGGTGGACATCGCGCCCAAGCGCGTCGCTGGCGCGGCGATGGGCGTGATCGGCATCTTCAGCTACATCGGCGCGGGCATCCAGGAACAAGTCTCGGGCCTGCTGATCGAGAAAGGCATGACCGTGGTCGGCGACGTGCGCAGTTACGATTTCGGCCCGGTGATCTGGTTCTGGATCGGTTGTTCGGTGCTGGCTACCCTGCTTGCCACCAGCTTGTGGCGCACCAAACTAAGAGACTGAGGAAGACGACGTGCTTGAACCTTCGCGTGACCTGTTGGCGATGATCGAAGCCGCGCAAGCGGCCGGCGCCGGATTGCTCAAGCATTTCGGCAAACTTTCCGAACTCGGCATCCGCTCCAAGAGCGGTCCCGCCGACCTGGTCTCCATCGCCGACGAGGAAGCCGAGCGCAGCACGCGCGGCATTCTTGCCAAGGCGCAACCGGGATACGGCTTCCTGGGCGAAGAGGGCGGCGCATTCGGCGGCAGCGATGCGGCCAACACCTGGATCGTCGATCCGCTGGACGGCACCACCAATTTCCTGTTCGGCACGCCGCTGTGGGGCGTGAACGTCGCCCTGGCGCGCGAAGGCGAAGTCGTCGCCGGCGTCACCTACCTGCCGATGATCAAGGAAATGTACGTGGCCGAGCAGGGCAAGGGCTGCTGGCTCAATGGCCAGCGCATCCACGTTTCCACTCGCGGCACATTGATCGAATCGGTATTGGCCTGCGGCATTCCGTTCGCCGGCAAGCCCGACCATCCGGTGTTCGCGCGCGAGATGGCGTTGTTGAGTGCGGAAGTCGCCGGGATCCGCCGCACCGGCGCCTGCGCGGTGGATATGGCGTGGGTCGCGTCGGGTCGCTGGGACGCTTACTGGGAACGCGCGCTCAATGCCTGGGACATGGCGCCCGGCATCATCCTGGTGCAGGAAGCCGGCGGCGTCGCCACGTCGGTCACCGGCGGCAAGCTCGACCTGCATGGCCAGAACGTCTGCGTCTCCAACGGCGCGGTGCAGGCCGCGTTGATCGAAAAACTCAACGTGGCATTGCAATAAGACCGATATCGATGAGCATGCTCCAATGAAACTCCGTCGCCGCACTTTCCTCAAGGGTTCCGGCCTGGCCGCGCTGTTCGCCGCGATCCCGCGCAGCTGGGCCGAGGTACTCGGCTATCCGCGTGCGCTGCAGGGTCCGATGATCGGATCGCCCGGGCCGAACCACTTCACCGTGTGGGTGCGTGCCAGCGGCGCGTTCGAAGTGAAGCTGCAATATTCCACCGACCGCGACTTCAAGACCGTGCTGCAAGGCTCCAGCGCCGTCGCCAGGGCCGAGAACGACTGCTGCGTGACGCTGCGCGCGGAGGGGCTGCAACCCGACACGCCTTACTGGTACCGCCTCAAGTACGCAGGCGAAGCGGATCGCTACCAGTTCCTGCCGCATCGGACCAGGACCGCGCCCGCCGGCGCCGCCGATTTCCGCATCGCCTTCGGTTCCTGCTGCCGCATCCAGTACGACCCGGACCAGCGCATCTGGAACGCGGTACGCGTTCTGGAGCCGGACATGTTCCTGTGGCTCGGCGACAACGTCTATGCCGACACCGACCAGCGCGGCGCGCTGGTCGATCTCTACGGTCGTGGCCGCGTGGTCGAACGCCTGGAACCCTTGCTGCGCTCCACCCCGCAGCTGGCCACCTGGGACGACCACGACTTCGGCTACAACAATTCCGATGGGCTGAGTCCGTTCAAGGACGAATCGCTGCAGGTATTCCGCAACTTCTGGGCGAATCCCGCAAGCGGCGAAGCCGACAATCCCGGCGTCTATTTCAAGCAACACTATGGCGGCGTGGATTTCTTCGTCCTCGACGGCCGCTATCACCGCGATCCCATCGACAAGACCGATGACGCCGGCAAGACCATGCTCGGCGCGCGGCAGAAGGCGTGGCTGAAGCGCGAGCTCAAGGCCAGCCGCACACCATTCAAGGTGCTGGCCATCGGCGGCGGCTGGTCGTGCGCGGAGAACGAGAAGGGCGGCGACTCGTGGGGCGTGTACCTGAGCGAACGCACCGAACTCTTCGACTTCATCCGCGACAACGGCATCGGCGGCGTGGTCTGCATCTCCGGCGATTCGCATATGGGCGAACTCAACTGCATCCCGCGTTCGGGTGAAGGTGGCTACGACATCTACGATTTCTGTTCCTCGCCGCTGGCGCAGATGCCGGCGGCCAAGAACACGCGGCAGGCGCCGGAAGTGCGCGTGCGCGACACCTGGACGCGTTCGGTCAACGTGGGCTTGATGCGCTTCGACATGACCGGCCACAAGCCGACCCTGACCTACACCCTGCACGACGTGATGGGCGAGGCGGTCTGGGAGCCGCTGGTGTTGACCCCGGATGACCTGAAGAACGGGGTCAAGACCTGGGACAGCAAGTCCGACCCGGATGAACTGGAGCGGTTGGAACGGTTCAAGCGCGGCGACGGCTACTACGGCCAGGATGTGCCGGAAGGCTGGCCTAGTCGCCCATACTACGACGGAAAACCAGACTGAAATAACCCGGCGTGACCCGCCTGCGGCGTTCGATTTCCTCGATTGGACAAGTCGAACGCGGGCCGTCGTACTTGTCGTGGGACTCGGCGAAATCGTGTCCAAACAGGTCGGTGGCTTTTCGTTGCGCGCCGCCGTAGAGCGCGTGGTGACGGTGCTGGAACACGCGTCGATGATGCGTTGATGCGTGGAGGGCGATTGGACGAATCCGGCAATGGCAGCGGACTCGGCCTGGCCATCGCCCGTGAGCTGGTGGATGCGGCGGGGGCACGATAGAGCTGGATCGATCGTCGCTGGGTGGCTTGAGGATTCGTTTCTTTTGGGGCGCAAGCAGGTCTTCCACAAACCTGCGTTGATGGCAGGCCTCGGCCGCAAGCCGAAAGCCGCGAACGGATCGGGCGATGAATCGCAGTTGTAGAGGAGGGGTGCCTTTGATCTTGATTTTGCTTTTGATCTTCTCAGCCATCACGAGAAGCACGGCCTTGGCTTTGTTCCCCAAGGTGACTTCCTTCGAGCGCAGATCCGGGCCTGCCCGGAAGCTCTTCGTGGAACAGGCAGCCGGCCCTCTCCCTGCTTCGCTGCGTGAAGCGGTCCCTCTCCCGTAAAGGGAGAGGGTGCAGGTCAACGCAGTTGCCATAACCGCATTCCTTGCCGGAGACATGAGGCAATACCGGGAATAAACCCGAAGAGGTCCGCGTATAATCAGCGCCAATCTGCCCGTCCCGCGAATCGATCCGGGGCGGAGGTCTGACGAGGGTTCGACATGCGGGTATTGGTACTGGGCAACGGGGTGATCGGCACATGCAGCGCGTGGTACCTGGCGCGTGCGGGTTTCGAGGTGACCGTCATCGACCGGCAGCAGGAACCGGCGCAGGAAACCAGCTTCGCCAACGCCGGCCAGATTTCCCCCGGCTATGCCTCTCCCTGGGCCGCGCCGGGCGTGCCGTTGAAGGCGCTGAAGTGGTTGTTTTCCCGCCATGCGCCGCTGGCGATCTACCCTGGCCTGGACCCGCATCAATACCTGTGGCTGGCGCAGTTGCTGCGCAATTGCACGGCTTCGCGATACGCGGTCAACAAGGCGCGCATGGTGCGCCTGTCCGAATACAGTCGCGATTGCCTGGATGAACTGCGCGCCGAAACCGGTATCGCCTACGAAGGACGCGAACTCGGCACCACGCAGTTGTTCCGCACCCAGTCGCAACTGGATGGCGCGGCCAAGGACATCGCCGTGCTGGAGCAGTACGGCGTGCCTTACGAATTGCTGGATCGCGCAGGCATCGCTCGCGTTGAACCGGCATTGGCAGGCGTGTCCGGCCAACTGACCGGCGCCCTGCGCCTGCCCAACGACCAGACCGGCGATTGCCATCTGTTCACGCAGAAGCTGGCGGCGATGGCGCAGGCGGAAGGCGTGGAGTTCCGTTATGGGCAGACCATCGAATCGCTGGAAGGCGCGGGCGACCGCATCGCCGGCGTGCGCATCAATGGCAAGCTCGAAACCGCAGACCGCTATGTGCTGGCGCTGGGCAGCTATTCGCCGGGGATGCTGGCTCCGTTGGGCATCCGCGCGCCGGTGTATCCGCTGAAGGGTTACTCGTTGACCCTGCCGATCACCAATCCGGCGATGGCGCCGATGTCGACGATCCTCGACGAAACCTACAAGGTCGCCATCACCCGTTTCGACGACCGCATCCGCGTCGGCGGAATGGCCGAAGTCGCCGGCTTCGACCTGTCGCTGTCGCCACGCCGGCGCGCCACGTTGGAAAAAGTGGTCGATGACCTGTATCCGCAAGGCGGCGACAAGACCCATGCCTCGTTCTGGACGGGTTTGCGTCCGGCCACGCCCGACGGCACGCCGATCGTGGGCGGCACCCGCTATTCCAACCTGTTCCTCAATACCGGCCACGGCACCCTGGGCTGGACGATGGCCTGCGGTTCCGGTCGTTACCTGGCCGACGTGATGGCCAACAAGCTGCCGCAGATCAGCAGCGAAGGACTGGATATCTCCCGCTACGGCGGCCGTGTCGCGCAAGAATCCAGGCAATGCGTCCAGCCCGCGCACTGATCGACCTGCAGGCGCTGCGCCACAACTACCGCCAGGCCCGCGCGCTGGGCGGCGGCAAGGCGCTGGCGGTGGTCAAGGCCGATGCCTACGGACACGGAGCGATCCGCTGCGCGCAGGCATTGCAGGACGAAGCCGATGGTTTCGCGGTGGCCTGCATCGAGGAGGCACTGGAACTGCGCGCAGCCGGCATCCGCGCGCCGATCCTGCTGCTGGAAGGTTTTTTCGAAGCCGATGAACTGGCCTTGATCGAGGAACATGGATTCTGGTGCGTCATCCACGCGCGATGGCAAGTGGATGCGCTGGAACGCGCCTCGCGCTCACGGCCACTGAAAGTGTGGCTGAAACTCGATTCGGGCATGCATCGGGTCGGCCTGTCGGTGGAGGAATGCGAAGCCGCCTGGCAACAGCTGAAGGCGATGCCGCAGGTGGACGTACAGGTGCTGATGTCGCATTTCGCCCGCGCCGACGAGCTGGATCATTCGTATTCGCGCGAGCAGGCGGCGGCATTCGCGGTGATGCAGGCGCGGCTGCAGGCCGAAACCAGTTTGTCCAACTCCCCGGCGCTGCTCGGCTGGCCGCATGTGCGCAGCGACTGGGTGCGTCCGGGGCTGATGCTGTACGGCGCCAACCCATTCGGTCACGCCCATCCACTGGCCGATGCCTTGCAGCCGGTGATGACGCTGGAATCGAAAGTCATCAGCGTGCGTGAACTGCCGGCGGGCGAACCGATCGGCTATGGCGGGCGCTTCGTCACCGCAGGCGCCACCCGCGTCGGCGTGGTCGCGATGGGTTACGCCGACGGCTATCCGCAGAATGCGCCCGATGGAACGCCGGTCGCCATCGATGGCCGTCCTGGTCGCCTGATCGGCCGGGTATCGATGGACATGCTCACCGTCGATCTCACCGACCATCCTGCAGCGGGAATAGGCAGCCGCGTCGAGTTATGGGGCCGGCAGGTGCGCGTCGGCGAGTTGGCTGCACGGTGCGGCGGCAGTTCCTACCAGTTGCTCAGTGGGCTGAAGCGCGTGCTGCGCTACCATGTCGATGATTAGTTGAACCAAGCCTCATCACCAATGGAGACTCAGATGAAAATCACCGCTCCCTTGATATTCACTTCAATCCTGCTGGTTTCCGCCTGCGCAAGCTCCGCGCACAAGCAGGAGGCTGCCGAGGCGTCGGCAACAGCGCCGTCACCGTCTTCCGTGCACAACTATCGTTGCGAGAGTGGTGAAACGGTTGCCGCGACCTATCCCTCCACCGACTCGGCCACGGTCCAGTACAAGGGCGGCAACTACGACATGAAGATCGCGGTTTCCGGCAGTGGCGCGCGTTACGTTGGCGGTGGACTTGAGTGGTGGACCAAGGGTTCCGGTGCCGGATCCGAGGGCACGCTTTTCCGGCACATGGACGATGGCACTTCGGGTGCAAGCATCGAGCTATGCACTGAGTCCTGAGTGCGGCTTATGGGTCCATTCAAGCCGATGCCGTTTTCCGGCTGGGCTTGATCGACTCCGATAAACCCCCCGGCTTTGCCGGGGGATATCCACGCAGGAAATCCAGAAGATCCGCAGGGCCGCAACCTGACGGAACGAGACAAGCCCTCAGCGGAAATGCGCCTCGATCTGTTCCAGTGACTTGCCCTTGGTTTCGGGCAGGAAGAAGGCGGCGACCAGGAAGTAGACCACGGTGCAGCCGGCCCAGAAGAAGAACATGCTGGCGTAGCCGTACTGGCCTACCGTGGGCAGGAAGATCGCGGCGATCACGGTCGAGACGAACTGGTTGATCAGCAGTGCGATGCTCATGCCGTTGGAACGGATGCGCGTGGGCATCAGTTCCGACAAGGCCAGCCAGACGCATACGCCGGGGCCGACCGCGAAGAACGCCACGAACACCAGGATGCATACGGCCACCGCCCAGCCGTGTGACGCTGGCGGCACCGGACCGATGCTGGCGCGTTCGATCCGCAAGGGCGCATCAGCGGCGGCAGCGGGATCGGGGAAGGGATTGAGGTGCAGGCGGCGGAAGAACACGCCGATCACGCTGTCGGCCTGCACGCTGTCTTCGCGCCGGATTGTCAGTTCGGTTTCGCCCAGCGCATCGCTGCGCAGCGAACGCACGTTGCTGAAACCGCCGTAGGCGTAGGACACCGTCAGTTGCTGTGGTTGCGCCGTCGCCTCGCCGCCCAGGCGTTGCCATTGCGCCGCATCGAGGCGCAACGACAACGCATCGCCGGCCACCTGCTGCTGGATTGTTGGCTGCACATCCAGGCGATTGCCTTCGGCCTTCACGAACAAAAGCGCCGTTGCCAGCAAGGCCACGGCGATGCCGCCGCTGCCGAGCATCAACAGGAACTTGCGGCCCTTGCGGTCGACCAGCACCAGCGCCACCACCGTCATCACCGCGTTGAGCGTCTTGATGGCCACGTCGGCCCAGTTGGCGACCGCGCCGGGCAGGCCGGCCTGGTTGAGGATGTTGACCGCGTAGGCGAGCACGGAATTGATGCCGGTGGCCTGGGTGAAGGCCAGGATCGCGCAGGCCAGCAGGAACGGCCACACATAGCGGCGGCTGAGCAGGCGGTCGCGTTCGTGCGTGGTGCCGGCGTGGATGTCGGCCGTCTGTATCTGCTGCAGGGTGGCTTCCACCTGTTCCGCCGGCACGGTGCGGCGCAGGGCGGCGCGCGCCTGCTCGATGCGGCCACGTCGCGCCAGCCAGCGCGGCGATTCGGTCAGCGCCAACGCGCCGACACTGAACACCAGGCCTGGCAGCAGGCAACTCCAGAAGATCGTGCGCCAGGCGTGGTCCTTGACCGCGAACAAAATGCGCTGTTGTTCCGCGGCAGCGAACTGCTGCACCGAAGCGGTGGCGGCATCGACCGTGTGCGCGTGGTAGAGCCCGATCACCGCCGCCAGCACCAGGCCGATGGTCAACAGCAACTGGAACATCGCCGCGCCGCGCCCGCGTCGTTCCGGGCTCAAGACTTCAGCCAGGTATAGCGGCACCACCACGCCGATCAGGCCGCCGCTGACGCCCTGCAACAACCGGCCCAGCAGCAAAGGTATGTAACCGGATGCCAGCGCCATGACCGGAATGCTGAGGGTGAACAACACGCCGGCAAGCAGCATCGCGCCACGCCGGCCGATCAGGTCCGCGATCATGCCGGCGAACAGCGAGGACAACACGCTGCCCAGCAGCACCGCCGCCACCACGAAGCCGAGTTGCTGGCTGGTCAGGTGCCAGCTCGCGGTGGCGGTGGCTTCCAGATACGGCAATGCGCCGGCAATGATGCCGATGTCGATGCCGTAGAGCAGGCCACCCATGCCGGCGATGAACAACAGGTAGCGCACCTGCCACAAGGGCGAGTAGCGACGGGCGGGCAGGGGCATGGCGGCGGAAGCGTCGTTCATCGGTTGCCGTTCCTGTGAGGTAAGGAGGAGTAGTGCGACTTGGGAGAGGCGGGTTCTGTTCGTTCAAGCGCGCTTGTTGGGGAAGCTCGGGATAATTCGCTCTTGCTCGTCATCCTCGTGAAAGCGGGGATCCAGTGACTTTTAGTCGTTGAAAAACCAAGGCGCTGGGTTCCCGCTTTCGCGGGAATGACGACATTTATTCAGATCTTGCTCGGGAAAAAATCAGCCCAGCACGATTTCGTCGCCTTCGACGAATACGCGCTGGACCTGCAACTGCGAGTCCAGCACCACCAGATCCGCCCATGCCGCAGTCTCCAGGCGGCCACGGTCGGTCAGTCCCAGGTAGTCGGCGGGATAGCGCGACACGCGATGGGAGGCATCGGCCAGGTCCAGGCCCAGTGAGACCAGGTTGCGCAGCGCCTGGTCCATGGTCAACGCGCTGCCGGCCAATGAACTGCCATCGGCCAGGCGCACGCAGCCCAGGCATTTGTGCACCTTCTGCGAACCCAGGGTGTAGTCGCCATCGGGCATGTCGGTGGCGGCGGTGGCGTCGGTGATGCAGTACAGGCGCGGGATGGCCCGCAACGCGGCGCGGATGACACCGGGATGCACGTGTTGCAGGTCGGGGATGAGTTCCGCGTACTCCGCGTGGGCAAGCGCCGCGGCGGCGATGCCCGGGTCGCGGTGATGGGCGCCGGTCATGCCGTTGAACAGATGGGTGAAACCGGCGGCGCCGGCTTCCAGCGCGGCCACGCCGTCGTCGTAGCTGCCTGCGCTGTGGCCGATCTGCACGCGGATGCCGAGTGTGTTGAGCTGGGGAATGAGTTGGCGATGGCCACCGATTTCCGGCGCCAGGGTCAGCACCTTGATCGGCGCGAGCGCATGCAGGCGCTGCACTTGCTCCAGTGTCGCCTCGACCACCAGTGGTGGTTGCGCGCCCAGGCGTTCGATGCTGATGAACGGACCTTCCAGGTGCACGCCCAGCACGCGCGCCATGCTGGGCGAGCGTTCGCCGATGGCCTCGGCCAGGCCGCGCAACGCCTGGACGATGTCGTCCTCCTCGGCGGTCATGGTGGTGCCCAGCAACGCGGTGGTGCCATGCCGCGCATGGGTGCGCGCCACCGTGCGCGCGGCATCGCCGCCCTGCATGATGTCCACGCCGGCGCCGCCGTGCACGTGCAGGTCGATGAAGCCGGGAAGGATCAGCAACTCGTCATCGTCCTTCGCGTCCGCGTCCGTGTCCGTGTCCGCGGCATCGTGGGTGGCGCGGATGTGGCGCACGCGCTGGTCGAAACCGATTTCCCCGCGCACCCAACCCGATGCAGTGAGGATGCGGCCCCGCAGTGTGCTAGCCGTGGTCACGAGGCTGACTCGGCGATGATCACTTCGATATCCAGTCGTTGCAGCCCTTCGCGGTATTCGCTGCTGATATTGGCGTCGGTGATGATGGCGTGGACCTGGTCGAGGCGGGCGATGCGGTGCAGGCTGACGCGGCCGAACTTGGAGGAATCGGTGAGCACCACGATGCGGCGCGCGCGTTCGACCATGTGGTGGTTGAGGCTGGCTTCGGCCTCGTTGTGCGTGGTCAGGCCGAACTGCAGGTCCAGTCCGTCCACGCCCAGGAACACGGTGTCGAAGCTGTAGGTGTTGAGGCTGGCCTCGGCCTGGCTGCCGTGCAGCGACAGCGACTGTTTGCGCAGCAGTCCGCCGGTCAGCAGCAGTTCGACGCCGGGGGCGTTGGCCAGTTCCCAGGCGATGTTGAGGCCGTTGGTCATCACCGTGACATCGCGGTGTCCACGCAGATGCCGGGCCAGGGTCATGGTGGTGGAACCGGAATCGACGATGATGTTGTCGCCGGGTTTCACCAGCCGCGCCGCGTATGCGCCGATCGATTCCTTCAGCGGCAGGTTGAGCGCGTCCTTTTCGTGGATGTCCTGTTCCTGCGGCGGAGCGCGCAGCAGGCTGGCGCCGCCGTGGTTGCGCGTGGCCAGGCCCTGCGATTCGATCTGGCTCAAGTCGTTGCGGATGGTCACCGACGACACGTCGAAGCGTTCGACCAGATCCGCTACCTGCACGTTGCCGTGATTGATCAGCAGTTGCAGGATCTGTTCCCGGCGTTTGCGCGTGTTTCGCATGGAGGGCCTTGTGGGTTGGGACGGAAGGTCAGGATAACTGCGGGGATTCGGTTGCGTGGTGGTTGGTAGTTGGTGGTTGGACAAGATCAACAGCAACAGCAACAGCAACAGCAACAGCGCCCCTCCTCAATCCTCCCCTGTTTCGCAAGGGAGGAGGCCAGGAGCAAGAACCAGGCATGCTCTCTGGCCGGCTACCACTACTAGCTGCGTACCTCGGCATCATTGCGTGCGCACGCGCGCGCGTATTCCGCCAGCCGCATGAAGATTTTGTGCCGGACCAGGGCGAGCGGCTCCGCCTGCAGTTCGCCCGCCACCACCGCTGCGTGTTGTTCTGGCATGAACTGGCTGAGCAGGATCAACGGCGGCGCGTGTCGCTGCAGGTTGTCGACCAGCTTCGCCAGTGCGGCCTGCACGTCCGCTTCGCCCCAGTAATAGCGGCTGCGGTCGCTGAGCGCGTAGCGGCGCAAAAGGCGCAATTGCCGCTCGTCGCCGTGGTAGTGATTTTTCCACGAGGCCGGATGTTCGACCATGCACCGGTCCAGTACTTCGACCAGGTTTGAACGTTGTGCCTGCTGAAGCAATTCGTTTTCGATCGCGGCCAGCGCGAACAGCGCCTCGCGGAACGCGAAGGTCGCGGCGGGGCCGACCTTGAGGATGGCGAAGTGGTCGCGCACCAGCGCGTGCAGCGAGGCTTCGGTCTGGTAGTCGGTGGAATGCGCTTCGTACAGGATGCGCGGCTGCGTTTCGATGAAGGCCGACAACGCGGTCGCCGCCTGTGGATCGTAGTGCTGCACTTCGCTGTGGTCGAAATCGACACCGGGCTGCACCACCATCGCGATCACGCGTTCCCAGGCTGGCAGCAGGTCCGGGGCCGAGAAGGCTTCGCGGTGGATCGCAAGCGTGGCGGCGGCGGCGTCCGGCGTGGTCACGGCCACTCCACCGGCCAGCGAGGCTTCGCCGCCGGGAATCGGCACTTCGGTGCCGATCACGTACACCGGCGGCGGCAGGCCGTGCTCGGCGGCGGTGCGTTCGGCGATCCGCGCCAGTTCGGCCGAGCGTGCGGCCACGGTCGCATCGGGCAGCGGCGTGGGGTCGTCGGCGCAGGACATGCTGCAGTCGAGATGGATCTTGTGGAAACCGGCGGCGACGTAGGCGGCGATCAATTCGCGCGCGTGGGCCATGGCTTCGGCGGCGGGTTGTTTCTGCCATGCGTTCGGGCCCAGGTGATCGCCGCCCAGGATCAGGCGTTCGGCCGGGAATCCCTGCATCTGCGCCAGTTGCAGCACGTAGTCGCGGTATTGCGCCGGGTTCATGCCGGTGTAGCCGCCGAACTGGTCGACCTGGTTGGACGTCGCCTCGATCAGCAGCACCGTGTCGTAGCGCAGGGCGACCTGCATCGCGGCCAGCAGGACCTGCTCGTTGCTGCAGCACACGCTGTACAGGCCAACGGGTTGGCCCTGGCGGTGGGCGGCGATGAGCGACTGGACTGCGGACATGGATAGGTTCTCCGGTAACAAAAATCAGGACGCCTGGCTGCGCTGGCGCGCCAGCAGCACGGCGCCACGCGCACCGCCGGCATCGCCGAATTTCGGCGGCAGGATCGGCGGCACGCGCACGCCCTTGAACAGGTGCGCGGCAACGGCGTCAGGCAGGTCGCGATACAGCGACTTGAGCTTCGACAAGCCGCCGCCCAGCACGATGGCGTGCGGATCCAGCGCCAGCACCAGATTGGCCAGGGTGTGGCCCAGCAGGTCGCGATGGATATCGAATGCGCGCATGGCGATGGCGTCGCCTTGCTGTGCCAGGACTGCGATCGCGCCGGCGTCGATACCTTCGCCGCCGGCTTGCGAATGGGCGGATTGTTGATAGGCGAGTTGTTGGTAAATCAGGGCCAGGCCGCTGCCGGAGACGTAGCGTTCGATGCAGCCGCGCAAACCGCAGGCGCAGTCGAGCAGCGGCAGGGAATGCCTGGCCAGCAGCGTCGCGGGAACGGTCCAGTGGCCCCATTCGCCGGCGATGCCGTTGTAGCCGCCGACCAGGCGGCCGTCGATGCAGTAGCCGCCGCCGGCGCCGGTGCCGAGGATCACGCCGAACATGCTCTGGTAGCCCGCTGCCGCGCCGCCATGGGCCTCGGACAGGGCGAAGCATTGCAGGTCGTTGCCCAGGTACAACGGACGCTGCAGCAGTACTTGCAGGTCGTGTTCGATCCGTTGCCCGGTCAAGGCCGGCACATTGGCGCTGAGGTGGCGGCCGCTGGCGTGATCGATCACGCCCGGCACGCCGATGCCCACCGCATGGCAGGAACTGCCCAGATCTTCCTCGGCGATCTTCACCAGCATGTTGATCGCTTGCAGGAACGCGTCGTAGTCGCGGGTCGGCGTGGCGACGCGACGCCGGTAGCCCACCTCCATGTCATCGCCGCAGGCGATCAATTCGATCTTGGTGCCGCCGATGTCCAGGCCGCAGTAAGTCCGCGTTCGTGAAGTCCGCGTTTGCGCGCCGGGATCATTCATGGCGATGGATGGTCACGCCCTGCACGACACGATTGACGGTGCCGTCGGGGAAAGGATTGTCGGGGGTCAGGCCCAGCGCTACCGAGCGCTGCAGCGCATAGCGCTGGGCCACGGTCAGCCACAGCGGCGCAAGCCAGGGATCGGCCAGCGCTGGCACCGCCAGGGTGAAATCGGTGGCTTCGTCTTCGCCCGTGTCCGGGCCGACCGACACCACGCGCCCGGCGATGCCATCGTGGCGCAGTTCATTGAGCAGGTCCTGTTCGTAGCGCCGCGCGAGCGGTTCGTTGCTGCGCAGCACGATGACCAGGGTTTCCGCATCGAGCATGGACTTGGGGCCATGGCGAAAACCCAGCGGTGTATTGGCCAGCGCCAACACGCGCCCGGCGGTGAGTTCGAGCGTCTTCAACGCGGCCTCGCGCGCCAATGCTTCCAGCGGGCCGCTGCCCAGGTAGATCAGGCGTTGATACGGCGCGCATGCCAGTGCCGTCACCGGTTTTTCCCAACCGGCCAGCGCCTGCTGTCCCAACACGGCAAGCGTGCGCAGGCGCTGCAGCCGCTGTGGCCAGGAGGTGTTGTCGAACACGGCCAGGGCCGCCAACAGCATGCAGCTCAGGCTGCTGGTCATGGCGAAAGCGCGGTCGCAGCTGTCGGCCGGCATCAGTAGGGTCAGCGTATCGGTGCGATCCCGGCCACGGCGTGCCAGTTCGCCTTCGCCGTTGCAGGTGATGTCCAGGAAGCGCGTCTGCGCCACGTGCTCGCGGACCAGATCCACCGCGGCCACGCTTTCCGGGCTGGAACCGCTGCGGCCGAACGACACCAACAAGGTCGGGCGTTCGCGTTGCAGGTACAGGGCCGGGTGGGTCAGCAGGCTGGTGGTGTGGATGGCGCGTACGCCGGCCGGCCACTGCGCATTGACCTGTTCAGCCAGCATCTCGGCGATGAAGCCGGAACTGCCGGCGCCGGTGAAGATCACCCGATGCCCTGGCTGGCGCAGCCAGTCGCCAAGGAAATCGTCGATCCGCTCGGCCGCCTGTTCAAGCGAATCGGCCAGGGACAGCCAGAGGGCGGGTTGCTGGGCGATCTCTTTGGCGGTGTCGTGTCCGCCAAGGCGCTGCCAGGTGGACAGGTCGGGAAGCAGGGAAGCGTTCATTCGTGGTTCCAGTTTGAGCAAGCGGACAATCCACTTTTTCTTTCGAAAAGTCAAATAAAGAAAGTAAATGGAAAGATATCGAAATTGGACAATATTCCGGTTGCCTGAAGATGAAGGGGGTGAAGTTTGCCCGGAAACGCGCAGCAATCAGCTCCCTGTTTCATGATTCTGAATAGAGCTATGAAAGTTGTGCTTTGCACAATCTTTCGATTTAAGGAAAATATCTTCCTATTTACTTTGTTTTTTGTTGACTTATTTCGAATCATTGCTCTAAAGTCGGCCGCAATCGTTTCGTACTTCCGCTTCGGCGGGCTGGGGTCAAGGTGAAAAGCAGTATTCGACGCACTGGCGGTCAGTTCCTGGCAATGATCTGTTTGTTGCTGGTCGCGGCGACGCCGGCCATGGCCGAGTCCGTGGGCAACCTGCGCGAATTGGTTGCCACGCCGAGTCGCGAGGGCGTCACCGGCTGGAACATCACCACCGACACCGGCGCGCGTGTAAGGGTCGACCTGCTGCGCGCCGATGTACTGCGCGTGCAGGCAGGCCGCAACGGCAAACTGTTGCCGGCCGGCGACAAGGCCGCGCCGATCGTGTTGCCGCAGCCGGTGGTGAAGGTTGCTTTCACGGTCGAGGAAGACGGCAACGAAGTCCGCATCCGCACCGATGCGCTGGTGCTGCATATCCAGCGCCAGCCATTGAGGTTCGCGCTGGATCGGCTGGAGGCTGGCCAGGCCGTGCCGCTGTGGCGCGAACTGCAGCCGCTGGACCTGGACAAGGGGCAGGGCGTGCAGGTGCTGTCCAGCCAGGCCGACGAACATTTCTACGGCGGTGGCCAGCAGAACGGGCGCTTCGAGTTCAAGGGACGCGAGCTGGAAATTTCCTACTCCGGCGGCTGGGAAGAGGGCGACCGCCCCAGTCCCGCGCCGATGCTGCTCAGCTCGCGTGGCTGGGGCATGTTGCGCAACACCTGGAGCGACGGCAATTACGATCTGCGCCAGGCCGACCAGGCCACGCTGCTGCATCGCGAAGATCGCTTCGATGCGTATTACTTCGTCGGTCCCGGCCTGCACGCGCTGCTCGACCGCTACACCGCATTGACCGGACGCGCCGGGCTGCCGGCGCGCTGGGCGCTGTCGTACGGCGATGCCGATTGCTACAACGACGGCGACAACAAGAAGAAGCCCGGCAGCGTGCCCGAAGGCTGGAGCGACGGTCCCACCGGCACCACCCCGGACGTGATCGACAGCGTGGCGAAGAAGTATCGCGAGCACGACATGCCGGGCGGCTGGATCCTGCCCAACGACGGCTACGGCTGCGGCTACACCGATCTGCCGAAGGTGGTGCAAGGCCTGGCCAAATACGGTTTCAAGACCGGCCTGTGGACCGAGAACGGCGTCGACAAGATCGCCTGGGAAGTCGGCACCGCCGGCAGCCGCGTGCAGAAACTCGACGTGGCCTGGACCGGCAAGGGCTACCAGTTCGCGATGGACGCGAATCAATCCGCGTTCAACGGCATCATGAAGAATTCCGATTCGCGCCCGTTCCTGTGGACGGTGATGGGCTGGGCCGGCATCCAGCGCTATGCGGTGGCGTGGACCGGCGACCAGAGCAGCAGCTGGGACTACATCCGCTGGCACATCCCGACACTGATCGGTTCCGGCCTGTCCGGCATGGCCTACGCCAGCGGCGACGTCGATGCGATCTTCGGCGGCAGCGCCGAGACCTTCACCCGCGACCTGCAGTGGAAAAGTTTTACCCCGGTGCTGATGGGCATGTCCGGCTGGTCGGGCAGCGCGCGCAAGCATCCGTGGTGGTACGACGAGCCTTATCGCAGCGTCAACCGCGATTACCTCAAGTTGAAGATGCGCATGACGCCGTACATGTACGGGCTGGCGCGCGACGCGGAAGCCCACGGCGCGCCGCTGGTGCGCGCGCTGATGTGGGATTACCCGCAGGATCCGCAGGCTTTCACCGAGGCGCACAAGTACCAGTTCCTGCTTGGCCGCGAACTGCTGGTGGCGCCGGTGTACCGCAGCCAGGCCGCGAGCCGTGGCTGGCGGCGCGACATCCACCTGCCGCAGGGCCGCTGGATCGATTACTGGGATGGCCGCCAGTTGCAGGCGGGCGTGGCAGGCCGGCAAGTGGATCGCCAGGTGGACCTGGCCACGATTCCGGTATTCGTGCGCGCCGGGGCGATCGTGCCGATGTACCCGGAGATGCTGTACGACGGGCAGAAGCCCATCGACGAAGTGACCTTCGACCTGTATCCGCAAGGCGATTCGCAATACACCTTGTATGAAGACGACGGCAACACCCGCCGCCATGCGCAGGGCGAATTCAGCGAGCAACGCATCCAGGTGCGCGCGCCGGTGCAGGGCAGCGGTCCGGTCCAGGTGACCATCGATCCGGTGCGGGGCCAGTACCAGGGCCAGTTGCCGCAGCGCCATTACGCCTTGCGCGTGCTCACCCGCCAGCGCCCGGACGCGGTGCGGGTGGAGGGCCGCGCGCTGCCGGCGCTGGCCGATGCCGCCGCGTGGAAGACCGCCGATGAAGGTTGGTATTTCGATGCCGGCGAACGTCGCGGCACGCTGCATGTGCGCACCGCAGCGATCGACATTCGAAGCGCCGTGTCGCTGCAACTGGACATTCCGGTCGCCGCCGCACTGGCCGATGACGCGTATCCCGCCGCTCCCGTGCTCGGCCGCGCCCTGCCGCCGGACAGCCTGCTGGTGGTCAGCCGCCCGGCCGAGGAAAAGGGCTATGAAATGGAGAAGGCGTTCGACGACGATCCGGCCACCTGGTTCCGCACCGTGCGCAACCAGGCGGTGAAGACCGGCGCGCACGAGTGGACGATCGGTTTTGGCGAGCGTCGTCTGATCGACGGCATCGAACTGGCGCCGCGCAACGACCAGCACTGGAAGCACGGCCAGGTCCGCGATTACGAGATCTACCTGGGCGACAGCAATGGCGAGTGGGGCGAGCCGGTCAAGCGCGGCCGCCTGACCTTGCAGCAAGGCATGCAGAAGATCGATTTCCCCGCCCGTGCCGGTCGCCTGCTGCGCTTCCGCGTGCTGAGCGTGCAGAACCCCGATGGCGACAGCGCCAGCGGCGCCGATCCGATGGTCTCGGCGGCGCAGGGCGGTGCCGCGCGCGCCTTCGATGCGCTGCAGCCACGCGATGTCGGACCGATCGCATTGTCCACTTTCCGCGTGCTCGAGCATCAGCAATCCGATGCGCCGGCACAGCAGCGCTATCTGTCCGAACTGGCGCTGCCGGCCGCGCTGGCCTCCATGGTCACGGCCGACCATGCCTTCGGCGGCAACAACGACATGCGCATGAACGGCCTGCATTTCCGGCGTGGCCTGGGCGTAGGTGCGGACAGCCGCATCGACGTGCAATTGGCCGGGGGCTGGCGACTGCTGCGCGCCGACCTGGGTATCGACGACCAGTGCCGCGATGCCGGTGGCATGCAGTTCCAGGTCTGGGGCGATGGCCAGTTGCTGTACGACAGCGGCCTGGTCAAGGCGCCGGGCGTGGTCAAGCCCGAACTCGATATCCGTGGCCTCCACCAATTGAGCCTGCGCACCCTGGGTGCGCAAGGCCCGCGACCGGCACAGGTTTGCGGCAACTGGGCCAATGCCGTCCTGATCGGACAGGAGGGCGATACCGCTACGTTCGGTAGCCGGTAGCCGGTAGCCGGAAACCGGAAACCTGAACTGCTCTCCGGCTACCGACTACCGGTTCCCTGTTCCCCATTCCCCATTCCCCGCTCACATCAATTTCGTTTCATCCCCTCGCCATCCGACCGTGATCGGAAGGCCGTCACCCGTGATCGTTGTTGCTTCATTCCCGTCCATGCACCCGCGCAAATCCGCGCCGAAGATCGAACCAGGAGACACCCCGATGTTGTCCGCACGTCATAGCAATCGCCGGATTCCGGCCACCACGTTGTCCATCGCCCTGGGCGTCGCCCTGGCCGCGATGGGTCCGGTCCATGCGCAGACGTCCGCAGCGGAAGCGACGGCTGAAGCCCTGGACGCCACCGCCCAGGCACCCACGGCCGAAGTCGCTGACGACGGCAAGACCACCGACCTGGGCCGGATCGAAGTCACCGGTTCCAACATCAAGCGCACCGATGCGGAAACGGCGTCGCCGGTGCAGGTCATCAGCAAGCAGGACATCGAGAACATGGGCGCCCGCACCCTGCTGCAGGTGCTGGACAACCTGCCGGCCGCGCGTCCGGCGCAGGTGGATTCCAAGTCCTTGTTCACCGGTTCCGACGGCGCCTCGCAAGCCAACCTGCGCGGCCTGGGCGCACAGGGCACCCTGGTGTTGTTGAATGGCCGTCGCCTGTCGTACTACGGCGCGCCCGCGGGCTTCCAGACCCAGTTCGTCAACATCGACGCGATTCCGGCGGCCGCGATCGAGCGCATGGAAGTGCTGACCGACGGCGCCTCCGCCGTCTATGGCACCGATGCGGTGGCCGGCGTGATCAACGTCATCACCAAGCGCGATTACCAGGGCGCGGAAGTCAGCGTGTCCACCGACATGTCCTCGCGCATCGATTCCTACGGCGAACACCAGGCCAGCATCACCGGCGGCTTCGGCGATCTCGACGAGAATCGTTTCAACATCTATGGCTCGGTCAACCTGTACCGGCGCGATGCGATTCCGCTGAGCGACCTGTACGACAAGAAGCCCAGCCAGTTCTATGTCAACAATCCGAACTACATCAACAATCTGCGCCTTGGCGTCGGCAGCGCGCCGGGCGTGCTCAACCCCGGCACCTATTTCGCGTTCGATCCGGTCACCGGCGCGCGCGTGCAGGAAGCGGCGCCGGGCTGCAACAACGCGATCACCGAAGCCGCCGGGACGCGCTGCGTCTGGCAGACCTGGATGAACAACGAGATCGACGGCGGCGCCCAGTCCGAACGCATCACCGCCTACCTGAAAGGCAGCTTCCTGGTGGGCGAAACGATGGAGGCCTTCGCCGAAGGCACCTATACCGACATCGACCTGCGCGCCAACGGCGGCACGCCGCGCTCGTTCAGTACGACCACCGGCAACCCGAGCAGCTGGTTCTCGCGCAACACCGGCACCAACGTCAACCAGTTCTTCTACCCGTTCCTGGGCCCGAACAACGTCTACAACAATGCCAGCCCCGAGCTGAGGGCGATGATGGGCGGCGTGGTGGGGCTGCAATACCTGCTGCAGGACGCGGGTGGCGACTACTTCGGCCAGCGCAATACCGACAAGAGCTACCGCGCACTGGCCGGGTTGCGCGGCAACCTGGGCGACTGGAGCTGGGAAACCGCCTTCGCCACCGCCGGAACGCATTCGGTCACCTACCAGACCGTCAACGTGAACCTGGAAGGTTTCGAACGCGCCTTCGGCCCGTACACCACCGACCCGACCACCGGCCGGGTGATCATTTCCGACAACCCGGCTTACCAGTTCGGCGTGATCAGCGATGCCAATGCGGCGCTGCTGCGCGAGGCGTATCCGACCTTCGACATCGAGTCGTGGACCCGGCTGCATACCCTGGACGGCAAGATCGAAGGACCGATCTACACCTTGCCAGCCGGTGAAGTGCGCGCGGCGTTCGGCTTCAACCTGAGCCGCGAGACCTTCTACACCCCGGGCAACGAAGACGCGGCCAATGGCTTGATCACCCAGCAGGGCGGTTCCTTCTTCGACGGCGCGCGCACCACCAGCGCGTTGTTCGCGGAAGCCGTGGCCCCGATCACCGAGAAACTCGAGATCGATGCGGCGATGCGCCTGGACAAATATCCGAACTTCAGCGCCAACATCGCGCCGAAGATCGGCATCAAGTACCAGGCGTTGCCGCAACTGCTGTTGCGCGGCACCTATTCGCAAGGGTTCCGCGCGCCGAGCCTGGCCGAATCCGGCAACGGTGGCGTGTTCGCCCAGATCGGCGGCTACCGCGACGAGACGCGTTGCAACGAGACCAACGCGATCGCCAACCTGTTGCTGCAGTCGAGCCGCGGCGGCGACGTTGACCTGGGCAACACGCTGCTCAACTCCGATTGCGGCCGCAACGTGGCGCGCATGACCCAGCCCAACCCGGACCTGAAGCCGGAGAAAGCCAAGATCTCCACGCTGGGCTTCGTCTATGAACCGACCAACTGGCTGTCGGTGTCGGCGGACTACTGGTTCATCTACCGCCGCAACGAGATCGTCGCGCCGGATTACAGCAACCCGGAAGAAATCCAGTCGTCGACCCGCTTCCCGATCACCGAGACGGACCGCGCCAACCTGGCCGCGCTGGCCGCGATGTGCGCCGACCCGGCCAGCGGCGTGAGCTGCCCGGCCACGCTGCCGACCTACAGCGTGGGCAACGTGGCCAGTGTCGTCGGCCAGTACAAGAACCGCGGCCGCACCCTGGTCGATGGCTTCGATGTCGATGCCCGCAGCCGCTTCAGCCTGGGCGAGTGGGGCAGCCTCAATGTCGGCCTGGCCGCGACCATCGCCCGTCGCAACACGTACAACGCCGATGATGGCAACGGTTGGTACTACGGCAACTTCGTCGGTTACTACGGCAACCCGCGCCTGCGCGCGACCTTGAACACGGACTGGAACTACAAGAACTGGAACACCAGCTTCTACGTCAACTACGTGGGCAAGACCAAGTGGGCCTGGGACCAGATCGATGCGTTGGACAACAATGCGGAAACCTGCACCGGAGGCTACCTGGCCTTGTCCCCGAGCAAGTGCGACGGCGCGCCGTCGTGGTGGACGGCCAACCTGGGCGTGAGCTGGAAGCCGACGGACAAGATGACCGTAGGCGTCACCGTGAAGAACCTGTTCGATCGTCTTCCGTTCTATGATCCGAACGACTGGATGAGCTTCTCCGGCTACACCAACAATTTCGGACGCAGCTACAGCCTGATGCTGAGCTACAAGTTCTGACGAACGGCTTTCGATCGGCAAAACCGCGCCGGCCTCCGCCGGCGCGTTTCCATGCAGGAGTGTTGTTGCAATGAAACGTAGGGAATTCATCATGGCCGGTGCGGCGTTGGGCGCGACCAGCCTGTTGGCCGCCACGCCGTCCTGGGCAGCCAGGCGCCGCGTGCGCCTGGGCATGATCGGCACCGGCATGCGTGGCCAGGTGCTGCTCAAGGAACTGCTGCGCCGTGGCGACGTGGAAGTCGTCGCGCTGTGCGACATCGACCCGGCCATGCTCAAGGGCGCCACCGACATGGTCGCCAAGATGGACAAGCCGATGCCGAAGCTCTACGGCAGCGACGGCGACCAGCATGCCTATCGCCGCTTGCTGCAGCAGCGCGGCCTGGATGGCGTGATCATCGCCACGCCGTGGGAATGGCACGCGCCCATGGCCATCGACGCGATGCAGGCCAAGGTCGCGGTGGGCTGCGAAGTGGTGGCCGGCATCACCCTGCAGGATCACTGGGACGTGCTCAAGACCCAACTGGAAACCGGCACCCCGTACATGCTGCTGGAAAACGTCTGCTATCGCCGCGACGTGATGGCAGCGCTGCAGATGGTGCGCGCGGGCCTGTTCGGCGAACTGGTGCACCTGCAAGGCGGCTACCAGCACGATCTGCGCGCGGTCAAGTTCAATGTCGGCCACGGCGACAAACCCTGGGAACATGGCGTCGAATTCGGCGAGAAGGGCTGGTCGGAAGCGCGCTGGCGCACCGAGCATTCGGTGCAGCGCAACGGCGAGCTGTATCCCAGCCATGGCATCGGCCCGTGCGCGATGTACACCGGCATCAACCGCGGCAACCGCTTCACCCGCATCAACAGCTTCGCCAGCAAGGCGCGCGGCCTGCACGAATACACGGTGGCCGAAAGCGGCGGCACCACCCATCCCAGCACGCAGGTGAAATTCAAGCTGGGCGACATCGTGACCACCACGCTGGCCTGCGAGAACGGCGAAACCATCCTGCTGCAACACGACACATCGCTGCCGCGGCCGTATTCGCTGGGCTTCCGCGTGCAGGGCACGAAGGGATTGTGGATGGACCTCAACCAGTCCATCCACATCGAAGGCCGCAGCCCGCCGCACAAGTGGGAACCGTTCCAGGCCTACCAGGACCAGTACGACCACCCGTTGTGGCGCAAGTACGCGAACGATGCGGCCGGCGCCGGTCATGGCGGCATGGACTATTTCGTCATCCATGCCTTCGTCGAGGCGGTGAAGGCGGAAGCGCCGATGCCGATCGACATCTTCGATGCGGTGACCTGGAGCGCGATCACCCCGCTGTCGGAGCAGTCCATCGCCGAAGGCTACAAGACCCTGGACTTCCCCGACTTCACCCGCGGCCTGTGGCAATCGCGCAAGCCGATCTTCGCGTTCGATGCGAAGTACTGAGCGGTTCGACCCGACGGTTTCGTGATCCCGGCCAGTCAACGGTGATCGCGGCGGTTTCCGCGCCGCCGCGTCGCGCGCGCGTCCGCGTGTTCGACGCGACGCGCGCCATGGCTTCGGTTCAACGACCGATCAAAGGAAGCTTTTACATGCGTAGCCGGTTCCTCGCGATGATGTTCGTTTCCGCATTGCTGGCGCTGGCGCAAGTTGCGCCAGCCTCGGCAGGGCCCACGCGTTTCGCCATCCAGGGCGAGCACTTCATGCGCGACGGCAAGCCGCATGTGATCATTTCCGGCGAGATCCATTACCCGCGGATCCCGCGCGAGTACTGGCGCGATCGCCTGCGCAAGGCGCGGGCGATGGGCCTGAACACCATCCAGACCTACACCTTCTGGAACCTGCACGAGCCGCAACCCGGCAAGTTCGATTTCAGCGGCAACCTCGACGTCGCCGCCTTCGTCCGCATCGCCCGGGAAGAGGGTCTGGACGTCATCGTCCGGCCGGGACCGTACATCTGCACCGAACTGGATTTCGGCGGCTTGCCCGCCTGGCTGCTGAAGACGCCGGGCCTGCGCGTGCGCAGCTTCGACCCGCGTTTCCTGCGCGCCAGCGCGGCCTACATCAAGCGGATCGGGCAGGAACTGGAATCGCTGCAAAGCACCCGCGGCGGCCCGATCATCCTGGTCCAGGTCGAAAACGAATACGGTTCCTACGGCACCGACCACGAGTACATGGAAGCGATCAAGCAGCAGGTGCTGGACGCCGGATTCGACGTGCCGCTGTTCACCAGCGACGGCCCCGGACGCACCCTGCTGGAAGGCGGAACGCTGCCGGGCGTGACCCCGGTGATCAATTTCAGTGGCGGGCGCAAGGAGGCGGAGGAATCGTTCGCCATCCTGGAAAAATTCCGCCGCGGAATCCCGCGCATGGTCGGCGAATACTGGGCAGGCTGGTTCGACCATTGGGGCGAACAGCATCACGTCACCAACGCGGCCGAGGAAGCCGAAACCGTCGACTGGATGCTCGCCAAGGGCATCTCGGTGAACCTGTACATGTTCCATGGCGGCACCAGCTTCGGCTACCAGGCCGGCGCCAACAGCAGCAGCACCGAACCCTATCAGCCGGATACCAGTAGTTACGATTACGACGCGCCGCTGGACGAAGCAGGCCGGCCGACGAAAAAATATTTCGCCCTGCGCGAAGTGATCCGCAAGCATCTGCCCAAAGGGACGCGATTGCCGGACGTGCCCGAGGATGCGGTCCCCAGCATCGCGATCCCGCGCTTCAACCTGGATGAGTCGGTATCCCTGCAGGATGCGTTGCCGATGCTGGCTGCGCCGGTGGAATCCGAATATCCGCGCAGCATGGAGGACCTGGGGCAGAACTACGGTTTCCTCCTCTACCGGACCACGCTGCGCGATGCCGCGCAGGGCAAGCTCAATATCGGCGAGCCACGCGATTACGCGGTGGTGATCGCCAACGGCACGGTGCTGGGAAAACTCGACCGCCGCCTGGGCGAGAAGGAATTGCCGGTCGCGCTCAAGCGCGGCGCCACGCTGGATCTGCTGGTCGAGAACATGGGCCGGATCAATTTCGGCCAGAAGCTGTCGGGCGAACGCAAGGGCCTGATCGGTCCCGTGCTGCTCAACGGCAAGGAACTGAGCGGTTGGCGAACCTGGAGCTTGCCGCTGGAAGACGTTTCCGCGCTGAAGTTCAAGCCTGGCCGCGCGCCGCGAGGGCCGGCGTTCTGGCGCGGCAGTTTTGAGCTGGCAAGCACGGGCAACACCTTCCTCGACACCCGCGGCTGGGGCAAGGGCCATGCCTGGATCAACGGCCACCACCTGGGCCGCTACTGGAAGATAGGCCCGCAACAAACGCTGCACGTACCAGGCGCGTGGCTGCGCGCAGGCCGCAACGAGGTGGTGGTGCTGGATGTCAAAAGTGATGATGTCGAGACTGGTGACGCCAAGGGCGGCGTCCGCTTGCTGCAGGGACTGGTCGACCCGGTTTTCGATACGCCCAAGCTCGACAGCAACGCAGAGCAGGTGAAGTAGAGAGGGAAGAGGACTTCCGCTTCTGCTGCGTACGTTGCATGCCGCCCCCGCGACTGGCTGCGCATGCGCGGCCCGGATGAAACAGGTACGGATCGCTGGCCGTCGCCTGGAAACCAGTGCGTTGTGACAGGTAGAGCAACCTCGATCAAGGGACGCCGTCATGCCTGACCGGGCCGACATAGCGTGGTTCAAGAAGCATTTCGCCCAGCGCATCGATGCGGCGATCGCCGGAACGCCTTTCAGCGTGGATTTCCTGGTTGCCCTGGCTTGCCAGGAGACCGGGGAGATCTGGCCGGTCCTGCGCCGACGCGGACTTGGTGAAGACAGTATCCTGGCGTTGTGCGTTGGCGACAGCATCGATGGTCGCGCTGACGGCAGTGGTCGAAGCGCGTTTCCGCGCAACAAGGCCGAGTTGATGGCCGCGCCCAACGGTGCGGCCATGTTCTCGATCGCCCGCGATGCACTGGTCGAAATGGCGGTGCATATCAAAGGTTATCGTGCCGCCGCCGCCCAGCCGAACAAGTTTTGCCGTGGCTTCGGCCTGTTCCAGCGAGACCTGCAGTTCTTCAAGGAAGACGCCCAGTACTTCCTCCAGAAGAAGTACGCCGACTTCGATGCCACGCTGGACCATGCCTTGCGTGAGTTGAAGCAGAAGCAACGCAAGATCGGACTGGGCGTCCGCCAGGAATTGAGCGTGCTCGAGATGGTGTCGGTCGCCATTGCCTACAACACCGGCCGCTACATTCCGCGGCGAGGGCTCAAGCAGGGCTACAAACCACCGGGAGGCAAGTTCTACGGCGAGGCGGTGTTCGACTTCCTGCGCCTGTCGGAAACCGTGGCCTTGGCGGAGGCTTCGCCGTTGATCGATCCGCCGCGACCGGGCGAAGCCATCGTGCCGCCGCCGAGTCCGGTGACGGCCACTGGCCCTTTCATGCGCGTGGACACACGGATATCGACGCTGCTGCTGCGCAGCGAACCCCGCAAGAGCCAGCCGCTGCGCGCGAATGTAGTGGGCGAGTTGCCCGACGGCCATCCGGTCCGCGCCTTGACCGGGCAGGCCGTCAATGGGTACCTGGCCGTGGAAACCAGCCTGTCGGGGGCGTTGCTGCGCGGGTTTGCATCGACCAGTTTTCTCAAGCCGGACCCGGGAACGATGACGATTCCGGTCGTGGCGGTGGCCGCGACCTCCGGCATCAAGGCGGCCATGATGCCGCGCAAGCGCAATCACATCACCCGGCGCGTGGACCCTGCGGATGCGCACTCGTTGAACGAGCCAGGACAGCCGGGCCGAAAGGGCGCCGAAGTCGATACCTTGCGTGCCGAGCTGGCCGCGATCATCGCCTGGCTCGATGTCGAGAAGGCGGCGCACAGGCGCTACCAGCCGCGCGCGGGCCAAACCTTCTGCAATATCTATTGCCATGACTACTGCCATCTCGCCGGCGTCTACCTGCCGCGCGTCTGGTGGTCCGCGCAGGCCCTGCTCGCGTTGGGCCGAGGCGACGATGTAGAGCCGCTCATCGGCAACACCATTCACGAGCTGCGTGCCAATGACCTGTTCCACTGGCTGCGCGATTTCGGCCCCATGTTCGGCTGGCGCCAGACCGGGACGCTGACCAAGTTGCAGCTCGCTGCCAGCCAGGGCGCGGTGGCGTTGATCGTGGCGCGCCGCAAGAATGCCAATCGATCGGGGCATATCGTCATGGTCGTGCCTGAAACAGGCACCCATGCGGCCCGGCGAGGCAATGATGGCGAGGTTATCGCGCCGCTGCAAAGTCAAGCAGGCGTGACCAACTTCCAGTACGGCACTTCACAGTCCGGCTGGTGGAACAAGGACGTATTCGCCGAAAATGCGTTCTGGATACACGCGTAGCATCCAGGCCCCAAAGTGCGGCGCAACTGCAGTCGGGCCTTGTCCATTCCACCGATGAAGTGGCTCCACCGCGACGCTGATCCACTGCGACGGTGATCGAACCGAAGGCCGTCCTGATCCCGGATCCATTTGCGATCCCGGTGCTGTCCAGGAGCGTGCGACTCCGTCCGACTATCGGGTGGAGCCGGGCATCAACGTTCCAGCAATTTGCGCAGCGTCGACAATTGGGTGACGAAGGACTCCTGCATTGCATCGTAGTCGGCGCTCGCCTGCTTCGCCTGCTTTGCATTCGCGGTGGCCTGCTGGCTGGTTTCCTCGAAACGCCGCCGCAGCTCGCTGTCGTCCGCCGCCAGTCGGGTCAGTGCCGCGCTCTTGATGGTCTTGGCCATTTCCTTGTCCTGCGCTTCGCGCCTGGACAATGCTTCGCGCAGCCGCTTGCCGGTCGCCGCCAGGGCGGTGCTCAATTCCCGCTCCAGCAGTTCCAGACCGCTGCTGGCGACCGGCTCGGCCTTGCCGGTGTTGATCTCCGGCGTGTCCGGCACCAGTACGACCGTGCCCGCGACCACCTTGTTCTCATCCAGGTGCGGATTCAGCACCCGCAGACGTTCCAGGCTGGCGGCATTCGGTTTGTCGGCCCGCTTGAGCAGGCTTTCGCTCAAGCCCTTGAGGTCGGTGTCCTGCTTGATGACGAAAATGCGCATCGGGATTCTCCTTAGCCGACAACGTTGAGTGCGTTCCAGGGTGCCGGCAAGGGCGCACCGTTCAGACTGATGCGGAATCGACTGATATTGCCGAGCACGGTCGCCTGTCTTGCCTTCAGCTGGACGCTGGCTTCACCGGGGTTGAGCACGCGATTGCCGGAGAAGACCAGTGCCCTCGACTCGACGATCACCGCGACGGTGGTGCCGGTATCCAGCAGCTCGCAACGGTTGTTGCTGAACACCACTTCGGCGGTCGTGCGCACGTCGACGGCGGGCGTCTCTCCACGCGCGGCCAGGTTGTTGTTGTGGATCATCGCGACCGAGCCGCGCGCCGCGCTGGCGGCGGCCTCCGCCGCCGCGGCGAAGCCCAGGGCCGCGGTGGCGATGTAGGCGCGGCCGGCGGCCATGACCAGGGTGCGACGGTCGTCCAGGTGCACCGTGCTCATGCCCGCCACATGGGTGATCGGCGAGTTGAACCGGTTGACCAGGTCCCGTATCGGCGCACGCGCCGCGTCCTGGACGACCAGGGCATACCACATCGATTCGTCGGCGCTCGTCTCATCGTCGCGGCGCACGCTGTTCTGCGCGATCTCGGTCTGTTCGAGTGGCGCACGGACCAGGACGCCAACGGCGCGGCCACTGATCCGCGCGGGCGGGCCGATGCGGCTGATTTCGTTGCCGTGGATCCGCGAGCGTTCGACGCCGGAAATCATGACGCCGGCGGACAGGGCGCGCAGGCGCTGGTCGACCGCGACCTCGTGGACCTGGTTACCGGCGATGGTGGCGCTGGCGGTGCGCAGGATCGAGATGCCGGCGACGATGGCGGCGTCGTTATTTTCGGTGCCGCCGACGATGTCGCGGATGTGGTTGTTTTCGACGCTGACGGAGGCGGATTCGGCGTCTTCCTCCATCACGATGCCATTGCCGCAGGTGGTGATGATGTTGAGCTTGACCACCAGGTCGCGTACCGGCGCGCGGATGGCGAGTCCGCTTCCGCTGAAGCCACTGATCTGGTTGCCCAGTACATGCACCTGGTCGGCTCCGGAGGGGTCCAGTCCGGCGACCAGGGCAATGCCATCGAAGATACCGGTCCGGTTCTCCTGTGCCTGGCAACGCACCTTGTTGTGGGTAATCCAGGCGCCACCGATACCGCAGGCGATGCCGTTGCCCGGAACGTTGAGAAAGTTGTCGCTCAGATGCAGCGAACTGGCCGGCGCATCCAGGCCGCCGATCAGCACACCGCCGTTGCGACTGGTCAGCAACTGGTTGCCGACGATGCGATTGTCCCAGAGCCAGGCGACGGTGCCTTCCAGCGCGATACCACGGCGCTGGCACGACAGCAGGTTGCGCTCGATGGTGAGGCCCGCGAGCAGGGCGAATCCGGCACCGTCTTCATTGCGGCCACTCTCGGTACGGATGCCGTCGGCGGCGAGGATCAGGTTGTCGCGCACGCTCACCGCCGCGCACAGGCCAGCCAGCGAAATCGCCGCGCCGCGCCAGTCGTTGTTCTGGAAGGCGTACAGCAACAGATCGTGCAGGGTCACTCCCATCACCGTGCGCAGCTCGATCGCCGATTCGCGGCCCAGCGACAGCACCGTCAGTCGCTCGATGGCGATGGCCATGCTGGATTCGATGCGGAACGCAGTGCCGGGCGCGGCCACGACCGTGGTCGGACCCTGGCCACGAACGGTGATGGCGCGACTGCCGGCGATGCGCACCGGTTCGGCCAGCACGTAATTGCCTGGTTGCAGGCAGACGGTGCCGCCACGATCACGCAAGCGATCGACCGCGGTCTGGAGGGTCAGCTGGCCGCTGTTGTGCTGTTCCGGACTGACGCATTGGGTGCAGGCGCAGTCGTCGCCGCCCGCAGGCGGCCACTGGTGCCGGCAGTCGCTGACGGTGTTGCTGGCGACGTCCCAGATGCCCAGCCGGGCGTAATGATGATGGGTGCCGCGTGGTGGCGCCTGTTCGAGCGTCTCGACCTTCGCGTCGGCGGTGCGGCCGGTGAATGCCCACCAGTCGCCACTGCGGAAGCCGCGCGCGCCGACGCTGTCGAAGGAAACGGTGACGCCGTTTTCCAGGATCAGCGCCACGCCGGCGGCGGGCACCGGAATCGCGCCGGTAGTGGTGGCCGCATCCAGGTCATGCACCTGGGTTGTGCTGCCATTGGCATTGGCGCGGAAGACCTTGCCGCGCTGGTCCCAGCGCCTTACGCGGAGATTGTTCTTTTCCGGCAGCGAGCTGTCGGGAAACGTCGCCGGCAACATCGCCGCCGGCAGCGCTGCCGACAGCACGATGCGGCGATTGCCCGGTTCCGGAATGTCGATGCGGCGGATTTCGCCGGGCGCGCCGGAGAACTCAAGGGCATCGTCCAGGATCTCGACCCAGTCGCCGTCGTTGAAGCCGAGCACGTCGTCGCGGCCCAGCGTTTCGAGTTCCAGTTCGGAAGCGGACACGAACGTGGCCACGCGCGCGCCGACGCTGGCGTTCTCGCGCGACCACTTGAAGGTGGCGCCGCCGCCCGCTGTGCCGGGGTCGTGGATCTCGACGCGATACAGCTGGTTTTCCAGTCCACGATAACCGCCGGTCGGGGGCAGTTCGCAGGGATCATCCAGCGGCGGCACGTCGTGGGTGCCGGTGCTCAGGCGACCCTCGCTGGCTGCGACAAGCGCCGGCCATCCGTTCACTTCGCCATCGGGCGTGCCACAGCTGGCATTGCCGGCGTCCTCGGGCAATACGCGTACTTGCCAGACGGTCTGCAAGCGCGAAGCGGTATCGACGCCGACCGCGTTCTCGACCAGGTCCGGATGTTCCAGCGCGGTGACCTCGCGCTGCCAGACATCCAGGTAGACGAGGTGACGTCCACTAGTCGGAAGTGGTGGCGGACTTGGCAGATAAGGCTGTGTGCTGTAGCGCAACGGTTCGACGTTGTTCGGTTCGGCCAACAAGGCATCGAACCCGGCGGCGCCGCCACCGTGGTTTTCCGCCAGCAGTCCGTCCACATACAGGCGACCGCGATCGATCCGCAGCTCTCCACCGGCCACGGTGATGCGAAAACCGTCCGGTGTGGTCTGCGAGACAGTGGCGCGACCCAGCACGTCGCTGGCGAGTGCACGCAGGCGGCGGTCGAGTACGGCGACCAGTTCGTTGGCATCGGCATCCAGCAGCACGCTGCCTTGTTTGAGTTGGATGCCGCTCCAGTCGAGCAGGGGGTCGTGGCGGATGCGGGAGAAGTCGGTGGCCATGGGAGTGGCTCCATCAGGTGGCGTAATAAAGGCCCGCGCTCAATCCATGGCGCAGGTACTCGTCCAGGCGGATACGCAGGTTGGCTTCGCGCAAGGGTTGCTCCAGCGCATGCATCACGCCGATTTCGCCCTCGTCGCTGGCGCCGTGGAAGATCGCGTCCGCGGTGCTGCCGCGCAGTTGCAGGTACTGCGGCTGTCCATAGCGCAGCGATGCGAAGTGCGGTCGAACATCCGGATGGGTCGCATCCGGCAGGCAGCGATAGCGGCGTGGCGCGATGGCGTCGGCCGGCAGCCAGCAGAAACGCACGCACCCTTCCTGGGTGCGCTGGATCCAGAAGGCGGCCGGCCAATCGTCGCTGGCGTCCAGGCGTGCGAAGAACAGGCTGTCGGACGCCAGCATCACGCGCTGGGCATGGACCTTGCCGATCACGGTGCAGGCGACGGCCGACAGATCGCCGCCGGGCGCGGCGTTGGCGATATCGATGCCCTGGTAGGCCACGGCACTGGCGCCGCCGGCATCGACGATGCAGTCGATCAGTTCGACGCTGGCCCCGGCCACCACCTGCAACGGACCGACGATGCATTGCTCCAGGGTCACGCGTGCCAGGGGATCGGCGATCACCAGGCTGGGGGCGCCCGGGGCGGTGGGATTGCCGGTGGGATCCAGCGCATGGCCGGGCACCAGGGTGCAGTGGCGCAGGCGCAGATGGCGCGGTTCGCTGCCGCCGGCGTCGGGCAGCAGCAACGCGCCGCCGCCGATCACCAGGCCGTCCAGCACCAGTTCACCGCGCTCGGCGATATCCAGCGAGAGGTCACCGGCACTGGCCAGCAGGGGGCGAGCGCCGTCGCGCGCGGCCACGATCACCTGTCGGCCCTCGCCTCCTGGCCCGGCGGGCGCGACACTGAACTGCGGCGTACCGGCATAGGTGAGGCTGTCGTTGATGATCAGCCGACCCCCGTCCGCAATCTCGTCGAGGTGCGGTTGCAGGTCTTCGCCGGCGCTCGCCCTGTGCTGGATGTCCAATGTTTCGCCGGGTGGCGTGCGGGCGTATTCGCCGCCACCGATCGCGCGCGCGGCGCCCTGGTGGAAGCTGGCGCGCAGCGGCATCGCCATGCCGCTGCCCAGGACAACGCGACCGCGTTCGGGATCCAGTCCGATCCGACCGGGAGGAATCGCATCCTGATGATTCCAGTCGCCGCCGGACAGATCGCGCAGATCGGCGATGACGATGTCCTCCAGCGGTACCTGTTCCCATTCGCCGGCCATCGCGGCGGGCCGCCACAGCACCACGCCTTCACTCTCGCCATTGCGGTCGGACTCGCCTTCGACATCGCGGTAGCCGTAGCCATCGCGACGGCGGAGCTCATCGCTGGCGGTCGGTGCCTGTGCGGCACGCACATCGGCGGCCATCTGCCGTATCCGCAAGCGCCCGGCCACGTGCACCGGTTCGCTCAACGAGGCGATCGACGCTTCGCGCAGCGGGTTGCGGAACAACGCCAGGTCGGCGCCCAGCGGATTCAGGCGATAACGCGTACCACCCGGATCGCCGGGATCCGCGACCAGATCGACATTCGACAACGGCAGCGGCAGCAGGCGCCACAGGAACAGGCCGACATTGGGGATGTTGTAGCGACCGCCCGCACCCGGTCGTTGCAGGGGCGGGCGACGCACCTCGATGGTGTGGGCGACCCGGTTGAACGGTCCGCCGAGGGCGCGCATCGCCGCCTGTGAGCGCAACGGCGCGGTGGCCAGCGCCTGCGGGCGAAGATGCTTCATGTACTGCGTGCCGGCGAGTTGTTCGAAGAACTCGGCCACGTGCGCCGGCCGGTCGCCCAGGTCGTGGGCCAGTTGCTCCAGCATCAAGGCCGTACCCTTGCGGCGACGGTAGGCGATGGTATTGGCGACCTCCGCGCGCGGCGACGCGACCTCGACCCGGGTGCCATGCAGCGAGCGGTAACCGATCAGGTCGCCGATATAAGGCACCACCCAGTCTTCGCAGGTCTCGATGAACTGGTCGTCGTAGAGCTGTTCGATGTCCTCTTCCAGCGCTTCCAGTTCCCGTGCGAACAGGCGCAGCAGGGCCGCCAGCGGTTCGCCTTGTTCGCTGTCGCGGAGGCGGACGATGCTGGGCAGCAGACGGGCCAGGCTGTCGGCGTCGAAGCTCATGGCATGGCCTCCAGGCGATCCAGCGGACTGGGATCCAGGGTCAGCAACTCCGCCGGCCAGGGGTGGTCGGAGGACACGCGCATGCGCGAAGCAAGCAGGCGCGTCTGTCGCGATGGCAGCGTCTGCGCATATGGCGTACTGCCGCCGTACAGCAGATCCAGATCCACCGCGATCACGCCCGGTACGGCATGCACGACCGCGACGACCTCCGACTGCTGCACCGGTTGCCCGAGTCGACGGCGCGCGAACGAGAAGGCATCGCGCAACGCGAGCTCGACCGCCGCCAGCACGGTTTTTTCCTCGCGTTCGGGATCGCACTTGACCTTCAGTCCGAGTCGGAACGTGCTTGCCTGATAGCCGAGCAGATGCGCCCGCACATGCGGATCGCCGCTGTCCCGCAGGGCATCGCGCAGGTTGTTCCAGACCGGATTGTCCGGACCGATGGCCACGCCGTCCTGGCCGGCGACGGTCAGCGCGATCACCGGCCCGTGCCTGAGCCGCAGCACGGCCGCCTGCGCCTTGGCGATGCCGGTGTAGGCGAGGGCGAAGTGTTCGTAGTCGAGCAGGGACACCGCGCGCCCCAGCGTGCGCGTGCCCAGCGGCATCGACTCGCGCGCCTGTTCCGCCGGTTCCGGGTCGGTACCGCCCGCGGCGGGCAAGGGGTTGGCGACGCCTTTCAAGCCCAGCGGGCGCGTCATCAGCTGGGTCAGTGTTTCAGCGCGGACGTTGCCGTCGCGGCCCAGGCCCTTGCGATAGCTGGCGCGCAGGTTCTGGCTGCCGCTGGGCAGGCGTGCGCCGTTGTTGCCGTCACCGAAACGCAGCCAAAGGCGACCGGCTTCGTCGTCCTGCACGGTGTAGACGCGAGCGTTCATGTCGCTGCCGTACAGGCTGCGACGCTCCTTCCATTCGACGCCACCCACGCGTACGGTCAATTCGCTGGCCGCGCCCAATTCGGTCGGCGCGGCGCGATAGGTCAATGGCAATTGCTTCAATTCGAAACGCTGGTGTTGCTGGGAAGCGTCGCCGGATCCGAGAACCTGTGCAACGGTTTCACCATGGCGGGCGAAGGCGACGTTGACGGTGACGTGGACCGAATCGCGACGCAGCGCTTGCGGCAACGGCGGGGTGATCCGCAGGCTGGCGTACTCCCCCTGTGCGGTGACCTCCAGCAACGTGGCCGGATGAACGACGGTGCCGCCGCCCGCGGCCGACTCGCCTTGCACGATCACCCGACGGCCCGCGTCCAGCCCGTCCGGCCCGACCGCCACCGGCACATACTCACCGACGACGGCATCAGTGACGGGATAGGCGGTGAACTGCAATTCCTCCGACTGCGCGAAGACTCGCGTCTGGCGTACTCGTCCGGCAAACTCGGCGTAGTTTCCGCCTTCCAGTCGCAGGCGCGTGGATTTTCCGGACAGGGCGAACTCGTCACGCGAAACATCGGAAACGCCGGCAATCCTGTACAGCTCCACGTAAGTGCTGCTCGTCGATTCTCCGGAGCTGTCGTACTGACCGTGCGCCAGCACCGCATAGCTGCCGGGCGCGATCGCCGGATACGCGGCATCCAGATCGACAAATCCGGGGCCCATCGGCGAGATCACGAACCCGGGCCATGACGGCATGTCGCTGGCGATGCCGGTGGCCGGGGTGTTGAACTCGAGATTGACCCTGCTCTCCAGCTCAATCGGTCCCGAGGGGGGCGGATCATAGGCTGTCTTGAAATCTTCCGGCATGGTCCGCCACATCGGCGCGTTGTGACCGAAGATCGAGGCGCGCTGGCGCAGTGCGAACACGCGCACGCCGCTGGCTGCAGGCGACATCGACGGATACACCGATCCCAGTCCGCGCCGCCACGCGACATAGGTACGGTCGTTGGCGTTGTCGGGAATCACCTCGCTGAGAATGCGGAAATCCCAGCGGTTGCTACCCGTGTCCGCTTCGAACTCGGCGCCGGCGATCAGCAAGGCGTCGCCCGGTTTGAGGCTGGTTTTCACGCCCTGCAACCATGCGTGGCGGTCGCCCTTGATCGGCCAGCGCGGCAGCGCCAGCCACGGTCGAACCGCGTTCCATTGTGGACGCGCGGCTATCGTTTCCATCGTCTCGAAGGTCTGCGGCTTCTCGCCGGGACCGGGCACGCTCTGCACCTTCAAGCCTGCTTCCAGGGTCAGCGTGGTCGGAATGCCGGTGACGAACGACCCCGGATCCTTCGGCGCGTCCGGCGGTGGCTCGCGCGGCGGTTCCAGCGCGAATGCCAGCCAGGTCTCGGCGGCCAGGCCGGGTCGCAGGCGATAGCCGATCAACCGCGCCATCTCCTGCAACGAGGTCCGCTCGGTGGCCGTGCGCAGCCAAGACTCGTTGGCGATGCGTTCCTGGTAGAACGTCAGTACATCGGCGGCGCAGGCGAAGGCATCGATCAGGCCGATGGTGAAATCGTCGTCGTCGCGGGTCAGCAGCGACGACAACGGTTCGAAGCCGGAATCCGACAGGCCGGCGATCAGGCTCTCGCGAAACTGCGCATGCGCGCCGATGCGATACGACACGGCGGACAGGCCGTGCCGGTTGGGATGCGCCTGCGGCGTGCTGGCATCGACTCCGACGCAGCAACCGCAGGCTTCGCTGCCGGGTGGAGGCAGGTTGATCCCGGCTTTCGGCAAGGGTGTCAGCGGATTCATTGACCACCTCCTGCGGACAGCATCAGGCGACCGCGCTCGCGGAAGTTGGGATCGTTGGCAAGCTGGGCGATTTCCAGGCGACCGATGCGGATCACGCCTTCTTCCAGCGAGGCATTGCTGCCGTTGATCGCGCGACGGAAGCGATCCACGCGCACCGACGCCACGCCTTCCACCGCCTGCGCGGCGGCGACCACCGCGCTCAGGTACACCGGATCGCCAAAGCTGAAACGATCCGGGTGGAACAGCCCCAGGCTGCCATCGCTGTGCATGCGCGCGCTCAACCTGCGCTCGACGGCGGCGACGACATCGGCGCGGAAGTAGCCGGGCTCGACACAGAGATGCAGGCGGATATCCAGAGGCACCGGACGCGGACCATCGACTTCCAGGTCGTAGCCGGCCATGCGGAAACGCTCCAGGTGCCGGCGCAGGCGAGCTTCGAACGCATCGTCGATCGCGGCGCCGCCGGGCCGGTCGGCGCTGACGAATACCGTGTGCCAGCTGCCGGTCCAGCGGAACGTCGCGGCGGCGCGGGCGACTTCGCCGCTGCGCTGGCTCACTTCGGCATAGTCGGCGGCGGTCACTGCGCGTTCCTGGGTGCGGAACGCCTGCGGCGCATCACGACGCGCGGCCTCGATGTCCTCCGGATCCACGCCGCCCGTGGCGGGCAGGGGATTCTCCACGCTGAGGATCCGGCTGGGATCCGGCAACTCCGACGGATCGTCGTAGAGGTCCGGATCGAAGACCAGGTGGCGCAGCGCTTCGGCGCCGACGTTGCCGGCGCGACCGTTGCCGATGCGATAGCGCGCGCTGAATTCGGTGCCGCGCTTCGGTCGCAGGCCGTGGTGATCGTCGCCAAAGCGCAATCGCGCATGGCCGTCATGCTCCGTCTCCACGACAAAATGCCGATCCAGCGCATCGCTGCCCAGTAGATCGTGCTGCGGCGTCCATGCTTGCGCATCGCCCGCGGCGGTCAGGCTGATGCTGGGCAGGGCATGGCGCGCATCCAGCGCGAGCAACTGGCTCGCGGGCCAGAAGGCGTTGACGGGATCGTCCGGCAAGGTCGCCAGCAAGCCGACCATGTCGAAACCATGGCTGATCGGCGCCTCCGGCAAGTCGGGCCGGTAGCGCACCGGGATCGCTGGCGTCTCCACGCGACCGCAACGGCCTGTCTCCGCTATCGGCGGCGCACGACGACGCACCGCGCCGCTCACTTCCGACAAGGGTCGATCCACTACGGTGCGGCCGTGATCGGCCAGCACGATATTGCCCAGCGCCACGCTGACCGGTTCCGCCTCGTCTTCCACGCTCAGGCACAACGGGAACGGCAGCGCATCGCCGGGGTGCCACGCGATCCGGGTGACCTCGAGCGGACCATCGACCGGGGTCGCGCCGAACAAGGCGCCGGAAGGATCCTCGATGGCATCCACTTCCACCAGGCGCACCGCCCAACGGTGTTCGCGATCGGCGTCCTGCTCCTTGCCGTTGTCGGGATTGCGCAACTCGCTCAGCACCAGTACGTCGCCGGCTTGCAGCGGTGGATGGCCGTAAAGCGTTGCTGCGGTGGCGCCGCGCGGCAAACAACAATTGCGATCGCCCCAGGTGTAGAAGCGCAGTTGGTTGCAGGCGCCGTGCAGGCGCGCCTTGTGCGCGGTCTCGAAGATCACTGGCGCGGTGTCCAGCGCCGCGCGCTCCTCGCGGCTGTCTCGCGCCATCACATCCGGCGCATCCACGACTCGGCTGAGCAAGGGCATGCCCTTGGCGAGAATAACTTCGCCATCAGTATCGGCCAGTTGCACATGAACCCACGCGCGCGCATTGCAGCCCTCGTGCAGGCGGTAGTCGACCAATCGCGCATGCCGCCGCACCGATACCCGCCGACGTGCGGTGGACAGATAGGCTTCGTTGGCGATGGCATCCTGCCGGTACGCCAACTGGTCGGCGGCATAGGCCAGCAATTCCACCAGGGTCATGCCGATATCCGCGGCGGAGCGCTCCGTCCAGCCAGGCGTCAGCAGACCCAGGCGATCCAGCATCAAGCGGCGGAAGCCGGGATAGTCGCGGGCCAGGTAATCGATGTTGGGCGCGCTTGTCGGGGCAGGCGGGCAGGGCGCGTGCGTCGCGCAATCGAATTCCGACGGACATTCGACCTTGAACGAGAAGGCGATGTTAGACAGGCGTGGATCGAAGCCGTCTGGCGCTTCGTCGCTGCCGGAGTTGGCGAGCAGATGCAGGGTGTAGCGGGAGTGATCGCCTTCGCTGTCGGTGCGCACCACCAGGGTCCGCGCCGGATCGTCGACTTCATCGACCAGGCCAGGTTCGGCCTCGGGCGGCAAGTCGTCGGCTGGCGCGCACCAGACCACGCCCACGCGCGGGAAGCGTTCGCCGCCGTCGATGCGCAGATTGTCGGGCAGCAGGCTGAAGCCGTCGCGCAACAGGCGTACGAACAGCGTACGTTGGCGCGGCACGCCGGGTGGCGCGGCGCGATCCAGCACTTCGATGAAATCGATGGCGTTGTCGCTGCCGAAACGGCGCAACGTCTCCAGGCGCAACGGCTCGCAGCAGTGGTACTTCATGCGTCGCTCCCCGGCACGGAGACCACCGCGTGCTGCGTGCTGCCGTCGCGGCGGAGGCGGTAGTCCACCTCGACCAGCAAGGTGCTGTCCAGGTTGAGGACCTGCACCCGTTCGACCGCGATCAGGTGCGCCAGGTGTTCCTGCAGGCCTGCCTGGACCAGCGTCTGCGCGGTCTCGGAGACCATGCTGCCGTTGGGCTCGAACAGCAGGTGCAGCAGGCCGCCGCCGAAGTCCGGGCGCATCGCGCGTTCGCCGGGCGCGGTGAGCAGCAACTGTTCGATGAGATCGCGGATGTGTCCTGCGTCGTCGGTCTGGGCGCTGCGGCCGCGGCCATCGATGCGATACGGGAAGTCGAGATGGGACATGGACTGGGTCTCCCTACGTCGCCAGCACGCGGGTCTGCGTGGCCACCGCCTGCAGGCCGGTGCCCGGAGCCAGGCAGACCGCGGTGCCGCCGACGACCGCGACCGGCAGGCCGCCAGCGAGTACCCGGCCGGCGCCGTTCAACCATTGGCCACTGGCGCAGAACGGCGCCGGAACGCTTGCCTGCGTGCAACCGACGATGACGTGTGGCGTGGTGATCTGCACCACCGGTTGCCCGGACACCAGCACACGCGCGAACGGCATGGCCGGCACCGCATTGCCCGCATGCATGCACAGGACGGTCGCGCCGAGGTGGACGATGGGCATCGGCATCACATCACCGTCAGCGCGCCAAGATTGATATCGACGGTGGGCCCGGTGAGGTTGATCGTGGCGCCCTTGCCGTTGGACAGCACGATGCCGACCTCGCTGACCGAGATCATCGCGCCTGAGGTGGTCTGCAACAGGATGCCGCCGGTGGGCCCGGGCACGTCGCTGATCACCATGCCGTTCTTCGCCAGGGTTTGCAGGGTGATGCCGGAAACCCCCGGCGGCACCATCCGCGCCATCGCCGGCACATCCGCTTCGGCGTAAAAACCACCGACCCAGATGGGGTAGTCCGGATCGCCGCGCTCGAATTCCACCCAGACCCCGGCGCCGATGGGCGGCACGGTGAACATGCCCATGTTCATGCCGGTCACCGGCAGGCACGGCATCGCCCAACTGCTGAGCAGGTTGCCGCCGACATCCGGCACTTCCACGATCAGCCGGCCCTTCATCATCGGATCGATGTTGTTGCGCACAGAACCGCGATACTTGCCGAAGAAACGTCCCTCGCTCATACCGGTACCCTCGGCACGGTGGAAACCAGGCCATTGCGGGCCAGCGAAAAACTCTGCTTGTAGGAACCGCGTTCGATCTGGTGGCTGACACTCTTGACGTAGTAGAGGCCGTCGAACGCTTCACCGGCGCCGCGCACGCCGACCAGCCGCCGCGACTTCAGCACGCGCCCGTAGCGCACCACGTCGAGCTGGCCGCTGCCGAACACCGAATCGCCGTTCTGCGAGGCATAGGCCAGGCCCTTGGACAGCGCGCCGGCCACGCTCATGTGCGCGGTGTCGGCCAGCTTCTCGACCTTGGGCGGCAATGGCGGGATCAGTCCGAGTGGCGGGCTCCAGGGCGTGACATCGGGAATCGGCACCGGGATACCGACCTTGCTGTTGCCTTCCTGGAAATAGACGATCGGCATCTTCTTGCGTTCGCGATCGAAGTTGAACGACAGCTGCTCGACGTTGGTCATCGCATCCATGCCGGTGGTCAGCGCCGCTTGCGGTTCGCCCACGCGGATCTCCGGGCCCCAATAGGCGAAACTGGCGCCCGGTGCCGGACCCGGTTCCAGGTAGAACACGTAGCCCGCTTCACCGGCGAGCCGCTTGATGTAGGCATAGTCGGAACCCTGCTGGGTGGGTATGCGCTCGGTCGGCAACGGTGGTTCGTCGACCAGGCTGGGGATCACCAGCGGCATCACCCCCAGCGCGGTGTACTTGGCCAGGATCAACAGCACCCGCACCGAGGGAGGCATGGCCGGGAATGGCAGGCCGGGGATCTCGATCACATCCATCAGCGCCGACATGTCCTTGCCTTTCACCACCAGCCGGGCGATGCCGCCTTCGCCGGGCACGGTGTCCACGTTGGTCGCCATGCCATCGACGATCACCTCGTCGCTGCCGCCCAGGGTGACCACCAGCACCACCCGCATCAACGGCACGCCACCGCCGCCGCCACTGATCAGGAACAGCGTGCGCAACGGCGAGCGCGCCGGCAGTTCGAAGGTCAGCTCGAAGCCGCTCTGCGTATCGCCGGATCCGGCTTCGACCTTGGCCGAGACCAGGGCTTCCACGATTTCACGTGGCGCCGGCACCGGGACCGGACCGATCAGCAGCGACAGCCTGAGCCCGCGTGCATCCATGCTCAGGCGCCCCCGGTCGGAATCGCCACCGTGTTGCCCGGTTCGCGGGTCAGGTCGGCGGGATCGGCGACGGCATTGGCATCGGCGATCCGCCAGTACAACAACGGACTGCCCAAGGTGCGCGCGGCGAGCAGGTCGGGGCGGTCATAGGCGGCGATGCCGACTTCCATCGCTATCGGAATCTGCTGGCGCTGCGGAATGAAACGGCGTTTGACGTAAGCCAGCGGCGGCGCCTCCGCAGCCGCGACGTACAGCGCGAGGGGTATGCCGCGATAACGGCTGAGCGGATCGAACGGCTCGCTGGGAATGGCGCCGGCGTCGATCAGCAACTGGATGGGATCGGTGGTCATGGCGGGGTTCTCATGGAAGCGTCCTCATGGCAGCGCGTCCAGTCCCAGCGACTGCAAGGTGGCATCGCTGGCCTGGCCGGCCAGCGCTTCGCGCGTGCGCAGGTGGTTGAGGAACAGGGCGCCGCCGTAGTGGCGGAAACCCAGGTCGTCGGTCGACATCACCCGCATGCCCAGGCTGACCTTGGCGCGAATGGGATTGAGCGCGGGATCGAAGGCTTCCTCGGTGATCGACAACTCGGTGATGCGTACCGGCGCGACGCGATCGCGGTTCCACACGAACAGCACCAGCGGGGCTTCGGCCGGAATGATTTCCAGAGTGCCGCGCGAAGCGAGACTGTCGAGCGCCTGCAGTTCTTCCACCGACGGATTCACCAGCGCTTCCAGAGCGGCGAGCTGCGGCGCGATGCCATGGGCGATCGCCGGGGCGTTGCGCTCGGGAAATTCGAGCTGGTCGGTGGCATCGATCTCGGCATCGATCTTCAGCGTCTCGATCGCCGGCCCCTTGAGCCGGAACGGCTGCGCGCGTTCGCCGCCTCCATCGCCACCACTGCCCTGGACCTGGTAACTGCGCGTCAGCGTGTCCGGGTTGTACTGCAGCGCGATGGTGCGCCTGGGCGCGCCCTTGCCGCCAGGCGGCAGGATGACCAGGCCGCCCTTGATCAGTTTCGGGGAGGTGGAGAGGCTCATGGCAGGGGGCTCCCCTGGACATGCCTCGGCTGGGGCATGACACGTGCATTTCGGCGCGGGCGAAGTGCGGCCGCATAGTGGTCGATGTCGGTGGCGGTGAACCCTAGGCAACCGACCACGTTGCCATCCGGCCTGACGATCAACGCCAGGCCCCGATCGGGAACAACCCACTCCCCTCTTGCGAGGATTCCCAAACCCCAGGCAACGTCGAACCTGAAGACAGTTGCCTTGCCGAACGTCGGCGCTTCCACGGGAGACTCCGGAATTTCGTACTCGACCAGCAGCGCTTGCTGTGCCTGGTGCCATACCGTGAGTGGCAGATCGTTCATGCTGGAACGGGTGCAGACAGTGCGCTCGGAACCCAGTGTGGTTTCGGCGTCCAGGACGGTCGAGCCGCCAAAAGCCGCATCGAGGGCCGCGAGCGTGCAGCCGCCGGGCAGGCCCCGCCATTCCGGCCAGCGACCCTCGGCCAATGCACGCATCGCGACGTCACAATCAACTGCCATGTCATGGCCCTCCAATCAGCGTGACCTTCCCCTGGAAGTACGCGGCGTACAAGTTGCGGATTCCGACCGCAGAAACTAGGCGTGTGGCCTGTTCATAGGTGTCGTAGCGGCGATGCGGCATGGTGGGCAGCAAGTCTGGGTCGAACGGCAACTTGGCCTTCATCGCATCGGGTTCGACCACGGTGCGCACCGTCGGCAGACTGGCGTGGGAGACCGCGTTCGACCAGGCGATCTCGGTCAGCAGGGAATCGACGCCTTCGATCAGGGTATTGCCTTCCGTGCTGTCCTCGCCCCCGAGTTTCTCGGCGTACTTGTCGTAGTCCCTGTGCGCCAGTTTGTGCAGGTATTCGTGCATCAGGGTGAAGTACATGTCCCACAGGAAGCGGCGGTCCTCCGTTGCGTCCGGGTTCTTGAACAGCTGTATCAGAACGTCCTTACCCTGGGCGAAGGCATCCCATGCGCGGCCGATCTCGAACAACCGGGTCTGCTCGGACGAGACGAATGGATCGCCGGCCTTTCTGATCAACTTCGCCTCGTCATTCAGGGCCCTCGATTCTTTGCCGAACGAAGGAGAGGCGTCGTGCGCCAGGTTGATCTGGTCGATCCCATCGTCGTTCTGGATGAGGTAAAACAGCCAGAACTTGGCCGATCGCTTCTTGTAGCTTGGGTCGGCCTTGCGCCGATCCTCTTCGACCTGCCATACGTCGCGCAGATTGCCTTTCTTCAGCAGGACTCCGGACTTGCTGCGCTTGTCGCCCTGGAAAGCACTGAATTTCTTCTTTTCGTAGAGGGCGCCGAACACCAGGTCGACCTCGTCTTTGGCCTGATTGGCGATGGCCTGCATCGCATCCATCGATCGGGTGAGTTTCGGATCGTCGTGCTCCTTCTTCGTACGGGTCTTCGCCGACGCGTGGGATTCGTCGATCAACAGCGGGATGCGAGCCTTGAGCTTGTCCACGTACTTGGTTTTGTCGGGCAGCTCTGGCTTGAATGCCGGCGCAGGCGGCGCCACGGCGCCGCTGGCTTCGGCGACCACTTCGTCGGACGTCATCGGCGTGATCGCTTCCTTTGCCGACTTCTTGGTCGCGGCGTCGAGCGGCGTGGTGAGTTTCTGGAAATCGGCCGGGACCGTCGGCGCGGCCATAGCGATGTCGCGGAACGCCACCTGCATCGCCATATCCAGGAGTAGCACCTCGGCGCGCAGCGAGATCTGTTTCCGGCCGAGCAGTTGGGACTGCAGCGGCGTAGCAGCCTTGGCCATCTGTCCGTCGATCAGCTTGGCCTGCGAATCCTTCTGCACGCGGTCGCCGGCCAGATCCTGCGCCGCCGCATCGCGCTGGTCGGCCGGCAGCGCCCTGAGCTGCGCTTCCAGCACGGGGGCGAAGGCTCGCGCCAGCTTCTCCGACATCCAGCCCCTGTCGTCCGGGACGCGGTCGCGGACGATACGGTCGATGTGCCCCATCTGCTCGTCAATCATGATCCGCAGCGCCGCATGCGAGTAGGGAGCGGCGAGAGTTGCCCCGCCTTCGGCTGTGAACGCGGCGCCGCCCTTCATCGCAGCTTTCCTGCCGCCGACGAAAAGCCGGTCGTAGAAGGACTGCAGCGCATCCTCTTCGTCGCCATGGAAGTCGCTGTCGAGGTCGTCCGGATCGATCTTCCCAGGGTCGAATATCGTTTCGACGTCGCCGCGTGCGCTGTTCTCCAGCAGGTTGAGGATCGCCCGCTCGTCGTCGTCGCCCGTGAAACCCGACTGCATCTCCTTGATCAGAAGCACTTTCAGATCGGGATCGAGAGCGAAATCGTCGCCACCCGCCAGCCAGTTTCTGACCACACCGCGCGCCTTGTCGTCGCTGTCGCTGTTGTCTTCGATTTTGTTGGTATCGCGCAGCTTCTGCAGGTAGGCCAGGAGCTGCACATCGGTGAAGGAGCCAGCGTCGAAAGCGGTGATGTCGAGCTTCCGCCACACGCGGGACGCCGCATCGCCATGATCCGGCGCGTGCTGGACGGCGTGCGCGAGTTCGTGGGCAAGCAGGCTCCGGCCACGCGGGGTGTCCGGTTGCCAGCGTCCGCGACCGAACACGATGTGTTGGCCGGCGTTGTATGCCTGTGCGCCGATCATGCGGGCCGAACGATGGGCCAGGTCGTCGTCGTGGATGCGGACCTCGGAGAAGTCGCAGCCAAAGCGCGGTTCGAAATAACTGCGGATCGGTACGGCGAGCGGTTGCCCGGGGCGCAACAATTCACGTTCGACGATCCTCGGCGCCGACGTTGTCGAATCTGTTGCCGACGAAGGCATGGATTCGGCCATGTCGTGCGCGCCATACTCCGGCAATGCCCGCGTGACTGCCCGATCCGCTGCCTGTTCCAACGGATGCGTCGGCGCGGCGACGCTTCGGCCGTGCCTGATGGTTGCGGCCTTCTGCGCGCTTGCGGCGACGACAGGAGCGAATGTCCGGTTCATTTGGGTAGATCCCTCTGGAAGAACGCATGGACATTCGGCCGAATACGCCTCAGGAGATCTGGATTGGTCTGGTACATGGCGAAACACTCGGCGTAGTACTCGTCGAGCAGGTGGTCGGGATCGACACCGGGGTAGTTGGTTGGCATACGCGGGTTGCCGGGACCGTCGTCGCGGGCTGCTGCTGCCTGGAATGCCGGGCTGCGATTGCCCCGGGTCACGCTGTGCGTGATCTCGTTGGTGTTGCCGTTCCTCTGCCAGCGCGCGCCAGAGCGTGAACGCGCCGCCATCTGCGCGTTGCGGACGCCAGCTATCGAAGTGTCCAGTACTCGGTAGCGGGCACGCTGCGCTTCGGTCGCATTGGCTCCGAACCCCCACCTGTTCGGCCCGGTTCCGAACTCGGCGAGCATCGCATTCTCCGCAGTCTTGGTGGCCGTTGCCGTGGTGCGCAGTGCCCTCCAGTCCGCGGCATGGCCCAGCTCGTGCACGACTGTGTAGGCGGCGCCTTTCAGCGTCCGGCCTGCGCGCCCCAGGCGCGAGATGCTGCTGTTGTACGCACGATCGAACACCGCGATTTCGTGCAGGTTGATGCGGTACTCGCCGGACGTCGAAGGAGAGGTCGGATGCGCGCCTTCCCGCTTGAAGGTCAGACCAGACAGGCCCGAAAGGTGGCTGTCAGGTGCTTCCCCGACTCCTATCAGCGCCTGGTCGAAATCGCTTTGCGAGCTATAGCTCGAGTCGCGCTTGAATCCGGCGCCGTCGAATCTCTTCTGGAGAGCGCTGCGTTCGGTAGTGCCAAGATTCTCGCCAAGCAGCGTGCTCTGGCGCTCCACCAAGACTTCGATCTGCGGCGTCCGACCGCTGGCGAGATCCAGTCGCGTGAATCGGTACGCGTCGTGTCCGCCTCCGACCTTCCGCAAATCCAGTGCCAGCATCAACGTGCTGTTGGGCTCTAGGACGGCACTCCCCATGCGGATCACAACCTGTTGCAATCCGGCACGCAGGTAGGACGGTATGGTGCTGGAAAACCTGACCGTCATCCCGGCCGGTAATGTCCCGGCGTTCGATGCGTTCGGCTTGAACAGGTCGGCGTAGTTCATCGTCACCGTGGCCGTGCTCAGCTTCATGCGCCGACGCGCCTCACCTAGCATTCGGTGCCGGTTCCGCTGGTCTCTTGTCGGATTCGCCGGTAGCGTGGCCTCAAGTTCGGTGATGAGTTCGTCGGCGCCGCTATCCACCGGGATTGCGAAAGACTCTATGTCCGCGTGGTGGCGTTCGTACAGGCTTTTGAGCGTCGGTGGGGTGGTTTTACTGCCCCGTGCGGGCCTGGTCGATGCGGTGAGCAGATTCCGCACTGCATCGGTGTAAGTACCGTGCAGCTTGGCGGTAATTTCCCATGCATCAGGACTGGCGTCGCTTTTTATCAGCTCAAGCGCATCGTTGAACGTCTTGCGCAGCAGCGGAAGGGTGACGCCCGGGTCGCGTGGTTGGGGCAGGCCGGAAAAGAACTCTCCTTGCGATTTCAGGAATTCGATGGCTCCCTTGACGAACTCGCGCTTCTCTTCCGATGTGGCGGCCTTGACTTGGGGTCCGCCCTGCGTTCCCGCCTGCTGGGGTTTGCACATGAGCCGCTGGGACGCGCCGGGGAGGGTCTGTTGCACGACATGAGCGAGTTCATGCGCCAGCAGTTCGCGGCCAGCGCCGGTTTGTGGCGCATAACGCCCGGTCGCGAAACCAATGTCGCGCCCATACGCCCAAGCTGCCGCGCCAAGGGAGTCGGCATGGCGCTGCGTGGCCGCATCGGCATGCACGCGCACCGCTCCGAAGTTGCGATTGAAGCGGAATTCCATGTCCTGGCGGGTTGCGGCGTCGAGCGGCCTGCCGTGACTGCCGGGCTTGGGCGGGTCTTGCTCTCTGGTATGCAGCGGCATCGATGGAGTCAGGGTGGTACGCACGTGGCCGCCGGCCGCCTCGCTCATTGCGCGATCCGCCTGGATCTCGGCTTCATCGCGCGAACTATCACCCGAGCGCGCGCCGGCAGCTCGGGGAATTCGAGTGCGGTCTTTAGTCGATTCGATCCGCGTCCATGCGCCAGTCATGGCGAACCTCCTGGCATCGTTTTCCGCACTCCGGAGACGATTTCGGCAGCAACTGACTCGATCCACTCATGGCGGGGAAGCCCAGGCGCGGAAGGGGTTCCATCCAGGTGCGACGAAAGCGCTGCGCGCAATCGGACATCGAAATCGTCAGGCACGCCGTTGTCGCAAAGCACGCCCTCATCGATCACTAGCCGGCCGATGCGTAAGCGAACCGCGGAAGCGGCCTGACGATCATTGCTCATGTCCGGCCTCCCGTCTGCGCACCGGGATTGCGTTCCAGCTTCGCCAGTTCGGCATGCGCGGCGGCGGCGAGGTGGCGTTGCGTAATCGCGCTGTCGTCGTGCGCGGCCAGGAACGCCGCGTTGAGCGCGATGCCGCGGATGTGTCCGCCGGCGAGTTGCAACCGCGCCAGCGATTCCCAGCGGATGTCCGTGGCCAGCGGCGCCTGCGGCGGGAACTGGCGCCTCCACAATTCGGCGCGTGCGGTTTCGTCGGGGAACGGAAACTGCACGACGAAGCGGATCCGGCGCAGGAAGGCCTTGTCCAGCGAATTCTTCATGTTGGTGGTCAGGATGGCGAGTCCGCGGTAGGCCTCGATCCGTTGCAGCAGGTAGGCGGTCTCGATGTTGGCGTAGCGGTCGTGGCTGTCCTTGACCTCGCTGCGCTTGCCGAACAGCGCATCGGCCTCGTCGAACAACAGCACGGCGCCACTGGCTTCGGCCGCGTCGAAGATCTTCTTGAGGTTCTTCTCGGTCTCGCCGATGTACTTGCTGACCGTGCTGGCCAGGTCGACCCGGTACAGGTCGAGCCCGGCGGTGTTGGCGATGGCCTCGGCGGCCATGGTCTTGCCGGTGCCGCTTTCGCCGGTGAACAGCGCAGCCAGTCCGAGCCCGCGCGACGAACGTTCGGCGAAGCCCCAGTCGCGGTAGACGCGACGACGATGACGGAGCTGGTGGCCGATCCCGCGCAGCAACGCGACCTGCGCGTCGGGCAGCACCAGGTCGTCGAGCGTGGAGGAGGAATCGATGCGCCGAGCGAGCGCATCGAGGCCGGCGCGGCTGCTTTCGCGCAGCGCCTGCCAGGCCCGTTGCTCTGCCTGCAGCGGATCCACGCTGGCGACGCTGGCAGCGACTTCGTCGAGCGCGTGTGGATCGGACAGCGAGAACTGCTCGCAGCCTTCGGCGAACACTTCCTGCAGCGTCGCATCATCCTGCATGGCGCCGAATCGACGGGTTCGCTGCACCAGGTCATGCGCCTGGATCGGCGGCGTCCATGCCGGCAGCGCGATGCGCCGCAGGCGCAGGTCCGGCGCGGCATCGTGGAAGCGATCGCCGCCGACCAACAGCAGGTTGCTGCGCAGTTGCAGGGCGACCTGTCCAGGCAATGCCGCCGGGACGTCGTTGCCGCGCGCATCGAGGATGGCCAGCGCCTGCGACAGCGCCGCCTCTCGGTCGATCAGACGCAGCGTCCGTACGAGGACGAGCGGGTCGTCCGGCAGGTTGCGCAGCCACAGTGCGGCATGCCCGGTGGCGGCCAGCAGTGGCAGGATCTGTTCGCGCGTCGGTACCGCGCCGGAACGGACCAGTTGCACGCAGTTGGCGCCACTGGCGAGGGCGGCGACGGCTTGCGACACCCACGGAAGGGGCGGAGCCGTGGGTTGCGCCGGCACGATCTCGACCATGCCGTCCAGGCGTTCGTCGAATGCCGCGACACCGGTGAGGTAATGCAGCATGCGTTCGTCGATGCGCAGCGCGGCGCTCCCCGGATTGCCGCCGTCGAGTGTTACCAGCCGCCAGTAGCGCAATGGCGCCTGCGGCGACAGCGCGTCCCAATGCGCATCGTCGAGCAGCGACATCGCCAACGAAAAAGTCGGTGCGCCGTCGGCGTGTCCGGTGGCGTCGGCCACCGCCCGCGCCAGGCCTGTGTCGAGCGCGACGCCGGCGCACAGCAGCAGCACGTCGCGTTCGAAGCGACTCAGGCCGAACAGTTCCGCGCAGCGCTCCAGCGCCGGTACGAAATCCGCGTCTTCGTCTTCGTCGGGTGCCGGCGGCGGTCCGGCGTTGCCGATCCGCGCCTGCAAACCCGCGATGCGCGCGACCAGCCAGCGCTGGTTGCGTTCGCCCCACGACGTCGCTTGGATAGCGATGTGCGCGGGGCCGTTCATGGCGGCACCGTGACCTGCAGGTCCGGGTCGAAGACCGGCGCCTGGTCCTGCCCGATGACGATCAGTTCGCTGTCGACGCCCTCCACGCGCAAACGCAGGTGGTAGTCGCCGGCGGCAAGCGTGCCGGGGAAATCGAAGACCAGCTGATCGGCGGGGTCGGGGTGAGGGTTGGCGTTGCACTGGAGGCTGCCGAGCATGAGCTTGGCCTTCTGCATGGACTGTATCCGCGGCCGCGATGCAAGCGTGACCCGCACCCGCGCAGGCGAAGCGCCACGCACGATCGAGATCGCCGGCAGGTTCAGCGGCGCGCCAGTGGCGGCGATCACCGGCGTTGCGCTGATTTGCAGCGGCGTGGAGTTGGTCTCGCGCGGTTCCGGTTCGCCCTGGGGCGTCAGTACCAGGCTGAGCAGCCAGTTGCCGGCCGGGATGTCGGTTTGCGCCGCAACGGTATCCGGCAAGGTGAATTCGAACTTCTTGCCGGCCGCGTCGGGGACAACGGCGATTTCCAGCGGTGTTTCGCGCAGGCGATGGGCCAACCGCACGCGCGGACTCGCACCGATCAGGCGGATGCCGGTGACGGTGACGGTTTCGCCGAGCCGCGCGGTTTTCTGCTTGTCCGCTGGTTCGGCGCCGAACAACGTCGGGATCGCGGGTAGCAGGTCCGGGTTGACAAGCACGCCGGCGTCGCGCTGGGTAGTCGTGTCGACGCGACCGCGCGACAGCACCGGCAACGGCGACACGCCGGGGCGCGTGGCCTCGATCAGCACCACCGACACCTGGTAGGCGGCGGACGGTCGGTAGTGGGTCTGGATGGCCGACCACAGCTTGCTCATCTCGTCCGTGCCGAGCATCGCCGGCGTGATCTTGATCGCTTCGACCTGGTCGGCCAGGTCCGAGCGCGACAAGGCCTGGATGGCGGGCGGGAACATGCTGAGGTCAAGCGAGCCGCCGGGGTTCAGCGCTTCGCGGATCGATGCGCGGTCCAGCCACGGACGCTCGTGCAGCACGTGCATGGCGTGGCCAAGCAGGATCTCGGCGTGGAAATCGCTGCGTCCGTAGGCGGTCACCAGGTAATGCAGATCCAACGCCAGCGGCACGTTGGCCAGGCGGTCGCCGGCGCCGTTGCGCGAGGGCAGCGCTGCGTTGCGCCAGCCGCTGTTCGGCGAGGCATGGTAGAGGAACAGGTTTAGCCGTGGCTCCGCCTGGTCGTCTTCGAGGTCGATGGTGTCGGGCGCGACCGCGCTGACGTTGACCGTCGTACCCAAATCCGGGTTGACGTTGATCATCGCGTCATCCAGCAGGTTGCGCAGCACCGCGCTGACCGCGCCGATGGCCAGCGGCGAACTCATGGAATGCGCGCCTTGCCGCGCAGGTAATCGCCCAATGGCTGGAGGGATGGCTGGGCGCGCGACATGGCGGCGATGGGCTTGGGAGCGGTCCGTGGCGCGCGCACCTCGATGCGGTCGATGCTGATGTGGATCGCGGGCGGACTGGCCGGGCGCTCTGACGGAAGCTGCGCCATGACGCTCATTGAAAGAGGAGAAGTGGGGATGGCGGGCGCGAGGCGGGGAACAGGAGCAGGCATCGCCAGTGGCGTGTCGACAACCTCATGATCCGCAGGCCGGAAAGCTTCGGGTAGCGGCAATGATTGCGGCATGCGCATGTGCTGCGGGCGCACTACGCCGGATTCCACGGACGATCGGCGCAGCGGTCTTTCGCCTGTCGTCGTCGCGCGCGGCGCACTGGTCGTGTCGACTTCGGAATGGAGGGCGGCAGCGTCGAAGGGCGGCATGACTTTCGACCGCCCGACTTCAGCGGTGGGCCCGTGGGGTGGCGCTGCGTTGGAAGGCGCGTCGGAGTGCGCTGTATCCGGCCGTGCCGGCACCACGGGCCCTTCGCCCGCTTCCCTCACCCCGGCCACGCGCCGCAATGGCGCCGCCGGTCGCAGCGCATCGCTGTGTCGCGGGCTCAGCAGGCGCAGGAAGTCGAGCATGACGCGGCCTCAACCGGCCGCCAGTTGCAGATAGGCCGCGCGGCGCACAGGGCTCATCGTGAGGATGTCACGCTCGCTCCAGCCCCAGGCGCGGGCGAGCTGGGCGACGTCCGCCAGCAGCTGTTCCGCATGGCCGCGAAGTCCGCGCCATAGCAATTCCATGGCGTCGAGCGGCGCATTCCAGTGCCCACCGCATGCCGGGCACGACAACGCGAAGCTGACCGACGCGCCGGGCGCGAGCGCTTCGATGCGCCGGCAGATGGCCTCGCGCGCGGCGAGCGGGATGGGCAAGTCGGGTTCCGTGCAACGCGCGAACAAGGTCTCGGCGAAGACATCGGCGTCGGCAATATCGCTCAGTCCGTGCAGATCCGCCGGCGTCGGCAGGCGAAAGCGCACGGCGACGCCTTCCTCCACGCACTCATGCCATTGCTCGCACTCGTCGGCATCTTCGGGCAACTGTCGCGCGCACTGATCGACGTCGATGTCGAACTCGACCGGTTCGCCACAGTGCGGACAGTTTCCCAGCAGTTCCACCCGCGATCCGAACAGCGCGGCGTAGCGCTGCAACGCCAGCCGATTGCGTTCGCTGAGGCGGTTCGGCGCAGCGTCCAGCAACGCCTCGTCGCGCGCCACGCCCCGGCGGCCGATCGCGCGTTCCCACAGGGACAGCGTCAGGGCCGGGTCGTTCCACATCAGGCCGGCTCGGTAAAGCTGGGCTCGGCGGGTTCGGTGACTTCGTAGTCGCGTTCCCAGCCCTCGTTCTCGAGTTTCAGCGTCTGTATCGCCACCGCATTGGCATTGGCATCCAGATCGGGCAAGGCCTGGTATTCGGACACCCAGCAGCGGAACAGCTTGTAGGCCAGCACCAGTTGTCCGGCTTCGTTGTAGACCTCCAGCAGCAGATCCTTGCGGAAATTCTTCAGCGACACTTCCGCGCCGAGCCCGGAACCGTAGTTCCAGATCCGGTTGGCCCATTGCTCGAATTCGGTGTCGTGGGTGACGCCGCGTTCCAGCGTGATCGCCTCGTACTTGCTGCGCCCGGGCGACTTGCGCGAGGTGCTGGGATCGCCGCCTTCGCGATGCTCCACCACTTCGGTGCTGCGTTTCAGGGCCGAGCACTTGCTGATGCCGGCCACATAGCGGCCATCCCATTTGACCCGGAACTTGAAGTTCTTGTAGGGATCGAAGCGCTGCGGATTGACGGAAAACTGGGCCATGTCGTTCGCTCCTTAGACGGCGATGTCGCCGGCGATCTGCTGCAACTTTATGACGACGAACTCGGCCGGCTTCAGCGGCGCGAATCCGACATGGATGTTGACGATGCCGAGGTTGATGTCGTTCTGCGTGGTGGTCTCGCGATCGCATTTGACGAAATAGGCTTCGCGCGGCGAACTTCCCTGGAATGCGCCCTGGCGGAACAGGTTCTGCATGAATGCGCCGATGTTCAGGCGGATCTGCGCCCACAACGGTTCGTCGTTCGGTTCGAACACCACCCATTGCGTGCCGCGATACAGGCTCTCTTCCAGGAACAGCGCCATCCGCCGGACCGGGATGTATTTCCATTCGGAGGCTCGGTCGTTGTTGCCATGGAGGGTGCGCGCGCCCCAGACCACAGAGTCGAACACGGGCAGGGTGCGCAGGCAATTGATGCCGCGTGGATTGAGCTGGCCGTTCTCGGCGTCGCTCATGCTCAGCGTCAACGCCGCCGCGCCGGCGATGCCGGCCTCGCCGCCGGCGGGCGCCTTCCACACGCCGCGCTGGCCATCGGTGCGCGCATAGATGCCGGCGACAAAGCCCGACGGCGGGAAATTGCGCAACGCGCCCGCGGCCAATGGATCGGCTGCCCTTACCCACGGGTAATACAGCGCGGAATAGCTGGCATCCGGACCGGTCAGGCCTTGCAGGGCGTTGATATCTTCCATGTTGGCGACAGTGGCGTTCTCGTCGCTGTCCACGATCAGGAACGCGCGCCGTTGCTTGCAGCGCGTTTGCAGGTTGCCGATGGTGCCGGGATGGATCAGGCCGGGCACGCAGACGATGTTGAAAAGGTCCAGCCGGTCGGCGACGCCGCCACGCTCGAACGCGGCCAGCACGGCGGCCTGGAAAGCCGCGTCCTCCGGTCTCCACACCGCGCCGTTGGTGCCGGCTTGCGTGGTATCCAGATCCACCAGCGTGCCGTCGGCCGGCGTGGTGTCGCCATCGGCGGCAACCGTGATGACGGATGAACGGTCGTTGATGACGGACTCGATGAAACGACGATCGCTTTCATCCATCGACAGGTCTTCGAAGACTTCGACCACGGCGGTGTCGTCGCTGGGATGGGCGATGACTTCCAGCTTGAAGCGGGTGGTGTCGTCGGCGCGCTCGGTGATGCGCACGCGATACTCGTTCGCCCATTCGCCGGGGGAGGTCGCCTGGATCAGCAGATCGCCGACCTCGACATTGGCCGCCAAGGCGGCCGGGTCGGCAATGCGCAGGACGTAGGCATCCGCACCGCCATTGTCGAAGAAGTGCTTGAGCGAGTGTCCCAGCAGCGTGCGCCGATCCAGCCCGCCGTAGTGGCGCACGTAGTCGGTGAAGCTGGTCAGCCTGCGCGCCTTGTCCGTCGGCCCTTTGGCGGTCCAGCCCAGGAACAGGGCGATCGACGTCGGCACGCCGGTGATCGTTCGCACCCCGCTGGATACTTCCTCGATGTAGACGCCGGGGTAGGAGAGGGTGGCAGGCATATCGATGCTCCTTGGTCGGATCGTTTCCGCCAAGGTCGCGTTGTCCTGGCGGCGGAGAACACGGGGAAGTTCTTCAGGTGGTGGCGCCTCGCCCCACCAGGACCTGCACGCGCGCCGTCCTGGGCGCTTCGCCGGCGGCGGGGGCGGGGTGGTCGTTGCGGAACTTGAGCTGGAGGACGTCGGTACCGAACAGGGCGAGCATGCCGCGGTTGAACAGATGCGGGCCGTACAGCGCGATATCGTCCGAATCGGTGCTGCCATCGCTGGCGGCGTAGCCGATCTCTTCGCCATACAGATCGGACTGGATGAGCATCAGGTTCATCTTGTCCGACGCGGCGGGCTGCAACACGGCGACCAGCGATGTGGTCGCGGGCGGAACCGCCACGTCAATGACGTCATAGGCCTCGAAACTCTCGACGCCGCTCAGCGCCATGACGGGGCCGCCTTTCATGGCCAGGTTCAAGGTGGTTCGAAGTTCCGGCATGACCTGCTCCTTCTGCTGCCGTGGGCTGTCGCCGACGTTGGCTGGAAGTGAGTCGCCCTGTTCGGCCCACGAGTCTCAGAACGCCACGCTATCCCAATGCCGGACAGGCATGGTCGCGCGCGCATGGAAAGCGCCGCTAACGTCCGGATCACGGCCGATCCGACGTAATGATGTGCTGACGAGCGGCAAGAGTTACTTGACCAGCTGTCGTTAGAATCACTGTGCGATCAGTATTGCTTTCCCCCGGCAAGACATCGAGGAGCACCCCGTGTTGCATTTGCGGTCAAGGATCCGGCGGGCGCGCAGCTTGTCCGCACTCACCCAGGCGGACCTAGCCAAGCGCCTTGGTATCAAGCGGAGTGCGGTGAGCCAATGGGAGTCCATCAACGGGACGACGCCCAGCGTTGCGCACCTGATTCAGATTGCGCGCGAGACAAGCGTCTGTTTCGAATGGCTGGCCACCGGGCGCGGTCCCGAAAGTCCTCAGCCGGGTGATTTCGACACAGCCGTCATCCTTCAGGATTTCGCCCAGGACGAACTGGAGACGCGCGGCCTGGCCGCCCTGCAACGCATGCCGCGCCAGAAGAAGCAGGTGGCGGTTTCGATTGTCGAGTTGCTTGCCGGTTAGGAGAGGCTCGTGACCAAAACGGTGTCCACGCAATCCATGGGCGCCGGTTCTTCTGTCTCATGCCTAGATCGGGGATGAGTCGATAGTCGGCCTTCCGCTGGCCGGCATCGGGTTCGAAAGATCGATGCCCGGGAATTCGTCGGACCTGACTCGCGGCTGGGCCGCTTGATTCGAAAGCGTGCGGCGACTGAAATGGATGGTGCCGACACATCTTGCTTTGCTAGGTCCGCACTGCGCGCATGGGTTTCGATGGATGCGTCGTCGTCGACCCATGAGCGGTCGGTCCGAAGAGTTGGCCGGGGAATTCAACGCACCGCGTTGCAACAAGTGCGTGGCAGGAGTGCACCGACTTCCGTCGCGCAGCGGGGAACTCAAGTAGCGTCGTCGGTCCATGCGCAGGTAGAGGGCGATTGCTCCGGAACGCACGGTTTCGACGGTTTCCATTTCGACGTATTCCTGTGAGGCAAAGGAGTTCCCGATGAGCAATATGTCGTGGGTCACGAGTTGGGAAAAGTGGCGCGAAGTCATGGGGCCACGTCGTAGTCGTCAGCGTGCCAAGGTCCTTGAATTCCTGGAAACGCACCCAGCCACCCTGTATTGGGGCGATTCCTGGTTCAGTACTCCGTTGTATCTCAATCTTGCCCGCCAGAGCTGCCTGCGCATCAATGGCATGGGCATGATCGTGGGCAAGCCGGGCGCGGAGGCAGCCGAGCTGTTCGAGAAAGACAACGTCAAGCGCATGGTGGGCAGGTTGAAGGCTTCGCCGTTCGATCTGCTGTGCCTGAGTGCGGGAGGCAACGATTGCCTTGACGACCGTTTGGCCAAGGTGTTTGCGAAATGGCAGGGCAAGAACAACGTGGCGAAGATTCCGGCAGCCGAGGCCTATGGCCTCCTGACGAAGTCGGGCGCATTCAATCGGGTCTATCAGGCCTATGTGGGCCTGCTCGATGCGCTCGCTCCTGTTCGCCAGGCTCGACCCGCATTCAAGGTGATCGGCCACCCTTACGTACCCATATATCGCATAGGCGCCGCGGCCGATCTGACCGTAGGCAATATCGGGCTGATCGCCTGGGTAAAGGATGACGTCGGTCCATGGATGTGGAACCGGATGCAATGGGTACTGGCGGACAAGGCGGAGGGAAAGAAGTTTGCCGATCTGATCCTGGTCGATGGATTCGAAGTCGGTGTCCTGCGCAAATTGGCCGGAGAATACCCGGGGTTCTTCACCGTCGCTGATTTTTCCACCCTCACGGACGCGAACCAGAACAGCTTCTGGAACGACGAGATCCATCCAACCGAGCAGGGGTTCCTCGGGGTTTCCAGGTTGCTCAACAAGCATATTCGCGACCAGCTTCCCGCCGCCAAGAAGGCCGCGGTCGCCTAGAAGCTCGTCGATATCAATTCCTGCAGGAGACGACAGTGGGCAATGCAGACGCAGATCACGCATCGAGCGAGAAGAAAATCCGGGATGCGATCGACTCGGAGCGGGAGCGGTACGTAGACAAGCGGCGGGAACAGGCCGGAATTCCCGGTGACAGCCGCGGGACCTGGGGGTTGGCGCTTTCCGGCGGAGGCATCCGCAGCGCCACCTTCTGCCTGGGGCTGGTCCGCGGGCTGGCCAAGAACGGTGTGTTGAAAGAGTTCGACTATCTGTCCACGGTGTCCGGCGGCGGATACCTGGGCGCCAGCCTCGGGCGGCTCTACGGCAAGCAGGATGGCGCGAAGGAAGTGGAAGCCGGCGTTGGCAGGGACAATTCCATGTGGCTCTGGTGGCTGCGGAACAACGGCAGGTACCTCACGCCCGCGGGAGCGAAAGATCGTGGATTCGCGGCCGCTTCCATTGTCCGCGGCATCATCGCCACCCACCTGGAAATCGGCGTGCTGATCCTGTTGGTTGCCGGAATCGTGCTGCTGCCGCATGTGCTCGTTTCGCTGGATCCGCCACGTCAGTTTGCTTTCTGGCGGGGGCAGGCGCAGGACATCGCATTCGAGCATGGCTGGTGGAGCCTGGAATTCACCAGCCTGTTCGGCTCGTTATGGTGGTGGCTGCTGGTGATCCCCGTGTTCCTGTTCGTGCATCAGCTGGTGGGTTACTGGTACACGCGGGACAAGCGAAGCGCATTGAGTTTCCTGGTCATTACGCTGGCGGCGATCCTGGGAATCCTTGCCGCCCGCGAGTTGTTCGGCGCCGGGCACGCGTTATACCAATCCAGCTTCAATGGCCTGGATGCAGGATCCACACAGAAGATCGTCCTGTCGTTCATCGCGGGCATCTTCCTGCTGGCGCCGGCGACTGCCTGGATCGCCACCGGCATCGACTGGATCCGCAACAAGCCCACGACCGAACTGCGGTTGAGCCGGACCAAGAAACTGTCCTTCACGATGTGGGCAGCGGCGATCATCTCCGGTATTGCGCTGCTGGACATGGTGGCCTGGTGGCTGACCGCGAAGTTCTGGGAATCGGGCTCCGGCCAGTTCCCGATAGGAAAGACGGCATTGCTCGGCATCGCCCTGGCAGTCGCTCGCCTCGCACTTCCTGAAATCCAGAAGCGGATGGCGACTTCCAAGACACCCAGCCTCAATACCGAGAAGATGCTCAATGTGCTGGGAATGGCGCTGGCCATAGCGACCCTGGTCTTCTGGACAACCGCATTCAGCATCGCGATGTTCCCCGAGTCGGCCTGGGCTGCGCGGGCTCCGGTCGCGAATCCTCCCTGGCAGCTACCTGAAGTCATGACCTGGTGCATCGTGATGGCGCTGGCATTCGCCTATGCATTGCTCACCTGCCAGAGCTTCGAGTTGCTGAACCTGGCATCCCTGCACAATTTCTATCGCGCCCGGATCGAGCGCGCCTACGTCTCTTCCGGCAATGCCCATGACCCGAAGGCAAGATTCCCCCATGGCGCCATTTCCGCGGCGACCGGCGACAGAACCAAAAAGGTCGCTCCACTGATGGAGGCTATCGGTGGGGACGACATCGAACTGACCCAGTATCGGCCGCATGAGCACGGAGGGCCGATACACCTGGTCAACTGTTGCATCAACCAGTCCATCGACGACAGAACCGGCATCTACAACGCCGACCGGAAGGGCGTGTCCTTGGCTGTCAGTTCGCTGGGGGTCGAGCTGGGAACCGCGTTTGCTTCCAAGGTGGACTACGACCAGGCACCGGGAAAACTGTCGCGATGGATCGCTGTTTCCGGCGCGGCCGCGAGCACGGGAATGGGCTCAAGGACGTCTCCGGGATTCGCGGCATTGCTGTTCATGTCAGGCATCCGGTTGGGCTACTGGACTCGCGCCTTGGTCGACCAGCGATCCGGGCTCAGGAAAGGCCATGGCTGGCTGCGACAGTGGGCCGGGCGGTTCACGCCCAAGCCACTGGCCATCGTCGCGGAGTCGCTGGCCCGTTTTCCTGGCCAGTTCGGATCGGTCTGGTACTTGTCCGATGGCGGCCATTTCGACAATACCGGCATCTACGCTCTGCTCAAGCGCCGGCCCAGGCTGATCGTCGCGGCGGACTGCGGCGCAGATCCGAAGTATCTGTTTTCCGATCTCGAGTCCCTGGTTCGCAAAGCGAAAATCGACTATGGCGCGACGATCGAGTTCGTTGATCCCCACCAGGCGACGGACAAGGTCTCCCCGGAGCTGCGGTGTGCGTTGGGAACCCCGGAAACAATCACCCCCGAAGCCGGGTCGCGATGGCTGGTCGTTGGTCGGATCTGTTATGCGGACGGTACGGGGGGCACCCTCGTCGTGGTCAAGCCGCGCCGGTTGGACCAGATGCCCTTCGATATCGTGGCCTATGCGGACAGGAGTCCCGAGTTTCCCCAACAGACGACCGGCGACCAGTTCTTCGACGAATCGCAGTGGGAGGCCTATCACCAGCTGGGTGTGCTGATGGGGCGCCGGGTCAGCAAGACCCTCCTCAAGAACGCCATGGCCGCGGTTGATGACATGACCAATGCACCTTCGAGCCTGGTCACGGCCGAAGCCAACAATGCCGACGCCCAGGATCCCAGGCAGAGCCGGCGCAGCCGCGTCGGCCTGACGGTGGGCGCTTCCGTCGGCGCCGGCATTTCGGTGAGCCTGATACTCGCGATATGGCAAGGGTTCGAGCAGTACCGCGAGACGCAACGTCTGGAAGACAACCAGTACGCATTGGACTACCAGAACCTGAGGAAGGATTACGGCAACCCGGAAACCCTGCTCAGCATGGGTCCCAATGAAATCCGGACTGTGGCGGACTCGTACAAACAGCGGGGCGACGACTGGTTCAAGAATCTGGTGAGCCTAGTCAACACCACGTGCGACAAGGTGAAGGACAATGCCGACCAGCAGGCCAAATGTTTCGAGTTGCTCTCAGTGATGCAGGCAGAGCCTCCGGTCGAGCGAGACTACTGGTTTGCGGACAGGCCCAGGATTCCAGACGAGTACGACAGGGAAAAGGTTGGTGTCGCGACGGTCCAGGTTGCAGTCGTGCGTGACATGGCTCCAGCTCCCACATCCGCACCCGCGCCCGCGCCGGTTCAACCTGCCGGCGCTGTGGAAGTGCCCGAGACACCGCTGCCCGACGCATCGGATGCCATGGCAGCCGCGGGGGGGGCAGCGGCTCCCGTATTGGCAACGGTGCAACCAGCACCGGGCCCCGCCGGGGCGATGGACGACAGCGAAGCCTGCAAGGCCTCTGGATTCATCCAGCCGCGCGCGTATATCCAGATCTACGATGAAACCAGTCGTGTCGTCGCCAACGCACTCGCGCGCACTTTGAGCGACGATCTCGGCATGAAGTTGCCAGCGATAGAAAACGTTGTCCGGACCAGCGAACGCGCCGGCCGCACACCTCCCTACACCTGGTCCACTCCCGCGATCATCGTCCACAGCGGCGTGTCCGCAGCGTGCACCAACGCCATCAAGAGGCGCATGAAGGGGGATGACATCGTCGCGCGCCCCTTGCCCGCGACTTTCAAGAGCAATCCCGGGATGGTGGAGATATGGATTCCACCTGCCGAATAAACTCGCGAATGTGTTGTATGACGGTCCACGGCTCGCTTGCCTTGAACACTTACAGCTGACGGCAACATGCAGCAGCAAGCTTGACCGGAGCCGCATCCGCGCTTCGTTCCAGAAGGTGATATGCCGGCCGGATGCTGGGGGAGAAGAATCTTGCGCGTCCTGAAACGAAATGCCGACGACTCATTCCGCGTCAAGGCCTACGCGGGGACCAACGGCGTGCTGTTGGCCTTCGATATTTCGGGCCGTCCCCCCCGGGATTTCCTCGGCTTCGCCGTCCAGCGAAAGGATGCGAGCGGGAACTGGCAATGGTTGTTGAACAGCCTGACATTCCCCGGTCGGCCTCATGCCATGCCGGACTGGGATGCGACCCCATCGAACCTGGCGCCGTTCCAGAAGTTCCGTTGGGCCGATTACACCGTCGAGCCAGGTACTGCCTGTACCTATCGGATCCATCCCGCCTACGGGAGTCCTGGTCAAGTCGAATTGCGTGAACCACTGACGGTGAAAGTCGCCACCGATGACGGAAATCCATCGGACCATCGCGTGATCTTCAACCGGGCGGTCGCCGCCAGCCAGGCGTTCGGCCGGCGGTTCAAGGAGTGGGACAAGGAACTGAGCAAGAAGCCTTCCATTCCAATCGAGGAGTGGCCCGAGGCGCCGCGCAACTGGCTGCAGCATGGCTTGCTCGACCAGATCCTGGCGTTCATCGGGCGCGCAAAGAACGACACCTGGGCGCTGGACGTGGCGATCTACGAATACGAGCTCAAGGCCATCGTCGATGCGGTCACGCAAGCCCGCAAGCGCGGCGCCAGGGTCCGCGTGATCTATCACGCCAAGGTTGGCGATGAGCAGACCGGACAGAACGAGAAGAGCCTCAAGGGCATGCCGAACGCCTGCAAGAAGGGCCGGATCACCTCGAAGATCTTCCACGACAAGTTCATCGTGCTGAGCAAGAAGACCGCCGCTGGCAAGTACAAGCCCAAGGCCGTGCTATGCGGAAGCACGAATTTCACCGAGAACGGCATCTACAGGCAGGCCAACGTCGTTCACGTTACCAAGGACGCAGAAGCGGCGGCGAAGTACCTCGCGCTGTTCGAGGAAGTCTGGAAGAGCCCTGCGGACGTGAAGGCTGCGAAGGCATGGATTTCGCAGAACAATCCGATCGACGAGAGTTGCGCGCTCTACTGTGGATTCTCGCCCCGCAAGGGCGGTGGGGACTTGGCCGAGTTCGTGCGCACCATCAACGGAGCGGAGCGGGACCTGCTGTTCGCAACGGCGTTCAAGTTGCCCGAAAGCATCCTTGACGCCTTGCTGGGCGGCGACAATGACGCGATTTTGCGCTACGGCCTGCAGAACACCGCCAGCCGCATCACCGGCTACCATGCTGACCGCACCGCCGAGTTCACCGCGCCGGCCCTTCTGGCGAAGGGACTGGAAGGGTGGGCGAAGGAAGGACTGAAAGGCCAGCGCGGCAACCTGCTGATCCACACGAAGGCGGTCGTCGTGGATTTCACGAGCAACCAGCCGACGATCATCAGCGGCAGCCACAACCTGAGCAAACCCGCCAGCGAAAGCAACGACGAGAATTTCCTCATCATCCGCGGCGACACGGACCTGGCCGATCGTTATGGTTTGGAGATCCTACGCTTCTACGAGCACTACCGGTTCCGCTACTACGCAAAGCTCCTGAAGCTGAAGAAAGTGCGCCCGTTGGCGGAGGACAGTCGCTGGTCGGATGCCTATTACAAGGAAGGCACGCTCAAGCACGCCGGCAGACTGCGCTACGCGGGGCGTTAGTCGCGCACTGGCGTGGCCCTGGTTTCCGGGCGGCGGGCCTGGGGCTTCCTCGACACCCATGCGCAGGACGACCCGACCGCCGAACAGATCGCTGAGGTCACGCTGCAGGCCAGCCACAGGCTGAAGCTGTTCGGGATCGAATCGAAGGTGGCGTTGCTGTCGCACTCCAACTTCGGCAGAAGTTCGCAACAGTGGGCATATCGCGACGGGTGCTTTCCGCTCGCTGCGGAAAGCCACGCAAGCCAACTCCAGTCTTGCCTCGTCGATTCGCCCCCCCTACAATGACCGCCCCGCCCGAATAGCTCAGCCGGTTAGAGCACTTGACTGTTAATCAGGGGGTCGTTGGTTCGAGTCCAACTTCGGGCGCCATCATGCAGTCCAAGGACGTCCGCCGACGTCCGTGGCAGAAACGAAAGATCCATTATAAACAACAAGATACGCGGTTTTGATGCCCACGGAAGTCCACCGACATCCGTGGGTATCTTCGTTTGGTGCGAGTAGATTTGTGAGTAGAGCGGTGACCGCTACTTGCTCACGTCATCACGCCTTCTTGCGTCTTTCCACGCTTCTGGTTCACCTTCCAAAGCGTCCGCGCTCCTTGTTCAGCCACGGCAAGGCGTCGATCCGGAGGCGGTTTCACTGCGGATCCTGCCGGTGTTGTTGACGACGACCTGGGCCAGCAGCTTGTCCTCGCGGCACAGGCGCACGCGCAGGTTGCTGCCGGCGCTGCGGCCATCGGGCAGATAGCGCAGTTGGGTGCGGCCGGCCGAGGAGACGATGCGCAGGGACGGATGGATCGGCGCGTTTTCGTCGCGCAGGATGTCCTGGCGGGAATCGGGCTGGCGGTTGCCGTCGGCGTCGAAGAACATCAGCCAGCCCTGGCTCCAGTCGCCATCCCGGCGACAACCGCCGGCCCGGTCGGACGGGCAGACCACCGTGGGAATGCGATAGGTGATGGCGGTGCTGCGTGCCGAGGCCATGTGCGCGGTCAGCAGGTACATGGCGGAACTCGCACGCTGGCTTTCCATCAGGCCTGCGTAGGCGGGAACCCCGACCAGCAACAGGATCGCGGTGATGGCCAGCACGGTAAGGGCCTCGACCAGGCTGAAGCCGGCGCGGCTTCTTCGGAATGCGACGCCGCCAGTCGGCGTGAGCGAGGAAAGTCGGATCGGGTGGAATTCGGTTCGCGTCCTGCGCATGCTGATCTCCTGGTAGGCCCAGTCCGGGCCTGTGCAGATTCCGCCCATCGCCCCGGGCCTTGAATCGGCGGGCAACGCGCCGTGGCGTAAGGGTTTTCCTGACAGGGGCGTAATCCCGGCCACGGCTATACTGACCAGTCGCCACAGAATCCCCGTCATGACCGAACGTTTCGAACTGGTTTCCCCGTATTCGCCCGCTGGCGACCAGCCGCAGGCGATCGCCAAACTCATCGAGGGGTTCGAGTCCGGCCTGGCCAAGCAGACCCTGCTCGGGGTCACCGGGTCGGGCAAGACCTACACCATCGCCAACGTGGTCCAGGCCGTGCAGAAGCCGACCCTGGTGATGGCCCACAACAAGACCCTGGCCGCGCAGCTGTACGGCGAATTCAAGGCGTTCTTCCCGAACAACTCGGTCGAGTATTTCGTCAGCTACTACGACTACTACCAGCCTGAAGCCTACGTGCCGTCGTCGGACACCTTCATCGAGAAGGACAGCTCGATCAACGAGCACATCGAGCAGATGCGGCTCGCCGCGACCAAGGCGCTGCTTTCCCGCCGCGACACGATAGTCGTGGCCACGGTCTCGGCGATCTACGGCCTGGGCGCGCCGGAGGACTATCTGTCGCTGCGCTTGATCCTGTCGCGTGGCGAGCATATCGACCAGCGCGACCTGATCAAGCACCTGACCCAGCTGCAGTACACCCGCAACGAATACGAACTGCATCGTGGCACGTTCCGGGTCAAGGGCGAGGTCATCGACGTGTTTCCCGCCGAATCCGACATCGAGGCGCTGCGCATCGAGTTGTTCGACGGCGAAATCGAGAACCTGACCCTGTTCGATCCACTCACCGGCGAAACCCTGCGCCGGCTGCCGCGCTACACCATCTATCCCAAGACCCACTACGCCACCACCCGCGACCGCGTGCTTGCGGCCATCGAGACGATCAAGGTCGAATTGAAGGCGCGGCTGGAAGAGTTGTACGCGCAGAACAAGCTGGTGGAAGCGCAGCGCCTGGCCCAGCGCACCCAGTTCGATCTGGAGATGATGGTCGAAGTGGGCTACTGCAACGGCATCGAAAACTATTCCCGCCACCTCACCGGCAAATTGCCGGGGGAGCCGCCGCCGACCTTGTTCGACTACCTGCCGCCGGACGCGTTGCTGGTGGTCGACGAATCGCACGTGACCGTGCCGCAGATCGGGGCCATGTACAAGGGCGACCGCTCGCGCAAGACCACGCTGGTGGATTTCGGTTTCCGCCTGCCTTCGGCGCTGGACAACCGGCCACTGAAGTTCGAGGAATGGGAAATGCGTTCGCCGCGCAGCATCTATGTCTCGGCGACGCCGGGGCCTTACGAATTGCGCGAGTCGGGTGGGGAAGTGGTGGAGCTGGTGGTGCGCCCGACCGGACTGGTCGATCCGCCGGTGGAAATCCGCCCGGTCGCGTCCCAGGTCGACGATGTGCTGTCGGAAATCAACCAGCGCGTGGCCATGGGCGACCGCGTGCTGATCACCACCCTGACCAAGCGCATGGCCGAGAACCTGACCGAATACCTGGGCGAGCACGGGGTCAAGGTGCGTTATCTGCACTCGGACGTGGACACGGTGGAGCGGGTCGAGATCATCCGCGACCTGCGCCTGGGCAAGTTCGACGTGCTGGTCGGCATCAATCTGCTGCGCGAAGGCCTGGACATGCCGGAAGTGTCGCTGGTGGCGATCCTGGACGCGGACAAGGAAGGCTTCCTGCGTTCGCGTGGCTCGCTGATCCAGACCATCGGCCGCGCCGCCCGCAACGTGCGCGGCAAGGCGATCCTGTATGCCGACAAGATCACCAATTCGATGCAGCAGGCCATCGACGAAACCAACCGCCGGCGCGAGAAACAGGTCGAATACAACCTGGAACACGGCATCACCCCGATCTCGGTGGCCAAGCCCATCGTCGATATCCTGGAAGGCGCGCGCAGCGATGCGGCCAACGAGGGCGGCCAGAGCGGCAAGGGCGCCCGCGGCAAGAGCCGACGCGTGGCCGAGGAGGCGCCGGATTACGCCGCCTTCAGCCCGGCCCAGGTCGCGGCCCGGCTCAAGCAGCTGGAACAGCGGATGTACCAGCACGCCCGCGACCTGGAGTTCGAGGACGCGGCGCGATTGCGTGACGAGATCCACAGGCTGAAAGACGCCAGCCTGGTGATCTGAAGGCCCGGCTTCTCTCTACATCTTGGCGCTGTGCGCATCAGGGTGTGACCTGTGGGAGGGACTTCAGTCCCGACGCTTTATCGGTAGAGCCCGTCGGGACTGAAGTCCCTCCCGCAAAAGGCCAGGCGTTCGGACTTTGAGGCCTGGATCCGGCGACGTCCGGCCAGCGGCCGCCCACAGTTCCCGCGGGCGCCCGATCCCGATTCCGATCCGATCCCGCAGCCGGAGCGCTGGTGGATTCCGAACCGCGTACTTGGATGCTATGATGCGCGCCCCTGAAAGCGTGCTTTCGGGGCATACCGGGCGGTTAGCTCAGCGGTAGAGCACTACCTTGACATGGTAGGGGTCACAGGTTCGAACCCTGTACCGCCCACCACGCACACAAGCGTGGTTCCGGCAAAGGCGACAATCCAGAGGTGGCGGCAACAGCCGTCGAGCGTGCGACATGAGCACTACCAACTTCCCCTGTTGACTCCTTGCCCGCCTCTTCCGTTGGTGTACCGAAGGCGCGCAGCGCCTTTTTTCGTTTCTGGAATCGAAGAATGATCACGATCACGCTCCCCGATGGCAGCCGCCGCGAATTCGAAAACCCCGTCAGCGTCATGGAAGTGGCCCAGTCCATCGGCGCCGGCCTGGCCAAGGCCACCGTGGCCGGCACCGTGGACGGCAAGCTGGTGGATGCCAGCGACCGCATCGACCACGACGCCTCGCTGCGCATCATCACGCCGAAGGACGAGGAGGGACTGGAGATCATCCGCCACTCCAGCGCGCACCTGGTCGGCCATGCGGTGAAGCAGCTGTTCCCAACGGCCAAGATGGTGATCGGCCCGGTCATCGCCGAAGGCTTCTACTACGACATCTGGAACGAGCGTCCGTTCACCCCCGAGGACCTGGCCGCGATCGAACAGCGCATGCGCGAATTGATCGAACAGGATTACGACGTGGTCAAGAAGATCACCCCGCGCGCGGAAGTGATCGAGGTGTTCAAGTCGCGCGGCGAGGACTACAAGCTGCGCCTGATCGAGGACATGCCCGATGAAACCGCGATGGGCCTGTACTACCACCAGGAATACGTGGACATGTGCCGCGGCCCGCACGTGCCCAACACGCGCTTCCTGAAGTCGTTCAAGCTGACCCGCATTTCCGGCGCCTACTGGCGCGGCGATGCCAAGAACGAACAGCTGCAGCGCATCTACGGCACCGCCTGGGCCGACAAGAAGCAGCTCGAGGCATATATCACCCGCATCGAGGAAGCCGACAAGCGCGACCACCGCAAGATCGCCAAGCAGCAGGAGTTGTTCCACCTGCAGGAAGAGGCGCCAGGGCTGGTGTTCTGGCATCCCCGCGGCTGGGCCGTCTGGCAGGTGGTCGAGCAGTACATGCGCAAGGTCTATCGCGACACCGGCTACGGTGAAGTGCGCTGCCCGCAGATCCTGGACGTGTCGCTGTGGCAGAAATCCGGCCACTGGGACAACTACCAGGACAACATGTTCTTCACCGAATCGGAGAAGCGCACCTATGCGCTGAAGCCGATGAATTGCCCGGGCCATGTGCAGGTGTTCAACCAGGGCCTGCACAGCTATCGCGACCTGCCAATCCGCTACGGCGAATTCGGCGCCTGCCACCGCAACGAGCCTTCGGGCGCGCTGCACGGCATCCTGCGCGTGCGCGGCTTCACCCAGGACGATGGCCACATCTTCTGCACCGAAGAGCAGATCGAGTCCGAGGTCACCGACTTCCACGTACAGGCGATGAAGGTCTACGCCGACTTCGGCTTCACCGAGGTGCAGGTCAAGCTGGCGCTGCGCCCGGAACCGCGCCTGGGCGACGACGCCACCTGGGACAAGGCCGAGGAGGCCCTGCGCTCGGCCCTGCGCGCGGCCGGGGTGGAATGGCAGGAACTGCCGGGCGAGGGCGCCTTCTACGGTCCCAAGATCGAATACCACCTCAAGGACGCCATCGGCCGCACCTGGCAGCTGGGCACCATGCAGGTCGATTTCATGATGCCGACCCGGCTGGGCGCCGAGTACGTGGACGAGAATTCCGCGCGCCGCAACCCGGTGATGCTGCACCGGGCCATCGTCGGCTCGATGGAGCGCTTCATCGGCATCCTGATCGAACACCATGCCGGGGCCTTCCCGGCCTGGCTGGCCCCGCGCCAGGCGGTAGTCATGAACATCACCGATGCCCAGGCCGACTACGTGGCGGAAGTTCAAAAAAACCTTGCAAACCAAGGATTTAGGGTGGCTTCGGACCTCAGGAACGAAAAGGTCGGCTACAAGATCCGCGAACACACCCTGCAGCGGGTGCCGTACCTGCTGGTGGTCGGGGACCGCGAGAAAGAGACCGGATCCGTTGCCGTGCGTACGCGCGCGGGCGAAGATTTAGGCACAATGAGCATCACGGCCTTCGCCGAGCGCCTGCGCTCGGAGCAAGTCGCCTAGCAATGTCCCGGCCCTCGCGGGCCGGCATCGATTCATCCCTTGGGAGATTGCAACAATCAGTACCCCCGACAACAAGCAAAACCGCAAGAACAACGAGATCCGCGTGCCCAACGTGCGCGTGATCGGTGCCGACGGCGAAATGGTCGGCGTGTTGTCGCGCGATGCCGCGCTGGCGCTGGCCGAGGAATCGGGCATGGACCTGGTTGAAATCCAGCCCCAGGCCGATCCGCCGGTGTGCCGCATCATGGACTTCGGCAAGTTCAAGTTCGAGGCCCAGAAAAAGGCCAATGCCGCCAAGAAGAAGCAGAAGCAGGTCGAGATCAAGGAACTCAAGTTCCGGCCGGTCACCGATGAAGGCGACTACCAGATCAAGATGCGCAACATCCGCCGCTTCCTGGAAGAAGGCGACAAGGTCAAGATCAACATCCGCTTCCGCGGCCGCGAAATGAGCCACCAGGAACTGGGCCGCGAAATGGCCACGCGCATCGAGACCGAGCTCGGCGACGAGATCGTGATCGAATCGCGCCCGCGCCTGGAAGGTCGGCAGATGGTGATGATGATCGCGCCCAAAAAGAAATGAGGTCGGCGGCCAAAGGCCGCTGACGCCACCCGTTCCCCTCGCCCGCTTGCGGGAGAAGGCAAAGGGAGAGGGGCTCTTAGGGCGCGGAAAGTCGCGCCTGGGGCGCTAGAAGGGGAAAGTCGGCCGCAGAGCGGCCTGCAAAGGAGGGGCGTGGTTTTCCTTCGCCATTTTCAGGCGGTGCCAGCCGCCGACTTCGCAGCCCGCATAGCGGGCGACTTCACCGCCCCAAAACCCTGATTTGCAAGGAAAACCCGCCGCGGGCATAATATGCGGCCCGGTACATCGGGCGGCCGTCCGCAGGGTATGGGGCAGCCACAGGACCTGTCGTTTATTTCGTAACAGATTCAACGACTTACAAGCCGACATTGGGCATGGATGGAAAGCGTGGCCGCTTCATGACGAAGCATCAAGGCCGCCGCCCAGGTCAGTACAGAAACCAATCAAGGATCACCGCAATGCCCAAGATCAAGACCCATCGGGCGGCGGCCAAGCGTTTCCGGAAGACCGCTTCCGGCAAATACAAGGCTGGCCACGCCAACAAGAGCCACATCCTCACCAAGAAGTCGACCAAGCGTAAGCGCAACCTCCGTGGCACGAACATCGTGCGCGCCGAGGATAGCGGCCGTCTGGACCGCATGCTTCCGTATCTCTGAGGACTGAACAATGGCACGAGTCAAACGTGGTGTAACGGCGCGCCGCCGTCACAAGAAAATCCTGAAGCTCGCGAAGGGCTACTACAACGCTCGCCGCAAGGTCTTCCGCGTCGCCAACCAGGCCGTCATCAAGGCCGGTCAGTACGCGTATATCGGCCGCAAGCAGAAGAAGCGCAATTTCCGTTCGCTGTGGATCACCCGCATCAACGCGGCTGCCCGCATGAATGGCTTGAGCTACAGCCGTTTCATGAATGGCCTGCTCAAGGCCGGTATCACCCTGGACCGCAAGGTGCTGGCCGATATCGCCGTGCACGACGCGGTGGGTTTTGCGGCCCTGGCCGAAAAAGCCAAGGGCGCACTCGCGGCGTAAGCCGGCGATCTCCACCGTAAGCAATACCGGCAATCCATCGCCAGACACGTGGGGAAGGGCGCAAGTCCTTCCCCATTGTTTTTTGGGGTTCCGTTCCCTGTAGGAGCGTCCCATGGGCGCGAGCTTTTGATCTTCTCGCGATCGGGACGAAGAGCTCGCGCCCATGGGACGCTCCTACGGGGGAGCTCGTATAGACATTCGAGGTTTGATCGCCCATGAGTGAAATCGAATCACTGTCCACCCAGGCGTTGGCCGACATCGCCGCCGCGCAGTCACCCGATGCGCTGGAATCGCTTCGCGTGGCACTGCTGGGCAAGAGCGGCACCGTCACCGCGCAGTTGAAGCAACTGGGCGCCTTGCCGGGCGACCAGCGCAAGGCGGCCGGCGAAGCGATCAATATCGCCCGCGACGCGATCGCCACCGCGTTGTCGGCGCGCAAGGTCGTGTTGGAAGACGCTGCGCTCGATATGCGCCTGGCTGGCGAAAGCATCGACGTCACCTTGCCGGGACGCGATCCGGAGCGCGGCGGCCTGCACCCCATCAGCCGGACCCTGGAGCGCATCGCCGACATCTTCGGCCGCCTGGGTTACGAGTTGGCCGACGGTCCGGAAATCGAGGACGACTGGCACAACTTCGAGGCGCTGAATTTCCCGCCGCACCATCCGGCACGCGCCATGCACGACACCTTCTACTTCCCGGCTGATGGCAGCGGCATTGCCCGCCTGTTGCGCACGCACACCTCCGGCGTGCAGGTGCGCTACATGGGCGAGGCCGTGGCCAACAAGAGCGGGCCGCCACTGCGCATGATCGCCGCCGGCAAGGTCTATCGCAGCGACAGCGACCAGACCCATTCGCCGATGTTCCACCAGGTCGAGGGTTTGCTGGTCGACGAGCATTCCACCTTCGCCGACCTCAAGGGTACGCTGGCCGAGTTCGTGCGCGCGTTTTTCGAGCGCGATTTCGAAATGCGCTTCCGTCCCAGCTATTTCCCGTTCGTGGAGCCCGGCGCCGAAGTCGACATCGCCTGGCAGCAACCGGACGGCAGCGACCGCTGGCTGGAAGTGCTGGGCTGCGGCATGGTCCATCCCAACGTACTGAAGAGCTGCGGCATCGATCCCGAGCGCTACACCGGCTTCGCCTTCGGCCTGGGCGTGGAGCGCTTTGCGATGCTGCGCTACGGCGTCAACGACCTGCGCGCGTTCTTCGAAAACGATGTGCGGTTCCTGAAACAGTTCGCGTAGGGTGGGCCTTGGCCCACCGCTTCGTCCGACATTCACGACATTTGATGCATGGCAATGGTGGGCCAAGGCCCACCCTACGGTAACGAGACGATGAAATTTTCCGAAAACTGGTTGCGCAGCCACGTTCCCACCGACGCCTCGCGCGATGAACTCGCCGCCACGCTGACCGCCATCGGCCTCGAGGTCGAAGAAGTTGTTGCGCTCGGCGAATCATTGGCCGGGGTGGTCGTGGCGCGGATCGTCGAATGCGCCAAGCACCCTGAGGCCGACCGCCTGCAGGTGTGCAAGGTCGATGCCGGGCAGGGCGAGTTGTTGCAGATCGTCTGCGGCGCGCCGAATGCGCGGCCGGGACTGGTCGCGCCCTTGGCCACGGTTGGCACCGTGGTCGGCGAACTCACCATCAAGGCAGCCAAGCTGCGCGGTGTGGATTCCAACGGCATGCTGTGCTCGGCGAAGGAGCTGGGCATCGATGCCGATGCCTCCGGCCTGCTGGAATTGCCCGACGATGCGCCGATCGGCGCCGCCGTCGCCGACTACCTGTCGCTGCCCGACGCCAGCATCGAGATCAAGCTGACTCCCAACCGCGCCGATTGCTTCAGTGTGCGCGGCATCGCCTTCGACGTGGCTGCGGCCTGCGGCAGCACAGTGGTCGCCTTCGATGCCACGCCGATGCCTGCGCTCAACGACAGCGTGCTGGCGGTCGAGCTCAACGCCGGCGACGAAGCGCCTCGCTATTGCGGTCGCGTGATCGAAGGCATCGACGCGGCCGCGAAGACACCGGTCTGGATGGCCGAACGCCTGCGCCGCAGCGGCGTGCGCCCGGTGTCGCTGCTGGTGGATATCACCCAGTACGTGATGCTGGAACTGGGCCAGCCGATGCATGCCTTCGACCGGGACGCCTTGAAGGGTCCGGTGAATGTGCGTCGTTCGCGCGACGGCGAAAGCGTCAAGTTGCTCGATGGCCGCGAGGCCAGGCTCGATGGCGAATTCCTGGTGATCACCGACGCCAGTGGCGCTGGTGAAAGCCGTGTGATTGCACTGGCCGGATTGATGGGTGGTTACGACACGCGCGTCACCGAGGCGACCCGCAACGTGTTCCTGGAAGCCGCGCATTTCGCGCCCGCCGCGATCATCGGCCGGGGCCGCAAGCTCGGCCTGCATACCGATGCCTCGCACCGTTTCGAGCGTGGCGTGGACCCGGAGTTGCCGGCGCAGGCGATCGAAGTGGCCACGCGCCTGGTGGTCGAGCTTGCGGGTGGCGCGCCGGGGCCGGTGACCGAGGCGGTATTGCCGCAGCACCTGCCGACTCCCACGCGCATCGCGCTGCGCCGCGCCCGCATCGCCCGTGTTCTGGGAATCGAAATCGCCGACACCGAAGTGGAGCGCATCCTGCGCGCGCTCGGCATGCAGGTCGAAGCGAACGACACGGGCTGGGAAGTCGTTTCGCCCAGCCGGCGCTTCGATATCGCCATCGAAGAAGACCTGATCGAGGAACTGGCCCGTATCCACGGCTACGACCGCATTCCGACCACGTTGCCGGGCGGCGCCACGCGTATCGCCGCGCCCAGCGAAACGCAGGTGGAAGCTTCCAGCGTTCGACGCCAGTTGGCTGCGCGCGGCTATCTGGAAACCGTGAATTACGCCTTCGTCGATGCCGCGTTGCTGGAGCAGTGGAGCGCCAGCGAGAATTCCGTGCCGCTGGCCAATCCGCTCAGCGCGGAACTGGGCGTGATGCGCACGCGGCTGCTGCCCGGGCTGGTGTCGGCGGTGCAGCGGAATGTCGCGCGGCAAGCCGGGCGGGTGCGCCTGTTCGAACTGGGCAACGTGTTCGCAAGCCCGGGAGCGGGGGAAAGCGAAGCTCCTGTCGAAACCCTGCGCATCGCCGCAGCGATCCATGGCGATGCCCGGTCCGAGCAATGGGGCGAGCCGGCGCGCAAGGCCGACTTCCATGATCTCAAGGGAGATCTCGAGAGCCTGGCCGCGGCTTCCGGCGCGGTCCTCGAGTACCGTCCTTCGTCGCGTGCGTTCGGCCATCCCGGGCGCTCGGCCGATGTATTCCGCGAGGGACGGCTTGTCGGCTGGATCGGTCAGCTGCATCCGCGCCTGCTGCGTACGCTGGATCTGGACGATGAGGTGATCGGGTTCGAACTGGACCTGGCGCCGCTGACCGCGCGCGCCTTGCCGAAGGCTGGGGAGCTTTCGCGCTTTCCGTCCGTCCGCCGGGACCTCGCGTTCGTCGTGGCCGATGACGTGCCGTGGGCGGCGATTTCGGCCACGGTCCGAACTGCCGTGGGCCCGTTGTTGCGGGATCTGTTGCTGTTCGACCGCTATGTCGGCGCGGGGGTCGAATCTGGTCAAAAGAGCTTGGCTATGGGCTTGATTTTGCAGGACAACTCACGCACTCTGACCGACCGCGACGTGGAGGCCGCAGTGGCCGGGGTGGTTGCTGCGATCGAGCGAGACCATGGCGCCAGGATTCGTGGTTGAAGGGCTGGTGGTTGAAGGGCCGGCCGTTGAAGGGATGAAGGGGAAGGAATTACATGGCACTGACGAAAGCTGAAATGTCCGAGCGTTTGTTCGAAGAGGTTGGACTGAACAAGCGTGAAGCCAAGGAGTTCGTGGACGCCTACTTCGACGTATTGCGCGAAGCGCTGGAGCAGGGCCGCCAGGTCAAGCTTTCGGGCTTCGGCAATTTCGACCTGCGCCGCAAGAACCAGCGTCCCGGCCGCAACCCCAAGACCGGCGAAGAGATCCCGATCTCGGCACGCACAGTGGTCACCTTCCGCCCCGGACAGAAACTGAAGGAGCGCGTGGAAGCCTACGCCGGAGCCGCACATGCTTGATCCGGGCAGCAACCGCGAGTTACCGCCGATCCCCGCCAAGCGCTACTTCACCATTGGTGAAGTCAGCGAATTGTGCGACGTGAAGCCGCATGTGCTGCGCTACTGGGAAACCGAATTCCCCAGCCTGGAGCCGGTGAAGCGCCGTGGCAACCGCCGCTACTACCAGCGCCACGACGTGTTGATGGTGCGCCAGATCCGCGGCCTGCTGTACGAACAGGGCTACACCATCGGCGGCGCGCGCTTGCGCCTGGAAGGCGAGGGCGCCAGGCAGGAATCGGCGCTGAGCAACCAGATCGTCAAGCAGGTGCGCATGGAACTGGAAGAAGTCCTGCAGCTGTTGCGCCGCTAACGCGGTTCCTTCTCCCGGTGGGAGAAGGAAATCAAAAGTCGGCTATAATTGCCGCCCCGCCGCCAAGGCGGGAATTCGCACAAGTTCGGGGCGTAGCGCAGCCTGGTAGCGCATCTGCCTGGGGGGCAGAGGGTCGTCGGTTCAAATCCGGCCGTCCCGACCAATCGCGAAAGCACAAAACCCGCATTGCAGAATGCGGGTTTTTATTGCGCGCTGGATTCTTGCGCACTACTTTCATGCACGCTGCTTTCATGCGCGATGTTCACAGAAGCTGGACCAGGATTGACCGATGCACCCGCGGGCCCTCGAACTGATAGACACGCTGGAACTGGCGCCACACCCGGAAGGCGGCCATTACCGGCGCGTTTACGAATCGACCAAGCAGGTCGAAACCAATGGCGTGCTGAGGCCTGCGCTCACCTCGATCCAGTTCCTGCTCACCGAAGGCGTAGGCAGCCGCTGGCATCGCGTGGACGCGGCCGAAGTCTGGGACTGGCAGGAAGGCAGTGCAATCGAGCTGCTGATGTACGACGCAAGCGCGCATGCGCTCAGCCGCGTGCAACTGGACACCTCCGCGCGCGGCGGGCAATTGCTGCAGGTGGTGCCTGCGGGCATCTGGCAAAGCGCACGCACCCACGGCGAGTATTCGCTGGTGAACTGTTCGGTGACTCCCGGGTTCGTGTGGAGCGGGCTGGAAATGCTGGACGAGCAGGGTCCGCTGGCTGATGAGCTGCGTGCGGCGGGCGGCCTGGCGCACTGAGCGATCGCGTCTTTCTGAATCCCGGCATGCCGCCGTGGCGGCGGGCCGTTCAATGCGCATGGTCTTGCGGCTAACCTGTCCCGCATCCCACTTCGCGGCGGCGTCCATGCGATTACCGTTCTTGCCCTTGGCGCTCTCACCCATGGTGCCCGCACTCCTGCTTTCCGCATGCCTGGCTTTGCCCGCCGTGGCGCAATCGCCGATCGAACCGGCGCCTGCGCAACACTTCGACAGCAAGGGCGTGCTGGAACTGGAAACGATGGTCGTGACCGGCGCGCAACCGGGCCCGGGAATGTGGAAGGTATCGCAGGGCGATCACAGCCTGTGGATATTGGGCACCTTGTCGCCGCTGCCGAGTGGCATCAACTGGAAGTCGGACGAGGTCAGGTCGGTGCTCGAGCAGGCGGACCAGGTGCTCGGCTCGCCTGGATTGGTGGTCAACGCGGACATAGGCATATTCAAGGGTCTGATGCTGCTGCCCTCGGCGCTGAAGGCTGGCAAGAACCCGGATGGCAAGACCTTGCAGGAAGTGCTGCCGGCCGATGTCTATGCACGATGGGCTGTATTGAAGCCCCGCTATTTCGGCCATGACAAGGGCATAGAGAAGAAACGGCCGATACTCGTGGCCAACGAGCTCTATGAAAAAGCCAATCGCAAGGCAGGGCTTGGGCAGAAACCAGTCATCACGCCGGTGATCGACGAGGTGTTGAAACGGCGCAAGATGAAAATCACGCCTACCACCTTGAAGATAACCATCGACGACCCGAAAGACGCGATCAAGGATTTCACCCGGGAGGGCGTGAACGATCTGGAATGCTTCCGCTCTGCGCTGGACAGGGTGGAGAAGGATCTTCCCGAGGCGATCGATCGCGCCAACGCATGGTCGGTAGGCGACCTGGACGCATTGCGTGCCCTGCCAGTGGAAAAACAGGACAACGCGTGCATGTCCGCGTTGACCAGCGGAGAGTTCGCAAGGAAACGCGGCATGAGCGATGTGCCGACCCAGATCAGGACGCAGTGGCTGAAGAGGACGGAAGAGGCCTTGCAGAAGAACCGGATCACCTTCGCGACCCTGCCGATAGCCGAGCTAATGAAGCCGGATGGCTACTTGTCCTACCTGCAGGCGAAGGGCTACCAGGTGGAAGCGCCGCTGTGAGCGGAGATGCTTGTGAGCCGGCTGCCGGCTCACGCAAATACCCTTAACCGACAACGCTGCGAACAGCGTCCGTCGCCTGCAACGACGGCCAGCGCCGCAGCACGGATGCACGGATGCCGGCGGCATCGATGCCTGCTTCGGCCAATAGCTGTTCGCGGCTGGCGTGATGCTGGAAATCATCCGGCAGGCCCAGGTGCAGGATCGGCACCAGCACATCTTCCGAATTCAGTAGTTCGGCCACGCCGGAGCCGGCTCCGCCCATGACCACGTTGTCCTCGACGGTGACGAAGCCTTCGTGGGTCTTCGCCAGTTCCAGGATCAAGGCGCGATCCAGCGGTTTGACGAAGCGCATGTTGACCACGGTCAGGCCCAGTTCCTTGCCGACCTGTTCCGCCGCCGTCACCGTTGCGCCGAAGGCGAGCAGGGCGATGCGCGTGCCGCGTGCGCGGACTTCGGCCTTGCCGATCGGCAGCGTGGCCAGCGATGGGTCGATGGCCACGCCGGGGCCGGTGCCGCGCGGATAGCGCACCGCTGCCGGACCCGTGTACTGGAAGCCGGTGCTCAACATCTGCCGGCATTCGTTTTCGTCGGCCGGCGCCATCACCAGCATGTGCGGCACGCAACGCAGGTAACTCAGGTCCAGGTTGCCGCCGTGGGTGGCGCCATCGGGGCCGACCACGCCACCGCGATCGATTGCGAACAGCACGTCGAGCTTCTGGATGGCCACGTCATGGATCAGCTGGTCGTAGCCGCGCTGCAGGAAAGTGGAGTAGATGGCGACCACCGGCTTGGCGCCTTCGCAGGCCATGCCCGCGGCCAGGGTGACCGCATGCTGCTCGGCGATGGCCACGTCGAAATAGCGCTGCGGGTATTCCTTGCTGAAGCGCACCAGGCCAGATCCTTCGCGCATCGCCGGGGTGATGCCCAGCAGTTTTGGATCGGCGGCGGCCATGTCGCAGAGCCAGTCGCCGAACACGTCGGTATAGGTCGGCTTCTTCGCGCCGCCCTTGCTGATCAATCCCTTCTCGGGATCGAACGGACCCACCGCGTGATAGCCGATCTGGTCGCCTTCGGCCAGTTCGTAGCCCTTGCCCTTGGTGGTCATGACATGCAGCAGCTGCGGGCCCTTGAGGGTCTTCAGCGTTTTCAGCGCGCCGACCAGCGCCGGCACGTCATGGCCGTCGATCGGGCCGGTGTAGTGGAAGCCCATCTGCTCGAACAGGGTGGAAGGCACGAACATGCCCTTCCAGTGCTCTTCCCAGCGGCGCATGAAACGCGCCGGCGGCTTGCGCTTGTCGCCGAGTAGTTTCTTGCCGCCTTCGCGCAGGGCGTTGAGCGTGCGGCTGCTGCTGATCCGGCCGAGCATCTTGGTCAGGCCGCCGACGTTCTCGGAAATCGACATCTGGTTGTCGTTGAGGATCACCAGCAGGTTGGGCTCCGGATCTTCCATGCCGCCGGCATGGTTGAGCGCCTCGAAGGCCATGCCCGCGGTCATCGCACCGTCGCCGATCACGGCCACGACCTTGCGCTCGTTGCCGGCGCGGGCATTGGCGATGGCCATGCCCAGCGCGGCCGAGATGGAAGTGGACGAATGACCGACGCCGAAGGTGTCGTATTCGCTTTCCTCGCGCTTGGGGAACGGGGCCACGCCGTCGGCCTGCTTGACCGTGTGGATGCGGTCGCGGCGCCCGGTCAGGATCTTGTGCGGATAGGTCTGGTGGCCGACATCCCAGACCAGGCGGTCATCGGGAGTGTTGAACAGGTAGTGCAGGGCGACGGTCAGTTCGATCACCCCCAGGCCGGCGCCGAAATGCCCGCCGCTCTTGCCCACCGACTCGATGAGATAGGCGCGCAACTCATCGGCGATCGCGGTCAGTTCGGATTCGTCGAACTGGCGCAGGTCGGCCGGGGTATCGATGCGGGAAAGGCGGGGGTAGCGGCTGGGGTCGATCATCCCTGCCATTTTCCTCCCCATTGCAGGGGTGGGCAAGCAAAGCCACTGATTTTGCCGCGATCACCACTGTAGGAGCGCCCCATGGGCGCGAGCTCTTCGGTGGGATCCTGGAAGCGTAACGGAGAGCTCGCGCCCATGGGGCGCTCCCACGGGTTCGGGTTCAGGCGGACAGCTTGGAGCGCTTGGGCAAATGCGCCTTCAGGAACGCCATCTGGTCGGCCAGGATATTGCGGTTGGAGAGGATCAGGTGCTCGATCCAGCTGGGCCGGTAGGGCACCGCCAGCAGCGGCATGTTGGCCTGCTGCGGGGTGCGGTTGCTCTTGCGCGAATTGCAGTGGAAGCAGGCGGTGACCACGTTTTCCCAGATGTCGCGCCCGCCCTTGGACAGCGGCAGCACATGGTCGCGGGTCAGGCTGGGGCGGGAGTATTCATGTCCGCAGTACAGGCACAACTGCGCGTCGCGTGCGAACAGGGCGGTGTTGGTCAGGGTAGGGGTTGGCGACAGCGCCTGCACGCGGGCATGACCGCGCGAGGCGACGATGGGGTGCAACTCGATGATGCTTTGCTCGCCGGTCATGCGGCTGGTGCCGCCATGCACGCGCAGGCAGGGGTCGCCCAGGGTCCAGGCGACGGCGTCGCGCGCATACAGGCAGGTGGCGTCCTGCCAGTTGATCCAGTCCAGCACCCGGCCATGCGCATCCAGCGACAGCAGGCGCACGGTGCTGGATCGGGTGGAGGGGTGCGAAGCGAAAGGCGCCGGATCAGGAGAGCTGCCGGTGTCGACCAGGTGAAGCTGAGCTGTGTCTGCTTCCATCGGGGAAACAGGTTATACCTGAATGCTGATGATTTGTGTACAGACGTCGGATGGGTAGGAGCGCCCCATGGGCGCGAGCTCTTCGGTGGGATCCTAGATACGGACGAAGAGCTCGCGCCCATGGGGCGCTCCTGCAGGTGATCAGGGGGCGAAGCGCTCCGCGTCCATCGCCATCAACGGCGCGGCACCGGATTCGATGGCGGCGGCATGACTCAGCGTGCGCGGCAGGATGCGGGCGAAGTAGAAACGCGCGGTTTCCAGTTTGGATTGCCTGAACGATTGTGGATGCGCCGAAGCATTGGCTGCGGCCACGCTGCGTGCCCACCAGTAGGCCAAGGTGACGTAGCCCGAATAAAACAGGTAATCGGTGCTGGCCGCGCCGATTTCCTCGGGATCGCCGGCCGCGCGCTGCAGGATGCCCTGGGTCAGGGCGGCCCATTCCGTCGCTTTCTGTCGTAGCGGCACGATGAATTCGCTCAACGCCGCATCGTTTTCGTGTGCCTTGGCGAATGCTTCGATCTGGGCCAGGAACAACTTCAAACCAGCCGCCTGGGTCGCAGCCGTCTTGCGACCCATCAGGTCCAGCGACTGGATGCCGGTAGTGCCTTCGTACAACGTGGTGATGCGCGCGTCGCGGGCCAGTTGCTCCATGCCGTGTTCGCGGATATAGCCGTGGCCACCGAAGCATTGCAGCGCGTTGTAGGTGTTCTCGATGCCCCATTCGGTCTGGCAGGCCTTGGAGATCGGGGTCAGGAAACTGACCAGCACGTCGGCCTGCTCGCGTTCGATTGCATCCGTTGCGCGATGGGCGACATCGATCAGCGTGCCGGCATGCAGCGCCAGCAAGCGGCTGCCTTCCACCAGCGATTTCACCGTCAACAACATGCGTCGCACATCGGGGTGGACGATGATCGGATCGGCGGGTTTTTCCGGGAATTTGGCCCCGCCCAGCGAACGCGTCTGCAAGCGGTCCAGCGAATAACGCAAGGCATTCTGGTACGCGCGTTCCGACAGGCCGACGCCCTGCAGGCCAACGCCCAGGCGTGCGGTATTCATCATGGTGAACATCGCCAGCAGGCCCTTGTGCGGCTGCCCGACCAGATAGCCTTCGGCGCCATCGAAGTTCATCACGCAGGTGACCGAACCCTTGATGCCCATCTTGTGTTCGATCGAACCACAGCGCACCGCGTTGTGTTCGCCCACGCTGCCGTCGCGCGCGACCTTGAACTTGGGAACGACGAACAGCGAGATGCCTTTCGCGCCTGGCGGTGCGTCCGGCAGTTTCGCCAGCACCAGGTGGACGATGTTGTCGGTGAGGTCGTGCTCGCCGGCGGTGATGAAGATCTTGGTGCCGGTGACCGAATGGCTGCCGTCGGCGTTGGGCTCGGCACGGGTCTTGATCAGGCCCAGGTCGGTACCGCAATGCGGCTCGGTCAGGCACATGGTGCCGGTCCAGCGGCCTTCCACGATGGGTTTCAGGAAAACCTCGCGCTGCCAGTCTTCGCCGTGCTGCTTCAGCGCTTCCACCGCGCCATGCGAGAGCAGCGGGAAATTGCCCCAGGCCAGGTTGGCGGCGTTGATCATCTCGTTCAAGGGCACGCCCATGACATGCGGCAGGCCCTGGCCGCCGAATTCCGGCGCCGCGGTCAGCCCGGTCCAGCCGCCTTCGATGAATTGCGTGTACGCCTCGCGGAAGCCTGGCGGGGTGGTCACTTCGCCGCTGGCCGTGTCGAAGCTGCAGCCGATCTCGTCGCCGACGCTGTTGAGCGGGGCCAGCACGGTTTCGGTGAAACGCCCGGCTTCCTCCAGCACCGCGTCCAGCACGTCGCGGGTGGCGTCGTCGTAACCGAGTTTCGCAAACAGTGCCTCGGCGCCCAGCACGTCGTAGAGGGCGAAGCGGATGTCGGTGAGGGGGGCTTTGTAGGTGCTCATGCGTCTGTGGATTCCATGGAGTGATGTGTAGGAGCGGGCTTTGCCCGCGATGCTCTTCGCTACGGCTGGAAAAGCATCGCGGGCAGGGCCCGCTCCTACCGGGGGAGTTTCAGCGCAACGCGCCGTCCAGGCCCGGTACCGGGCTCAGGGTGTTTTTCATGTCGATGTCGAAGGATTTCGATTTCCCTTCCTCCGGCACCGCTTCCAGCTTGCCCTTGAGGGTGTAGTCCAGCGAACGCCGTCCGGCCAGCGCATTGGCGACGGCCATCCGCGCCTCGATACCGGGCTTGAATGGCAGCTTGACCACGTCGGCGGACTCCGGCCCGATCGAGATCCGAGGCGCACCCTTCAGGTTGCCGGCGACCTGGCCGCCGACCGTGATCACCAGCTCGGCGCTGTCGAAGCGCATCGGGATGCTGCTGTAGTTCTGCAGCCGCAGGTCCACCGACCAGTTGCCATCGGTATTGACCGTCAGCTGCTGGATGCTGGCCGCGGGCGGGGACACGCGCCGCACCAGGCCACCGCTGCAGGCGGTGAGGGCCAGGCAAACAAGCAAAATCGAAATCCGCTGCCACGCACGAGTCATGTCCATTCCCATCGATCAGGCGAGGGGCAAGGATACTACGGCGTATGGCGACTATTCCTGTCGCAGTGGCGCGGTCACCACCAGAAGCCCCAGGTCGTAGCCCATGGCGATGGCACGGGTCTTGATCTGTTCGAACAGAAGCTTGTCCATGCTGGGCTCGCGCGACAGGATCCAGAAGTAATCGCGGTCCGGTTCGCCGATCACGACCCAGGTGTAGCCGGGGTCCAGGTCGATGATCCAGTAGTCGGTCCACACGAACGGGACCCATGACAGCCAGTCGGGCACGAAACGCACTTCGAGGCGGCCGGGATGGCCTTCCACCAGCCGCGCCAGTCCTTCAGCGACCCGGGTGCCGCCATCGGCGGTGCGGCAGGCGTTGCGCACGCCGATATGTTCATCGTCACGCAGTGTGTAGCTGGCGGTGATGTCGGCGGTGCACTGGGCCTGGAACGAGGTCGGCAGGTGCGCGATCTCGTGCCACTGGCCCGCGTAGCGCGAGATATCCAGCTGGGGCACCGAAGTAACCGGATTGGCCGCGCCGGCATCGGGAATCAGGCAGGCCAGCAGCAACAGCAGGGCAGGCAGGTGGCGCATGCGACAGCTCCGCGATCGGAAGCGCAGCTTAGGTGGCCTGCCGGGGCGATGTGTGAAGCATTCGTTGGCATGTTTCCCAGCCGGGATCGGGTCGGCGGTTTGCCGGGTTTTGATGGTTTCCAGGCGCGGCGGAGAAACCAGGCCTGGTCACGACGACCTAGCCGTAGCTGCTGACCCGCTCCAGCGTGCGATCGCTGGTTTCCACTTCCACGCCGGTCGGCTGCAGCGAAAACGCATGGCGCGCTTCGGCGATGGTGTTGGCGACTTCCAGCGCCGCATTCATTTCCGGGAACCAGAACACGGGCTTGCCATTGTCCAGCAATCTCCATCCCTCATAGGACGGGCGAAGCATCAACAGGGAACGTTTCATGGCCTGGCGCCTAGTTGTGGCGAGGCGTTGACGCGGCCCCGTCGTCGATCCGAATCGGCACTCCGTTCCCTGTGCATGAAAGGCGAACTCCATCGCCGGGACAGCTTGCCCGGCAGGCAGTGGCCTGACAGTCGGGAGACGGCGTGACGTGGGGTAGGGAAATTCCGAGAGGAGCGCTTGGGCCGCTTTTGCATACCCAATGGGCAGCCATCGCAAAGTCGCGGCCGACTTCGGTCACTGCAGGGATCAGAAAACAGAAAGGGCCTGCGGAATTTCCGCAAGCCCTTGATTCAATTCACTTGTGACTGCCACCAGAATGGTGGCCGGGGAGGGAATCGAACCCCCGACACAGGGATTTTCAATCCCTTGCTCTACCGACTGAGCTACCCGGCCATGCACCTGCGGCCGAGCCGAAGTGAGGGGCGGCATGATACGGGTGCGAGGCCTTGGCGGCAAGCCGCACGTGAGCTGAACCGGGTGGGCGCAAGGGTGTCCCGGGAGCGACGACGGTCGCATCCTCTGCGTATTACGGCTATTACCCATGAGGAGAACGTCATGATGAAGTTGATATCGGGTCTGGCCATGGCATTGGCGCTGGGCGCGTGCAGCACCACCCGGCTGAGCGAAGCCGAGACCCTGTCCTTGTACAAGGCGCATGCCGGCGAACCGGTCAGGGATTTCCAGTATTTCGGCCAGATCAATGGCTGGACCCCGTTGGGCGACAGTGCCCTCACGGTCTGGACCCGGCCCAACCAGGCCTACCTGCTGGAACTCTACGGGCCTTGCACCGACCTGGATTTCGCCCCGGCGATCAGCCTGAGCAACATGATGAGCCGGGTGTCGGCGCGCTTCGACAGCGTCTACGTGCATGGTGGCGGCTCCAGCGGCATGCGCATGCCCTGCCGGATCGAGACCATTCGTCCGCTGGACGTGAAGGCATTGAAGCAGGCGCAGAAGGATCTGCGTGAGGCGAAGCTGGTTGAGCGCGAGGCGGCGGCTGGTTGAGCCTGGGCGTCTTGTGTAGAGCCGAGCTTGCTCGGCTGCTCTGCACACAGGATCAGAAGCAGCCGAGCAAGCTCGGCTCTACGCCCCGAAGGAAGTCCCCTTGGGGGACAAGCCGTGTGCGTCACTGTTCTGGTACGAAACCGGCGGGCTTCTCCGCGCCACCACCGAACAGGAACTTCTCCAACTCGTCTTCCAGGAACTTGCGGTGCTTGGGATCGCGCGGCGAGAGCCGGTTCTCGTTGATCAGCATCGTCTGGTGCGCCAGCCACGCGGCCCAGGCCGGTTTGCCGATATGCGCATAGATGCGCTGGCCGAGCTCGCCGGGGTAGGGGGCGAAATCCAGGCCTTCGGTCTCGGCCTTTTCGTATTCGCAGAAGATGGTTCTTGGCATGGCGATCCTTTCAGTGCGGCGCGGGTTCGCCGAGCAGCTTGCGGATGGGCGCGGGCAATCCCAGCGTGGCCAGGTCCGCACGCGCGACCCAGCGCAGATCGTCATTGTCGCGCACCGCGTCGCGCGCGGCGAGCGCCTGCCAGCGCAAGGGATGCATGCGCAGGCGGTAGTGGGTGAAGGCGTGCGGGATTTCCGCCAGGGCTTCGGCGTGGTCATAGTCGCCACGCAGATGCATCGAAAACCATTCGCGGGCCTGTTCGTGGCTCTCGGCTTCAGGCAGCGACCAGAGCGAGGCCCAGATGCCGGTCGGCGGTCGTCGCTGCAGCAGCACTTCGCCGGCTGCGTTTTCCGCCAGCAGGATCAATGCGCTGCGCTCGGGCAGCGGCTTTCCCGGCCTGGACGTGGGTAGTTCTTCCACTCGTCCCTCGCGCAGGGCCACGCACTCATCCTGCAACACGCACAACATGCAGGCAGGATTCTGTCGCGTGCACAAGGTGGCGCCGAAATCCATCTGCGCCTGGGTGTAGTCGGCCATGCGCGCATCGGGCAAGTGCGCCTGCGCCAAGGCCCATAATTCCTTTTCGACCGCCGGCGAGTTCGGCCAGCCGCCGATGCCGTGGTAACGCGTGAGCACGCGCTTGACGTTGCCGTCGAGGATCGCTGAACGATCGCCCCAGGCCTGCGCCAGGATCGCGCCGGCGGTGCTGCGGCCGATGCCGGGCAGTGCGACCAGCGCATCGTGGTCGCGCGGCAGTTCGCCGCCATGCAGTTCCATGCACAGGCGCGCGCTGGCGTGCAGGTTGCGGGCGCGGGCGTAATAGCCAAGCCCGGACCATTGCGCGAGCACTTCGTCGAGCGACGCCTTGGCCAGGTCCGCAAGCGTGGGGAACACGGAGACGAATCGTTCGAAGTACGGCATCACCGTCTTCACCTGGGTCTGCTGCAGCATGATTTCCGCCAGCCATACGCGATACGGCGTGCGTGGGTGCTGCCAGGGCAGGTCGTGGCGGCCGGAACGGTCGAACCAATCGAGCAGGCGCTGGGCGAAGTTGGAGGTCGCGGTGCTCATCGAGTCGGCGTGGTCGCGGGGATTTCCGGGTCTTCGATCCGCACTTCCACTCCTTCGAGGGTGGCGCCGGAAATTTCCAGCTCCGGCGTGGTCAGCGTGCCGGCCAAGGGTGGCAGCGGCGAGCCCTTGCCGCTGGCATCGATCCATTCGAGTACCGCAGGCAACCGGAAGCGGCCTTGGAAGTGTGCCGCGTCGCGCCGCAGTTCCAGCGCTGCCGCGCCAGCCAGGTCGGGCGAACCCAGGTAGCTCAACTTGAACGGCAATGCTGAATTCGATTGACCGATAGGCGACGGCAGCGCGGGCCAGGCGGCCGGCCACTGCGCGATGCGGCCATCAAGTTGCAGGACCAGCCTGCGGCCCAGGGCCAGGGTGCCGGATGCGTCGAGTCGCGGGAACGGCGTGCCGTCGTCCAGCCCGCGCAGTGCGACTCCGACCGGCGTCAGCGTCCATGTCGCTTCGTCGAACTTCAACGGGCCGTGCAAGCCGAGCATGAATGGCAGGTGGGTGTCGCCGGATTCGTATCGCGCGGACATGCCCAGTCGTGCAGGGGTGATCCGCAGCTCGTCCTTGCCGAGCAGGAGTGGTCCGGACAGGGCGACACTCGCCGGCAAGCTCCAGTCGCCGCGTTCTATCGTGATATGGCCACGAGTCGCGAAGCCGGCTACCTGGCCTTTGGCCAGCAGGGAGGGGCGCGCAAGCGCGACGGCGAGATCGACCGGGATCATGAGCGGCGGGTCGAGGTAGCGTCCGCGCAGTCGCGCATGCGCGAGTCGATCGGGATGCAGGGAGGGCAGGTCCGCATCGAGGCCCTCGATGCGCCAATCGTCATTGATGATCGTTCCCTGGCGGATGCGCAGGCCATCGGTGAGCGTGGGAACGCGCGTTTCCGAAGGCGGCCGCGTCGCCAGCCAATGCTGCAACGCCGGCAGGTCGAATTGCGGGGCATCGAGTTCGATCCGTTGCACGACCAGGTCCTTGCCGCCGGCGCGCAGGGTGGACCAGGGCAGCGACAGGTAGATGCGCTTGGCGCGCAGCAACGGCATCGGGGCGCCAGGCTCGCGCGCGATGACATCGCGCACCACCAGCATCGGCGTGCCACGCAGGCGGTATTCGCCGACACCGCCGGCGGTGATCTCCAGGCCGAGCGATTTCCCGGCAGCATCGAGGATCGCGGAAGTGAGGTAGGCGGGACTCGACAGCCAGCGCAGCAGCGACACGAGCGCCAGGATCAGCGCCGCGATCACCAGCAGTGCGATCTTGCGGCGCCGGGTCATGTCAGTGCGGCCCGTGCTGGCTCACGCGCCCAATGCTTCCGGCAACAGCGCATCGACGAAGGCTTCGGCATCGAACACGCGCAAATCCTCGGAACGTTCGCCGATGCCTGCGTAGCGGATCGGGATGCCGAATTCGCGGGCCAGCGCGAATACCACGCCGCCCTTGGCGGTGCCGTCCAGCTTGGTCACCACCAGGCCGGTGACGCCGACCGCGGCATGGAACTGGCGCAATTGCGAAAGCGCGTTCTGGCCGGTGGTGCCGTCGATGACCATCAACACTTCATGCGGCGCGGTGGGATCGAGCTTGCCCAGCACGCGGCGGATCTTGCCCAGTTCGGCCATCAATCCCTGTTGCGTGTGCAGGCGTCCGGCGGTATCGGCGATCAGCACCTCGGTGCCGCGCGCCTTGGCCGCCTGCAGCGCATCGAAGGTCACCGAGGCCGCATCCGCGTCCTGGCCCTGGGCGATGACCGGCACGCCGTTTCGTTCACCCCAGGTCTGCAACTGCGCGACCGCGGCGGCGCGGAAAGTGTCGCCGGCGGCCAGCATCAGGCCGTGGCCTTGTTCCTTGAAACGGCGTGCGAGCTTGCCGATGGTGGTGGTCTTGCCCACGCCGTTGACGCCGACCGTGAGCACGACGAAAGGCTTGTGCGAGGCATCGATTTGCAGCGGCACGGCGACCGTCGCCAGCATCGCGATCAAGTCGGCGCGCAAGGCCTTGAGCAAGGCGTTGGCGTCGGCGAATTCGCGCGCCTTCATGCGCTTGCGCAGGCCTTCGACCAGGGCCGTGGTGGCGGATACGCCGACATCGGCGGTCAGCAGGGCGGTCTCGATTTCGTCCAGCAGGTCGTCGTCGAGTTTCGGGTTGCGCGAAAACAGCCCGCCCAGGCCACGGGCGAAACCGCTGCCGCGCAGGCGTTCGCGCCAGCCGGGCTTGCCCGGGGCCGCAGGGGCGGGTGAGTGGCCGGCGATTGCGGAAGGCGCATCGCTGATGATTGGCTCGACGACTTGCGCCGGCACCGTAGCGGCGGCTGCCTCGTTCTGCGCAGTGGCGGGAATGTCTTGCGTCGGGTCGGAGCCCTCCTGCCGGGCGGTTTCGGGGAATGCGCCCGCCAGTTCCTCCACGCTGTAGCGACGCGCGGGGTCGGTTGCGGGCGGGGTTTCAGGGCCGGTGGGGGGCTTCTTGCGGCGGAAAAAACTGACCATTGCTCGGGGATATCGGAGAATGCGCACATGCTAGCACCGGCACCCGGCAGGCCTTGATGAACATGCTTCGATGAAACCCGTTCCCAAAACCGAGCAGGGCAAGGTCCGCATCATCGGTGGCCGCTGGCGTGGCACGCGTCTGTCGGTGCCGGCCAGCCCGGGCTTGCGTCCCAGCGGCGACCGCGTGCGCGAAACCCTGTTCAACTGGCTGATGCCGGTACTTGCCGGCGCGCGGGTCGTGGATGTGTTCGCCGGCACCGGCGCGCTGGGCCTGGAGGCGGTCTCCCGTGGCGCGGCGCACGCGGTGCTGGTCGAGCGCGATGCGGCATTGGCCCAGGCCTTGCGCGAAACGGTGACGCGGCTGTCCGCGCAGGAGTCGGTGGAAATCGCGCAGGGCGATGCGCTGGCCTGGCTGGGACGGCAGGCACCGGCCAGTTTCGACGTGGCCTTCGTCGATCCGCCTTTCGATGCGGGCCTGTGGCAGGCAACCCTGGCCGCATTGTTGCCGAAACTGGCGCGGAACGCATGGTTGTACGTGGAATCTCCGCCCGAACAGGCGCCGGAGCTGCCCAGGGACTGGACATTGCACCGCGAAGGACGCACCCGCGAGGTGCGTTATGCCCTGTATCGCGCCCCCGATCCGCGAGGCGCTGATACACTGAACGGCAACATTTCCGTGGCGGTTCCTGAATGAGTGTGGCACGCACCCGTATCGCGGTTTATCCCGGCACGTTCGACCCCATCACCAATGGTCATATCGACCTGATCGACCGTGCCGCGCCGCTGTTCGAGCGGCTGATCATCGGTGTCGCCGAAAGCCCGGGCAAGGGTCCGGCGTTGCCGCTCGAGCTGCGGGTGCGGCTGGCGCGCGAAGCCGTCGCCCATCATCCGCACGTCGAAGTGCGCGGCTTCAATTCACTGCTGGCGCATTTCGTCGAAGAAATTGGCGGCGGCGTGCTGTTGCGCGGGCTGCGCGCGGTGTCCGATTTCGAATACGAATTCCAGCTGGCCAGCATGAATCGCCACCTCATCCCGGAAGTGGAAACCCTGTTCCTGACCCCGGCCGAGCAATACGGATTCATTTCCTCGTCGCTGGTACGCGAGATCTCGCGCCTGGGCGGCGACATTTCCGGCTTCGTGCCGCAGGCCGTGGCTGTCGCGCTGCAGGAGCAATGGCGGTCCAAGGCAGCGCAATGACCCACGCAATACCATTCACCGCAAGACTCAACGTAGGGGAAAACACCATGAAGATCGCTACACGTTTACTGCTTGCCGCCTGCCTCGTGCTGCCCTTCGCCGCCTGCAAGAAGCAGGAAGCCGCGGCGCCCGCGCAAGCCGCGCCGCTGAGTGCCCCGGCCACGGCCGATGATGCCGAGTGGAAGGCCTATCTGCAGGATGTGGTCGGGCGCAACATGGGCGACATCACCAACAACCCGTTCGTCTATTACCTGACCGGGCAAGCGAATCCGAAGTTCGAATCCGACTACAAGGGCCAATCCGACCAGGTGTCCAACGCCTTGGCGCGCGGCATCGTCGGCGGCAACCTGATCGCGTTCGGCTCGCCGGAATCGGCCAAGATGGCCGACATCATCATCGCCGGCTTCAAGCCCGTGCCGCCGGACACCATGAAGAAGGTCAAGATCCTCTTCATCGGCCAGGCCGCGGACAACGAGCGGGTCAAGGCCGCCGTCGCCCCCTCCGGAGCCGACTACGTCTTCGTCGAAGCCAAGTGACGCTTCCGCGCGTGGCCGCAACGCGGCCGCGCCTTTGCGGAAGCGTCATCCCCGCGCAGGCGGGGATCCAGTGACTTTGCTCTTGGGTAAGTCGCGTGGCCGCAACGCGGCCGCGCCTTTGCGGAAGCGTCATCCCCGCGCAGGCGGGGATCCAGTGACTTTGCTCTTGGGTAAGTCGCGTGGCCGCAACGCGGCCGCGCCTTTGCGGAAGCGTCATCC
>JAYRTC010000007.1:109695-168811 GCA_041919795.1 Pseudoxanthomonas sp. | reverse complement strand
CGCGAGCTCTTGCCATGGACCCAAGACAAATCAAGAGCTCGCGGCTGGAAGCCGCTCCCACAAAAGCTCAGGCCAGGCCGGCGAACTTCAGGTAGGCGCTGACCATCGGCTTGCCCCAGAAGAACACGATCCAGCCGGCGATGGCCAGGTAGGGGCCGAAGGGGATCGGGGTGGCGCGGTCGCGGCCCTGGGTGACCAGCCACACCGAGCCGATGATCGCGCCCACGAGGGAAGACAGCAGGATGATCGGCAGAATGCCCTGCAGGCCGACCCAGGCCCCCAGGGCCGCCAGCAGCTTGAAGTCGCCATGGCCCATGCCTTCCTTGCCGGTCAGTTGCTTGAACAGCCACCACACCGACCACAACGACGCATAGCCGACAATCGCGCCCAGCAGCGCCGGCTTGGCCGGCATGTACAGGCTGTCCAGGCTGGCGACCAGGCCCAGCCACATCAGCGGCAGGGTCAGCTGGTCGGGCAGCAGCTGGGTGCGCAGGTCGATGCCGGACAGGGCGACCAGGAAGCAGCTCAGCACGATCGCGCCGAAGCCCTGCCAACCAAAACCGAATTGCCACACCGACGCCAGCGCCAGCAGGCCGGTCAGCAGTTCGACCAGGGGATATTGCGCGGAAATCGGCGCATGGCAATGGCGGCACTTGCCGCGCAGCGCCAGCCAGCTGAAAAGAGGGATGTTCTCGAACCACGACAGCTTGTGCTTGCAGTGCGGGCAGTGCGAGGGCTCGATCACGATCCCCGGCGGCGGCGGGTCGTAGACCTCCGGCTGCTCCAGGACCTCGGTCGCGTCGCGCTTCCACTGCCATTCCAGGCGCCGCGGCAAGCGCAGGATCACCACGTTGAGGAAACTGCCCACCAGCAGGCCCAGTCCGGCCGCGAGGGGATACCCCAGCGCGGGGTTTTGATCGAGGAATGCCATTCGACGAATTTAGACGACCGCAGCGAGCTTGAAGATAGGCAGGTACATGCCTATCACCATGGCACCGACCATGACGCCGATGATGACCATGATCATCGGTTCGATCAGGCTGGCCAGCGCATCCACCGCATTGTTGACTTCCTGTTCGAAGTACTCGGCGACCTTGAACAGCATCGTATCCAGCGCACCGGCTTCCTCGCCGATGGCGGTCATCTGGATGACCATGTGCGGAAACAGGGCGGTCTGTTTCATCGCCATGTTGACCGGATAACCCACGGCGACGTCGTCGCGCGTACGCAGCACTGCTTTCTCGTACACGGTGTTGCCGGTGGCGCCGGCCACGATGTCCAGTGCTTCGACCAGCGGCACACCGGCCTTGAAGGTCACTGCCAGGGTGCGGGCGAAACGGGCGATGGCCGAGTTGTGCATGATCTGGCCGATCACCGGGACCTTCAGGATCAGTCGGTCCAGGAAATGCTGGAAGGCCAGCGAGCGCTTCTTGAAGAAGATGAAGGCGAAGATCGAGCCGCCTACGATGATTAGCATCACCCACCAGTAGGCAACCATAAAGCGAGAGGCGGCCACGATCATCTTGGTGAAAGCAGGCAGGTCGGCACCGAAGTCCTTGAACACGCTTTCGAATTGAGGAACAACGAATACCAGCAGGATCGCGCTGACCAGGATCGCGACTGCAATAGTCATCGCTGGATAAAACAATGCTTTTCTGATCTTGCCTTTGAGCGTTTCCAGGTTTTCCTTGTAGTTGGCAATGGTGTCCAGCACCGTTTCCAGCACGCCCGCGCCTTCGCCGGCCTTGACCAGGTTGCGGTACAGCTCGTCGAACTGGACCGGGTACTTGCTGACCGCCTCGTACAGCGAGGATCCGCCCTCGATGTCGGCGCGCATGTCGCCGACCATCTTCTTCATGCGTACGTTCTTTTGTCCGTCGCCGATGATCTCCATCGACTGCACGATGGGCACGCCCGATTTCATCATGGTCGCCATCTGGCGGCTGAAGAAGGCGATTTCCTTCGGCGTGATCGGCTTGCCCGCGCTGCCGAACAAGGGCTTGGGTTTGGGCTTGACCACCGTGGGGGTGATGCCCTGGCGGCGCAGCTCGGCGCGCAGGAAGTTCATGTTCTTCGATTGCTGCTCGCCCTTCATCTTGACGCCGCGCTTGTCGTTGCCTTCCCAGACAAACGTCACAAGCTGGTTCGTGTCACGAACCACCGGCGTGGACTTCTTCGCAGCGCTACGGGTCACGGCCATCTTCTATCCCCTATATCCGGCATCCCCACGCCGGGCAATGATGCCAGCATGGTAGCCCGTAATGGCCGGTAGTGGTATTTGCCGCCTGTGACGGCCCGCAGGGTTTGGGAACGTAGGAGCGCCCCTTGGGCGCGATGCTCTCCATGCCCGTAGGAGCGCCCCATGGGCGCGAGCTCTCATGCCTCTTGTAGGAGCGGGCCCTGCCCGCGACGCTTTTGCTTTCTCGCCAAGAGCGGTCGCGGGCAGAGCCCGCTCCTACAAGGCATCGTGGGAGCGGCTTCCAACCGCGAGCTCTTTATTCCGCAACCACAGGGGCAAGAGCTCGCGCCCATGGGGCGCTCCTACGGGTGGTGGCGGTCAATCCTTGGTGACGCGGTTGATCTCGGCCAGGCTGGTGACGCCGTTGCGGACCTTCATCAAGGCCGATTGGCGCAGGTCGCGGACACCGGCCTTCTGCGCGGCTTCGGCGATCTGGATGGCGTTGCCGCCTTCCAGCACGATGGTGGCGATCTCGTCGCTCATCGGCATGACCTGGTAGATGCCGGTGCGGCCCTTGTAGCCCTCGGTGCATTCCTCGCAGCCGACCGCGTCGTAAACGGTGAAACCGCTGGCGATTTCCTCGTGGCTGAAGCCTTCCGCATGCAGCGCGTGCTCCGGCAGCGCCATGGGCTGCTTGCACTTGCTGCACAGGCGCCGGGCCAGGCGCTGGGCGATGACCAGGGTCACCGAACTGGTGATGTTGTACGGGGCGATGCCCATGTTCATGAGGCGGGCGATGGTCTGCGGGGCGTCGTTGGTATGCAGGGTGGACAAAACCATGTGTCCGGTCTGCGCGGCCTTGATGCCGATCTCGGCGGTTTCCAGGTCGCGGATTTCGCCGACCATGATCACGTCCGGGTCCTGGCGCAGGAAGCTGCGCAGGGCCGCGGCGAAGGTCATGCCGCGCTTGACGTTCTGCTGCACCTGGTTGACCCCGGGCAGGCGGATTTCCACCGGGTCCTCGACCGTGGAGATATTGCGCACCTCATCGTTGAGGATCCCCAGCGCGGTGTACAGGGACACGGTCTTGCCGGAGCCGGTGGGGCCGGTGACCAGGACCATGCCGTAGGGTTTCTGGATGGCGTTCTCGAACAGGGCCTGCTGGTCGGCTTCGTAGCCCAGCTTCTCGATGCCCAGCTTGGCCGCGCTGCCGTCCAGGATGCGCAGCACGATCTTCTCGCCGAACAGTGTGGGCAGGGTGCTGACGCGGAAGTCGATCTGCTTGGTCTTGCTCAGGTTCAACTTGATGCGCCCGTCCTGCGGCACGCGCTTCTCGGCGATGTCCAGCTGGGCCATGACCTTCAGGCGCGCGGCGATGCGCATGTTCAATTTCACCGGCGCCTTGGCCACCTGCTTGAGGATGCCGTCGATGCGCAGGCGCACCCGGTAGTCGGTTTCGTAGGGTTCGAAGTGGATGTCGGAGGCGCCGCGCTTGATCGCGTCGATCAGCACCTTGTTGACGAACTTGACCACCGGGGTGTCGTCGCCCTTGGTGTCGATGCCGCTGTCGTTGGCCGCGCCATCGTCGTCGGTGCCGATCTCCAGGTTGTCCAGGTCGTCGTCGTCGTCGCCGCCGCCGAAGGAGGTGGTGCTGCTGGCATTGAGCCATTGTTCCAGGGTGCGGCGCAGCGACTCGTCATCGACCAGGATGGGTTCCACCACCAGGTTGGTGTGGAACTTGATCTCGTCCAGGGCATGGGTGCGGGTAGGATCGGAGACGCCCACGAACAGCTTGTTGCCGCGCTTGAACAGCGGCAGCACCTGGTGCTTGGTGATCAGTTCCTCGCTGACCAGCTTCATGGCGTTATGCGCAGGGTCGAAGGCGGTGACGTCCAGCAGCGGCATGCCGAATTCGATGGCGTTGGCTGCGGCCATCTGTGGGGCAGTGACCAGTTTCTTCTCGGCGATCCATTGCGCCAATGGCATCTTTGCTTCGTTGGCGCTGGCCATGGCCGTGCGTGCGGTGGAATCATCCAGTGCCGCGTCCATGACCAGGCGGCGGGCGATGCCGGTGATACCGACCAGGTTGGCGGTGTTGGCGACAGCGGCATTCATCAAGTGTTCCCCGGGAGTGGACGTGATACCCGGAGGGTTGGTGCAAGAACCGGGCCAGCGGCAACTGTACCGCAGGCGGCGGGTTTCGACGGCGCGATACGGCCAAAGCCTGCCGCAACGGGTCACAAAACGGCGTGGTCACGCACGTAGGAACTTGGGGATGGCTTCCAGCCGAGAGCCTTTCCAATGCGCCGCGTCACTGTTGGAGCGGGCCTTGCCCGCGATGCTCTTGCGCTATCCGAGGTGGACTGCAAACGTGGTGCCCATACTGACGAGGTCGCATGATCGGAATGCAGCGCCTGTCGCTGGCTTGCGAAGCGCAGTGTATCGATAACGCATAAAAACAAACCCCGCCGTAGCGGGGTTTGTGGATTGCGGTGGTGCATGGGCACCAAGGGTGCCCACCCTGCCTGGCTGATTAACGGCAGCCGGAAGGAATGTGCTGCGGCTTGGTCAGACCTGTGCAGGTCCAGCGGGCAATCTGGCCGCCGGCAGCATTGGGGGTCGGTGTGATGACCATGCTCTGACCAGCGAGCGCGCCAGAGTTAAATGCAACCGTGATAGCGCCACCATTCACGGTGGCACCACCGGCTGGGAAGTACTTGCCTTGCAAGGCAGCGGCTTCGGCAGTGAGTGCGGCCGTTGCCACAAGGCTATTGTTCTCGGCATATTCAACACCGATATCCGCCTGCAAGCCGCCCGTGGCCGACAGTGCTTCAGTGGCCTGTGCGCGAGCAACGTAGTCCTGATATGCCGGCAGAGCGATGGCGGCCAGGATGGCGATGATGGCGACGACGATCATCAGTTCGATGAGCGTGAAGCCCTGCATGTTCTTCTTCATTAGGTATTCCCCTTGATTGGCTTGATAGACATGGGACACAAGCCACGTGTCCCATGTTGGTATGGACCCGTGGACGCCGTGGAAACACCCCACGTGCCAGGGGAGGTTGCAGGAAGCGTGCCAACCCATCCAACTCAGGGGCCGGAGGCATGAAGTGGGTCGCTGATTCCCCTTTGTGCGGAAAATCCCACCGAGAAACATGAACAAAGTGACGGATTGCGTCACAAGCTGACAATAAACGACGTTTTTCTGGCCGGATAACAGGCCAAGTTTGAGCTGCGTCACGTTATTCGCATCGAAGCGCGACTGGATCTCAAAGCAACTGCGACGTGAGAGCTGCTTCGTGGGAGCGGCTTCCAGCCGCGAGCTCTTGTTCTTGCTTTTTTGTTCTTCCGCAACTGCTGAAAAATCAGGCGACAGCGACAACAAAATCAAGAGCTCGCGGCTGGAAGCCGCTCCCACGATGGGTAGCGGGACCAGGAGTGGGGATACAGGCGAAAGTCCTCCACCAGTCCGGCGCGTACCGGGTTGTGCAGGCAGTAATCCACGACCGCCTGCAGGTCTTCTTCGGCGCGCAGGGCGTGGTCGTGGTACCCCGACTGCCATAGCGGCGACTCAAGCCCCTGCAGGTGGTTGATCTGTTGCGCGGTGTAACTCTTGAAGCTGTGCATCAGCCGGCGCAGGGATGGCTGGATCAAGGATGCAACGAAGTGCACGTGGTCCGGCATCACCACCACCGAGATCAACCGCAGCTTGTCCTGCTGGTCAAGCCAGTGCAGCGAATCCATCACCGTGCGTGCGGCGGCGGTAGTCGCGAGTCGGGGTTGGCGATGGTGGCAGTTGCTGGTCAACAGGTAGATCTGGCCCGACTGGTCATGGCGCCCCAGCCGGAGGCGGTGCGATCGCGCGGTCATCGGGGGGAGTCCGTTCCGGAAGAGGGACAGTCTGCCGCGGCTGCGCGGGGAAGGCGCTAGGGGCGTCGCTTGTCGGTGGGTAGGAAAATCCCGCGCGCGCGATGTGGGAGCGGCTTCGTGGGAGCGGCTTCGTGGGAGCGGCTTCCAGCTGCGAGCTCTTGGGCTTGCTTTTTTGTTCTTGCGCAACTGCTGAGAAATCAGGCGACAGCGACAACAAGATCAAGAGCTCGCGGCTGGAAGCCGCTCCCACGCTTACCGCGTCTGCAGATGCGGGCGCAGCCACGCCGCGAAGCTGGCTTCGTCCAGGTCGCCGGCGGCGAGGGCTAGCATGTGGGTTACGCAATCGCTGTTTTTCGCATCCAGCGTCTGTCCATTGAGTGCAAGGAACAGTTCCGCGGTGACGAGCGCCATGCGCTTGTTGCCATGGATGAAGGGAGGATTGCGGGCGATGCCGAAGGCGTAGCTTGCCGCCAGGTCCGCAGCATCCGGATTGGCGTAATCCGCCAGGTTGCGGGGGCGGGCCAGCGCCGACGCCAATAGCCCGCTATCGTGTATGCCGGTGGCGCCGCCATGCTCGGCGAGCTGCTCTTCGTGGATGGCCAGGATGACGGCCTGTTCGATCCAGTTCCAGTGGCGGTCCATGCCGGCTCACTTGGCCAGTTCGCGCAATACGGCCCGGCGCGATTTCATGATCTCGCGGGCGGCTTCCATCTGTGCTTCAAAGGCGGGATCGTGCGGCGTGATCCGGTAGCCATCGGGCGATTCAGTCAGGAAAACCGTGTCGCCCTTTTCCAGCTTCAATCGCGCCAGCAGTTCCTTGGGTAGTACTACGCCCACCGAGTTGCCGATCTGGGTCAGTTTGAGGGTGTGCATGGGAAGGCTCCGGAATGTTATTACGGATGTAATAATGCTCCGGAGAGGCAGGCAGGGCAATCCACCTTGTAGGAGCGCCCCATGGGCGCGAGCTCTTCGGTGGGATTCCTTTGGCGGCTCACGCCGCTGCCTCAAGATCTCGCGCCCATGGGGCGCTCCTACGGGTGATGGTGCGTCGCGGGCAGGGCCCGCGATCCGGGTTATTCCATGCCCAGCTTTTTCAGCTTGTAGCGCAGGGCGCGGAAGGTGATGCCGAGCTGGGCGGCGGCCTTGGTCTTGTTCCAGCGGTTGTCTTCCAGGGCCTTCTGGATCGCGGCGCGTTCCAGGTTCTCGATATAGGAAGGCAGTGCGCTGCTGCCCGGGTCGATGTCCAGCGGCGCGTCGCCGCCACCGGGGGACGGCCCGGGCGAGGTGTCCACGGAAGGGCGGTGGCCGTTGGCGGCGGGCAGGTGCAAGTCGGGCGCGTCGATGCGGTCGCCATCGGCCATGGCCAGGGCGCGTTCCAGCACGTTTTCCAGTTCGCGCACGTTGCCGGGGAACGGATACCGGACCAGTGCGTCCAGTGCCGCGGGGGTGAGTTGCGGCACGTTGCGGCCGTGGTTGGCGGCCAGCCGGGCCAGGATCGAGCCGGTGAGCTGGGGCAGGTCGCCGGTGCGTTCGCGCAGCGGCGGCACGCGCAGTTCGATTACGTTGATGCGGTAGTAAAGGTCGTGGCGGAAACGGCCGTCGTTGGCCAGTTCGCCCAGGTCCTTGTGGGTGGCCGAGAGGATGCGCACGTCGACCGGTACTTCGTTGGAGGCGCCGACCGCGCGCACCGACTTTTCCTGGATCGCGCGCAGCAGCTTGACCTGCATCGGCAACGGCAGCTCGGCGACTTCATCGAGGAACAGGGTGCCGCCATTGGCCGCCTGGAACAGGCCGGGCTTGTCGGCGTGGGCGCCGGTGAAGCTGCCTTTCTTGTGGCCGAAGAATTCGCTTTCCATCAGTTCGGCGGGAATGGCGCCGCAGTTGACCGGCACGAACGGACCGGCCGCGCGCGCGCCTTGTTCGTGGATGGTGCGGGCGACCAGTTCCTTGCCCACGCCGGATTCGCCCAGGATGTAGACCGGAGCCTGGCTGCGGGCGACCTTGGCGATGGTTTCGCGCAGCACTTCCATGGGCGCGGAGTTGCCGAGCAGGCGGGTGGCCTGTTCCGGTGGCGGCGCGGCGGCGGGGGCGCGTTCGCTGTTGTTGAGTTCCAGCGCGTGCTTGACCAGGCCGCGCAGCACCGCGATATCGACCGGCTTGCTGACGAAGTCGAAGGCGCCGGCCTTCAACGCCTCGACCGCCAGCTCGACATTGCCGAAGGCGGTGATCATGGCGACCGGGGTGGTGGGGTACTTGCTGGAAATGTCGCCGACCAGCTGGATGCCATTGCCGTCGGGCAGGTTCATGTCGGTGAAGCAGAGGTCGTAGCTGTTGCGAGCCAGCAGTTCGCGGGCTTCGCCAAGGTTGGCGGCGGTGTCGATGCGCAGGCCCATGCGGCCCAGGGTCAGCGTCAACAATTCACGGATGTCGCGTTCGTCGTCGACGATCAGGGCGCTGCGGTTTTCGCTCATTCTTTTCCCTCATGCTTTTTGCTGCATGTTTCCCCTGTATCGGAAGTGTAGCGGTTTGCACACGCCCGTAGGAGCGCCCCATGGGCGCGAGCTCTTGATTTGTTTCGCGATCGGGTCCGAAGGGCTCGCGCCCATGGGCGCTCCTACGGGGTGGGTATTCAGGCGGGGAGCAGGGTGTGCGGGCCGGGCAGGGTGATGCGGAAACAGCTGCCGCCGCCGGGGACGGCGACGTATTCCAGCGTGGCCTGGTTGGCGCGGCAGAGCTCGCGGGCGATGTACAGGCCCAGGCCGGTGCCGTGCTCGGAAGTGGTGTAGAACGGACGGAACAACTGCGCGGCCACCGCCTCGGGGATGCCGGGGCCTCGATCCAGCACGTCGATCATCGGCCGGTTCTCGATCTGGAACACGCGCAGCCGGATCCGCGCCGATTCGCCCGGCAGGCGTCCGTAGTTCAACGCGTTCTGGACCAGCACGGTGATGACCTGCTGCAGGTGGCGCAGGTCGACCAGCGCCGGCACCGCCTTGGATCCGATCACCGTCTCCAGACTGTCGGTCTCGATGGACATCGATTGCTGGTACTCGTCGACGAAGCGGCGCACGTAGGTATTGAGGTCCACGTGCTCGGGCGTGGCGCGCTCGCGCCGGGCCAGGCCGAGCACGCTTTCGACGATGCCGTTGGTGCGCTGGCATTGCTGGTGGATGATCTGCAGCAGGCGGCGGTCGCCGTCGATGATGCTCCTGGATTCCTCCAGCAACTGCACGGCGTAGTTGATCGCCGCCAGCGGATTGCGGATCTCGTGGGCCAGGCTGGCCGAAAATCGGCCCAGCGCGGTCAGGGTCAGCGATTCGGCGCGCCGCGAAACCACGCTGGAGTCGTCCAGGAACACCAGCGACAGCTCGCTGCCGGCCAGCAGGCGGGCGAAGCGCGGCTGTACTTCCGGCTGGTCGGGGGACAACTGCAGCGGGGACTCGTCGTTCTGCCAGCCATTGCGCCATTGGTCCAGGCGCCGGGCCAGTTCGGGCGCGACCTGCGGCAGGTGCACGCCACGCGAGTCGTTCTGGCCCTCGCTGCCGTCGCCGATCAGCAGCGAGGCGGCCTCGTTGGCCAGTTTGATGCGGTTTTCGCCATCCACCACCAGCACCCCGGTGCGCATGCGGCGGATGATCAGTTCGTTGACTTCGAACAGGTTGGCCACTTCCACGCCGCGCTGGTCGGCCAGGGCCTGGCTGGAACGCGCGCGTTGGCCGGCCTGGCTGGCCAGGTAGCCGACGGCCAGGTAACTGACCGCGAACATGATCACTTCGGCCAATGGCCGGTGGGTGGATGCGTCACTGAAGAGGTTGGACGCGTATTCCACGGTCATCGCCAGCGAGGCGAAGATCGCCACGCCGGTGCCCAGCCGGAACGGCAGCAGCAGGCCGGCGGCGGCGACGTTCAACAGCAGCAGCATGGCGATGCCGGCGGTGGCGTCGGGCAGGCTGTGGGTGACCAGCGAGGCGACCACGATATCGACACAGGCGCCGACCAGCACCAGCGGCACCAGCCAGCGTTCCTTGCGCGCCAGCACCAGCATGACCACCGCGAACACCAGGTAGAACATGGTGACCGCGCTGCCCAGCACCGGCGCGTGGATGTCGCCCAGCATCCCGGACAGGGGACTGAACAGCAGTCCGGCCAGGATCACGGCCTCCAGCGTCCGGTACAGGGTGAAGAAGTACAGCTCCCGGGCGGGAGCGGATTCCAGGTTGGCGATGATCGAGGGGCGCTGGGTCAAACCGTGGAATCCGGGCAGAGAGGCCCACAGAGTATAGGGATCGCCACCCCCGTAGGAGCGCCCCTTGGGCGCGAGCTCTTATGGGAGCGACTTCATTGTGGGAGCGGCTTCCAGCCGCGAGCTCTCCATCCAGCATCCGGGAGGTCACCGAAGAGCTCGCGCCCATGGGGCGCTCCTACGGGGGGAAGGTTGCGGTTTTGCACTGCAGCACGCGCTGGGAGACAATGGGTGGCCCATCCGTGCCCTCCGGCCCCGCGCCGGCCCGCCACGCGATGCGTTCTGTTCCTCCCTCAAGGTGACGCATGAACTTCCACGAATACCAGGCGAAGCAGTTGTTTGCCGATTACGGCATTGCAGTGCCGGCCGGGCGCATCGCGCGCACGCCGGATGAAGCGGTCGAGGCCGCGAAAGCCATTCCCGGCGACCTGTGGGTGGTCAAGGCCCAGATCCATGCGGGCGGCCGCGGCAAGGCCGGCGGGGTCAAGCTGGCCCGCACGCTGGACGAAGTGAAGCAGTACGCCAAGGCGATGCTGGGCACGAAGATGGCGACCTACCAGTCCGCCGGCGTGGCCCTGCCGATCGACACCGTGCTGATTTCCGAAGGCACCGATATCGCCAAGGAACTGTACCTGTCGGTGCTGGTGGATCGCGGCACGAAGGCCATCACCTTCATCACCTCCAGCGAAGGCGGCGTGGAAATCGAGAAGGTCGCGGCCGAGACGCCCGAGCTGATCCACCAGCTGGACGTGAATTTCGTCCAGGGCCTGCAGCCCTACCAGTGCCGCGAGATCGGCTTCAAGCTGGGCTTGAACGCAAAGCAGGTCAACCAGCTGAGCAAGATCATGCTGGGCCTGTACAAGCTGTTCAACGAGAAGGACCTGGCCCTGGTCGAACTGAACCCGCTGGCGATCCTCACCAACGGCGACCTGGCCGTGCTCGACGGCAAGGTCAATTCCGACGACAACGCCAGCTTCCGCCATGCCGACCTGGTGGCGATGCGCGACACCGCGCAGGAAGACCCGACCGAAGTGCTGGCCAGCGAGCACGACCTGAACTACGTGACCATGGACGGCAACATCGGCTGCATGGTCAACGGCGCCGGCCTGGCCATGGCCACGATGGACGTGATTTCGCTCAATGGCGGTTCGCCGGCCAACTTCCTGGACGTGGGCGGCGGCGCCACCAAGGAGCGCGTGACCACCGCGTTCAAGCTGATCCTGTCCAGCGACAAGGTCAAGGCGATCTTCGTCAACATCTTCGGCGGCATCGTCCGCTGCGACATGATCGCCGAGGGCATCATCGCCGCGGTCAAGGACGTGGGCGTCAAGGTGCCGGTGATCGTGCGCCTGGAAGGCACGAATGTGGAAGCCGGCAAGCAGTTGCTGCGCGATTCCGGCCTGGCCATCACCGCCGCCGACGACATCAACGACGGCGCCAAGAAGGCCGTCGCCGCGGTCGCCGCCTGAACCATTCCCTGTAGGAGCGCCCCATGGGCGCGAGCTCTTCTTCCTCGTATCGATAATCCGAAGCAAGAGCTCGCGCCCATGGGGCGCTCCTACGTGAACCCAAGGATTCCAAAATGAGCGTTTTGGTCAACAAGAACACCAAGGTCATCGTGCAGGGCTTCACCGGCCAGCAGGGCACCTTCCACGCCACCCAGATGGTCGAATACGGCACCAAGGTGGTCGGCGGCGTGACCCCCGGCAAGGGCGGCACCACCCACATCGAACTGCCGGTGTTCAACACCGTGCGTGAAGCGGTGCAAGCCACCGGCGCCGACGCCTCGGTGATCTACGTGCCGCCGCCGTTCGCGGCCGACGCGATCCTCGAAGCCGCCGACGCCGGGATCACCGTCATCGTCTGCATCACCGAAGGCATCCCGGTGCTGGACATGCTGCGGGTCAAGAACACCTTGAAGGGCTACCCGGGCGTGACCCTGATCGGCCCCAACTGCCCCGGCATCATCACCCCGGGCGAGTGCAAGATCGGGATCATGCCGGGCCACATCCACTTGCCGGGCAAGATCGGCATCGTCTCGCGCTCGGGCACGCTGACCTATGAAGCGGTCAAGCAGACCACCGACGTGGGCCTGGGCCAGAGCACCTGCATCGGCATCGGCGGCGATCCCATCAATGGCCTGAACTTCGTCGACTGCCTGAAGCTGTTCAACGAAGACCCGCAGACCGAAGGCATCATCATGGTCGGCGAGATCGGCGGCAGCGCCGAGGAAGAAGGCGCCGCCTACATCGCCAAGCACGTGAAGAAGCCAGTGGTCGGCTTCATCGCCGGCGCTTCCGCCCCGGCAGGCAAGCGCATGGGTCACGCCGGCGCGATCGCTTCCGGTGGCCAGGGCACGGCCGAAGGCAAGTTCGCGGCGATGGAAGCCGCGGGCGTGATCACGGTGCGTTCCCCGGGAGACCTGGGCGCGGCGATCGCGAAGCTGGTGAAGAAGTAAGCGGCTTTCCGCACGCGAAGATTGAAGAAGGCCGCCTTGTGCGGCCTTTTTTTTGGTCTCTACTGTAGGAGCGGGCCTTGCCCGCGATGCTCTTCGTTCGGGTCGCCGATACGTAAAGGAGAGCTCGCGGCTGGAAGCCGCTCCCACGCCCTGAAGGAAGTCCCTTTGGGGGACAAGTGCATCGCGGGCAAGGCCCGCTCCTACAGTGGCGAGCTCGCGCGACGGCAATGTAGCACTTTTGTGCTACATTGCCGCAATCGCAGAAACCGGAGGCTACGCATGTCCACGACCACGATCCGCTTGCCGGAAGAACTCAAGGCGCGCGTGGCGCAGGCGGCCAAGAGTACCGGCGCCAGCACGCACAGCTTCATCCTTGAGGCCATCATCGAAAAAACCGAATCCGAAGAGCGTCGCAGCGAATTCCATGCCGAAGCGCAGCGGCGATGGGAGGAATTCCAACGGACCGGCATGACCGTGTCGTTGGCGGAAATGAAGGAATACGCGTTGGGTTTGGCGCGTGGCGAAAACCCTCCGCGCCCCGTCGCCAGAAAGGTCGAGCGTTGAGCGGTGGCCCGGGTCGAACTTGCGGATCGAATCTCTGTCGATATCCAGCGGATCGTGGCGCATCTGGTCGAGCATGAGGCGTCGGCTGCCGAAGACAGGGTGGCGGGCATTTTCCGCGCGCTTGGCGTGCTGGAAGAAAACCCTTTGATCGGACGCCATTCCAGCGGTGAGTGGCGCGAACTGGTTATCGGCCGTGATGCGCACGGCTATCTGGCGCTGTATATCTACAAACCGCTGGACGATACCGTTTACGTCCAGACGATCCGTTCGCAACGCGAAGCGGGATACATCGTCGATTTACCCTGATTGGACTCAAGATGACCAACACCCTCCGCATCGCCCTGGCCCAGTTCGACTTCCCGGTCGGCGCAGTCCAGCAAAACGCCGAAAGCATCACCCGCATGATCGCCGAGGCGCGCGACGAATACGGCGCGGAGCTGGTGCTGTTCCCCGAGCTTGCGATCAGCGGCTATCCACCGGAAGACCTGTTGCTGCGGCCGCGCTTCCTGGCCGATTGCGAATCCGCATTGCAGCGGATCGCAGCGGCAACGCAGGGCATCGTGGCGGTGGTCGGCTGGCCGCAGTCGGCCGGCAGCGTGGTCTACAACGCCGCCAGCGTGTTGCGCGGCGGCGCGGTGGAAACGACTTATCGCAAACGCGAATTGCCCAACTATGCGGTGTTCGACGAGCGTCGCTATTTCGACGTGGATCCCGATGGCGGCGCCTGCGTGTTCGATGTGGCTGGCGTGCCGGTCGGGCTGGTGATCTGCGAGGACCTGTGGTTCGCCGAGCCGCTGGCGGAGAGCGCACAAGCCGGCGCGCAACTGGCGCTGGTGCCCAACGCCTCGCCGTTCGAGCGCGACAAGCACGCGCAGCGCGATGCCTTGCTGGCCCAACGGGTTGCCGAGACTGGCGTGGCCCTGGCCTATCTCAACATGGTCGGTGGGCAGGATGCGCTGGTCTTCGACGGCGCCTCGGTGGTGGCCGATGGCGATGGCATCGTGCACCCGGCGGCCGCGGCGTTCACCGACCAGTGGCTGGTGGTGGATTTCGACGCGGAGTCGCGCAAGTTCGCCCCGGTGCGGTGGATGGACGACGGCGACGAAAGCCGCGACGCGCTGGCCTGGCGCGCGATCGTGCGCGGTACCCGCGATTATTGCCTGAAGAACGGCTTTTCGAAGGTATGGCTGGGCTTGTCCGGCGGCATCGATTCGGCGCTGGTGCTGGCGATCGCGGTGGATGCGCTGGGCGCGGACAACGTCACCGCCGTGCGCCTGCCTTCGCGCTACACCGCCGGTCTTTCCAACGACCTGGCCGCGGAACAATGCGCGGCGATGGGGGTGAAGCTGGAGACGATTCCGATCGAGGCGCCATTCAAGGGCTTCATGGAAGCGCTGACGCCGGCGTTCGCAGGTCGCGACTCCGACCTCACCGAGGAAAACCTGCAGTCGCGCAGTCGCGGGGTGATCATGATGGCGCTGTCCAACAAGCTGGGCGGGCTGCTGCTGACCACAGGCAACAAGAGCGAGTACGCGGTCGGCTACGCCACCATCTACGGCGACATGTGCGGCGGCTATGCGCCGATCAAGGATTTGTACAAGACCGAGGTGTTCGCGCTGGCGCGCTGGCGCAACACGGTGGGCGGCGCACCCGTGATCCCGCCGGCGGTGATCGCGCGTCCGCCTTCGGCCGAACTGCGCGAGAACCAGACCGACCAGGATTCGTTGCCGCCCTACGACGTGCTGGACGCGATCCTGCTGCGCTACGTGGACCAGGAGCAGTCGCGCGACGAGATCGTGGCGGCGGGCTTCGATGCCGGCGTCGTGGACCGGATGCTCAAGCTTGTGCGGATCAGCGAGTGGAAGCGGCACCAGTCCGCGCCCGGGCCGAAGGTATCGCGTCGCGCGTTCGGCCGCGAGCGGCGTTATCCGATCAGCAACAAGTATTCGGGTTGATTGCGGTGGGAGCGGCTTCCAGCCGCGAGCTCTTGATATTGCTGTTGCCTGGATCTTCAGAAGAAGAGCAAAGGCAAAAATCAGAATCAAGAGCTCGCGGCTGGAAGCCGCTCCCACACAGATTGAGCTTGCATCACACCTCGACGTGGATCCCGCATTCCCGCTTCAAGCCGAAGAAGCGCGTGTCTTCCTCGCGCATGCCGGGTTCCCAGCGCGAGGTGGTGTGGAAATCGCCGATGGAAACATAGCCTTCGTCCCAGAGCGGGTGGTAGGGCAGGCCGTGCTTCTTCAGGTACAGCCAGACGTCGCGGTCGGTCCAGTCGGCGAGCGGGCTGACCTTGTAGCGGCCGTTGCGCAACTCCACGATGGGAGTGTCGCGGCGACTGGCGGCCTGGCTGCGGCGCAGGCCGGTGAACCAGGTGCGCACGCCGAATTCGTCCAGCGCGCGGCGCATCGGTTCCACCTTGCGCAGGTTGTTGTACTGGTCGATGCCGACCACACCCTGTTCCCACAGGCGGCCATGGCGCGCTTCCATCCACGCGCGGCTGACCAGCGGACGCACCACTTTCAGGTTCAATTTCAGGCGCTCGACCAGTTCATCGGCGAAACGATAGGTTTCCGGAAACAGATAGCCGGTGTCCACCAGGATCACCGGGATGTCCGGCTGCTGACGGGTCAGCAGGTGCAGCGCCACCGCCGACTGCGCGCCGAAGCTCGAGGACAGCGCGTGGCCTTTCTCGCCATTGGCCAAGGCCCATTCCACCCGCTGTTCGGCGTTGCGTGTTTCCAGCCAGGCGTTGAGATCGATCAGGTCCTTGGAGTCGATCGGAGAGGCAATGGCATTCATGCTTGCAGTTCCAGGGATATTTGCTTGTTCGTGGGGTAGGCCGGAAGCGCGACCACGCCGCTGCGATGCAGGAAGTCGCCGAAGCCTTCGCCGTCGTCGCGTTCGTTCGCATAACGCGCGAACAGCGGGTCGAGTGCGCCGAGGATCTCGGCCTCGGCGATGTTTCCGCGGTACAGCGTGTTGAGGCGCTGGCCGCGATGATCGGCGCCGAGCATCAGGTTGTAGCGGCCGGGCGCCTTGCCGACCAGTGCGATCTCGCCCAGGTAGGGACGCGAGCAACCATTCGGGCAACCGGAGACGCGCAGCAGGATCGGCGCGTCGCGCAGGCCGTGCTTGTCCAGCAACGGTTCCAGCTTGCCGACGAAATCAGGCAGATAGCGCTCCGCTTCGGCCATGGCCAGCGCGCAGGTGGGCAGGGCTACGCAGGCCACGGCGGTGCGGGCCAGCGCGGTGGGCGCGTTGTTTTCCGAATCCAGTGCGTATTGGCGCACCAGCGCGTCGATGTTCGCCCGTTCGCTGGCAGGCGCGCCGGCGATGATCAGGTTCTGGTTGGCGGTCAGGCGGAATTCGCCTTGATGGATGCGCGCGATTTCGCGCAGGCCAGTCAGGTGCGGGGTGCCGGGACGGTCGGCAATGCGGCCGGTGGGCAGGGACAGGGTCAGGTGCCATTGGTTGTCTTCGCCTTCGACCCAGCCGAGGCGGTCGCCGTTGTGTTCGAAGTGCCAGGGCCGCGTCGGCGCCAGCTTGAAGCCGGCGCGCTGCTGGATCTGGTCGACGATGAACTCCAGACCGCGGTCGTCGATGGTGTACTTGAAGCGGGCGTGCTTGCGCTCGACGCGATCGCCGTAATCGCGCTGGGTGGTGAGCGCGGCGGTGGCCACATCGAGCACCTGTTCCGGAGTGACGAAGCCGATCACATTGCCCAGCCGCGGATAGGTCTTCGGGTCGCCGTGGCTGGCGCCCATGCCGCCACCGATGGTGATGTTGAAACCGGCCAGTCCGCCGGCATCATCGGCGATGGCGATCAGGCCCAGGTCGTTGGCGAATACATCCACGTCGTTGAATGGAGGCACCGCCACGGCGATCTTGAACTTGCGCGGCAGATAGGTCGCGCCGTAGAAGACTTCTTCTTCCTCGCCGCTGCCGGCGACCTTCTCCTCGTCCAGCCACACTTCGTAGTAAGCGCGGGTGCGGGGCAGGAAATGCGTGGACAGGTTCTGCGCCCACTCATGCACCTGGGCGTGCAGGCGCGATTGCAACGGGTTGCTCGCCGCCAGCACGTTGCGGTTGACGTCGCCGCAGGCGGCGATGGTGTCCATGGCGGCGGCGTTGATCGCCTGCATGGTGGCCTTGAGTTCGCGCTTGATCACGCCGTGGAACTGGAAGGTCTGGCGGGTGGTGACGCGCAGCGAGTGATTGGCGTAAGTGGTGGCGATGTGGTCCAGCTGCAGCCATTGCGCCGGGGTGAACACGCCGCCGGGCGCGCGGATGCGGATCATGAACTGGTGGGCCGGTTCGAGCTTCTGCCGGCGACGCTCGTCGCGCAGGTCGCGGTCGTCCTGCTGGTAGCTGCCATGGAACTTGACCAGGCGCTGGTCGTCGAACGACAGCGAGCCGGTGACCGGATCGGCAAGGCCCTCGGTCAGCGTACCGCGCAGGCGGCGGCTGTTGATCTTGATGTCTTCTACGGAGGGATGGGTCATGTCATCACTTGATGTGGGAGCGACGTGAGTCGCGAATGCTTTTCCGAGGTGCTGCGTTCGCGACTTACGTCGCTCCCACAATGCGCGTGCCGGTCAATAGACATCGCGGCTGTAGCGGCCCTCTGCCTGGAGTTTGCTGAGGTATTCGGCGGCGCCTTCGGCATCCACGCCGGATTGTTCGGAAACAATCCGCAGCAACGCCGCATGCACGTCCTTGCCCATGGCGATGGCGCCGCAGACGTAGAAGTGCGCGCCGCCTTCCAGCCAGTCGTAGACCTCGCGGCCGCGTTCGCGCAGGCGCTGTTGCACGTAGATCTTTTCCGCCTGGTCGCGGGAGAAGGCCAGGTCGAGGCGGTGCAACTCCTTGCGCCGCAGGGCGTCCTGCCACTCGACCTGATAAAGGAATTCGGTATTGAAATGGCGCGCGCCGAACAGCAGCCAGTTGCGGCCGCTGGCGCCGGCTTCCGCGCGTTCCTGGACGAAGCCGCGGAACGGGGCCACGCCGGTGCCGGGGCCGACCATGATGATGTCGCGCGATGCATCGGCGGGAACGCGGAAGCGTTCGTTGGCTTCGATGTAGACCGGGGCGTGGTCGCCTTCCTCCAGCGCGGAAAGGAAGCCGCTGGCCGCGCCGACATGCGCGTGGCCGAAGGCCTGGTAATCCAGCACGTCCACGGTGAGGTGTACTTCCTCGCCGACGCGCTTGCGGCTGGAGGCGATGGAATACAGGCGCGGCGCCAGCGGGCGCAACGCGGCGACCAGTTCCTGCGCTTGCCAGTGCGCGGGCCAGCGGCGCAGCACGTCAACCAGTTGATGGGTGCCCAGCAATGCGGCGAAGTCGGCGTTGTTGACGGGTGCCAGCAGTGCGTTGAGTTCTTCCGAGCGCGATTGCGCCGCATGACTGGCCAGGAATGGGCGGCTCAGTCTGGTCAGCTCGCGGCGCGAGGCCAGCCATTCGCGCAAGGGCAGCGATACTTCTTTTTCCAGCACCGGCGCATCGCCATCCAGCTCCAGCGCCTGCAGCACGCCGTCCACCAGCAAGGCGGGATTGCGATGACGCACGCCCAGCGCGTCGCCGGGTTCGTAATGCAGGCCGGAACCTTGCAGCGATAATTCGATATGGCGCACATCCTTGCCGACGCCGCCGTACTTGAGGTCGCCCTTATGGAAGCTGGCAACGCCCTTGAACTCACGCCCACTGAGGCGCTGGTTGAGCAGCAATTCGGCGGCGAAGGGCTTGTCGTGCGAATACGCCGCAGCCGCATGCGGGCGCAGCGGAGTGATCGTGGCCGAAGGCGTGGGCGCAGTCTTCAACAGCGACCTGGCTTGTTCGAGCGCCTGCTCGCGCCAGGGCTGGGCGATGCTGTCGATGTCCAGGTCGGCTTCGCCCACGGCGAACAGGCGGCTTGCGCCCAGTTCGGCCAGGCGTGCATCCAGCTTGCGGCCGATGCCGCAGAAGTCGGCGTAGCTAGAATCGCCCAGGCCGAGCACCGCGTATTTCAGTTCCGGCAATTTCGGTGCGCGCTTGCCGGCGAGGAATTCGACCAGGCCGATCGCGTCGTCCGGCGGGTCGCCTTCGCCCTGGGTGCTGATGACGACGTAGAGCAGGCGTTCGCCGACCAGTTCGCGCTGCGGGTAGGCGTCGGCGCGCAGCAGGCGCACGTTCAAGCCCGCGGCTTCGGCTTCGGCGGCCAGTTTCTCGGCTTCGCGACGGGCGTTGCCGGTCTGGCTGCCATAGACGATGGTCAGGCGCTGGCTGGACTGGGCCGCGCCGCCCGGCAATACGGCCAGGTGCGGGGCGGGATTGCCCTGGGCCAGGCCCGCGGCATAGCCTGACAGCCACCACAGGGAAGGACCATCCAGGCCTTCCACCACGCGTGCCAGCAACGCCTTGCGCTCGTCGGGCAAGGGACTCGGGGCCAGGGCGGGGGTTGCAGCAGTCATGCCTTTGACTCGCGTATGCCAGTGTAGGGACGACCGATGTTAGGCAGGCGTCAGCCGGTTCAGAAACGACCTGTGGTTATGGCCTAATGCCCTGGGCTTATTTCCGTGCCATGGCCAGCAGACCGAATACTTGCCTGCCTTGCGGCGTGGCTCCGCGGGCCAGCTGATAACCTGCCATATCGCTTCTACCCTGCCAGATCGCTTCCACGCCCTTCACGAACCAAGATCCCTTGATGAGTTCCGTTCCTGCCCTGTCCCACCTCGACCGCCTTGAAGCGGAAAGCATCCACATCCTCCGGGAGGTCGCGGCCGAATTCCAGAACCCGGTGTTGCTGTACTCGGTGGGCAAGGACAGCTCGGTGCTGCTGCACCTGCTGTTGAAGGCGTTCGCCCCGGCGCGGCCGCCGATCCCGTTGCTGCATGTGGACACGCGCTGGAAGTTCCGCGAGATGATCGCGTTCCGCGATCGCCGCGTGGCCGAGACCGGCACCGAACTGCGCGTGCACATCAATCCGGACGGCATCGCCCGGGACATCGGCCCGATCAGCCACGGCGCCACCGTGCACACCGACGTGATGAAGACCCAGGGGCTGAAGCAGGCGCTGGACAAGTACGGTTTCGACGCGGCCATCGGCGGCGCCCGCCGCGACGAAGAGAAATCGCGGGCCAAGGAGCGGGTGTTCTCGTTCCGCAACGACAAGCATCGCTGGGACCCGAAGCAACAGCGCCCGGAATTGTGGAACGTGTACAACGCGCGCATCGACAAGGGCGAGAGCGTGCGCGCGTTCCCGTTGTCGAACTGGACCGAGCTGGATATCTGGCTGTACATCTATCGCGAAGGCATCCCGGTGGTGCCGCTGTACTTCGCCGCCGAACGCCCGGTGGTGGAACGCGATGGCGCGCTGATCCTGGTCGATGACGAGCGCCTGCCGCTGCGCGAGGGCGAAACGCCGCAGTTGAAGAAGGTGCGCTTCCGCACCCTGGGTTGCTATCCGCTGACCGGGGCGATCGGGTCCGAGGCCGACACGCTGGAAAAGATCATCGCCGAGATGCTGGTGACCACCAGTTCGGAGCGGCAGGGAAGGGTGATCGACCAGGATCCGACCGCGTCGATGGAGAAGAAGAAGCTGGAGGGGTATTTCTGATGGTCGCGATGGCTCCTGCATTTGCTTTTGCTCCTGCTTTTCCGGGCCCCGTGAGGCGCGGCAAGGTGGCTGGGCGAATACCCGAAGGGCGGCGCGCACGACGCGCGCCGTTTTTCGAGGGCACAGGGATGTGCCTTCGAAAAATGCCCGGCCGGCTTGCGGACCCGGAGCGCGCAGCGCGGAGAGCGCGCCGCCCGGGTGTGGTTTCTTTTGGTTACTTTTCTTTGCACAAGCAAAGAAAAGTGACTCGCGCGGAAGCGCGAAACGCTTTTGAGCAGAAGCAAAGTCACTGGGTCCCCACCTTCGCGGGGATGACGGTCTTGCTGGTGGCGCGGACATGACTTCCATGACTGACATTGCCAGTTACCTCAAGCAGCACGAAACCAAGCCGTTGCTACGCTTCATCACCTGCGGCAGCGTGGATGACGGCAAGAGCACCCTGATCGGGCGGCTGCTGTACGACAGCAAGCGCTTGTTCGACGACCAGCTGGCCGCGCTGAGCGCGGACAGCAAGCGCCATGGCACCCGTGGCGACGAGATCGACTACGCGCTGCTGCTGGACGGACTCGCTGCCGAGCGCGAGCAGGGCATCACCATCGACGTGGCCTACCGATATTTCGACACCGAACGCCGCAAGTTCATCGTCGCCGATTGCCCGGGCCACGAGCAGTACACCCGCAACATGGCCACCGGCGCGTCCACCGCCGACCTGGCCGTGGTCCTGGTCGATGCGCGCAAGGGCTTGCTGACCCAGACGCATCGTCACAGTTACATCGTTTCGCTGCTCGGCATCCGCCACGTGGTACTGGCGGTGAACAAGATGGACCTGGTGAACTACGACCAGGCCGTGTTCGACGAAATCGTCGCCGGTTACCAGACGCTGGCCACGCAGCTCGGCATCGCCCAGGTCACCTGCATCCCGCTGTCGGCACTCAATGGTGACAACCTGTCGCAACGCTCCGACGCGATGCCCTGGTATCGCGGGCCGAGCCTGCTGGAGCATCTGGAGACCGTCGAACTTTCGGCGCAGGACACCAGTGGCGGCCTGCGCCTGCCGGTGCAATGGGTGAGCCGGCCGAACCAGAATTTCCGCGGCTTCGCCGGCACGATTGCTGCCGGCGTTGCGCGCGTCGGCGACGAAGTGGTCGCGCTGCCATCCGGCCGGCGCTCGCGCGTGGCCCAGGTGTTCGTCGCCGACCGCGAAGCGGCTTCGGCCAGCGCCGGGCAGGCGGTGACGCTGACGCTTGCGGACGAAATCGATATCAGCCGTGGCGACGTGATCGCCGCCGCCGGCGATCCGTCGCAGGTCGCCGACCAGTTCGCCGCGCACCTGTTGTGGATGGACGACGCCGCGTTGCTGCCGGGACGACCGTACTGGCTGAAGCTCGGCAGCCGCACCGTCGCGGCCACGGTCAGCGAGATCAAGCACCGCATCGACGTCAACACCCAGGAGCATCTGGCCGCCAAGCGCCTGGAGTTGAACGAGGTCGCCTACGTCAACCTGAGCCTGGACGAACCCATCGTCTTCGCCCCGTACGCCGAAAATCGCGCGCTGGGTGGCTTCATCCTGATCGATCGCCACAGCAACCACACCGTCGCCGCCGGCACCCTCGATTTCGCCTTGCGCCGCGCCGGCAACGTGCACTGGCAGCACCTGGAAGTGGACAAGGCCGCGCGTGCGAAGATCAAGGGCCAGCAACCGCGCGTGCTGTGGTTCACCGGCTTGTCCGGCGCCGGCAAATCGACGATTGCCAACCTGGTCGACAAGCGCCTGCACGCGCTGGGTTACCACACCTTCCTGCTGGACGGCGACAACGTGCGTCACGGGCTCAACCGCGACCTGGGTTTCACCGACGAGGACCGCGTGGAAAACATCCGTCGCGTGGCCGAGGTTGCGCGCTTGATGGCGGACGCGGGCCTGATCGTGCTGGTCAGTTTCATTTCCCCGTTCCGTGCCGAGCGGCAGATGGCGCGCGCGCGCTTCGAGCAAGGCGAGTTCCTGGAAATCTTCGTCGATGCGCCGCTGGCCCTGGTCGAGCGGCGCGACGTGAAGGGCTTGTACCGCAAGGCCCGCGCCGGGCAGATTCCCAACTTCACCGGCATCGATTCGCCGTACGAAGTCCCCGAGCATGCGGAAGTGCATCTGGACGCCGGCAGCGAAAGCGCGGAGAAGCTGGCCGCGCGGGTGCTGGAGAAGCTGGGCCTGTCCTGAGGGCCGGCCCAGATGCCTGATTCCCTTCCGTAGAGCCGAGCTTGCTCGGCTGCTCTTGCTCTTGTGGATCCGAGTTCGCTCGGATGCTCTTGCCACCCTTGTAGAGCCGAGCTTGCTCGGCTGCTCTTGCTGCTCTTCGACAGGATCGGAAGCAGCCGAGCAAGCTCGGCTCTACAAGGCGTTCGGGGGCGCAAGGGCCGTTGGTCATGCCTTCCGATCAGCCCCGGCTGGGTCAACCGGTGCGGATCACAAGCGTTAACCCCGGACCGGTAAACTTATCGGGTAACCAGGATTACGGGATCCTTCATGCTGATTCGATCTGGCGCGCGCATTGCGTTGCTTGCAATGCTCCTTCCCTTGCTTGCAGCCTGCGGCAAGGACAAGGCTGCCACGCGCGCGCGCGACGGGAATTCCAGGCCCGTTCCTGTCACCACCCTGGTCGTGCAGCCGTCCGCCTGGAGCGACACCCTGCAGGCGATCGGCACGGTCAAGGCGCGCGAGTCGGTGACCCTGACCTCCAAGGTCAGCGAAGTCGTGCAGGCAGTGCATTTCGAAAGTGGCGATGAAGTGCGCGCCGGCGCGCCGCTGGTCAGCTTGCGCGGCGATTCGCAGCAGGCCGCGCTGGTTGCCGCCCAGGCGACCTATGCCGAAGCCGACCGGCTCTACCAGCGCCAGAACGAACTCGCCAACCAGCAGCTGATCGCACGCTCCTCGCTGGATACGCAGCGCGCGGTGCGCGATGCGGCGTTGGCCCGGGTGCAGCAGATGCGTTCGGATATCGGCGACCGCAACGTGCGCGCGCCGTTCGCCGGGGTGCTGGGCATCCGCCAGGTCAGTCCCGGCGCCCTGATCACGCCGACCACGGCCATCGCCACGCTCGACGATATCTCGCGCATCTACGTGGATTTCCCGGTTCCGGAAGCGCAACTGGCCCACCTGGCCAAGGGCCAGGCGATAAGCGCGCACAGCAATTCCTGGCCCGGGCGCGACTTCGAAGGCGTGGTCGCCACCATCGACGCACGCATCGATGCGGCCACGCGCGCGGTCACCGTGCGTGGCGATTTTCCCAATCCCGACCGCGCGCTGCGCCCCGGCATGCTGATGGAAGTGCGCTTGTCGCAGCCTGAGCGGCAGGCGCTGGTGGTGCCGGAAATCGCGCTGGTACAGGTGAGCCGCGACACCTTCGTCTATCGGGTCAAGCCCGATGGCAGCGTCGAACAGGTCAAAGTGGAAGTGGGCGGACGCCGTGCGGGCAAGGCGGTGATCGCCAGCGGGCTCCAGGCCGGCGAGAAAATCGTGGTCGATGGCACCGGAAAACTGCGGGTGGGCAGCAAGGTCGTGGAAGGCGATTCGTCGGTGGCGCCGCCACCGGCGGCAAAGCCGACCCAGGGCTGAGCCGCGATGCTGCTTTCCGATCTCTCGATCAAGCGCCCGGTATTCGCCACCGTCGTCAGCCTGCTGCTGATGGTGCTCGGGGTGATGGCGTTCTCGCGCCTGACCCTGCGCGAACTGCCGGCGATCGATCCGCCAATCGTGTCGGTGGACGTGAGCTATCCCGGCGCCTCGGCGGCCGTGGTCGAAACCCGCGTCACCCAGGTGCTGGAGGATTCGCTTTCGGGCATCGAGGGCGTGGAAACCCTGCAGTCGCGCAGCGTCAACGGGCGCTCGTCGGTGACCCTGGAATTCACCGCCGACCGCGATATCGAAGCCGCCGCCAATGACGTGCGCGATGCGATCAGCGGCGTGGCCGACCGCATGCCCGACGAGGCCGATCCGCCCGAAGTGGAAAAGGCCGACAGCGATTCGGACACGATCCTCTGGTTGAACATGAGTTCGACCACCATGGACACATTGCAGCTCTCCGACTACGCCGACCGCTACGTGGTCGACCGGCTGTCGAGCCTGGATGGCGTGTCGCGGGTGCAGATCGGCGGCCGGCAGCGCTATGCGATGCGGATCTGGCTGGACAGCGCGGCGATGGCCGCGCGCGGGATCGCCCCGCTCGACATCGAGAACGCATTGCGCGCCGAAAACGTGGAACTGCCGGCCGGACGGCTTGAATCGCAAGCCCGCGATTTCACCCTGCGCGTCGCGCGCGGCTACGAAAGCGCGGCCGATTTCGCCCAGATCCCGATCAGGAAAGGCGACGATGGCTACGTGGTGCGCCTGGGCGACGTCGCCCGGGTCGAGCTGGCCTCGGCCGAAAGCCGCGCCTATTACAAGAGCAATGGCCAACCGAATATTGGCCTGGGCATCATCAAGACCTCCACCGCCAATGCGCTGGACGTGACCCGCGCCGCGCGCGCCGCTGCGGAGGAAATCCAGAAGTCGTTGCCTACCGGCACGCGGATCTTCGTGGCCTTCGACTCCACGGTGTTCATCGATGCCGCGGTCGACCGGGTGTACATGACCCTGGTCGAGGCGATCGTGCTGGTGCTGCTGGTGATCTGGCTGTTCCTGGGCAGTTTCCGCGCCGCGATGATCCCGGCGGTGACGGTGCCGGTGTGCCTGGTCGCGGCCTTCGTGCCGCTGTATCTGTTCGGCTACTCGATCAACCTGCTGACCTTGCTGGCGCTGGTGCTTTCCATCGGCCTGGTGGTCGATGACGCCATCGTGGTGCTGGAAAACATCCAGCGCCGCGCCGACCACGGAGAACCGAAACTGGTGGCCGCGGTACGCGGCACGCGCCAGGTCGCATTCGCGGTCATCGCCACCACCACGGTGCTGGTGGCGGTGTTCCTGCCGGTGGGCTTCATGGAAGGCAACAGCGGACGCCTGTTCCGCGAACTGTCGGTGGCGTTGGCCGGCGCGGTCGCGATCTCGGCCTTCGTCGCGCTGACGTTGACCCCGATGATGGCCTCGAAACTGGTGCGCCCGCATGCCGAGGAGAAATCGAACGCGGTCAATCGCTGGTTCAACCGGCAATTGCAGCGCGTGACCGGGATTTACCGGTCGTCGTTGGCGCGCATGGTGGCGCTGCGCCCGCTGCGTGCCTGGAGCTGGATCGTGGCGGCGATGGCGCTGTGCGTGGCCGCCATCCTGGGATTGGCCGCGCTGGTGCCGTCGGAACTGGCGCCGGCCGAGGATCGTGGCGCCTTCTTCGTGTCGATCGTCGGGCCGGAAGGCGCGGGTTTCGATTACACCGTCGACCAGATCCACCAGGTCGAACAGGTCTTTTCCCGGCTGGCCGGCGACGACAAGCCGATCCAGCGCTACAACACGCGCGCGCCCGGTGGTTTCGGCGCCAGCGAGGAAATGCACACCGGCAATGTCATCGTGTTCCTGCAGGACTGGCGCAAGCGCGAGCAGACCACCGGCGAGATCGCCGAATCGCTGCGCGCCGATTTGGGCAAACTGACCGGCGTGCAGGCGCAGCCGCGTGTCGGTGGCGGCCTGGTCAGCACCCGTGGCCAGCCGGTCCAGATCGTGCTGGGTGGTCCGGAATACGCCGAAATCGCCAAATGGCGCGACATCGTGATCCAGCGAATGGAGGACAACCCGGGCCTGTTCTCGGTCGATTCCGACTACAAGGAAACCCGCCCGCAGATGCGCGTGCAGATCGACCGCACGCGCGCCGCCGACCTGGGCGTCAGCGTGACCGAGATCGGGCGTGCGCTGGAAACCATGATGGGTGGCCGCAAGGTGACCACCTTCGTGCAGGAAGGCGAGGAGTACGACGTGGTCATGCAGGCCGGCCGCGAGGGCCGCGCCGCGCCGGCGGACCTGACCGCGATCCAGGTGCGCTCGCGCAGCGGCGAGCTGGTGCCGCTGTCGAACCTGGTGACGCTGAGCGAACTGGCCGAACCCGGCAGTTTCAACCGCTTCAATCGCCTGCGCGCGATCACCATTTCCGCCGGCCTCGCCCCGGGCTACCCGATCGGCGATGCGATCAAGTTCCTGCAGGACGTCGTCGCCAACGATCTGCCGGATTACGCGCAGATCAGCTGGAAGGGCGAATCGCGCGAATACCAGAAGGCCGGCGGCGCGGTACTGCTGACCTTCGCCCTCGCGCTGTTGATCGTGTACCTGGTGCTGGCGGCGCAGTTCGAGAGTTTCATCCATCCGCTGGTGATCATGCTGACCGTGCCGCTGGGCGTGCTGGGTGCGTTGATCGGCCTGGCGTTGACCGGCGGCACGCTGAATCTCTTCAGCCAGATCGGCATCGTCATGCTGGTCGGCCTTGCGGCGAAGAACGGCATCCTGATCGTCGAATTCGCCAACCAGTTGCGAGATGAGGGTCGTTCCATCGCCGAGGCCATCGTCGAATCCTCGGCGGTGCGCCTGCGCCCGATCCTGATGACTTCCATCGCCACCATCATGGGCGCGGTGCCGCTGGTGCTGGCCGGTGGGCCGGGTTCGGCCAGTCGCGCCACCATCGGCGTGGTGGTGGTCTTCGGCGTGGCCTTCTCGACCCTGTTGTCGCTGTTCGTGGTGCCGGCGTTCTACACGCTGCTGGCGCCGTTCACGCGTTCGCCGGAAGCGGTCGCGCACGAGCTGGAGAAGCTGGAAGGCGAAACCCCATCGGTCGGCGGCCATGGCTGAGACCGGACACCGCCTGCAGGGCGACGGTTTCGTCTTGCGTCCGTGGCGCGTGGACGATCTGGAGGCATTGGTCCGCCATGCCAACGACGAACAGGTATCGCGCGGGGTCAGCGACCGTTTCCCGTTTCCCTACACAAGGGAAGATGGCGGGCAGTTCCTCGCCGGCAAGGTGATCGATTTCCGCGACCCCGTGTTCGCCATCGAGATCGACGGCGAAGCCTGCGGCGGCATCGGTGCGCGTCCGGGCCATGGCGAACGCGCGCGCACCGCGGAATTCGGCTACTGGCTGGGACGGCAGTATTGGGGGCGCGGCACCATGACCCGCGTGGTCGCCGCCTACGCGCCGTGGGTGATGCGGGAATTGCGCCTGCACCGGCTGTACGCCACGGTGCTGGCCTTCAATATCGGCTCGGCGCAGGTATTGCGCAGGAACGGATTCATGGAGGAAGGCGTCCTGCGCGCCGCGGTATTCAAGCGCGGAGTGCTGCATGATCTGCGCATGTTCGCCAAGGTGCACCGGAGTCTGGACGATGAGCAGTAAACCCCCTTCGCCGTGGGACAAGGCGGCCATCCGTACCGCCGATGCGCGCAAGCAGGAAAACATCGGCAGGCGCAGGGAAGCGATGCCCGCAGGCGAGGAGCGTCCTGCGGTCGCGCGACATGAAAGCAGCGGCAACAAGCAGGAACTGCGCTGTTACGGGCTCAACGCCGTGCAGGCCGTGTTCGCGCAACGCCCGCAGGCGATCCGCAAGGTCTATCTGTCCGAAGCACGGATTCCGCAACTGCAGCCGCTGCTGGCCTGGTGCGTGAAGCAGCGCATCGGCTATCGCGTGGTCGAGGAATCCGACCTGGGCAAGCTCGCCGCCAGTTCGCATCACGAAGGCGTGGTCGCCGACGTGTTGCGGATGGAACCACGATCGCTGCCCGAATGGTTGCGTGAATTGCCCGATGGCCCGGTGCTGGCCTTGTGGCTGGATGGCGTGGGCAATCCGCACAATTTCGGCGCGATCCTGCGTTCGGCCGCGCATTTCGGCGTGGCCGCGATCCTGCAATCGCAGGATTCGACCCTGGCCGTCTCCGGCGCCGCCGCGCGCGTGGCCGAGGGCGGGGCCGAACAGGTGCCACTGGTGCGCATGGGCCAACGCGACGACGCGCTGGCGCAATTGCGCGCGGCAGGATTCGCGCTGGCGGCAACGGTGGTACGCGATGGCCAGGATCTGTTCGCCACCCGATTGCCGCAACGCCTGGTCTACGTGATGGGCGCCGAAGGCGAGGGCATGGACAACGCGCTCGCCCAGGACTGCGACCTGCGCCTGTCCATTCCCGGCACCGGCGCGGTGGAAAGCCTCAACGTGGCTGCGGCGACCGCGGTGTTTTTGGCGCAGTGGGCGCGGATGAGCGAATAGCGAGGAACGAGAAACGAGGAGTAAGGAGTGAGGAACGGGGAGTGAGCCGAGGCCGCTCCCACTCGTTCCTCACTCCTCCCCACTCACTTCTCGTTTTTCGGGGCGCTGCCGAAACCGCCCTCCGCTTCCGCCGCCAGGTAGGTGAACACCGCGTAGGCGGCGACGTTCTGGGCCAGGTCCTTCTGGTCGATCTTGTCCAGGGTGTCGTCGGCGTTGTGATGCAGGTCGAAGTAGTGGGTGCCGTCGTGGCCCAGCCACGCCCAGGCCATGCCGCGCTGGGTCAGCGGGCCGATATCGGATTCGGGATCGCCCTGTTTCGGCAGCCATTCGATGCCCAGCGGCGCCAGTGCCTGCATGATCTGCTTCAGCGCTTCGGGTTGCGTGTCGCGCGCGCTGCTGTCGAAACCGTAGATGCGGCCGGCGCCAAAGTCGCTTTCGGCGGCGATCACATGCCTGGTCACCTCCCCGGCGTATTTGTCGGCATAGGCGCGGCCGCCCCACAGGCCTTGTTCCTCGTTGGCGAAGGCGACCACGCGGATGGTGCGCGCGGGTTTGAGTGGCTTGAGCAGCGCGCCGGTGGCCATGCTGATGGCCACGCCGGCGGCATCGTCGATCGCGCCGGTGCCGTGGTCCCATGAATCGAGGTGGCCGCCGATCAGCACCACTTCTTCGGGATGCCTGCTGCCGGTGATTTCGCCGATCACGTTGTGCGAGGTGTATTCGCCGTCGAAGCCGCAATCCAGCGCGACGCGGATCCGGGTCGGGCCGAGCGCGGCCAGGCGCGCCAGCTGGTCGGCATCCGGAATCGACAGCGCGGCGCTGGGAATGGGCTTCACCCCTGCGGCGAAACGGGTCATGCCGGTGTGCGCCACCCGATGCTTGTCGGTGCCGGCGGAACGCATCACGAAGGCGAGGGCGCCCTTGCTGCTGGCCACGGACGGCCCGCGCCCACGTATGCCGCCGCCGAAGCGGTAATCGCCGCCATCGCGCCTGCGCTGCATCTGGAAATCGACGAAGGCGATCTTGCCGGCCAGCGAGCCCGCCGGCGCGGCCTCCAGCGCGGCCAGATCGGCGAAGCGCACCACTTCGGCTTCGACCGTGCCGCCGGGACTGCTGCCCAGCGCGGTCAGCACCAGTGGCTGCGCATGCGCGCCCAGCACTTCGCCGTGTTCGCTGTGGCGCACCCACTTGGGAAACGTCACCGGCTCGACCCACACCTTGTCGTAGCCGAGCTGCTTGAACTTCGCCTTCGCCCATTCCACCGCACGCGCATCGGCTTCGCTTCCGGCCAGGCGCGGGCCGATTTCCGTGGTCAGCGATTCGACCGTGTCCCATCCGGTGCGGTCGGCCAGCGCCTGTTCGCGCAAAACCGTCGCGGCTTTCAATGCGGATTCGGGAATGCGTGTTTCGCGTTCCGCGGCGGACAACTGGGTGGAGAGGGCCAGGGCGATCAGCAAGGACAGCAGGCGCATGACGGATCCGGGAAAAAAAGGAAGCCGCGAGCTTAACAGCCCGCGGCTTCCTGGCGATGCGAAGCGGGTTGGGAGTTACTTCTTCAGTGAATCGCGGATCTCGCGCAGCAACAGCACGTCTTCAGTCGGTGCGGCCGGGGCTTCCGGAGCGCGCTTGGATACGCGGTTGATCGCCTTGACCACCATGAAAATGGCGAATGCGACGATCACGAACTGGATGATCGTGTTGAGGAAATCGCCGATGCCGATCGCCACCGCCGGCACTTCCTTGCCGGCCGCGTCCAGCGTCGCTTCCTTCAACGTCCATGCCCATTTGGAAAAATCGACTCCACCGATGGCCAGGCCGATCGGCGGCATGATGACCTTGTCCACCAGTGAGGTGACGATCTTGCCGAACGCCGCGCCTATCACCACGCCGACGGCCAGATCGACCACATTGCCGCGCATGGCGAATTCCTTGAACTCGCTGATCATTCCCATGAGTCACTCCCGTTGTTGACGGATCCACCGCCGGTACCGCCGAATATAGCGCGGCCGGGATCAGGCGGCAGTGATGCGGCCGCGCAGCTCGACCACGCCTTCCAGCGAGGCGACGAAGATATCGCCCGGCAACAGCGGTCCGACCCCGGCCGGGGTGCCCATGAACACCAGGTCGCCGGCCTTCAGTGCGAACAGTTTCGACAATTCATGCAGGATGTCCGTCACGTCCCAGATCAGGTCGTGCAGCGATCCGCGCTGGCGGAGGTCGTCATTGACCCGCAACGACAGGGATCGCGATGACAGTCCGTCGACCTGCGCGGCCGGCACCAGTTCGCTGATCGGCGCGGAGTGGTCGAAGCCCTTGCCGATGTCCCACGGCAGCCCCTTGGCCTTGGCCGCGGCCTGCAGGTCGCGTCGGGTCAGGTCCAGGCCCACGCCGTAGGCGAAAATCAAGGCAGCCGCTTCTTCAGGCTCAAGCACGCCGGCGGGCGCGTCATGGCCCAGGGCGACCACCAGTTCCACCTCGTGATGCAGTTCCTGGGTGCCTGGCGGATAAGGAACACTCACATCAGGAGCCACCACCTCGCCGGTGACCACGGCGTCGGCGGGCTTGAAGAAGAACACCGGCTGGCCGCGCTCGGCTTTGGTAGCCGGGGCCACCGCGCCCATTTCCCGGGCATGGTCGGCGAAATTGCGACCCACGCAATAGATGCGCCGCACCGGGAAGGTGCCGCCACCACGGACGTGAACGCGTGCTTGTGCCGGAGTGGGAATCAGGTCGGTCATTGGGGAGAAGGGAGAAGGGAGAAGGGAGCTACTGATTTTCGGCTACCGGCTCACGGCTCACGGCTTACCGCTGCGCGGCCTTCAACAGGCGGCAGCACGAGCACGGTTGATATCCAGGGGTTACTCAGGCACCCCAAGGGCCTCAATGCGACAACGGCAGTACCGGTTTGCGGACTACGTGGTACTCGCCTTCGACCACGCGGGCGTCGCGTGCGGCGACGGGCTTGCCGCGCTGGCCCAGCAGCTTCCAGGCCACGCCGATGATGATCATCGCCGCGCCCACGAACACGCTGAAGAACACCAGCAGGCACAGCAAGGCCAGCCCGACCAGGCCGAAAACCAGGCGCAGCAAGGGATGGCGCGGCTTGCGCGGGGCGAAGGCCGAGCGCAGGCGGGAGCTGTCGAAACGGAAGCTGTTGGCGAACATGGCTGGTTGGCGTGGCAGAATGCGGCAAGTGCCGGTGCCGCAGTATCGGATGACCGATGGATGACAGTGTGAGAAGTTCGTTAAACGACATGGCCTTGATCACACTTGACTCGATTGAGGATGGCGGTTTCGCCGAAGTCGAGGCGCTGCTGGACGGCGATGCCGAATCGATCATCATCCACCGCGATGGCCACGATGCGCGCGCCTGGCTCAACGTCTGTCCGCATGCAGGACGACGCCTGGACTGGGCGCCGGGCAAGTTCCTCAAGAGCAAGGAAGGCCACCTGGTCTGCGCCGCGCATGGCGCGTCCTTCGAGTTGCTGCGGGGCGATTGCGTCGCCGGCCCGTGTCGCGGGGATTCCCTGCGCGCGGTGGCGGTGGAAGTGCGCGATGGCCTGGTCGTGCTGAGCGGGTAAGGCGCCCGGCTGGGCCAAGGCCTTGCGTGGATGGCGTTCGCGATAAGCCCGGATCAAGCCAGGGATTCGCCGCGGGTTGCCCTTGGTTTTTGCAGGCCTGGAAAGGCGCGGCCGCGCTAAACTTGCGGAACGAAACAACGGGGGGTTTCCATGGCTGGAGCACGGAGCGATCCGGGTAGTCGCATGTTTGCCCCGGCTTTCGCCTGCAGGGCGCACTGAGGCCATGAATGGACGCGGGAAGACGCTCTCCAACGCGGCTTATTCCTCGGCCGGACTCTATGTCGAATACCTGTTCGGCCTGATTGCGTCGATTCTTGTCGCGCGTGCGCTGGGTCCCGCGGACCTGGGCGTCTACAGCTTGCTGGTGTGGATCGTGTCCACGGCCGTGATCGTGGCCAATGCCGGCATCACCACGGCCGCGATCAAGTTCGTGGCCGAGTTGAACGGATCGGGGCGTACCGACCTGGTCGGGGCGCTGGTGCGGAAACTGCAACGGCTGCAGCGGCTGATGTTGCTGCTGGTCGCCGTTGCCGTATCGGTGCTGCTGTATGCCGCGCGCCAGCGCATCGCGGCGGGACTGGACGTGGCGGTGCTGGGCCTGATCGTGGCGTCGGTGCTGCTGCGCGCGCCGTACATGTTCAACATCGCGCTGGCCAAAGGTGGGCAGGATTTCAGGTCCATCGCGGTCATCGCGGGCGTCAGCGCAACCGCCAACCTGGCCCTGGTCGCGGCCGCCTGGGCATGGCGTTCGACGCTTCCGGTGTTCATCGTCATCTACGCGGTGTCCGGGGTGGTTTTCTACCTGGTCTCGCGTTCACGCACCGCCGCCATCCAGCGCATGGCAGGGCAGGCCAAGGCGCCACTGCCCGCGGAGTTGAACGCGCGTATCGCCCATCACCTGCGCGTGGTCGCCTTCACCATCATCCTGGGCTCGGTGGGCACCAGCGAGATCGAGCTGCCGTTCCTCAACCTGCTGGCGGGCACCGACCAGGCCGGCTTGTTCAAGGTCGCCAATGCGCTGGCCCTGGGCGCGGCCTTGCTGGCGCCGGGGGTGCTCAGCGCGCAGTTGCTGCCGATGATGGCCAGCGCTTACGGCCGTGGCCGGGAAGAAGCGGCGTCGCTGATCGCCGGGGCCACCGCGTGGCTGTTCGTGCTGGGCGCCCCGCTGATCGCGCTGGGCGCGGTGTTTTCGCCGCAGCTGATCGCCTTGCTGTATGGGCCGGCGTATGCGCCCGCTGCGGAGGCCTTGAGCATCCTGCTGGTCGCGCGCGTCGCCAGCACCCTGGGGCAGGGCGCTTCGTCCTACCTGGTGAGCGCGGACCGGCAGACGGCTTTGATGCAGCTCACCTTGTTGTTCACCGTGCTGCGCCTGGTGGGCATCGGGCTGGGCACGTTCTATTTCGGCTTGCGGGGGGCGGTGGTGGCCTCGGCCGTGCTGGCCTTGCTGGGCACGGGTTCGACATTGGGATTGGCTTTGCGCGAGACCCGCTCGTCGCTGCCCTGGGGGCGGTTGTCGCGGATCGCGCTAGCCGCCGCGATGGCCGCGACGTGCAGCTGGCCGGCGGCCTGGCTGCATCCGCCGCTGCTCGCGCTGGCGGTGGGTGGGATCGTCTTCGTGCCGGCTTATCTGTTGGCGCTTTGGCTGTTGCGTTGCCTGCATGAAGCCGATGCCGAATACGCGCGCCTGCTGCTGTCCAGGATCTCGGGCGGGCGAATGGGCGGAAAGCCTCGGCAATAGTTCGCTCAGGCGGGCGCGTAGGCGACCTTGTTGTCGCGCACTCCACGCCCCAGCGCGCGCAGCAGGCCGGCGCGGGATCCGGTATAGGCGGAAAGCAGCGCGGCCTTCAGGTTGTCGCGGGCCGGCGAGTCGCCCACCGGCGAAGGATCGAAGCCATGCCTGCGCAGGCGCGCGTTGCCGCGGTACAGCAGTTCGCGGCGGCGGGTGGCGGCGGTGTAATAGGTGAAGCTGACGGTGATGGAAGGCTCGTTGCCGTTTTCGACCATGTGCGCCGCGGTGGACGGCATGTAGCCGCCCATGCCGGGTTGCAGGTCGAAGATGCGCGCCCTGGCGCGGAACGATTCGTCCCAGCGCACTTCCTCGCGCGAATGCTGGTCGTGGAAAAGTTCCTGCGCGCGTTCGCTGATGATGCCTCGGTCCATCGGGTCCCAGGTGTAGAGCTTCTTGTTGCCGCGGATCTGCAGGATGAAGTTGTGTTCGTGGTCCATGTGGAAAGGGGTGATCGCCCCGGGCGAGCTGACGAAGATCCAGCCGCCGCGATAACTCATGCCGGGATCGACGCGCTCGACGAATGGCCTGACCGCGTCGAGGACCTCATCGACCAGCGTGCGGTAGAGCGGATCGGCCTGCACGTTGAGCAGCGACATCCAGGCGCGGGCGTCGGCGATTCCCGCCAGCGTCTCTTCCGCGCTCCGCTGGTTGGGGTGGAGAGAGGGCGCATCGCCGAACGAGGTGCCGGCCGTGGCGGTGTCGCTGTGGGTGCGCACCAGCTTGCGCGATTCCAGCCGGCGCCCCAGTGCCACCAGCGAGTCGATCTGCAGCAGGGGATGCGCGCACAGCTGGTGGGTCACGGCCTGCAGCCGCCAGGGATCGAAGGCGTCGGATTCGAGGGAAATCAACGGGCTTGTCATGACGAAAAATATACCTCTGCTGTTATCCTTGGCGCATGGGGCTTATCGACACCGGTGAACGCATCGCGCGCCATGCCTGGCGGATTCCCGTCATCGGCCAGGTCATGGCCATGGACTATGCGCGCAGCTTCGCCCGCATGCCGCCCAACAAGTTCCGTGGCGTGTTTCCCGGCTTCGCCGAGGCCGAGCGGTCCATCCCCCGGGGCACCCGCATCGGCTACGACCACGACGCCCTCTCCGGCATGTACCGGAACCGGATGGAGCGCGCCTGCCAGAGCGACTATGCGGTCCTGTTCTGGCTGCAGCGCATCGTCGGCGCGGATACCGTGCTGTTCGATTTTGGCGGGCATGTAGGCGTCAGCTTCTATGGGTGGGAACAATACCTGGGGTATCCGCCTGGCCTGCGCTGGCGGGTATGCGATGTGCCGGCGATCATCGAAGAAGGCGCGAAGCTGGCCGGGGAACGCAACGCGGCCGGTCTGGGCTTCACCTCGGACATCGCCGATGGTCGCGATTGCAACGTGTTGCTGGTCGCCGGTTCCCTGCAGTACGTGGACCTGGACATGCCGCAACTCCTGGAGAAAATGGGCAACCGCCCGGCCCACGTGCTGGTCAACAAGATGCCGCTGTACGACGGCGAGACCTTCGTCACCGTGCAGTCCACCGGTCGCGCCTTCCATCCTTACCGGATCAGCAACCGGGAGGAATTCGTGGCCTCCATGACCGGCCTCGGCTACCGCGTGGTCGATCACTGGAGCAACCGCGAGCAGCACTGCCGCATTCCGTTCACCCGCGGCCGCGACATCGACGCCTACAGCGGGTATTACTTCGTCCGCGATCCAGCGGCTCGCTGAATTCCGCCCGCTGGTCCACGTCCGCTGGTCTGCGTCCGCGGATCCACGCCCGCGGATCCACGTTCATTTCCTGGCGCTCCTTCCAAGGCGTGCCATCACCCGCCCGAGCAATCCGCGCGATTCCTCAACCGGCGCCGGTTCCCGCGCCGCGTCGTCGCATTCGGCGGCGATCTGCTCCAGGGTCTGGAACACGAAAGCGCGTGGGCTGAGGTTCGCGCCGGTGCGCGCCTGCAGCAAGGCGACGGCGCGCATGACCAGTAGCGAATGCCCGCCCAGGTCCAGGAAATTGTCCTGCAGCCCGACTTCCTCGACCTCCAGCAGTTCGCACCACAACGCGGCAATGGTTTGTTCCATCGGGGTGCGAGGCGCTTGTCGCGAAGACGGATCCACCGCCGGGACGGCTTGCATCGGCGCCGGCAGCGCGTTGCGATCGACCTTGCCGTTGCTGGTGGTGGGGATGGCTTCCAGGGCGATGAAAATCCCGGGCACCATGTAGTCGGGCAGCGTGCGGCGCAGGTGCGCGCGCAACTCGTCGGGTTGCATCGCCTGCGCATCGTGCGTGACGACATAGGCGGCCAGCATCTTCTCGCCCCCTGGTCCGGGCACCAGGTGGACCACGGACTGGGAGATGCAAGGATGACGCGACAGCGCGACTTCTATTTCGCCGGTTTCAATGCGATAGCCACGCAGCTTCACCTGCTGGTCAAGACGACCGAGATGCTGCAACTGGCCATCGCTGCGCCAGCGCCCGCGGTCGCCGGTGCGGTATGCCGCGTAGCAGGCGTCGGCGTCGGCGATGAATTTCTCCATCGTTAGTGCTGCGCGTGCGTGGTAGCCGAGGGTAACGCCGGCGCCCTCGATCACCAGTTCGCCGGGAATTCCGATCGGGCACGGCGCGCCGTTGTCGTCCACGACCCGCACCCGGGTGTTGGCGATGGGACGGCCGATGACGATATCGCCCTGTCCGGCGACGATGCGGGTGCAGGTCGACCACACGGTGGTTTCGGTGGGGCCGTACATGTTCCAGAGTTCGCCGACGCGTGGCAGCAGGGCCTCGGCCACCGCCACCGGCAGGGCCTCGCCCCCGCACAACGCCTTCCACTGCCTGCCGCCCCGCCAGCCCGATTCCAGCAGCAGGCGCCAGGTCAGGGGCGTGGCCTGCAAGGTGTTGACCTTGTGCCGCTCGCACAATGCGCGCAAGGCGCGGCCGTCGGCGGCGTCTTCGCGGCCGACCAGCACCACTTCGCCGCCGACTGCCAGCGGCATGAGCAGTTCCAGCACCGCGATGTCGAACGAGAGCGTGGTCACGGCCGCCAGGCGCGTGGAGGCATCGAATCCGGGCTTGGACTTCATCGACTCCAGGAAATTCGCCACCGCCCGCTGCGGCACGCGCACGCCCTTGGGCTGGCCGGTGGAGCCGGAGGTGTAGATCACGTAGGCCAGGGCATCGGGCGAGAGCGCCGGGGTGGTTAACGGCGGCGTCGCGTCTGTCGCGGATTGCCCAGGCAGCATTTCCAGCGCGATCTGCTTGCTGCCGTCGTAATCCGGGAACGGCGCCGCGTCGGCATCGTGCAACAACAACGTCGCGCCGGAATCTTCCAGCATGAAGGCGAGTCGTTCGGCGGGGAAATCCGGATCCAGTGGCAAATAGGCCGCGCCCGCACGCAGCACGCCCAGCAACGCCGCCAGCATCCGCGGGGTGCGTTGCAGGTGCAGGCCGACCAGCGAACCTTCGCCGACACCGCGCGCTTGCAGCGCCCGCGCGATGCGCGTCGCCTGCGCATCGAGTTGGGCATAGCTGAGCGCTTCGTCGCCCTGTATGACGGCCGTACGCGTGCCGTTCGCGGCAAAGGAAGCCTGCAGGTAGGCCGAAATTCCGTGCGCCGATGGCAGCGGCGCGTCCGTCGCGTTCCACTCGGCCAGCTGGCTGGTTTCGCGCGGGTCGATGGCGAGCAGATCCTGCACGCGTGCGCCTTGCCCGGATGCGATGTTTTCCAGCAGCGACAGATAGCGTTGCTTCAACAGCTCGGCGGTTTCCCGCAGCAGGATGTCGGTATTGAAATTGAGTCCGCCCACCAGCCCGTCCGTGGAATCCAGGAACCACAGGGCCACGTCCTGTGCGGCAGCCGCCTGGAATACCGGCAGGTTCTGGTGCGCCAGCGCGCCCCAGCGCGAGGGCCGCTGGCGCGCGTCCTGGTAGGAGAAGAAAGCCTGGTAGATGGGAAAACGGCTGGGGTCGCGACGCTTGTCCAGCACCCGCACCAGATGCTCGAACGGCACGTCCTGCGAGCCGAAGGCATCGACGACTTCCGCGCGCACTTCCTGCAACAGCGAAGAGAAGGATTGACCGGGATCCACGCGCAGCCGCAACGGCAGCGCATTGACGAAGAAACCCATCAACGATTCCAGCCCCGGCTGGCCGCGGCCACGCACGGGCGTGCCGATGACCAGGTCGCGTTGTCCGCTGAGCTGGTGCAGCAGCAGCGACCACGCCGACAGCAGGGTCATGAACAAGGTGGCGCCTTGTGCCTGGGCTTGCGCACGCAACGTGTCCACGGTTGTTTGCGGGATACGCAACCAGACCGTGTCGCCATCGTTGCTGGGCGTCGCCGGCCGGGCGTGATCGACCGGCAGGTCCAGCGCTTCCGGCGCATCGGCGAGCCTGGCCTGCCAGTACTGCAATTGGCGGGAAAGCTCCGGCCCGTCCAGCCAGTCGCGATGCCAGGCGGAGAAATCGCCGTAGCCGACCGGGACTGCCGCGAGCGGATCGTCGCCACCACCGGCATACGCCTGGTACAGCGCCGACATCTCGTCGTAGAAGAGATCGAACGACCAGCCATCCCAGATCAGGTGGTGGGCCATGAAGAACAGCACATGATGGTCTTCATCCAGCGCATAGAGGCGTGCGCGGAACAGCGGGCCACGCACCAGGTCGAACGGCTGCGCGATCTGGTCTTCCAGCCGGCGCATCAGTTCGGGCTCGCGCTGGTCGGCGGGCAGCCGGGAAAGGTCTTCCCGAACCAGCCGCGCATCCACTTCCGCCAGCACCTGCTGGTAGGGCTCGCCGTCCTGCGTGGCTATCACCGTGCGCAGGACGTCCTGGCGCTCGACGATACGGGCGAAGGCGCGGGCCAGCGCGTCGGCATCCAGCGCGCCCTGCAGGCGATGCGCGGAAGGCACGTTGTAGACCGTGCGCCCGGGTTGAAGCTGTTCCAGGTACCACAGGCGCTGCTGCATCAATGACAGCGGTGCGCGCGTGCCGGGCGCGAGGCGCGTGATCGGAGGCGCGGCATCGTCCTTCGCCGCGTTCGTGGCGATCCAGCCGGCAAGCCCGGCGATGGTGGGATGTTCGAAGACCGTGCGCAGCGGCACCGTCGTCCCCAGTTCGCTGCCCAGGCGCGCGGCCAGTTGCGCCGCCAGCAGCGAGTGGCCGCCGATGGAAAAGAAATTCTCGTGCGGGCCGACCTGGCCCAGGCCAAGCACCTGCCGATAATGCGCGGCGACGCTTTCCTGGTGTTCGTCCGCGTAGCCTTCCACGGGCGAACGGGCGGAAGCGGCCTCTTCGGCCGGCGCCGGCAACGCATTGCGATCGATCTTGCCGCTACCGGTCAACGGCAACGCCGCCAGCGCGATGAAGCGGCTCGGCACCATGTAACCGGGTAGTCGCGAAGCAAGATGGGTCCGCAATGCCTCTTCGTCCACGACTGAAGAGGACGTCGGAACGATGTAAGCCAGCAGCCGGGTGTCGCCTTCGCCGAACGCGCGCGTGATGGCCACCGCCTGCGCGACCGCGGGATGCGTCGCCAGCTGTTGCTCGATCTCGCCCAGCTCGATGCGGTAACCGCGCAGCTTGACCTGGAAATCATCGCGCCCCAGGCATTCCACCGTGCCGTCGTTGCGCCAGCGGGCCAGATCGCCGGTGCGGTAGAGGTGGCCTTGCCCGGTCTCCACGAAACGCTCGGCCGTCAGTCGCGGGCGGTCGAGATAACCGCGGGTGACGCCGTCGCCACCGATGCACAGTTCGCCGACCACGCCGATGGGGACAGGTTGCAGGTCGGCATCCATCACGTGCAGCCGGGTGTTGGCGATCGGCTTGCCGATGGGCAGCGGCGGGGTCGCGTCGGTGATGCGATGCAGGCTGGACCAGACCGTGGTTTCGGTGGGCCCGTACAGGTTCCACAGCTCGTCCGTGCGTTCGAGCAGCGCCGTCGCGATTTCCGGCGGCATCGGTTCGCCGCCGCACAGGGCCTTCCATTGCGGCCCGCCGCGCCAGCCGGAGGCCAGCAACAACCGCCAGGTCATCGGCGTGGCCTGCATGGCGGTGATGCCGTTGTCTTCCAGCAGGCCGCGCAGGGCCTGGCCGTCGATGGCTTGCTCGCGCTCCACGACCAGCACCTGGGCGCCGGCCAGCAGCGGCAGCAGCAGTTCCAGCACGGCGATGTCGAACGACAAGGTGGTCACGGCCGCGAAACGCGCCTGCGCGTCCAGTCCCGGCGCGGCCAGCATCGACCGCAGGAAGTTGACCACCGCGCGATGCGGCACGCACACGCCTTTCGGCTGTCCGGTCGAACCGGAGGTGTAGATCACGTAGGCGTCATCGCCCGCGTTTCCGCGCGGCTCCAGCGCGCGATCGTCGGCGGCCGGGATGGACTCCATGGGGATGACGGTGGCGTCGCCGAGCGCGGTCTGCAGCCCCTGCGCCAAGGCCTGGTGGGCCAGCACGAAACGCAGTCCGGCATCGCTGGCCATGTAGGCGAGGCGTTCGTCGGGGAATGCCGGATCCATCGGCACGTAACATGCGCCCGCGCGCCAGGCGCCCAGCAGGGCCGGCACCAGGTCGATATCGCGCTCCAGCAACAGTCCCACCCGGTCGCCCGCGGATACGCCCGCCGCCTGCAGTGCGCAGGCGATGGCATGCGAACGCGCGTCCAGTTGGGCATAACCGAGCGATTGCGTGCCTGCGCGCAGGGCGATTTGATCGCCCCGGCGTCGGGCCTGCTCCAGGATCAGGTCTTCGACGCGCGGGTCGCCGGGATATTCCACTTCCGTCGCGTTCCAGGCTTCAAGCTGGCGCGCGTCTGCTTCGCCCAGCAGCGCCAGTGCGCCCAGCGTGCGTTCGGGTTCGGCCGCGGCATCGGACAGCAAGGTTTCGAAAGCCGACATCCAGCGGGCCACGGTTTGCGCATCTAACAGGTCGCGGTTGTACTGGCATTCCAGGCGCATGCCGTCGCTGCCCAGGTCCACGGCGTTGACGAACAGCTCGAAGGTTTCGAAGCGCCGCGCATTGCCGGCGACCTCGAAGCCCAGGCCGGGCACTGCGTCGCGTTCCAGGGTCATCGCCTGGTCGATGTTGAACATCACGCTGATCAGCGGCAGGCGCGCGGTGTCGCGGGCCAGCGGCAACACCTGCAGCAGGCGCCCGAAGGTGATGCGCTGGTGGTCGTAGGCATCGAGCATGGCCACGCGGCTGGCCTCGAGCAATTGCGCGAACGGCATGTCGCGCCGCATGCGCAAGCGCAGCGGCAGCATGCTGACGCAATGGCCGACCAGTCCTTCCTGGCCCGCCGCCTGTCCGGCCACGGGAATGCCGATCACCACGTCGTCCTGCCGGGTCAGGCGGTGCAGCAAGGTCGAGAACCCGGCCAGCAGGCTGGCGAACAGGCTGGTGCCGCGCTTGGCGCCGACCTTGCGCATCGCCGTGATCAGCGGCGCCGGCAGCAGGTGGTCGTGGCGGCCGGCGGTCTGCGTGCGCAGCCGCGGACGCGGACGATCCACGGGCAATTCCAGCACCGGGCCGCCATCGGCATAAAGCCGCGACCACCACGCGAGGTCGGTGCCGTCGGTGCCGGGGTCTCCCGCCGCGCTGGCCGCGTAGTCGGCGAACGACGGCGCCGCCGGCAGCGCGGCGCCCGCGCCTTGCCTGAGCCGCGTGTACTCGGCGGCCAGTTCCTTCACCAGCACCCAGAACGACCAGCCATCGAGCACGATGTGGTGGCCGGTCAGTACGAACACGTGGTGCGCCGGTTCCAGCCGCACCAGCGCCGTGCGCACCAGTGGTCCATTGACCAGGTCGAAAGGCTGCGAGACATGCTGGTCGACCAGGGCGGCGAGTTCCGCCTCGGCCTCGGTGGGCGTACCGGTCGAGGCGTCGTGCAGTTCCAGGTCCAGGACCGGCGCGGTCGCATGCACGCGCAGCGACAAGCCATCCGTGGAGAAGGTGGAACGCAAGGCGTCATGGCGCGCGACCAGCGACTGGATCGCGGCGCGCAGGGCGGCGAGGTCCAGGTCTCCGCGCAGGTGCAGCGAGATCGATTCGTTGTAGGCCAGCGAGGCTTCGACGCCCATCTGGTCGGCCAGCCAGACTTCGCGTTGCTGCTCGGTGGTGGGGACGATGCGCGTGCCGCTTGCGGCCACGGCGGCGTCCTGCTCCGCCGGGACCACCGGGAAGAATCCGCTTTCGATCATTTCCGCCGCCGCGTCCCGGTACGCCGCCACGATATGGGCGATGTCCTCGTCGCTGTGGGCGGTGGTCAGGAAGCAGGGGAAGTTGTCCAGGATGTGGATGCCGCGATCGCGCAGCATCACGTACAGCAGGTCGCCGTAAGGCAGGTCCTGGGTGAACACGTTGCGCCACAGCGAGGCGAACGTGGCCAGCTTGAACGGCGCGCCGAGTTCCCGCATCGATGCGTTGATCGTGGCCACCATGTCGGCGGTGCGCCGGTTCAATCCTTCCTGCAATCCCGGCCCCGCTTCGCGCAGCCGTTGCAGGCTGGCCTTGGCCGCGGCCAGCGCCAGCGGGTGGCGGACGAAGGTGCCGGCGAAATAGGTCACGCCGACGGTGGGGACGGAATCGTCGCCGAATTGCCAGTGGCCGCCATCCAGCGCGTCCATGAAGGGACGCTTGCCCGCGATCACGCCGATCGGGAAGCCGCCACCCACGACCTTGCCGTAGCAGGCCAGGTCGGCCTCGATCCCGAACAGGCCCTGGATGCCGCGCGGATGCGCGCGGAAACCGGTCACGACCTCGTCGAAGATCAGCACCGAACCGCTGTCGCGGGTCAGTTCGCGCAGTTCGCGCAGGAATTCCACCGGTTGGAAGTCCGGGCGCCGGCTCTGCACCGGCTCGACCAGGATCGCGGCCAGCTCGTGCGCGCGCTCGCGCAGGATCCGCATCGATTCCTCGGTGCCGTAGTCCAGCACCAGCACGTTCTGCGAGGCCGACGCCATGATCCCCGGCGCGGCGGGGATGCTGCGCAGCTTGCGCGTGCCGCGCACGATCACTTCATCGAAGATGCCGTGGTAGGCACCGGTGAAGATGGCGATGGTGTTGCGCCCGGTCACCGTGCGGGCGATGCGCATGGCCCCCATCACCGCTTCGGAACCGGTATTGCAGAACGCCACGCGCTCGGCGTGGGTGAGCTCGGCGAAGAGCTCGGCGGTTTCGCCGGCCAGCACGTGCTGCGGGCCGATCTCGTAGCCCGTGTCGATCTGTTCGTGCAGGACCTCGCGCAGGAAATCCGGCTGCCAGCCGAACAGGTTCATGCCGAAACCCGACAGCACGTCCACGTATTCGTTGCCGTCCAGGTCCCACATGCGCGAACCGCGCGAGCGTTCGATCACCAGCTGGTAGGCCAGCTCCTTGGTCAGCGGGCGGAAGCCATTGACCACGCGCGGGTCGGCCATGTGGCCGCGGTGCCGGGTCGTGTACGCCTTCGACTTGCCGGTCCGGGAGGTATAGCGCGCCACCAGCGCATCCAGTCGCTCGCGCTGCGCGGGCGTCATCGCATCGGCCTGGTTGTGGATGCGGGCGATGGCGCCGAAAGCCTTTTTCACATCGTAGGTCAGCGGCTTGCCGTCGCTGTCTTCCTCGTCGCCGGTGCTGGCGGTCGACGTACCCGCGGCCTTGGCGTCTCCGGTCGCGACGGGCTCGCTGGCCGACGCCAGCAGTTCCAGCAGCTTGGCCATCGAGCCGTACTGCTCCATCATCTGCCGGAACGTCACCTTGACCTTGAAGCTGCGCTGCACCTGCAAGGAAAGCTGGGTCAGCGACAGGGAATCCAGCCCCAGTTCCAGCCAGGGCGTGGCGCTTTCGCTTTCCTCCACTTCCAGTCCGGAGACTTCCTCGATCACAGATTGCAGGCGCGCGAACAGCGCGCTGCGACCTGCCTCCGGTGCCTCGCTCGCGATGGTGGTTGCGGCCGGGGTTTCCAGTGCGGCCTCCGCCTCCGTGGGGAGGGCCGTCTGCGATTCATTCGCCGGCACCGCCTCCAGCCAGTAGCGCTGGTGCTGGAAGGCATAGCCCGGCAAGCCGACGCGCCGGCGCGATTCGTGCGCCACGTAGGCCTGCCAGTCCGGCGTCGCACCCAGCGTCCACAACTTGCCCAGGGCCTGGGCGAGGGCGGCCGATTCGCCTTCCGCCGAATCGGCAAGGCTGGCGACGGCCACGGTCTGCCCGCGCTTGCCGATGGCGACCTGGTGGGCCAGCGTGGTCAGGGTCGCGCGCGGGCCGATCTCGACCAGCAATCGCGCCGGTTCCGCCACCAGCTTCGCCACCGCCGGCGCAAAGCGCACCGGCTTGCGCAGGTGTTGCGCCCAGTAGTCGGGGTCGCGGGCCTGATCGTCGTCCAGCCACTCGGCGGTGACCGTGGACAGGATCGGTATTCTCGGTGCCTGCAAGGCGATGGAGCGCAGGCGCTCGCGCATCGGCGCGATCACCGGTTCCATCATCGCCGAATGGAAGGCGTGCGAAGTCACCAGCTTGCGCGCGGCGATGCCCGCCGCCGCCAGTCGCGCTTCCATGCGTTCGATGGCGGGCGTGGGGCCCGCGACCACGCACAGGTGCGGGCCGTTCTCGGCGGCCAGTTCGACCCCTTCCTCCAGATGCGCATCAAGCTCCGCCGCCGCGACCCGCACGGACAACATGCTGCCTTCCGGCAGTGCCTGCATCAGCCTGCCGCGCAGCTCGACCAGCGCCAACGCGTCCCGCAGCGGCATCACCCCGGCCAGCGCCGCGCAGACGAATTCGCCCACGCTGTGGCCGATGAGCGCGGTCGGAACGATGCCCCAATGCATCCACAGCCGGGCCAGCGCGTACTCCAGCACGAAGATCGCGGGCTGGGTGACGCGGGTAGGCCGCAGGGCCTCCGCATCGGCGGAAAAGAACTGTGGTCGCGGATCGCTTCCGGTCAGCTCCCGCAGCAGGTCGCAGCATTCGTCGTAGGCGGCGCGGAATGCCGGTTCGGTCTGGTACAGACCCTGGCCCATCGCGGTGTACTGGGATCCCTGGCCGGGGCAGAGGAAGGCGATTTCCGGCGCGTCCGTGGCGGGCGTGCGTGGAACGAGCGGCTCGGCGAGCAGGCGTGCCGCTTCCGCCACGGAGCCGGCCACGACCGCATGGCGATGGGCGAAACCGCGTCGGCCCACGCGCAAGGTGTGGCCGATATCGGCCAGCGGCGCGGATGCGGTCTCGCCGGCAGTGGCCAGGGTCGAGGCCAGCGCCTGGCAATTGGCCTGCATGGCCTCGGCCGTGCGTCCGGAAACGACCAGCAACTGGGCCTTGCGCGAGGAGTCGCCGGACGGCGGCGTCGCGGGCGCTTCCTGCAGCACGACGTGCGCGTTGGTGCCGCCGAAGCCGAAGGCGCTGACGCCCGCGCGACGAGGCTCGCCGGTGCGCGGCCAGTCGCTGCGCTGGCTCTGCACGACGAAGGGCGAGGCGGCGAAATCGATGTTCGGGTTGGGTTTCCCGAAACCGATCGATGGCGGCAAGGTGTTCCGGTGCAGCGCCAGCGAGGTCTTGATCAGGCTGGCGGCGCCGGCGGCGGTGACCAGGTGGCCGACGTTGCTCTTGAGCGAGCCGATCGCGCAGAAACCGGTGTCCGCGGTGTGGCGGCGGAACGCGCGGGTGAGGCCTTCGATTTCAATCGGGTCGCCCAGCGGCGTCGCGGTGCCGTGCGCTTCCAGGTAGGAGAGGCTGCGCGCGTCGATGCCGGCGCGGTCATGCGCCAGGGCGATGACGCTGGCCTGGCCGGCGGGGCTGGGCGCGGTGAAACTGGCGCGGTCGGCGCCATCGTTGTTGACCGCGCCGCCAAGCAGCACGGCATAGATGGTGTCGCCGGCGGCGACCGCATCGGCCAGCCGACGCAGCGTCACCATGGCCACGCCATCCGAGAAAACAGTGCCCGCCGCATCGGCGTCGAAGGGACGCGTGTGGCCATCGGGCGAGGCCATCGCACCCTCCTGGTACAGGTAGCCGCTGTCGGGCGGGCAGGTGATGGCGACGCCGCCGGCCAGGGCCAGGTCGCAATCCCCTCGGCGCAGGCTCTCCATGGCCATCACCGTCGCCACCAGCGAGGTCGAGCAGGCGGTGTGCACGCTGACCGCCGGGCCGTTCAAGCCCAGCTTGTACGCCACGCGACTGGTCAGGTAGTCCTTCTCGTTGGCCAGCATGGTGGGCAGTTCGCCCAGCCGGGCAATGGATTCCGGGCGCGGCAATATGTGCTTCTGGTAATAACTGCCGTTGTACATGCCGCCAAACACGCCGACGCGTCCCGGTGCGGTTTCCGGCACATAGCCCGCATGCTCCAGCGCATGCCAGGCCGTTTCCAGGAAATGGCGATGTTGGGGATCCATCAGCTGCGCTTCCAGCGGCGAGATGCCGAAGAAGGCGGCGTCGAAACCGGCGGCGTCGCGGAGTACGCCGCGCGCGCGCACGTAATCCGGATGCTCGCGCAGGCCGGGGGCGATGCCCGCGTCGATCTCGTCCGGGGAAAACATCCGGATCGATTCGGTGCCGTCGCAAAGGTTCTTCCAGAACGCCTCGATGTCGTCGGCGCCTGGGAAGCGCCCGGCCATGCCGATGATGGCGATGGGCTCGTCGGGCAAGGCGGTGGCCGGGCGGGTTGCTTCGGCGGCGGCAAGCGGCGCGCCGGCCAGCCTGGCCGGCGTCGGGAACTCGAACAGGCGCATCGGGGTGAAGTCGGCGACGCCGGAAGCGCGCAACTGGTGCAGCAGGCGTAGCGCCAGCAGCGAGTCGCCGCCCAGTTCGAAGAAGCCATCGTCCGCGCCCGCGCGATCGAGATCCAGCACCTCGGCGTAGGCCGCGCACAGCGCGGTTTCCAGCGCACCGCGCGGGGCCCGGTAAGGCTGCGCCAGTTCGGGACGCGACTTGCCTGGCGCAGGCAGCGCGGACCGGTCCAGCTTGCCGTTCGCGGTCAGCGGCAAGGCGGCCAGTGGCACGAACACGGCCGGCACCATGTAATCGGGCAGGACGTTCTGAAGGTGCTGGCGCAGGTCGGCGATGTCGCAATTCCCTTGCTGCGGCACCACGTAGGCGACCAGGCGCTTGTCCGCGCCGGGCCCCGGCAGGGCGAGGACCGCGCAGGCTTTCACGCCCGCATGGGTGGACAGGACAGCTTCGATCTCGCCGGGTTCGATGCGGAAGCCGCGGATTTTCAGCTGGTGATCGACCCGGCCGACGAATTGCAGCACGCCATCCTCGCGCCAGCTGACCAGGTCGCCGGTGCGATAGAGGCGCTCGCCGGCGCCATCAACGAGGAACCGTTCGGCATCCAGGTCGGCACGACCCAGGTAGCCGCGGGCCAGGCCGCGGCCACCGATGTGCAGTTCGCCCACTTCGCCGGACGGCACCGGCGCGCCCCGCGCATCCAGCACGTGCAGGCTGGTATCGGCGATGGCGCGGCCGATCGGGATGGACGTCGCTTCGGCCGGCAAGTCGTGCGGGATCCGGTAAGTGGTGGCGAAGGTGGTGCATTCGGTCGGCCCGTAGCCGTTGCTCAAGGCCAGGCCGGGCAGGGCCCGCAGGGCGCTGCGCACATGGCGTGGCGAAAGCGCTTCGCCTCCGGTCAGCAGTTCCCGCAAACCGGCGAGGGCCGATACGTCCTCATCGACCACGGAGTTGAACAGGGCCGCGGTCAGCCACGCGCTGGTGACCCCGCAGGCCTGGATGCAGGCGGACAGGGCGCGCGCATCGGGCACCGGCGCCTCGAAAATGGCGCAGCGGCCGCCGTTGAGCAGCGGACCCCAGAGCTCTAGCGTGGAAGCATCGAATCCCAGCGGGGCGGCATGCAGGAAGCAGGTATCGGCATCCAGGGTCACGTAATCCACGTCGCCGACCAGGCGGACGATGGAGCGGTGTTCGATCTGCACTCCCTTGGGCGCGCCGGTCGAGCCCGAGGTGTACATCACATAGGCCAGGCCGTTGGCGGAAGTCCGTTCGGGCAAGGGGCTGGCTTCTTCCCCGGGATCGGCTTGCAGCGATTCCAGCGCAAGCAGATGCGTGGAAAGTCCGGCCAGCGAGGCCTGCATGGCCTCGCTGGAGATCATGGTGTCGACGCCCGCGTCCGCCAGGATCGACTGCAGGCGCGCGCGCGGATAGGAAGGATCGAGCGGCAGGTAGGCGCAGCCGGCCTTGAGGATGCCCAGCGCGGCGATCACCGCCCCCGCCGATCGCGGCAGGCACAGAGCGACCGGTTGGTCGGGCTTGCAACCGAGCGACATCAGCTGGCGCGCGACTGCGTCCGATTGCCGGTCCAGTCCCGCGTAATCCAGCTGCCCGCCTGGCCAGACCAGGGCCGGACGCGCGGGATGCGCCGAGGCGCACTCGCGGAACAGCCCGTGTACCGTCGCTTGCGGGCGGAAATTCACGTGCTTGCCGTTTCCATGACCAAGCCCAGCGCGCCTGTCGGCACCCTTCAGCCTGTCCCCCTGTTTTGCGGACTGCATTCCATGACCCCTGTAACGATGGACGCGATTTCCTTGGCCGGAACCAGGGCGCTGTTCAGCGCCGCATCCGAATTCCACGGACTGCTTTCCATAACGTCGATCCATCGCAGGGCCGGACAGTCCTGCCACGCGGTGCGCAGGCGTTCGATGTCGGTAGAAGGGCGGGAGTTGATGACGGTGATGTGCCGGGTCGGCGGCAGGTGGGTAGCGATATCGATGTCGGCCATTTGCGCGGCCAGCGCATCGCTGATGGGCATTCCCAATGCTTCGGCGGGAAAACGCCTGCCGCCCTCGTCGGCAGCGGCGACGGCGCGCTGGCCCAGCTCCTCGTTCATGTAGGCCAGGTGCATTCCGGCGAGTTCCCGCAGGTACTGGTCTCCCCGCACGACCGGATCCCAAAGCACCAGGTGGGCGATGCGCTGAGGGTCGCGCTGCGCGCACAGGGCCGCCAGGGTGGCGCCGAAACGCAGGCCGACCAGGACGATGCGGGAATTGCCGGACTGGCGCCGCAGCTCCTCGATGGCGGCTTCCATGTCTTCCAGCCAGCCTTCGACGGTGCAGTCGAGCGTTTCGCCCGAGGAGTCGCCGGTACCCGAATAATCGAAGCGCAGGCAGGCATAGCCTTCATCCTGCAGCCTCCCGGCCAACACGCGGAAGGCGCGATGTACGCGCGCGGCTTCTTCACCGAACGGATTGCACAACAGGACCGCGGCGCCCCCGGCGCGAAGCCGTGGCGCCGGATGGAACGCACCGAGCAGGCTGCGGCCGTTCGCTTCGAAAAACCCCACATCCATCGCATGCTCCCCGAGTACGATTACGATACCTGCTTACTATGCAAGAGTTGATGACGGATGCCGATCACGCAAGTGGCGAAGGAACAGGTGGCATGGTTTGGCGAAGAGGAAAACCTGGTCGCCATCGTCACGGCTCCACCGGTTCCCCGGCCGGTACCGGGCATCCTGATCTTGAATGCCGGCGTGCTGCACCGGACGGGGCCGCATCGCCTGCACGTGCACCTGGCACGCAGCCTGGCGGCGCTGGGGCATCGCGTCGCCCGGCTCGATCTTTCGGGCATCGGCGACAGCCGTGCCTTGCCGGGTCGACTCACCTTCCGGGAAAGTTCGGTCGCCGACATCAAGGCCACGCTCGACGGCCTCGACGCGGAGGGAAACGAGGCGGGCTTCATCCTCTTCGGCATCTGCTCGGGTGCCGACAATGCGCTGGCCGCGGCCCAGGGGGATGCCCGCATCCGCGGACTGGTGCTGGTCGATCCGCCGGCTTACGCCACCCCGCGATCCCGATTCCGGCAATCGCTGGGCAAGCGAGGAGGGATCCACGGCTGGCTGCGCCTGCCTTTTCGCCTGGGGCTTTCGGCCTTGCGGCGCGCCGGAAAGGCGGTGCGGGCGCATTCGCCGACGCAGGAGGGCGAGACGCATTCGAATGGGCGGGAGCTGCCGCCCATGCAGGAATACCGACGGCAACTGAATGCGTTGGTTGAGCGCGACGTGCGCATCCTCGCCATCTACTCCGGCGTCCTGGGAGCCCGCTACAACCGCGACGACCAGTTGTTCGAGGCGTTCCCCGAGCTGAGGGGAAGGATCGACTGCGTCTATTTCCCGAAGGCCAACCATACCTTCACCGAGCTCTCGGCGCAGGCCGCGTTGCAAGCCCGCGTGATCGGCTGGTGCAATGGATGGGAAGCGGCGATGCGCTGATCGCCGCCTGTTCCCCGGCAGCAAACACAATGCCGCGAATCAGGAAACTCAACCGCCCCGCGCCGACCACCAGAACATCAGGTTGATCATCACCACCACGATGCAGGTGTAGATCAGCGACAGCGGCCCGCCCACGCGCCACAGTTGCCGGCTGGTGTAGTTGGCCGGGCCGGTGACCATTGAGATGATCGGGTTGGACGCGGAGACGAGGTTGTTGGAAGCCGACAGCGCCACGATCAAGGCGAATGCGGTCGGGTTGCCGCCGGTGGCCAGCGCCAGGTTGATCGCCAGCGGCACCATCACGATGGTCGCGCCGACATGGCTGATCACCAGCGAGAACGCGGTGGTCAACAGCGCGATCGCCAGTTCCAGCACCCAGATCGGGATGCCTTCGGGCAGGCGCTCCACCGTGTGCCCCGCCACCCATGCGGCGGTGCCGCTGCTGTCCATCGCCCAGCCCAGCGGAATCAGCCCGGCCATCAGGAACACGGTCTTCCAGCTGATCGCCTGGTAGGCCTCGTCCATGCGCAATACGCCGGTCAGCAGCATGCCGGCCACGCCGGTCATCAGGGTCAACGCGACCGGCAATTTTGAAGTCAGCGCGATCAGGATGGTGATCGCGAAGATGGCCATGGCCATCTTGAACTTGTGCGGGCGTTGCTCGCCCTTCGGATAATCGGTGACGACGACGAAATCGCGCGATTCGGCCGCCAGCGCCAGGTCCTGCCAGATGCTGTGGAACACCAGCATGTCGCCGGCGCGCAGGACGATCTTGCGCACATCGTCCAGCACCACTTTCTTGTCGCGATTGATCGCCAGCAGGCTGATCCCCGACGACTTGCGCAGGCGCAGATCGGCCGCGGTCTTGCCGATGTAACGCGAAGTGGGCGGGATCACCACTTCGGAAATGCCCGCGCGGCTCGGATTGAACAGGTCGCCGAAATGACGCAGGCGAGTGGAGAACTTCAGGAACTGGTTCTGGGCGAAATCCTGCACCTGCGGGCGCGTGCCCATCGCGCCCAGCACGCTGCCAACCCAGATGCGCATGTCCGCCGGCGGCGCCAGGCGGGTGTCGTTGCCGGTCTGCAACGCCAACATCAATGGCGCGCCGTGCAGCGCCTCGGCCTCGCCCAGGGTCATGCCCACCAGAGGACTTTCCGCGCTGACCACCATTTCGAACACGTCGCCTTCGATGCCATAGGTGTTGGCGAAATAGCTCTCGGTGCGCGCCGGGGCGACGCTGGTCTCGGTTTCCTCGCGCAGCTTGCGGTCGCCGTAGTAACGGAAATAAAGCAGCGAGGCCACGATCAATGCCACGCCCACCGGCATCGGCGCGAACATGCGCAGTTGTTCGATGGTGGCCATGCCCGAGGGCAGGTTGTTGTTGGCCGAGGCGAGCAGGTCGTTGAGCAGGATCAACGGCGAATTGCCGACCATGGTCAGCGCGCCGCCCATGACGATGGTGACCGCGATCGGAAACAGCAGGCGCTGCAGCGACAGGCTGCTGCGCGAAGCCAGGCGCGAAGCGACCGGCAGGTACAAGGCCATCACCGACGGGTTCTGCATGAAGCTGGAATTGAGCCCGGCGATGCCGCTGGTCATCATCAGCAGGCGTTGCTCGATGCCGTGGCCGCGACGCAGCAGCCAGGTGGCCAGGCGGTTGAGCGCGCCGGTGCGGTCCAGGCCGGCGCCAAGGATGGTGGTGGCGATGATGCTCATCACCGCGCTGCCGGAAAAGCCGCCGAACAATTCCTCCGGCGCCACCAGGCCGGTCAGGCCCAGCACCACCAGCACGATCAGTGCGACCACGTCGGCGCGGATGCGTTCGAACAGGAACATCGCCATGGTGAAGCCGACCAGCCCAAGCACGAGCTTCATGTCGTTGGTCAGGGTCAGCGCGGTGTCCATCAGGGATGGGAATGGGGAGTGGGGAAGGGGGAATGGGCGGTACGCATTCCTGTCGTGGTGCGCATTGCTGCCGCTGTGGGCAGTCCGCCATTCACCAGGAAAGAGCGAGTGCCTCGTCGTGCCCGGAAGAGTGATGTGCCCACGCTCTTACGATTCCCCATTCCCTATTTCCGCTTCCCGGCTCCTGTCGTACACAAGATCCCACACCCCATGGCCGAGCTTCTGGCCGCGGGTCTCGAAATGGGTTTGCGGGCGCCAGTCCGGGCGTGGCACCTGTCCGCGCGGCCCGGCGCGGTTGACCAGTCCCGGGGTGGCATCCAGCACGTCCCACATCTGTTCCGCATAGTCCTGCCAGTCGGTGGCGGCATGCAAGCGTCCGCCGTGTCGAAGGCGCGACACCAGCAAGTTGGCGAAGTCCGGCTGGATCAGGCGGCGCTTGTTGTGGCGCTTCTTGTGCCAGGGGTCGGGGAAGTAGATGCGCACTTCGTCCAGCGCGCCTTCGGCGATCTCGTCGCGCAATACTTCCACTGCATCGTGGTGGTAGAGGCGCACGTTCCGCACTCCGTCGCTGTCCAGTGCGTTGAGCAGCCGGCCCACGCCGGGCGCATGCACTTCGATGCCGATGTAATCGCGCGAGGGGTCCTTGGTGGCCGCAAAGCGCAAGGCGTCGCCATTGCCAAAACCAATCTCCAGCACGCGCGGTGCGCTGCGGCCGAAGATTCCATCGAAGTCGCGGGGCTGGCCAGTGAAGTCCAAGCCAAGACGTGGCCACAAGGCATCGAAGGCGCGCTGCTGGGCCGGGGTGAAACGTCCCTGGCGCAGGACGAAGCTGCGTATGGCGCGGTGGCCGGTGGTCGCGGTGTAGGGCTTGGGCGGGTGGGGTGCGGTGCCGGTCATCGTCAGCCAATCAGGCCATCGACCGGCGAGGACGCGCTGGCGTAGCGCTTGCGTGGAATGCGTCCGGCGAGGAAGGCTTCGCGCCCGGCCTCGACCGCTTTCTTCATCGCGCTGGCCATCAGCAGCGGGTCGCGCGCACCGGCGATGGCGGTGTTCATCAGCACGCCGTCGCAGCCCAGTTCCATGGCGATGGCGGCATCGGAAGCGGTGCCGACGCCGGCATCGACGATGATCGGCACCTTGGCGTTCTCGATGATTTCCAGCAGGTTGTACTTGTTCTGGATGCCCAGGCCAGATCCAATCGGCGCGGCCAGCGGCATCACCGCGACGCAGCCGATTTCCTCCAGGCGTTTGGCCAGGATCGGATCGTCGCTGGTGTACACCATCACGTCGAAGCCGTCGGCCACCAGTATCTCGGCGGCCTTGAGGGTCTGGACCACGTCGGGATACAGGGTCTTCTGGTCGCCCAGCACTTCCAGCTTGGTCAGGGTGTGGCCGTCCAGCAGTTCGCGCGCCAGCCGGCAGGTGCGTACCGCGTCTTCGGCGGTATAGCAGCCTGCGGTGTTGGGCAGCAGGGTGTAGCGGTCCGGCGGCAGCACGTCGAGCAGGTTCGGCTCGTTCGGCGACTGGCCCAGGTTGGTGCGGCGGATCGCCACGGTGACGATCTGCGCGGCGGCGGCTTCGGTGGCGCGACGGGTTTCGTCGAAATCCTTGAACTTGCCGGTGCCGGTGAGCAGGCGTGAGCGATAGGTCTTGCCCGCGATGATCAGCGGGTCATTGAGGTCGGAAGAAGTCATCCGGCGATTATCGCCGAAGTCCGCTGCCCAGCGGGATTTTCAGCCGCCGCCAAGGGCATGCACGATTTCGACCCGGTCGCCTTCGGCCAATGCATGCGTGGCATGCAGGCTGCGTGGGATGATTTCGCCATTCACTTCCACCGCGACCCGGCGTTCGGCGAGTCCTTCTTTTTCGAGCAGGACAACAATGTTGGCGCCGGTGTCGATGCGCCTGGGTTGGCCATTCAATTGGATATCCATGCCTCCATTCTGCCCCATGCGCGGGCATGATGATGCGGTGCAGCGTGAGCACGATTGGGCGAAATGAAACGATGCGGCTATACGCCGCCGTACGTTCTGGTGGTCGACCCTATCCAACCGTCACATCCACTTCCAATGGAGCCATGCATGCAATCGTTCATTCGTCCGGCCCGTTCCGTCCTTGCACTGGCCCTGGCCCTGGCGGCAATGCCCGCCATGGCGCAAAGCGAGTATTCCGATACGGTTTTCTTCGGTGACAGCCTCACCGACTCCGGATTCTATCGGCCGTTCCTGATCCAGCAGGCGGGTCCGTCGGCGGCGGCCGTCGGGCGTTTCAGCACCAATCCGGGACTGGTCTGGGCCGAGTTCCTGGCCGAGTACTACGGCACCAGTGCCGCGCCTGCCTGGCAGTTGTCGGGCACCGGCGCCGTCGTCGACGCCGACGGCACCAACTACGCGGCTGGTGGCGCCCGGATCACCCTGGGGCCGGGCTTCCCGCCCGCCTTGCCGACCAGCCTGGCTCCGTCGCTGTCGACCCAGATCAATGCCTACCTGTCGGCCAACGGCGGCCGCGCCGATCCGAACGCCCTGTTCACCGTGTGGGGCGGGGCCAACGACCTGTTCTTCCACCTCAACGGCTTGACCACGCAAGCGCAGTTCCTGCAGGCCGCCGGCCAGCAGGTGGGACTGGTGGGCACGCTGACCGCGGCCGGGGCCCGCTACATCATGGTGCCGACCATGCCCGACGTAGGCACTACGCCTTTCGGTCTTTCGCAAGGCCCTGCCGGCTCGGCCGGGATTTCCGCGCTGGCCACCGGCTACAACCAGACCCTGTTCGGCGGCCTGCAGGCGTCGGGACTGCGGGTGATCCCGCTGGATACCTTCAATTTCCTGCGGGAAATTTCCGCGAGTCCGACCACCTATGGTTTCGTCAACGTGACCACTCCCGCATGCGGCGCGACGTCCTCGTTGATCTGCAGTCCGGCCAACTATGTCGCGCCGGGCGCCGCCGAAAACTATGCCTTCGCCGATGCGGTGCACCCGACCACCGGCGCGCATCGCATGCTCGGCCAGTACGCGGTGTCGGTGCTTGAAGGCCCGCGCCAGATCGCGATGCTGCCGCAGTCGGCGGCGATGGTGGGCCGATCGCGCGCCGATCGCGTCGCTTCCCACGTGGCCGGCAAGCCGGAAAGCGACGGCATGCGCTGGTGGGGCGGCCTGCGTGGCGATTCGCAGTACCAGGACGATCTCTACGATGGCCTCACGCCTGCCGGCACGTTCGGCATCGACTGGTCGCGCGGCGACCTGGTGTTTGGCGGTTTCGCCGGCTATGGCAGCGGCAAGCAGGACTTCGCCGACAACGCCGGCAGCTTCAAGCAAGCCGATGGCACATTGGGTGGTTTCGCCGGCTGGTATGGCGAACGCGCCTGGGTCAACGGCCAGCTCAGCTACACCTGGCTGGCTTACGACGTGGATCGCGAAGTGCACCTGGGACCGGCCACGCGCAAGCACAGCGGCTCGCCCGATGGCAGCAACCTGAGCGCGGGGATCAGTGCGGGCTTCGAATTCGGCGAAGGCGCCCTGCGCCATGGCCCGGTGGTCAGCGTGCTCGCGCAGCAGGTCAAGGTGGACGGCTATGCCGAGAACAACCCCAGTTCGACCGCGCTGGCTTATCCGGACCAGGATTTCGATTCCCTGGTCGGCAGCGCCGGCTGGCAGGCCAGCTACGCCATCAATGAGCACCTGCGTCCTTACGCCCGCCTGACCTACGACCGGGAATTCGAGAAAGCTCCCGGTGAGGCCTTCGCGCAGTTGCAGTCGTTGCCTGGAGTGATGCCCTACGCGGTGCCGGGCCTGGAGCTGGACCGTGGTTACGGCACTATGCTGGTCGGCGCGCGCGCGCAGGTATTCGGGCTGGAGGCGGATATCGGCCTGAGCGCCACGGTCGAACAGGAAGGCGGCTCGAACGTGGCTGCATTCGTCACCTTCGGTGGCAGTTTCTAAGCCACCGCTGCAGTCCTCCGATATTGCGAAAGCGCCCGCTGGTTGGGCGCTTCGATTGCGCAGGCAATTGTCCCGGGAATAGACTTCCCGGCTCGTGCGGGTGTAGCTCAATGGTAGAGCTGTAGCTTCCCAAGCTACTGACGAGGGTTCGATTCCCTTCACCCGCTCCAGTTCTGGCCCCGGTTCAGAACGAAGTTGACCAGGCATTGGCCCTGCTGGTGTCCGCGGCGACACGGGCCGCACCGTTTGTCTGTCAATACATGCCGCTCATCTTTTGTGCGACGCGCTGGAAACTCCTTGCGGAGAATCCGGGTGGTCAATTCGCCCGCGAGTTCCTGAACGCGAAAATGTGACGTATTTGTTCATATTTCCTTGGCCCATGCCCAGATTATCCGTGCGTTCCAGCCGCGCCCGGATCGTGTTCCACGCGCTCCCGCCTGTCCCAAATACGCACAAGATTGACGTTTTGTGTCGGTTTCACGGTGAATGGCCCGATAGTTAAGAAAACGTGACGCAAGTATCATTACGCGGTCAGGTAGTGGGTCGCAGCCCGGGTCAGCTCATGGTCCAGGGCGATGGAATACCAGCCTGACGAGTGTTTTGTTGAGGTTTCTCGTGCTCCTGCTTGCCCACTGCGGTGGTCATTGCGACACCTGCAGCCGAAAGCGGCGCGCATCGTATGGTCATGACCGATTCGATGCCGCGCCCAGGACAACCCAGGGGATTTGCGTGGCTCACATGTCTTGCCGTATTGCATCGAATATCGGTCGCCGACTTTCTGTTTTGCTCGCTTCGGCGATATTGCTGATTGCAGCCGGGCCGCTGTCCGCGCAGACGACGGTCACCAATACCGCCTCCGTCACGCCTCCTGCCGGAGTCATCAATCCCGGGACCGCATGCGCCGCGGCCGGTAGTTCCTTCAGTTCCGCGACCGGGGCCTGTTCCGCCTCCGATACCGATACCGTCATTTCCCCGCAGTTGAACCTGGGCAAGAGCCACGCGGGTGATTTCACCGTGGGTACGAACGGTGTCTATACCTTGCAGGTCAGCAACACCGGCGCCGCGCCTACCGCCGGTACCCTCACGGTGACCGACACCCTGCCAGTCGGCCTGACCTATGTGTCGGCGACGGGCACGGGCTGGGCCTGTTCCGCTGCAGCCCAGGTTGTTACCTGCACCAGCACCACGGTGATCGCGGCAGGCAGCGTGGCGACCCCTGCCTTGGGTGCGCCCATCACCCTCACCGTGGCGGTTGCAGCCGCGGCCGCGCCCAACGTCACCAATGCGGCACGTGCGAGCGGTGGCGGCGATGCCAGCTGTCCGGCCGCGCCGACGGCAACGCAAGCGCGATGCAGTCCAACCGACCTGACCACCGTCAACCAGCCCTTGATCAACGCGGTCAAGTCCGCGGTCAGCGTTTCCGGCCCGGATGCAAGCGCGGTGTTCACGGTCAATTACACGGTCACCGTGACCAACAGCGGCAGCGCATCGGGTATATACGGCACGCTGGTGGATACGCCTGTGTTCCCGTCGAACACGACAATCATCGGCGCCACCTGGACCACGTCGGGCGCGGGTGCACCTGCCGGCGGATCCTCAGCTGCCAGCGGTCCATACCAACTGGCGCCTGCCGCAACGGCAATCGTCGCAGGGGTCACCCACTCCTACGACGTCAGCATCACCTTTGTTTACACCAACAGCGCGACGCCTGTCGCCTGTGCGGCGAGTCCGACTCCCGGCAGTGGCCTGTACAACGACGTTTCATTGCCCGCTGGGCAAGAGGCCGTCATTGGCGATAACGCCGCATGCGTGAATCCGCCACCAAACACGGTGGCGTCGTCGTTGACGGTGGACAAGACCGCCGGCGTGCCTTCGGGCAACACGGCGGGCAGCACCATCGCCTACAGCTTCCTGGTCACCAACACCGGCAACGTCACGCTGACCGGTATTGCGATCAATGACGCCAACCTCGACGCGGCAGCCATCTGCCCGGTGACCACACTGGCTCCCGGCGCGAGCACGACCTGCACCGGCACGCACACGATCACCCAGGCCGAGATCAATGCCGGTACGGTGAACAACAGCGCCACGGCCACCGGCACCCCGCCGACGGGCCCGGCTGTAACGTCGCCGCCGGACACGACCAGCACACCGCTGGCCGCGACGCCGAGCCTGACCATCGACAAGACCGCCGGCGTGCCTTCGGGCAACACGGCGGGCAGCACGATCGCCTACAGCTTCCTGGTGACCAACACCGGCAACGTGACGTTGAGCGGTATCGCGATCAATGACGCCAACCTCGACGCCGCAGCCATCTGCCCGGTGACCATGCTGGCTCCCGGCACGAGCACCACCTGCACCGGCACGCACACGATCACGCAAGCCGAGATCAATGCCGGCACGGTGGACAACAGCGCCACGGCCACCGGCACCCCGCCGACGGGCCCGACTGTAACGTCGCCACCGGATACGACCAGCACACCGCTGACCGCAACGCCGAGCCTGACCATCGACAAGACCGCCGGCGTGCCGAGTGGCAACACGGCGGGCAGCACCATCGCCTACAGCTTCCTGGTCACCAACACCGGCAATGTCACGCTGAGCGGCATCGCCGTGAACGATGCGCTGCTCGACGCACCTGCAACTTGCGCGGCCACGACGC
>JAYRTC010000007.1:0-109595 GCA_041919795.1 Pseudoxanthomonas sp. | reverse complement strand
CTCCCGGCACGAGCACGACCTGCAGCGGCACGCACACGATCACGCAAGCCGAGATCAATGCCGGCGTGGTGAACAACAGTGCCACGGCCACCGGCACCCCGCCGACGGGTCCGGCGGTGACCAGTCCACCGGACACGACGAACACGCCGATCGCGGCGACGCCGTCGCTGACCATCGACAAAACTGCCGGTGTGCCGAGTGGCAATACGGCGGGCAGCACGATTGGCTACAGCTTCCTGGTGACCAACACCGGCAACGTGACGCTGACCGGCATCGCCGTGAACGACGCGCTGCTGGATGCGACGGCGGTCTGCGCGGCCACGACGCTGGCCCCGGGTGCGAGCACGACCTGCACCGGCACGCACACGATCACCCAGGCCGAGATCAATGCCGGCACGGTGAACAACAGCGCCACGGCCACCGGCACCCCGCCGACGGGTCCGGCGGTGACCAGTCCGCCGGATACGACGAGCATGCCGATCGCGCGAACGGCCTCGCTGACTCTGGACAAGAGTGCAGTCGTCGCCGATACCAATGGCAATGCCGTGGTGGGCGATCCAGGCGACACGATCACCTATTCGTTCAGCATGACGAATACAGGCAACGTCACGCTGGCACCGATGACGGTGGACGATCCGTTGCTGCCGGGCCTGGCGTGCACGATCGCCAGCCTGGCGCCTGCCGCGACAGCAAGCTGCGCGGCAACCGGGAATACGTACGTGATCACAGTTGCCGATGTGGTGGCGGGTTCGCGTGCCAACACGGCTATGGCGACTGGCGATGCGCCGGACACTTTAGCCGACCCAACCGCCAGCGATACGGTAACGGTGACGACGGCAACCCTGCTGATCGATGCGGTCGATGACGCGTTCCCGTCGGTCAACGGTGCGAATGGCGGCAACACGATCTCGGTGCTGATCAACGACACGCTCAACGGTGTGCCGGTAACGCTGACGACAGTGACCCTGACCCCGGGCACCAGCCCGAACCCGGGTCTGTCGATGAACCCGGATGGCGCCCTCACCATCGCCCCGGGCACCCCTGCCGGGACCTACCAGTATCCGTACACGATCTGCGAGGTCTTGAACCCGGCCAATTGCGACACTGCGACCGCCACGGTGGTAGTGACTGCGGCGGTGATCGATGCGGTTGACGACACCTTCCCGTCGGTCAATGGCGAGAATGGCGGCAGCACGGCTTCGGTGCTGGGCAACGACACGCTGGATGGCGTGCCAGTGACGACTGCGACGGTGACCCTGGCGCCGGGCACGAGCCCGAACCCGGGCCTGTCGATGAATCCGGATGGCACCCTCACCATCGCCCCGGGCACTGCGGCAGGCACGTACAGCTATCCGTACACGATCTGCGAGGTCCTGAACCCAAGCAATTGCGACACCGCGACCGCTACCGTGGTGGTGGTATCCGACTTCGCCCTGCGCGTGCTCAAGACTGCGGCCGTGCGTGAGGTAAAGATCGGCGACCTGGTGCGTTACACCATCACCGTGGAGAACGTCGGCACCAGCAACCTGGTCAATGGCAGCGTGCTCGACACGCCGGCGGCCGGCTTCAGCTACGTCGAAGGTTCGCTGACGGTGGTCGATGGCGACAACATGGCGACGGCCACCGGCCAGAGCCCGATCCGTTTCGACGGGCTCGATGTCGCCGCCGGCGAAACCGTGACCCTGGTGTACGCGATGCGCGTGGGCGCGGGCGTGCGTCCCGGCGTGCAGGTCAACGAAGCGGTGGCGACGACCCAGAGCGGCCAGTCGATCTCCAATGTCAGCCGTGCCGAAGTCACGCTGGTGGCGGATGCGCTGGTCGATGACAGCCTGCTGATCGGCACCGTGTTCGATGACCGCGACGGCGACGGCTGGCAAGACAGTGCGGCCCTTGCTGGCGTGCACGTGCAGGGCGGCTTCGCGCCGGCCGCGTACGTGCCCAACTCGACCACGCTGGATCGTGGCGTGGGTCCGCAACCGCAAGCCGATGCCAGCTCGCCGATGCTGCATGGCATCGACGTAGGGGCGATCAGTGCCCGCCAGTCGGTCGCCGATCCGGTCGAGAACCATCAGGTGGTGATCCGCCAGCGACTGAGCGAACTGGCCTTCACCGACGACTTCGTGCTGACCAGCGCGCAAGGCGTCAGCGTGCGCATGGATGCGGCCGGCAATACCACGGTCGAGAAAACCGGCGAAGCGGCCAAGGGCCTCAACGCGGCCGAGCCGAAGGTCGAGCGTCGCGTGGCGCAGGGCGAGGGCGGTTACGTGGTCGATTACGTGATCAGCAATCTCGGCATCGACGACCGCGGCATCCCCGGCGTGCGCATCGCATCGGTCGAAGGCCTGCTGATCGAAACCGACCAGTTCGGCCGCTACCACCTGGCAGGCATCGCCGGTGGCGATACCGGCCGCGGCCGCAACTTCATCCTCAAGGTCGATCCCTCGACGCTGCCGCCGGGCACGGTGTTCACCACCGACAATCCGCTGCTCCGTCGCATCACCCCCGGTTTGCCGGTGCGCTTCGACTTCGGCGTCAAGTTGCCGGTCGAGGAGATCCAGGGCGGCGAACAGCAGGTCGAGCTGGAACTGGGCGAAGTGATCTTCGCCCCGGGCAGCGCCAGCCTGCGCGAGGCCTACCTGCCGGTGATCGACCGGATCGCGGCGAAGGTAACGGAATACCGCGGAGGCGAGGTGCTGGTCAGCGCCAATGGCGACAGCGAAGCGCTCGCCTTCGACCGGGCCACGGCGGTGAAGACCGCGCTGCTGGAAAAAGTGCCGACCGACATCGCCAGTGCGCTGACGGTCAGCGTCCGCGCCGAAGCCGACGATCCTGCATCGATGGTGGTGGGCTTCGCCGAAGGCGGGCCGCTGCTGGGCACGGTGCTGTTCGACACCGACAAGTCGGTGGTCAAGCCGCGGTTCCTGCCGCTGCTGGACAAGATCGCCAGCTACTTGAACGAAAAAGATGGCGGTTCCGTAGCCATCGTCGGCCACGCGGATCCGCGCGCCTCGGATGCCTACAACATCGAATTGGGCATGCGTCGCGCAAAGGCCGTGTACGAAGCGCTGGTGAAGAAATTGAATCCCGAGGTCCGCGCCAGGGTACGCGTGGAATCCAGCAACGATCCGGCAGCCCCTGCCGGCAGCAAGTAAGGGGCACCGGATCATGAAGATGAAGATGAAGCTACTCGACTACACCCTGATCTGCCTGTTGTCGGGCGTTGCGCCGCTGGCGCATGCGCAAGAGACCAGCGAGCCGGTCGCGGCCGCCGACCCGGCCAGTGCGCAGGGAGCGGCGCACGCCGCAGACGTGGATTGCACCGACGCAGGTTGTAGTTCGCAGGAAGGATTGCTGTTCCGCCTGCGCACGCGCGGCGAACACAAGCCGGTCGTGGATGCGGCGCAGGGCGCCACTTCCGAAACGCTGCAGCCCGACCGCCGCGTCACCGTGGCCCTCGAACAACCCGGCAAGGCCGTGGCCAAGGGCAAGTTCTCTGTGCAGTTGGCCAACGGTGGCGTGATCTGGGCGACCGAGGATCCCGCGCTTGGCCAGGCAGAGCTGACCGTGTCCGCGCCGAGCATCGTGGCTTTCGACGGCAATGCGATCACCAAGCCGGTGCAGTTCTACACGCGCAGCAACTATTCGGCGTTCGTGAAGCGCTATGAGTTGACTCTCTACCGTGCCAGCGATGCCGACCTGATCGACCCGATCGCCACCTTGCCGATGGACGTGGGCAACATCGTTTCCATGGAATGGGATGGCAAGCTGCCGTCGAAATACCATTTCCGCGCCGGCGACGAACTGGTCTACGTGCTGCGTGCCTACGATGCCGATGGCGGCTTCGACGAAACCTGGCCGAACAAGCTGCAGCTGGTTTCCCCGGAGGAAGCCGAACGTGGCGGGCAGGCGTTGCGCGACAGCGCCGAGAAGTACCTGGGCACCGCCCTCAGCACCGACCAGGCGCAGGCCCAGAGCCTGATCCAGGAAGCTTTCGCGGAGAACGGCCTGCGCCAGCAGAACATCCCGATCTATGGTTCGCGGATCCGCATCCAGGGCCGCAACCTGCCCGAAGGCCATGCGCTGAAGATCAACGGCGATGCCTATCCGGTCGACCTGGAACGCAAGTTCGTGGCCGAGTACTTGGTGCCGGTCGGCCAGCATGCGTTCGATATCGAACTGCAGGGCGGCGCACCGCGGCTGGATGGCGGGCCTGCCACCACGTCGGGCAAGTCGGCGGCGCACCACACGCTCAATGTCGATGTCACCGGGCGCTATTTCTTCGGCGTCGGCCTGGCCGACGTGACCATCGCCCAGAACAAGATCAGCGGCTCGGTCGATCCGTCGCGGGTCGATCCGCGCTACGACGACGATGTGATCAGCGACGGCCGCCTGGCGTTCTACGGCAAGGCCAAGTTCAAGGGCAAGTACCTGGTGACGGCGCAGGCCGATACCAACGAACGCGATCTGGAACACCTGTTCGACGGTTTCACCAACGCCGATCCGCAGGACGTCTTCCGCCGCCTCGATCCGGACCTCTATTACCCTGTGTACGGCGACGACTCCACCACCTATCGCGACGTCGATACCATGGGCCGGTTCTACCTGCGCGTGGACTGGGACAAGAACCAGGCGCTGTGGGGCAACTTCTACACCGGCTTCACCGGCGCCGAATACGCGCAGTACGTGCGTTCGCTGTACGGCGCGGCGTTCAACTGGCGCTCGCGGGCGACCAATGCCTGGGGCGATCCGGGCACGGAAGTGCGCGCGTTCGGCTCCGAGGCGCAGACCTCGCCGGGCCACAGCGAATTCATCGGCACCGGCGGCAGCCTGTACTACCTCAAGCACCAGGACGTGCTGCCGGGCTCGGACCTCGTGGTCCTGGAAATCCGCGACCTGACCACGGGCCGGGTCGAGAACCGCATTCCAATGACCCGCGGCACCGATTACGAGATCGATGAACTGCAGGGCCGCCTGCTGCTGACGCGCCCGTTGCTGCAGATCACCCGCGACAATATCCCCACCCTGACCCGCGACACGCCGCTGGATGGTTTCGAGCAGCGCCTGGTGGTGGATTACGAATGGGTGCCGAGCGGCTTCGATGCCGACGACGTCACCGCCGGCCTGCGCGCCAAGCACTGGTTCGGCGATCACCTGGGCGTGGGCGCCACCTATGTCGATGAGAACCGCGCGGGCGAGGACTACACCCTGGCCGGCGGCGACATCACCCTGCAGGCGGGCAAGGGCACCTACCTCAAGGCCGAATACACCCAGACCGAAGCGTTCAGCGCGCCGGTGTTCTTCTCCGACAACGGCGGCTTCACCTTCACCCGGCTCAATCCGGTCGGTCCGCGCGAAGGCGAGGCCAAGTCGGTCGAGGCACGGGTCAACCTGAAGGAACTCGGCTGGACCGAGCAGGACTGGAGCGCCGGTGCATGGTGGCGCGATGTCGGCGCCGGTTATTCCACCGGCCGTCATGACAATGGCCTGGCCATCACCGAAACCGGCGCCGAAGTGCTGGGCCAGTTCACCCCCAACATCGGCATCTACGCCCGCTTCAGCAAGGCCGAACGCGGCGACGAATCGCTGACCCAGGCGCAGGTCAGCGCGGAGTGGCGCATCAGCGACCACAGCGCATTGAGCGGCGAAGTCCGTCGCGTGCAGGAAGATCGCCTGCTCGGCGAAGTCGCCGGCGTGCTCGGCGCGGTGAAGTACACGCATCGTTTCGGCGCTTCGCTCGATATCTACGGCACCGCGCAGCTGACCCTGGACGACGATGGCGGCAGGTACGAAGACAACGACGCGCTGACCCTGGGCGGCAAGTACGTGTTCGGCAACCTGTCGTCGGTGGGTGCGGAAGTGACCAGCGGCGATCGCGGCGATGCGGTCACGGCGAACGCGGAATACCGCCTCAGCCCCGAGCACTCGCTCTACGGCGGCTATACCTATTCCACCGACAGCACCGAATACGATTCGCTGTTCAACCCCAACCGCCAGAACGGCTGGACCCTGGGCCAGCGCTGGCGGTTGTCCAACCAGGTCAACCTGTTCAACGAAAGCCAGTACCTGAAGTCGCCCAACGAATCCGGGCTGGCCCACACCTACGGCATGGATTTCTATCCGTCGCAGGGTTGGACCACCGGTTTCACCCTGCAGTCGGGCGAGTTGACCAACAACGAAGGCGGCGTGGTCGATCGTCGCGCGGTCAGCGTCAACGGCGGTCGCACCTCGCCGGATACCGACTGGAACAGCAAGCTGGAGTGGCGCAAGGACACTGGCGCGGAACAGCGCGAGCAGTGGGTCAGCACCAACCGCCTGACCCACAAGTTCAACGAAAGCTGGCGCGTTGCCGCACGCCTGAACTATTCCGACACCGACGACGCACTGGATCCTGCGGCGGGTGCGAAGTTCATCGAAGGCAACTTGGGTTTCGCCTGGCGTCCGTGGAACAGCACGCGCTGGGGCGTGTTCGGCCGTTACACCTACCTGTACGACCTGTCCACGCTGGAACAGGTCAACGGCGTGGACTACGACCAGCGCTCGCAGGTGCTGTCGCTGGAAGGCGTGTACAAGCTCGACCAGCACTGGGAATTCGCCGGCAAGCTCGCGCGCCGCGAAGGTGAAGTGCGCTTCGGCCGCGGCGCCGGTGCGTGGATGGATTCGGCCACGACCTTCGCTTCCGGTCAGGTCCGCTACGAACTGCGCACGCAGTGGCACGCGCTGGCCGAGTACCGCTGGCTGGACGTGGACGACGGCGGCACCCGCAGCGGCTACCTGGTTGGCCTTGATCGCGACATCAACAAGAACTTCCGCATCGGCGTGGGCTACAACTTCACCGAGTTCAGCGACGACCTGACCGACTTCGATTACGACCACAAGGGCTGGTTCCTGAATATCGTAGGTAGTTACTGATGGGGCGCTTCGAAAACAGGAACATGATTGCAATGAAAAAATCGCCACCCGCATCCATGATGCCGCGTTTGCCGCGCAGTACGCTGGCCTGTGCCGCGCTGCTGCTTGGCCTGTGCTCCTCGAACGGCGCGTTGGCCCAGGCGCAACGCAGTTTCATCAACCTCGGCTTCGAGCAACCGAACCTGACAACGAATGGTTGTCGCGTTTACATCAATTCCGCGCAGGTTCCTGGCTGGCAGACCACCCATCCGGCCACCACAACGGAAAATTCCGGGGGTTGCGTGGTAGCGGGTGGGCTGGGGGCTTCTCCCGGCCCGATCCTCGAGTTGTGGCGGACTCCGCGCAACAATTCCTCTGGCGGCCAGGTTGATGCGCCCCAAGGCGTCCAGATCGCCGAGCTCAACGCCGCGGCCGCGTCGCGCATCTACCAGAACGTCTGCCTGATCAATGGCGAGCGGGTGAATTGGCGCTTCAGCCATCGTGGTCGTGGCAGCGCAACCATACGCGACATCGCGGAGATGAAGGTCGGCGCTTCCGGTACTGTCGTTCGCGTGGGTACCACCAACAGCGGCGCCTTCGATACGCCGATCGTTTCGCAGGGCAGCGTGAATACGCCAGTGAACATCGCCGGCAACACCAGCTGGGTGCGCTATACCGGCGGGTTCACCTACACCGGCGCCACCGGTGTCAGCAACCTGGGCTTCGAAGCCATCTCCGCACAGGGCGGCGCCACCAACGGAAACCTGCTGGATGACATCCAGATCGAGATGGCTCCGTTCGTCGAATTCGCCCAGCCGAGCAGTTCGGCGACCGAAACCGCAGGCGCTGGGGGAGGCGCAAGCGCCAACCTGCCGACGTTGCGCGTCAACGGCACTGTCCTGACCGCCTTCACGGTGACGGTGAACATCACCGGCGGCACCGCGTCGCGACCTGCCGACTACACCACGCCGGGCAACCTTGCCACGGTGACGGTGAACGTGCCTGCCGGCAACTATGATGGCACCAGCGCCACCGGCAGCCTGTTTCCGCTGCCGATCACTGTGGTGAACGACACCACTCCGGAACCGAACGAGACGATCCAATTGCAGATCGCGCCATCGTCCGGAACGACACCGGCCTACCAGTTGTTCTCCAGCGCCACTTGCGGCGGCACCGCGCAGACGACATGGGAATACACCATCGTCGATGACGATGGCAGCCTTTCGATCAGCAAGAACGCCTCGGCGCCGGTTCCGGTGGGCGGTTCGCTGACCCAGTACGACATCACCTATACCATCGCCGTGAGCAACCCGTCCGGCTCAAGTGTGCAGTACACCCTGGTGGACAACCCGGCATTCGATCCGGACGTGACCATCAACGGCCTGACCAGCCTGACCCGCACGACAACGCCGAACGCTGGCGGCGGCACCAATGGAGGCACGCTGGCGGCCGTGCCTTTGAACAACGGCGGCCCATGGAGTCTCATCACCAGTACCCGTACGCTTGGCGGTAGCAGGACGGACACCTATACCCTCGTCGTGCGTTTCACCATCAATCCCGGAGCCACCGGACTTGACGACTGTTCGGCCAGTGGCCGTGGCTTGTACAACACAACCACCGCGACCCGGATCACTGCCGGCAATCCCACCTATGCCGCGAGTGCGTGCCAGACCACGCCAACACCGGTCTGGGTCACATTGCGGAAACAGTTGCAGGGCCGGGCGACGGCGACCGACCAGTTCCAGGTCCGCTTGTTTTCCGGCGGCATCCAGTCCGCCAGCGCCACGACCAGCGGCGGCGCCACGCCTTCGATGGCGAGCACTGGCCAGCAGATCCTGCCGGCGGGAACCACCTTGCAGTTCGAAGAGGCATTGAAGGCGAGTGGCACCGGCGCCGACCAGGCGCCAGCCAGCTACACCACGCTGCTGGCCTGCGCCAACGCCAGCAGCGGCTCGCCTACCGTACTGCCTGGCGGCAGCGGCATCGCATTGGCCAACCGGCAGCAATGGGCGGAGTTCACGCCCGCGCCTGGCGACGTGCTCGACTGCGTGATCACCAATACGCCCGGTGGCGCCAACCTGTCGATCACCAAGACCAACACCCCCGGAATCAATGGCGACATCGATCAGGCCAGCGATACCGTCATCCAGGGCGCCGACACCAGCTACAGCCTCGTGGTCCGCAACAACGGACCTGCCGCGGCCAATGGCGCGGTCGTTCGCGATACGCCCGCTGCTGGATTGAGTTGCGGCGCCGCCACCTGCGCGGCGGCCGGTGCCGCGCAATGCCCGGCAGCGACTGGCGCGGCCCTGGCCAGCGCCCTGCAATCAGGTGCCGGCGTGGCCATCCCGCTGCTTCCCGCGGGTGCCGCCAATACGGTGACGTTCACGCTCGCCTGCCAGGTGCAATGACGACGCGTTAAACCGCCGCAGGCACTGCCACGCGCATGCAGGAGGCGCGTGGCATGCTGTGCTCCCCTCGCGCCTGGCAGGCCACGGATGAAACTCGCGATCCTTTCGCGCAACAGCAAGCTGTATTCCACCCGGCGCCTGGTCGAGGCGGCACGCGCCCGGGGGCATAGCGTCCGCGTGCTGGATCCGTTGCGTTGCTACATGCGCATCGCCAGCGACGGTTTCAGCATGCACTACAAGGGCAAGTCGATCGCGGGCTACGACGCGGTGATCCCGCGCATCGGCGCCTCGATCACCCGTTATGGCACCGCGGTGTTGCGCCAGTTCGAACTGATGGGCAGCTACTCGCCCAATCCCTCCGATGCCATCCTGCGCGCGCGCGACAAGCTGCGCGCGCACCAGTTGCTGGCGGCGCAGGGCATCGGCATGCCGATCACCGTGTTCGGCGACAATCCCGACGACACCGTCGACCTGCTGTCGATGCTCGGGCCGCCGCCGCATGTCATCAAGCTCAATGAAGGCACCCAGGGCGCGGGCGTGATGCTGACCGAGAAGCCTTCCGCCTCGCGCAGCGTGATCGAAGCCTTGCGCGGCCTGTACGCCAACTTCGTGGTCCAGGAGTTCATCGAGGAAGCCCAGGGCGCCGACCTGCGTTGTTTCGTGGTCGGCGACCGGGTGGTGGCTTCGATGCGCAGGCAGGCGCCGGAAGGCGATTTCAGGTCCAACCTGCACCGGGGAGGCAGCGCCGAACGCGTCGAAGCCAGTCGAAGCGAACAAGAGGTGGCGGTGCATGCGGCCCGCGGTCTGGGCCTGAGCATTGCCGGCGTGGACCTGATCCGTTCGCAGCGCGGGCCACTGGTCCTGGAGGTCAATTCGACCCCGGGCCTGGAGGGGATCGAACAGGTATGCAAAGAAGACGTGGCCGGTTTGATAGTCGAGCATATTGCTCGTAGCAGAATTTACAAATCCTTATAAAACAATATGTTATATTAAAACCGGATATCGGGGGACGATCCTTTAACGGTGATTTAATCGCCAGCGGCGTAGCCTTCCCCGACCGCAATCCTGTGTTCCTTGGCTATCGTCAGTGGCTATCGCACCAACAGGCTTACGGTAATCGGGATAGACCTTGGCCCAAGCCGGTATCCACCGGCTTGGGTCTTTTTATGGAGTCGTCCCGGTACCTGCCGGGAAGTCCTGTGCGGATATCTGTGCCAGAATTCTCGAGTCAGGTCTTCGCTCCGCCAACGGCCAGCGAACACGCTGTTGCAGAGGGCCGGCATTGATTCCGGGCGAATACGAATTTGGAGATCAGAAAGGATGTCGAAGTTTTCATTGATTTTATTGGCCGCTCTTTCAGTGGTGGGCGTCAATGCCACGGCCAGCGCTACCTCTGGCAAGGCTGGCGAGAAGAAGATCGTGGATGTGAGTTCCGCGTTCGAGCAACAGAAGAAATTGATCGAGATCGACCTTGCCGATGGTGAAACCTACAGCGAGATCAGCAGCAAGGACCGGGACCTGGTAAAGACCGCCTTGCAAAGGATTTCCAGTGCACTGGCGAGTGCCGGCAGCGTGGATGCCCTTCTCGACGGGAAAAAGGCCGAGGTGTTCAACGACCAGGAACTGGTCAACAACATCCTGACCAATGCGGGCGAAGACAGCCGACTGGTCTGCACGCGCGAAAAGAAAGTGGGTTCGCACCGCACCACCACGCGATGCGAGACCGTGGCCCAGCGCCGGCGCGCCGCGGAAGAATCACAAAAGGCGATGCGCGAAAACCAGCGTGTCATGATGCCCAGGCCGGGCGGTTGAATTGGAGTAACGGATGCGCATCCTGGTCATCGAAGACAACAGCGACATCGCCGCCAATCTTGGCGACTACCTCGAGGATCGCGGTCACACCGTGGATTTCGCCGCTGACGGCGTCACCGGCCTGCACCTGGCGGTGGTGCATGACTTCGATGCGATCGTGCTGGACCTGAACCTCCCGGGCATGGATGGCCTGGAGGTCTGCCGCAAGCTGCGCAACGAAGCGCGCAAGCAGACCCCTGTGCTGATGCTGACCGCGCGCGACACCCTGGACAACAAACTGGCGGGTTTCGATTCCGGCGCCGACGACTACCTGATCAAGCCGTTCGCCTTGCAGGAAGTCGAAGTCCGCCTCAACGCGCTGTCGCGCCGCGGCAAGGGCGTGCAGACGCGGGTGCTGGAAGTAGGCGAGCTGGAATACAACCTGGACACGCTGGAAGTGCGCCGCCTGGGCAAGCTGCTGCAGCTCAACCCGACCGCATTGAAGATCCTGCAGGCGCTGATGGAAGCCTCGCCGGCGGTGGTCACGCGCCAGGAACTGGAAACCCGGGTCTGGGGCGAAGAGTTGCCGGATTCGGATTCGTTGCGCGTGCACATCCACGGCCTGCGCGCGGTGGTGGACAAACCATTCCCCACGCCTTACATCCAGACCCGACACGGGATCGGCTACCGGATTGCGGCGCCAGATGGCGGAAGCTGATTCAACCAGGACTTCCCGGCGACCGGCAAGATTCCGGCGTCGGCTGCGAAGCCGCATCATCCTGGCGTTCGTGCTGCTCGGGTTCGGGCTGACCACGCTGTTCGCGTTCGCGACCAACTGGACGCGTGGCCGCGTCGAAAACCAGATCGTCGAAGACGTGATGGACCGTAACATCAACGAGTATGCGCGCCAGTATTACGCCCAGCCGGGGACGAAGCCCGAGTTCGGCGTGCAACAGATGTTCGGTCGGGTGGTGGGAAAAGATCGTTTCGAGGCGCTACGGGTCGAAGAGCCGGATTGGTACGAATTGGCCGACGGCATCCACAGTATTGAAGGCAAGAATGCCGACGGTAGCCCGTTTGCCTACAAACTGGCAGTGCGCAAGACGCCGAACGAGTGGTTCTTCCTGGCCTATGACATGACCCAGGCCACGCGTGGCGAAGCGCAGTTCAACCGTGCCATCTACAGCTCCGTGGTCGTATTCACCCTATTGTCGTTGCTGGTCGGGTGGTGGGCCGCCTCGCGCGTGATGAGCCCGGTATCCGAGCTCGCCGCGCGCCTGCGCGCGTATCGCGGCAGCAGCAACCCGAAGCCGCTGGCCACGCATTTCCCGGAGGATGAGGTCGGCGAACTGGCCAAGGCGCTCGACGGCTATTCCGCGCGCCTGACCGAAGTGGTGAAGCGCGACCGCGAATTCAATGCCGATGTCAGCCATGAGCTGCGCACGCCACTGGCGGTGATCCGTGGCGCGACCGAACTGCTGCTGCACCGGCCCGGCCTGGAGGAGAAAGTCCAGCAACGGCTGCTGCGCATCCAGCGTGCGGAACAGCAATGCACCGACCTGATCGGCTCGCTGTTGCTGCTGTCGCGCAATGAGCGCGGCCAGGGCAATACGCTGGTGGCGCGGGTCGCCGAACAGCTGCTCGACGCCGGTCGCGCGCAACTCGGCGGAAAACCAATCGTCTTGCGCATGGAAGGCGAAAGCGGGTTGACCGTGGATGCGCCGGAAGCCGCCGTTTCCGTTGCCCTCGGCAACCTGGTCGGCAATGCGGTCAAGTACACGCTGGAAGGCGAAGTGCTGGTGAAACTGATGGCCGACAGCGTGGAAGTCATCGATTCCGGCCCGGGACTGAGCACGGAAGACGCCGCGCACTTGTTCGAGCGGGGCTTTCGCGGAAGCCATGCGGGGCATTCCCAGGGCGGTGGCATCGGCCTGTCGATCGTGAGCCGCCTGTGCGAGCTCTATGGCTGGCAGGTCGGCGTGCGACCCGGCCAGGAACGTGGCGTCATCGCCACATTGAAGTTCACCACCAACTGACCACGCCCTTGTGTGTAGGAGCGGGCCCTGCCCGCGATGCTTTTCGCTTCCTCGCCAAGAGCGGTCGCGGGCAGGGCCCGCTCCTACACGGGTCTGGTTACAGGCTGATCCAGAAGCAGTTGTAACTGCGGTGCAGGCCGAACACGGTTTGCGAAGGCGTGCTGCCATTGGCCAGGGTCTGTTCCAGGCGCAATCCTGTCGGGCGCTGCCGGACTGTCGTCTGCGGGTAGTAGCCATCGCTGTTCTCGTCGATGACGATTCCGTTTTCATCCACGATCGGCGGCGGTCGCGGCCGTATCGGCACGATATCGACCAGGGGCCGCTGGGCGATGGCTTCCAGCCGGTCGAGGATGCGATTGGCCGAGGCATTGGAAACGCCGGCCCACTGGTAGACGCCGGCCAGGCGATTGACGTCCTTGTTGTCGATGGCCGCGGTGATCTGATGGACCAGATCGCTGAGCGTGCGCGAGCAGCCGCTGCGGTACAGGCTGGAACCACCGGTGCCGGCCGGGGCCGCGCGGGGCAGGCGATCCATCGCGCCAATATCCTCGCAGCGCTTGTCGGTATAGACCGTTTGGCCATCCATGCGGGTGCAGCGCTGGACCTTCTGCGCATGGGCCGGCGACGGCACGAAGCACAGGGCGACGCCAAGCAGGCAGAACATGGGCAGGAGTGAACGCATCGTCGCGCAGCCTAACCCGCGACGTTCTGTCGTGGGAAGCGCAGCGACTCCGTTGTTCAGCCGAGTCGCGCCAAGACCGATTGCGTTGGCTTGGCCAGGTTCAGCGTGTAGAAATGCAGTGCGGGCGCGCCACCGGCGACAAGCCGCTGGCAAAGGCCGGCGACCACATCGGCGCCGAATTCACGGATGCTTTCGGCATCGTCGCCCAGGGCCTGCATGCGCTTGCTTACCCAGCGCGGAATTTCCGCGCCGCAGCTTTCCGAGAAGCGTCGCAGTTGCGAATAATTGGAGATGGGCATGATGCCGGGAACGATCGGGACCTCCACGCCCAGCTTGCGCACCGCATCGACGAAGTGGAAATAGGCGTCGGCGTTGTAGAAGTACTGGGTAATGGCGCCATCGGCGCCAGCATCGATCTTGGCCTTGAAATGCTTCAGGTCGACCAGGGCGTCATCGGCTTGCGGATGCGTTTCCGGGTAGGCGCCGACCTCGATGTGGAAGGAGTCGCCGTGTTCGGCGCGGATGAACTGGATCAGCTCCGAGGCGTAGCGCAGATCCCCCGGGTAGCCCATGCCCGACGGCAGGTCGCCGCGCAGGGCGACGATGCGCTTGCAGCCCAATGCACGATACAGGCGCAGCAGTTCGCGGATTTCCTCGCGGCTGCCGCCCACGCAGGACAGATGCGGCGCGGCCTCGAAGCCATGGGTCTGGTTGAGGTGGCGCACCGTTTCCGAGGTATAGCTGAGCGTGGAGCCGCCGGCGCCGAAGGTGCACGACACATATTCGGGTGAATGCGCCTTGAGTCTTTCTGCCGTGCGGTCGAGCTGGGCTCGCTGTTCGTCGGTCTTTGGGGGGTAGAACTCGAAGGAAACGGGAGTGCGCATCGGTGGTTTCCGCGTTCTTGCAGGTTGAAAAGCCGGCTTGTCCAAACGGATCGTCATTCCCGTGAAGGCGGAAGCGCTTCTCGACGGCTTCCACCGGTCAACCCAGCGACTTGGCTTTTGCGACTGCAAAGTCGCTGGGTCCCCGCCTACGCGGGGATGACGAGCATCAAAATCGCTTGCGCGATCAGTAGCGGTAATGCTCGGGCTTGTACGGCCCATCCACCGACACGCCCAGGTAGGCGGCCTGTTCGGTGGTCAGCGTGGTCAGCTTCACCCCGATCTTCTCCAGGTGCAGGCGCGCGACTTCCTCGTCCAGTTTCTTGGGCAGGATGTACACGGTCGGCTCGTACTTGTCCTTGTTCGCCCACAGGTCGATCTGCGCCAGGGTCTGGTTGGAGAAGGAGTTGGACATGACGAAGCTCGGGTGACCGGTGGCGCAGCCCAGGTTGACCAGGCGGCCTTCGGCCAGCAGGAAGATCGCGCGGCCGTCGGCGAAGGTGTACTTGTCCACCTGCGGCTTGATGTTGAGCTTGGTCACGCCGGGGAAGGCGTTCAGCGCGTCGACCTGGATCTCGTTGTCGAAGTGGCCGATGTTGCAGACGATGGCCTGGTCTTTCATCTTGCTCAGGTGTTCGATGGTCAGCACGTCCTTGTTGCCGGTGGTGGTGACGTAGATGTCGCCACGGCCCAGGGTGCTTTCGACGGTGTTGACCTCGAAGCCTTCCATCGACGCCTGCAAGGCATTGATCGGGTCGATCTCGGTGACCACCACGCGCGCGCCGTAGGCCCGCAGGCTGTGGGCAGAGCCCTTGCCGACGTCGCCGTAGCCGCAGACCACCGCGACCTTGCCGGCCAGCATCACGTCCATCGCGCGCTTCAGGCCATCGGCCAGCGATTCGCGGCAACCGTAGAGGTTGTCGAACTTGGACTTGGTGACCGAGTCGTTGACGTTGATCGCCGGGACCAGCAACGATTTGTTTTCGACCATCTGGTACAGGCGGTGCACGCCGGTGGTGGTTTCTTCCGAGACGCCCTTCCAGTCCTTGACCACGGTGTGCCAGAAGCCGGGACGCTCGACAGCGACACGCTTGAGCAGAGCCTTGATCACGCCTTCCTCGTGCGAGGACGCCGGTTCATCGACCCACTTGCTGCCGTTTTCCAGTTCGTAGCCCTTGTGGATCAGCAGGGTGACGTCGCCGCCGTCATCGACGACCAGCTCCGGACCCTTCATTCCGGGGAAGGTCAGCGCGTCCAGCGTGCAGTCCCAATACTCTTCCAGCGACTCGCCCTTCCACGCGAACACCGGCGTGCCGGTCTTGGCGATCGCGGCGGCGGCGTGGTCCTGGGTCGAGAAGATGTTGCACGAGGCCCAACGCACGTCGGCGCCGATGTCCTTCAGGGTCTCGATCAGCACCGCCGTCTGGATGGTCATGTGCAGCGAGCCGGTCACGCGCACGCCGGCGAGCGGCTTGCTGGCCGAATATTTCTTGCGGATCGACATCAGGCCCGGCATCTCGTGCTCGGCGATGTCCAGTTCCTTGCGGCCCCAATCGGCCAGGGTGATGTCGGCGACCTTGTAGTCGCCTTCGGTCGAGAAAGTCTTGATCTGTGCATTCATGGCGGTTGCTCCGGGTATTTGCGATCTGGGATCGCATGTTATCCGGGCGCCGTTGCAGGAACCTTCCACCGAGCCTGGCCGGACCATGGGCTGCGGAAGGATCCGCCCATGTCTCGGTCGCAGCGCCCCTCGGCGAAGGCCGGGCATTATATCGCTTCTTCCGGATGGAAAGATATCCAGGCTCCGTGCGGTTAAGGTAGGCTGGGTCTGGAGCGACCCCCACCGCCTGATCCAATAGATCCCGCCAGCAGATCCGGAGCCCATGAACAACCCTCACAGCCTGGAATTCGCCCCCGTCGATGCGCCCCTGCGCGACGATGTCCGCCGCCTTGGCGCCCTGGTCGGCGAGATGCTGGTCGAACAGGTATCGCCCGCCTTCCTGCAGGAGGTGGAAAAGGTCCGCACCACCGCCATTGCCCGCCGCCAGGGCGACCAGCCGCCGGCCTCGCTGGCCAGGCTGCTGGCCGGGCTGGAACCGCACCACGCCGAGTCGCTGGTCCGCGCCTTCAGCGCCTATTTCCAGGTGGTCAACATCGCCGAGCGCGTGCATCGCATCCGCCGCCGCCGCGATTACCAGCGCGCCGGCAGCGCGCCGCAACCCGATGGCCTGCATGACGCCCTGCTCAAGCTGAAGTCGCAAGGCGTGACCCTGGAGGAACTGGCCGGTTGGCTGCCGCGGATCGACATCGAGCCGGTATTCACCGCGCATCCGACCGAAGCCGTACGTCGCGCGCTGCTGGAGAAAGAGCAGCTGATGGTCGCCAGCCTGGTCAACGACCTGGACGGCCAGCGCACGCCCGGCGAGCGCGCCACCGACATCGCCCGTTTCCGCATGGCCTTGACCGCTTCCTGGCAGACCGCCGATTCGTCGCCATTGCGCCCGAATGTGGACGACGAGCGCGAACACGTCGGTTTCTACGTCACCCATGTCCTGTACCGGGTGATGCCGGTGCTGTACGAAACCCTGGAAACCGCGCTGGTCGAGAGCTTCGGCAAGGCCATCGACGTGCCGCGCCTGTTGCGCTTCGGCACCTGGGTGGGCGGCGACATGGACGGCAATCCCAATGTCGATGGCGGCACCATCGCCGCGACGTTGCGCGCGCAACGTCGCGCCATCCTGCGCCTCTACGTGAAGGAGCTGCGCCAGCTCACCACGCTGCTGAGCCAGTCGATGGACGTGGTGGGCGTGTCGCCGGAAGTGGAAGCGCAGGTCGGGCGCTATCGGGTGCTGCTGCCGCAGGCCGCCGCGCGTTCCAAGCCACGACATGGCGATCAACCGTATCGGCTGCTCAACGACCTGATGCGCGCGCGCCTGCAGGCGACGCTGGATGATGCGGAAGAAGGCTACGCCTCGCCACGGGAATTCGCCGACGACGTCGACCTGATCCTGCACAGCCTGGAACAGAACCGCGGCGTGCACGCGGGCTGGTTCGCGGTGCGCCGGCTGGCCTGGCGGGTGCGCAGTTTCGGTTTCCACCTGGCGCGTCTGGACGTGCGCCAGGAGTCCAGCGTGCACGCGCGCGCGGTGGCCGCCGCACTGCAGGACGAGCAGTGGGAAACACGCGATGCGGTCGAACGCGGCCGCCTGCTCGGGCCCTACGCCAGTGGTGCGGAAATCCTGCCCGGGAGCGACGATGAAACCGGCTTGCGCATGGACGCGGCGTTTGCCGCGCTCGCCGAAGCGCGTCAGCTGCATGGGCTCGATGCCGTGGGCGCCTACATCATCAGCATGGCCCACAACCGCGCCGACGTGCTCACCGTGCTCGCGCTGGCGCGGCGCGGCGGGCTGGTGGACGGCGATGGCAACGTGCCGCTGGACATCGCGCCGCTGTTCGAGACCGTGGACGACCTGCGCCACGGTCCGGACACCTTGCGCGACCTGCTCGCCGATCCGGTCTACCGCGCGCACCTGCAAGCGCGCGACAACGTGCAGATGGTGATGCTGGGCTATTCCGACAGCGGCAAGGATGGCGGCATCGCCGCGTCGCGCTGGGGTTTGCAGCGCGGCCAGGTGGAACTGCTGCAGGCGGCCAAGGAGCTGGGCATCCGCCTGACTTTCTTCCATGGCCGTGGTGGTTCGATCAGTCGCGGCGGCAGCAAGACCACCAGCGCGGTGGATGCCTCACCGCGCGGCAGCGTGGACGGACGCTTGCGCGTGACCGAACAAGGCGAGGTGATCCACCGCAAATACGGCATCCGCGCGCTGGCCCTGCGCTCGCTGGAGCAGGCGACCGGCGCGGTGCTGGTTTCCAGCCTGCGTCCGCGTCCACTGGAACCACGCGAAGCGCCGTGGCGGGAAATCATGGACACGGTAGCGGAGCGCAGCACGCAGGCGTATCGCGGCTTCGTCGGCGCGCCCGGGTTCATGGATTATTTCCGCAATGCCACGCCGATCGACGTGATCGAGCGCATGACTTTGGGTTCGCGGCCGTCGCGCCGCCTGGGCGAGGATGCGGCGCTGGGCAACCTGCGCGCGATTCCGTGGGTCTTCGCCTGGAGCCAGTCGCGCGCGGTGATTCCGGGCTGGTACGGAGTCGGCAGTGGCTTGCAGGCGGTGGTGGATGAAGGCGGCGAAGAGGCCTTGCGCGAAATGGCTCGCGACTGGCCGTTCTTCAAGACCTTCCTCGACGATATCTCCATGGTCCTGGCCAAGGGCGACCTGAGCATCGCCGAGATGTTCTCGCGCATGGCCGGGCCGTTGCACGAAGAATTCTTCCCGCGCATCCAGGACGAGCATGCGAAGACCCTGCATTGGGTGCTGCGCTTGAGTGGCGACGACTGGCTGCTGCAGCATGACCAGCGCCTGGCCTTGTCGATCCGCCTGCGTAACCCCTACGTGGATCCGATCAGCGTGCTGCAGGTGGACCTGTTGAAACGCTGGCGCGACAGCGGTCGTGAAGATGAAACCCTGTTGCGCGCGCTGGTGGCCAGCGTCAATGGCGTATCGCAAGGCGTGCAGAACACCGGTTGATCACTGTAGGAGCGCCCCATGGGCGCGAGCTCTTGGTTCCGATCGCGGGAAGATCAGGAGCTCGCGCCCATGGGGCGCTCCTGCGGCATCCATGCGGAAAGCATCGCGGGCAAGGCCCGCTCCTACAGATGTGCGCGCAGCCAGGTCGTCAGGCTGGCCAACACCACTCCACGCGCCGGCTCCGCCTCGTTGTAGATCTCGTGGTAAAGGTCGGCGTAGTCATGGCATTCGACGACTGCTTTTGGCACTGCTGCGGCGAAGGCGCGGGCGCCGGCGGGATCGACCAGCCGGTCGCTGCCGGCGATCTGCAGCAGGGTCGGCACCGCCCACGTGGGCGCGGCAGCGATAACTTCCGGGCCGGCTTCGAAAATGTACTGCGCGAGCCGTGCGCTGACCCGATTGTGGTTGTCGGGATCGTCGAGGTAGGCGCGTTCGATGCCGGGCGCATGCGAGAGCTTGTCGGCGGGAAGTCCGTTGGCGACGGTGAGATCCGGCGCAAGCCGCAACAAGACCTTGCTGAGCAAGCGGTCGAACTTGCCCGCATGGGCAGCCAGCGCGGGCGAGGAGGCGATCAATCCGCGCGGACGCAGTTCCAGCTTGCCGACGGCATGCATCGCCACCAGCCCGCCCATGCTGTGGCCGAACAGGAAGGGCAGGTCGTTGTCTTCGCCGGCATAGGCATTGAAGACTTCGAGCGCATCGTGCGACAGGCAGTCCGGATCCTTGCCGATGGCGCCGCGCTTGCCCGATGAACGTCCATGCCCGCGAAGGTCGAAGGCGCGGACCGAGATCCCGAGCGCGTTGAGGTCGCTGGCCAGCGCGGCGTAGCGGCCGCTGTGTTCGCCCAGGCCGTGGACGAGGAGCATGCGCGCGCGTGGTTGCGCGGCGGGCCAGTCGGTGAGGCGCAGGGAAAGTCCGTCGCGGGTATGGAACACGGTTCGAGGATTCATGGGGACAACATCCCATCTGGATATTGGCCGGTCAACATGTAGGAGCGCCCCATGGGCGCGAGCTCTTGAATTTATTGCGATCGGAACAAAGAGCTCGCGCCCATGGGGCGCTCCTACGGGTGGACTCAGGCGTCGAGCTCGTTCCAGCGCTGGTAGGCGTGTTCCAGGTCGGCGTGCAGTTTCGCCGAGGCTTCGTTGAAGGCGAGGATTGCGGCGCTGTCCTGCTGGTAGAACTTCGGTTCGTTCATCGATGCGGTGCGCGCGGCGATCTCCGCTTCCAGCGCTTCGATGCGCGCCGGCAGCTGTTCCAGCTCGCGCGCATCCTTGTAGCTGAGCTTGCGCTTCGGCGCTTCGACCGAAGTGGCGGTCTGCACAGGGCTCGGCGACGCCTTCGCGGGTGCGGCGGATTCGGCATTGAACAGCGCATTCGGGCGCTGGCGTACCCAGTCGGTGTAACCGCCCACGTAGTCGGCGAGACGGCCCTGGCCTTCCAGCACCAGGGTGCTGGTGACCACGTTGTCGATGAATTCGCGGTCGTGGCTGACCAGCAGCAACGTGCCCTTGTATTCGCCCAGCAGTTCTTCCAGCAGCTCCAGCGTTTCCACGTCCAGGTCGTTGGTCGGTTCGTCCATCACCAGCAGGTTGGAGGGTTGCGCGAACAGCTTGGCCAGCAGCAGGCGGTTGCGTTCGCCGCCGGACAGGCGGGTGATTGGCGCGCGCGCGCGTTCCGGCGAGAACAGGAAGTCCTGCAGGTAGCCGATGATGTGCTTGCGGGTGCCGTTGATCTCGATGAAGTCGCGGCCCTCGGCCACATTCTCCAGCGCATTGAGGCTGTCGTTGAGCTGGCTGCGGTGCTGGTCGAAGTAGGCGACCTGCAGGCCGGTGCCCAGCTGCACTTCGCCTTGTTGCGGTTGCAGCTCGCCCAGCATGATCTTCAGCAGGGTGGACTTGCCGGCGCCGTTGGGGCCGATGATGCCGACGCGGTCGCCGCGCATGATCGTGGCGGAAACGTCGTTGAGCAGCACGCGGCCGTCGTAGGCCTGGGTGACGTGTTCGAAGTCGATGACCTTCTTGCCCGAGTTCTGCGCCGCCGACACTTCCATGCGCACGTTGCCGCTGAGGTCGCGGCGCTGCGCGCGTTCGCGGCGCATCGCCTTCAGCGCGGTCACGCGGCCTTCATTGCGGGTGCGGCGGGCCTTGATGCCCTGGCGGATCCACACTTCCTCCTGCGCCAGCAACTTGTCGAAGCGGGCGTTTTCCTGCGCCTCGGCGTGCAGGCGTTCCTCGCGGCGGCGCAGGTAGTTTTCGTAATCGCCGGGCCAGCTGCTGACCTGGCCGCGGTCGATCTCGACGATGCGGGTGGCCAGCGCGCGCAGGAAACTGCGGTCGTGGGTGACGAAGACGATGCTGCCTTCGAACTGCTTGAGGAAGCCTTCCAGCCAGGCGATCGCGTCGATGTCCAGGTGGTTGGTCGGCTCGTCCAGCAGCAGGATGTCGGGCTTGCGCACCAGCGCCTGGGCCAGCAGCACGCGGCGCTTCATGCCGCCGGAGAGCGCGGCGAAGTCGGCGTCTTCCGGCAGTTCCAGCTTGGTCAGCACCTGCTGCACGCGCAGGTCCAGGTCCCAGCCGTGCTGGGCCTCGATCTTTTCCTGCGCATCGCCCATCGCGTCCATGTCGCCGTCGTGCAGGGCGTGGTGGTACAGGGCCAGCAGATGGCCCAGGTCGCCCAGGCCTTCGGCCACGACGTCGAAGACGGTGCCGGCGGTGTCCTGCGGCACTTCCTGGGCCATGCGCGCGACCACCACGCCGTTCTGCAGGCGCACCTCGCCGTCATCGGGCAGGATTTCGCCGGCCAGCAGCCGCATCAGGGTGGATTTGCCCGCGCCATTGCGGCCGACGATGCAGACGCGCTCGTTGGCTTCCAGGCTCAGGTCGACGTGTTCGAGGAGGAGCGGACCGCCGATGCTGAAGTCGACGCGCTGCAGTTGCATGAGGGACATGGCGGCATTGTACAGGCGTGCCGTCCTGTAGAGCCGAGCTTGCTCGGCTGCCCTTGGTCTGAGCGCAGAGCAGCCGAGCAGCCGAGCAAGCTCGGCTCTACGGGAGGGATTACCAGTCCGTCGGGCGGTAATCCTTCAGGAACTGCCCCCACACGTGCTCGCCGGTGTTGAGGCCGTGGATGATCGGATCGACGATGCGCGCGGCGCCGTCGACGATGTCCAGCGGCGGATGGAAACGCTCCTCCACGGTCTTGCGCGCGGCGAGTTCCACGGGATCCTCGTCGGTGACCCAGCCGGTGTCGACGCTGTTCATGTGGATGCCGTCGCCGTGGTAATCGGCCGCGGCGGTGCGGGTCATCATGTTCAGCGCGGCCTTGGCCATGTTGGTGTGCGGATGGCGGGTGGTCTTGAAGTTGCGGTAGAACTGGCCTTCCACCGCCGAGACGTTGACGATGTGCTTGTCGCGGTTTTCTGTTTTCAACATCAGTGGCTTCAGCCGCGCGTTGATCAGGAACGGGGCGATGGCGTTGACCAGTTGCACTTCCAGCAGTTCCACCGACGGCACCTCGGCCATCTGCAGGCGCCAGGAATTGCGCCCGCGCAGATCGACCTGCTGCAGGTCCTGGTCCAGCCGGCCTTCGGGGAACAGGTGCTTCTGGCCCAGCAGTTCCTCGGCCAGCAACGGCACCTGCGACAGTTCGGCGGCGTGGGTCAGTCCCGCTACTTCCGGCAGGCCCTGCTTGATCGCGACCTGCATCGCCGATGCCTCCGGCAGCAGGTCGTGGCTGCGCAGGCCTTCGTAGCTGCCGAGCAGCTTGCGCACGTGTTCCGGTGTGTCGTGCAGCGCCGCGGTTTCGGCTTCCATCATGTGCGCGTAGAACTCGGGCGGGCGGCGCACGGTCTGGCAGGCGTTGTTGATGATGAAGTCGAGCCGTGAATACTTGTTCGACAGTTCGCGGCAGAACGCTTCCACGCTGGGCGTGTGGCGCAGGTCCAGGCCGAAGATCTCCAGCCGGTGCGCCCAGTCGGCGAAGTCGGGCTCGTTGGCGTAACGCGCCGCCGAATCGCGGGCGAAGCGGGTGGTCACGATCAGCTGCGCACCGGCACGCAGCAGCTTCAGCCCCGCCTGGTAACCGATCTTGACGCGGCCACCGGTCAGCAACGCGACGCGCCCGCTCAGGTCGGCCAGTTCGGTGCGCTTGAAGAAATTGAACTCCGCGCACTCCGGGCACATCTGGTCGTAGAAGTGATGCACCAACGTGTACTTCTTCTTGCACACGTAGCAGTGGCGCAGTTCGGGCGATTCCAGCGGCTCGCGGACTTCTTCCACGCTGTCCTGCGCGATGAAACCGGCCGGCGGGAAATAGTTGGGCGTGGTGAACACCGGCGCGCGGCGCAGCGCGCGGATGCCGGTCTGGTCGAGCAGGGCATCGGCGCGGCGCAGCTTCTCGGCGTGGCGCTCGCGTTGCAGTTCCTTCGATTTCTTGCGGCGCAGTTTCGGCTCGGGGTGGTAGATCGAGGCGATGGCCTGGTGCAGGCGCGTGCGTTCCGCTTCCGGCCATGCGTCGAGCACGGTGCGGTCGGTGGCGATGGCTTCGAGCAGTTGCAGCGTGGATTCGGCGACGGCGGCAGCGTCGCTGTTGTTCTCGATGGAGCTATTCACGGCAGGCGTTCCAATCGGCATTCATGACACGGGTTTCGAAAAAAACAGAACGGGCCGCTAGGCGGCCCGTCTAGATTCCCTTCTCCCTCCGGGAGAAGGTGCCCGAAGGGCGGATGAGGGAAGGGACCATCAGATTGCAGTCCAGTTTCCGTGATACGGGATTCTCTTTCCCTCATCCGTCGCTGCGCGCCACCTTCTCCCGGTGGGAGAAGGGAGCAGCAGCGGCCGTCGCTTACTTCAATCCGGCCGCCTTGCGCAGCTCTTCGGCCTTGTCGGTCTTCTCCCACGAGAACGCGGTGGCGGTGTGCTTCTTGCCGGCGCCGTCGGTGTAGGTGAAATCCCTGGCCTTGCGGCCGAAGTGGCCGTAGGCGGCGGTCTGCTGGTACATCGGGTGGATCAGGTCGAGCATCTGCAGGATGCCGTACGGGCGCAGGTCGAAATACTTGCGGATGAGCTTTTCGATCTTCTCGTCGGAGATCTTGCCGGTGCCGAAGGTGGTGACCGAGATCGAAGTCGGGTGGGCCACGCCGATGGCGTAGCTGACCTGCACTTCGCAGCGGTCGGCCAGGCCGGCGGCGACCACGTTCTTGGCCACGTAGCGCGCGGCGTAGGCGGCCGAGCGATCGACCTTGGACGGATCCTTGCCGCTGAACGCGCCGCCACCGTGACGGGCCCAGCCGCCGTAGGTATCGACGATGATCTTGCGCCCGGTCAGGCCGCAGTCGCCCACCGGCCCGCCGATCACGAACTTGCCGGTCGGGTTGATGTGGAACTGGGTGCCCTTGTGCAGCCACTTGGCCGGCAGCACCGGCTTGAGGATGGTCTCGCGCACGGCTTCGACCAGGTCCTTCTGCTTCACGTCCGGGTCGTGCTGGGTGGACAGGACCACCGCGTCGATGGCTACGGCCTTGCCGTTTTCGTAGCGCAGGGTGACCTGCGACTTGGCGTCCGGGCGCAGCCACGGCAGCGGCGACTTCTTCTGCTTGCGGACCTTGGCCTGCTGCTCGACCAGGCGGTGCGACAAGTGGATCGCGGCCGGCATGTAGCTGTCGGTTTCGTTGGTGGCGTAGCCGAACATCAGGCCCTGGTCGCCGGCGCCCTGTTCTTCCGGCTTCTTGCGGTCCACGCCCTGGTTGATGTCGGGGGACTGCTTGCCGATCAGGTTGAGCACGCCGCAGGTGGCGCCGTCGAAGCCGACTTCGCTGCTGTCGTAGCCGATATCCACGATCACCTTGCGGGTCAACGCTTCCAGGTCGATCCAGGCGCTGGTGGTGATTTCGCCGGCGACGATGGCCACACCGGTCTTGACCATGGTTTCGCAGGCCACACGCGCGCGCTTGTCCTGGGCCAGGATGGCGTCGAGCACGGCATCGGAGATCTGGTCGGCGACCTTGTCCGGATGGCCTTCGGAGACCGATTCGGAGGTGAAGAGGTAGTTCGACATCGTGGCTTATATCCCTTGATCAAGATGAAAAGATGGGCGCGCATGATACACGCCCGGGGGCGGACGTGCATTGTGCCGCGTTCAGGGTTGCAGCGGGGTTAAGGGCAGGGGGCGAGGAACGAGTGGCAGGAGCGAGGAACGAGGAACGAGTAGGGGCAAGCTGACGGATAGAAGAAGAGGAGCCCGGAAACTCGTTTCTCGTTCCTCCTCACTCGTTCCTCGCTCCAGCCCCTCGCTACCCCTGCTCAGAAACCGCGCGACAACGCCACGTCGTACGCATATTTCAGGTCGTGCACGTTGCGGCCCCAGACCATTCTTCCCCCGGTGGCCGAGATCGAATAACGGTCGTTGATGCGGTAGCTGGCGCCAATGCCGGCGATGACGAAGTCGTGTTCGGACAGGCGGTCGTGCTGGTACCAGAGTTCGCTGGTGCGGCCGCTGCCGACCTCGGTCGTGTTCAGCCCCTGGCCGATGCGTGCATTGGCGAAGACCCAGCCGGTGACGCGCGGGCTGAAGAAATAGCCGGCTGAACTCCTGAAATGGTGCTTGTTCAAGCCGATGCCGAGCACTTTTTCCCAGACTTCGTAGCTGTATCCGAACCGGTAGTAGAAATTGGTGGATTCCAGCCGGTGGGCGAAATCGACGCCCAGTTTCAGCCGCCACAGGTTCTGGCCGATGGCCGCGTTGGCGAAGTGCGAATAATCGTGGCTGGGAATCTGCGCGATGAGGTGCGGCTCCACCTGCAGGCGGCCCCAGTTGGCGTGGTAGGACACGCCGAGCACCCAGTCCTGCCAGGCGCCGTGGTAGTTGCCGTCGTCCAGGAACTCGGCCTCGGGGTGGGGCACGGTGAGGATCGATGGGTCGTGCGCGCCGGGGCCGCCGCTGGAGCGCTTGTCGATGAAGGGGAGCTCGGCATGCGCTTCCCAGTGATCGTCGAGCATGTAGTCCACGGCCACGAACAGGATGTGGGCGTTGGTGGTGGTGGTCCCGGGGATGTCGCCGTTGTCCAGGATCAGGCCCTTGGTGTGCTGCATCTGGTAGCCGATCGCGATCGTGCCGCGCGGCTGTTCGCTTGCCTGGCCTTCGCGCGGAAATTCCGCAGGGCCGGTATTGGTGAACGATTCCTGCGCGGCGCAGGCATCGGCCACGGCCAGCCCGGCCAGCATGGCCAGGGCAGGCAGCCGGGACTTCGCCGAGCTGCCGTGCCGCTTGCTCACTGGATCTTTCCCTTCACCAGCTGGTCGATGCTTTTCAGGTACTGGCCGAGGCTGGCGCCATCGAGCAGGAACAGGACGAAGCGGTTGCGCAGCGTGGGCGCGTTGCGCTGGCTGCGTTCGACCACGGGCAGCAGTTTCGCCCCGGAAGCCGCGCCCGAAGTCCTCGCGGCGACCAGGTCGACGTTGTCGTAGCCGGCGATCACCACGTCGTAGCGCTGCTGGCGCATGGCCTGCGCCAGTTCATCCGGGTTGTGGGCGATGGTGAGCCGGTGCCCGGCCCGGACCAGGCCGCGATGCGGTTTTCAGCGGGCGCGCGGTCTAGGTCGTAAACCAGGACCGCGGCCGGCCTTGGCGCCAGGTAGCCCTGGTAACGCAGGCCCTGGCCCATGTTGAACAGGCCTTCGCCGCAGGCGTGGACAGGGCCCGGTGCGAGCAGAAGAGCGGCCAGGAGGGTCGTGGCGAGTACGGATTTGTTCATGGCAATCTCCTTGCTGAAGCGGGAATGCTCACCCCCGACCCCTGTGTGCCGGGTCAGCTACTGGTCTATACGAGAAACAGGGGAGGGAGTTACCGCTGCGCCGACGGACGGTAACGGTGGTGGCGGTTCAACCGTGATTGCGAACAACAGCACGGGTTGCCCGGTCGTTTCCAGGTCGATGCAACGCAGGGCCCGCTCCGGATGGGGATTGCGCAGGCGTGGTCCGCTGACGGTTTCACTTTGCGTGCCGTCGGCGGTCAGGTCGGTGGTGGTGGAGAACACCAGCGGCACGTCCTGGTCCAGCCCGGCATAGCCCGGCAATTCGTGCTGGGTACGTAGCGGAGAGATGGCCTTGCTGCCGTCGCGGTAGTGCCAGGTCAGCCGGGCGAGTGTTTGCGGTTGCGGGGTTGCGATCACGACGACCGGCAGCAGCAAGAGATTTATCGCGGCTACTTGCTGCGGCACCGGAATGCAGTGGGCGCCGGCCAGGTACATGGCCGCGGGATCGGCCCATTCGATCGTTCCGATCTCGACCATGCCGCGCAGGTCGTAGTCGATGCCGCCGAAACGCTGCACGCCGGCGGGGTAGGGACGCATCTGCGAGCGGACGGTGAAGAAACGGTTGCGCACGCCTTCGGGGCCGGAGGCGTAGAGCCCGCCCAGATCCAGCAACAAGGGCGACGTGCCCGGCGCGCGCGCCGGCACCGTGCTGTGGTCGACCAGCGCGGGTGCCTGAACCGGTATTGCCGGCCGTGGGGAAGGTTGCGCCCAGCGTCCTGGATCGTCGGCGCGCAGGCGGGTTCGCTCGGCCGCCGTGGGCGCGCGCACTTGTTGCTGGTCTTCGTTGTCGGGATCCAACTGCGCCAGGCGGGTTGCGATCACCTGCACCGGCCGCACGTCCGCCCTCAGCGACCACACCAGCCAGCGTCCCTGCCGGGTGCGCGCCAGTAGTTGCCGCGCATCGGTTGAGAATGCGAGCGCATCGATCCGGTCCATCGCGTTGCTGTCGCTTTGCAACGGCGGACCGATGGCGGCCCCGGAAGCCGCGTCGTACAACTGCACTTCGCGCCGGAAGGCCCGCGCGACCATCCGCCCATCCGCGCTGACGGCGAGACCTTCGGCGACTTCGCTGCCCGCGGCCCGTTCCAGTCGGCGTGGATCCCGGTCCTCGTTCACCAGCATGTCCTGTTCGTTGCCGGCCACGAACAGGCCGGTGGCGGTGGCGATCACGGCTTTCGGCCTCGCCTTTCCGGTATCGCGTTGCTGTACGTCGTCGGTGCCGGGATTCCAGCGCAGCAGCGCGTCGCTGCCCAGGCGCGGATCCCCGGCGGCGCCGACCAGCCACAGGTCGCGGCCGTCGTTGGCGAAAGCGCCCCTGACCACCGGCTGGAAGGGGTCATGCGGATAGTCGGCGAGCTTGCGCATGCCCTCCATCGCGAACAGGGCGGTGGCGCCGTCCGGCGGGCCGACGACGAGCAGGCGTTGCCCATCCGCGGACAGGTTGAGCATGCGCAATGGCCCGTCGAGTGTCGCTTCACCGGGCAGGCGGCGACCCGTACGCAGATCGAAACGCTGCAGTCGCTCCTGCAGGCCGGTGGAGCCTCCACTCCGGGCGAAACCGAGCAACAGTTGCGCGCCATCGTCGCTGGCGAGCAGGCGCTGCGGACTGTCGGGCAAGGCGAGCGGCTGGAATCGCAGGCGCAGCGAAGGCGCGTCATAGACGCGTAGTTGCGGCCCGACGGTGGCCAGCAGGGTGCGGCCGCCATCGACCAGTTCGGCGAACCCGGGCGGCTGGGCAAGCGTGATCCACGGGGTGGCGGAGCTGCGGTCGACGGAAACCAGGCGCAGCTGGTTCCATTCCACGTCGACCAGCCGCCGCCCATCGAACTGCAGGGTTTCGGCGATCTGCCGGGCCGCGCGCGCAGGCAGCATCGGCGAAAGCGGCAAGCGCCACAGGCGTACCCGGCCATCCATCCCGGCACTGGCCAGCAGGCCGGCCCGCAGCGACCACGAGATCGGGTACTGGCCGGCCAGGCCATGCGCGGCGGGTCCCGCGCCGATGCGTTGCGCGGGAACCGCGCGCGGCCCGGGCTCGGGCAATCGCCACAGGGCGCTCTGGCCCTCGCCCGCCGCGATCAGCAGGCGATGCGAGCGGCTCAGGCCCACGCGCCGCAGGACGAAGTCGTGGCGCATCTGTCCGCTCACCAGCGAATCGCCGCGTTCCACATCGAAGGCGTAGACCAGGCCGTCATGGCTCGCGGCGGCCAGCCACGCATCGTCCTCGCTGAAGGCCAGCCAGGTGATCTCGCGCCCGCGCGAGGTCGGCAGGGTGCGCAGCGCGCGGGTCCGGGTATCCATCAGGAACACGCGGCCTTCGAGGTCGCCGAGCGCCAGCCAGCGGCCATCGCGGCTGGGATTCCAGGCCGAGATGCCGGCATCGCCCGGGAAGCGGATCGAGCGGGGCCGGGCCATGTCCGGCGGCGTGAACCAGAGCATTTCCCTCACGGCCGGTTGCAGCACGGCGGTATAACCCGCACCGGGCCCGACCTGCATCGGGAAATAATCCGCCATTCCCTTGTTGCTGCCGGGGGTCACGATGTCAGGCGCCGACAGCGGCTTCCACGGCGCGACCTGCCACAGTTGCGCCTCCCGATCGTGGTTGCGCAGGAGCGCATGGCGACCGTCCGCGCTGTAGGCGGCGTCGGCGAAATCGGCGAACGCGGCCGGTGGTTCCACCACCGCCTTGCGTTCGAGATCGATCAACCAGGTGTCGGCGTCCGATGGGCTGACCAGGTTGCTGACCCATTCCAGGGTGACGCGCAATCGATGGTTGTCGACGAAGCGCAGCAACACCGACGTGCGCGGCTCGCCATTCGCGCTCAAACGACCTTGCAGACTGGCGCGCCCACGCTCGCGCAACGTGGCCGTGTCGTACCAGCGCACGCTCTGGTCGTTGTAGGCGATCGCCAGCAGGCTGCCGTCTTCGCTGAGTTCGACCGCCATGGGGTTGGCGTCGGCGATGGTCAACGTGTCGATCAGCACCGCGCCCTGGCTGGCCAACATGCCCAGGCGGCGGCGGTCGAGTGTGGCGAGTTCCGCATGGCCGCTGCGCTCCTCTTCCTCGATGTTCCGCAGCAGCCGCGGCATCGCCTCATAACCCTTGCCGTCCTGCTCAAGCCGCAGCGCCGCTTCGCGGCGGCTTTCCCAGAGACGTGCGCTGGAAGTGGCCGCATTGTTTTCCGCGCGCTGCCATTGCAGCGAGGTCGCGGTAATGCCGACGACCAGCGCGAGCGCAGCGAACGCCGCGGTCGTCGCCAGCAGCGGTTCGCGCCGTGCCCAGCGCAGGGTGCGCTGCAGCGTCCCCAGCGGACGCACGCCGACCGCGCGCCCTTCCAGGTAACGGCCCAGGTCGTCGGCAAGCTCGCGTGCGCTCCGATAACGGTCGCCGGTGGATTTCCGCAGGCATTTCAGGCAGATCGCATCCAGGTCGGCGGACACCGGTGCGTAGCGCGATGGCCGGTGTACTTCGCCTTCCTGCAACCGCTGCAAGGTCGCGTTGGCATCGCCTGCCTCGAACGGTGGTCGTCCGCACAGCAGCTCGTACAGGATCGCGCCCAGTCCCCAGACATCGGTGGCCGGGGTCAGCACTTGCGCGCCGACCCTGGACTGTTCCGGCGCCATGTAGTCGGGGGTTCCGGCGAGATATTCGTTGTCCAGGTGGGCGCCCGGGTCGATGCGCCGCGCCAGGCCGAAATCGGCGACGCGCGGCTGGCCGGCTTCGTCCAGCAGGATATTGCCCGGCTTCAGGTCCAGGTGCAGCACGCCAAGGCTGTGCGCATAGGCCACGGCCTCGACCACGGTGCGCATCAGCGCTACCGCATCGCGCTCGGCCAGCCTGCCGCCGCGTTGCTGCAAATGCTGGGCCAGGCTCTCGCCACGCACCAGTTGCATCGCGTAATAGACCAGGCCGTCGAGGTCGCCCATCTCGTAAACCGTGACGATCGCCGGGTGCTGCAACTGCGCGGCATGCTGCGCTTCCTGCTGGAAGCGGGCGACGAATTCCGGCGATGCCCACGGCCCGGCCGAAAGCAGCTTGATCGCGACTTCGCGATCCAGGCTGCGCTGGCGCGCGCGGTAGACCACGCCCATGCCGCCATGGCCGATCTGTTCCAGCAACTCGTAGTCGCCGAACTCGCGCTGCGCGGGATCGTCGAGGTCCAGTTCCAGCGCCTCCCTGCCAGGCAGGCCCAGCAGCCACTCCTCCGAGGGTGTCGAGGATGCGCTGCCGGCGATCGTGGCGCTGCCGAAAGCAAGCCGCGTCAGGGTCGCCCGCTGCCACCAGCGTCGGGTCGCGCCGCGGTCGGGTTCGTTGTTCACCCTGCGATCTCGTCCATGGCGTCGCGCAGCTCGGCGAGTTCTTCCTCAAGCGCCTTGCGGCTGCCTACCGTCTGCAACAGTTCCAGCCGCACCAACTGGCGCAGGCGTTGGCGCATGCGGTGCGCCTGCACGGCCAAGGTATTGCGGCGGATCCCGGTACTGGCGGCTAGCGCCTGCAGTTCACCGCTGTCGCCAGGCTCGGTCAGCAACGGCGCCAGTCGTTCGAATTGTTCGCGCTTGCCGTTGCGTTCCCACTCCGCCTGCAGCCGCGCCATCGCATGCTCGATCACGGTGGCCAGCCAGGCGCGGGTGAACGCTTCTTCGGGGGATTGGCCATCGTCCGCCAGCATGTCCACCGCATCCCCGCCCAGGCAGGGACCGTTGCGCTTGGCGGCCAGGCCATGGGCGTACTGGTCCTCAAGGAAATGCCGCAACGAAACCAGCAGCAGCGCGCGGAAGCGCCCGCGCTGCGGATCGGCATCGGCGTACCAGCCGCGTTCGAGGAAACGCAGGAAGAAAGCCTGGGTCAGGTCTTCCGCATCGCTGCCGTGGTGGCCGCTGCGGCGCACGAAGGCGAGCACCGGCGGACGATAGGCGCGGCACAGCAGTTCCAGCGCGTCGCGCGCGTGCGCGGGATCGCTGCGCGCGGCCTGGATCAGGCTCCAGCGCGTGTCCTGGAATCCGCTCATGTCTCGGAACCCAAGTCGGATTTGCGGTTCAAGTCTCTGCTCCGGCTGCACTGGCAAGAACGGTGGATGACCAGGGGAGGCGGCCACAAGGCGCCCGGCGAGCAGGGACGGCGATCATGTCGCCTGGGCGTGCGTTGCCCGTCGCCATCGCCCTCCCGCATCCCTGCGGGAGAGCGGTCGGGTTTCTACCTGAGCGGCCGCAGGTAGTTCTGGAAGACCTGCTTGCCGACCTTTTCGCCCTGGTGCACGCCCAGCACGCAACCCTCGTAGAAGTGGATGCCGGCGAACACCCGCGACATCGCCGACTCCTGCGCCGCCTGGGACAGGGTCCGGTAGCTGCGGGTGATGGTCTTCTGTGGGACCACGATCCCGGGCAGTGCGGGCGAGGACAGCCCGGCCGCGTTGACCGTCAGCGTATAGGGCACCCGGTCGGTGCCGAAGAAGCGTCGCAGCACTTCGGTGTTCGCGCCGCTGGCCGTGGGCAGGCCGCAGGTGTAGTCGGGATAGGGCGGGGTGGACCAGGGCCCGGGGAAGGAGAACAGCGGCAGCCAGTTCGGGTCGGATCTGGTGAGTGGATTGCCGTCGTCGGCCCAGCGGATCGCGGTGACCGGGCGCCAGAAGGTGTAGGTGTACTTGGTGTCGAACACCTGGATGCCGCCGTCGGTCTCGGCCATCAGCATCAGCGCGAACAGGCGCGCGTGCTGCCAGCGGTCGAGCCCGCGTCCGGCGACGATGGCGCGCCCGACCAGGTTCCAGTTCGCGCCGCCGGAGGGCCAGAACCGGGCGATGTCCGTTTCGGCCGAATCCGGGTGCGATGCGCGCAGGTGCAGGTCGCCGATGTGCTTCACCAGGTTGTAGTTGAGCGTGTAGGCCACGCCGCGCAGATTGAACAACTGCCCTGGCGCCGCCCGGAACTGGCTGGGCGAGGTCATGGCGAACGGCCGCATCTGTCCGTAGCCGGCATTGGCGGGCGCCGGGAAGTTCGGCGCGGTCGGCTGGTGGACGCCCTTGCCCGGCGCCAGCGTGTAAGGCAGGTTCGGCGTCGCCGAACCGTCGTTCTGGCGCAACGCGAGGATCGCGGCGGCGGCGGCTTGCCCGGCGACAATGCCCTGGTTCTCGGCGGCGCCGTCGGGAATCGCGGCCAGCGCCGCCGCGTAGGCGGCTTCGACATTGGCGCGTGCGCCGGCCTTGGCGGGATTCTCCGGTGGACGGTTGAGCTGGTTGATCAGCACGTCGCGCGCGGCGGCCGCGATCGCGGCATCGGGAGCAGCGTAGGCCGCCGCCGGCTGGCCAACGGTATAGGTCTCGTATCGCGGCTGGATGTTGTTGAGCGCATCGTGGATGGCGATGTGCATCAGCGCGCCCAGGTAGGCGCGCTGCGGCGGTCCGCCGACCGTGGGCGAGACCGAATCGAAGGTGGCATTCCAGTCGAGTACTGCATCGGCCTGCGCGGTTCCGGCGACCGCCAGGCCGGCCAGGCTGGCCAGCCACCAGCGACGGGAGGGGGAGGGGCGGCGATGCAGGCGACGCGGTTGGCAAGTGGACATCACATTCATGACGAATCCTCGGAGTTGTCAGGGAGCTTCCGCGCAAGGCGGGAGCGCGCCGCAGGGTCGCGGCTCCAAGGGTTACGGCAATGAGTGGACTGGATTACAGCCGGATGCGCGCGAAGCGGGTCCAGCGTGGCCGCCGATGCTCTTGCCCCGGCGGTGGAAGGCAGTGCGGCATGCCGCAATGCCACGTCGCGATCAGGCCAGGATGCGTGCGCGACGCGCGATCGGCCCATTTTCCCTGGCCGGTCCCGCGGGTTGTCTTCGATTAACATCGGTTGCCATGGATTCCATCACCCACCTGTTCCTTGGTGGCGCCATCGCCGCCGCCATCGTCCCTGCAAAACACCGGCGCGCCGCCTTGCTTGCGGGTGCGGCGCTGAACACCTTGCCGGATCTCGATTCGCTGTTCATCGCCTTGTCCACCGATGATCCGGTATCGCTGATGACCGTGCACCGCAGCTTCAGCCATTCGCTGTTCGTGCTGCCGCTGCTGGGTTGGCTTATCTGGTGGCTGTGCAAGCGTCGCGGCAAGCGGGTGGCGGAGTCTCCGTTGCGCTGGTTCTGGGCCATCCAGCTGACGCTGCTGGCGCATCCCCTGCTGGATGCGTTCACCGTCTATGGCACGCAATTGCTGTGGCCGTTGCACACGCCGCCGGTGATGTGGTCCAGCCTGTTCATCATCGATCCGGTCTACACGGTGTGGATGTTGCTTGGTTGCGTCGTTGCCTGGTTCGCGCGCGAACGCGTGCTGGCGCAGCGCGCGCTGCTGGCCGGGTTGATGCTGAGCACCGCCTACCTGGGTTGGTCGCTGTTGGCGAAATCCATGGTCGATCGCGAGGCAGACCGCGCCCTGGCGGCGATGGGATTGGCGGACGCGCCCCGCTTCTCGGTACCGATGCCATTGAATACGCTGCTGTGGCGGGTGGTGGCGATGACGCCCGACGGTTACGCCATCGGCGACCGTTCGCTGGTCGCCGATCGCGGACCGATGCAGTTCCAGGCTCATGGATCCAACGTGCGGGCGCTGGCCGATGCCGGCGATATTCCGGCGGTGCGCGAGCTGGCCTGGTTCAACCACGGATTCATGCGCGCCCGCGTGGTCGCTGGCGAACTGGTCCTGAGCGACCTGCGCATGGGCCTGGAACCCGATTACAACTTCAACTTCGCGGTCGCCGCGCGCGAAGGCGGGCGTTGGCGGTCGATGACGCCCCGGCAGTTGCAGGACGCCTACCGGGCGCCGGTGGCGCAAGGCAAATTGAAGGAAGCCCTGGCCGCTTTATGGCGCCGGATCTGGCATTCGGCAGGGATCGTTCCGGTCGATGCGCAAACCAGCTCTCCCAGTGGTTAGGGTAACGCCGAACAAGTGTCGTCATCCCCGTGAGCCGGTAGCCGGAAATCAAGGGTCGCTCTACCGGCTGCCGGCTCACGGTCGTTGCTTGCCGGCAACCGTCACCGGCGCCGCCGGATCGAGGGTGATCGCGACCACCGCCAGTCCGCGATCGTCGTACATCGGCATCGTGGACTGCACGTCGATCGCCACCACCTCGCGCCCGGGATCGGGGTTGTCCACCCGGGTCGAATAGAGTTGTATGCCGGCGCTGTAGGCCACTTCGACTTCGACCTCGGGCAGGAAGCCTTTCCATGCCAGCGACAGTTCCCGCCAGTCGCGCCAGCCTTGCCAGTTGCCCGTGTTCCAGTTCGCGGTCCGGAAGGGCACGCTGGCTACGCCGCCATCGCGATAGTGGAACGACAACCGCGCCACTGGCCGGTTGTCGATGCTGCTGGTGGTGGCAGTCGATGCGCCAAGGACATGCGCGGTGGTGTAGCGACCGGGCGCGACTTCGATCCGCCTGGTCCGGTGGTGTCGGTCGGGATCGCTTTTCGCTTCGCCGGCTTCCGGGAAACGCAGGTCGACCACCCCGCGCAGGTCGTAGTCCACGCCCTGCAGCCGTTGCACCCCTGGAGGCAATGCGCACAGGTTTCCGACCTCGCTGTGCGGAGTGCTCTTGCTGGATCGGATCTCATGCAGGGAAGCGGTGTAATCGCTGCTCAGGTCGACCAGCCACGGCGGGGTATCCGCCAGGCGTGGCGGTATCGCGTCGTGGTGCGGCAGGCACGACCAGACGCTTGGCGGTGGCCGCGGCGCCGGCGGCGTGGCGCGGTCGCGTTGTCGCAACGAGGCGCGCAAGGCCGCGCTGGGCGGCTTGAAGACTTCGCTGGGCACTGGCGCGAGCAAGGCCGCTTCTTCGCTCATCAGCGCCGCGCTGCGTGGTTCCGGCCGCAACGACCAGCGCAGCCAGCGGCCCAGCGTCGTGCGCGCCAGCAGTTGCCTGGCATCGGGGCTGAAAGCCAGCTGCGCGATGTTGTCCGGGATCGGCAACGACGTGCGCAGCGGCGGTCCCAGCGGCACGCCGGTATCGGCATCGACCAGCATCACTCCCTGGCCCAGCGCCTGCGCCAGGAGGTGTCCGTCGGCGCTGAAGGCCTGCGCACGGGCCAGGCCGTCATGGCGGGTCAGGGTGATGGGGACGCGCGCACCGTCGCGGTCGATCAGCACCGCGACATCGGTCATCGCGGTGCCACCCGGGCTGCCGCTGATCGCGGCACGACCATCGCTGGCGCGCACCTGCAGGTCCTCGATGCGGACATTCAGCGGCAAGGTCCGCAGCAGCCGGCCGTCGGCCAGGGACCAGCGCCTGAGCGTGTTGCCGATGTCCGCGCCGTAATTTTCCACGAATTGCACGAGTTCGTTGTCGGCAGGATCCTCGGCGCCGAAGACCACCACCGATTCGTCGTCGAGCACGGGGAAGCGGCGCAGCGGTCGGGTCAGGTCGGTCAACGCAAACAGCGTGGTGGCGGCGTCCTGGCTGACCAGGAACTGGCGGTTGTCGGCGCTGATCCGGGCGCTGCCGACGAGCATGTCGCCAGGCGGCCCGAGTGCACGGCCGGTACCCAGGTCGTAGGCCTGCAGGCGTTGCTGGTCGATCGGCATGCGCTGCGGAGCGGCCCAGCGGGCGACGACGCTGCGGCCATCGCTGGTCAGCCACAAGTCCATCGGGCTTCCGCCCAACTGGATCGGCGGATACCTTGGTTTGCCGCTGCGCCAGTCGAACACATGCAACGCCGGGCCGCTGCTGGCGACCAGGGTACGGCCGTCGGGACTCAGGGCCGCGAAACCGGCCGGCTGCGGCAGGATCATGCGCGGCGAGCGTGGTTGCCCGTCCCGCGCGTCGAACACCCAGACCTCGCGGCCCTCGACCGCGACCAGATGCTGGCCGTCGAAGTACAGCGGTGTCTCCCGCTGGGTGGGTGCGAGCGGCCCGAGTACGGGCGATGGCGGCAGCCGCCACAAGCGCAGGCTGCCGTCCTGGGCGCCGGTCACCAGCAAACGATGACTTCGGCTGAAGCTGCTGGCGAAGCGCGGTACGTACGAATGATGGGTGATCTCGGGCGAATCCATCACCCTGCCATTGGAGAGATCGACCCCGCCCGAGAACGACCACAGGGTCACCCGGTCCCATTCCATCAGCAACGCGCCGCAGTTGTCGCTGCCCGCGTCGCAATCCAGTTGGTGACCCCATAACTCGGCATCGCGCGCCACGTAATACATGCCGGTACCGTCCGGGATGCTGAAGACGTAGAACTCCGAACCCTTGGTCGCGGCCAGGTGACGGCTATCGGCGCTGAAGCTGAGCCATTTGACCTGGCCTCCGGTCGGTGGGAACAGCGGTCGTTGCGCGCCGCTGTCGGCATCGACCAGCAGTATTTCGCCGTCGGTCCGGCCCAGTGCCAGCCAGCGCGCATCGGGGCTGATCGCCCAGGCGATGAAACGCGTATCCGGCCGGTCCGGGCGCAATGAATATCGCGGTTGCAGGGTGCGTGGGTCGAGGATGCCGACGCCTTCGCTGCCGTGATCCATGGCGATGAACTTGAGCCCGGGCGCGATCAACCAGCCCGGTCGTGCGCCGAGCAGGTTGCTGTGCATCGTGGGGGCCAGCAATTTCCAGCTATCCGCGGCGTACAGCCGGAACCAGGAGTGGTTCTTGTCGGTGAGCACGACGTGGCGCCCGTCGTCGCTCCAGCTTTCGCTGAGGATCGCATCGGCGCCAGGCACCCGGGTCTGGGCGCCGTCTGCCATCGAAAGCCGATAGGTCTGGAAACCACCCGGCCGGATCTGCGCCATCCTCCAGTGTTCGCTGACCAGCAGGTAGCGCATGTCCGGGGTGAAGACCAGGCGCCGCAGCTGGCCATCGCCTTCGGAATCGTGCGGGGACAAGCGCACGCGCCAACGCTGGCGCAAGGTGGCGACTTCGTACAGGGCCACCGTGTTCGGCTGCAGGCCCAGCGCCAGGTAGCGGCCGTCGGGGCTCAATGCGAGCACGTGCACCGCGGCGCCGACGCTGATCGCATTGAGCAATGCCGGCATCTGCATCTGCGCCACGCGCAAGCGCAGCCGCTCACGGGCGACGGCACGCTGTTCGCCGCTTGCCTGTTGCTCGTGCAGGTTGGCTGCGAGCAGCGGTAGCGCGCCGTAGCCGCGTTGCTCCTCGAACAAGCGCAACGCGGTTTCGTGGCGTTGCTCCCAGAGATGGTAACGGGCGCTGGACGCGCCGGATTCCGCGCGCTGCCATTGCCAGGCGCTGGTCACCAGGCCGACCAGCACGGCCACGCAGGCGAAGGCAATGGTCAGCGCCAGCTTGGGTTCGCGATGGGCCCAGCGCGCGATGCGCTGCCGGCGATTCAGTGGGTGCACGCTGACCGGCCGGTCGTCGAGGAACCGGCCCAGGTCATCGGCCAGCAATTGCGCGTCGGGGTAACGATGCCGTGGCTCCTTGCACAGGCATTTCCGGCAGATGGCTTCCAGGTCGGGGGGAATGTCGTTGCGATAGCGGTCGAAGTGGCGCAGCCGCCCATGCAGGACCAGGTCCAGGGTTTGTTTCGGCGTGTCCGCATTGAACGGGGGCTGTCCGCTGAGCAGTTCGTAGAGGATCGTGCCCAACCCGTAGATGTCCGTTGCCACGCCCAACTGGTGCCGGTGCATTTCGATCTGCTCCGGCGCCATGTAGCTCGGGGTGCCGGAGACTTCGTCGCCATCGGGCATCAGCGAATCGTCGATGCGCCTGGCCAGGCCGAAGTCCGCTACCTGGGGCTCGCCGTCCTCCGTGGTCAGTACATTCCCGGGTTTGAGGTCCAGGTGCAGCACCCCCAGGCGATGGGCATAGTGCAGGGCTTCGGCGATCGTTTGCACCAGCCTGGCGACCTGCCGGGCAGGCATCGCGCCGCGTTCGGCCAGTAGCTGGGCCAGGTTCGGGCCATGCACCAGCGCCATCGAGAAATAATTCAATTCGTCGCAGCTGCCGATCTCGTATATCGCCACGATGTTGGGGTGCTGCAGGCGTGCGGCCGATTGCGCCTCGCGCTGGAATCTCCCGATGAAATCCGGCGACGCCCAGGGGCCGGCGGACAGCAGCTTGATCGCGACCTCCCGATCCAGGCTCTTCTGCCGTGCGCGATAGACCACGCCGGTGCCGCCGGCGCCCAGGCATTCGAGTAGTTCGTAGTCGCCGAAATGACGCTGCTCGGGATCGGAAAGATCCAGTTCCAGCGCTTCCCTCGAAAGGAACGCCAGGCTGCGCGTCGCACGACCGGTGGCCGGTTTCGCGTCCTGGTCGCGGCCGAACGCAAGCGGTGCCAGCGAAGACAGCGCGGCCAATGGATGCGGTTTGTCCGGACCGTCGTTGTCGTCGCCTGGATTCATTGCAGGATGGCCAACAGCACGGTGCATTCACGGGTGTGTTCGACCTCCTTGCCCACGGTCTGCGCGATCTCCGCTTCGACCAGTTCACGGAAGCGTTGGCGCAGGCGTTGCAAGGCCAGCAGCAACACCAGCGGCCGTGTGTCCAGCTGTTGCGCGAGGCGGTCGAGCCTGCCGGCTTCGGCATCCGTGCCCAGATACGGCGCCAGGGCCTCGAACATGTCCTCGCGACCCGCCCGGACCGCCTCGAATCGCAGGCGCCGGTATGCGCCTGCGATCAGGTCGAGCGCATAGCCGCGATGGAAGGCGTGATCCGGGCGCAATCCGGCGGGTTCGTGCTGGTGGCGTTCCTCCAGCTCGGCGGCGTCGGGAGGCGTCAGCAGGATGCGGTCGTCTTCGTATTCCTCGGTCTCGCGCCAGTCCAGGGCGAGGAAGCGGCGCAGGGCGGCGAGCAGGAAATCGCGGAATCTGCCCTGGGTGGGCCCCGCGGCCGCCAGTACCGGCGATCGCAACAGATCGTCGAAGAACGCGATGCAGATTTCTTCCGCAAGCAGGGACGGATGTCCGCTGTGTCGCAGATAGGTGTACACCGGATACCAGTACTGCGTGCACAGCTCCAGCAAGGCCCGCTGCGCCAGCATTGGGTCGTCCTGTACGGCGGTCATGACCAGGGTCCAGCGCGTATCGGTGAAGCGTGCGACGGGACGCATTGTGGTGGCGGATGATCGCATCATGGTTTCTCCCCTGTTTCCTGCGTTCCCCTGTCCCCTGGATTCCGTCACCGGGGTGGCATTGGCGCTGCTTGCTTCTGTGGACTGCCCGGGGACCGGTTCCGGGTTTCACCGGGCTGGGGCAAGGCGTTGCGCAACACCGTCATCTCGACTTCCAGCGAGGCCTCGTTGTCGACGGTATCGCTCAGTTCGGCGCGGACCATGTCGCGCAGGCGATTGCGCAAACGATGGATGGCCACCGCCAGGGTGTTGCGGCGCATGCCCAGTCGCGTTGAAAGCGCGGCATATTCGCTGGCATCGGGCATCTCCAGCAGGAATCCCTTCACCTGGTCGAAAAGGTCGCCCTTGCCGGCGGCGAGGGCTTCCTGGTGCAGGCGTTCCAGCGCCCTGGCGATGACGGTCAGGGCATAGTCGCGCTCGAAGGCTTGTTCCGGGGACGCGCCGTGTTGATCGACGGGTTCGTCCTCCAGGTCGAGCGCGCCGATCGACTGCCATCCACCGCGCTTGTGCGCGTGGTCGTGGTCCATCTGGTTGGCGAGATAGCGTTTCAGCGCGGTCAACAGGAATGCCCTGAAACGGCCGCGCTCGGGATCGGCCGCGGCATGCATGCGGCGCATCAGGAGTTGTTCGAAGAAGGCCTGGGTGAGGTCCTCGGCGTCGTTCGCCGGATAGCCGTGCGCGCGCAGGTAGGACAGTACTGGCGAGCGGTAGATGCGACAGAGGGTATCCAGCGCCATCCGCCCGCTGTCCGAACCCGCGCGGGTTTCGATCACCAGGCTCCAGCGCGTGGTATTGAACATGCCACATGTCCTCCTGCGTACACCTGCAGTGGCCAGCCCTGTCCAGTGTCCAACGTGGCCACGCCACCAAAGCGGTCATGCCATTTGGTGGCGTGGAGAATCAGGGAATTGGCTATGGATGCCACCTGCCTCCGCATGCCCGGCAGGGATGCGGGGGCTGGTGATGTTCCCATTTCATGAAGCTATTTCACGGAGCTATTTCACGGAGCTGTGACCGGATTGGCCTCGGCTTTGGTATCGACGGAGGCGATTGCGGCGGCCCGCTGGTTGTAGAGCTGGATTTTGCGACCGGCCATCAAGTCGTTGTAGCGTTCCTCGCCGAGCGCATTCCTGAATTGCCGTTGCGAGCGGTTGAAGGTGACGCGGTATTCCGCATAGCCGCTGTGCGGTCCCACCACCATGCGTACACGGTTTTCCGTCAAGCCGGTTTCAGCGGCCAGTTGTTTGACCGTGGGTTGTTCGAGGATAGGCGCGGCGATCGGAATCGGGGCCAGGTTCACGGTGGAGTCCTGTGCGGCCGCGGGTGCGGCGATTGCGGCAAGCAGGGTCAGCGCCAGCAGGTTGGTTTTCATGGTGTTCTCCTGGAATGTGTTCTATGCATTAGGGGAAGAGGCAAGCGTCCATTGGCCGGTGCGCGTGCCGGCATTCATGTATTAAGCAATCGTGCGCGGCGATTACAGGCTTCTGCGTCGATTCGCGGGTCGGTGGCCGGGCGACTGGCCGGTCGCCCCGATACGGACCCGGGTTGCGGGATATCCGCCTTGGCGATCGTGTTCGTGGCCTCGATGAACATGACGATCCGCTGGCGAAGCGCAACCCGCCTTGTTGGCTGCGCGGGCGCAGGCAGGGGGGAAGGGTTGTCGCAGGGTCATGTTTGCGCCGCGGACGTGCGCAATGCGAGTGCCGGAAAGCATCGTGACCGATGACGCACTCCAACCGACAATCAGCGCAAAGGGGAGTGCGCTTGAACGCTATTTCCGCGTCGCGGAAAACTTAATAAACCGTTGCGCGCGCCTGCACGAACGAATAGAAGAACACCGCGTTGGGATCGTTCTGCACCTGGCGCATTTCGTGGCGCACGCCTTGCACGGTCTCTTCGCTGACCTTGCCCGCCGCCAGCAACTGGTCGGAGGCGGACAGCAACAGTTCTTCCCAGAACGCGATCATGGTCTTGCGTCGCGCCGGTTCGCGGTTGTCGAAATGGAAGGTCTTGATCTGCGTGGTCACGTCGCGGTATCCGCCAGCCAGCAACAGGTTGCCGAGCTTGGCGCCGATGAACGGATCGCCGCCGCTTTCGATCTGGAAATCGTTGAACGCCATCCAGTAGCGCCAGACGTTGGGCGAGTACGGATCGAGCAGGAACGAGGCGTTCATCACCTCGGTCAGATACACCGGCGCGCCGGGCGAGAGCACGCGGCGCACTTCGCTGAGCACGCGGGCCGGCGAGGGCACGTGTTCCAGCACCCAGCACAGGAAGGCGGCATCGAAACTGCGCGGGTCGAACGGCAGGTCGGTGGCATCGGCCTGCCGTAACGTGTAGCGGTCTTGCAGCCAGGGCATCGCTTCCAGCCGCCGTGCCGCCGCGCCCAGTTGCGCCGGACTCAGGTCCACGCAGGTGGCGTGCAGTTCGGGAAAACGGCGCAGCAGGATCGCGGTCTGCGCGCCGACCCCGCTGCCGACTTCCAGCAGGCGCCGCGCGCCGGAATAGTCGATGTCGTGGAAGACCGTCGATTCGGCGATCTGCGCCTGCCGCACCAGCCGCGCTTGTTCGACTTCGGAGAAGCCGTGCAGGTAGGGGAATTCGGTGGTGGTGGGGGTATCGCTCATGGCGTTTCTCCGGATAGACCACGACGCCTTCAGAGGCATGGTCGAGACCAAAACCTGCCGCTCAGGTGTCCACTAAATCCTGGGAGCTTCACAAGCAGGATTTGTAACGACCTTCCCATAACGTGCCTGTCCGGCCATGTCGGCCATTGAACAGACCGGCATAGTTGCGGCCAAAGGTCTGCATCAGGCGCGAGACTGCCCCCACTTTGTGGGGGGTCATCAAGAGATGGACATGGTTCGTCATCAGCACGTAGGCATGCAGCATGCAGCCGTATCGCAGCAGCCCTTCCCGCAAGCACTGGGGATAGCGGTGTCTGTCCTCATCATCGAGAAAGCATGGAAGCCGGTTATTGCCGCGTTGCACCACATGTTGCGGAACACCGGCGAGATCAGGACGAGGGAGTCGAGCCATGGATCCAAGCATCACACCTTCGCCCGTTCAGGTGGAATCATCCGACGCCGTAGCTGTGCATCAGAAAACCCCTCACGTCGTGCTCAGTAAGTGACTCTGACACCGTTTTCAGACACCGTTTTCAAACACCACGAAAAATCCCGCTCAGTGAGCGGGATTTTTCGTGCCTGAGGGCGGATTAATTTCCTCCGTTCCCTTTAGTTGAAATGAGCTATGCAAAAGTAGTTGAGGCTCGTTCCTCGGGAGACCAGCAAGATCCTGCATATAACCAACAATAATCAGCTCACTCATCGCAGTGCAATCTGATATTCCGTGCTCTATGAACCAACGTGCCAGCTGCGAACTTTCGTTGATCCCTTCAGTAACACACAATCCTCCCAGCCACTCGCGCTGAACCCACTGTTCCAGCCTAACAAAGTAGCCACAATCCTGTATGCGTGATCGTGGAGGAAGCAAACTACAAACTTTGTATTTGCAGGTCTCATAAGTATGCGAGAGAGGTAAATCGAGCTTAAGCGCGCAGCTACTCTGAAAGGACTCTGACGCCCCTTTTCCTGTGGTGACGATCTTCCCAAGCGCGTCTATTGCCCCATGAAAATCGATAGGAATTCTTCTTCCAATGATTTCCGGATGAATCGGATCTGGATATGTCGTTGCACCGCCCTCAATAACAATCAAATCTAAATAAACAGCACCTTCTGAGTGCGCCTCTGAATTGATCGAAGCGCATCCCACAAGAATCAGAATCACACTTATTGCCAGCCATCGAAGTGTCATCTTCATTCTCCTACAGGCACGCACTCTTGACAAAGTAATACACCCTCAGCAGCTCCTCCGCGCAGCAATCCTTCTGGAACCTCTCCGTTCAACCTCATCCCCGGCACATAAACTCGGAAATCACCATAAGAATTCCCTATAAATACAGGGGTGTCCGCATAATTTCCCGCCGCAACATCATCGGGAGAGAAGTATCGAAGATACCAATCGCCACCTCTGCCATGAGTGTGTCCGAGAGCTAAAGTTGTTCCCCTAGCTACGCTCCAGCCTACTTTACCGGCTGCCCCTTCTTTCGAAGGCGTGATGGTTAGTTCGCCATTAGCGCCGCTCTCCATTTCCCAACCCCACTCTTTTCCCTTGGTCATACTTGAGCGCGGATTGTCGATTGCGAATCGATCAAATGCCATATCCGCCATATCTGTTGTTACTTTTGGATGCTTCTCTTGAACTTTTTTAAGCTTCCCATCATATGGCCTTGTCGCTCTTCCGCTCTCACCTAAACAAGTCATCGCGCATTTTCTTTGGCGCTCCCTGCTTGCTGGATCACCATCTCGATTACAGTTGGGATTATCGTTTCGGCAAGGGGCTCTGCCATCCGGATCCGTAAATTTGTAGGGGTTGTTGTTCGCATACCAGTACCGATTGAAGTTAGCCCCTGTCGCTGAGTTGGCCGTGACCGGATCGGTGGACAAGAATCTCCCGATCATCGGATCGTAATAGCGCTGCTGCATATAGCTCAGCGCCGAACTCGCATCCTGTACATGCCCGGTGTAGAGGGGACCATCGACTTCAGCGTGATTGACCACCTTGCCATACGGTTCGAATTCATTGGTCAGGATCACCGTCCTACTGGCGTCGGTCACTGCAATGGGACTGCCTAGCGCATCGGTGTGCTGATATTTATTCGTGTACACACCGGTGGCCACGTCACGTTCGCGGGTGGCCACCAAGCTGCCGCCTAAATACAGCCCAGCCCAGTCCCGCTGTTGAAAACCGCCGGAATGACGATCTGGTAATTGTTAAGAGTTTCCCTATATCAGGCCGCAACCGGCAACTCCGGCACCACACCCGCCACCAGCGCATCGAAATAATCCCGGGTCAGCCGCAATTGCGCGTCGGCGCTCTCGGCGCGATTGACCACGGCCCGGAACGCCACGTTTTCCGGCCGGTCTTTCGCATACCAGCCCAGGTGCTTGCGGGCGATGCGCACGCCCTGGTGTTCGCCGTAGAACTCGTGCAGCGCCTGCAAATGCCCGAGCAGGATATCGCGCACTTCACTCAACGCAGGTGAAGGCAGCAAGGTACCGGTGGCCAGGTAGTGGGCGATTTCGCGGAAGATCCACGGCCGCCCTTGTGCGGCGCGTCCTACCAGCAAGCCATCGGCACCCGTTGCCTGCAACACGAAAGCTGCCTTCTGCGGCGAATCGATATCGCCATTGGCCAGCACCGGGATGCGCAGCGCGGACTTGATCGCGGCGATGGTCTCGTATTCCGCCACGCCGGTGTACTGCTGGTCGCGGGTGCGGCCATGCACGGCCAGCGCGGCGATGCCCGCGCTCTCGGCGATGCGGGCGATTTCCAGGGCGTTCCTGTGCTGCGAATCCCAACCGGTGCGGATCTTCAGGGTCACCGGTACGTCCACCGCCGCGACCACCGCTTCCAGGATCCGCGCCACCAGCGCCTCGTCGCGCATCAGCGCCGAACCGGCCCAGGCGTTGCACACTTTCTTCGCCGGGCAACCCATGTTGATGTCGATGATCTGCGCGCCGTGGTCGACGTTGTAGCGCGCCGCGTCGGCCAGCGCCTGCGGTTCGGTGCCGGCGATCTGCACGCTGACCGGTGCGGGCTCGCCGACGTGGTCCATGCGATGCAGCGATTTCCGCGTCTGCCACAGGCGTGGATCGCCGCTGGTCATTTCCGACACCGCCAGACCCGCGCCCAGCCGCTTGCACAATTGCCGGAACGGCTTGTCGGTGACCCCGGCCATCGGGGCCAGGATCAGGGGTGGGTCGATGCTGTAGGAGCCGATCCGCATATCGGCATTGTAGTCCGGCGATGCCCGAAGCCCGGCGAGGGCCGGACTTCGGGAAGAGCAAGGCTCAGGCGGTGGTGTCGTCCAGCGCCGCACCCGGGGCGTTGCTGGTGACCGAGGCGATGCCGTTGTCGCGGCCGGCCTGATCGGCGTACATCTGGCTGCTGCCGATGATCTGTCCGTTGGTTGCGGTCAGGTTGAAGAAGAACTTGCCGTTGCTGGCGGTCTTGCGCTCGTAGCGGGCCTCGGCCTGGCTGTTCTTGCGCACCGATTCGACTCCATTGAGACAATTGGGTTTGCTCGAATAACCCTCGGAGCTGAGGATGACCTGGCCGTTGCCGGCCTTGAGATTGAATTGGAACTCGCCGTTGCTGCGCTTGCTGATCTCGAACTTGCCGCTCATGGAACCTCCTTGGCTGTGGAAAGTCCGTTCAACTTAACGCGGCCTGGTTGTCGCTGTGTGAAAGCGGCAGCCGGTGGATCGGTTCCTGATCGGCGAAGCTCAGTCGGCGAAGCGCGCGCGCAATTCGGCCAGCCCCGGCATCGCCAGCGCCGCTCCGGCGCGCTCGGTGGACAGCGCGGCGTAGCGGTTGGCGAAGCGCACGTGCTGGGCGAAGGGCAATTCCAGGTTATCCGCAAGCGAGGCCGCCAATGCACCGTTGAAGGCGTCGCCCGCGCCGGTGGTGTCGATCGCGTCCGCCGCTTCGGCGGCCATGCGGTAATAAGGTCTGCCGTCGCCGCGCAGCGTCTCTTCCGGATGCGACACGAACACGCCCGCCGACCCCAGGGTCACCACCACGCTGCCGTGGGCCAGCAGCTCCCGGCACAGCGTGTGCAGGCTGGCGCCGTCGCTGATGGCGACATCGTCGGCTTCGATCTTCGCCCCGATATGGCGCGCGACCATCGCGGTGAACTCGGTTTCGTTGGGAGTGATCAGGTCCGCGAGCGCCAACAGTTCGTTGCTGGTCGTGGCATTGGCGGGAGCGGGATTGAGCAGGGTGGCGATGCCTTGCCCGCGCGCCATCGCAAACGCGGCGATGATGCTGTCGATGGGCGATTCCAGTTGCGCCAGCACGACCCCGCAAGCGGCGATGGCCTCGGCCTGCGAACGCACGAAACCGGCGGTCAGCGAGGCGTTGGCGCCGGGACCGATGACGATGCTGTTGCGGCCGCGCGCATCCACGTAGATGCCGGCGGTGCCGGTGGGCTGGTCGGACACCAGGTCGCGCAGGTCGATGTCGTCGGCCGTGGCCAGCGCGCGCGCCGCTGCGCCGCCCGCGTCTTCGCCCAGAGAGCAGAGGAAGATCGTCCGCGCACCGGCGCGGGACGCGGCGATCGCCTGGTTGAAGCCCTTGCCGCCGGGGCCGCTGGTGTAGCTGCCGATCAGTGTGGCGCCTACGGTCGGCAAGGTCTCGCAGTGCCAGACATGATCAACATTGAACGAACCGACGACGACGACCTTGCCCATGTCAGGCATGCTCCGGGATGGCCTCGACCGGTTGCTTCGGCGTGCGGAACAGCGGCACGAAGGCCACCGCCATCGCCAATGCGTACACCGCGAAGGTGATCCAGATGCCGTGCCAGTCCTTGCTGCCATCGGCCGCGGTGAAGAAACGGTCGATCATCCAGCCGCTGATCGCGCTGCCCAGGACTGCGCCGATGCCGTTGGTCATCAGCATGAACAGGCCCTGCGCGCTGGCGCGGATGCGTGGGTCGCTTTGCTGCTCGACGAACAGCGAGCCGGAGATATTGAAGAAATCGAAGGCCATGCCATAGACGATGCAGCTCAGCACGATCATCCACAGCCCGGCGCCCGGGTCGCCGTAGGCGAACAGGCCGAAGCGCAGGAACCACGCCAGCATGCTGATCGTCATCACCGTCTTGATCCCGAAGCGCTTGAGGAAGAACGGGATGGTCAGGATGAACAGGGTTTCGGAGATCTGCGAGATCGACATGATGATCGCGGGGTAGCGCACCGCGATCGTGTCCTTGTACGCATCCACGTTGGCGAAATCGTGCAGGAAGGTGTCGCCGTAGGCATTGGTCAGCTGCAGCGCCGCGCCCAGCAGCATCGCGAACACGAAGAACACCGCCATGTTGCGGTCGCGGAACAGCCGGAACGACGACAGCCCGAGGGTGTCGACCAGCGAACGCCCGGTTCCGCGACCAAGCTTGGGCGGGCAGGGTGGCAGCGTGAAGGCGTACAGGCCCAGCAGCAACGAGGCGCCCGAGGCGACGTAGAACTGCCCGGACGAGGTTTCCAGCTTCAGCAGGCTGGTGGTCCACAACGCCGCGATGAATCCGATCGTGCCCCATACCCGGATCGGCGGGTAGTCGCGGATCACGTCCATGCCGCGATCCTTGAGCGCGTTGTAGGCCACCGTGATCGCCAGCGCGATGGTGGGCATGTAGAAGATCATGTTCAGCAACATCACCCAGAACATGGTGTGCGGGTCGTCGACCATCGGCACGCAGGCGAGCATGATCGCGCCGCCGATGTGCAGGGCGCCGTAAAGCTTCTCGGCGTTGATCCACTTGTCGGCGACCATGCCCATCAGCGCCGGCATGAACAGCGAGGCGATGCCCATGGTGGAGAAGATCGCGCCGAAGCTGGTGCCCGACCATTGCTTGTTCTGGAACCAGTAGGCGCCAATGGTGATCAGCCATGCCCCCCAGACGAAGAACTGGAGGAAATTCATCAGGATCAGGCGCAGTTTCAGGTTCACCATCGGGCTCCAGGCGGTCGTTTGCCGCTGATATTCAGGGCAGCGTAAGCGCAAATGCCGCCGCCGGATAGGCAGCGACCCTCCAGGTGGCTCAACCCACGCCGTTCCATCCCACCCACACCGCCAGCGCCAGGAAAACGACGGCGGCCACCGTGCGGGCCAGTTTCAGCGGCAGGCGGTCGGCAAACCGGTGCCCCATCCAGACCACCGGCAGATTGGCGACCAGCATGCCCAGGGTGGTGCCGACGACGACCTGCCACAGCGGCGAATACTTGGTCGCCAGCAGCACCGTCGCGACCTGGGTCTTGTCGCCGATCTCGGCCAGGAAGAAGGCGATGGTGGTGGCGATGAAGGCGCCGTGCGCCGGCAGTTGTTCGTCCGCATCCAGCTTGTCCGGCTTCAGCGTCCACAAGGCGACGGCGAGAAAACTGCCGGCCACCACCCAGCGCAATATTTCCGGCGACAACCAGACGGAAAGTTCCGCACCCAGCCACGCCGAGATCGCGTGGTTGATCACGGTGGCGGCGAGGATGCCGCAGGCGATAGGCCACGGTTTGCGGAAGCGGGCGGCCAGCAACAAGGCCAGCAGCTGGGTCTTGTCGCCGACCTCGGCGAGCGCGACGGTTCCGGTCGAAACCAGCAAGGCGTGCAGGGAAAGCATCATCGAACTCCAGGGCCGGGCATTCGCGAGGACGCGAAGGCAAACGCCACGCAGCCCGGCCCGGGTATGCGCGACGCCTGCCTACGGTCTTGCCCGACGGCGGAACTGGAGTTCCGGTCCTGCGCACCATGGCGAAGGTTCCTTGGGGAGATCCCATCAGGGAATTCCACTGGAACACGGCCAAGTATGTTGATGCGCAGCCCCGCACGCGGCGGGTGAGCTACTCCCCGGAGGAGGAAAGTGGGCGCATTCTACTCTGGCAACCGGAACGGCATGCAACAGGTTCTCATTCACATGGTCTTCTTGGCGCAGATCCCTCTGGAAGCGCCCAGGCCGGTGTGAGTAGCGAAGTAAACGCGTCGGGTTCACGCAGGATCCTGTTGTTGAAATATTCGGCATGCATGCGCGTGGCATTCTGAACTGCCTCTTCTATTTGCCGGGACGACAATGTGCTGGCGGGAGTGTTGCTTTTGTCGCGGAGCCTGTTCATCAAGAGGCGGTAGCTGTAAGCCTTCACTGGATCGTCCGCGATCAATCCGCCGATCAGGGAATTGTTATCGGAATTGGCCATGTACAGGATAAAGACGGCTGCCGGTTCGCCATGTCTCAGTGCTTTTTCCAATAGCCCGACTGCGTTACTGCGCCAGTGGTCGAATCCCTTGTCCTGAAGCATGCCAAACATGGAATTCCCATTCGTGATGCTTTGGCCTTCTGCATAGCGGATCATGGCCTCCGGGATGCCCGCGCTCGCTGCCTGGAGAAGGTAGTTGCCCGCAAGCTTGCGTTGGTCCTCGCTTATCCCGTCGCAGCGTTTGGCTGATTCCAACTGCCTGATCTGCTGGGTCGCCACGCTGTTCGCTGCCATCAGCAGGCCAGATTCCGTCAGGGCTTTTTCAGCGGATTCCGAGTTCTGCATGTAACCCACTTGTGCAAGAGACTCGAGCTGATTGCAATTGATCAGCTCCACTGCCAGGCGGCAAGAAGCACGCGCGTCGCCCCGGTCTGCGCGCCTTTGGAGATCGTCGAACATGGCTGCCACCGGCATGTCCAGCGGTGGCAAGGGCGCTGTCCTGTTTGTATCGGCAGGGCTGGAGCTGGCCGCAGCACTTGGGCCTTCTGATCTCGAATTGCGGTCGGTGCCGGATGCGAATGCCTTGTTGTGCTCGCTGTTTCTTTCTTGCTTCCAGGTCCAGACCAGCACTGTGACAACCAGCAGCATGATGATCCCGCCTGCGACGGTTTTTTTGTGGAACTTCACGGTGATGCTCCCTGATTACGTGCAAATCGGTTTGAGGATACGATGCTTGCTGTTTCCGGAAAGGCATGCAACATGCAGTATCGACGTCTCGGTTCCACCGGCCTGCAACTTTCCGCCTTGTCGTTCGGCGCCTGGATCACCTTCGGCGGCCAGATCGGGCGCGGCGAGGCGCGAAACCTGATCGCCGCGGCCTACGACCACGGGATCAATTTCTTCGACAACGCCGAGGTCTATGCGAAGGGCGAGGCCGAGCGGGTGATGGGCGACGTGATCGCCGACCTGCGCCTGCCGCGCGATGGTTATTGCGTGTCCAGCAAGGTCTGTTTCGGTTCGGTGGAAGACCCGCGCCCGACCCAGCGCGGCCTGTCGCGCAAGCACGTGATCGAAGCCTGTCACGCGGCGCTGCAACGCCTGCGCGTGGATCACCTGGACCTGTATTTTTGCCACCGCCCCGACCCGGATACGCCGATCGCGGAAACCGTGTCGGCGATGGACATGCTGATCCGCCAGGGCAAGGTTCTGTACTGGGGTACTTCGGAATGGTCTGCGGCGCAGATCAAGGAAGCGGCGAAGATCGCACGCACCAACCACCTGCACGCACCGAGCATGGAGCAGCCGCAATACAACCTGCTGCACCGCGCGCGGGTGGAACTGGAATACGCGCCGCTTTATTCCGAACTCGGCCTGGGCACGACCATCTGGTCGCCGCTGGCCTCGGGCCTGTTGACCGGAAAGTACAACGCTGGCGTGCCAGCGGACACCCGGATGGCGCAGAAGGACAATGCCTGGCTGCAGGAGCGGTTGCTGGGCGAAGAAGGCCAGCGGCGCCTGGCCCGGGTCCGCCGCTTTACCGACCTGGCGGCCGAACTCGGCGAAAAACCGGCGCAACTCGCCATCGCCTGGTGCCTGCGCAACCCGCATGTCTCGACCGTGATGCTGGGTGCCAGCCGTACCGCGCAGTTGCTGGAAAACCTGGGCGCACTGGAACTGGCCGGGCGCTATGAAGACAGCGTGTGGGCGCGCCTGGCCGCCGCGACTGCGGAATAGTGGCACCCTCTTGACGAGACAATGAGAATCATTATCATTTGATTCCGTTCCCCGTCAGAGCTACGCAGATGAATGCACAACCGCTCTTCCTGTCCCGTCCCGAGACCATGGGACTACGCGAACGCACAGTCCTGTCGCCGCTGCCCGCCGAGGAAACCCTCAGTAGCGAGCGCCTGCTCAACGGCCGCCGCGAAATCCTGATCAGCCACGGCGACCGCGTCTATCGCCTGCGCCACACCAGCAACGACAAGCTGATCCTGACCAAATAATCCATCGGTGTGCCGTGCAGGCGGGCGCGTTGCGATGAACATGCCTGTGCGCGGCGCATTCGCGCGCCGCGGGTGTTCCGGCAATCGTCTCTGTTTTCTGGAAATGGCGCGCGGCCTGGCCCCGGGCCACACCGTCTATACTTCCTTCCCATATAGAAGAAGGGGAGAAGGAAATGTTCGAGACGGGTTTCCTGGCCATCGTGCTGCTGGTCGCCGGCGTGGTCGTGCTGTTCAAGACGGTGCGCATGGTCCCGCAGGGCTACGAGTGGACGGTCGAACGTTTTGGCCGGTACACCAGCACCATGTCGCCCGGCCTGCATTTCCTGATCCCCATCGTGTACGGGGTCGGCCGCAAGGTGAACATGATGGAACAGGTGTTCGAGGTGCCGTCGCAGGACGTGATCACCAAGGACAACGCGGTGGTCCGCGTCGATGGCGTGGTCTTCTTCCAGGTGCTGGATGCGGCCAAGGCCGCCTATGAAGTCTCGAACCTGGACCAGGCGATGATCGCCCTGGTGCAGACCAACATCCGTACCGTGATCGGTTCGATGGACCTGGACGAATCGTTGAGCCAGCGCGAGACCATCAACGCCAAGTTGCTGGGCGTGGTCGACCACGCCACCAGCCCGTGGGGGGTGAAGGTCAACCGCATCGAGATCAAGGACATCCAGCCGCCGCAGAACCTGATCCAGTCGATGCAGCAGCAGAAGATGGCCGAACAGAACAAGCGTGCGGCGATCCTCGAGGCCGAGGGCGTGCGCCAGTCCGAGATCCTGCGCGCCGAAGGCGAGAAGCAGGGCGCGATCCTGCAGGCCGAGGGCAAGCGCGAAGCCGCTTACCGCGAAGCCGAGGCCCGCGAGCGTCTGGCCGAAGCCGAGGCCAAGGCCACGCAGATGGTCAGCGACGCGATCGCCAAGGGCGATGTGCAGGCGATCAACTACTTCGTCGCCCAGAAATACGTGGAAGCGTTCCGCGAACTGGCCCTCGCGCCCAATGCGAAATTCGTGATGATGCCGATGGAGACCAGCGGCGTGATCGGCTCGATCGCGGGTATCGCCGAACTGGCGAAGGAATCGCTGGAAAAACAACAAGCCAAGATCGCCGGCAAGCCGCCGGCGCTGCGCTGAGCCATCCGGGCCAGGGAGAACGCCATGCGTTGGGATGTAGTGGGCTGGGCCGCCGTCGCGTTGCTGCTGTTCGCCGCCGAGGCGTTGGCGCCGGGCGCTTTCATGTTGTGGATGGGTTTCGCCGCGGTGGTGGTCTTTGTCGGCGTGCTGGTGGTGCCGGACACTTCGCTGCTGGCCCAGGTCGCGGCTTTCGTCCTGCTCAGCTTCGTTTCCATCCAGATCTATCGCCGCTGGTTCCGCAAGGGCGAACCGCAAAGCGACAGGCCGCATCTCAACCAGCGCGCGAATAGTCTGGTCGGCCACGTCACGGTGCTGGAGCAGGCCATCGTCAACGGCCACGGCCGGGTGCAGATCGCCGACGCCTTCTGGGAAGTGCGGGGCCCCGACCTGGCGGCAGGCACGCCGGTGCGCGTGGTCGCGGTCGATGGCATGACCTTGAAGGTGCAGGAAACCTGAGCGCCATGCGCGCATGGCCGGCACTGTTGCTGTCGTTGGCCTTGCCGCAGATTGCCGTCGCCGTCGAACTGGTCGGCAAGACCATGCCGCCGTATCCCGAGGGATTGCGCGAGGTTGGCGGCGTCTGTCTCTCCGACTCCACCGAGCCGGGCCATGTCTGCGACTACGCGATCGGCCTGCTGGCCGATACCAGCGCGGACCCCGATGCCGAGCCGGTCATGCGTTACGTGACCGCTGGAAGTCTGGCCGGGCGTGATGGTGCAACGGCCTTGTGGAAGATCACCGATGCGCAGGCCTATCCCAAGGTGGCGAAGGGATTCTTCTGGCAGGCCGGAACTTGCCGGGTGGACAAGGTCGGCGATGCCAGGGTGATCGCGATAGTGCGCCAGGGCCTGCAGCAGGAATACCTGGGCGACGTCGCCTGGGCGTGGCGCCTGGACCTGGAGAGCGGCAAGTTCACGGTAGTAGATCCCGTACGCGTCGATTGCATCAACGAAGGCTACGGCGAGCAGTAGCGGCGTCCGTCGTGGGAGCGGCGTCCCCGCCGCGAGCTCTTGCTACCAGCTTTCCGCCCCGACCCTTCAATTCCGGACCTTTCCTGATCCAACGCAAAGCTCGCGGCGGGGACGCCGCTCCCACGATGCTCCCGCCAGCGCCGCATCTGGGATAATGGCGCTCTTTTTGCAGGACGCCGCCATGACCCGGAAAACCATCCTCAACGACACCCACCGCACGCTCGGCGCCAAGATGGTCGATTTCGGCGGCTGGGACATGCCGATCCATTACGGCTCGCAGATCGACGAACACCACCTGGTGCGCAAGGACGCCGGCATGTTCGATGTCAGCCACATGACCGTGGTCGACCTGCACGGCGCGCGCGTCCGCGAATTCCTGCGCCACCTGGTGGCCAATTCGGTGGACAAGCTGAAGAAGCCGGGCAAGGCGCTGTACACCGCGATGCTGGACGACAACGGCGGGGTCATCGACGACCTGATCATCTATTTCCTGGGCGAGGATTTCTTCCGCCTGGTGGTCAACGCCGCCACCCGCGACAAGGACCTGGCCTGGATCGGCAAGCAGGCCGACGCGTTCAAGGTGGAAGTAAAGGAGCGCCCCGAGTTCGCCATGATCGCGGTGCAGGGACCCAGCGCGCGCGCCAGGGTGATCGGCCTGCTGCGCGAATCCGACCGCGCCGCCGCCGACAAGCTGGCCCGTTTCGCCGCGATCGAGGCGCAGACCACCGACGGCCTGCCGTTGTTCGTCGCCCGCACCGGCTACACCGGCGAGGATGGCTACGAGATCGTGCTGCCGCAGGAACAGGCGGTCGCGTTCTGGAACGCATTGATGGCCGCAGGAGTGAAACCCGCAGGTCTCGGCGCACGCGACACCTTGCGCCTGGAAGCGGGCATGAACCTGTACGGCCAGGACATGGACGAAACCACCACGCCTTATGAAGCCGCCTTGGCCTGGACGGTGACTCTCGACGAGGGGCGCGATTTCATCGGCCGCAGCGTGCTTGAGGCCCAGGCCGCGAACGGCGCACCGCGCCAGTTGATCGGACTGGTGATGGACGAGAAGGGTGTGTTGCGCCATGGACAAAAAGTGCTCACCGCCAACGGCGAGGGCGAAATCCTGTCCGGCACTTTCTCGCCGACCCTGGGCAAGGCCATCGCCTTCGCGCGAGTGCCGGCCGGCGAACCCGGCGAAGTGCGCGTGGACATCCGTGGCCGCGAGGTGCCGGTGCGCATGGTCAGGTTCCCGTTCGTGCGCGATGGTCAGGCGCAGCCTGGCGTGCTGGACTGAACCCGCGCGCCTTCTCCTTCACTAAACGAATTCCTTGGTTAAACTAAGCCCTCTCCTTCCCACCACAACCCGATCCCCCGGAGCAGCAACATGAGCGAGATTCCCGGCGACCTCAGATTCCTCAAGTCCCACGAATGGGCGCGCGTCGAAGGCAGTGGCCGCGTCACCATCGGTATTTCCGATCACGCCCAGGGCCTGCTCGGCGACTTGGTCTATGTCGAGTTGCCGAATGTCGGCGACCGTGTCGAAGCCGGTACGGCGGCAGCGGTGGTGGAATCGGTGAAGGCGGCCTCCGACGTGTACAGCCCGCTCACCGGCACCGTGGTCGAAGTGAACTCGGACCTGGCCGACAAGCCGGAAACCATCAACGAGGATGCCTACGGCGAGGGCTGGATCTTCGTGATGGAGATGGAGGAACCCGACCAGCTCAACGAGCTGCTGGCTCCCGACGACTACGCCGAGCTGCTCGAGGACGAGGACCACTAGTCCCGCGATCGACCCGACCGTTTGTCCGCTTGCCGGCCGCCATGTGCGGCCGGTCTGCTTTTCCGGGTTCGGGTTCGGGTTCGGGTTCTGATGGTATCGAGTGTCTTCCCTCGTTTCCCGAGTGCCGCTCTTCGCGTCTGGCGATGCGGTCGGCTTGCCGGCCATGGCCGCCGTCCATCGGTTGCGGCGGAAAATGGTCGGGCGAGATTTCGTTCCCGACGATGGACGACGACACTCGATGGCTGTCCGGAATGACGTGCGCGGATGACTGGCCGCCGCCGCGCGCATCCGCGGTTCGCGACCGCGACGGTCGTCGCGAAGGCTTCGCTGCGGCGAAATAGTTTGCGCAAATCCGCGCATTTGGTCTGGCGCGAGGCCAAAACCTGGCGCTTCGGCCGACCCGGGGAACGACTCTGTTTATTCGGCCGCGAGGGTTTGCGGGATGCATCTTCCAGGCATCGGATGCGCGTGCGATTCCTGTCGCGCGAAACAATCGCCGCAAAAAAAGCGCATTAAACGCGGCGTTTTTCAATGACGTCAGTTCGCGATGCGCGGTTCGTTGCGCGCCGCGCGCGCCGGGTCGGCGAATCGCGATGCCGCGACAGCGGGAACCGGAGGCGGGCGCGGGTAAAAATATTTTTGCAAAACTGTTGACACATTGAAAAAGCGTGATTAGGTTTCGCCCCAGCAGACATTTCCTGCGGAAGCAAGCGAGCCGAGTCATCTCAACATCGAGCAAAACAAAACGGCCCCCCACCCGCGCCCTCGGCATGACGGACGCAGGCTTCGCTTCCCCCAAGAAAACCCACCGCCATTCCCGACACCGCACCCGCGTCCTCCGCGATGCAGGTGTTTTTTTTATCCGCGCCCTCCGGCGCGAACAGGTCGCAGCCATTACGGCTGGGCTTGCCACCATCCGTTCCGACGCGCCTGGCGCGACGGCGGCTGCCTGCGGGTCCGACTCCCGCGGCGTTCCATTGCAACTGGGCTTTGTAAACGGATTCACCAATCCATAGTCACTGACGAGGAGCCATAACATGGCAACGAAAAAAGCTGCTAAGAAAAAACCCGCCAAGAAAGCCGCCAAGAAATCGGCAGCCAAGAAGGCCGTGAAGAAGACAGTAAAGAAGGCCGCCAAGAAGGTCGCCAAGAAAGTAGCCAAGGCGAAGAAGGCCATCAAGAAGGCTGCCAAGAAGGTCGCCAAGAAAGTAGCCAAGAAGCCGGCCAAGAAGACCGCCAAGAAGGCTGCCAAGAAAGTAGCCAAGAAGAAGCCAGCCAAGAAGGCCGCTAAAAAGGCCGCCAAGAAAGTAGCCAAGAAGCCAGCCAAGAAGGCTGCGAAGAAAGCTACCAAGAAGGCCGCCAAGAAGAAGCCTGCCAAAAAGGCTGCCAAGAAAGCCGCGAAGAAGCCAGCCAAGAAAGCCAAGAAAAGGGCCCCGGTAGCACTGCCGCCGACCCCCGCTCCGCTGATCTGAAAGCTGGTCAAATAATAAGTAATCCCGATTACCTGTAATGCAATGGAACTCTCTCCCCGGCGCCCAGCGGGGAGGGAGTTTTTTTTATGGACTTCCGGTAGGAGCGCCCCTTGGGCGCGATGCCTTTCGGCCAGATCACGCAAGAGCATCGCGGGCAAGACCCGCTCCTACGACGTAACGATCTCGCACGGAAGCCCTTCATGGGTAGGCGCAGCAGTGGCTCACGCTTCGCGTATCGGCTGAAGTCTTCGCCATCCCCAAGTTTTCCGGCATTCCAGTCAATGGGTGCCTGGTTCGATCTGGATCCTGATGCGAAATGCACCTGGAGCGGTCCGATCACCGGTGTTGGCGCGGAGATGAGCAGGGCAGGGAGCAGTTCAACCGGCGTTGGCGGCCAGGAAATAGCCGAGGCGCGCCTGACAACAACATCGTCGGCGCGCTCGACATCCGAGGTCGCCAAGCTGCGGTCAGTTATCGCCGGGTGGCGGAAGGCAAAGGTAAGCGTGTGGCCGGGAGCTGACAGCGTTCGCGGATACAACCTGATCAATCGCTGGTTCGGTGCGCTCCCGTTCGACCGCATGGCCGGCAAGGATTACGAAAAGAACCCGGGGGAACTGAAGGCCGTGCTGGAAAGCAGTCGCGCCAGCAAGCGCCGACGCTGATCCGCATAACCAGCCGCCTGGAAAACCTGGACTTACTTCGGCGTGGCCTTGGCCTTGTCCGAGGAGATGCCGCCGTCCTTGTCGGTGCCGTCGCTGGAATCGGCCATCAGCAGGTCGTTGCCGATGGGCGTATCCAGCCATTGCTGGGCGGGCAGGCCGATGGCGCGATCCAGCATCGTCGGCAGCAGGCCGGTGGGCAGGCCACTGGTGCTGTTCCAGAGCATGGCGATGCCCAGGTCGCGTTCCGGCACCAGCGCGATCACGCCGCGATAGCCTTGCACCGCGCCGGCATGGAACACGACCTGGTGCCCCGCGTAATCGAACACGCGCCAGCCCAACGCATAGCTGGCCGACTCGATGCGCTCGCGTCGCCATCCCGAGCGCATCTCGCCCGGCGTGCGGATCAGCGGCGCGTGCAGTGTCGCCAGCAATGGCGCCGGCAGGACATCGGGTCGATGCCCGGTCTGGGCGATCAACCACTGGGCCATGTCGCTGATGCTGGCGTTGACGCCGGCGGCGGGCGGCAAATGGTAGTAGGTGGGCTTGGGCATCAATGACGCCCAGCCGTTGCGGCTGCGGATATGCGGGCGCGCCCAGCGCGTGCTGCTTTCGATTCCCGACAGGCCGATGCTCGCATCGTTCATGCCCAGCGGTTTGAAGATGCGGCGATCCACGGCCTGGTCGTAGAAGCTGCCGGTGGCGGCAAAGACCACGTCGCCGATCAGGCTGAAGGCCACGTTCTGGTAGGCGTAGCACTGGCCAGGCATGCAATCGAGCGGCGCGTCGGCCAGTTTCCGGGCCACGCTGTAGTAATCGACGTTGGCCTCGATGTCCTTGTCGAAAGCGTTGTGGGCGTGAAGGCCGACGCGGTGGCTGAGCAGATCGGCGACGGTTACGCGTTGTGTCGCAGCCGCATCGCTGAGTTGGAAGTTGGGCACGTAGTCGTGCACCTTGCTGTCCCAGCGCAACGAACCGTCGTTGACCAGCAGACCGGTCATGGTTCCGGCAAAGGCCTTGGACAGCGATGCCAGGCGGAACACGGTATGCGCATCGATCTGCTGCGGCGCACTCACGTCGGTGACGCCATAGCCGCGGGCACTCAACACGCGTCCGTTCTGGACGATGGCCATGGCCATGCCGGGCACGCGTTCGCCCGCGGTCAGCGCATTGGCCATGTTCTCGAAGGTTGCGACATCGAAGCCCTGCGCCAGCGGCAGCACATTCTGGCCGGTCAGGTGAGTGCGATAGGCCTGAGGTTGAGCTGGCGACGGGTGGCGGATGCTGGCGTTGTTGTCCGGTGGCGGGGTCCAGCGCAGCGGAGTCTGTGCGGTGGTCGACAGTGTCAGAGGCAGCAGCATGCCCAGTAATCCGGTGCACAGGGACCGCGTGGGCCGCCAGTTGCCTTTATCTTTCATCGTGTACCGCGCCTGCGTAAGCTGTAACTGTTCTGGATGATAGCGCCGGATTTTTGGAAAGCACAAATCGGGAGAGGTTCAATGTTCAGTTTGTTGATCTTGTTGGCAATTGTCGGCCTCGCAATCGTCATCGGCCTGTGGGGCGTCGGGATCTACAACGGGCTGGTGACGGCACGCAACGCATTCAAGAATGCATTTGCGCAGATCGACGTTCAGCTTCAGCGCCGCTTCGACCTGATTCCCAATCTGGTGGAAACCGCCAAGGGCTACATGAGCCACGAGCGCGAGACGCTGGAAGCGGTGATCTCGGCGCGTTCAGCCGCGCAATCCGGTCTTTCGGCAGCCAAGGCCAATCCGGGCGATCCGGCGGCCATGGCGGAATTGGCGGCGGCGCAGGGCCAGCTGAATGCGGGCCTGGGGCGTTTGCTGGCGGTGGCCGAGGCGTATCCGGACCTGAAGGCCAACCAGAACATGATGCAGCTCACCGAAGAGCTGACCACCACCGAAAACAAGGTTGCGTTCGCGCGACAGGCCTACAACGATTCGGTGATGGCGTTCAACAACAAGCGCGAGGTGTTTCCGTCCAGTTTCGTGGCGAACGCTTTCAATTTCGCGGCGGCGGCGTTGCTGGATATTTCCGCCGACAAGGCGGAAGTGCGGGAAGCGCCAAAGGTGAAGTTCTGACTCGACTTAGTCCTTCTCCCACTTGTGGGAGAAGAGCCTGCCCCCGCGAAGGCGGGGGTGCCGAAGGCGGATGAGGGTGCTCTTCAGCGATGACTACTTCGCTCAAAGCGTTTCGCGCGATGCGCGAGTCACTTTCTTTGCTTGTGCAAAGAAAGTAACCAAAGAAAACACACCCTGACGGCGCGCCCAACGATGAAGCCATTGGGTTCGCAAGCAGGCCGGGAATTTCCGTAAGACACATCCTGTGTCTACGGAAACGGCGCACATCCCTGTGCGCCGCCCCTGCGGGGTTTGCCCCGTCCCGCTTGCCGCTCCTCACGGGGTTCTTCAAAAGCCAGAAGCAAAATCCCGAATCCCGAATCCCGAATCCCGAATCCCGAACCCCGAATCCCGAATCACAGCCATGAACTTCTTCGAACACCAAGCCAAAGCCCGCAGCAGTTCCACTCGCATGGTGGTGCTGTTCGCGTTGGCGGTAGGCGGGATTGTGCTGGTGGTGGACCTGGTGGTGTTGCTGTTGCTGGGGACGCAGATGGGAAGCGCAGGTGGCGTGGCTGCGCTGCTGTTCGCCAGCACGGTCGGCACGGTCGCGGTGATCGGGCTGGGTTCGATGTATCGCATGGCTTCGCTGCGTGGTGGCGGCGAGTCGGTGGCGTTGCAGATGGGTGGCACTGCGGTGCCGGAAAACACCAGCGACTTCCAGTTGCGCCGCCTGCGCAACGTGGTCGAGGAAATCGCCATCGCTTCCGGCGTGCCGGTGCCCAAGCTTTACGTGATGGAGCACGAGGCAGGCATCAATGCTTTCGCCGCGGGCTATTCGCCGTCGGATGCCGCCGTGGCCGTGACCCGCGGCGCGTTGGACCGGCTCAATCGCGATGAACTGCAGGGCGTGATCGCGCACGAGTTCAGCCATATCCTCAATGGCGACATGCGCCTCAATATTCGCCTGATGGGCACGCTGTTCGGCATCATGATGCTGAGCATCATCGGCCAGCGCGTGCTGATCTATGGCCGCGGCGGTCGCAGCAAGGAAGGCAATGCGATCCTGGTCATCACCCTGGTCGCGCTGGTGGTCGGCGGCATCGGCGCGTTCTTCGGGCGCATGATCAAGGCCGGCGTCAGTCGCCAGCGCGAGTTGCTGGCCGATGCCTCGGCGGTGCAGTTCACCCGCCAGACCGCCGGCCTGGCCGGTGCACTGAAAAAGATCGGCGGCCTGCACGAAGGTTCGCAGCTCACCGACAAATCCAAGGCCGAGGAAGTCAGCCACATGCTGTTCGGCGAAGGCCTGTCCATGTCCAGCACGTCCAGCCTGTTCGCCACCCATCCGCCGCTGCTGCAGCGCATCCGCCTGCTGGATCCGTCGTTCAATGAGCAACAATTGCAACAGTTGTCGGCGCGCTGGATGGCCTCGCCCCCGGACGGCATGCAGGAAGACCTCGCCCTGGGCCTGGCCGGCTCCACGCCTTCCGCGCGCGCGCCGCCTCCATTGCCGCCGCCCTCGCGCCAGATCAACGTCACCCCGCCGATGGTGGTGGCCCAGGTGGGCACGCCGACCGAAGACGATTACCGCCGCGCCGGCAGCATCGTCGGGTCGTTGCCGCCGGAACTGAGTGTGCTGGCGAAGCAGCGCGAAAGCGTCATGCCGTTGTTGCTGGGATTGCTGATAGACGGCAACGTCGCGATCGCCGCGAACCAGCGCGTCGAAGTCGTCGCGCGGCTGGGCGAGCAGGTGGCCTCGCAAGCCTGGACGATCAGGCAGCAGCATCTCGATTCGCTGCACCCCATGCTACGCCTGCCGCTGGCGTCGCTGGCATTCCCGGTGCTGCGCCTGCGCCCACGCCCGGAGCTCGACACGTTCCTCGCCACCACGCATGCGATGGTCCACGCCGACGGCCAGGTCTCGCTGTTCGAATATTGCCTGGGCAAGTTGCTGGAAGTGCAGGTCCGCGAGTCGCTGGATCCGGCGCGCCATGCGCGTTTCGGCCGGCGCAAGCCCGGCAACCTCAAGCAGGAATTCGCCACCTTGCTGGCGGTGGTGGCGCAGTCGGGCAGCGACGACAATCCCATGGCCGCGCAACGCGCTTACCTGAGCGGCCTGCAACGCGTGTTGCCGCGCGACCATCTTCCTTACGCGCCGCCGGCCAATGGCGTGCTGGCGCTGGAAGAGGTGTGGGAAGGACTGGATGCACTGGATCCACTGGCCAAGCAGGTGATGGTGGAATCGATCACCGCGACCATCGGCCACGATGGCCGGGTCAGCGTGGCCGAAGCGGAACTGCTGCGCACGATCTGCGGTGTGCTGCATTGCCCGTTGCCGGCGATGCTGGAGCGGGGCTAGCCGGGTGCTGGGCCACCGGGAAGCCGGATAGCGGGTAACCGCAAATCAGGGCCGCTTTCCGGCGAGTGGCCAACATGTACCTCACCGCCGAAGCAGTGGACCTGGCCCAGCGCCACGGCGTGAGCCTGGAACAACTCTCGCCCATCCTGTCGGTCAGCATCGGCATGAACTTCCTGACCGTGGATGCCAGGACCGGGCGCGAGCAGTACCACGCCTGGAGCGGCCCGGAGCAGGACTTCGTCGCCACCTACAACATCATCACCAAGCACCTGCACCTGGCGCTGAAACTGGCCGAACAGGCCGATGTGGAACCGGGCCTGCTGAAAAGCGCATCGGAGTACGCCGATGCGGCCAAGGCGGACCCGCGCGTGGCGGAGCGGTGGAAGCGGATCGGCGAAGGCAAGTAGGCCCGCGCGCGGCCTCACTCGGTGGTCATGCCGCCTAGCCAGCGCGCGGTCACGTCGGCGACGATCTCACCTTGCTCGCGGTGCGGGAAATGCCCGCAGCCCTCCATGACCTGCAGCGTCATCGGCGCCCGCAATCCACTCTTGATGCGCGCCGGGTGCGCCAGCGTGCCGTACTCATCCTTGTCGCCATAGATCGCCAGCAGCGGGCATTGCACCTGCGCCAGCTGTGCGTCCAGGTTCCAGTCGGCGAAGCCGGGGTCGAACCAGGTATCGATCCATGCATCCAGCGCCCACTGGGCGTTCTCACCGTGGTATTTCTTCAGCCGATCCACCTGCCCCGGCTGCGCGAAAAAAGTCTGCGCATCGCGGATGCCGTCCAGCGTGTGCTGTTCGACGAACAGCTGCGAGGATTCGACGACCAATGCCCGGCACGCTTCAGGGAACGCCGCCGCGCACGCAATCGCCATGCCGCCGCCGATGCTATGGCCGAACAGAACACAATCTTCGATGCCGAGATGCTGGCGCACCGCCGGAAACCCGGTGCGCGCTTCTTCCAGCACGAAATCCAGGCCCGGCTTGCCCGGGAACGGATCCGATTGCCCGTAGCCAAGGCGGTCGTAGGCCACGACGCATCTCCCGGTGGTCTGCGCCAGCCGCTCAGGAAAGTCCCGCCACAGCGCCACGCAGCCCAGCGAGTCGTGGAAGAGGACGATAGGCGCGAGTCCGTTCGAGTCCGCCGCCGTCCTCCAGCGCCTGGCATGGAGGCGCCCCGATCCGGTCTCGATCCAATGGTCGTCGTTCAGGAGGGAGGGCATGGTGCTTTGGAAAGTCTGGATCAGGGCGGAAGGATGTGAAGGGGTTCGGGTGGTGGCGACAGGGCAGGGCGAGGTGCCGGGACGTGGCCGAGGGTCCTTGTTCCTAAAGGGGAGGGCGGCCCCGGATCAGGTCGGATGCACGCTCCGCGATCATGATCGTCGGCGCGTTGGTGTTGCCGCCGATCAACGACGGCATCACCGACGCGTCGATCACGCGCAGGCCTTGCACGCCGTTGACGCGCAACTGGCTGTCGACCACGCAAGTCGCGTCGCTGCCCATGCGACAGGTGCCGACCGGGTGATAGACGGTCTCGACCTTGGCGCGGATGAACTCGACCAGTTCGCTGTCCGACAGGTCGTTGCGCGCCGGGAAGATCGGCGTGCCGCGGTATTCGTCGAAGGCCTTCTGCGCGAACAATTCGCGTGAGAGCTTCGCGCATTCGACCATCATCTTCAGGTCGAAGCCTTCCTTGTCGCCCAGATAGTTGGCCTCGATGCGCGCATCGTCGCGCGGGTCGGAACTGTTGAGACTGATGCGGCCACGGCTGCGTGGGCGCAGGAAACAGGCGTGCAGGGTATAGCCGTCGCCCGGCAGGCGATGGCGGCCATGGTCGTCGAGCATGGCCGGGATGAAATGGAACTGGATGTCGTCGCGCGTATCGGGCGCGTATTGCGAACGCACGAAACCGCCGGCCTCGGCGATGTTGCTGGTGCCCGGCCCGCGGTGGCCGCGCAGGAAATAATCGAAGGCGACCTTCATGTCGCTCAGGCGGTCGTAGGTGACGCGCCGGGTCGAGTGGTTCAGGGTGGAAACATCCAGGTGGTCCTGCAGGTTGCGGCCGACCCAGGCCGAATCCACGGCCACGTCGATGCCGTGTTCCCGCAGGTGATCGGCCGGGCCGATGCCGGACAGCATCAGCAACTGCGGCGAATTGATCGCGCCGCCGCTCAACAGCACCTCGCGCTCGGCGCGCGCCTGGACTTCCTGGCCGCCTTTGGCATAGGCCACGCCGACCGCACGGCCGCTTTCCAGCACGATGCGTCGGACCAGTGCGCCAGTGACCACTTCCAGGTTGGGTCGCGACATGGCCGGACGCAGGTAGCCCACCGCGGTCGAGCAGCGCGCGCCGTCTTTCTGCGTGACCTGGTAGAGGCCGACGCCGGATTGCTCCGGGCCGTTGAAGTCGCCGTTGCGTGCGTAACCCGCCTGCTGCCCGGCTTCGATGAACACCGACGACAGCGGATTGACGTAGCGCAGGTCGGAGACGTAGAGCGGGCCATCGGCGCCATGCAGGGCATCGGCGCCGCGCGAATTGTGTTCGGCGCGCTTGAAGTAGGGCAGGGCGCTGTTCCATTCCCAGCCCTCGGCGCCGCCTGCGGCCCAATCGTCGTAATCGCCGGCCACGCCGCGGATGTAGCACATGGCATTGATCGAACTGGAACCGCCGAGGACCTTGCCGCGCGGCCACCACAGGCGGCGATTGCCGAGTTGCGGCTCGGGTGCGGTGTCGTAGCTCCAGTTCACGCCCTTCTGCCCGACCAGCTTGGCCAGGCCGGCCGGCATGTGGATGAAGGGGTGCCAGTCGCGCGGGCCGGCTTCCAGCAGCAGTACCTTGAGGGACGGGTCTTCGGAAAGGCGGTTGGCCAACACGCAGCCGGCGGAACCGGCGCCAATGATGATGTAGTCGTACACGCGGAAGCCTGTTTCAAGGGTTCAGCGAAGCTAGCGGGCGCGGCTAGAGCAAATGCTCTGCGCATGCTCGTTGGCGGCAAGTGCCTGAATTGATGCGCGGTGAAGCACGAAAACAGTTGTCGATGTTGCAGTGCATCGGATAACGTGCGGGCAACAGGGGCCGCAGGCGCGGCGGGACAGCGGACATGCAGGCCAGCGCGGGGCGCATCCACACGGGCGAATGGCGCGGGGTCGTCATCTGCTTCGTCTATTTCTTCTGCGTGCTGGCCGCGTACTACGTGATCCGCCCGGTGCGCGAGCAGCTTTCCGCCGCGGTGGGTTCGACCCAGTTGCCGTGGTTCTATGCCGCGACCTTCGTCGCCACGCTGGTGCTGACGCCGGTGTTCGCCGCGCTGGCTTCGCGCTGGCCGCGTCGGCGGCTGGTGCCGGTGGTGTACCTGTTCTTCATCGCCTGCCTGCTGGCCTTCATCCCGGCCTTCACCAACGTGGGGCTGCTCAGTCCGCGCGCGCTGGGCATGGTGTTTTTCGTCTGGGTCAGTGTGTTCAACCTGATCGTGGTGTCGGTGTTCTGGATCTTCATGTCCGACATCTGGAGCCTGGAGCAATCGAAGCGGCTGTTCCCGATCATCGCCGTCGCTGGCACGTTGGGCGCGTTGGCCGGTCCAGCGCTGACCCGCTCGCTGGTCGACGTGATCGGTGTGGCGCCGTTGCTGCTGGTGTCGGCCAGCCTGCTCGGCATTGCCACGGTCTGCGTGGTGCTGCTCGGTCGCTGGGCGCGCGTGCATGGTGCGCGCCGGCACGAGGCCGGCCATGAGGACGCGGTGGGCGGTGGCATGTGGGATGGCCTGAAGCAGATCTTCACCGACCCTTTCATACGTGGCATGGCCGTGCTGCTGCTACTGGCCGACGGCATCGGCACGGTCAACTATGCGCTGATGATCGATTACTCGGGCGCGACCTTCGTCGACGCGGCGGCGCGCACGCGATTCCACGCCGATGTGGACCTGGTCGCGAACCTGCTGACCGTGGTCGTGCAGGTTGCCCTGACCCGTTGGCTGCTGCCGCGCAAGGGCCCGGGCCTGGTGATCATGCTCTGGGCGCTGGTCAGCATCGCGGTACTGCTGGTGGTGGTGTTCTCGGCGGATCCGCATGCGCCGCTGTTCACCCTGCCGCTCCTGCTTGGCCCGGTGGCGCCGACCGTGCTGGCCTTGATCGTCAGTCGTGGCCTGGCCTACGGCATGGCCGAGCCGGCGCGGCACAGCCTGTACACCCGCGTGCCGCGCAACGTGCGCTACAAGGGCCAGGATGCGGTCGATACCGCGGTATGGCGTTTCGGCGACTTGACCATCGCCACCGGCATGAATGGCCTGAAGGCACTGGGCATGACGATTGGCGGCTTCGCCGGGTTGAGCGCGCTGGCCGCGTTCACCGCGGCCGGCATTGGCTGGAAGTTGTGGAAACGGGTAGAGACGGTAGGGGAAGCGACCGCGTCGCGTCGTTGATGGAATCGAGGAGACAGCCATGCTTTTACTTGCACAAATCCTGACGATCGTGGTCGCCGTGTTGCACCTGTATTTCCTGGTCCTGGAAATGTTCCTGTGGACCAGGCCGGCTGGATTGAAAACCTTCCGCAACACGCCGGAGAAAGCCGAGATCACCCGTGTGCTGGCCGCCAACCAGGGCCTCTACAACGGTTTTCTTGCGGCAGGACTGCTCTGGTTTATGTACACGATGCAATGGAACGTGGTGCTGTTCTTCCTTGGCTGCGTGGTTGTCGCCGCGCTTTACGGTGCCTGGAGCGTCAACAAGCGGATCTTTTTCGTGCAGGGCGTTCCGGCGATCGCCGCGATCGCTGCGGTCTGCTCATTGCCGTAACCACTGCGCTGATACGATTGCGCGTAGGAGCGACGTGAGTCGCGAAACCGCAATGCGTTCCTTCGCGACTCACGTCGCTCCTACGGCAGGACGGGCAACAGGGGCAACGCAAACAGGACCGCGCCGATCACGAACAGCGCCGTCAGCACATGCACCAGTAGCTTGTTGACGCGCAGGAATACGAACTGCTCGATCGTCCGGCCGACCCAGAACAACGACATGAACACCAGCAGCGCCCGGCCCAACGGCGTCGCGTGCAGTTCACGGGTGAAGGCAAAGCACAACACGCCGATGCCGAGGAACAAATAGATCAGCCGTAGGTTGAGGATCTGGGTCACGGCTCGCGTGGCGATGCTGGTCTTCTGTAGGTCGTGCTTCCAGTCGAACAGTTTCCAGAACGCCAGGTGGAACGCGGCGAAAGCGAAGCTGTGGATCCCGCAAAGCTGCACCAGCAGGTCGCGGGACACGGCTCAGTCCTTGCGTGCCGACTTCGGTGATACCCACATCGAGATGCGCGCCCTGAACACCGCATCGCCTTGTGGATCGGTCACCACCACGTTGACCGGCAGTTCGTAGCCTTCGGCTGCTTCATGCGGCGGGAATTCGGGAGTGGCCACGCCAAGTTGCGTGCCGGTCGCCTTCTTCAGGTATTCGACGCTCATGCCCTTGGGAATCCAGCGCATCGACGCGGGGATGCTGACGTCGGTCATCAAGCCGCCGGTGAATTCGGCCAGGTTGCACAAGGCGATGGCGTGCACCGTGCCAAGGTGGTTGGTCATGCTGCGGCGATGCTTGATCGTCGCTTCCGCGCGATTGGGTTCCAGCACCGTCATGCGTGGCTTGATGCTGCCGAAGTAAGGCGCCTTGAAGCAGATCAATCGTGAAAACAGCCACTGGCCGAAGGGCTGGCGGGTGAGTTTGCGGTACACCTGCAGGACGGAAGTGGTCATGGGTCACTGATCCAAAAAAACCGTGGTGCACTCCTCTCCCCTTGAGGGAGAGGATGCCCGAAGGGCAGGAGAGGGGGCGCGAGCGCAGCGAGTGTGCTTTTGCTTCATGCCATGCCAGTAAGAGCCGAACCCTCTCCCGGCCTTCGGCCACCCTCTCCCATAAAGGGAGAGGGGAAACACCTCAAGCCGCCTCGCGCGACTTCACCCTTTCGGCCGGGTGCTTGTCGTAATAACCCGCCGAACGCAGTTCGTGGGTATCGAAATCATCCACGCTGATCGTCTCGATGGTGATCGCGCGCAGCTCTTCCAGCTGCTTGCGTTCCTCGGCGGTGATCCAGTTTTCACGCACGCCCTCATCCAGTTGCGAGGCGAAATCCAGTGCCTCGATGTCGCTGTTCTTCAGGGCCTTGAGGAATTTGCGCTCCACCGGCTCGGCCAGGATCGCCTTGGCCAGGTAGCTGTCGATGCGGCCACCCGGATTGTTCGCGCACGGGGTCAGGAACACGCCCTTGCCCAGCCGGTCGCGCGCTTCGTTCGGCGTCATCAGCAACGCGGCCACGCGATGGCCCAGGCGGTCGCTCGGCGCTTCGGCGCGACGGCCCCACGGGAACACCAGCGCCCACAACAGCCAGCCGACCGGACGGATCGGGAAGTTGCGCAACGCGCCGGACAGCGCCAATTCGATCTTGTGCACGCTGTCGTGGAAGGCCCAGGCCAGCAGTGGCTGGTCGGCGACCGGCGCGCCTTCGTCGTGGTAGCGCTTGAGCATGGCGCTGGTCAGGTAGACATGACTCAACACGTCGCCCAGTCGGCCGGACAGCGATTCCTTGAATTTCAGCTTTCCGCCCAGCAGCAACATCGACACGTCGGCCATCAACGCCAGGTTGGCGGAATAACGATCCAGCTTGCGGAAATAGCGGCGCGTGTAATCGTCGCCGGGCGCGGAACCGATCTTCGCGCCGGTCAGGCCGAACCAGAACGAACGCACCGCGTTGGAAATCGCGAAGCCGATGTGGCCGAACAGGTTGCGGTCGAATTCCTCCAGCCCCGCCTTGAAGTCCGGATTGCCCGCGGCCTTCATTTCCTTCATCACCCAGGGATGGCAGAGGATCGCGCCCTGGCCGAAGATCAGCAGGCTGCGGGTCATGATGTTGGCGCCTTCCACGGTGATCGCGATCGGCGCGGCCTGCCAGGCGCGGCCGGCGAAATTGCGCGGCCCCAGGATGATGCCCTTGCCGCCGATGACATCCATGATGTCCGAGGCTACTTCGCGGCCCATGGTGGTGCAGTGGTACTTGGCGATCGCCGAGGGCACCGCCGGCACGTCGCCGCGATCCACCGCCGCGGCCGTGGCCTGCGACAGCGCGCTGATCGCATAGGCCTTGCCGCCGATCCGTGCCAGCGCTTCTTCCACGCCCTCGAAGCGGCCGACCGACAGGCCGAACTGCTTGCGGATGCGCGCATACGCGCCGGTCACCACCGCGCCGGCCTTGGCGCCGCCGCTGGCGGTGGAAGGCAGGGTGATGGAACGGCCGATGGCCAGGCATTCGTTGAGCATGTTCCAGCCCAGGCCGGCCTTGTCCACGCCGCCGATCAGCTGGCTGAGCGGGATGAACACTTCCTTGCCATGGATGGGACCGTTCTGGAACGGCGAATTGAGCGGGAAATGACGGCGACCGATATCCACGCCATCGGTATCGCGCGGCAACAGCGCCAGGGTGATGCCGATGTCGCGGGTGTCGCCGATCAGGCCGTCCGGGTCGTACATGCGGAAGGCCAGGCCGATCAAGGTCGCCACCGGCGCCAGGGTGATGTAGCGCTTGTCGAAGGTCAGCTTCAGGCCCAGTACGTGCGCGCCATTCCACTCGCCCTTGCAGACGATGCCGTAGTCGGGAATGGAGGTCGCGTCGGAACCGGCAAACGGGCCGGTCAGGCCGAAGCACGGCACTTCCTCGCCGATGGCCAGGCGCGGCAGGTAATAGTCCTTCTGCTCCTGGGTGCCGTAGTGGTTGAGCAGTTCGCCCGGGCCCAGCGAGTTGGGCACGCCGACGGTGGAGCTGACCACGCTGGAAACCGAGGCCAGCTTCTGGATCACCTTGTGGTGGGCCAGCGCGGAGAAACCGAGGCCGCCGTATTCCTTGGGAATGATCATGCCGAAGAACTTGTTCTTCTTGATGAAGTCCCACAGCTCTGGCGGCAGGTCGGCATGGACGTGGGTGATTTCCCAGTCGTTGGTCATGCGGCACAGTTCTTCCACCGGGCCGTCGAGGAAGGCCTGCTCCTCGGTGGTCAATTGCGGCTTGGGCTGGTTGAGCAACTGCTTCCAGTCGGGATCGCCGGTGAACAGTTCGCCTTCGAAGCCGACCGAGCCGGTTTCCAGGGCGATGCGCTCGGTCTGCGACAACGGCGGCAACACCTTGCGGAAGAATTTCATCAACGGCGTGGTGATCAAGGCCTTGCGCAGGCCAGGAATCAACAGCGGCACCGCGATCAGCGCCACCAGCGCCGCGGCCACGATCGTCGCGGTGGGGTTGGCGCCCAGCAGCCAGCAGCCGACCAGCAAGGTCGCGGTGATCGCAGCCCAGTAAGCCAGGCGCAGGCGATGGTAGGCGGCGAACGCACCGACCAGCAGGAAGGCGAGGAAAGGAATGACGATGCTCATGGACTTGCTCCGGAGACGGGCTTGGTGATGGCGGATTCGCCTGGGGCGGGGTGCTGCGAAAGGGAATTCGTATCCGCGCTGGCGCTGCCCGCGGCAGGCAGCCCGGCAAGGTATTCCAGCACGGTGGCGGTAAACGTGTCGTTGTCGTCGCCGGCCAGCATGTGCGTGGCCTGCGGCAGGTGCGCATGTTGCGCGTGCGGCACCAGGGTCTGGAATTCTTCCACGGTCCTGCTGGAAACCAGGTCGCTGCGTCCGCCGCTGATCAGCAGCACCGGGCAGCGCAGCGTGCGCGCGGCTTCGGCGATGTCGTCCTGGTGCTGGGCGCAGTCGCGGACCAGGTCGTCGATCAGGCGCGCGTCCCAATGCCAGCGCCAGCGCCCGTCATCGCCTTCGCGCAACAGCTCGCGCAGTTCTTCCGGGCCCTTGCGCGCGCGTCGGTGCGGCAGGTAGGCGGCGATGATGTCGGCGGCGTGATCCAGCGAATCGAAGCCCTGCGGGAACGCGGTGATGAAACCGAGGATGCGCTGCAGCCCGGCTTCCTCCCAGCGCGGGGTGATGTCGACCAGGACCATGGCCCGGAACAGGCCAGGCCAGCGCGACTCGGCGATCATGCCGAACAGCCCGCCCATCGAGGCGCCCACCAGCACCGGCGGCTGGGTCTGTTCGCCGGCGACGATGATCAGGTCGTCGGCGAACTGTTCCCCGGTGTAGGCCAGGTCGGCGGGATTGCGCGCCGACTCGCCATGGCCGCGGGCGTCGTAGGAAAGGCCCGCATAGCCCTCGGCCGCCAGGGCCATGCCGCCGCGTCGCCAGGCGCCACGGGTCTGGCCGAAGCCATGCGCGAACAACAAGGTGTCGGAAGCCTGCAGCGACGATCTGGTGGGGAAGGCGGTTGCCGCCAGAGCAAGGCCGTCGGCGCCGATCAGCGTCTTCGACTGCGTGGGCAGTTGCTGGTCCGATGAAGCGTTATGGGCAAGGATTACCATACGGGCTAGTATGGATCTTGCGATTTAGAGTAGTCAATCGGTTGCGGGCTCGCGGCCGAATCCATTGCCAGGTCAAGCTTCCCATCGCTGTTGTGTTGGACGCGATGCAGCAAAACATACCCCAACAAACTACGGCGTATGGTTAAATGCAGCCATGAGCACCTCGACTCCCGATTCCGATACTCCCGGCACCTCCGCCACTCCCCGTACCGCTCGGCTCAGCGCCGAGGACTGGGCCCAGGCGGCGCTGGATCTTGTTGCCGAGCAAGGCGTCGCCGCCGTCGCGGTCGAGCCGCTCGCGCGACGCCTGGGCGTCACCAAAGGTAGTTTCTATTGGCATTTCCCGTCCCGCGACGCGCTCTTGCAGGCGGCGCTGGAACGTTGGGAAGCGATCGAACAGGAAAGCGTGTTCGGCAGCCTGGAAGCGGTGCCGGATCCGCGCGCGCGCCTGCGCGAGCTGTTCCTGCTGGTCGCGCACGAGGTCAAGCCACACGTTATCTATAGCGAGCTGCTGAAGGCGCTGGACCATCCGGCGGTGCAGCCGGTGATCAACCGGGTCTCGCAACGGCGCCTCGACTACCTGGTCGCTTCGTTCCGGCAGGCCGGCATGGCCCGCACCGAGGCGCAGCACCGGGCCCGCCTGGCTTACTCGGCCTACCTCGGCTTCCTGCAGCTGGCCCTGCAACTGCAGCAGCCGCGCTTGCACTACGAGGAATTCGAGGCCTACGTCGAGCACGTGATCAGCACGCTGATCCCGAACTGAGCCAGCGCTTGGCCTCCTCCCTTGCGCGCAGCGCAGGGGAGGATCGAGGAGGGGTGCCTTTGACGTTGCCCTTGCCCTTGCTCGTCATCCTGACGAACGCCGGAACCCCGTGCTTTTGTTTTTCTCTCGAAAGCGAGAGCGTTTCGCGCTACGCGCGAGTCACTTTTCTTTGAACGGCAAAGAAAAGTAACCAAAAGAAAGCCGCCCTACGGCGCGCCCGGCGATGGAGCCGCCGGGTCCGCAAGCAGGCCGGGAATTTCCGTAAGACACATCCTGTGTCTACGGAAACGGCGCACATCCTTGTGCGCCGCCCCTGCAGGGTTGTACCCGTCCTGCTTGCCGCGCCTCACGGGACTCGAAAAAAACCAGGGCAGCAGCCAAAGCCCAAAGCCCAAAGCCCAATGCCCAAAGCCCAAAGCCCAAAGCCCAAAGCCCAAAGCCCAAAGCTCATAAAGCACAACTTCGCCCCAGGCCCCTTTAAACCCAAACCCACCCAACCGCATCCCAGTGCTTATGCTGACCGCCACCATGAGCGACCTGATGACCGAAACGACCGCTGTCGAGGTGGCCGCCGAGACCGATGCCGCTCTCGCGCGCCTGGCCGCGACCGGCGATACCGGCGCATTCGAGTCGATCTATCGCCGTCATGCCGGCCGGGTGCATGGCGTGATCGCGCGCCTGGTGGGCGCGCAGGGCGTGCGTGCGGAAGACCTGACCCAGGAAGCCTTTGTCCGCGCCTGGCAGGCGCTGCCGAAATTCCGTTTCGAAAGCGCGGTCTCCACCTGGTTGCACCGGCTGGCGGTCACCACCGCGTTGATGGAATTGCGCAGCCGTCGCAGCGGTCCGCGTTTCGACGAAGACGAGGACGCCATCGATGGCCTGGGCATCGCCGATTCTGCTGGCACCGGCACTGCCTTGTCGATGGACCTGGAGCGCGCGGTGGCCACGCTGCCGCCCCGCGCCCGCGCAGTGCTGGTGCTGCACGACGTGGAAGGCTGGAAGCATGAAGAGATCGCCGGCGAACTGGGCATGGCGGTAGGTAGTTCCAAGGCTCAACTGCACCGTGCGCGCCAATTATTGCGCGGGCGTCTGGGAGGCGAGGCATGAACACGCAAGATGAAAACACGCGTCATCAGGATGACGAGTCCATCCGCTGGCGGCTGCAGGCGCTGCGCCGCGATACCGAGCCTCAGGGCGACCTGTGGCCGGGCATCGCCGCGCGCATCGCGGCGACGCCGCAACAGGAAGGGCATATCGAACGCAAAGCCCGCGTGCGCCGGTTCGTTCCGTGGGCGGTGGCGGCTTCGCTATTGCTCGCGGTCGGTGTTGCCTTGCAGTTGAATCCCGCCGATCCCCTGTCTGGCCAGGGCGTCCCCGGCCAGGGCAATCCACTGATCCGCCAGCAGGCGGTGTCGATGACCCTGGATTACGAGAACGCCTTGGCGCGCCTGCAGCAAGCCGAAACCCATCCCGAAATGCACGCCGCCTTCGGCGAGCTGGATCGCAGCATCGAACAGATCCTCGCCGCCATCGATCGCGATCCCGATGCCCCGTTCCTGCTGGAGCAGCTCCGCCGTACCTACGCGCGCCGCCTGCAGCTGGCCCAGCGCGCCATCATTACCTGAGGAAACCGCCATGCGCCATTTCGCTCGATTCCCCGCCTTGCTTTTCATTTCGCTGATCGCGTTTTCGGCGACATCGCTTGCAGCCACGCCTATCGACCAGACCCGGGCGCTCGATCCCACGGGTCGCGTGGATATCAGCAATCTCAAAGGTCGCATCCAGGTGCGCGCCTGGGATCGCGCGGAAGTGAAAGTCGCCGGCACCCTCGGCGACGGGGTCGAGAAACTGGTGGTGGAAGGCGATGCCCAGCACCTGGTGGTGAAAGTGCAATACCCGAAGAGCAGCGGTTGGGGCGGCAAGAAGTCCGGACCGACCGACCTGCAGCTCACCGTACCCCTGCGCGCGGAGCTGGACATCGATTCCGTGTCGGCGGATGTGGATGTCTCCGGCGTCGCCGCCGCCAGCTTGTCCATTGAAAGCGTCAGCGGGAATGTCGCCGTTGCGGCGGCGCCCAGCGAGGTCGACGTGGAAAGCGTCAGCGGCGACCTGCGCCTGACCGTCAACAGCGGGGAGGTGAAGGCGCAAACCGTAAGCGGCGACATCGTCCTGCGCGGTCGCATGAACGGCGAGATCAGCACCGAAACCGTTTCCGGCGACATCAATGTAGTGGTCAATGGCGAAAGCGTGCGCGAGCTCTCCGCCAACACGGTCAGTGGCAATGCCGACCTGCGTACCGCATTGTCGCCGAAGGGCGAGATCAGGCTGGAAAGCGTCAGTGGCGACCTGGTCCTGGTTCTGCCGCGCAACGTGTCGGCGCAAGCAAGCGGCGAAAGCTTCAGCGGCGACCTCAAGGCCACGGGCGCGAAGATCCAGAAGCCCGCGCACGGCCCCGGTTCCAGCTTCAGCACGCGCTACGGCAATGGCGATGGCGAAATCAGCATCGAAACTTTTTCCGGCGACGCTGAATTGCGGCTGGAATAAGACGGCGGCAGGCGTAAGGGAAGGAGGACTATCTTCGCCTTCCGCCTTCCGCCTACTGGCTTACAGCTTCCGCATCACAGCACATCACGTCCAGATTGCGATTGCTGCCCCACACCTCGGTAACCCACGCTGAAACCAACTTCGGGCGGCGCAACGTATAGTATTTCGATACTCATGGCGCTCTCACTCGAACTGATCGATGCCCTCAAGCGCTGCCTGCGTGCGCAGGGCGTGACCTATCGTGATCTCGCCGGTCGGTTGCAACTCAGCGAGGCGGCGATCAAGCGCATGTTCTCGCAACGGGCGATGAGCCTGCAGCGCCTGGAGGAAGTGTGCGAGGCGCTGGACGTGGGCCTGGCCGAACTCAGTGCCGAAGCCGCGCGCGGACGCCCGGCCATGGCCAATCTCAGCGAAATGCAGGAGCAGGCGCTGGTCGACGAGCCGGCCTTGCTGCTGGCGTTGTTCCTGACTCTCAACCGCTGGCGCCAGGACGACGTGCTGGCGCAGTTCGACTTCACCCTGGCGCAATGGACCGCGTTGCTGGTGCGCCTGGACCGGCTGGGCATCATCGAACTGATGCCGGGCAACCGCGGCCGTGCGCTGACCGCGCGCAACTTCCGCTGGCGCGCCGATGGGCCGATGGAACGCTACTTCCGCCAGAGCCTGCTCGGCGATTTCTTCGCTGATCCTTTTGCCGGAGAACAGGACGCGCTGCTGCTGTTGAGCGGCAGCCTGAGCATCGATGGCATCAAGCAGCTGCGGCAACGGATGGAAGAGCTGGCGCGCGAATTCGATGCATTGCTGGCGCGTGACGCCACGCTGGATGCGCAGGAACGCATCGGCGTAAGCCTGGTGCTGGCGCAGAAACCATGGTTGCTCCAGCTATTCCAGCCTTATCGACGCGCGCAGCAAGAATGATAACGTTGTCATGGGAAAGCTTCGCGCTGCAGCAAGACCCTCCCGATGGGCCCGCGTAAACTTCGCGTTTACATCAGCAACTCAATGATCGGCCTGGGAGGGCAAGCATGAATGCAGCGGTTTCCTTCTTCGACGGGAAAACCCCAGCGGGCAGCAAGCTGGATAGCCTGAATCGCTGGGTGTCGGAAATCGCGGCATTGACCCAGCCCGACCATATCCACTGGTGCGACGGCAGCGATGCCGAATACGCCGCGCTGGTGCAGCGGATGCAGGCCGATGGCACTTTGCTGCCCTTGAATCCCGACACCCATCCCGACAGCTGGTTGCATCGTTCCAGCCCCAGCGACGTGGCCCGGGTCGAACACCTGACCTTCGTCTGCACCCCCGAACGCGATGATGCCGGTCCCAACAACCACTGGATGGCGCCGGCCGACGGCCACGCGCGGATGGACGCCTTGTTCGCCGGCTGCATGCGCGGGCGCACCCTGTACGTGATTCCGTATTGCATGGGTCCGATCGATTCGCCGCTGGCGCGTTGCGGCGTGGAGATCACCGATTCCGCGTACGTGGTCGCCAACATGCGCATCATGACCCGCATGGGCGCGGCGGCGCTGGCGCGCATCGAGCGCGAGGGGACCTTCGTGAAAGGGCTGCATTCCATCGGCGAGCTGGATCCGGATCGCCGTTTCATCATGCATTTCCCCGAAGAATTGACCATCAAGTCATTCGGTTCCGGCTACGGCGGCAATGCCCTGCTCGGCAAGAAATGCCACGCCCTGCGCATCGCCTCGCACCAGGCGCGGCGCGAGGGCTGGCTGGCCGAGCACATGCTGATCGTCGGCATCGAGAATCCGCAAGGTGAGGTCCATTACATCGCCGCGGCGTTCCCGTCGGCCTGCGGCAAGACCAACCTGGCCATGCTGATCCCGCCGGAAAGCTACCGCGAGGCCGGCTGGAAAGTGTGGACGGTGGGCGACGACATCTGCTGGATGCGGCCCGGCGTCGATGGCCGTCTGTATGCCATCAACCCGGAAGCGGGATTCTTCGGCGTCGCCCCGGGCACCTCGAAAAAATCCAATCCCAACGCGCTGGCCAGCATCGGCCACGACACCATCTTCACCAATGTCGCGGTGACCGACGACAACCAGCCCTGGTGGGAAGGCCTGGACCAGCGCGTGCCGTCCAGGGACTGGCAGGGCCGCGACTACGATCCGGCCAATGGCCCGGCCGCGCATCCCAATTCGCGCTTCACCGTTTCCGCGCGGCAATGCCCGAGCTATTCGCCACGAACGGAAGATCCGCAGGGCGTGCCGATTTCCGCCATCGTCTTTGGTGGCCGTCGCGCCTCGCTGGTGCCGCTGGTGTTCGAAACCCGCGACTGGACCCATGGCGTGCTGGTCGGCGCCAGCATGGGTTCGGAAACCACCGCGGCCGCCACCGGCGCGGTCGGGGTGATGCGCCGCGATCCGATGGCGATGAAGCCGTTCTGCGGCTACAACTTCGCCGATTATTTCGCCCACTGGCTGTCGTTCGAGCAGCCCGGGGCGAAGTTGCCGAAGATCTTCCACGTCAACTGGTTCCGCAAGGGCGAGGACGGCCGGTTCCTGTGGCCGGGCTTCGGCGAGAACCTGCGGGTGCTGGAATGGATGATCGAACGCGTGCAGGGCAGGGCCGCGGCGGTTGAGACACCCATCGGACTGCTGCCCGACCCCGGCCATTTCGACCTGCGGGGCATCGGCATGTCGCCGGAGGACTTCGGCGAACTGCTCAAACTCGATCCTGCCGCATGGAGGGCCGAGTTCGATGAAATCAGCGAGTATTTGCACGGCTACGGCACGGCCATGCCGGATGCGCTGCACGCGGAAACCCAACGCACCCTTGCCGCGCTGAGCTGACGGGACGTGCAAAAACGGCATTGACTGCTTGCTGCAGCGGGGGGCATTCAGCTGGAATTGTGCGTGTTGCTTTTATGAACAGGCGAAACCACATATTCGTCACGAATTAATAACGGTTCAACTAATTGTTTCATATGATATTTTTACAGGAAGTAATGGTTTTTCCCGCTGTTTAATCCACTGCCGTAAAAATTACGTTATCCTTCGGCGACCAGACGTTGCTCCATTCCGCGTCTGTTTATTTGGCTTGGGTCCTTGCGACCTGGTCTTCAACTCGACTTTGAGAGAGAGCATCAAATGACCAACCTTAAGAAGCTGCCCGGCGCGATTCAGTTCGCGTTGTTCGCCAGCGCGGCGGCGCTGGTTTCCGGCAATGCGATTGCCCAGGAAGCTACCGATACCGAACAAGAAGCAAAGACCCTTGACCGCGTCGAAGTCACCGGTTCGCGACTGAAGCGCGCCGACATCGAAGGTGCCGTGCCGGTTGTCGTGATCGACCGCGCCAGCATCGACGCCAGCGGCGACGTGTCCGTGGCCGACGTGCTGCGCGACAGCACCTTCTCCTCGTTTGGTAACTTCAAGCCGCAGTCCGGTAGCTCGGCCCAGTCGCTGGCCACCATCGACCTGCGTGGTATCGGTTCCGGCCGTACCCTGGTGCTGATCGACGGCCGTCGCGCCCCGACCAACCCGATGTCCGCCTCCAGCGGTACCGACCTCAACGCGATCCCGCTGGCCGCTGTCGAGCGCATCGAAATCCTGTCCGACGGCGCGTCCGCCGTGTACGGTTCGGATGCCATCGGTGGCGTCGTCAACGTCATCCTGCGCAAGGACTTCAACGGCGCCGAACTGCGTTACGGCATTGGCCAGACCAAGATCACCGGCGGCGATCTGGAAGACGCGGCAGTGACCTTCGGTATTTCCGGTGATCGTGGCAGCCTGATCGGTGGCGCCTCGACCTCCAGCCGCGGCATGGTCTACACCCGTGACCAGATCGGCGGCAACGTCCTGGGCATTTCCAGCTATGGCAACAACTTCACCAGCTGGTCCTACCTGAAGAACCCGGACGGCACCAATGCCCTGGATGAGGACGGCAACCCGCAGCTGACCTACCGCGTCACCGCGGTTCCCGGCTTCGATTGCAACCAGAATGGTTTCTGGATGCAGTCCAATGGCCGTTGCTCGTTCGACTTCAACTCCGTGGCCGCCAACGAAGCCTCGGTCAAGAACAAGTCGATCTTCACCCGCGGCGAATACCAGATCAACGACGACTGGTCGGTGTACATGACCGCCAACGTCACCAAGGTGTACACCTTCGGTCGCTACGCCCCGGTTCCGGGCATCGTGCGCGTCGAAGACGGCACCCCGCAGGACATCAACAACAACCAGGAACTGATCGACGCCAATGACGGCGTGACCGACGGCCTGCCGACCTACTTCTACCACCGCTTCGCCGCGGCCGGTAACCGCGACGGCCTGACCGACACCACCAACTCCGATTTCCTGGTCGGCTTCCAGGGCCAGCTGAACGACAAGGTCAGCGTCGACTTCGGCATCCGCCGCAGCGACTACAAGTACGGCGATATCGGCCGTGGCTACGTGCTGGGCAGCCTGGCCAATGCGGCCGCCAACTCGGGTGCCTACGACCTGCGTGATCCGTTCGGCGCCGACCCGGCCGTGCTGCAGGGCTTCACCGTCACCATCAGCCGTGATTCGCGCTGGAAGACCCAGGAAGTGTTCGGATCGGTCAATTTCGACCTGTTCGAAATGGGCGGCGGCGTGTCCAATGCCGTGGTCGGTGCGGAATACCGCGAAGACGTGTACTACGACAAGTACGACTCCCTGTCGGAATCCGGCACCGTGCTCGGCTCGGCTGGCAACTCCTCGGGTGGCGACCGCAATGTGTACGCGGCTTACTTCGAGTGGCTGTTCCCGTTCACCAGCAGCTTCGACATCACCGTCGCCGGCCGCTTCGACAAGTACAGCGACTACGGCAGCGACTTCTCGCCGAAGATCGCCGCGCGCTGGCAGCCGCTGGACAACCTGACCTTCCGTGGTTCGTACGGCCAGGGCTTCCGCGCCCCGGGCCTGGACATCCTGACCCAGAAGCAGACGTTCTCGGCCGAGCCGGTTACCGATGCGCGCTCCTGCCTCGCGGCGGGCGCACTGGATGAAGACGGCAATCCGGATCCGAACTGCCAGTTGCAGGTGGACAGCTACTCCATCGCCAACCCCAACCTGCAGTCGGAAACCTCCAAGCAGTTCAGCGTGGGCGTGGTCTACGACCCGTTCGAGTGGCTGGACCTGAGCCTGGATTACTACAACATCAAGGTTGAGAACACGATCTCGTCGATCTCGGCGCAGGACATGATCAACTGCGATAACGATCCGGCTACCTACGGCGCCTGCCCGAGCGGCCTGACCGTCGAGCGTCGTCCGGACGGTGGTGTCCGCCAGCTGTTCACCGGCTATGCCAACCAGGGCATTCTGAAGACCGCCGGTCTCGACTTCCGTGCTAACACCGATTTCGATCTCGGTGGCATGGGCAAGCTGGTCAACCAGCTGTCGGTTTCCTACATCGACAAGTTCGAGATCTCCGATAGCCAGGGCGACCTGATCGACCAGCTCGGCTTCGAAGGCACCCCGGATCTTCGCGCTACCCTGGCGAACACCTGGCAGTACGGCGACTTCACGGTCGGCTTCAACACCAACTTCATCGGCGATCATGGTGATTTGGGTGGTTACGCCACCAACGACGTGCAGTTCAGCTACAAGACCCCGTGGAATGCTCGTATCTCCGTGGGTGCGACCAACGTGGGTGATCGTTACCCCGTGCTGAACTCCTACGACGGCCGTCCGTGGAACTTCTACCTGTATGACGCCTATGGCCGCACCACGTACTTCCGTTACGTGCAGACGTTCTAAGCGACACGTGGAAAGTTGATCTTGAAGGGCCCCGGCAACGGGGCCCTTCTTTTTTGCGTGGGTATGCGGACAATGGCGCCATGAACGACGCGGTGAAGAAAGACAGAAAAGAAGCCTGGTCCTCTTATTGGGCAGGGGGAGCGCTGCATTCCTGTATCGGCAGCTATGTTGGCAACTATGCCGGTGCGATTGGCGATTTCTGGCAGGCGCGTTTCCAGGGCCTGCGGACGGATCACCGCGTACTCGACCTGGCCACCGGCAACGGTGCCTTGCCGTTGCTCTTGCATGAACACGCAGGTGCGGGAAAAAAACTCCGGATCGACGCGGTGGACCTGGCGGAAGTCGCACCCACGTGGCTGCAGCCATCCCGCCATCCCGATATCACTTTCCATACGGGGGTTGCGATGGAAGACCTGCCGTTCATGGACCAGAGTTTCGATCTGATCGTCAGTCAGTTCGGGCTTGAATACGCACGCTGGCCGCAGGCGCTGCGCGAGATCCTGCGGGTTGGCAAAGCGGAGGGTAGCGTTGCATTGGTGCTGCACCATGCCGATTCCGTGCTGGTCAGGGTCGGCAAGGCGGAGCTAGCGAACCAGCAATTGCTGTTGGAAGCGGATGGGCTGTTGCATGCGGCAGGAGCGATCATTCCCTGGATAGCGCGTGCGCGCAGTGGCGCCACCGACATGCAGAGCAACACCGACGCGCTTGATTGCAGGCAACATTACAACCAGGCAATGAATCGTTTGGCCGAGGAAATCGAAGCCAGCCCGGTGCCCGACCTGTTGATCGAGAGCCGCGCCTGGGCCCACGGCCTGGTGTCGGGCGCGAATGGAACGGATCCAGGCCAGCAGTTGTCGTTGTTGGCGGACTACCGCGAAACGATGCGGGCAGCATCGCTTCGCACCTCTGAAATGGTGGAGCATGCGCTGGACCAGGCGCGGATGAGCGAACTATTGGATTTTTTCCGTGAGCACAGGCCCGGGCATGAAGTGGCCTGCTTGCCTATCAGCCAGCAGGAAGGGATCTTGGGTTGGGGAGTCGCGATCGCACCGGCGACGCAATAGCCGGTCGTCCACCTCGATCCGCTCAATACGCGGCTGGATCCAATACTTCCAGCAAAGGCTCCAGTGCGGCCTCGTAATTGCGCCAGCGCCCGATCGAACGAGTATGCACGGGTTGCTTGACCTGCCAGCGGCTGGGCGTCTGCACGCCACGTTCGCTGAGATGGAAAGCCAGGCAGGCGGGATCCCACGGCAAGCCGATGAAATCCACTATTCGCCTGGACTCGGTTTCAATCGAGGAAACCAGCCGCTCGTATTGCAACTCCAGGATCGGGATCGGCAAGACCGACTGCCAATGGCGCATCAATCGATTCTGCTGGTTGATGTAGTGGCCGATACCGGCAAGGCTGGTGGCCAGTTTTTCTTCCAGCGAAAAATTTTCGCCATAGATCGAAACCGCGACATCGCGCGGATCGCGCCTGCACCAGATCACGCGAGCCCTTGGCAGCATCATTGCGATCAGCCCCAGGTGGAAGAAATTCAGCGGCGCCTTGTCTATCAGCCGGATCGCGTCCGGAGGGGCGTGGCGAGTGCTGGCCGCAACGTAGCGGTCGATGGCTTGCGACAATGATTCGGGATCCAGCACGGATGCGATTTCCGGCCATTGCAGCGGGGTCTTGAGTTGCAGCGGAAGGTTGCGCACGATCAATGCGATATCGGGCAATTCCCCGCAGCCGAAGGCCTGCGGATGGGAGGCGATGATCTGTTCGGTGAGCGTCGTCCCGCTGCGCGGCATGCCGACGATGAATACGAAGCGATCGTCCGCACAGCCGGAGTCGGCATGACGGGCCAGGGATGCCGAGTCGAACTCGTGCATGGTCCTGTCGACGCGTTGTGCTAGCCACGCGGGGTCCAGTGACCCGATCATGCGCTGGCGCGCGGCATTGGCATCGTGCCAGCTGGACATGGCGTTTTCGAATTCGCGGCGCCCGTCATGGACCTTGCCCAGTTCGTAACCAATGAGCGCGCGTTCGGGATCGGTCAGTGTCGCTGCCTGCTGCAGTCTGGTCGCAGTCCCGATCAGTTCGTCCGACGCCTTGGCGCGCTGCAGTCCGAGCAGGCCGGCCAGTGGAAAGGCCCAGCCGGGCCGCAGGAGCAGCGCCTGTTCGTAGGCCTGTTGGGCCGATTGACGGTCGCCATCGTCTTCATGGGCCTGGGCAAGCGCCATCCACAGGTCGCCGGAATCGGGCGAATGCCGCAAGGCTTCGTTGTAGTTCGAAATCGCCAGATCATGGGAGCCGAGGCGGCTGTAGGTTTCCCCCTTCTTGAGCGCGACATTGATGTCTTTCGGGCGCAATAGGCCCAGGCGTTGCCACAAGGGCAGGGCATCGGCGGGATAACCGACACGGAATTCCGTCTCGGCGAGCGCATCCAGGGTCTTGCCCTGATCCGGCGCCAGACGGTAAGCGCAACGTAATGCGGGCAGGGCTGCGGTGTCGTGCTTCATCCGCATGAGGCAGATGCCCTGGAAATGCCAGGCATCGGCAAAATCCGGCAGGGCGGAAGTCGTGGCCTTGAAATGAGGCAGCGCTTGTTCGTATTGACCGGAATGAGCCAATAGACAACCGAGCTGGAAGTGGAGTTCGGCGGAGTCGGGGGCCAGGTGGGAAGCCGTGGCCATGTGCTCCAGCGCAAGTTCCGGGCGCCCCGAGGAGGATGCAAGCAAGGCCATTTGCCGATGTACGGCCGGATCTTGCGGAAATTCAACCAGCAAGCGGCGCAGGCGTTGCTCGGCTTGGGCAAGGGCGCCTTGTTGCATCAGCTTGGAAACTTCCCGTATCTGTTCGCCAGGCATCAGCCGCAGCCTCTCCCGTTGGCCAGTGAAGGGCTGACATGGAAAAGAGAGTTATGGAAGTGCGTCACGGGGTTGGATCTTTGGCGCCGGCAGGCATCGTCGGACATTATTGCAGGGAGTCCGCCTTGGGCTGGCGGCGGGGACGATGCGGTCGCAGAGTCCCGAGGCAAACGCGGGCGAGTCAGAGGTCCTGCTCGTACCGTACGTAGGGCACGGTGCCTTCGTCGCCACTTTCATTGCTGGGCGAGAACGGGTTCTTGCCGCGGGTGACCACGTTCTCGGCGCCGACGGTCAGCTGGCCGCTCCATGGAGTGCGCCAGGTCAGGCCCAGGCCCAGGCCTTCCCACTTCCCGGGCTGGCCGGGGACGTCGACCACGCGGCCGACGATATTTGCGCTGAAAGCACCGTAGCCGCCGCCCACGCTGAGGCTGCGGCTGTTCCAGCGATCGGCCATCGCCGGGACGTCGGCGATCGGGACCAGGCGTGCGCGGGCAACGGCGCCGCCGATGCGGACGAAGCCCTCGCGGCCGATATTCTTCTGGCCGAAGATGGCCAGGTCGTTTTGTTCCACCCGGGCGCCGGCATTGGAGGACAACCAAGCCGGAAGAGTGTCGCGGCCAGTGCCGGCCGACAGGCCCAGCTTGCCGCCGGGGCGGCTGAGGGTGGCGCCGGCGCTGATGTGCTGGCTGCCGCCATCGCTGTCGTCGGTGAGTTCGGCCACGGCGCAATTGCTGATCAGGCTGCCGATGCTGGTGGCGATTCCGCTCTGGCGGTTGCAGACCAGACCCAGGGAATCACCCGCTTCCAGCCCGAAGGCCGCACCCAAGGTATTGCTGCCCAGGCGCCAGCGGGCGCCGGCAGCGGCTTCGCCGGTGGGTTCCAGCAGCAATACGGCTTCGACCTTGCCGCTGGTGTTGTTCCAGACCGGCAATACGGTGGAGTCGCGCTTGGATGCCTGCGGCTTGGATTGCGCATGCGCGCCCGTGGCCACGCCCAAGGCGAGCAACAGGACAAGCGGCAAGTGCAAAGGACGCAGTTTCATGGCCCGATTTAGTCTCCAAACCCCGTCGCGGAGTTCCCCAAGGAGGGGAATCGATGCTATTCGGTTTATGTTTCCTTAACAAGTCCCCGTGCGTCTCAAAAATGGCTATTGGAGCCGCTCGGGCGCCTGTATTCCGACCGGCGGCGAAGCAAAGAGTTCCTCGATCCCGGCGGGGTCGAACAGATAGCGTTGCCCACAGAATTCGCAACGGATCTCGGCCTGGCCATCGGCCAAGGCGGCCCGGGCCTCGGTGATGCCCAGCGAGTGAAGCATCGAGCCGACCCGCTCACGCGAACATGAACAGGCAAAGCGCAATGGGCGCTGGGCCAGGGTTTCCAGATTCTCCTCATGGAATAACCGGTGCAGCAGCTCCCCGGTGGGTACGGCAAGCAGCTCGTCGGAGCCGAGCGTGTCGAACAGGGCTCCGGCACGGGTCCAGCCGTCGTGGTCGCCTTCGTCGCCCGGCAGCTTCTGCAGCATCAGTCCGGCGGCGCGATTGCCGTCGGCAGCCAGCAGCAGGCGGGTCGGCAACTGTTCGGATTGATGGAAATAGCTTTCGAAGGCCTCGGAAAGAGTCGCTGCCTGCAGCGGGACCAGGCTCTGGTAGCGCTGTGGTTCGCGTGGATCCAGGCCTGGATTTTCAATGGTGATCGCCAGCAAGGCATCGGCGCCGAGCTGGTGCAGATCGCCTGGGGCATCCATGCCTTCGGTGACCTGGACGATGCCGCGCAGGGTGTCCTGGGCGGTGCACTCGGCGAACAGGGTGCGCAGGGCGGCATGCTGGCTACGCAATTGCAGCAGAAGACGGCCATTCACCTTTGCGTGCCCGGTGAACAACGCGGCGGCGGCGCAGGCCTGGCCCAGCAATCCACGGGCGGTAGGCGGATAGTCGGCATGCGACAGGATGTCCCGCCAGGTGTCTTGCAGGCGCACGCAAACCCCGCGCACCCCGGCCCGGGGCAGCAGGAAGCGGGTCTGGGCGTCGTTCTTATTGCTCACAGTTCTCCCAGGTCGGCGTTTTCGCCGTAAAAAGCCATCATGCCTTCTATGGTGCGGGCGACCATCTCGCGTTCCAACGGGGTGAGCATGGGATGCCATACGTCGAAAATCAGGACTACCCGCAGTTGCTTGCTGCGGTTCCAGGCTTCGTGGCGGATCGTGTCGTCGAACAGGACCAGCTTGCCCGGCTCCCATACATGGGTTTCCTCGCCGACGCGCAGCCCGCAGTCCGGCGGGATGATCAATGGCAGGTGCACGGTGAGGCGGGCGTTGGTGGCGCCGTTGTGGGGTGGGATATGGGTGCCGGGCTTGAGCGCGGAGAAAAAGATCACCGGTGCGCGCCGGGGCACCGAGATCTGCGGCGCCAGGGCGATCGCGGCCTCGGTACGCGGGCAGAGATCAGCGTGCGCATCGATGCGCTGGCCATTTTTCCACAGGAAATACGCGCTCCAGTCCAGCTTCTGGTCCAGCTCCTCGAATTGTCCCTTGGGCTCCCCGTCGGCGGTCTGGATATAGGGTTCGAAACCCTGGTTGGAAGCCAGCAGGCCCTGCAGTTCTTCCAGCACATCGGGGAAAGCGGCTTCCACCTGCGGGACCCATTCGAAATCCTCCCGGTGGAAGAAGGGAATGGCCGGCAGTCGTGGAATGGGCAGCATCAACGGGCGCGCGGTGACGAAACTCCTGCGCCCGCTGATGATGTCCAGCGAATGATTGAATCGTTCCAGTTCGCGGTGGCCGCGGCCTTTGCGCAAACCATGCAGGCGTTCTCCCAGGAACAGAATGAGCTGTTCCTGGTTCGCGGAAACGGCGGCCATGGCTTGCTGCACCAAGTGCTGCAGTTGCGGGGAAGTTCTTGCGCCTTCCGGCATGTATTGCAGGCCGTTACCCCAGGACGTAGCCGCCTCGCGCTGGCGATCGGCTGCTTCCAGCAGGCGGGCTTTTTCGAAATGCGCGCCCCATGCGGTCGGCTCGGCGTTGATGGCCTGGGTAATGGCGGCAAGCGCGGCCACGGCATTGCCTTGCTGGCCATGCAGGCGCGACAGGTTCGCATGCGCGATCGCAAGCCCGGGGTCGGCGATGGTCGCGTGCTGCAGGTACTCGCGCGCGGCGGCGTAATCGCCTTGCGCCAATGCGTGCGCGCCCAGGTAGTTGAGGGCGGCTGCGTGGTCGGGATCAAGCTTGAGCACGTGCCGCCAGTGGGATACCGCGATGGCGTTTTGTCCGCGCCGCATCGATTCGGCGGCATTCGCCATCAGGTCTGCGATCGAACTTGCGGAATTGGTCATTGCAGGCAGGCATCGGACGCGCGTGGGCCGGGGCGAAAGGTTAACATTTAGCCTGCTCCATACCTGTCTTTCCGGGGACCGCCATCGACACCGCACCGCACGGCCGATCACCGAAGAAGCGCCGCTGGTTGCGTTGGCTGCTGGCGCTGCCATTGCTGTTCGCCGCGGCCAGCGTGGTCCAGGTGGCCGTGCTGCGCTTCATCGACCCACCGTTCTCGGCCTTCATGGTCGCGCGGCAATGCGAGGCCTGGGGTTCCGGCGACTGGTCTTTCCGCGTGGCCTACGACTGGCGCGACCTGCGGGATATTTCCGCCAACCTGCCGGTGGCCATGGTGGCCGCGGAAGACCAGAATTTCGCTACCCACGGCGGTTTCGACTTCAAGGCCATCGAGAAGGCGCGGGTCAACAACGCCAAGGGCCGCAAGGTGCGTGGGGCCAGCACGGTCAGCCAGCAGGTGGCCAAGAACCTGTTCCTGTGGCAAGGCCGCAGTTGGGTGCGCAAGGGCGTCGAGGCCTGGTACACGTTGCTGATCGAGGCGATGTGGCCGAAGGCGCGGATCCTGGAGGTCTACGCCAACATCGCCGAATTCGGCGATGGCATCTATGGCGCGCAGGCCGCCGCGCGCAGTTACTGGCACAAGGATGCAAGCCGCCTGTCGCTGGCGGAAAGCGCGCGCCTGGCCGCGGTGCTTCCCGCGCCACGACGTTACAGCGTGGCCCGGCCCGGCCCGTTCGTGCAGCGCCGGGCCAACTGGATCCAACGCCAGGTCCGCCAGATCGGCGGCACCGCTTACCTGCAGACGCTGGATTGAACATGACCGGGATTCCGCAACGCCTGACCATAGTGGTTGCCGCGCGCAACGAGTCCGAGTCGTTGCCCGCGCTGCACCCGCGCATCGCCGCGGTACTGGATCGCCTGGACCGGATCGAGGGACGCATGCTGTACGTCGACGACGGCAGTACCGACGACACCTGGCAGGTGATGCAGCGCCTGGCGCGCCAGGATTCGCGGGTTTCTCTATTGCGCCTGTCGCGGAATTTCGGCAAGGAACTGGCGCTGACCGCGGGCCTGGACCAGGTGGAAAGCGGTGCGGTGCTGATCCTGGATGCCGATGGGCAGGACCCGCCGGAACTGATCCCGCAATTCGTGGCCAAGTGGCGTGAAGGCTACGACGACGTGCATGGCACGCGCATCCACCGTGCCGGCGAAAACTGGTTGAAGCGCACCACCGCGGCCGGTTTCTACCGGCTGATCGGGCGCTTGTCCAAGACGCCGATTCCCGCAGACACCGGCGACTTTCGCCTGCTTTCGCCGCGCGCGCTGCAGGCGCTGGGGCAACTGCGCGAACGTCATCGCTTCATGAAAGGCCTGTTCGGCTGGGTGGGTTTCAATCAGGCCGCGATTCCCTATCGACGCGAGGCGCGTCTGGCCGGCAGCAGCAAATTCGGGTTATGGAAATTGTGGAACTTCGCCCTGGAAGGCATCACCAGTTTCTCCACGGCGCCGTTGCGCGTGGCGACCTACCTGGGGCTGGCGACCGCGGCCTTCGCCTTCGTGTTCGCCATCTGGATCGTGCTCAAGGCCGCGATCTACGGCGATCGAGTCGCGGGCTGGCCGACGATGATGGTGGTGATCCTGTTCATGGGCGGGATCCAGCTGATCGCGCTCGGCCTGATCGGCGAATACCTTGGCCGGCTGTACGACGAATCCAAGCAGCGGCCGTTGTACCTCGTGGATGTCTGGCAACCTGGTGCCGGAGGAGTATCCTCAACCCGGCAAACCGGTATCGAAGGAGAAGTCGATGCACTCGTTACGACAGCTGTTGGGAAGCAAGACCCCTGAAGTCCATGCGGTGGCACCCGGCGATTCGGTGATCGACGCCATCCGCCTGATGGCGCAGAAGGGAATCGGTGCGGTACTGGTGATGGACGGCGCGCATCTGGCCGGAATCGTGTCCGAGCGAGATTACGCACGCAAGGTGGTGCTGCATGGCCGCTCTTCAGCCGACACGGCGGTGCGCGAGATCATGACCGCCGAGGTGATCACCGTCGGACCCAACGAAACCGTTGAGCACTGCATGCAGATGGTGACCGAGCACCGCATCCGTCACCTGCCGGTGATCGAGGACGATGAAGTGATCGGGGTGATCTCCATCGGCGACCTGGTCAAGGCAGTGATCGAGGACCAGAAGATCCAGCTGGACCAGCTGCAAAGATATATCGCAAGCTGAGCGGGTGGGCGACGGCTGACGATCCGCGATCCGCAGGAAGTCGCGGCAATGGCCGCGCCCGCCGCAGCGCTCAGTGCAATCTCGGCAGCAAAACCTGCGCGGTCACCGCGATGAAGTGGCACACGCTGCCGCCGATCACGAACAGATGCCAGATGGCGTGCGAATAGCGGATCGATTCGCGGTGGTAGAAATACGTGCCCAGGGTGTAGGAAAGGCCGCCGGCCAGCAGCCAGCCCAGGGTCCAGGCATCCAGGGAGTTCAGCATCGGCTTGATCGCGACCATCACCAGCCAGCCCATCGCGATGTAGATGGCGGTGGACAGCAGCTTGAAGCGTCCGGTGTAGAACAGCTTGAACACCACTCCGGCCAGCGCCAGCGTCCAGATCGCGATGAACAAGCCCCAACCCCATGGCCCGCGCAGGCCGATCAGGGTGAAGGGCGTATAGGTGCCGGCGATCAATACATAGATCGCGCAGTGGTCGAACACCTTCAGGCGCCCCTTGGCGACGGGATGCTGGATCGAGTGATAAAGCGTGGACGCCACGTACAGCAACAGCAGGCTGACGCCGAACACGATCGAAGCGCCGAGTTGCCAGCCATCGCCGTGGATCGCGGCCAGGGTTATCAGTACGGCACCGCCCGCCAAGGCCGCGACGGCGCCCAGGCCATGGGTCAGCGCGCTGGCGAGCTCGTCGCGCATCTCTGCGGCCGTGGGTGTTTGCGGGTTCGCTTCGTAGTCCATGCGTGCACGCTACCGCAATGCAGCAGAGCTTGCATCCATACGCAGGTCGCGCATCCAGAATGGCGCTACCACACTGCGCGAGCGCAGTATCTTCCGCGCCAGCAGCAGGCTTATCACACAGCAAGTGAGCACGGTCAGCACCGAGGCCTCGGCGCCGAAACCGCCGCCGTCCAGCCAGTCGGGGCCTTGCAGTTGCGAATCAAGCAAGCCGTCCACCCGGATGCCCGATACCGGGATGCCGAACACCGCGCCCTGCACGAAGTTCCAGCCCGCGTGCAAGCCGATGCACCACCATAGCGAACGTGTCACGTGGTACAGCAGGCCGAACAGCAGGCCGGCTTCGATCGAGATCGCCAGCGAACTCCAGGCAGTGGCGCCCGGGTTGGAAATGTGGGCGAAGCCGAAGAACAAGGCCGACACCAGCAAGGCGATCCACGTGCCCAGTCCTTCCTCGGTCAGCCGGAACAGGATGCCGCGGCTGACGATCTCCTCGGTGATGCCCGGCGCCACCGCCGTCAGCAGGAACAGGGTCCACAGTGGCGCATCGCCCCATCCGCTGATCGAGTAGGCGTTGGCGGCCCACAGTTCGGCGGTCACCAGCGCGAACAGCAACAATGCCGCGAGCAAACCCCAGAGCAGTTGTGGCGATTTGCGCCAGTCCAGTTCACTCAACGGGCGTCGTTCGATGACCCGGACCAGTAGCCAGTACGCCAGCAGGAACGGCAACACGGTCAATACCGTGGAACCCAGGTTGGCGCTCATGGTCTTGAGGCTGTTGGCGGGAATGGCCGTCACCTTCGCCAGCCACCGCGCGATGACGGTGAACAGCGACAGCATCAGCACGAAATAGATCATGCGCAGCAGCGGTGAGCGCAACAACCGCAGCAGGATCGGCTTGAATCCGACGTGCACCGGCGTGGTCACCGTCGTCATGGATCAATCCAGGCCCACGCTGTGCGCATGTTCGCGGGTAGCCAGGAACTGCACATCGGGCGCGCGTTCCTGCGCCAGTTGCAGGTTGACCCGGGTTGGCGCCAGGTAAACCAGTTCGCCCGCGGCATCCAGCGACAGATTCATCGCGTTCTTGTCGCGGAATTCCTCCAGCTTCTTCTCGTTGTCGCAGCGGATCCAGCGCGCGGTGACCACGCCGACCGGCTCGAAACTGGCATCGACGCCATATTCGTCCTTCAGCCGGTACGCGACCACGTCGAACTGCAGCGTGCCGACCGCGCCCAGGATCAGGTCGTTGCTCATCAGCGGGCGGAAGAACTGGGTGGCGCCTTCCTCGCTCAGCTGGGCCAGGCCTTTCTGCAATTGCTTGAGCTTGAGCGGATCGCGCAGGCGCGCGCGGCGGAACAGTTCCGGGGCGAAATTGGGGATGCCGGTGAAGCTGATCGCCTCGCCTTCGGTGAAGGTGTCGCCGATGGAAATGGTGCCGTGGTTGTGGATGCCGATCACGTCGCCCGGCCACGCCTCGACCGCGATCTCGCGGTCGCTGGCCATGAAGGTCAGCGCGTTGGCCAGTTTCATTTCCTTGCCGGTGCGCACGTGGAAGCTTTTCATCCCGGCGGCGAAGCGCCCCGAGCACACGCGCATGAAGGCCACGCGGTCGCGGTGCATCGGGTCCATGTTGGCCTGGATCTTGAAGACGAAGCCGCTCAGTTTGCCCTCGGTGGGATCCACTTCGCGCGTGGTGGTGGCGTGCGGTTGCGGCGACGGCGCGTGGGCGACGAAGAAGTCCAGCAGCGGTTGCACGCCGAAGTTGTTGACCGCCGAGCCGAAGAACACCGGGGTCTGCTTGCCGGCGCGGTAGGCATCCAGGTCGAACGCATGCGAGGCGCCCTGGACCAGTTCCAGTTCGTCGCGCAGTTCGGCCAGCAGGTTCGCGCCCAGCCGCTCGGCCAGTTGCGGATCGTCCAGCGAGGCGAAGATGGTGGAATCCTGGCGGGTGAAGTTGCGGCCTTGTTCGTACAGATGCACTTCGCCGCTGACCAGGTGCACCACGCCCTTCAGGCGCGAGCCCATGCCGATCGGCCAGGTCACCGGCGCGCACTGGATGCCGAGCACGCTTTCCACTTCGTCCAGCAGTTCGATCGGGTCGCGGCCTTCGCGGTCCAGCTTGTTGATGAAGGTCATGATGGGCGTGTCGCGCAGGCGGCACACTTCCATCAGCTTGATCGTGCGCTCCTCGACGCCCTTGGCCACGTCGATGACCATCAGCGCCGAATCGACCGCGGTCAGCACCCGGTAGGTGTCCTCGCCGAAGTCGGCGTGGCCGGGCGTGTCCAGCAGGTTGACCATGCGGCCTTCGTATGGGAACTGCATCACCGAGGAAGTCACCGAGATGCCGCGCTCCTTTTCCAGCGCCATCCAGTCGGAGGTCGCGTGGCGCGCGGCCTTGCGGCCCTTGACCGAGCCGGCCATCTGGATCGCGCCGCCGAACAGCAGCAGCTTCTCGGTCAGCGTGGTCTTGCCGGCGTCGGGATGGGAAATGATGGCGAAGGTGCGGCGGCGCGCGGCTTCGGTGGCTACATCTGACATAGGGACGGCGGACATGGCGATGGCGCCCGCGCGGGCGCGTACTGGGAACGGGGAGGCGCGAATTATAGCGCCTGCGGATTGCGGGCCAGGGCAGGGGAGGCGTGAATGGCTGCCGTTCTGCCTGCGGAAGCCGTGAGCCGTGAGCCGGAAATCAAGAGCCGCTCTCCTGCTGCCGGCTCACGGTTCCCGGCTCCCTGCTCACCGACTACTCGGAAACTTCAACTCCCCCAGTGGTCCGTACATGCGGAACGGGATCGACTGCAGGCGCATGCCGCGATTGACCTGCAGTGCGAAATGCAGGTGCGGCGCGGTGCTGAAGCCGGTGTTGCCGGACAGGCCGATGCGCTGGCCCAGGCGCACCCGCTGGCCGGTGCGCACCTGCACGCCCTCGGGTTGCAGGTGCGCGTACACGGCCATGCTGCCGTCGTCGTGCAGGATGCGGATGAAGTTGGCGCGGCCGCCGTACTTCTCGCGATTGAGCCCGGCCTTGTCGAAGTCCGATTCCACCTGCATCACCACGCCCTCGCGTACCGCCACTATCGGCGTGCCTTCGGCCAGGGCGAAATCGACGGCGTAGCGGTTCTGCGGATCGTTGTGACTGAAGCTTCCGCCCGGCCCCTGGTCCACGCGTACGTGGGCGTAGTCGAACGGCAGGCGGTATTCGTAGCTGGTCGGCCGTGCGGCCGGATCACCGGGCAGCCCATCCAGCAACAATTCGAAGTCGCCGCCGCGGACCGGATCGGTAACGGCGACCGTGGCCACCAGCACGCTGCTGCGCGCCGGGACCGTGGCCTCGGCGGGCAGGGCGGGGCTGCCGTACACGTTGCGGTGGTGCTTGAAGCGCAACATCACTTCGACCGGCCCATGCAACAGGTTGTCGGCCCAGGCCTGGTAGCGTCCGCCCTTGTTCTCCAGCCGCAGCCGCACCAATGCGCCAGGCGGGTTGCGGAAGCGGATCACGTTGACGTCGCTGGCCGGGAGTTCGCCTTGCGCTGGCGGCTGGTCGCCGTACTGGGTCACGCCGTAGCGATCCTTCCACCGGTACAGGCGCGCGGCTTCGGCATCGGTCATGCCTGCCAGCAAGGACGCGCCGGCCAGCAAAGCCACGGCGACCGATCGCGTCTTCATTACATGCAACGGTCCGACAATCCCAGGGTGCGCACGATGTCGCGCAGGTCGAAGGCCGCGACCGCCTTGTCGTCATGCAGCGCGTACAGCGCGCCGGCCGGGAAGCGTGGCGTGGCCACGGCGTACAGCACCTGGCCATCGGTATTGGCGACCACCTGGCCGGAGAAGGTCTTGACCGGCTTGAGCGTGGCGCGGTCGAAGAGGCGGAATATGGTGGGTTGCAGCTGATCCACGCCGATCCAGTAGCCTTCTCCCGCATCGCAGGTCCATAACGCCACGCCCTCGGCATCGGCGTCGAACAACGGCAGGCTGTGGGCGCGATACATGCCTTCCAGGTTGTATTCGCGCAAGGTCGAACCCACGCGCCGGTCCTCGTCGGCGATCAGCAGGCGGTCGTTGGCCGCGTCGCCGGCGATCGACTCGACCATGCGCAGCGCGCCCGCCTCGGTGGTGTCGCCGAAGGAGCCGAGATATCGCGATTCCAGCTTGCCATCGTCGTCGACGTGGACTTCGAAGCGCTTTACCCGTTGGTCCAGTTCGGCCATCGGCGGCAGTTCGCGGGTCCTGAAATCGGTCATGAAACTGTCGGTGACGAAGATTTCCAGTTCATCCGGCCCGGTCTCGCGCAGCCACAGGCCATAGGGGACCTTCAGCACGTCCTCGCCGACCATGCCCAGCGAGGTGAATCCGGGAAGTTGCAAAACCTGCACGCGATGGTTGTCGCGTTCGGCCACGAACAGCAGGTCGCCGAACACGGCGATGCCATTGGGTCGGCCGAACTGCAATGGGCCCGTACCCGGGCCGCCGACGCTGCGCAGGCGCTCGCCGGTCTCGGCGTCGTAGACGACCAGGCTGTGGCTGGACTTGGCGGTGGCGATCAGCCAGGTGTGGCCATCCTCGGTGGGCCAGACCGCCAACGAGTCGAGTTCATCGGCTGCGTTCGCGGTCGAGACCCAGGCTTCGGGGATCACCGCATCGACCGGCGTCGTGGCCTTGGGAGGCTGTGGCGTGGAGGTGCGGGGTGCCGTGGTGCCGCAGCCGGCCAACAGCGAAAGACAGAAACAGCAGGTCAGTAAATTCTTTCTCATTCGATAATTATGCGTTACCCCGCGCGACACGTGCGAGCACGCCCCGCAATGGGAGAGGCATCCCGCCGCGGGCTCTTGCAGTCCTGGCTCCTTGTTTCGGCATTTCAGTCAAGCGGAAGAGAAGGAGCAAGGGCTCGCGGCAGGATGCCGCTCCCACGGCATTCCATCGCTTCATGCGAATAAAGCGATTGACAGCCCGGAAAATGGCTGGCAAGCTGGCGCCACCATCGAGACCGGCAGAGGGACAGGCCCAATGAAGCCGGGGCAGCCAGGTGGCGCGCAAGCGCCGCCCAGGTGCCAAATCCTGCGGGGACCTCAGCGTCTGCCGGAAGATGGTTCGTACCGTGCCAACGCACGGCGAACGCGAGCTCCGCGAAGCTCGATGGTTGTAGTCCAAGTTCCCTTACTGGATACCGCCATGAGCTTCGCCAGCGCCGCCCTTCACACTGTTCCTTTCTACGGTGTTCCTTCCGTCCCGCAGCCATCGGCTCATGAGCCGGGCATCGATTCCTCGCGTGAACTGCGCGGCGAGATCAGCCTGCGCCTGGAGCTGCGCCATGCCGGCCTGCGCCAGGTCACCCTGCGCTACGAATTGATCGGCGAGGCGGGCTTGCCGGTCGTGTTCGTGGCCGGCGGCATTTCCGCGCACCGGCACGTGGTGGCCAGTGAAACCTTTCCCGAAAACGGCTGGGCCAACGCGCTGGCGCAAGCGGGCCGCGCGCTGGATCCGGCGCACGTGCGCCTGCTTGCCATCGATTACCTCGGCGCCGACGGAAAACTCGACGTGCCGCTGGAAACCGCCGACCAGGCCGATGCCATCGTCCAGTTGCTGGACGCGCTGAATATCCGCCAGTTGCATGGCTTCGTCGGCTATTCGTATGGCGCATTGGTCGGCCTGCAACTGGCCGCGCGCCATCCCGCGCGCCTGCGCAAGCTGGTTGCGGTCAGCGGCACGCATCGCGCGCATCCCTATGCCGCCGCGTGGCGCGCGCTGCAGCGCAAGGCCGTGGCCCTGGGGCAGCTGCAGTGCGCCGACGCGCAGGGGCTTTCGCTCGCTCGCCAGTTCGCCATGCTCAGCTACCGCACGCCGGAGGAATTCGACGAGCGTTTCGACGCCGCCCCCGAAGTCATCAACGGCCGCGTGCGCTGCGCCGCCGAAGACTACCTGGACGCCGCCGGCGCGCAGTACGTGGCGCGCACTCCCGTCAACGCCTATCTGCGCCTGTCCGAATCCATCGACCTGCATCGCCTCGATCCCGCGCAGGTCGCCGTGCCGACAGTGATCGTCGCGGTGGAAGGCGACCGCCTGGTGCCGCTGGCCGATTCGGTTGCGCTGGTCGAAGGCCTGAACACGCAAGGTTCCAGCGCGTACGGTCAGTTGCGCGTGCTGCGCTCGCCTTACGGCCACGACGCGTTCCTCAAGGAAACCGACAAGATCGACCACATCCTGGTATCCGCGCTGCGCGATGCCGACCGCAACGAGAATGGAGCAACCGCATGAGCCGCCACAACGACAACGATGCTGTCTGTAGTTCCGCCACCGCCGCGGTACGCGCCGGCATCGACCACGACGCCGCCTATGGCGCGGTCACCCCGCCGATCGTGCTGTCTTCCAACTTCAGCTTCGATGGCTTCGGCAACAAGCGCCAGTACGACTACACCCGCAGCGGCAATCCGACCCGCGACCTGCTGGCCGAGGCGCTGGCGGAACTGGAAGGCGGCCATGGCGCGGTGATCACCTCCACCGGCATGGCCGCGATCACCCTGGTGCTCAACGCGTTGCTGGAACCGGGCGACCGACTGGTCGTGCCGCACGACGCCTACGGCGGCAGCTGGCGCCTGTTCAATGCATTGGCGAAGAAGGGCCACTTCGAGCTGATCACCGCCGACCTGACCGATCCGCGCTCGCTGGCCGAGGCGCTTTCACAATCGCCGACCTTGGTGCTGGTCGAAACCCCTTCCAATCCATTGCTGCGCATCACCGACCTGCGCTTCGTCATCGAGGCGGCGCAGAAAGCCGGCGCGCTGACCGTGGTCGACAACACCTTCCTGTCGCCTGCGCTGCAGAAGCCGCTGGAGTTCGGCGCCGACCTGGTCCTGCATTCCACCACCAAGTACATCAACGGCCACAGCGACGTGGTCGGCGGCGCGGTGGTCGCGCGCGATGCGGACATCCACGAGAAGCTGGCGTGGTGGGCCAACGCGCTGGGTATCACCGGCTCGCCGTTCGACAGCTTCCTGACCCTGCGCGGTCTGCGCACCCTGGATGCGCGCCTGCGCGTGCACCAGGAAAACGCCACCGCCATCGCCACGTTGCTGGACGAACATCCGGCGGTATCGAAGGTGTATTTCCCCGGTCTGGCCTCGCATCCGGGCCATGCCATCGCCGCGCGCCAGCAGAGGGGCTTCGGCGCCATGCTCAGCGTGGAACTGCAGGGCGGCGAGGCGGCAGTGCGCGCTTTCCTCGATGGCTTGAAATTCTTCACCCTGGCCGAATCGCTGGGCGGGGTGGAAAGCCTGGTCGCGCATCCGGCGACGATGACCCATGCGGCGATGACCCCGGAGGCGCGCGCGAAGGCCGGGATCTCCGACAGCTTGTTGCGCCTGTCGGTGGGTATCGAGTCCAGCGAAGACCTGATCGCCGACCTGTCCCTGGCGCTGCAGCGCGCGGAACGCGTCGTGGCCCGGGAGCGCGTGGAAGACAAACGCATCCTCGTCGACGCATGAGCACGGTCGTGCAATTGGCGGCGGCGCAGCGGTCATCGCCTGCGCCGAAACTGGCGTTGCTGGGCACCGGGGTGGTCGGCGCGGCTTTCGTCGCGCGTTACCAGCGCCTGCAGCAGGGCGGTTCGCCCTTGCCCGCATTCGCGTGGCTGGCCAATTCGCGGGTGCTCAACGAGTGCGACGGGGCGCCCGGGTTGGCGTTGCAGAGCGCCCGCGCTTCGCTGGCAAGAACCAGCGAACTTCCGCCCTGGGCGCAAGCCGAGGCGCTGTGCCGCGGCGATGTGCTGGTCGATGCGACCGCCAGCGAAATCGTTGCCGACCGCCACGCCGAATGGCTGGCGCGCGGCGTGCACGTGGTGACCGCCAACAAGCTGGGCAACGGCGCCACATCGGTGCGCGCGCACTCCATCGCCGATGCCATGCGGGCCTCGGGTGCGCGCTACGGCGACAGCGCCACGGTGGGCGCGGGCCTGCCGTTGCTGCGCAGCCTGCGCGCGTTGGTGGCCGGCGGCGACCGCATCCATCGGGTGGAAGGAGTGTTGTCGGGTTCGCTGGCCTGGCTGTTCAACCATTACGACGGCATGCGTCCGTTCTCCGGCTTCGTGCGTGAGGCGCGCGCGGCCGGTTACACCGAGCCGGACCCACGCCAGGACCTGTCCGGCGAAGACGTGCGCCGCAAGCTGCTGATCCTGGCGCGCGCGGCGGGGTTGCCGCTGGCGGCGGAGGAAGTGCGGGTGGAATCGCTGGTGCCTGCGGAACTCGCCGCGCTTCCCACCGAGCAACTGGATGGTGCGCTGACCCTGCTGGACGCGCCGTTGGCGGCGCGCTTCAAGGACGCTTATCGGAATGGGGAAAGATTGCGTTTCCTTGGGTGTTTCGATGGCGAAGGCGCCAGCGTCGGCTTGCAGCCCCTGCCAATCGACCATCCCCTGTGCGGTGGTGGTGGCACCGACAACCGGGTGGCGATTTTCAGCGACCGCTATCGCGACCAGCCGCTGTTGATCCAGGGGCCGGGCGCGGGCGCGGAAGTCACGGCGGCGGCGCTGCTGGATGATGTGCTGGAGATCGCGGGAATCCGGTAGCGGTACCGGTACCGGTACCAACTTCCAACTTTCGGTCTCGCTGGATCTTCAGTGAGCTGCTCGAGGAATAGCCGAACAACTGACTCTGTTCGTGGTGAGCATGTCGAACCACGGGCCCGCCACAAACGGGGTCCTGGAAATCGCGCGCGCTCCAGGGAATTGTTCGGGACTTCCTTGGCGAGTAGCAGCGGATTATCCAGAGGTTCTCTAGAATGGTCGGCCTGCCGCCCGGTGCGGCGAGTGATTCCTGATGACTCCGCTTATTGATGCCGATGGTGCGTTGCGCGTGGCGCTGCTGGAAGACGATCTTCTGCTGCGCGACCGGGTACTGATGCCGCGCCTGCGGGATTTCGGCTTCGACGTCACTGGCCTGGAAACGGCGGCCGAGCTCTTCGCGCACCTGAAGGCGCAGTCCGCCGATATCGTGGTGCTGGACGTGGGCCTGCCCGACAGCGATGGCTTCACCGTGGCGCGCCAGTTGCGCGCCGAATCGCCCTCACTGGGCATCGTCATGCTGACCGGGCGCGGTGAAACCCCGGATCGCGTGCGCGGCCTCAGCGAAGGCGCCGACGCCTACCTTTCCAAACCGGTTGAAATCGAGCTGCTTGCGGCCACGCTGCACAGCCTGGCGAGACGCTTGCGCGGAAGGGGCGAGCGCGCCAGTGGCTTGCGGAGATGGCGCCTGGACAGCGGTGGCTGGTGCCTGGTGTCGCCGTCGGGTGGCAGCGCGGCGCTGACCAAGAGCGAGCGACGCCTGTGCCATCGGCTGATCGAGGCGGCGGGCCAGATCGTTGCGCGGGAAACGCTGATCGCCGCCCTCACCGACAATGCCTACGACTTCGATCCACACCGGCTGGATTCCATGCTCCACCGCCTGCGCCGCAAGGTGGCTGACAGTTGCGGCGAGCCCTTGCCGTTGGTCGCGGTGCATGGCGAAGGCTACGTCCTGACCGCTTCGGGCGCCTGACCCCCGCCTGCAAGGATGCGGTCAGGCGACTCTCGTTCCCGTCCGCGATGACGCCCGTTCCGCACTGTCGAGGATCGCGGCCTGTGCGACCGGCAGTTGGATATGGATCGTGGTGCCTTTGCCGGGCGTGCTGTCGATACCTATGGTGCCGCCGGCATGCTCGACCAGGTCGCGCACCACGGACAGGCCCAGCCCGGTGCCGCTCTCGGCCGGTTTGGTGCTGAAGAAAGGTTCGAACGCGCGCTGGACCGCGGCGTCGCTCATGCCGTCGCCGGAATCGGTCAATTCGATCTGGATGCGATCTCCGTGCGGACTGGATGCGCGCCGGGCGATCGCCGAGAAAATGCCGCCCTCCGGCATGGCATCGCGCGCATTGGCGGCGATGTTGAGCAGCATCAGTTCGAACTGGCTGCGGTCCAGTCGTACCGGCAATGGCGCCTGGCCGGTATCGACATGGATGCGGACCTGCGCGTCGAACATCTGGCGCAGCATCGGGCGCACGTCTTCCATGGCCTGGCCGGCGTCGAAGGTTTCCACGTGGGCCACATCATTGCGGCTGAAGCGCAGCAGCTTGCGGCTGATGGCTTCGCCGCGGCGAGCCGCGATCTCCACGCCCTCCAGGGAGTCCTCCAGCATGGCGACACGCGGGTGGCCGTCGCCCGCTTCGGAGTGCCGCTGCGAAGCGAATCCCAGGACCACCCCGAGGATGTTGTTGAAGTCGTGGGCGATGCCGCTGGCGAGGCGGCCGCTGGCTTCCATTTTCTGCGCGTGGATCAACTGGGTGTGCGTGCGTTCGCGTTCGGCCATCTCGCGTTGCAGCTCGCGGCCGCGCGCATTGGATTCGGCCAGGCTTTCGCGCAGCGCGGTGATGGTGCGGTCCAGCACCAGCGCGACCAGCAGGTAACCGAACAGCACCGAGAACAGGGGGCTGTAGGCGACAGTGCCGGCTTGCCCGGCGTCCATCAGGCGGTACGCGTCCACCGCGAATCCGCTCATGGCCACCACCAGCAAGGCGAAGAAGATCGTCCACAGCGCGCGTCGGCCCAGCACCAGGCCGCCGATGATCAGCATCAGGAACTGGTCGATCTGGTTCGTGCCCAGCAACTTGAAGCCCATCTGCAGATAGTTGGCCTCCTGGATCAGCAACAACACGGCCAGGAACAGGATCACGGCGGCGCGAAAGCGTCCCTTGCGGATCATCGCCACGCAGGCCAGTGCCAATGCCGCCATGCCGATGGACAGCACCATCATCACCACGCCCCCGGTCGGCACGCCGCCGGTGGCCAGGAAATAGATCCAGCTGGCCGGGATCGACAAGCCCATCAGCAGGAACAGCCCCTGCATCGTCGGCGCGTTGCGGCGGTCGACCGGGTCGGCAATCGGCGCATTGCGCAACCAGCTCACGAAACGATTCAACATGGGTGGAATTTTTCCCCGCGGGTGCGTTTTCGAATGTCCGCAGGCAGGTGTTCCCGTCTTCGGTGGCGTGCATTTTGCGCCAAGACCTCGACGAAGGTGAGAAGTCGGTGATTTTTAGGTGAGAACGCGAGCGTGACAGCGCGCATCGCCGCGCCTTACGTTCGAACCCGGCCTGATGCTCCTGGAGGGGGGCGGTACACGGGCCACCAAGACTTGTGCCCACGGCGAGGGCGGGTCCCAACCAGCAACCTGCATCCGATGCAGCGGCAACGACCGTTTTTTCCGGGCGTTTTTGGCCGACGGGCATCGTTTGCTCTCAATAAAACCAACGTGGGCGGAGAAATCGATGAACAAGGTATTCAGCCGGGTGTGGAGCCAGGCCAAGCAGATGATGGTGGTGGTTTCGGAACTGGCACCGGCATGCGGCAAGCAGGATGGACGTCGGCGCGTGGTCGCAGCCGGGCTGGGCGCGGTGGTGCTGGCGTTCGGTTTCGCCGCATTGTCGCCCGCGGCCCATGCCGAACAACTGACCATGGAGCGCACAGGCGATACCTGCGTGATCCGCGCGGCCGCCGGAGCGCCCGCCACGCAGATCGATTGCGCGCTGTTCGAGCAAGCCACGATCGCCGGCGGAAACAGCGCGAAGGCCGGTAACGTCGTTCCGAAAGTGGTTACCGGCAGTGGCTATTTCCAGGCTGACGGTGCTGGTGATGGCAGCGACGATGCTTCGGTTTCCGGTGTGGGTTCGATCGCTATCGGCAGTGGCGCGACCACCCAGGACTGGGTTGACGAGGATGGTGAAATATTCGAGGCCGAAGGCGCGGTGGCCATCGGCAACAACGCCGTGGCCGAGGGCTGGGAATCGGTCGCCATGGGCGTTCGCGCCCACGCCGCGGCAAACTCCAGCACAGCCATCGGCGGCGAAGCCTGGGCGCCGGGCATTGGCGGCACCGCCGTCGGCCAGGGGGCCGTTGCCTATGGCCATGCCAGCGTGGCCGTGGGCCAGACGTCGATGAGCCTGGGCTTCGCCAATACCGCTATCGGCGCCTCCGCCACGGCGGAAGGCGAGTCGGCGGCCACCTCGATCGGTGCGCAGGCCAGGGCCAACGGCGAGGCTTCCACCGCCATTGGCAGCGAATCCTCCGCTGATGGAGTCGGCAGCATCGCGTCGGGCTTCCAGAGTGCGGCGCTGGAAAGGGAATCGATCGCCATTGGCGGCAATGCCGTCGCCGGGGGAGGCGAATCCGGCATCGCACTGGGCGCGCACGCCGGGGCCATCGGCCAAGGCGCCGTCGGCATCGGCGCGAACAGCCTGGCCAATGGCGCCAACACCGTGGCCAGTGGCCACAACGCCGCTGCCATGGGCGAGGGTGCGGTGGCGATTGGTGGTGCGGAATGGATCGACCTGGACGGTGACGGCGAGCCCGATGTCGGCGAAACGACACTGGCCGAAGGCGCCAACGCGATCGCGATGGGCAGCTATGCCGGTGCCAGCGGCGACAATGCGCAAGCGCTGGGCGCCAATGCCAATGCCCTGGCCGCCAACGCCACCGCGACCGGCGCGATGAGCCTGGCCGCGGGCGAGAACAGCACCGCGACCGGCGCCAACAGCATCGCCAACGGCATCGACAGCAGCGCCTATGGCTACCAGGCCGATGCCGAAGGCGACTATTCGACCGCCATCGGTGGCAGCAGCCTGGCCTTGGGCACCGGTTCGACGTCGATGGGTACCGGCAGTGGCGCCTTCGGCGAGTACAGCACCGCCAATGGTTATGGCAGCCAGGCCAATGGCCATGCATCCACCGCGATCGGTGGCATTTATGTCGATGGCGAGGGCAATGCGCATGCCACCACGGCCAATGGCGACAACAGCACCGCGATCGGGGCGGGTGCGCAGACCCATGGCTGGGACAGCGTGGCGATCGGCGCCATGTCCGAAGTCAGCGGCCAGTACGGCATCGCGATCGGCATGGGCGCGCTGGTCGATGGCCCCTTCAGCATGGCATTCGGCGCCTTCAGCCAGGCCCTGGAATGGACGGCCACCGCGATCGGCGGCTATGCCTACGCAGGTGGGCAAGGCGCGACCTCGATAGGTTTCGGCTCGGCCGCGGGCATCACCGGCACCGCGATCGGCACCAATGCCGCCGCGGGGCATTGGGTGTTCGACGAGATGACTGGCGAAAGCACCTTCGAGAGCTCCGGTGGCGTGGCCATCGGCGAGTACGCGCTGGCGGATGGCGCCAATAGCGTCGCGCTGGGCGGAACCTCGCCGGGCTCGTGGACTTCGGCGACGGCAACCGGCGCGAACGGCGTCGCGATCGGCGCGGGTTCGCGCGCGGGCCTGGATGGTCGCAGCGTCACCAACGGCGACTACACCACCGCGTTGGGCACCGAAGCTTGGGCGACCGAGGATGGCGCCAGCGTGATCGGCTACAACAGCTATGCGCAGGCGGTGAATTCCACCGTGCTCGGCTCCAATTCCTGGGCCACGCAAGAGGCCACCAACTCCGTGGTGCTGGGTGCCGGTAGCCAGGCCACTCGCGCCAACACGGTGTCGGTGGGCGCGGCGGTAGCGTGGACCGACCTCGGCGGCGTGGTGCATGCGGCGGTCGATCGCCAGATCACCAACGTCGCCGCCGGCACCGAAGCTACCGATGCGGTGAACCTGGCGCAGTTGAACGAAGTGGCGGGCAACCTGGGCGACCTGGCCGAGAACGCCATCGCCTACGACGACAGCAGCAAGGGCACGGTCACCTTCGCCGGTGCCGATGGCACCGTGCTGACCAATGTCGCCGCCGGTGCGGTCGACGCGACCAGCACCGATGCGGTCAACGGCAGCCAGTTGTTCGAGACCAATGGGCGCGTGGAGGTCCTGGAAGGCCAGCTCGGCGACGTTGCCGGCACCATCGCCAATGCGGTCGCCTACGACGACGACGACAAGGAAACGATCACCCTGGATGGCGCGGAAGGCACCACGCTTTCCAACCTCAAGGCCGGCACGCAGGCGAACGATGCGGTGAATGTCGCCCAGCTGCAGTCGGTGGTCTCGGCCTTCGGCGGCGGTGCGATGTTGGGTGCCAACGGGATGATGGTCGCCCCGACCTATGTCGTCCAGGGTGGCAGCTACGGCAATATCGGCGATGCGCTGGGCGCCATCGATGGCGCGCTGAGTGGACTGGGCGGGCGCCTGGCCCAGCTCGAACAGGGCAGCGGCAGTGGTCTGCCGACCGGGACCGGCAATGGCCTGGCGATCGGCACCGGTAGCAACGCCACCGACGCCACCGACACCGCGGTGGGCAGCGGTGCCAATGTCGGTGCCGACAGCGGTACCGCCGTCGGCAACAACAGCAGCATCGCCGGCGACGCGGCCAATTCGGTGGCGATCGGCGCCGATGCCAGCGTCACCGCTGGATCCGGAACGGCCATCGGCCAGGGTGCCTCGGTAACCGGCGGGAACTCGGTCGCGCTGGGCCAGGGTTCGGTCGCCAACCAGGCCAACACCGTGTCGGTGGGCAGCGCAGGCAACGAACGCCGCGTCACCAACGTCGCCAACGGCGTCGCCGCCACCGATGCCGCCAACGTCGGCCAGATGCAGGCCGGCGATGCGGCCACGCTGGCCTCGGCCAATGCCTACACCGACAGCACCGCCACCCAGACCCTGACCCGGGCCAATGCCTATACCGACAGTCGATTGACCGCGATCAACGATCAGTTCACCCAGTTGAGCGACGACGTGTGGAATCGCCTGGGCAAGCAGGACCAGCGCATCGACCGCACTGGTGCGATGAACGCGGCAATGATGAACATGGCCATCAACGCCGCCGGCAGCCGCAGTCCGCGCGGCCGCATCGCGGTCGGTGCCGGTTGGCAGAACGGCGAGAGCGCGTTGTCGGTGGGTTACTCGAAGGCGATTGGCGAGCGCGCGTCGTTCAGTCTCGGTGGCGCGTTCAGCAGCGATGACCAGTCGGTCGGCGCCGGCTTCGGCATCGACTTGTAAACCCGGCAGGCGTCGTTGTCCTGGTCCGGTTCCCTGTCCGGTCACGCGCAGGCAATTCCTGGCGCATGACTGGAACAGGCGGGCGGACGACAGCAAGCAAGTCCCAGGCACATCGCATGCCACGACCGTCCATGGCGAGGACGCCGGGTTGGATTCGAACCGATCCCGGCATCCATCGCCCACCTTGTATTTCCCTGGAGAGAGTGAAATGAAAATGAACACCAGCATCCTGTGCGCCGGCACGCTGGCCACCGCCGTGGTCGCCGCATTGTCGGCCTTCGCTTCCAGCTACAGCAGCCCGGCCACCCTGAAGGCGACGCGCGCGGGAATGGTCACCGGCTCGGCCGCCATGGTTGCGACCAGACCCGCCGCATCGCGCTTGAAAGTCATGCCCGCCGATGTTCCGGCGCAGACCAGCTTCAATCGCTTCATCGTCAAGTACAAGGAAGGCACTGCCGCCAAGCGCAGCGCTTCGTACGCACTGAGTGCAGTCAATGCGGCCGCCACCCGCGCCGGCGTCGCTGGCGCGAAGGTGGGCGGCGGCGCGCTGACCCTGCAACATGTGCGCAAACTGGCGGTCGGCGCCGACGTGATCCACCTGTCGCGCAGCCTGAGCCAGGCCGAGGCCAATGCGTTGCTGACGCAACTGCGTGCCGACCCGGCGGTGCAATACGCGCAACCGGATTACATCAAGCACCACTACGACGTCATCCCCAATGATCCACGGTTCAACCAGCAATGGCACTACACCCATCCCACGACCGGCATCGGTGCGCCGACCGCATGGGACACCTCGACCGGCGAGGGCGTGGTGGTGGCGGTGATCGATACCGGCTATCTGGACCATAGCGACCTCAACGCGAACATCGTGCCGGGTTACGACTTCATCGGCGCCTACGGTCAGGACGAGGAAAACCCCGATGTCGCCGGTGATGGCGATGGCCGCGATGCGGATGCGCGCGACACCGGCGACTGGACCGATGCGTCGATGCCGTGGTGCGGCCGCACCAGCAGCAGCTCCTTCCACGGCACCCACGTCGCCGGCACGGTGGCCGCGGTCACCAACAACGGCATCGGCGTGGCGGGCGTGGCCTACAAGGCCAAGGTGCAGCCAGTGCGGGTGCTCGGCCATTGCGGCGGCTTCACTTCCGACATCGCCGACGGGATCATCTGGGCCTCCGGCGGCACGGTTGCCGGCGTGCCGGAAAACACCACCCCGGCCGAAGTGCTCAACCTGAGCCTGGGCGGCAGCGGCGCCTGCAGCGACGACGTCGTGACCCAGGCCGCGATCGACGGCGCCATCGCCCGCGGCGTGACCGTGGTCGTGGCTGCCGGCAACTCCAACGCCAATGCCGTCAACTTCTCGCCAGCCAGTTGCAAGGGCGTGATCACGGTGGGCTCCAACGGCATCGACGGCGCCAAGTCGTGGTTCTCCAACTATGGCCCGACCGTCAGCATCAGCGCCCCGGGCGGCAACGCCACCAGCGGTTCCGCACCGGACGATGCCTGGATCTGGTCGCTCGGCAACACAGGTACCAAGGCGCCGGTCGCCGGTCCGGCGGGTGAGGCATACATAGGCAGTATCGGCACTTCGATGTCCAGTCCGCACGTGGCCGGCGTTGTCGCGCTGATGCAGGCAGCCGCAGTGTCCGCAGGCAATCCGCCGCTGACGCCGGCCCAGGTGCGGACCGTCCTGCGCCGCACCGCCAAGCCTTTCACGGTGCTGCCACCGAACAGCACGCCGATTGGCGCGGGCATCGTCGATGCCGCCGCTGCGGTGGCCGCCGCCAGCCTGCCGATACCGACCGTCGAAGAATCGGTGCTGCTGGTCAACCGCCAGGCCATCGCAGGCCAGACCGGTGCTGCCGGCGAAGGGCTGCTGTATTCGATCAGCGTGCCGGCCGGCGCCAGGAGCCTGAACCTGCGCAGCTACGGTGGCAGCGGTGACGTGTCGCTGTACGTGGCGTACGACTCGATCCCGACCACGGTGCTGTACGAACGCAAGTCGGCCAAGCTGGGCAACAGCGAGGCGGTGGTGGTCACCAATCCCAAGGCAGGCACCTGGTACTTGCGCGTAGTCGGTGAGAAAGCCTTCGCCAATGTCAGCGTGATGGGGCTGTACCAGTAACGCGCGATTGCGATCGAAGCGCGGCAACAGAACGGAGGTGGGGAAGCCCGCCTTCGTTTTTTGTGTGCGTGCGATAAACCTCAATCTTCGCTTCAGTGGGGGCAGGCCTCGCTTCGCTGTGCGAAGCTGTCCCTCTTCCCCAAGGGAAGAGGATCATCAAACCCAGGCCCTGAAGCGCGCCGCGCGCCAAATGCCAACCAGAAGGAGCAGCACGGTGGCGGGCACCACCAGCAGGTAGCTGATCGCAGTGGCCAACCACGCGACGGTAAGCTGCCAGCTGGTCCATGCTGTCGAATTGGCAGGATTCATCACCAGCCGGATGTCCATGCCTTGCATCGAAGGCGATACCAAGCCGAGTTGCCCGGCAAGACGGTATCGGCCTGGCGCCAGGCCAGGCGCGGCAATGCCGCGCCCGAGGCTTGAGCTGCTCCACCAGTCGGCATCCCTTGTTCGGGTGGTGCCCGTGGCCACGATTCGTCCCGCGGTATCGGTAAAGGTCCAATGGACATCGAGTGGATCGACGCCGGAGTTGTTCTTCCAGGCCGCGGTGCGGGCGGAGAATTCGGGGGCGTCAAGCTTGCCCGCGAGAAGCATGAGATCCAGGCGGTAGGATTCCCGTAGCCGAATCCGGACATCGGCATCGAATGTGTTTCCGCTGGTCACGGGCACATTCACCGGCGCGGCACTGAAATACCAAGTCCAGGTGAACGAGGCGGCGAGCCAGCACAGCAGCGCCGCAAGCGCCATCAGGAGCTTGCGCTGGCGAATGAGGGAAATCACTTCCCCATCAACACTCGATCACATTCACCGCCAACCCGCCGCGGCTGGTTTCCTTGTACTTGTCCTGCATGTCGCGGCCGGTGTCGCGCATGGTCTTGATGACCTTGTCCAGCGATACCTTGTGCTTGCCGTCGCCGCGCGCGGCCATGCGCGCGGCGTTGATGGCCTTGACCGAGCCCATCGCGTTGCGTTCGATGCACGGGATCTGCACCAGGCCGCCGATCGGGTCGCAGGTCAGGCCCAGGTTGTGTTCCATGCCGATCTCGGCCGCGTTCTCGATCTGGCTGGAAGTGCCGCCGAGCGCGGCGACCAGGCCACCGGCGGCCATCGAACAGGCCACGCCGACCTCACCCTGGCAGCCGACTTCGGCGCCGCTGATCGAAGCGTTTTCCTTGTACAGGATGCCGATCGCGGCGGCGGTGAGCAGGAAGGTGAACACACCTTCCTCGTTGGCGCCGGGGCAGAAACGGTCGTAGTAATGCAGCACCGAGGGAATGATCCCGGCCGCGCCATTGGTCGGTGCGGTGACCACGCGGCCACCGGCCGCGTTTTCCTCATTCACCGCCAGCGCGTACAGGTTGACCCAGTCCAGCGTGGTCAGTGGGTCGCGCATCGCCGCTTCCGGCTTGCTCGACAATTCGGCGAACAGGGCCGGCGCGCGGCGGGTGACGTGCAGGCCGCCGGGCAGGGTGCCGTCCTGGCGGATGCCGCGGGCCACGCAACTCTGCATCGCCTTCCAGATTTCGCGCAGGCCGGCGTGGACTTCCTCCTCGCTGCGCCAGACCTTCTCGTTCTCGAACATCATCCGTGCGATGCTCAGCCCGCTGCTCGCCGACTTGGCCAGCAATTCGTCGCCGCTCTTGAACGAATACGGCAATTCGGTGCTGTCGGCGACGATGCGATCCGAGGCCGCATCGTCCTGGTTGACCACGAAACCGCCGCCGACCGAGTAGTAGTCGCGCGTGGCGATCACTTCGTCGTTCGCGTCGAAGGCGGTGAAGCGCATGCCATTGGTGTGGTACGGCAGTTTCTGGCGCTTGTTCATTACCAGGTCGCGCTTTTCGTCGAAGGCGACCTCGTGCTTGCCCGACAGCAGCAATTTCTTTTCGCCGCGGATGCGCGCCAGCGTGTCCGGGATGATGTCCGGGTCGATCTCGTTCGGGTAGTGGCCTTCCAGCCCCATCAGCACCGCCTTGTCGGTGCCATGGCCGCGCCCGGTCAGGGCCAGCGAGCCGAATACCTCGGCACGGATCCGGGCCACGTCCCGCAGGCGCCCGGGTTCCTCGAGCCAGCGCGCGACGAAACGCGCCGCGGCGCGCATCGGCCCGACGGTGTGGGAGGAACTCGGCCCGATGCCGATCTTGAAAAGGTCGAAAGTGCTGACTGCCATGGGCGCTATTCTATGCCTTCGGCCGCGTCATTCGACTACGCGCCGCCGCCGTCCACTCCAGCAGACACGAGAAACCCGCCTTGTCCCTGATCCTCTACCAGCGCGACGACTGCCATCTCTGCGACCTGGCCCTGGAAGTGCTGGCCAACGCCCGGGTGCCGGAATTCGAGAGTGTGTTCATCGACGACGATGCGGCGCTGGAGGAACGCTACGGAGTGCGCGTGCCGGTGCTGCGCGATGACGGCACGGGGGTGGAGCTGGATTGGCCGTTCGATGGGGAACAGCTGGCCAGACTCCTGTCGTAGGAGCGCCCCATGGGCGCGAGCTCTTCGATGGGATCCTTGATGCGGAACGAAGAGCTCGCGCCCATGGGGC
>JAYRTC010000006.1:0-179519 GCA_041919795.1 Pseudoxanthomonas sp. | reverse complement strand
GCCGCCAAAGCGCTCCGCGCCGATCTTCGTCAGCGCCGCCGTCAGCGTCGTCTTGCCGTGGTCAACGTGACCAATCGTGCCCACGTTCACGTGCGGCTTGGTGCGTTCGAATTTACCCTTTGCCATGGCTGCTTATCTCGAGATCGTTGAAAAGGTTGGTGACCGAATATGGTGCTCACGAAAGGAATCGAACCTTCGACCTCCTCCTTACCAAGGAGGTGCTCTACCGACTGAGCTACGTGAGCGCATTGCTGAAACGTTTATTTCCTACTTGGAACTTGTTGCTGGCGTACTGGCGTCCAGTGGAGCGGGAGAAGGGAATCGAACCCTCGTAATCAGTTTGGAAAACTGAGGTTCTACCATTGAACTACTCCCGCGCCGGGAAACTGCAGTGACACTTGGAACTGGCGATGGAACCGGTGAAAACAAAGCTGGAAACAGAAACTGGTGGAGGGAGGTGGATTCGAACCACCGAAGGCGTAAGCCAGCAGATTTACAGTCTGCCCCCGTTGGCCGCTTGGGTATCCCTCCGGATTTCGTAGATCTGATGAAGCCAGAACCGGCCAAATAAAACCGGAGCGACCAAACCGGGGTGAAACAGCCGGTGATTTTCGCCTGTAGTCCGGGCACTGTCAACCGGACAATTGCTTCGAGCGGCAGATGAATGACCTGCAGGGACTCTGCGGGCTGGATTATAGCCAGCCCCGTTCAGACTCGCACGGACAAAGCGATCAGGGCTTGGCTGCGCCGCCCGGTGGATGGGAGGGCAGCGTCTCGCTCGAATACAAGGCCACGTGCGGGACCCCGTCGGCGCCGATCCAGCCGCGATACATGCCTTCGGTGTTGAACGGGGTGGCGATGGCGCCGTCGGACCCCAGCACGATGGCCCCGCCATCTCCACCCAGCTTTGGAATGATCTGGTTGATCACGGTTTCACCGGCCTGCTGCGGGGTTTCCTTCAGATAGGCCATGCGCGCGCAGATATCGTGGGCGGCGGCGGCGCGGATGTAGAACTCGCCCCAACCGGTCCCGGAGACCGCGCAGTGGGCATTGGCATAGGTGCCGGCGCCGATGATCGGCGAATCGCCAACCCGGCCATAACGCTTGTTGGTCATGCCGCCAGTCGAGGTGCCGGCGGCCAGATGGCCTTGCTGGTCCAGGGCCACCGCCCCGACCGTGCCGAAATGCTTGGCGGTCTCCAGGTCGGCATGGGCCTGGCCGGCCGCTTCTTCCTTCAGCGCCCGCTGCAGCTGTTGCCAGCGCTTTTCGGTGCGGAAATAGGCCGGATCGACCTGCTCGATGCCCTGCTCTTTCGCGAATATCTCCGCCCCGTTCCCGACCATCATCACGTGTTCGGACTTCTCCATCACCGCGCGGGCCAGCAGGATCGGGTTCTTGATCGTGTGCACCCCGGCCACCGCGCCAGCCTTGAGGGTGGCGCCGTCCATCAGCGAGGAATCCAGCTCATTGCGGCCGTCATGGGTGAATACCGCGCCCTTGCCGGCGTTGAAATGGGGGTCGTCCTCGAGCACGGTGATCGCCGCGGTCACCGCGTCCAGGGCCGGTTTGCCGGCGGCCAGCTGCTCGTGGCCCTTGCGCAAGGCCTGCTCCAGCACCGCGCGGACCGCCACTTCGTCGGCCGGGGTCATGTCGCTGCGGACCACGCCCGCGCCGCCATGGATCAGCAGCACGCTGTTGTCAGGGGTAGCGGCTGGCACAGCAGGGGCGGCAAGAGCGGGCGCGGCGAGGCCGAACAGGACAGCGGCACACAGATGCAGTTTCTTCATGGGGGTTTCCGTCTCTTGGTGAGGGCTGGCAAAGGGGGCCGGAGCAGGCTTTCAGTCTAACGGCTGCACCACCAGCCGCCCGTGGATCACGTCGGCAGTGCGTTGGAAGGAGGGATTTTCCACGCTGAAATCCGGCAGCGACAGCCGGCTTCCGGTACCGATGCCGGTCACACGGAACCCGGGGAAATCAAGCGCCTGCCCTTTGCGCAGGCGCCCTTGCATGAATTTGCGGAATTCCCGCTCGCCACCCTCGGCTTTCTGGGTCAGCAGCGCCTGCGGAACCACCAGCCAGGCGCTGCCGCCATTGCCGGTGAATACTTTCCCCACGCCCTCGCCATCGATGCACAGCGCGGTGTACTCGTCCACGCCGATGCCCTTGATTTCCGCGCTGGATTCCTCCTTGGACAGCCGTGCGACGAAGGTGAGCAGGCGACCCAGGCGGTCGCGCGCGCCGAAATGGCTGTCGGTGATCACCTGGCGCGGCGGCAACAAGGGAAGCTCCAGGAAGTTGTCGACCAGGGTCACGGCCGGGCCCATGGGATCCTTCAGGGCGTCTTCGGACGTGAGGCTGCCGCCATCCATCGCGCCATAACTGTAGGCGCCCATGATGGCCAACCCGGCGCTGGTGCCGCCCAAAGGCTTGCCGTCGCGCACATGCTGGTTGAGCGCCTCGTTGAGCGGTGTGCCTTTCCAGTAGCGCACGTAATTGGACTGGTCACCGCCAGCGATGAAGATGCCGTCGGCCTGGCGCACGATTTCCAGCACCCGCGGATCGCTGGCGGCGCGCCGGTCTTCGAAGACCAGGGTCTGTGCGCCCGTGATGCCGCCGATGTCCTTGAAGAATTCATCCTGGGCCTCGGTCGATCCGGAAGCACGCAGGATCACGATGCGTCCATGCCCGGCCTTCTCGATCATCCAGCGGAAGGCGTCGTACGGCCAGTCGCCACCGCCGACCTGCATCCGCCGGGGCGGGGTCGCGGCCGGCCGCGGCGCCCGCAGGTCGCCGATTTCGTAATAGTGGTAGCCCTGGCGCCGGGAAGCGTCTAGAGCGGTTCGCGCGACCGCCTGCAGGCTGAAAAACGCCAGCATCGCCGCGCATAGCCAGAGGCAGGCGCGGCGTGGATTGCCGAAGCGCCGGAAGCGGATTTTCGGGGTACCGGTCATCGAACGTCCTCTGGGCAGATGCAGGAGGGTGACGAACGGGAGGGCGGTTTCCCCCTCTCGCAATCATGCCCGCCCGCCCGGGCCAATTGGGTTAATGTCGGCGCATGAACGAGTCACTCGACGCCTGGTTCGCCAACGAGATCCTGATCCACGAGCAGGCGTTGACCTGTTACCTGCGCCGCTGCTGGCCGCAGCGCGACGAATTGCACGACCTGCGCCAGGAAATCTACGTACGCATCTACGAAGCGGCCGGCAAGGCGCTGCCGACCACGCCCAAGTCGTTCCTGTTCGCCACGGCGCGGCACCTGATGGCCGATCGCGTGCGCCGCAGCCGGGTGGTCTCGATCGAGCCAGTGGGTGATTTCGAGCCGTTGAACGTCTTGGTAGACGAGATCAGCCCCGAACGCTGGTTCAACGGGCGGCAAATCCTCAGGCGCCTGGCCGAAGCCTTCGACCTGCTGCCCGACCGATGCCGGGAGGTGGTCTGGCTGCGACGGGTCGAGGAACTCTCACAAAAGGAAGTGGCCATGCGCCTTGGCATCAGCGAGAAAACCGTGGAGAAGCAGGTCGCCAAGGGCATGCGCCTGATGGCCGGGCACTTCTATGGCGGCGGCGATGCGGCAATGCCATCCGGCGCGATGCGGGCCGAAAACGGGCATGGACATGTAAATGGAACCGGAACCGGACATGGCCAGCAGCGCGCAGATTGAACAAACCGCGGCGGCCTGGCTGGCCAGGCGCGAGGGCGGCGACTGGCGGGAGCAGGACGGATCGCGCCTGGACGAATGGCTGGCGGAAGCCACCGCCCACCGGGTCGCGTTCCTGCGGCTGCAAGCGGCCTGGACCCACAGTGGGCGACTGAAGGCGCTGGGTGCCGGCCTGCGGACGGGGACGATTCCTGCGCGCGGGCAGTGGTCGCGAGCTCCTTCCGACCGACATGCGGACATGCACGGTCCCGGCACCAGGGCAACCGGCGATATGGACGACGACGCGCTGGTCCATTGCGCCGAGGAACCGCTGCAGCAGTTGCGGCACCTGGTATTCGCCCCGCGCACGCCCCCCAAACCCTCGCGCCTGCCCCGTTATCTGGGCATCGCGGCCAGCCTGGTCCTGGCCGTGTCGCTGGGCTGGGGCTGGGCCCGCTACACCACGGTGGAACAAGCCGACTATTCGACCCCGATGGGCAGCGTGCGGACCGTGCTGCTGTCCGATGGCTCGCAGGCCACGCTGAGCAGCGACAGCCGCATCCGCATCGCCCTTTCGCATGGCGAGCGGCACATCGACCTGGAGCAAGGCGAGGCTTATTTCGAAGTCAGCAAGGACCCCGGGCGACCCTTCGTGGTGGTTGCCGGGGGAAGGCAGGTCATCGCGGTCGGTACCCGCTTCGCGGTTCGCCGCGATCGCGCCGATCTTCGCGTGGTAGTCACCGAAGGCACGGTCCGGCTGCAGCCCGGCTCGACCGGCCATGCCACCTCCCCGCCCCCGACCCTGCTCCCGGCCGGGAGCATGGCGCTGGCCAGCGCCCAGGGAGTGCGGGTGCACAGTGGATCGGTCGAAGACGCCGAGCGTGCGCTCGGCTGGCGCGACGGCTACCTGACCTTCCGCAACAGCACGCTGGCCGACGCCGCCGCCGAATTCAACCGCTACAACGACCGCAAGATCGTCATCGGCGACCCGGAAACCGCCGCCTTGCGCGTGGGCGGCAATTTCCGCTGGTCCAACACCGGGGCATTCGTGCGCCTGCTGGAGCTAGGCTTCCCGGTCCGCGCCGAGGAACAGCCGGACCGCATCGTGTTGCATAGCCGTGAACCGGAAGCCGGAAGCCGGTAGCCGGAAATCAAGAGCTGCGCTCCGGCTACCGGCTACCGGCTTCCGCAGAATTCGCGGCGAATACCGATGGGGGGATTTATCGGGCTCGTTCGTCCATGTCTAAGGATCGGCGCAATCCCATGCGCCACTGGGGAAAGCAATGCAACGTTCGTTCCGTGTCCTGCTGTTGAGCCTGGCCTGTTCGGCCGCCCTGGCCGCTTATTCGCAACCCGCGGAGGCGGCGCCGATCAATATTCCGCCGGGCGATCTTGTCTCGGCCCTGGATGCGCTGGCCAGGCAATCGGGCGCGCAGTTCGTCTATCGCACGGAACAGCTGAGCGGCCTGCGCACGCAAGGCGTGCAAGGCGCGCAATCGGCGCAGGAAGCCTTGGGCAAATTGCTGCAGGGAAGCCAGTTCGTGGCCCAGCGCGATGCGTCCGGGGCCATGGTCATCGTCAAGCGCGCCGCGCCGGCCAAGCCGCGGCCCGTGCGCCAGGTTTCCATGGCCCAGCAGGCCCCCGCCACGCCCGAGGCGGAAGCACCCGCGGTGCAGGAACTCGAGACGGTGCAGGTCACCGGTTCGCGCATCCCCCGCGCGCAGATCGAGGGACCTTCGCCAATCAGCGTGATCACCGCCGAGCAGATCAGCGCCAGCGGCTTCACCAACATGCCGGAAGTGATGAGGTCCATGACCCAGAACAACGGCGCGACCCAGAGCCCGCAATCGATCAGCAACTCGGATTTCACCCCCGGCGCGCAGCAGGTCGACCTGCGCGGCCTGGGCCCGAACCACACCCTGGTGCTGGTCAATGGCCGCCGCCTGGCCGACTTCCCCCTCCCGATGGATGGCGGGGTCAGCGCCACCGATATTTCCAGTATTCCGCTGGGTATGGTGGAACGCATCGAAGTACTGACCGGCAGCGCCTCGGCCATCTATGGCTCCGATGCGGTTTCCGGCGTGGTCAACATCATCCTGAAGAAGCAGGCCGACGGCCTGACCATGAACTTCCGCTACGGCGACACCGAGCTTGGCGGCGGCGAATCGTACAACCTGACCCTGGCCGGCGGCTTCTCGCGCGGCAGCTTCAACGCGGTCATGGGCGTGGAACTCAACGAGCAGAAGCCGCTGTGGGGCTACCAGCGCGATCGCCAGGATTCGTCCAGGGACGTCGCCGATTTCGACAACTACTACAGGCCAGTGGATTACTTCGCCCGCAGCGACTGGTACGACAGCTGGCTCGACCCCGGCGAAGCGGCTTGCAACGACGCGGGCAACCGCGATTCGTACTACGTCACCGACAACCGCTATGGCGAATCCTACTGCGGCAGCGATACCGCCGCCGCACTGCAGACCATCGTCCACCAGCGCCGCGGCATCACCGCCTATGGTTCCTTCGGCTACGACTTCGGCGGCGGCAATCAATGGTTCGCCGACGTGCAGCTCGGCTACCAGAAGATGAAGCAGCTCGGCCGCCTGCCCACGTGGGAAACGGCACAGACCGACGCCATCACCGACTACTTCTTCAACCAGAGCACCGGCCAGCTCGAATGGTGGCGCCGCCGGTTCACGCCCCAGGAGCTGGGCGGCGTGGAGAACAGCTTCACCGAGACCACAGGCAAGACCGTCGCCCTGAGCACCGGTTTCCGCGGCGGTCTCGGCGGGGACTGGGACTACGAGGCAGCGCTCAGCTACTCGCGGTACAAGGCGGAGGTGAGCTGGCCGCGCATCCTTTCCAGCGTGGCGAACGACTACTTCATGGGCCCGCAGCTGGGCACGGATGACGACGGCTATCCCATCTACGCCGGCGACCTGGATCGCTTCTACACGCCGCTGACCACGGAACAGATGGACTCGATGCTGTCGCACATCGTGTACAACCCCGAGTCGCACAACGAGACGCTGTCGTTCACCGTGACCAATGCGAGCCTGTTCGACCTGCCCGGCGGCGCGGCGGGAATCGCCGCGACGGCCGAATTCGGCAACCAGGGCTACGACCTGAACACCGACGCGAGGGCCACCGGCGACTCGTTCTACTACTGGGGCTGGAAGGACCAGGATGGCCATGGCAGCCGCAACCGCTGGGCGGTAGCCAGCGAACTGCGCATGCCGGTGCTGGACCGCCTGAATCTGAGCGTGGCCGGTCGCTACGACCAGTACCGCTTTTCCGGGCGCAGCCAGGGCAAGTTCACCTACAGCGGCGGCCTGGAATGGCGGCCCATCGACACGCTGCTGGTCCGTGGCTCCTACGGCACCGCGTTCCGCGCGCCGGAGCTGCACCACCTGTACGCCGGCAAGGGCTCCGTCGACAGCGGCGGCATCGACTACTACCGCTGCGCCACCGAGCAGCCGGACGTCCCGTTCAACGACTGCGATTTCTCCGACGAGGGTTTCCAGCTGGATCGCAGCGGCGACTTGACCCTGAAGCCAGAAACCAGCACCTCCTGGACCGCGGGCGTGGTGTGGTCGCCGATGCCGGAGCTGGATTTCACCCTGGACTGGTACAACATCGAGATGCGCAACCAGACGCAATCGCTGAGCGTGAACAAGATCCTGCAGGACGAATACGACTGCCGCCTCGGCATCAGCGAGGATCCCGGTTCGCAGTTCTGCGCCGACACCATCGCGCGCGTCGTGCGCAGCGGCGCCGACAACCACATCGCCTCGGTCCACGGCGGCTACGTGAACATCGGCATGGAACGGACCAGCGGCCTGGATTTCAGCGCCAACTACCGCCTGGAAACCGGGCTGGGCATGTTCCGCTTCGCCGCCAACTACACCCGGGTGAGTTCGCACGAGCGCAAGGATGCCCCCGACGCGGCACTGGTCGACATGCTCGCCATCAACAGCGGCTACGACATCCCGCGCGACAAGTTCAACGCCAGCGTCAGCTGGGAGCGCAACGGCTGGGACGCCACGGTGTACGCATCGCGGCTGGGCAAGATCCCTACCGATGAAAACTTCTGGTACCAGGACTGGGACGAAACCTACCTGCCGGAGGTCAAGGCCTACATGCCCGCCACCTGGCGCTACAACGCCTCGCTGGGCTACAAGATCAACGACCATGCCCGGGTCTCGCTGGCCGTGAACAACCTGACCAACGCCATGCCGCCGCGCGACTTCAGCAACATCGACTACCCGTTCTACAACTTCAACTGGTACGACACGATCGGGCGTGCGTACTACCTGAATTTCACCTGGAAGTTCGGCGGCAAGCCGCTGTAACCCACCGAGCCCGACATACACGGCCCTCCCGCACGGGAGGGCTGTTCTTTGATTCTTCTCCCAACCCTGGATGATGGCACCCGCAGCCAGGCGGCCTGTGCGCTGGCTCCGGAAGCGACGGCGATTCGTTGTCGATGCTTCTTCCAACAACCAAAGATCAAGGGGCTGTCCTAGATAAGGATTACAGGTCGAGCCAGATTCGCAGAGTAGCAAGCTGTTGTCTCGGTGTGCCGTAGTTGAACCGGAACTCGCATTCTTTCAGGAATAGGAAGAAATTCTTGCGTGGAATGCCGTTGTACTTGCGTAAGACCCGCTTGGATTGATTCCAGAAATTCTCGATGCCGTTGATGTGGTTGCCACGCCTGCTGACGAAGGTTTGGCTGTGATTGACCCGGTGATGCCGGAACCCCGACACGTCCAGAATGTTGTAGCTGGCCAGGCTGTCGGTATAGACCACCGAATCGGCTTTTACCCTTGTTTTCAAGGCGGTCAGCAAGGTGTTGCTGGTCGCATCGACCACCGGCAGGGCATACACCCGTCCACCGCGCTTGAGGATCCCGAACACGCAGACCTTGCCCGCAGCACCCCGTCCGCGCTTGCCTTTGCGCACACCACCGAAGTAGCTCTCGTCGCACTCGAACACGGCCAGTTCGGGCTCGATCTCAGCCATCCTGGCGGCGATGCATTGGCGGAGCTTGTGGTAGTAGAGCGCAGCAGTATTGCGATGCACACCGGTCAAATCCGCGGCAGTTCGGGCGGTGACTTGGGCGACAAACAGCTCCAACAGCTTGATCTGCTGGATTTCGCTTATCCGACAACGACTTAGAGCCATGAGCCATCCTAGATGAAGTGCTTATCTAGGACAGCCCCAAGATCAAAAGCAGTCGGGGGCGTGACTCCGATCTGCGCGGCTTTCAGCCGAAGTATCGATGACTACCTCGCGGAGAGCCGTGTCCTGGCGGTCGGGCGCACGCCCGAGTCAGGACATGGATGCCATGTCGAGGGAAAAGCGGCTGCCGGCCGACAGAACACGGCGTCCCAGCGGACGCCCACATGGTCGATCCGGTCGCCCACCTTCGCGGATAGGCGAAGAATCTTTTCCTTGGCTCATCCACCCAGTTACGGAAGACGCCCGTCAGGGGTCCGTGGCCCGCAGCCGGCGGCTTGCGCGCAGACCAGGGCGACGCGTTCAGACGTTGAAGCGGAAGTGCAGCACGTCGCCTTCCTGCACGCGGTATTCCTTGCCTTCCAGGCGCAGGCGGCCGGCTTCCTTGGCCCCGGCTTCGCCCTTGTACTGGAGGAAGTCGGCGTAGGAAATGGTTTCGGCGCGGATGAAGCCCTTCTCGAAATCGGTGTGGATCACGCCCGCCGCCTGCGGCGCGGTGGAGCCGGCCTTGACCGTCCACGCGCGCACTTCCTTCACCCCGGCGGTGAAATAGGTCTGCAAGCCGAGGAGCTTGTAGGCAGCGCGGATCACGCGATTGAGTCCGGGTTCGTCCAGGCCCATGTCGGCCAGGAAGCTGTCGCGGTCGGTGTCGTCCATCTGCGAGAGTTCTTCCTCGATCGCCGCCGACACCGGCACCACTTCGGCGCCTTCGGCCGCGGCACGCTTGCGCACCGCTTCCAGGTGCGGGTTGTTGTCGAAGCCGTCCTCGGTCACGTTGGCGATGTACAGCACCGGCTTCAGCGTCAGCAGGAACATGTCACGGACCAGCGCGAGTTCTTCTTCATCCAGGCCCGCGGTACGGCCGGGCTTGCCATCGTTGAGCGCGGCAAGCAGCTTGGCCAGCACCGGCTTGCGCGCGATCGCGTCCTTCTCGCCCTGCTTGGCCGAACGCTCGGCGCGGTTCAGCGCCTTCTCCACGCTGTCCAGGTCGGCCAGCGCCAGTTCCGTATCGATGGTGTCGATGTCGGACAGCGGATCGACCTTGTTGTTGACGTGGATCACGTCGTCGTTCTCGAAGCAACGGACCACATGGGTGATCGCGTCGACTTCGCGGATATGGGCCAGGAACTTGTTGCCCAGGCCTTCGCCACTGGCTGCACCGGCGACCAGGCCGGCGATGTCGACGAACTCGACCGCGGTCGGCAGCACCTTCTGCGGCTTGACGATCTCGGCCAGCGCATTGAGGCGCAGATCCGGCACCGGCACCACGCCGACGTTCGGCTCGATCGTGCAGAACGGGAAATTGGCCGCGGCGATGCCCGCCTTGGTCAACGCATTGAAAAGAGTCGATTTGCCGACGTTCGGCAGGCCGACGATGCCGCATTTGATGCCCATGGGTTGGAGCCGCCAATGGTTAAGAGTGAAGAGTAAAGAAAAGCAGCGCTTCTCTTTACTATTGACTCTGTGAAGCAGTGAATGGCAAAGGGTAAATGGTAAAGAAGAGCGATTCGTTGCCCTGACCCTTTGCTCTTTGCAGGCAGCGCCAGCTGCCGACTTGACTATTTCCCTGTGTGAAGCCGCGTCATCGCGTCCATGAAATTGCCCGCGACCGCCAACGGCAACACCTCGATCGCATCGTCGATCGCACGCCCGATCAGGATTTCATCATCCTTGCCTGGCTTGCCCAGCACCCAACCCGTCACCTTGTCCTTGTGGCCGGGATGGCCGATGCCGATGCGCAGGCGGTGGAACTTGCCGTGGCCCAGCAACTGCATGGTGTCGCGCAATCCGTTCTGGCCGCCGTGGCCGCCATCGAACTTGATTCGAGCGGTGCCGGGAGGAAGATCGAGCTCGTCGTGCGCCAGCAACGCCTCTTCCGGCGCGATCTTCCAGTAGCGCAGCGCGGCGGTGACCGACTTGCCGCTGAGGTTCATGTAGGTGGAAGGCTTCAACAGCCAGATCGCTTCGCCGCCAACGTGTATTTTCGCGGTCTCGCCGAACAGCTTGCTTTCCAGGCCGAAGCGCATGCCTTCCTTTTCCGCGAGCGTGTCGACAAAACGGAACCCGGCGTTGTGCCGGGTCCGCGCGTGTTCGGGCCCGGGATTGCCCAGCCCGACGATAAGACGAAGTCCTGCCATTGCGACACTGCGGCAATCGCCGCTGCGCCCGCGCGTGCGGGCGCAGCGTGTGGCGATTACTTCTTCGGCTCGTCCTTCTTGGCCGCCGCCTTGGCTGCCGGGACTTCGGCGGTCTCGGCGCCTTCGACGGCCGCTTCCGCTTCTTCCTTGCCGTGCTTGGCGATGACCACCGCGTCGTCGTGATCCTTGCCCAGCTTCAGGCTCGGGATCTCGACGCCGGCCGGCAGTTTCAGGTCGGACAGATAGATGATGTCGCCGACGCTCAACGCGGCCAGGTCCACTTCGATGGATTCCGGCAGGTCCTTCGGCAGGCAGGCGATATTCACGTCCTTCAGTTCGTGGGTGACCACCACTTCGGCGGACTTGCCGGCCGGCGACTTCTCTTCGTTGATGAAGTGCAGCGGCACGGACACGTGCAGGGCCTCGTTCTCGTTCACGCGCTGGAAGTCCAGGTGCATGATCTGCTGCTTGAACGGGTGGCGCTGCAGGTCACGCAACAACACCTTCTGCAGGTCGCCATTGAGGTTCAGGTCGAGGATCGACGCGTAGAACCAGTCGTTCTGGCTGGCCAGCCAGACTTCGTTGTGGTTCAGCTGGATGCTGACCGGCTTCAGTTCGCCACCGTAAACGATGGCCGGCACGGTACCGGCGTGACGCAGGCGGCGGCTCGCACCCTTACCCTCGTCTTCGCGGCGCTGCACCTTGATTTCATGTGTGGTTGCCATTTTCTTTACTACCTTCGGTTGAATGAACCGCCTCGCAGCGGTTTGGAAAACTCACCCGCGACCAGGTGAGCTGTTGAAAACTGCGAAGGGTGAAGTCGCCCGCTGCGCGGGCTGCGAAGGGCGAAGAAAAGCAGGGCTTCGCTTCGACTTGCAGGCGGCAACGCCGCCGACTTCACTCTTTAGCTCTTTACCGCTTAGTCCACATAGAGCGAACTCACCGACTCGCCGAACGCAATCCGTCGGATCGTCTCCGCCAGTAGCTCGGCCACGCTGAGCTGGCGGATCTTGCCGCAGCCGCGGGCGGCGGCCGACAGCGGAATGGTGTCGGTGACCACCAGTTCGTCGAGCTCGGAATTGTTGACGTTGTCCACCGCCGGGCCCGAGAGCACCGGGTGGGTGCAGTACGCAGCCACTTTCACCGCACCCTGCGCCTTCAGCGCGGCGGCGGCGGCGCACAAGGTGCCGGCGGTGTCGACGATGTCGTCGACCAGCACGCAGGTCTTGCCGTTCACGTCGCCGATGATGTTCATCACCGTGGACACGTTGGCGCGCGGGCGGCGCTTGTCGATGATCGCCAGGTCCGCATCATCCAGGCGTTTGGCCACGGCCCGTGCGCGGACCACGCCGCCCACGTCCGGCGACACCACGATCAGGTTTTCCGTGCCGTAAGCGCGCCAGATATCGGCAAGCAGCAGTGGCGACGCGTACACGTTGTCCACCGGCATGTCGAAGAAACCCTGGATCTGGTCGGCATGCAGGTCCACGGTCAGCACCCGGTCGGTATGGACCGAGTTGAACATCTGCGCCGCCACCTTGGCCGTGATCGGCACCCGCGACGAGCGTGGGCGGCGATCCTGGCGCGCATAGCCGAAGTACGGCACCACCGCGGTGACGCTGGCCGCCGAGGCGCGCTTAAGCGCGTCCACCAGCACCAGCAGTTCGACCAGGTTCTCCGCGCTGGGCGCGCAGGTCGGCTGGATCACGAACACTTCCTGCTTGCGCACGTTTTCCTCGATCTCCACCTGCACTTCGCCATCGGAGAAGCGCGACACCAGCGCCTTGCCCTGGCGGATGCCGAGTTCACGGCAGATGCTGGCGGCCAACGGCTGGTTGGCGTTGCCGGAAAAGACAAGCAGGTTGCGTTCGTCTTGCATGTCGAAGTCCGGTCAGGAGGAAACGGGAAATGGGGAATGGAGAATCGTCAGGCCCGTGCCTCGACGATTCTCCATTTCCGATTCTCCATTCCCTGAGAAGTGGCTGGGGCGGTAGGATTCGAACCTACGAAATGCCGGGATCAAAACCCGGTGCCTTAGGCCTCTTGGCGACGCCCCAGTGGTTTTTCAGAGTCTCTTCGCCAGGGAAACATGCAACGGCGAGCGATCCGCGCCCTCCGCGATCCATGCATGCAATCCTTTCGGCAATTCCGCCAGCGCGCACTCGGCGGAGGCGCGATCGCTGAACTCGACGAAACAACCGCTGCCGGACCCGGTGAGGCGTGGCGTGCCGATCCGCGATAGCGCCGCGAACACGGCCTCAATGGCGGGTTCACGACGACGCAGGACCGGCTCGAACGCATTGCCGAGCAACTTTCCCGAAACGAAGTCGGCTATTTTCGCGGGTGCAGCATTGCGCGTCAAATCAGGGGCTTGGAACAACTCCCCAGTCGGGACGTGAATTCCCGGATCGGCCAGCACATAACAGGCCTTCGACAGCCGGATCGGGGCCAGGATCTCGCCCACGCCTTCGGCCCAGGCGTTGTCGCCTCGGACGAAGACCGGCACGTCGGCGCCAAGCCGCAAGCCCAGCCCCGCCAGCCGTTCCAGGTCGAAATCCAGGCCCCACAGCTGGTTCAGGGCCACCAGCACCGTGGCCGCATCCGAGGAACCGCCACCAAAACCGCCTCCGGCCGGAATGCGCTTTTCGACGATAATGTCGGCGCCTTTGGCGATTTTACCTTCCAATTGCAGTAATTTGGCCGCGCGCACGGCCAAGTCGTCCGCCTCAGCCACACCCTTGACGGATTCGCCATGGCGGATGACCAGGCCATCCTCCCGAACCCTCAATTGCACGGAATCGCCCCAGTCCAGCAGCCGGAATACGGTCTGCAGCCGGTGGTAGCCGTCGTCGCGCCGACCCGTGATCTGCAGGAACAGGTTCAGCTTGGCCGGTGCCGGCCAGCTGGACCAGCCGTCCGTCGCGTCTTGCCCGCTCATTGCGCGGAAAAATTCCAGTGATCGACGATCAACCGCACCGAGGCCCGCTCCCGCTGCGCTTCGATCCGGCGCGGCAATGGGGGCTGCGAGTCCTCGGCGGGGAACCACAGCGGATATTCGATGCGCCAGCCCGCCTGTTCAACCCGCTGCAACTGTCCCTGCGCGGAATAGGACCTGTCCCGCAGCGGCAAGCCTTCCGCCGGAAGCCCGCGCACCCATCGCGCCAGCGCATTGACCGGGATGTCCCAACCGGTGGCTTCCAGCAACAGCGCCTCGGCGTCTTCGCCTTCGCGCGGCCCGCCTTCCAGACCCTCCAGCCGGCCCGCTTCCGAACGGGTGTCGCCAATCAGGCGCCAGCTTTGGCGGGTGATGGGAGCGATCAGCGAGACCACGAAGCCGCGGCCATCCTGCCGCCATTCGATCCTGCCGTTGCCGCCCTTGCCCGCATTGTTGATGGCCACGCGGCCTTCGAACGACCATTGCCGCTGCCCCTCCAGCCACACCGCCCGGTCGGCCTGTGCGCGCTCTGCGGCTTCGATGCCTTGCTGGTCGAGCGGCGGCGTTTCCCGCACGGTGCGGGTGGCGCAGGCGCCAAGCAGCAGCAACGACGCGGAGAGTGCAAGGGGACGGAAAATGGAATGTCCGGATTTCAGCGTGAGCAAGCAGGCGCTCTTGATCCTGCTCTTCAACCCCGTTGAGGCCCGGCAAGCAGGTGGGGCGAATACCCGAAGAGCCTGCCCCGTACTTGATACGGGGGCGGCGCGCACGATGCGCGCCAGCTTTTTGTTGATGTGCCCCGGACGGCACACGGATATGCCTTCCGGAAATGCCCCGCCTGCTTGCGAATCGGTCACGCGTAGCGGGACCGACGGGCCGACCGGGTGGCCTTCTTTGGTTACTTTCTTGGCCATACAAGAAAGTGACCCGCGCATCGCGCGGAACGCTTTTGATCCTGGCCAGAGATCTCGACCGGGAAAACCAATTCCACGCCAGATTCCAGCCACCCGAAAAGAAACACTCATGCGCCCGTCTTCTCCAGCGCACGCTGCAGCGAACGGTTCTTCGGGTCCAGCTTGCGCGCTTCCTCGAAGAACTTGCGCGCTTCGTCCTTGTCGCCGGTCACCCACAACACCTCGGCGATATGCGCGGCGATTTCCGGGTCCTTCTGCAGGACGAAGGCGCGGCGCAATTCCACCAGGGCCTCGGCGTTGCGGCCCAGTCGGTACAGCACCCAGCCATAGCTGTCGATGATCGCGGCCTCGTCCGGCTCGGCGGCGCGGGCGCGATCGATCAACTCCAATGCTTCCTGGTAGCGCGTGGTGCGGTCGGCCAGGGTATAGCCCAGGGCGTTCAGTGCGGCGATGTTTTCCGGATCGGTGACCAGGATCTTGCGCAGGTCGGCCTCGGCCCGGTCGATGCGGTCGCGCCGTTCCCAGGCCAGGCCGCGCGCGTACAACAGCGCGTTGTCGTCGGGATACGCGGCCAGTCCGCGTGCAAGCACGTCCAGTTCGCCGGCATCGTCTTCGTTCTTCTGTTTCAGTTCGGCCTCCAGCAGGTAGGCCGCGCGTCGCGCGTCGTCATCGGCGCTGGCGTCGCCCTGCAATTCGCGCGCCTGGGCGAAGGCCTCGCTCTTCTTGTCCAGTTCAAACAGCACGTTGGCGGTGCGCAGGCGCGCCTCGGTGCGCTGTTCGCCACCGGGCACACCGCGATACCAGTCCAGCGCCTCCTGCGGACGCTTGAGGAACTGGGCGATCTGGCCCAGCAGCAGGCGACGCTCGGGATCGGGCTTGCTCGCATCCTCGCGCAGTTCGCCGTACAGCAGGTCCAGCGACTTGTGGTCCTCGGCCTTGGCCAGCAGCGAAGCGCGCAAACCGTAGGTCTGGTTGTCCTGCGGGCCGCGGGCGAGCGTGGCCGCGGCCATGCCCGGGTCGCCGAGCGCATCGTATTCGGCGGCGACCGGCAGTCGCAGCGAGGGAACCAGCAGGATCGAATCGGAAAGACCGGCCAGCACCTTGCGTGCTTCTTCCTTGTTCCCGGCCTTGCGCAGCTGGCTGGCACGCAGCAGGGCCACGCGGGGCTCGTCCGGGAAACGCTTGACCGCTTCGCCGGCGATACGCTCGGCCAGCGCCGGTTCGTCCAGCGACTGGGCCAGCCCGCCGAAAGCCAGCCAGGCCTGCAGGGTGCCGGGAATGGCGCCGGCATCGACGAATTCACCCAGCAGCCGCGCCGACAGTTTCGGGTCGCGGCCACCGCTGCCGAGCACGGTCAAGGCATAGCGCCAGCCCATCTCGTCCTTGTCGCGCAACAGGGCTTCCAGCTCGCGGCGCGCGGCGCGGGCATCGCTCTTGCGCAAGGCCAGCGCGGCCTCGGCGGCGCGCATGGCCAATGATTGCGGGGCGCGCTGGCGCCAGAGTTTCAGGGCCTGGGTGGCCTGCGCATCGTCATTGGCCAGCAGCGCGATGCGGGTGGCGCGTTCGGCCAGGCCGGCGTCGTCGCTGGCCCGGGCGGCCTGCAGGTACCAGCGCGAGGCCTCGGGCAACTGACCGGCCTGGAGGGCGAATTCGCCGGCCATTACCGCAGTCAACGTGTCATCCGACTTGACCTTGGCCTTGGCCGGGGCGGCCAATCCGGACGCCATGAAGGCCGAAAACAGCAGTGCGCCGAGGGCGATACGAATCATTGCGGGCATGGAAGCGAACCGGGCCGTAAAATGGCGACCTTCGATGGCCGGAAGCTTAACGCAAGCACCTGAACGATGACGTTGTGGGTACTAGGACTCAACCACCAGACCGCGCCGGTCAACCTGCGCGAGCGCGTCGCGTTCGACGCTGCCGCCCTGCCCGCCGCACTGGCTTCGCTGCGCGGGCTGGCGAAAGTGTCCGAGGCCGCGTTGCTGTCCACCTGCAACCGCACCGAGCTGTACGCCATCGCCGAGGACGGGAAAGCGCTGGGCGACTGGCTGGCCACGCATGCCGATGGCCTGGACGCCTATCTGTACCGGCATAGCGATGCCGACGCGGTGCGGCATCTGTTCCGGGTCGCGACCGGGCTGGACTCGATGGTCCTGGGCGAGCCGCAGATCCTCGGCCAGGTGAAGGAAGCCTGGGTCGCGGCGCGCGAACACGGCGCCCTCGGCAACCGCCTGGATCGTCTGTTCCAGCAGACCTTCGCCGTGGCCAAGCGCGCGCGCACCGATACCCGCGTCGGCGCCAATCCGGTGTCGGTGGCATCCACCGCCGTGCGCCTGGCGCAGAACTCGTTCGCGCGCCTGGATGATTCGACCGTGCTGTTGATCGGCGCCGGCGAAACCATCGAACTGGCCGCGCGCCACCTGAGCGAAGGCAAGGTGCGTCGCCTGCTGATCGCCAATCGCACCCTGTCGCATGCGCAGGAACTGGCCACCCGCCACGGCGGCTACGCCTTGCCGCTGACCGAACTGGAACGCCACCTGGCCGAAGCCGACGTGGTGTTTTCGGCGACCGCGAGCCGCGAACCCATCGTCACCCGCGATCAGGTCGCCGCTGCATTGGGCAAGCGCAGGCACAAGCCGATGCTGCTGTTCGACCTGGCCGTGCCGCGCGATATCGAGCCCGGCGTCTCCGGGCTCGCTGATGCCTATCTCTACACTGTCGACGACTTGGAGCGCGCGGTCGAAGACAACCGCCGCAGCCGCCGCGAAGCCGCCGAAGCGGCCGAAGCGATCATCGAACTGCAAGTCGCGCGCTACATCGAAAACCTGCACGCCAGCTCGCGCCAGGAACCGTTGAAGCGCCTGCGCGCGCATGGCGATGCCGCGCGCGAGGAAGTGCTGGCCAAGGCCCGGCAACAACTCGCCAGCGGCCGCGATGCCGAAGAAGTCCTCGATTTCCTCGCCCACACCCTGACCAACCGCCTGCTGCACCCGCCGACAGCCGCGCTGCGCGAAGCGGCACTGTCCGGTGATGCGGAACTCGCGCGTGCGGCCGACAAGCTGTGGGGGAGCCGGGAATCGGGATTGGGAGATGGGGAATAGGCAAAGCAATCCATCGCGACTTGTTCGCGACCAGGCTCTGGCAACTACTATTCCCTATTCCCCACTCCCCATTCCCGCCCCATGACTCCAACCCTGCGCCGCAAACTCGAAGCGCTGGCCGAACGCCGCGAAGAACTCGAACGCCTGCTCTCCGATCCCGGCGTGGTCGCCGACAACGATCGCTTCCGCAAGTATTCGCGCGAGTTCTCGCAGCTGGAGCCGGTGTCCACGGCACTGGCCGAGGAAGCCAAGGCCAAGCGCGACCTTGCCGCGGCCGAATCCCTGCGCAACGATCCGGAAATGCGCGAACTGGCCGAAGAGGAAATCGCCAGCGCACAGGCTCGCCTGTTGCAACTGGAAGACGAACTGGCCCTGCTGCTCGTCCCCAAGGATCCGCGCGACGACTCCGACCTGTTCCTGGAAGTGCGCGCCGGCACCGGCGGCGACGAGGCGGCGATCTTCGCCGGCGATCTGTTCCGCATGTACGCACGCTACGCAGAACGCCAGGGCTGGAAGGTGGAAGTGGAATCCGACAACCCCGGCGAGCACGGCGGCTACAAGGAAATCGTGGCCAAGGTCAGCGGTCGCGGCGCGTTCTCGCGCCTGAAGTTCGAATCCGGCACCCATCGCGTGCAACGCGTGCCGGAAACCGAATCGCAAGGCCGCATCCACACTTCTGCGGCGACCGTGGCGATCATCCCGGATGACGATGCCGTCGAGGACGTGGTCATCAACCCGGCCGACCTGAAGGTGGACACGTTCCGTTCCTCCGGCGCCGGCGGCCAGCACGTCAACAAGACCGAATCGGCGATCCGCATCACCCACCTCCCAAGCGGCCTGGTGGTGGAAAACCAGACCGCACGCTCGCAGCATGCCAACCGCGAGCACGCGATGAAGCGGCTCAAGGCGCAGTTGCTGGAAGCCGAGCGCAGCAAGCAGGCGGCCGCTCAGGCCGAGTCGCGCAAGCTGCAGGTCGGCAGCGGCGACCGCAGCCAGCGCATCCGCACCTACAACTTCCCGCAGGGCCGCATCACCGACCATCGCGTCGAAGGCCTGACCCTGTACGACCTGCCCAATATCCTGCAGGGCAACCTGGACGAACTGGTGGAGCGTCTCGCCCGCGAACACCAGGCCGACGAACTGGCGAGGCTCACGGAGGCCGCATGAGTCAGACCATCCGTCGCGCGACTGTCGACGACGTGGACGCGATCGCGCCGTTGTTCGACCACTACCGCATGTTCTATCAGCAGCCTTCCGATGCGCCCCTGGCCCGGCGCTTCATCGGCGAACGCCTGCAGCGTGGCGAGTCGGTGATCTTCGTCGCCGAGGCCGGCGCCAAGGTCGTCGGCTTCACCCAGCTGTTCCCGTCGTTCTCGTCGGTCCGCGCGGGGCGCGCCTGGGTGTTGAACGACCTGTACGTGGACATCGCCGCGCGCCGCCTCGGCGTGGCCCGCGCCTTGTTGCAGTCCGCCGCGGATTTCGCCCGCGCCGACGGCGCGATCCGCCTGGAACTGGAAACCGACCACGACAACCGCAGCGCGCAGGCCTTGTACCGGCACATGGGCTGGGAGCCGTATGAGGGGACGTTGCGGTTTCGCTTGTCGCTGACGCGATAGGACGTGCGCTGATTCCGACCTGTTTGTCCTCCAGCCTCCATGTAGTGCGTAGCAGCTGATTAGGCTTCCAGAGATTTGCGACCATGGGCATGAGCGTATCGCGTCGCAGGGTCCTCGCATGCATCGCGGCCGGCATCGGCAACGCCACCTTGGGCCCACTGGGATGCGCCTCGCGCCGCAGCGTTGCGGAAGCGCTGACAAGTGATCCTGCGCAACTCGAGCTGCGTCAGGCGGCCAATGCCCTGCAGGCGGGGCTCCTGTCCCCGTTGGAACTCACCCAGGCATGCCTGGATCGCATCGTGCGGCTTGATCCACGCCTCAATTCATTCATCACGGTGACGGCGGACCAGGCGCTGGCGGATGCGCGCCGGGCCACAGACGAGCTGGCCAGGGGACTTCGGCGCGGCCCCCTGCACGGCATCCCCATCGCCCTCAAGGACAACATTGACACTGCCGGCGTGCGCACCACGGCGGCGAGCGCGGTTTTTGCCGAACGGGTCCCGGCGGCGGACGCCGAAATCGTGCGCAGGCTGAAGGGGGCCGGCGCGATCGTGCTGGGCAAGCTCAACCTGCATGAATTCGCGCTGGGTACGACGTCCGCCGTCAGTCATTACGGTCCGGTGCGCAATCCGTGGGACACCGAGCGCAGTGCGGGGGGGTCGTCGGGAGGATGCGGAGCCGCGGTCGCCGCCAGTCTCTGCTTCGGTGCGATCGGCACCGACACGGGCGGGTCGATACGCATACCCGCTGCGGCCTGCGGAATCGTCGGCTTGAAACCGACTTACGGCCTGGTGGATACGCAAGGGGTGATCCCGGTATCGACCTCGTTCGACCACGTGGGTCCAATGTGCCGCACGGTGGCGGACACGGCGCTGATGTTCAGCACGATGACCGATCATCCGGTGGCCAAGGCTTATCAGCCTGATGCACCCCCGCCAGTGGCAGGGTTTCGTGTCGGCGTGGTCCGCACCACGCCTCCCACTTGCGACGTCCCGGTGGAACATGAGGTGCAGGCGACGTTCGACGTCGCCGTCGAACTGATCCGCTCGCTGGTGGCGGGCATCCGCGACGTCGAGTTGCCGATGCCCGATCTGGGACGGGTGATCGATGCCGAAATCTATTCCTTCCATGCTTCCCATCTGGCCGCCACGCCCGACAAATACGACCCGCGGACGCGCAGCGGCCTGGAGTCCGGCAAGCGCATCAGCGCAGCCGAGTACACACGGCTGCGCGAGGAACTGCAAAGACACCGCGCGACGGCGCAACGGGTGTTCTCCGAAGTCGACCTGGTGATCCTGCCAACGCTTCCCGCGTCACCGCTGTTCATTCGCGAAGCGATCGATCCCTTCGCGCTTCCCGCGTGCACTTTCCCCTTCAGTGTCGGTGGGTGGCCGGCGATCTCGATTCCTTGCGGCTTCTCGAGCCAGGGTCTTCCGGTCGGCCTGCTCATTGGCGGCCCCGCCTTCTCCGAGCCGCGCCTGTTCGCACTCGCCGAGGCGTACGAGAGGCTCACGCACTGGACTGGAAAAAGGCCGCCTCTTTAATGGATCGGGCAGGAACCGGCGCTTGCCGCCGCCTCGTTCGGTTGCGCGCCGGATTGCGCTAACCTGCGCGACATGACCGCCAGCCCCGACTTCATCCCGCTGCACCTCTGCGTGCTGACCGTTTCGGATACGCGCACGCACGCCGATGACAAATCCGGCGACTACCTGGTTGCCGTCCTTCAGCAGGAAGGCCACCACCTGGCCGAACGCGCGATCCTGCGCGACGACCGCTACCAACTCCGCGCCCTGGTTTCCAAGTGGATCGCCGACGCGAAGGTCGATGGCGTGCTGGTCACCGGCGGCACCGGCTTCACCGGTCGCGACTCCACGCCCGAGGCCTTGCTGCCGCTGCTGGACAAGGAGATGCCCGGCTTCGGCGAATTGTTCCGCGCGATCAGTGTCGATGAAATCGGTACCTCCGCGCTGCAATCGCGCGCCTTCGCCGGATTGGCCAACGGCACTTTCCTGTTCTGCCTGCCCGGCTCCACCTCGGCCTGCCGCACCGGCTGGGAAAAGATCATCCGCGCGCAACTCGACGCCCGCACCACGCCGTGCAACCTTGCCACCCTGCGTCCCCGCCTGAAGGAGTAAGCGCATGTCCCTGGACACCACGCTGCGTCTGTTGGCCCGCGCCAGCGGCCTGACCGCCACCGACATCGCCACCGCCATTCCGCGCGCCGGCGTGGCCACGGTCAAATCCTGGTTGAGCGGCGACAAGATGCCGGGCAAGGACCAGATCGACGCCCTCGCCCGCACCTTCGGCGTACCGGCCGGCGCCTTGCTGTCGGAACTGGCCAGCACTTTCGACCCGGCCCGCACCAAGGGCGAACACGACCTGCTCGCCGCCTACCGCGCGCTCAACACGCGCCAGCAAGGCGCGCTGCTGGAAGTGGCGCGCAGCATGGCCGGCCCCACCGGCCGCAGGAAGGCGAAGCGGTAGAGCCGAGCTTGCTCGGCTGCCGTTCTTCCTTCAGGGCGTAGAGCCGAGCTTGCTCGGCTGCTCTGCAGAAAGTATCGGGACTGCCGGGACTTTTTCACTCTCGGCAAGAGCTGCCGAGCAAGCCCGGCACTACAACTGCATCATGCTGCCGGGCAAGCTCGGCATTACATCAGGCGGGATTGGCGAATGAAGAAGCTCAAGCGCAAGGAATACGAAAAACTGCTGGAACCGCTGCAATTGGAACTGGTGGCGCTGGCGCGCTGGCTGCAGCACACCGGCAAGCGCGTGGTGGTGGTGGTCGAAGGCCGCGACACCGCCGGCAAGGGCGGCGTGATCAATGCCATCGCCGAGCACATCAACCCGCGACAGTGCCATGTGCTGGCCTTGTCCAAACCCAGCGAGCGCGAAGGCACGCAATGGTATTTCCAGCGCTACGTGCCGCACCTGCCGGCAGCGGGCGAACTGCTGTTGATGGATCGCAGCTGGTACAACCGCGCCGGAGTCGAGAAGGTCATGGGGTTTTGCACCGATGCCCAGTACAAGGTTTTCCTGAAACAGGCGCCGGTGTTCGAGAAACTGCTCACCGACGACGGCATCCTGCTGTTCAAATACTGGCTGACGGTAGACCAGGCCGAGCAGGAGGAGCGCTTCGCCGAACGGCTGGAAGATCCGCTGAAGAAATGGAAACTGTCGCCGATCGACGTGCAGGCCCGCGAGAAGTACGCCGACTACACCCGCGCCCGCGAAGCCATGCTCAAGGCCACGCATACCGAGGATGCACCGTGGACGCTGGTCGATTTCAACGACCAGAAGCGCGGCCGCCTGAGCCTGATCCGCGACCTGCTGGATCGCCTGCCGGACACGAAGGTGCCCGACTCCGGGATCGAATTTCCGCCGCTGAAAGCCAAGCCGCAGAAGGAACGCTTCGGGGTGGTCAAGCCGATCGCGATCTATCGCGGCGACTGAGGGAACATGCGCATCCTGTTGCTCGCCCTGCTGTCGGGTCTTGTACCCAGCACAGCCGCGCAAGAGGGCGGCAGCAACGAATCCGCACCAGCCGGGGACGACACCACCACGCTGGATACGATCCTGGTGACCGCACCGCCGCCCGAGATCATCGACCTCTACAAATCCCGCAACCCGGTGGATGCGCAACCTACCGTGTTCGACCGTAGTTGGCGCGAGACGCCCAGCCTGGAGCAAGTCGGCATGAACGGAGGCGTGGTGCCGATCATCGTCGGTTACGCGGCACTGAAAATCAGGAATGGCGCACGCAGGATTCCCGGCTGGAAAATGCCGGAGCAACCTGCCGTCGCGCGGCCATCGCCGCTGACAGAGGCGCAGGCGGAGCGCGCCAGTCGCTTGCAGGAAGGCCCGCGGACCCCGTAGGTCGGGTCATGACCTGCCGTCAGATCGCCGCGCGTCCGGAAGTAGGGTCAAGACCCGCCCTGCGGCCTGTCGACCGTTTTGCGCGGAACGTCAAATCATGAACGGCGCGCATCGCCCACAATGCTTGCCTCCGCGGGCTTAGGCGGCATTCACCCATCCGCCACAACACTTCGGCCTCGCCACCTCAAAGGAACTGATCCCATGCAATACGGCAAACGACATATCACCACGCTGGTACTGTCCCTGGGCCTGCTGTTCGCGGCCTCGGCCGTGCAGGCGCAGGTAGTGGGTTACAACTTCCGCTCCGGCGACTTGTGGGTCGATACCCGCCTCGGCGAGATCAATGACTACGGCTCCCACTACCGCGAACCCTTCATCGGCGAGATGACCGGCTATTACGGCGCGCCGCGTCCGCTGATCGTCGATCTGTTCGATCGTCATTGGTCCGCGGGCGACATCTATTTCGCCTGCTCCATCGCCCATGTGCTGGGCATTCCCTGCGTGAACGTGGTCCGTGAATACGACCGCAATCCCGGCCAGGGCTGGGGCGCGATCGCCAAGCGCATGGGCATCAAGCCCGGTTCGGCGCAATTCCATCGGCTCAAGAACGGCTTCTCGCATACCTATGATCGTTGGGGCTATCCGGTCGCGGTGGATCGCAACGTCCACGTGGACTGGTCCAAGCATGGTCCGGGCAAGAAATCCGCACAGGGCGGTCGCGGCCAGGGCGGCGGAGCCGCATATTCCGGCAAATCGTCCAAGGGATCCGTTGATCACGGCCAGGGCAAAGGCAAAGGCAACAGCGGCAATGGCAAGGGAAACGGGAAAGGCAACGGAAAAGGCAACGGCAAGGGTCATTGATCCTCGCCGCTTTCCGGTTCCATCAACAGGAACGGCGACCCTTGGGTCGCCGTTCCTTGTTTGTGATCGCATCGAGCCAGTGATCACCCAATCCTGAATCCCGAAATGCGGCACTCCCCGCCATCGCTGCGCTCCACGCTGTCGACCCGCGCCATCGGCGGTCCCTGCCGTAGCCACGCAGCCAATGCTTCCAACGCTGCGTGATCGCCTACCGCAACCACTTCCACGCGGCCGTCGTCCAGGTTGATGGCGTATCCACACAATCCGAGTTTCAGCGCCTGTTCCCGAGTCGATGCGCGGAAGAACACGCCCTGCACTTTTCCACTGATGAGAAAACGCGCCGCAGGCATCAGGCTTTCGCTTTCGGTCCGCCCGCCGCCACGATGGCCGCATCGATCTCATGCGCGGTGATCGGGCCCATGAACTCCTTGGCCACCTTGCCATCCGGTGCGATCAGGAACGTCATCGGCAAACCGCGCGGGGTGGCGAAATCCGCGGGTGGCGAATACACGTCGAGGATCGCGACCGGATAGACGACCGGGCGTTGCTTGAGGAAATCGCGCATCGCCTGCGGTTCGATTTCCTCGTAGGCCAGGCCGATGACTTCGATATCGTCGCGCGTCTCGTCGAGCGCGGACAGTTCCGGCATTTCCTTGATGCACGGCGCGCACCAGGTCGCCCAGAAATTCACCACCACCCACTTGCCGCGATGCGCGGCCAGTTCGTACGGCTCGCCTTCCACGGTAACGACCTTGAGTACAGGGACTTCGGCAGTGGTTGGGCTGGAAGTGGCGGGCGTGGCGGGCGCCGCAAGCACCGGTGGCGTGGCAGCCGCCTGGTCGGCGGCCGTTTCGCGCTTGCAGGCGACCAGCGCCAACAGCGCCAGGCCGCAGAAAAGAACTCCGGATTTCATGCGCTACCCTCTTGTTGATGCGCGTAGATATCGCTGACCTTGCGTTTCAGCACTTCGCGCAATGGCACCCGCAGTTGATCCAGCGCATCGCGCGCGGCGATGCCCAGCGTGTCGTCATGGCAAGGCAGGTGCGCTTCGGCCACCGGGATGCGCAGCTGGCAGGCTTCGTACAGTTCAGCCACGGTCATGCCGTCCAGGTCGCGCGCCAGCAACCATTCGCCCTGCTCGTCGCGACGCACCAGGTTGATATCCGCCAACTGCCCCAGGATCTGCTGGACCAGCGAATCGGTCAGCATCGGTTCCAGGTGCATGATCTGGTCGCTGTGCAGGCCCTTGCCTTGCGCACGCGCCGCATCGAAACGACCCAGCAATCGCAACAAGCCATAGATCTCGTAACCCATCGGCAGGCGCATCGACACTGGCTGGTAGCGGAATGCGGCGATCGACGAAGCGAACGAAGCACCCAGCAGGATCGCCACCCAGCACAGGTAGATCCATACCAGCAGGATCGGCGCGATGGCCACCGCACCATAGATCTTCTGGTACGAGTTGAAGCTGCCCAGATACACGCCCAGCGCCCACTTGATCAGTTCCAGCAACACCGTGGCCAGCAACGCGCCGGCCACCGCATAACGCAACTTGACGGTGCGATGCGGCACCACGCGATAGATCGCCGCGATGGCGGCGAATTCGATCAGTATCGGCGCCAGGGTCAGCGACAGCGTTTCCAGTATCTTGCCTTCGGCGGTGGCGAATACCGGCAACGCATAGAAACGCGCGGAAATGGCCAGCGACGCGGCCGCCACCAACGCGCCCAGGGTCAGCACCGTCCAGTACACCAGGAAGCGGCTGAACTTGGGACGCGAGGACGCCACCCGCCAGATGCGGTTGAAGGTGGTCTCGACGCTGTTCAAGGTAATCAGCAGCGAGACAACCAGGACGATCACGCCTACGGCGGTCAATTGCCCGGCGCTGTCCGAAAACTGGCGCAGGTAGGTTTCCGCCGAGCGCGCCGCATTGGGCACGAAGTTGGAGAAGATGTAGTGGCTGAGCTGGTCGCTCCAGCGGTCGAACATCGGGAACGCCGACAGCACCCCGAACACCACCATCGCCAGCGGCACCAGCGCGAACACCGTGGTATAGGCCAGCGCGGCCGCGGCCTGGAACAGGCGATCGTCCAGGAAGCGCTTGGCCAGGAAGCGGGCGAAGGTGCCGGCGCGCGCGCGGTCGCGCATGCGGTCGGTCCAGCGGTTGACGGTATCCAGCGGTTCCATTGACCGAAGGTTAACCGATGCGCGCAATGGGCGACATCGCCGATACTAGGCGCCATTGCAGCGAATGGTCGGGAACATGCCTGAAATCCTGGTGCTCTATTACAGCCGCGGCGGCTCCGTGGCCCGCCTGGCGCGGCAGGTCGCGCGCGGCGTGGGCGAAGTCGAAGGCATGAACGCGCGCCTGCGCAGCGTGCCGCCGGTGGCGGTGGTGACCCAGCAGGCCGCACCGCCGGAACCGGAGGAAGGCGCGCCGTACGTGCACGCACGCGATCTGGAGGAATGCGTGGGTATCGTCCTGGGCAGCCCGACCCGCTTCGGCAACATGGCAGCGCCGTTGAAGCATTTCATCGATGGCCTAGGCGCGGAATGGGCCAGCGGCACCCTGGTGGACAAGCCGGCGGGCGTGTTCACTTCCACCGCCACCCAGCACGGCGGACAGGAATCGACCCTGCTGTCGATGCAACTGCCGTTGCTGCACCACGGTTGCGTGATCGTCGGCATTCCCTTCACCGAACCCGCATTGAGCACGACCCGCGGTGGCGGCACGCCCTATGGCGCCAGCCACGTGGCCGGCGGCCAGGACGATCCGCAGTTGAGCGATGACGAAAGCATGCTGGCGCGCGTCCTGGGCAGACGCGTGGCCGAAGTCGCACGCCGACTGGGAGCAGGCGCATGAAGAAGCCGCGCGTGATGCTGGCGGTGGCCTTGTTCGCGCTGTCGGTGCTGTTCTCGTTGTGGTTCCACGACGACAAGCATCGCCTGGCCGCGATGCTGGTGTTCGTGCTGCCACCGCTGCTGATGCTGCTGGGCGCGTTGCGCGGCAGCGCCACGGCCGCGTTCTGGGCCGGCGTGTTCGGCTTGTTCTGGTTCTGCCATGGAGTCGTGGTGGCCTATGGCCGGCCGGCGGAGCGTGGCTACGGCTGGGCGGAAATCGTGCTGTCGCTGGTCATCGTCGTAGCTTCGAGTTGGCCAGGCGTCAGCGCGCGCTTCCGCAAGAAGAAGCCCTGATCGTGGGAGCAGCTTCTGTGGGAGCGGCTCTCTCATCGCTCCTGCATAATCATCCACTGACCACGACATCGAAACTGCGGGAGTAACGCCAGATGGAAGAGCTACTGATCGTCACCACCGGCGGCACCATCGACAAGATCTACTTCGACGACAAGTCCGACTATCAGATCGGCGACCCGCAGATCGGCATGATCCTGCGCGAACTGGGCGTGACCTTCCGCTTCACCGTCATCCCGATCCTGCGCAAGGATTCGCTGCACATCACCGACGCCGACCGCGAGTTGATCCGCGCCACCATCGCCGCGCAATCGGCCCGCCACGTGCTGGTCACCCACGGCACCGACAGCATGGTGCAGACCGGCGCGGTATTGAAGTCGATCGAAGGCAAGACCATCGTCATGACCGGCGCGCTGAGCCCGGCGCGCTTCCGCGGCTCGGATGCCGAATTCAACATCGGCTGCGCGATCGGCGCGGTGCAATCGTTGCCGCCCGGCGTGTACATCGCCATGAACGGACGCATCTGGGACCCGGCCAGGGTGCGCAAGAACGTGGCCGAAAACCGCTTCGAGGCGGATTAGGCGGACAACGAAAAAGGCCGGGCAATGCTCGGCCTTTTCACGTGAAGGGATCGCTGCGCGCGGATCAGTCGTGCAGCTTGACCAGCCAGCCGTGGCGATCGGGCAAGCGGCCGTACTGGATGTCGGTCAGTTCCTTGCGGATCGCCATGGTGGCTTCGCCGGCCGGCGCATTGATATCACCGACTGCGAAGCCCTTGCCCTTGAGTTCGCCGATCGGAGTGATCACCGCGGCGGTGCCGCAGGCGAATATCTCGCTGATCTCGCCCGAAGCCACGCCACTCTTCCACTCGTCGATGGTCACCTTGCGTTCTTCCACCTTCATGCCGCGATCGCGCGCCAATTGCAGGATGCTGGAACGGGTGATGCCTTCGAGGATGCTCCCGGACAGTGCCGGGGTGACGAGACGACCGTCCTTGAACACCAGGAACACGTTCATGCCGCCTAGTTCCTCCAGGTACTTGCCCTCGACCGGATCGAGGAACAGCACCTGCGAGCAACCCTGCGCCTGGGCCTCCTGCTGCGGCAGCAGCGAAGCGGCGTAGTTGCCGCCGCACTTGGCCGCGCCAGTGCCGCCTTTGGCCGCGCGCGCGTAGTCCTCCGACAACCAGATCGACACCGGGGCCACGCCCTTGGCGAAGTACGCGCCGGCCGGACTGGCGATGACGTAATAACCCGCCGCGTGCGCGGCGCGCACGCCGAGGAAGGCCTCGGTGGCGATCATGAAGGGGCGGAAATACAGGCTGCTTTCCGGCGCCGACGGCACCCATGCGTGGTCGACGGCGATCAACTGGCGCAGCGATTCGGTGAACTCGGCCACCGGCAGTTCCGGCAGCGCGAGGCGCCGCGCCGAACGCTGCAGGCGCGCGCCATTGGCGTTGGGACGGAAGGTCCAGATGCTGCCGTCGGCATGGCGATAGGCCTTGATGCCTTCGAAGATTTCCTGGCCGTAGTGCAGCACCGATGCCGCCGGGTCCAGCGTCAGCGGACCATAGGCGCGGACCTGCGCGTCGTGCCAACCCTTGGCCTTGTCCCACTGGATGGCGACCATGTGGTCGGTGAAGACCTTGCCGAAGCCGAGTTCGCCGGCAAGGATCGCCGCGCGCTGTTCGGCGCTGCGGGCGCGATCGGAAAGGGTGATCTGGTAGGCCAGTGGGGCGGCGGTGGGCGCGTTCATGCGGAAATCCTCGTGGAAACCCGCCCATTATGCCGTCGATGCGGCAACCTGGCGCGACGTTCGAAGTTTCCGCCCGCCCGCAGGAGCGCCCCATGGGCGCGATGCCTTTGCCCGGCGCGTCGGAAAGCATCGCGCCCAAGGGGCGCTCCTACGAAAAACCCCGGCCGAAGCCGGGGTTCTTTTTTTCATCGACTGATTGGTGTTTCGATCAGAAGGTGACGCTCCAGCTGTTGATGTAACCGGTATCGCCACCGGCGTTGTCGTTGACGCGCAGGTTCCAGGTGCCGTTCAACGCCTCCCCGGACAGGTTTACCGTGTAGGTCGTGTTGATGTTGTTGGCGCTGCCGCCAGTGCGGTTGTGCAGCACGTACACGCTGCCATCGGGCGCCACCAGGTCCACCTTCAGGTCGCCCTTGTAGGTGTGCACGATGTTGACCGCGACCGGAGTGCTGGCCGAGCCATTGCCGCTGCGGCCGGACACCGTGATCGGACTGTTGACCGTGGTGTTGTCGCTGATGGTCACGTTGCTGCCGTTGGTGTACGTCTGCGTGGTGCCGCCGCCACCGCCGGTGGTGTAGCTGCCGGTCAGGCTGACCCCGGAGAAGGACGAGTACGCCTTCAGGCGCACGTAGTAGGTGCCAGCGGCGGGAGTGGCGAAGGTGCAGGTTTCGGCGTTGCCGGTCTTGTACGGGCGACAGTCGTACACCGTATCCGTCGGGGCGCTGCCGGACTTGACGTACAGGTCCATGTCGCCGGTGCCGCCGGACGTGGTGAAGCTGAGGTTGGAAGCCCCTGCCGGCACGGCCATGGTGTAGTTCAGCGAGTTGCCGGTGGTCGCCGACAGACCGGTCACCGGCACGCCATTGCCCAGCACCGTGCCGCCACCGCCACCCGAACTCACCGTGACCGAACTGGTCTTGGTATTGGTCGCGCCGCCGTTGTCGGTGACGGTCAGGGAGACGCTGTAGGTGCCTGCCGCCGAGTAGGTCTTGCTGGGGCTCGTCGCAGTGGACGTGGTGCCGTCACCGAAATTCCAGCTGCGCGAGGCGATGCTGCCGTCACTGTCGGTGGAAGTATCGGTGAAGCTGACGGTCAATCCGCTGGCCGAGGAACTGAAGTTGGCCACCGGCGCGACGTTGCCGCCACCACCGCCCGCCGCATCCACCGCCGCCTTGGCGTCGGCGATGCCGGCGCCGATCGGCTGCGAGGGCGTGGACGGGAATGGGCGCGCCGAACTCTTCAATAGTGCTTCGACCTGGGCCGGGGTTTTCGGCGTGGCCGAGACCGCCTGGATCAACGCCACCACGCCGGCCACATGCGGGGTCGCCATCGATGTGCCGCTGTAGTTGGCGTAGGTTTCCGAACCCGGAGTGGTGGCGCCGCTGTTGAGCGTGGACATGATGGTCGAGCCGGGCGCCGCGATGTCCACTCCCGCGCCGTAGTTGGAGAAGCTGGAACGCGCGCCGGTACTGGTGATCGAACCCACCGCCACCACATTGGCGCAGTTGGCCGGCGAAGCATTCGACACATTGGTGTTGTCGTTGCCCGCGGCGATGACCAGGGTGGTGCCACGGCCGACCGCTCCGTTGATCGCGCTCTGGGTGGTGGAACCGCAGGCGCCCGAACCGCCCAGGCTGAGGTTGATCACTTCGGCCGGATTGGCATTGGCCGGAACCCCGCTGACCGCGCCGCCGGAAGCCCAGGTGATGGCGTCGGCGATGTCGGAATCGTAACCACCGCAGGTGCCGAGCACGCGCACCGGAACCACCTTGGCGCCGTAGGCCACGCCCGCCACGCCCTTGGCGTTGTTGGTCACGGCAGCAATCGTGCCGGCGACATGGGTGCCATGCCAGCTGGAGTTCTGCGCGGCATGGACGCCGCCGCACTGGTTGGCGGTGACCCAATCGCCCGGATCGCTGGGATCGCTGTCGCGGCCATTGCCATCGTTCGACACCGACGTGTCGATGATGAAGTCGTAGCCCGGCAGGATGTTGGCATTGAGGTCGCTATGGTTGGTGATGCCGGTGTCCAGCACCGCGACCACCGAACCGGCGCCATTGGTGACATCCCAGGCCTCGTTGGCGCGGATGCCGGCGTCGGAGTCCTGATAGCCCCATTGCTGGCTGTAGTTGGTGTCGTTGGGGGTCAGCAGCGGCTTGTTGAGCTTGTCGACTTCCACGTATTCGACATTGGGATTGCTGGCCAGCTGGCGCATCAACGACTCGGCCTCGACGCGGTCCAGCCTGCGGTTCGAGTGGATCACGTCCGCACCCAGGGCCAGGCGACGCAACGATTTCACTCCCAGCGCACGGCTGGACTTGGCCGGTATCGCCGAGGAAGCGGAGCGCAAGCTGCGGTCCAGCGCGACCGCACTGCTGCGCTCGCTGCTGCCGTCGCGGTACTTGACGATGAAGCGATCGAAAGTCTGTTGCTCGGGGGAATGCAGACCACTGACATCCACGCGACCTGCCGCCATGGCGGGTGCGCACATCGAGGTTATTGCGATAGCGGTGGCGCTGGCCAGGACATGCAGACGCAGACGACGCTTTGAGACATCGGACATTGAAGTTCCCTCTACAGATGGTGGTGCCGCGGACGCGGCGAGTCCGGAAGCAGCCGTCAATGGACAGGAAAGACGACAATCGCTTCCGTTTCCGGATGCGTTGATGACTGCACCCTGACTCGAACCTAAAGCGTCGTGCGCCTTGCGCACAAGACGTGGGGACAAGGAATTCCGCCGAACGGAATGCGGATTACGTGCGGATAGTTACAAATGCGACTGTAATCGGTAACAACGGCTCAGAAAGGACCGAACCGGGTCACGACCAAGTGAAGAAAACGGACATTGGCGGGGCCGGAAAGGCCCGTATGCTGCAGCACCGCGCAACATTGCGCGGTGCGCGAGGTCAGAGCATCCCGGTTTCCAGGCGCGCGGCTTCGGACATCATGTGCCGGCCCCACGGCGGGTCGAACACCAGTTCGACATCGGCCTCGACAATCGTCGGGATCAGTTCCAGCTTGTTGCGCACGTCATCGACCAGGATCTCGCCCATGCCGCAGCCGGGCGCGGTCAGGGTCATCTTCACTTCCACTTCGCGCTGGCCGTCGTCGCGATGGCGCAGGTTGGCCTCATAGACCAGGCCCAGGTCGACGATGTTGAGCGGGATCTCCGGGTCGAAACAGGTCCGCAGCTGGCGCCAGACCAGGGCTTCGACTTCTTCGTCGCTGGCGTTCTCGGGCAGGCTCAGCGATTCGGCCGGTTCCTTGCCGATGGCATCGCCATCCTGACCGGCGATGCGGAACAGGTTGCCTTCCACGAACACCGTATAGCTGCCGCCGAGGGCCTGGGTGATATAGCCGTAGCTGCCGGCCGGAAGGGTGACGCTATCGCCCTGCGGGACCAGGACGGCGGCGCAATCGCGCTCGAATTGGACGGGTTCGCTGCTGCGGGAGTACATGACAACCAGAGGGGAGGAGGCGCCAACCGGCGCAAGCCGTCATTTTAGCGCCCTACACTTCCCAGCGACACGCCGGCGGGCTACAAAGGCTTGGCAACTGTGTGTTCCGGCCTGGGGAGGACCGGATCCGCATCCTCAATCCAGCTCCCCGGGAGAAGCCTTCGCCATGCCCCGGAATCCGTCTTTGCACCGTTTCGCCGACATCCCGCGCGCCGTCCTGTTCCTCGCCCTTGGCGCGGCCCTTGCCTCCACGGCCCAGGCCCAGGAAGCCGATCCGGCCTCCGCCACCGATCTCGACCGGATCACGGTAACCGCGCAGAAACGCGAACAGCAGATCCAGGAAGTACCGATCTCCATCAGCGCCTACTCCGGCGATTTCCTGCAAGCCAACGGGATCAACGATTACGGCGACCTGGGCACGCTGGTGCCGGGCCTGGAAGTGCAGACCCAGAGCGTCAGCAACCCCAGCATCTCGATCCGCGGCATCACCGCCGACCTGGACGACCCGACCCAGGAGCCGCGCATCTCGCTGTTCCAGGACGGCGTGTCGATCAGCCGCTCGCGCGGCTCGTCGGTGGAAATGTTCGACATGGAACGCGTCGAGGTCCTGCGCGGACCGCAAGGCACGCTGTTCGGCCGCGCCGCCGAGACCGGCGCGCTGCACTTCATCCAGAACAAGGCCCGCGCGGGCACCTCCGGCGGTTTCCAGCTGGGCGCCGGCAATTTCGACCAGCGCAAGTTCACCGGCTTCTACAACACCGACCTGGGCGAGAACGTGCAGGGCCGTGTCGCCGCGTTCTACGAAACCCGCGACGGCTACATGGAGAACCTGGACGGCGGCACCCTGCAGGGCAAGGACACCCGCGCGATCCGCGGCTCGCTGCACTTCAACGTCGGCGAAGCCAGCGGCCTGGACCTGATCCTGAACTACCAGAAGGACACGCCGCCGGGCACCGGTTTCCGCAGCATGGTGATCCCCAACCTGCATGGCAGCCTGGATCCGTACGTGGCCAGCTCGCAGCGCGGCGAAGAACTGGGCACCGACCGCGAAGTCTATGGCGCGACCCTGCTGGGCGATTTCGCCCTCAACCAAAGCTGGTCGCTGTCCACCATCACCGGCTGGCGCCGCTATGACGGCCTGGACAAGTTCGATTCCGACGGTTCGCAGGCCGATCTGATCGAATTCGACGAGCATGCCTGGGGCGACCAGTTCAGCCAGGAGTTCCGCTTCAACTTCGACAACGGCGGCAAGTTCACCGGCTTCACCGGCGTTTCGTTCTTCGACGAGAAGTCCAATCGCGACCTGTTGTTCCAGGCCGACGAACGCCAGTTGTACGCGTTGTTCTCGCCGCAGCTCAATGCCGCTTCGGGTGGACTGTTCCCGATCGTGCCGCTGCTCAATCCCGATGGCACGCCCTTCGTGGGCGTGACCGGGCTGGCCCTGCCCACGCCGATCGGGCTGATACCGCTGCCTCTGAATCCGGACCACTTCGAGACCTTCGGCAATGACGTGGCCATCCGTTCCACCGAGATCTTCGCCGACGGCACCTGGCGCTTCGATGACAAATGGTCGTTGACGCTGGGCGCACGCCTGACCCGCGAACGCGCCGAGTACGGCTACCACGCCGATCCAGGCAACTTCACCAGCCTGGGCTTCTTCCTGTCCGGGCGCACGGTGCCGGCCTGCGCCAATCCGCTCGTCCCCTGCACCAACCTGCTTTATCCCACCACGGCAGGCCGTTTGAGCGACAGCGCCACGTGGAATTCCTGGGTGGGCCGCGCCGTGCTGGGTTACGCGATCAACGACGACGTGAACGCCTACGCCAGCATGTCGCGCGGACGCAGGCCGAACATGATCAACGTCGACGACCTGGGCAGCACCGAAGTGCCGGCGGAAATCGTGTGGAGCTACGAACTGGGGGTGAAAGGCGCCGCCGGATCGGGACGCCTCGTCTACGACCTGTCGCTGTACTACTACGACTACAGCAACTTCCAGGCCTCGGTGCAGAACGACACCCCGCCGCCGTTCTTCGTCACCGTCAATGCCGGACGCGCGCATGCGCTGGGCTTCGAAGCCTCGCTATCGGGCCGCTTCACCGACACGTTGAACGGCTTCCTCAACTACGGCTACATCAAGGGCGGTTTCAACGCCTTCGACAAGGATGGCACCTACCAGCAGCTGGCCGGCAACGAATTCCGCATGACCCCGGAGAACTCCTTCACCGCGGGACTGGACTGGAACCTGCCGCTGGCGAACGGGCGCAGCATATTCGTGCGCCCGAGTTACAGCTGGCGCTCGCATGTGTATTTCGAGGACGAGAACCAGCCGGGCATCGAACAGGATGCCTACGGCCTTTTCAACCTGCGCGCAGGGCTGCGGTTCAACGACCATTGGGACCTCACCGTATGGGGCAACAACCTGGGCAACGAGAAATACCTGATCGATGCCGGCAACACCGGCCTCATCTTCGGTATTCCCACGGTCATTCCCGGCGCACTGCGCAGCTACGGCGTCACCTTGAGCGCGAAGTTCTGACTTCCTGCACATGATCCCGGGTGACGGCACGCTATCCTGTGCCGTCACCTGGAGTTTCGATGCAGCAGACCATCCCCCCTTCCCGCCCGGCGCCCTGGCTTGCGCCGGTGATGTTGCTCCTCGGCGGTATCTTTTTTTCCCTTCTGTGGATGCTGCTGGCGCTTTACCTGGGGCGCCCGTGCGGCTGGATGGCCGTGGCCGGCGCGCTCGCGTGCGCGCTGATGTTGCGCCTGGGCGGCATGCCGCGCGGCTGGCCGCGCGCCGCTTTCGCCGTGCTGGGAACACTGCTGACCATCGCCCTGGTCAACTGGGGCATCGCCAGCGCGCAGATCGGCGCCAGCCTGGGGCTCAACCCGTGGGATTCGGCGCTGAAGATGGGTTCGGACTACGCGTGGATGCTGGCGAAGTTGGCCAACCTGATGGCGGATCGGGTGTGGATGGGCTTGGCGCTGGTCGTCGCGGTAATCGCCGGGCGTTGAGAATTGCACCAAGCGGATGGCGGCCCGTTACTCCGGAATCTCCGCAGTGATGATGTTGAAACGGAAATTCGCCACTTCCTTTCCTTCTATGCTGCAACGGGTCGTGATCGTGTCGATCGCCTGTCCCTGTTCGCGGATGCCGAAGATGGTGTATTGCGGGTTGTAGAACGTGCCCTCCGCACCTTCCAGCGGCAGGGAAAAGCTTCCTTCGGTGTCATCCTCCATCAACACTTCCTTTGGATTTCCCAATGCGGAAGGAAGGATCCTCTTGTATTTGCATTCAAGTAGCGTGCCCGGCTTGTTGTCTGAATACTGGAAGGAAAATCCATACCACGTGCAGGGCATTTCCTGCTTGGCGTAAACGCATCTGCCTTGGCCGGTCAGATGGATATCTTCGGTCCGAAGGCATACCCATCCATGTTCTCCCGGATCGCATACAAGACCAGACCGGAAATCCGATACTTCAGTGGCCGAAGCTGGATTGGCGGCCAATAACCCGAAAACCAGCGGGATGTGTACAACGATCCAAATACGCCGGGACATTCAGTGCCCGCCCTCCAGCGCCTTCAATTCGCTGACCAGCGCGCTGGCCATTTCCGCGCCATCGCCGTACAGCATGCGAGTGTTGTCGGCGTAGAACAGCGCGTTCTCGATACCGGCGAAACCGGTGCCCTTGCCGCGCTTGATCACGATGGTGTTCTTCGAATTGACCACATCCAGGATCGGCATGCCGTAGATCGGTGACGCGGGATCGGTCTTGGCCACCGGATTGACCACGTCGTTGGCGCCGATCACCAGCGACACGTCGGTGTTGGGGAACTCGGGATTGATGTCGTCCATGTCCGCGATCAGGTCGTAGGGTACGCCGGCCTCGGCCAGCAGCACGTTCATGTGCCCGGGCATGCGCCCGGCGACCGGATGGATGGCGAACTTCACCTTGACCCCGCGCTCCATCAGCTTCTGCGCCAGTTCCCAGATCTTGTGCTGGGCCTGGGCCACGGCCAGGCCGTAGCCCGGGACGATCACCACGCGCTCGGCGAAGGCCATCATCGCGGCCACGTCGCCGGCCTCGATGGGTTTCTGCGAACCGGAGATCTCCTGCATTTCTCCACTGCCGCCACCGAAGTTGGAGAACAACACGCCGCTGATCGGACGGTTCATGGCCTTGGCCATCAAGCGGGTCAGCAACATGCCGGCCGCGCCGACCATCATGCCGGCGATGATCAGGGTCTCGATGCCCAGCACATAGCCTTCGAAAGCCACCGCGAGCCCGGTGAACGCGTTGTACAGCGAGATCACCACCGGCATGTCGGCGCCGCCGATCGGCAGCGTCATCAGGATGCCCAGCGCCAGCGCGACGATGAAGAAGGCGATGATCCAGGGCGTGCCCAGGGTCCACATCGCCATCCCGCCCAGGACCACGGCCGCGACCGCGACCGCGGCGTTGAACCATTGCTGCCCGGCGAAGGTGTAGCGCTTGTCCATGCGCCCGTCGAGCTTGGCCCAGGCGATGATCGAACCCGACAGCGACACCGCGCCGATCAGCGCGCCGACCACCGCCAGCAGCAGGGTCATGCGCGAAGGCGATCCGCCCGTGGACGAATAGCGCAACAGTTCCACCGCGCCGATCGCCGCCGCCGAGCCGCCGCCCATGCCGTTGTACATCGCCACCATCTGCGGCATGTCGGTGATGGCCACGCGATTGGCCGAGATCCACGCCGCCGCGGTGCCGATGACCACCGCCGTGAAAATCAGCAGGTGGTTGTGCAGTTGCGGATGCAGGAAGGTGGCGACGGTGGCGATCAGCATGCCCAGGCCGGCCCACTGGATGCCGCTGCGCGCGGTCATCGGCGAGGCCATGCGCTGCAAGCCCAGCAGGAACAGGGTCGCGGCGACCAGGTAGCTCACCTTGACCAGCGTCGACAACAACTCCGGCGTGACCCAGTTCATGGCTGGGCTCCGGGCTTGGCGGCCGGCTTCTTCGAGGTCTTGAACATCTCCAGCATGCGCTCGGTCACCACGTAACCGCCGGCGGCGTTGCCCGCGCCCAGCAGCACGGCGATGAAGCCGATGACCTTTTCCAGGGTGGTGTCGGCATGGCCCAGCACCAGCATGGCGCCGATCAGCACGATGCCGTGGATGAAGTTGGAGCCCGACATCAGCGGCGTGTGCAGGATCACCGGCACCCGCGAAATGATCACATGCCCGGCGATGGCCGCCAGCATGAAGATGTACAGGGCCACGAAACCGTCGCTCATCCACTTTCTCCCCGGGCACCGCGCCCTGCCCGCATCATAACCGGACCCTGAATCGATGCGCAGCCCGGTCAACCGGCGGCCGGCAGGCGCGTTTCCTGCCTCGCAACACCCACCAACACGAGGAGACCGCCATGAAACACAAGCATCTGACCGTACTGGGCGTGCTGTTACTGGGCATCGCCGCAACCACCTCCGCCTCCGCCCGCGACGTGGGCGATCGCGTCGACCATCGCCTGGACCAGCGCGGCGACCGCATCGAACATCGCCTGGACCAGAAGGGCGATCGCATCGAAGCCCGCTACGACCGGCGCGCGGACCGGGCCGACGCCCACGGACGCGAGCAGCTTGCCCATCGCCTGGAAGCGCGCGGCAACCGCATCGACGGACGCCTGGACCGCAAGGGTGAGCGCGCGGACAACCGCCTGGACCGCCGTGGCGACCGCTTCGACCGCCGTTGGGATCGCAGGCACTAAGCTGTGCTGGTGAGCGCCGATGTCAGCCGGGAATACGAAACAACCACGCCGCCGCGTGTCGCGGCGACGCTGGAGGTGTTCCTGGCTGACAACGGCACCCGCGCCTTCCGTTTCGCCGAAGCCGGCCTGCGCAGCCGCGACGATGCGCTGGACGCGGTGCAGGACGCGATGATGAAGATGCTGGCCTACCGCGAACGCCCCGCCGCCGAATGGACGCCGCTGTTCTGGAGCATCCTGCGGCGCAAGATCGTGGACCTGCAGCGACGCGGCAATTTCCGCCTGCGCTTCATGGCGCCGGCCAGTGAACGCAGCGAAGACAGCCTGATCGACTGGGCCGATTCCGCCTCCGGACCCTCACAAACGCACGACCAGCGCGAGGCTTATGCCAAGCTGACCCAGGCGCTGCGCAAATTGCCCGCCCGCCAGCGCGAAGCTTTCACCCTGCGTGTGCTGGAGGAACTGGACGTAGCCGATACCGCCAAGGCCATGGGCTGCTCGGAAGGCTCGGTCAAGACCCACCTGTCGCGCGCGCGCGATGCGTTGCAGAAACAACTGGAGGATTTCCGATGAACACGGGGATCAATGACAACGAAACTTTCGACCGCGACATGCGCAAGCTGCACAGCGCCGCCGTGAACCATGTTTCGCCGCAGACGCTGGCGCGCTTGCGCGCCGCACGCCATGCCGCACAAACCGACCCAAGGCCCGGCCACGCCTGGCGCTGGATCACGGCGACCGCGTTTTCGGCAGTGCTGGCGGTGGCCATCGGCCTGCAATTCCTGCCTCAGTCGGCGCCTGCGCCCACGACGCAACCGATGGTCGCAAGCGATGCCTCCGGCGATTACAGCAGCGGCGTGCCCACGCTGGACGAAAACCCCGACCTGTATCTGTGGCTGGCTTCCGCGGAAGCCGAGCCACTGGCGATGGAGTAAGCAAATGAACACCTTGATCCCACGTTCCCTGTTGCTGGGCCTGCTGTTGCTGGCCGGCCAGGCGTTGGCGCAATCGCAGCCGGCCACTCCCCTGCCCGACTGGGACAAGCTGACACCACAGCAGCGCGAGGCGCTGATCGCGCCGGTGCGCGAACGCTGGAACAGGGAACCCGAGGAACGCGCGCGCATGCTGGATCGCGCGCAGCGCTGGAAAAGCATGACCCCGGAACAACGCGGCCGCGCCCGCAAGGGCATGCACCGCTTCGAACAGATGAGTCCGCAGCAGCGCGAGGAAGCGCGCGCGTTGTTCGAGCAGATGCGCAAGCTTTCGCCCGAGCAGCGCAAGCGGCTGCGTGAGGAATGGAGGCAGATGACGCCGGAGCAGCGCCGGGCATGGGTGGAGAAGAATGCGCCGAAGGAGCAACCAACCCGGTAGGGCGGGCCCCGGCCCACCGCGCACGAAGCCGCGAAGTCGCGAAGTCGCACGAAGTGGGCCAAGGCCCACCTTACGATTTTCGACGCAGGTTGATTTGAACGAAGTGTTGCCTGCCGCTTACGAGGGGAAAGCCTCGAATTCCGGAAGACCGGAGAAATCCCCTTCCCACTCGGCCTTGCTAGCGAAAAAAATGTGCGCGTCGGGGATATTGCCGGGGATGGTATCCAGGCTACCCGCTGGAACGACAACCATGGTTCCAAGCGCATAGGGCAACGCGGATCCACACACAGAGCAGAACGCTTTGGTGTGCCGTGTCTGCGGAAGATTGTAGGCAACAACCTTGTCCCGCCCGGAAATCCACGCGAGGGTCGCCGTTTGCGAGAACAGGCTTGCAGCGTGGGCGGAACCGGTGTCCTTGCGGCAATGCTCGCAATGGCACAGATAGAAGCGATCGAATGAACCGACAACGCTGAATCGTACGGCTCCGCAAAGACATGAGCCCAGATGCATATTGTTCATCAATAACTCTCTCGAATCTGATGCGAGACCGCAATAACCGTAGCGCCAATCGGAAATGACGGTGCGGCACCAGTCATGCGGCGCAATGCCCTGCGGTTATTGCGCCCTACGAATCATTTCATATGACTGCCGAATCAAAACGATTTCGACTTAAGCGAATCGTCAGGGAACTCTCTCACTTGCAGCGATTAGATGCCGAATATAGGCAACTCCCATAAACAGTGCGAGCTCGGCGTCCGCGACAGTTGGCTTATTGCCGCCAGCATGGCCGTGACGCACTAAGGCTGTACCGTTCGCATATGCATATAGCTTTTCTAATGGATCAAGGAGCGCCGGGTTAAAACGAGGGTCTTTGCGAAATCGCTTCAGCGCATCCCCCAAGGTAGATGCCTTTGGTTCAATCGCACGAGCGACACTCTCAACCGAACTAATGATTTCCTTTATGCTGTTTGCTTCATCAATTGGATGCCGATGGAGGTACTGTGTCGCCTTCTGATAATGGATCCTGGCATTCTCGAAGCTCTTAGACAAAGCCGAGTCGGTTGCAGCAAGATTCTCTGCAAGTATCTTCGGATGAGCGCGAACGAGTTCTGATTTATCGTTTAGGGTCCAACCTATCCCATCCTCTACAAGCAGAGCATTTGTTTGCGACTGGTACGCTTTGAAGTGAAGCGTTTGATCAAAGGGAATTTCGTCATCCTTCTCGATTAACTGAGCGCCTAGCATCTCGACAAAATCATAGAAGGCAGACCACTCGCAACTCTTTAGATGGTGCGTGAGCGCAGACCACGAATTATTGTCATCAAAATCCCAAGGATCAGCTTCTTCCCGAATCAGTGCAATGAACGCCTGATGCGTATCGTGAATATCGAGAGGCTCAGTCCGCTGCTGCCTAACGCTGCGCGACTCCCCAACGAACTTACTGAGTATGCGTTTGATGTAACCGATGCGCAGCGGGCGCGGCGCGTCCTCCAGAATCAATGGCTTCTTTTGATTTGCTTCGAGACGTGCTGAGAACCGCATAGAGAAGCCTAGGTACTAATTAGACCGCTGGCACCACTTCCGGCCACCGCGTCTTAGCCAACAGCTCATCATCCCAGTCGAAGCTGATCGCTCCTTCCTTCACGAACAACGCAACGAAATTGAACACGTTGCGCGAATACATCTCGCTGGCGTGGACGGCGCCCATGCTGGCCAGGTTGAGCGGACCGGCGATGGTGACGCCGTTGTGCTCGATGGTCTCGCCGGGCTTCGTGGCTTCGCAGTTGCCGCCGGTTTCCGCGGCCAGGTCCACGATCACGCTGCCGGGCTTCATCGCTTCGACCATGGCCATGGTGATGATCTTCGGCGCCGGACGACCCGGGACTGCGGCGGTGCAGACCACCACGTCGATGCCTTTCAGGTGATCGGCCAGGCGGCGCTGCTGCTCGGCGCGCTCCTCGTCGGTGAGCTGGCGCGCATAACCGCCCTCGCCCGCCGCGCTCACACCCAGGTCGAGGAACTTGCCGCCCAGCGATTCGATCTGCTCGCGCGTTTCCGGGCGCACGTCGAAACCTTCCACCTGTGCGCCCAGGCGCTTGGCGGTGGCGACGCCTTGCAGGCCGGCCACGCCGGCGCCGACGATCAGCACCTTGGACGGACGGATGGTGCCGGCGGCGGTGGTCAGCATGGGGAAGAAGCGCGGCGCCAGTTGCGCGGCGATCAGCACCGCCTTGTACCCGGCCATGCCGGCCTGCGAACTGAGCACGTCCATCGACTGCGCGCGCGTGGTGCGCGGCAGTTTTTCCAGCGGGAAGGCGAGGATGCCGCGCGCCGTGAGCGCCTCGGCGCGGGCCGCATCGGCTTGCGGATGGAGCATGCCGACCAGCGTGGCGCCCTGCTTCAACTGGCCGATGGCCGCAGGCTCCGGCGCCTGCACGCACAGGACCAGATCGGCCTGGGCAGGCGTGTCGGCCGTAGCCAACTGCGCTCCGGCACCGAGATAAGCCTGGTCCACGAAGCCCGCGCCCAGCCCGGCACCGCTTTCGACCTTGATGCTGGCGCCCGCAGCCACGAGCTTTTTCACCGTCTCCGGCGTAGCGGCCACACGACGCTCGCCCGGCGCCGTTTCCTTCAACACCAGCACTTCAATCGCCATGTTCCCCTCGCCTGTCGGATTCCAGACTGCCGATGCTAGCAAAGCGGGGGGAGGAAGGTGCTTGCCATGGGTAATCCGAGGTGGGGGGAAGGAGTGAGGAGTGAGGAGTGAGGAGTGAGGAGTGAGGAGTGAGGAGTGAGGAGTGAGGAGTGAGGAGTGAGGAGTGAGGAGTGAGGCTGGAGGCTGGAGGCGAGAGGTGGGAGGTGGAAGGTGGCCTTATGGCTTTAGCTTTGGCTTTGGCTTTGGCTTTGGCTTTGGCTTTGGCTTTGGCTTTGGCTTTGACTGTTGCCTGCGAATCCCTTGAGGCGCGGCAAGCGGGACGGGATAAACCCCGCAGGGGCGGCGCACATGGATGTGCGCCATTTTCGTAGGCGCAGGATGCGCCTTACGAAAATTCCCGGCCTGCTTGCGGACCCAACGGCTTCACCGTTGGGCACGCCGTAGGGTGGCCTTTCTTTTGGTTACTTTTCTTTGGCCACACAAAGAAAAGTGACTCGCGCGTCAGCGCGGCTTTCAGCAGCGAAGCTGGTCAACGCTTTGCTTCAAGACAAGAGCGAGGAGCGATCCCCGCCTTCGCGGGGATGACGAGCAGGAGCAACGTCAAAGGCACCCCTCCTCAATCCTCCCCTGCGCTGTGCGCAAGGGAGGAGGCCAAGGGCAAGGGCACAACCCCTCCTCGTTCCTCCCCTGCGCTGCGCGCAAGGGAGGAGGCCAGGAGCAAGAACAGGTTGGGTCCCGGCTTGCGCCGGATGACAGCTTCAGGAATCAGGCGCCGACAGCGGTCTTTTCCGTATCCAGTCGTTCGATCACACCCTGCATGGCGCTGTCGAAGGCGTCTTCGTCCTGGTGCGCGCGCAGGCGGCCCAGGCGCACCATGACCGCCAGTTCCTCGGGCGAGGCCACGCAGAAGCGCACGCCACGGCGATTGACGAACAGCAACCGCGACGAGATCGGGCTGACCCACGACAGCTTGCCGGCCTGGACCTTGTTGTCCTTGTCGACGAAATCCAGCCAGGTGCCGATCGCCAACCCGCGGAAATGATCGGCATCGGTGCTGTCGAAATCCAGGGTGTCGGTGCCTCCGATCAACTGGATCGGGGTGGACTCGTCCTCGCTGGCCTTGGGCAGGACCACCTGCGGCAGCTCGGGCAGGGATTTTTCCAGGTCGGGGCGCGAAGCGGCCACGGCCTGCAAGGTGTCGTGCAAGGCATCGACCGCGGAACTGGCCGCATCCGCGTTCATGCCGACGCTGGCGAACACCTTCTGCAGCGACGGCCGCCAGCTCTGCAACCAGGGCTTGCCGATGATCTGGCGCTGGGCCTCGGCCAGTTCCTCCATCACCCCGTCGGCCAGGGCCAGCGCATCGCGCAGGCCTTCGCCCTCCTCGCCTTCGCGCAACACGGTCATGGTGACGTGGTGCGCCCACGGCTGGCGCATGAAGTCGTCGATCGCCTGCGGCACATGGCGGCCATCGAGGCGCGCGGACAGCTCCAGGGCCATGCGCACGCGCGCGGTCTCCAGGCGCTCCTGGCCGCTCTGGATTTCGGCGGCACGGCGTTCGGCGATCTCGATGCGGCGCTTGTGCTGGTTGAGGAAGTCGCGGAATTCCTCTTCCAGGGTGAGGAATACGGCGAGGTTCTCGTTGAATTCGGCGGTCAGGCGGTCGACCACTTCCTCGACCTTGGTCATCAGGGTACGTTCGGCCGCACTCTCGCCATTGTTGCCTTCGCAGGCCTCGGCCAGCACGTTGAGCAGGCGTCGGGCCGGATGGGTCTTCTGCACGAACATCCGCCGGTCCAGCAACGCGACCTTGACGAAAGGCACTACTAGGCGGCCGATCAGTTCGCGTGGACGGCCTTCCAGGTCGCGTTCGTCCAGCATCACGTCGAACAGCATGCCGACCAGGTCGATGGCGTCCTCGTCCACAGGCGCCAGGCGCGCGGTGGACGGATCCACGCCCAGTCGGTTGGCGCCGCTGAGTACTTCGCTCTTCAAGCGCTGGGCCAGTGATTCGCCAGTGTCGCCGATCGCCGCGCTGAGGGTGGCGCTGGGCGTGCTCTGCAGCAGCGACAGCACCGACAGCATTTCACGTTGCGAGAGCTGGCGGTTTTCCTCGCCGGAGGAAGGATGCGGGGGCACGGTCGCTTCACGGCTGCCGCGCGATTCCTGCAACAGGTGATGCAGCGCTTCCAGCAGCACGCCCTGCGCACCGCCGGCATAGCCGGGAGCGCCCTCATTGAAGGCGCCCTGGCCCATCGAGGCCTGCATGCCCCCTTTCATGCTGGCCATGCGGTGGGTGAAGCGCGCGGCCCAGGCGGGGGCGCTGACTTCATCGTCTTCGGGCAGCCCGGCATCGGGATGTTCCGCAGCACGCGCTGGCCGCGCCGGCGCACGTGGCGCGGGTATTTGCGGCAATACGCCAGACTGCACCAAGCGCTGGTCGAGCGCTTCGTAAAGACGGCTTATGCCTGGCACCAGATCGCGCTCGCACAGCTTGATCACGACCAGCCGCACTTCCAGCGAAAGCTCGCAGGTGGCGAAGGCTTCGTGGATGGCCACGCCGATGTGTTCGGGACCGACCGGATTGTGGTCGTTGTCCAGCATCAGGTTGCCGGCGATCCAGCCCAGGCGACGATCCAGGCGCTGCAGCACCGGCTTGCAGTCGCGCATGATCACGCTGGCCAGGTTGCGCGCGGCCAGGCGCGATTCGAGTTCCAGGTCGGAAACCAGGCTCAGCACGGAACCGGCGCTGGTATCGGTCAGCGCGCTTTCCATCGACATCGGTTCGCCCGCTTCGAGCGAATGCCAGGCTTTGTCCAGATGGGCACGGAAGCGCGCGATGATTTCCTCGCGGCGACGGCGCAGTTCGCGCATCGCATCCAGGAAAGCCATCTGCGCATTGCCGGCGCGTTCGGCGCGATCGAACAGCGCATCGTCGAAGCGGCCAAGTGCCATGGCGAAGGTATCCACCAACGGCGGGACGATGGCTTGCCTGGCCTGGGCCAGCAACCGCGAGTCGCGGCCCGGGCGCTCGGTGATGTGGTGATCGATACTGGACATGCGCAAGGTTCCCCGCCTTGGCAGGCGAAAAAACAGATTGGGGGATGGCAAATCGCGGATCTGGTTCCGCCTGGACAGTTCCGCCTAGACAGCTTAGTGAATCAAGGCGCCTGGCACCGTGACCCATTCGCCAGTTCGATGCCGCGCAACCTGCGACAGGCTAGACTTCGCGCATGCCAAGCCCCGACCTGCTGCAGTCCCTCGACACCCGCCGCTCCACCCCCTCCAGGCAACTGGGCCCACCCGGCCCCGACGATGCGACCCTGCTGCGCATGCTGCGGACGGCGGTGCGCGTCCCAGATCACGGCAAGCTGGTGCCGTTCCGTTTCCTCCGCATCCACGGCGACGCGCGCCACGCCTTGGGTGAAGCGCTGGTGGCACGTGCGCTGGAACTCGATCCCCACGCCTCCAGCGCCACTCTGGAAAAGGACCGCGCGCGTTTTTCGCATGCGCCGCTGATCGTCACCGTGATCGCCCGGCTTGATGCCGGGCACAAGGTGCCCGAACAGGAACAACTGCTTTCGGCCGGCTGCGTCTGTTTCGCCTTGCTGCAAGCGGCCCAGGCGATGGGTTTCGGCGCGCAATGGCTGACCGCCTGGGCGGCCTACGATGCGTCGATCGGCAAGACCCTGGGATTGCAGGCGGACGAAAAAATCGTCGGTTTCATCCATATCGGCACACCGAAAATGGAAGCGCCCGAGCGCGACCGTCCCGATGCCGCAGCCTTGTTGAGCGACTGGCATCCGTCCGTTGCGAGTCCATCACAGCATGCCTGAGGTGCCAGCTGTCGTTGCGCCCCGGCCACCGCTGTACCTGGTGGATGCCAGCCTGTACGTGTTCTGCGCCTGGCATTCGATGCCGGACCAGTTCCACGATGCCGATGGCTGGCCCACCAACGCCGTGCATGGTTTCGCCCGCTTCCTGCTGGAACTGCTGGAACAGGAGCGTCCGCGGCACATCGCCATCGCCTTCGACGAGGCGCTGGACAGCTGTTTCCGCAACAGGTTGTACCCTGCCTACAAGGCCAACCGCGATCCGGCTCCCGAAGAACTCAAGCGCCAGTTCACCCACTGCAAGGCGCTATGCGCGGCATTGGGGTTGAACGTGCTGGCGCATGGCGAGTACGAGGCCGACGATCTGATCGGCAGCGCCTTGCACAGCGCGCGGCCGCGCGGCTTCCGTGGCGTGATCGTGTCGGCCGACAAGGACATGTCGCAGTTGCTGAGGGAAGCCGACGAACAGTGGGATTTCGCGCGTGGGATGCGCTGGGGCATGGCTGGAGTGAAGGCCCGCCATGGCGTGGAAGCCAGCCAGATCGCCGACTACCTGGCGCTGACCGGCGATGCGGTCGACAACATCCCAGGCGTCACCGGGATCGGCGCCAAGTCGGCGGCGATCCTGCTGGCGCATTTCGGCAGCCTGGATACCTTGCTCACGCGGATCGACGAAGTCGCCTTCCTGCGCCTGCGCGGCGCCGCGCAGATGGCCGTGCGCCTGCGCGAACAACGCGAGCATGCACTGCTGTGGCGGCAACTGGCCACGATTGCGCTGGACGCCCCCGTCGATGGCGCGGAACCGGATTTCGTCCGCGCCGGCGTCGACGCGGGAATGCTGGAAGGCCTGTCCGACTCGCTGCGCTTCGGCCCGATGACCCGGCGGCGACTACAGGCGGCCGCAGACTTGGCCGACACCCTGTAGGAGCGCCCCATGGGCGCGAGCTCCTGGCTTTTGTTGCAATCCGATTGAAGAGCTCGCGCCCATGGGGCGCTCCTACGGCCTATGGGGCGCTCCTACATTTTCCCTGTCATCCCCACTAGCATGTCCGCATGAACAACAAGACCGCCGAACCGAAGATCATTTACGAAGGCCGCTACTTGCGCATGGTCGAGCGCGGCACCTGGGAGTACGTGGAGCGCACCCATGCTGGCGGCCTAGCCGCGATCATCATCGCGGTGACGCCGGAGGACAAGGTGCTGTTCGTCGAACAGTTCCGCGTGCCGTTGCAGGCCGCGACCATCGAGATGCCTGCCGGGCTGGTCGGCGACATCCATGCCGACGAATCGATCGAGGTCTCTGCGATCCGCGAACTGGAGGAAGAAACCGGCTGGACCGCGACGGACGCCGAAGTCTTGATGATCGGCCCGACTTCCTCCGGCATGGCCAGCGAGAAGATCGCTTTCGTCCGCACCACCGGGCTGCGCCGGGTCGGTGCTGGCGGCGGCGATGGCGACGAGGACATCACCGTGCACGAGATTCCGCGCGCCGAGGCGGCATCATGGCTGGTGCGGAAGATGGGCGAAGGCTACGAACTCGACGCCAAGCTCTGGGCCGGGCTATGGATGATCGACCATCATCTGGATGGCACCCCGCGTGGTTGAAACAGCCGTGTTGCTGGGCCCGGGCGACCCACCGGTCTTCACCGTGCATCGCGCGCACGGCAGCTCGCCCTTCGTGTTGATCGCCGACCATGCCGGGCAGAAGATTCCCGCGCGTCTCGGTGATCTGGGTTTGTCGCAGGCCGAACGGGACCGGCATATCGGCTGGGATATCGGCATCGCCGGCGTGACCGGAAAGCTGTCGGAAAAGCTCGATGCTTTCGCCATCATGCAAACCTATTCGCGGCTGGTGATCGACTGCAACCGGCCGCTGCGGGCGCCGGGCTCGATCGTCGCGATCAGCGACGATACCCGGGTGTCGGGCAACGAAGGACTGGACGACGCAGCGAGGGCCGCACGCGCACTGGAGATCTTTGTTCCGTACCACGCACGCATCACCCACGAACTGGATTGCCGCAGCGGGCAAACGATCGCGCCGGTGCTGGTTTCGCTGCACAGCTTCACCCCGACGTTCAATGGATTCGTGCGGCCCTGGCATGCCGGCATCCTGTACCACCGCGACACCCGCCTGGCCCACGCCTTGCTGGCCGCGTTGCGCGCCGAGCCGGGACTGGTGGTCGGCGACAATGAACCGTATGCGGTCAGCGACGCCACCGACTTCGCCATCCCGGTGCACGGGGAACAACGCGGACTGCTGCACGTGGCGCTGGAAATCCGCCAGGATTTGATCGCCGATGCGTTGGGACAGGAGGAATGGGCGCGGCGGCTTGCGCGGATCTTGCCGGGGTTGTTGCGGAAGGTGAGTAGCGGCTGATCTGCTTCTGCCGGAATGATCCCGTTACGCAACGGCGGCCGTAGGAGCGCCCCATGGGCGCGAGCTCTTTGATCGGATTGCAACAAAAGCCAGGAGCTCGCGCCCATGGGGCGCTCCTATACGCTTCATGTCGAAGAGCATCGCGGGCAAGGCCCGCTCCTACAGGGCGAAGCGATCCGTCGCCGTCACCAGTGCGTCGACGTTCTCCGGCTCGAACGCCGAATGCCCCGAAGTTGGAGAGATCACCAGCTCCGCCTTCGGCCAGGCCTTGTGCAGGTCCCAGGCGTTGGCCATCGGGCAGACCACGTCGTAGCGGCCGTGCACGATCACGCCGGGAATGTCGGCGATCTTGTGCGCGTCGCGCAACAGCTGGTCTTCGACTTCGAAGAAACCGCCGTTGACGAAGTAGTGGTTCTCGATCCGCGCGAAGGCCAGCGCGAATGCGGCGTCTTCGTGGCCGCTGACGAAATCGTGGTCCACGCGCAGGAAACTGGTGGCGCCTTCCCACACGCTCCAGGCGCGCGCGGCGGCCAGGCGGGTGGCTTCGTCGTCGCTGGTCAGGCGGCGATGGAAGGAGGAAATCAGATCGTGGCGCTCGACCGCCGGGATCGGCGCGAGGAAATGCTCCCACGCGTCCGGGAACAGGCGCGAGCAACCTTGCTGGTAGAACCATTCCAGTTCCCAGCGGCGCAGCATGAAGATGCCGCGCAGCACCAGTTCAGTCACCCGTTGCGAATGTTTTTCCGCATAGGCCAGCGCCAGCGTGGAACCCCAGCTGCCGCCGAACACCTGCCACTTTTCGATGCCCAGTTTTTCACGCAGCTGCTCGATGTCCGCGACCAGGTGCCAGGTGGTGTTGTCCACCAGGTCCGCGTGCGGCGTGGAACGGCCGGAGCCGCGCTGGTCGAACAGCACGATGCGGTACTTGGCCGGGTCATGGAAACAACGCATTTTCGGGCTGCACCCACCCCCAGGGCCGCCATGCAGGAGCACGACGGGCTTGCCGTCCGGATTACCGCACTGTTCGTAATACAGGCTGTGGCGGTCATCGACCTTGAGCGTGCCGGTGTCGTAGGGTTCGATTTGCGGGTAAAGCTGGCGCATGGGTGCGGCCTGCGATCAGGGGGCGGGAAGTTTAGCGCAGTGAGCCCCGGATCAAGTCCAAGGTACGCTTTGTCGAACCACACTGAAGGGATCGACAATCTCACGTCTGCCGCAGAAGTTCCAACCGTCCAGTGAACGCGAAAGAGGGAATTATTCAGAGCTTTTCCTGGACACGGATCAGAGCGGAAACCACGGATAAAACAACTGCCGTATCGTCTTTTCCGCTCTGACCCGTGCCTAAAGGACTCTGCCTTTCCTGCTTTGTGCAGTGGGCGCGAATGAGGGAACTATTCGGCGACAGTTAACGCCTCCGCCCCAATGTCACCCTGTCCCGCGATTCCAGGTCGCGCTCGGTGGCGATCTCCACGAATCCTGCCGCTTCGAACAATCCACGAATCGCCGCGCCCTGGTCCAGGCCATGTTCCAGCAGCAGCCAGCCGCCGCCGACGAGAAAACCTTCGGCGCCGGAAATGATTTCCCGGATATCGTCCAGCCCGTCGCTGCCCGAAGACAGCGCGGCCGAGGGTTCGAAGCGCAAATCGCCCTGCGCCAGATGCGGATCGCCCTCGGCGATGTAGGGCGGATTGCTGGCGATCAGGTCGAAGCGCTCGCCAGCCAGCGGCTCGAACCAGCTGCCTGCACGGAATTCCACATTGCCCAGCGCATTGGCCAGCGCGTTCTCGCGGGCCACGGCCAGGGCGGCGGTGCTGGCGTCGGTGGCCACGACCTGCGCGCGTGGCCGCTCCCTGGCGATGGCCAGGGCGATGGCGCCGCTGCCGGTGCCGAGGTCGGCGATCCGGATCTCTTTCCCGGCCGGCAGGCGCGCCAGGGCCAGTTCGACCAGCAGTTCGGTTTCCGGGCGCGGGATCAAGGTGGCGGAAGTCACCGCAAGGTCCAGCGTCCAGAAGCTGCGCTTTCCAGTCAGGTAGGCCACCGGCCGGCCTGCGGCGCGTGCCGCGACCAGTGCGTCGAAACGCTGGACCAGGCCGGCTTCGGCGATTTCGTCCGCATGCGCGTACAGCCACGCCGCTGTCTTGCCCAGCGCGTGGACCAGCAGCAGCCGGGCCTCGGCGGCTTCGATCCGGTTGCCGGCGAGCGCCAGCAAGGCGTCCAGGCGTATCGGTACTTCCTCGTGCATCGCCACATCGTAGCCGCGATCGGGCCAGCCGGTCCCGCTATCCGACACCCGAGGGCCCGGATGCGCGCTGATAGGTGGGCGCACGGGAATCGATAGTTATTATCTATTAATATGATTCCATTAATCGATTTGAGATATCAATTGACCTGGCCTATCCTTCCTTGGCGATACAAAAGCACCCCCTCTTCACCCACCAAGGAATCCTTCGATGTCCCTGATCAATACCCAAGTCAAACCCTTCACCGCCAACGCTTTCCACAACGGCAAGTTCATCCAGCTTTCCGAGGCCGACCTGAAGGGCAAGTGGTCCGTGGTGATCTTCATGCCGGCCGCCTTCACCTTCAACTGCCCGACCGAAGTCGAAGACGCCGCCAAGCATTACGCCGAGTTCCAGAAGGCCGGCGCCGAAGTCTATGTGGTCACCACCGACACCCATTTCTCGCACAAGGTCTGGCACGAAACCTCGCCGGCGGTCGGCCAGGCGCAGTTCCCGCTGGTCGGCGACCCGACCCACCAGCTGACCAAGGCGTTCGACGTGCATATCGACGAGGAAGGCCTGGCCCTGCGCGGCACCTTCATCATCAATCCGGACGGCGTGATCAAGACCCTGGAAATCCACGACAACGCGATCGCACGCGACGTCACCGAGACCCTGCGCAAGCTCAAGGCCGCCCAGTACGTCGCCGCGCATCCGGGCGAAGTGTGCCCGGCCAAGTGGAAGGAAGGCGAAAAGACCCTGGCCCCGTCGCTGGACCTGGTCGGCAAGATCTAAGCACTGCCGTTGCATCGTTGAAACGGAATCCGGGTGCAAGCCGCCCGGATTCCCTCCCCGCACAGCGGATGCTTGCAATAGCGGCGTGGCCCGCACCGGAAACCTTCTGGTCTCCCCTCCCCACCGGTCGATCTCCCACCCGGTCCAGGCCGCTTCTGCAAGCGTCTTTCCATTCCCTTCCGCTTACTCCTTACTTCATTCCACCGGAGCCCCTCCCATGCTCGACGCAACCCTCAAGACCCAATTGCAGGCCTACCTGGAAAAAGTCGTGCGCCCGATCGAGATCGTGGCGTCGCTGGACGACAGTCCGCAATCCCGCGAGATGGAGGAGCTGCTCGGCGAAATCGTGCTGCTTTCCGACAAGATCAGCCTGGTCGAACGCCGCGACGCAGATGCGCGCACCCCCTCGTTCGCGCTGAACAGCCCGGGCCACGATATCCACCTGCGTTTCGCCGGCCTGCCCATGGGCCACGAATTCACTTCGCTGGTGCTGGCGCTGTTGCAGGTCGGTGGCCACCCTTCCAAGGTTGCGCAGGACGTGATCGAACAGGTCAGGGAACTGGACGGGGAGTACAAGTTCGAGACGTATTTTTCCCTGTCCTGCCAGAACTGTCCCGACGTGGTCCAGGCGCTGAACCTGATGGCGGTGCTGAATCCCAACATCCAGCATGTGGCCATCGATGGCGCCTTGTTCCAGGACGAAGTGGAAGCGCGCCAGGTCATGTCGGTGCCGACTATCTACCTCAATGGCGAAAGTTTCGGCCAGGGCCGCATGGGCGTGGAAGAAATCGTGGCCAAGCTGGACACCGGCGCGGCTGCGCGCGATGCGAAGAAGCTCGCGGCCAAGGCGCCGTATGACGTGCTGGTCGTCGGTGGCGGCCCGGCCGGCGCTGCGGCGGCGATCTATTCCGCGCGCAAGGGCATACGCACCGGCGTGGTCGCGGAGCGTTTCGGCGGCCAGGTGCTGGACACCATGAGCATCGAGAATTTCATCTCGGTGCCAGAAACCGAAGGCCCGAAGATGGCCGCGGCATTGGAACAGCACGTGCGCCAGTACGACGTGGACATCATGAACCTGCAGCGCGCCGAGAAGCTGGTGCCGGGCAGCGACTTGATCGAGGTGCAACTGGCCAACGGCGCTTCGCTGAAAGGCAAGACCGTGATCCTGTCCACCGGCGCGCGCTGGCGGCAGATGAACGTGCCCGGCGAGAACGAATACCGCAACAAGGGCGTGGCCTATTGCCCGCACTGCGATGGTCCGCTGTTCAAGGGCAAGCGCGTGGCGGTGATCGGTGGCGGCAATTCCGGCGTGGAAGCAGCGATCGACCTGGCCGGCCTGGTCAGCCACGTGACCCTGATCGAATTCGATCACCAGTTGCGCGCCGACGAGGTGCTGCAGCGCAAGCTGCGCAGTCTGGCCAACGTCAGGATCATCACCTCGGCGATGACCACCGAAGTCACCGGCGACGGGCAGAAGGTCAACGGCCTGGTCTATGAAGATCGCGGCAACCACGAGAAGCACGCCATCGCGCTGGAAGGCGTGTTCGTGCAGATCGGCCTGCTGCCCAACACCGAATGGCTGAAGGGCACCATCGAGCTTTCGCCGCGTGGCGAGATCATCGTCGATGAGCGCGGCCAGACCTCGGTGCCCGGCGTGTTCGCCGCCGGCGACGTGACCACGGTGCCGTACAAGCAGATCGTGATCGCGATGGGCGAAGGCTCCAAGGCGGCGCTGAGCGCGTTCGATCATTTGATCCGCACTTCGGCGCCGGCGGAGGAAACGGAAGCGAAGGCGGCTTGAGTTCTTGCTTCCCTTCTCCCACCGGGAGAAGGTGCCCGAAGGGCGGATGAGGGAATGGACTTTCAGGTTCTACGGAATTCCCGGCAATTCATTCTCCTTCCCTCATCCGGCGCTTCGCGCCACCTTCTCCCGGTGGGAGAAGGAACCGGAACATGGTCCATGAACCTCCGCGACCTCAAATACCTGCTCGCCCTCGCCGACCACAAGCATTTCGGCCGCGCCGCGGCTGCGTGCTTCGTCAGCCAGCCCACGCTTTCCACGCAGATAAAAAAGCTGGAAGAAGAGTTGGGCGTATCGCTGGTAGAGCGCGCGCCGCGCAAGGTCATGTTGACGCCCGCCGGCCGTGATGCCGTCGAACGCGCGCGCCGCATCGTCGCCGAGGTGGAGCAGATGAAAGAAGCCGCGCGCCGCAGCCAGGACCCGGAAGCCGGCACGGTGCGCCTGGGCATGTTCCCGACCCTGGGCCCGTACCTGCTGCCGCATGTGATCCCGCGCATCCGCGAACGCTTCCCCGACCTTGAACTGCTGCTGGTCGAGGAAAAAAGCGACGTGCTGTTGTCGCGCCTGCACGAAGGCAAGCTGGACGCCGCGTTGCTGGCCTTGCCGGTGCACGACGACCAGTTGCACAGCGAGTTCCTGTTCGAGGAACCGTTCGTGCTGGCGGTACCGGAAAATCACCCGCTGGCCCAGCGCGATTCATTGAGCCTGGCCGATCTCGACAGCCAGAAGCTTCTGCTGCTGGAGGACGGCCACTGCCTGCGCGAACAGGCACTGGAAGTGTGCCGGCTGTCCGGCGCCAACGAAAAATCCGAGTTCCGCGCGACCAGCCTGGAAACGCTGCGGCAAATGGTCGCGGCCAATGTCGGCATCACCTTGTTGCCGACGCTGGCCATCAAGCCACCGGTGACGCAATCGCGGAACATCCACCTGCTGGGCTTCAGCGACTCGCACCCCAGCCGCCGGATCGCGATGCTGTGGCGCCGGAGCTCGGCCATGAATGGCTTCCTGCTGGAACTTTCAAGGGTCTTTTCGGAGCTTCCGGCCGAGCTGTTCTCACCCGCCGCGGAGATGCCAGGCACCGGCAAACCCAGCCATGGCAAGGGCTCGCGCCGGCAGACTTGAACCGGCGCGGCTTCCGGGCTACGGTTGCCGCACAACCTGTAACCCGATGGGCGGCGCGGCAACGCGGCGCCCCTTTTTTGTTATCCGATATTTCCCAATCTGATATTTTCCATTCCAACGCCTGCCTCAAGGAGCAAGAACATGCAAACCGTACCCACCAGTGGCCTTCCCCCTTCGGCGATCGCACCGCCGATCATCGTTTCCAGTCGTGATTTCAATCGTCTGGAGCAATTGCTGGACTCGCCCGCGCTGCGCCGCCATCCGGCCGCCATGGCCCTGACCGAAGAACTCACCCGCGCCGAAGTAGTGCCCCCGGAAAAGATTCCGGCAGGCGTGGTCACCATGCATTCCACCGTCGAATGCGAAGACGAGGTGAGCGGCGACCGCCACACCTTGACCCTGGTCTATCCGAACGAAGCCAACGTGGCCAAGGGCCATGTGTCGATCCTGGCGCCGGTGGGCAGCGCCCTGCTCGGCCTTTCCCTGGGCCAGAGCATCGACTGGGCCGCGCCCGATGGCCGCAAGTTGCGCTTGCGAGTGATCGCGGTCCGCTATCAACCCGAATCCAGCGGCGACTTCAACCGCTGATTTCAATCGACGACCCGCGCCGGGCGCAAGGCCTGCTTGCGCCGCTCACCCCCGCTACAGGAATGCCCGTGAACTTGAACTCCGCCGCCCTCACGAAACTCCAGCAACTCCGCGAACTTTCCGTCGTGGTCGCCGACACCGGCGATTTCGAAGCGGTCAAGCGCCTGCGCCCGGTTGATTGCACCACCAATCCGACCTTGGTGCGCAAGGCCCTGGATCTGCCGGTGTATGCGGAAACCATCGACCGGGAACTGGCCTGGGCGCGCACCCAATCCGGTAATCATGCGGCGCTGGTCGAAGAAGTGGCGGACCGCCTGACCATCGCGGTCGGCTCCGCGCTGGCGGGATTGATTCCCGGCCGGGTCTCGACCGAAGTGGACGCCGACCAGGCCCACGACACCGAAGCCACGGTGAAGAAGGCGCACAAGTTCATCGACATGTACGCGCAGCGCGGCATCGGCCGCGAGCGCGTGCTGATCAAGGTCGCCGCGACCTGGGAAGGCGTGCAGGCCGCTCGCCAATTGCAGCGCGACGGCATCGACTGCAACCTGACCCTGATCTTCAACCGCAGCCAGGCCCTGGCCTGTTCGGAAGCCGGTGCGTTCCTGATTTCCCCTTTCGTCGGCCGCATCCTGGATTGGCACGTAGCGCGCGGCGATACCCCGGCCAGCATCGACGCCGATCCCGGCGTTGTGTTCGTACGTGGGGTCTATGACGAATTCAAGCGCCGTGGTTCTTCCACCGTGGTGATGGGCGCTTCGTTCCGCTCCACCGCGCAGATCGAGGCGCTGGCCGGCTGCGACCGCCTGACCATTTCGCCCGACCTGCTGGAGAAGCTGCAGGCGGAAACCGGCGAACTGCCGCGCAAGCTGGCGCCGGGCAAGGTCGAAGCGGATACGCGCGCGCCGATCGATGCCGCGCGTTTCGCCGCGGACCTCGCCGCCGATGCGATGGCCACGGAAAAGCTGCGCGATGGCATCGCCGCCTTCGCCAAGGACCTGGCCGGACTGCGCCAGACCCTGGCCGAGCGGCTTGCTGCCAGCGCGTGAACCTGGTGCCTGGCGCGACCTTGCTGTTGCTTGCCGTCACGCCAGGACTACCGCCGTAGGAGCGACGTGAGTCGCGAAGTCATGGGAATCGAACTTCAACTTCCGAGTTTCGCGACTTACGTCGCTCCTACGTCGCTCCTACGGCGCCGGGTATTGCATCCGCATCGTCCTGAGCCTCTTCCTCCGGCCCCTCTTGCACCAACACCTGCAAACAGGCGTTCGCCTGCTCCTCGTAACCATCAGGAACGCAGACCCGCAATACGCCGAACATCGGCAACTCCCCGGCCCCGCCCAGCAAGGACTCCCCGAGCACGAATACCGGCAGGTCCGCTTCCTCCAGCAGGTGCTTGGCCAGATGGGCATCGATCAGGTCGCGGGCGCGATAGACGACTTGCATGGCGGATCTTCCTTCTGGAACCGCGCCTAGAGTAACGCTACCCCTGCACCGCCCGCGTGAGCGCCTCGGTTGCCTCGATGCGCTCTTCTTCCCGCGCAGCCTCTTCGCGCCACTGGCGCAAGGCGGGCAATCGCTGCAAGGCGCCGACATAGGCGCTTGCGGTCTCGTCCATCGGCACGCCATAGCCCAGGAAGCGGATCGCCACCGGCGCGTACATCGCATCGACGATGCCGAAATCCCCGCACAGGAACTCGCCTCCACCCGCATGGCGCGTGCGCAACTCGGCCCAGAGGCGCTGGATGCGGTCGATATCGGCCTGCGCCTGCGCATCCCAGCGATAGGCATCGGGTTGGCGATGGCTGTTCATCGGCAGCTGCGTGCGCAGCCCGGTGAAACCCGAATGCATTTCCGCCGCGGCGGCGCGCGCCTGGGCCCGGGCGGCGCGGTCCCGGGGCCAACCGGCGCCTTCCAGCCAGCGCTCATTGGCGTATTCGCAGATCGCCAGCGAATCCCAGACCGTCAGCCCTTCATCCAGCAGCACCGGCACCCGCGCGGTGGGCGACCAGCGGCCGATCTCGCGCTGGAATTCCGGCGTATCCAGCAACAGGCGCCGCTCCTCGAATTCCACCCCGGAATGACGCAGCAGCAGCCACGGCCGCAACGACCAGGAGGAGTAATTCTTGTTGCCGATGACCAGGGTCGGGTGTGCCATGCCGTTGCTCCAGGGGGATTGCAGGCAGGATAGCGGTTGGCGGGTCGGCTAAACTGTGCGCCCCTTGTCCGGCTCCCCCGCATGTCCGCTGCTCCTCCCGTCCCCGCGCCCCACGACCCTCAGGCCCACCAGGCCACGTCGGGGGAGAAGCAAGACTTCATCCGCCAGATCGTCCGCGACGACCTGGCCAGCGGCAAGCACACGGCCATCCGCACGCGCTTCCCGCCGGAACCCAACGGTTACCTGCACATCGGCCACGCCAAGGCGATCTGCCTGAATTTCGGCATCGCCGGCGAATTCAGCGGCATCTGCAACCTGCGCTTCGACGACACCAATCCGGCCAAGGAAGATCCCGAGTTCGTCGCCGCGATCCAGGACGACGTGCGCTGGCTGGGCTTCGATTGGGCGGAACTGCGCCATGCCTCGGATTACTTCGAGGTGTATTACCTGGCCGCGGAAAAACTCATCCGCGACGGTCTGGCCTATGTGGACGACCTGGACGCGCAAGCAATGCGCGAATACCGTGGCACCCTGACCGCGCCCGGCCGCGAATCGCCGTTCCGCAACCGCTCGGTGGAAGAGAACCTCGACCTGTTCAAGCGCATGCGCGCCGGCGAGTTCCCTGACGGTGCGCGCACCCTGCGGGCGAAGATCGACATGGCCAGCGGCAACATGAACCTGCGCGACCCGGCGCTGTACCGGATCAAGCACGTCGAGCACCAGAACACCGGCAACACCTGGCCGATCTATCCGATGTACGACTACGCCCACGCCCTGGGCGATGCGATCGAAGGCATCACCCATTCGCTGTGCACGCTGGAATTCGAGGACCATCGCCCGCTGTACGACTGGTGCGTGGACAAGGTCGACCTGACCGGCCATCCGCAACTGCTGCAGCCGCTGCTGGATCGTGGCTTGCCCAAGCAAGCCGCCAAGCCGCGCCAGATCGAGTTCTCGCGCCTCAACATCAACTACACGGTGATGAGCAAGCGCAAGCTGACCACCCTGGTTGGCGAAAAGCTGGTCGATGGCTGGGACGACCCGCGCATGCCGACCTTGCAGGGTTTGCGTCGCCGCGGCTACACGCCGGCCGCGTTGCGCCTGCTGATCGACAGGGTCGGCATCAGCAAGCAGAACTCGCTGATCGACTTCAGCGTGCTGGAAGGCTGCCTGCGCGACGACCTGGACGCCGCCGCGCCACGCCGCATGGCGGTGATCGAGCCGCTCAAGTTCGTGTTGAGCAACTTGCCGGAAGACCACGACGAGACCCTGGCTTTTTCCAACCATCCCAAGGACGAATCCTTCGGCAAGCGCGAGATCCCGTTTTCGCGCGAACTGTGGATCGAGCGCGAGGACTTCGCCGAAGTGCCGCCCAAGGGCTTCAAGCGCCTGATCCCCGGCGGCGAAGTGCGCCTGCGCGGCGCCGGCATCGTGCGTTGCGATGAAGTGGTGAAGAACGAGGCCGGCGAAGTGGTCGAACTGCACGGCTGGCTGGATCCCGAATCGCGCCCCGGAATGGAAGGCGCCGAACGCAAGATCAAGGGCACGATCCATTGGGTCAGCGCAAAGCACGCTGTTCCCGCCGAGATCCGCCTGTACGACCGCCTGTTCTCGGTGCCCGATCCGGACGATGAATCCGAAGGCAAGACCTACCAAGAATACCTGAATCCGGATTCGCGCAAGTCGGTGCGAGGCTACGTCGAGCCCGCAGCCGCAGTCGCTGCGCCGGAACAGTCTTTCCAGTTCGAACGCAGCGGCTACTTCGTCGCCGATCGCCGCGATCATCGCGCGGAGGCGCCGGTGTTCAATCGCAGCGTCACCTTGCGCGATACGTGGGCGGCGAAAGGCTGATACGACAAGCAGTCACGGATTGCGAATGGGTCTCTCGCGATACTGACTAGGCCGTCATGACCAGCCATGCGGCTGTTGAGAACCCCGCGAAGGCGGAAGTGATTTTCAACAGCGAAGCTGGTCAACCCAGCGACTTTGCGATTCAAGCATGCAAGTCACTGGGTCCCCGCCTTCGCGGGGACGACGACTGATCTTTTTCCGATTTTCGGGAGATACGCCATGCGCTGCTTCGCCACATTGATCACCTCCCTCGTCCTCGCACTCTCGCTTGCGGCGTGCGCCGCACCCGCGCCAACCACCGGTGACCCAGCAGGTACACCACCGCCGAAGTCCACGCCCTATCCGCCACGCGTCGTGCCGAAAGCGGCGGCCATCGATTCCACTTGCAGGACCAGCGCCGATTGCGCGGTCAAGGATGTCGGCAACTGCTGCGGCGCGATGCCGGCCTGCGTCAACAAGGACAGTCCGACCGATCCTGCCGCCGTGCAGGCACAATGCCGGGCCAAGGGCATGATGGGTGTGTGCGGCTTCCGCGAAATTTCCGCCTGCCAATGCGACAACGGCCAATGCGTGGCGGCGCCCTCGCAAGTCGAGAGGCATGGCCCGTCGCTTCCCGCCAATGAGGTGCAATGATGCTGTACGCGCAAATCCACTTGACCTTGCCCGCCTGGGTGCATGAATCCGTCGATACCACGCAGGCGTATGCAAGCGATGCGGACAAGGTGGCGCTGGCCATCGAGTTGTCGCGCATCAATACCGAAGCCGCCACCGGCGGGCCCTTTGGCGCCGCGATCTTCGGCCCCGACGACCGCATCATCGCCGTTGGCGTGAACCGGGTGCTGCCGCAGAACACTTCGCTGGCCCACGCCGAGACCATGGCCTACATGCTGGCCCAGCAACGCCTGCAGGCCGCGCGCTTGAATGAGCGCGTCGGCGGCACAGTGACTTTGGCCACTTCCTCGCAGCCCTGCTGCCAGTGCTATGGCGCCACCGTCTGGGCCGGCATTGATCGCCTGCTGATCGGCGCCCGCGCCGAGGACGTGATGGAACTGACCGAATTCGACGAAGGCCCGCTACCCGCCGATTGGATCGGCGAATTGAACAAGCGCGGCATCGAAGTGGTCCGCGACCTCAACCGCGACGCCGCACGCGAGGTGTTGCGTTTCTACGGCGAACAAGGCGGCCAGCGTTATTGACGCCTTCCGCCCTTGTAGGAGCGGGCCCTGCCCGCGATGCCTTTGCATGGGCGAAGAAAGAGCATCGCGGGCAGGGCCCGCTCCTACAAGGTTCAAGCCATGACCGGTCTGCTTTGCTACTGCCGCCAGGGCTTCGAGCCCGAACTCGCCGCCGAGCTGGGCGAACGCGCCGCGCTGGCCGGCCATCCCGGTTATGCGCGCACCGAGCGCAACAGCGCCTACGTGGTGTTCGTCTGCGACGACGGCGCCGCGCTGTCGCGCGCCTTGCCGTGGCGCGAACTGATCTACGCACGACAGAAGCTGCAATTGCTCGCCGAACTTCGCGACCTGGATCCAAAGGACCGCATCACCCCGATGCTGGCCGCGCTGGCCGCATCCTCCATGGTGGGCCAAGGCCCACCCTACGGCGACCTGTGGGTCGAGCATCCTGATTCCGACATCGCAAAACCGCTGGCCGGGCTTGCGCGCAGTTTCGGTAATGCCTTGCGCCCCGCGCTGCGCAAGGCCGGGCTGATGACGGACAAGGAAAACCCAAAGCTGCCGCGATTGCACGTGGTCTTCGTGGACGGCGATCACGCCTTCCTGTGCCTCGCCGATCCGGGCGATAGTTCGCCATGGCCGCTGGGCATCCCGCGCCTGAAGCTGCTGTCCGATGCGCCCTCGCGTTCGGCGCTGAAGCTGGAGGAAGCGCTGCTGACCCTGCTCGACGGCGAGGAACGCGAAGCCCTGCTGCAAGCCGGCATGACCGCCGCCGACCTGGGCGCGGCGCCGGGTGGCTGGACCTGGATCCTCACCCGCCACCATCTGCGCGTGACCAGCGTGGATAACGGCCCGCTACGCCAGAACGTGATGGACAGCGGGCTGGTCGAACACCTGCGCGCGGACGGTTTCCAGTGGAAGCCTTCGCAACCGCTGGACTGGATGGTCTGCGACATGGTCGAACAACCACGCCGAGTGGCCGAGCGCATGGCCACCTGGTTCCGCGAAGGCTGGTGCCGGCATGCGGTCTTCAATCTGAAATTGCCGATGAAGAAACGCTGGGACGAGACCCGGCTATGCCTGGACCTGTTCGTCGAACAATCGGAAAAGCCGGTGTTGGTCCGGGCCAGGCAGCTGTACCACGATCGCGAAGAAATCACCGTATTCGCCAGTACCCGCCACCCATCCTGAACCGTAGGAGCGGGCCTTGCCCGCGATGCTCTTGCGGGGTCTATGCAAGAGCAGGCCCTGCCGCGACCGCTATTGCGACGAAAAAGCAGAAGCATCGCGGGCAAGGCCCGCTCCTACATTCGGGGAACGACTCCTCTGAGGGATTGAACAAATGGCTGCCACCTGGATCACCATCGCCGCTTCTTCGCTGCCGGAAATTATCCGCATGGCGCGGCCGTTGTTCACGCGCACGCCGCCGGTCGACAACGGCCACCAGCAGCGCATGGACGTGATCGGCGAGCAGATCGTCGAACTGCAGGACGCGGCCACGCAGAATGCGGATTCGATCAGGAAACTCGCCACCGACATGCAGAAGACCATCGAGGTATTGCAGGTGGGCGCCGACCGGGCCGAACGTCGTTTGCGTCGCGCACACCAGATGACCTTGATAGCAACGACGGTCGCAATCCTGGCCTTCGCCCTGGCGGCCTACGCGCTGGCGAATTGAGTCCAACCGCCTTGTAGAGCCGAGCTTGCTCGGCTGCCCTGCGCAAGGGCATCCGGGCAAGCTCGGATCCACTCCCCGGAGGAAGTCCCTTGTGGGACAAGGCAACGGCATCGCGGACCACGCCTGGATGCCGAGTCTCACTTCGTGCAACCCCGCAATGGCACTATGCCTGCTGGACGAGGATTCCCCATGCAAGCCATCGAACTCAAGGACCCGGCCGGGTTCGCCAATGAATTCCTGCGGTTGACCCTGCTGCAGGGTTTCCAGTCGCTGACCAAGCGCGACCTGGAGCTGTTGATCTTCGTGTTGCTGGAACGCGACGGCGCCATCGCCCGCGGCGAATCCAACTTCGCAGCCGCCTCGCGCCTGCGGGTGACGCCGGCCAAGGTCAAGGCGCTGCGCCGCGATGGTTACGCGCGCTGGCGCGCGCTGGTGCCGGAGGAAAGCGACGCGGCCCTGCAGCGCATCGTCGCCACCGTGCTGACCGAGGCCAACCTGCGCTCCGGGGCCAAGCACGTCAGCGAGCGCAGCAAGAAGGACGGCTTCCTGGCGATCCGCATCGAGCACCCCGACGACCAGCAGCAGTTCGAACAGGCCATCCTGGAAGTCGGCGCGCTGCCGGTGTACGAGCGCAACCGCGAGGTAGTGGCGGTGCGCTTCGACACCCTGCTCAAGATCGCGGAGAAATGGGGCTATCTGCAGCCCGACCCCAAGGCGATCACCGCCGAGTTGAAGAAACTTACGCCGACCGCGGAAGAAGTAGCCGACCTGTTGAAAAAGGACGTGACCAAGCTGCGCTGGGAAGATGCGCGCAATGCGCTCAACAGTCTGGGTGCGAAGGCGATCGCGAGCACCGCGGAAGGTGGATTGAAGGGGTTGTTGAAGATCGTGTTTCCGTTTATTCCGAGGTGATGCTTCGGCCCCTCCCCTTGCTCGCGCAGCGAGTAGGGGGAGGCTGGGAGGGGGTTGCTCTTGCGGTTGCTTGCACTTGTTTGCGTACGTCGAAGCAAGAGCAACAGCACCCCTCCCCAACCCTCCCCTTCGCCTACGGCGAAAGGGAGGGAGTCAGACGCCCGACGCTTTCCGCCACAACATATTCGCCAGCGGCGGCAGTTTCCCCGCCACGCCCAGGGCGAATCCGCGCAGCAAGGTCGTGTGCATCTCGTCGTTGGAAAACACCCGGTTGATGCCGTCGAAGGCATGGGCGGCGGCGGTGTTCTCGCTACGGCATTGACGCGCCCAGCGCGTGAGACGGTGCGGCGAGGTCCAGTCGGTGCGGCGCGCTTGCGCGTCGGCTATGGCATCGCGCAAGCGGGTCACGTCGCGCAGGCCCAGGTTCACGCCCTGCCCGGCCAGCGGATGGACCACGTGCGCCGCGTCGCCCAGCAGCAACACCTTGCCGGCGAGGCAGGATTCCGCCAACTGACGCCGTAACGGGAACGCCGCGCGCTTGGACACCACGCGCACCTCGCCCAGCCGCGCCTCGAACGCATTGCCCAGTTCGCGGTTGAACGTGGCGTCGTCCAGGGCCAAGGCGCGGGCCGCTTCTTCGTCGGGCAGGCTCCAGACAATCGAGCTGCGCCCCTCCGCGAATGGCAGGAACGCCAGCGGGCCTCCGGGCAGGAATCGCTGCCAGGCCGTGGCTTCGTTCGACATCGCGGTTTCGACGAAGGCCACCACTCCGCGCTGCTGGTAGTCGTGCGTGGTTACCTGCAACCCCGCCAATCGACGCAAGGTGGAATCGGCGCCATCGGCGGCAACGGCAAGCCGCGATTCGAGGCGGCTGCCATCGTCCAGGCGCAGGCTCACTCCGCCTGCTTCCCCGTCCTGCTGCATGGATTCGACCCGGGCCGGACAAAGCAGTCGCACCCCGGCCGCGGGCAATGCCGCCCACAGGCGATCCGCCAGCAGGTTGTTCTCGACGATCCAGCCGAGCTGGTCGCGACCCAGCTTGTCGGCGTCGAAGCAGAGCTCGCCGCCGCCGGCTGCATCCCAGACCCGCATGCGCCGGTACGGCTGCGCCCGCGCCGTGCGCACGGCCTCCCACACGCCCAGTCCGTCCAGCAAGGCGGCGTTGTCCGGGGCGAAGGCGAACACGCGCAAGTCCGGGGCCTCGGCGGACCAGCGCACCGGCTCGCGGCCTTCGACCAGGGCGACTTCAAGGCCGAGTTTCGCCAGCGCCAATGCGCAGGCGGCACCGACCACGCCACCCCCGACCACCACGATATCCAGGCGGGAACGGCTCATGCGCTTGTCCTTCATCGGCACAACTCCGGCACATCGCCACGGAAACCCATTGCCCCGCCGACCAGCATCGATTGCAGCGCGGCGGAATTGTCCGCGGCCAGCAGGCCCAGGCTGCGCAGCGGGCGCAGCAGCGGCGATGCGTTGCTGGTGATGCGGGCCAGGCCATCGGAAAACTCCAGGGTGCGTCGCCGGTCTTCCTGGCGGCGCTGCGCATAAGCCTGCAGCAAGGTATCGGTGCCGGGATCTTCGGCGTGTTCGATCAGTTCGGCCAGGGTCAACGCATCGCGCAGACCCAGGTTGAAACCCTGCGCGCCAATCGGATGGATGGTCTGCGCGGCATTGCCAAGCAGCACCGCGCGCGTGGCGATGGTGCGTTCGGCGACCACCTTGATGATCGGATAGGCGCTGCGTTCGCCGCTGGCGAGGAAGCGGCCCACACGCCAGCCGAAGGCCTGCTGGATGCGCGCCAGCCAGGCGGCTTCATCGAGGGCGGCGACTTCGTCCGCGCATTCGCGCGCGACTCCGTGGACCACGCCGAAATGGCGGTCGCCGCGCGGCAGCACCGCGGTCGGGCCGTGTTCGCCGAAACGTTCGTAGGCGGTGCCGTCCGGCGCCTGTTCGGCGCGCATGCGGGCGACGAACAAGGTCTGCCGGTAATCGTGTTCGCTGGCGGCGATGCCCAGGGCCTCGCGCACGCCACTGCGGGTACCGTCGGCGGCCACGATCAGGCGCGCGGAGATTTCACGTTCCCCGTCGCCGTCGGCGATGCGGATACTGCGCGAACTCCCATCCGCGTCGCCCAGGCCGATGAACCGCGCCGGCCGATAACGCGTGAGCTGCCGAAGTTCCGCCAATCGCGCTTCCAGCGCTTCGCCGAAATCGCGCGCCACCACCACCTGGCCGAAGGCTTCGTGTCCGTATTCGCCGGCGTCCAGGCGGGTACTGCCGAAGTCGCCCTGGCGGCTGACATGGATGCGGCGGATCGGCCCGGTCGGCGCACGCAATTTCCGCATCACGCCGAGAGCGGCAAGCGCGTTGAGGGTGGCGCCGGCGAAACTGAGGTTGCGCTGGTCGAACACCGCCGGCATTACCCCGGCCGGGGTGGCTTCAACCAGGCCTACTTGCAGGCCCAGGCGATCCAGGGCGATAGCCAGGCTGGCGCCGACCAGGCCGCCGCCGACGATCAGTACGTCGTGTCGTTCGCTCGCGTGTCTTTCGGTCGTGCGTCTTTCGATCGTATTTTCTTCCGTCATCCGCACATGATAAGCCCGCTGCCACGGCCGCTCCGTTAGAATGGCCGCTTGGCTCCCCGGAAACACGACCATGAACAGCACTGCCCAGCGCGCCACCGTTCTTGCCCTGCTCGTCCTGCTGCTGGTTTCGACCCGGCTGAACCTGCCCACTGCCGTCACCCACTTCGGCCCGGTGCCGGATGCCTCGTGGGCGGCGTTCTTCCTCGGCGGCTTCTACCTGCGCGCATCGACGCGCTGGGCGTTTCCGATGTTCATGGCGCTGGCGGTGCTGGTGGATTACGTGGTGATCAGCGGCCAGGGCATGGATTTCTTCGCCCACTACTGCATGTCGGCGGCGTACTGGTTCCTGGTGCCGGCCTATTTCGCGCTCTGGTTCGGCGGCATGCTGACCCGCCGCCTGTACAAGGAAGCCAACGGCAAGGCGCTGGCCGTGCTGGTCGCCAGCCTGGTCGGCTCGGTGGTGGTCTGCCACCTGCTCAGCCAGGGCAGCTTCTACTGGATCAGCGACAGCGTGGCCCAGCCCAGCTTCGCCGGCTGGTGGAAGAACTACAGCGACTGGTTCCCGTCCTACCTGCGCACCACCGCGATCTACGTCGGCCTGGCGGTCATCGTGCATGTCGGCGCGACCCAGGCGGCGCGCCTGCGCGCGGAGGCGCGGACCACGCGCTGAGTTGCGCGTGAGACCAGGCCATGGGCAACCGTCTCTCGAAGATCTATACCCGCACCGGCGACGACGGCAGCACCGGACTCGGTGACGGCAGCCGCACCGGCAAGGATTCGGCGCGGGTCAATGCCTACGGCACGGTGGACGAAGCCAATTCCTGTATCGGCGTGGTCCTGGCCACGACTGTGCCCGACGACGTCCGCACACTGCTGACCACGGTCCAGCACCAGTTGTTCGACCTGGGCGGCGAGTTGTGCATCCCCGGCCATGCGGCGATCAAGTCCGATGACGTGGATGCGCTGGAACGACAGCTCGATCGCTTCAACGAACTGCTGCCGCCGCTGAAGGAATTCATCCTGCCGGCCGGCGGCGAAGCGGCGGCGCGCTGCCACCTGGCCCGCACCATCGTGCGCCGCGCCGAACGGGAAACCGTGGCCCTGTCCCGTGCCGAAGCGGTGCGCCCGGAAGCGATCCGCTACCTCAACCGCCTGTCCGACCTGCTGTTCGTGCTGGCCCGGGTGCTGGCGCGCGCCGATGGCCAGGGCGAGGTGCTGTGGAAACACGAACGCCGCCACGCCTGAACCGGACCCTCCGTTCGACGTGATCATCTACACCCATCCCGCCTGTCTGCTCCACGACCCGGGCCCGGAACATCCGGAACGTCCGCAACGGCTGGAAGCGGTGCTGGCGGGATTGCGCGAAATCCACGGCGACTCCGGATCAACGCCGGAGCAGGCTCTCGACTGGCGCGAAGCACCGCTGGTCAAACTGGGCGACCTGCGCCGGGTGCATTCCGAATCGATGCTGCATGAAGTGCTGGAAAACGAGTTCGACGGTTACCGCATGCTCGACCCGGATACGGTAATGGGTCCGGGCTCACGCACCGCGGCCTTGCGCGCAGCGGGGGCCGCGGTGGCCGCGGTGGATGCGGTCATGCTGGGCGCCAGCGCGAAAAACGGCAGCAACACCGCCTTCTGCGCCGTACGTCCGCCGGGACACCATGCCACCGCCGATACCGCGATGGGTTTCTGCCTGTTCAACAACATCGCCGTGGCCGCGGCCCATGCCTGCGACAAACATGGGCTGGAACGGGTCGCCATCGTCGATTTCGACGTGCACCACGGCAACGGCACCCAGGCCATCTTCTGCAACGATCCGCGCGTGGCTTATTTCAGTACCCACGAGTCGGGCCTCTATCCCAACAGTGGCATGCCCCAGGAACGCGGAGTCGGCAACGTATTCAATTGCTTGCTGCCGCCGGGCAGTGGCGGCTTCCGTTTCCGCAATGTCTGGGCCGATGTCCTGCTGCCGGAGCTGGACGCGTTCCGCCCGCAACTGCTGCTGATCTCGGCCGGATTCGACGCCCACATGCGCGACCCGCTGGCCGACCTGATGCTGGAAACCGAGGATTTCGCCTGGCTGACCCGGGAACTGCGCGCGATAGCCCGGCGCCACGCCTTCGGCCGCATCGTCTCCTCGCTGGAAGGCGGCTACGACCTGGAAGCCCTGCGCGAATGCAGCGCGGCCCATGTGAACGAGCTGCGTTAGGGAAAGATCGGTAGCCGTAAGCCGGTAACCCGAGAGCAGCTCTTGATTTCCGGCGACCGGCTCACGGCTACCCGTTACCGGCTATCAGCCTCCGTCAATCATCCGCCCCTGGATGAACCCCACCCGAAACCGCCCCCCGCTTTTCATTGCCCCTGTCCCGGCGATACGGCAAGCTAACGGCCGCTTTCGACCCCCTTCAATGGAACCTTGCATCGCGTGCGCCCAGCCCTTCGCCTGCTACCGCTGCCGTTCGCCATCGCCTTGTGCCTGCCGGCCTTCGCGGCGGACGAGAAGCCCGACAACTGGGACCTGTGCCCGATACGCGACGCCATTCCTTCGTTCGATGGCGGTGCCGATGACAAGTCCGCTGGCGATGCTGCCCAGGCCCGTGCGGAACGTGCCGAGCAGTCGACCGCGATCGAGGGCGACCAACTGGGCGGCACCGAGCAGAACCTGGAATACCAGGGCAACGTCATCCTGCGCCGCGGCGACCAGTATCTGAATGCCGACAACCTGAAGTACGACCAGGACAACAACACCTATGTCGCCGACGGCAATGTCCGCTACCAGGACAGCAGCATGCGGGTCGTCGCCGCCCGGGCTTCGGGCAACCAGGATACGGACGCCCACAAGATCGAGGATGTCCAGTACCAGCTGGTTTCCCGTCGCGGCAACGGCGGCGCCGACAGCATCGACCTCAGCGGCCCCAAGGGGCGCTTGAACGGCTCGACCTATTCCACCTGCGACCCCGGCCAGCGGGTGTGGGAATTGAGCTCCAACCGCATCGACGTGGACAGCGACGAGGGTTGGGGCGTCGCCCGTGGCGCGACCATCCGCATCGGCAAGGTTCCGGTGCTGTACGTGCCGTGGATCAAGTTCCCCATCGACGACCGGCGCCACACCGGCGTGCTGTATCCAACCATCAGTAATTCCGGGCGCAACGGTTTCGACTACCGCCAGCCGATCTACCTGAACCTGGCGCCGAACTACGACGCGACCCTGACCCCGCGCTACATGAGCAACCGCGGGTTCTCGCTGGGCGGGCAATTCCGTTACCTGTACCACGGCGGCCGCGGCACCTTCGACGGCAACTGGATGCCCAGCGACGACCTGCTGCAGGAGCGCGCCGACGAAGCCGGATTCAATCCGGCGATCAACCCGGATCCGGACGATGCGCGCGGCATGTTCCGTTACGCCGGGCACCACAACATCGACAGCCATTGGCAGGCTCGCGCCAGTCTTGCCTGGGTCAGCGATTCGCGCTACCTGGAGGATTTCAGCAATTCCCTGTACGGCCTGTCTTCCAGCTCGATCTCCAGCACGCTGGGCGTGTATGGGCTGGGCCAGACCTGGAGTGCCGGGCTGATGGCGGACAACTGGCAGTTGACCGACTACCTGCTCAGCGACAATTCCTTGCCCTACAACCGCCTGCCACGCGCCTACTTCAACTGGGACCAGCCGTTCGGCAACCTGTTCGCGGTCGGCGTCCAGGCCGAAGCCGTGCGTTTCCAGCACAACGAAAGGGCAGGCGGCAGTCGCCTGGACCTGAAGCCGCACATTTCCATGCCGCTGCAGGGTGCTTCCTGGTACATCACCCCTACCCTGGCCTGGCGCTATACCGACTACCGCCTGGACGGCGAGCTTGCCGACGCCATCGCGTTGAACCGCGCCAACGCCTATGTCGCGGCCAATGGCGGGACAGTGACGCCCGCGCTGATCGCCGGCTATCGCAACGTTGCCCCCAGCCGCAGCCTGCCGATCGCCTCGCTGGACGCCGGCCTGTATTTCGATCGCGACACCGAAATCAAGGGCGAGCGTTTCCTGCAGACCCTGGAACCGCGCCTGTTCTATCTCAACGCGCCGTATCGCGACCAGGATGATCTGCCGGTGTTCGATACCCGTGCCTTCACCTTCAGCTGGGGCCAGTTGTTCCGCGACAACCGCTATACCGGTCCCGACCGCCAGACCGATGCCAACCAGTTGACCCTGGCCCTGACCAGCCGCTTCCTGCGCCAGTCCGACGGCCATGAAAGGTTATCGGCCAGCATCGGCCAGATCTTCTACTACGACGAATCGCGGGTCGCCGTTCCCGGCGAGGCGCCCATCGACAGCGGCAAATCGGCCTGGGTCGCGGACGCCAACTATTCGCCGACCGATCGCTGGACGATCGGTACTTCGTACCAATGGAGCCCGAAGTACAGGAACGAAGACCTGGCCAGCCTGCGCGCGCGCTACCTGTTCCCGGGCGACGGCGTGATCAACCTCAGCTATCGCTACCGGCGCAATCCGGGCAGCCGTGCCGACTTGCTGGAACAGGCGGACTTCTCCTTCCTGTACCCGATCACGCCCTCGTGGAGCGCGGTCGGCCGCTACTACCATTCGATCCTCGACAACAAGCCGCTCGAAGCCATCGCCGGCGTGCAATGGGACAGCTGCTGCCTGGCGGTGCGCGTGCTCGCGCGTCGATACGTGCGCAACCGCGAAGGCGACATGAACAATTCACTGCAAGTCGAATTCGTGCTCAAGGGTCTCGGTTCGGCCGGCCAGGACACGGAGCGCACCTTGCGCCGTGCTATTCTCGGCTATTACCGCGACGACCTCTATCTCGTCCCGCCAAGCAACACCACGCCGGACCCTGACGACAACGATTCCGGCCCGGACCTATCCCCATGAAAACTATGACTCCCCGACTTCTCCTCGCCGGCTTGATCGCTGCCTTCGTGTTGGCCGTGCCCGCACAGGACGCGTCCGCGCAGAACGCGCCCTCGCAGAGCCTGCAACCGCTCGACCGTATCGCCGCGGTGGTCAACGAAGACGTGATCCTGCAAAGCGAACTGGATCGCGCGGTGAAGAACGTGACCGCGCAATACGCCAACCAGCCGGGCCAGCTGCCGCCGCAGAACGTGCTGGAGCGGCAGGTGCTGGAACGGCTCATCCTGATGAAACTGCAGGTCGCGCGCGCCGCCGAAACCGGGATCCGGGTCAGCGATGAGGAATTGAACAACGCCGTGGCCGGCGTCGCCCAGCAGAATGGCGTCAGCGTCGATGCGTTGCGCCAGAGACTGGCTGGCGAAGGGCTGTCGTTCGCCGATTTCCGCAGTTCCATCCGCGACGAAATCACCGTTCAACGCATGCGCCAGAGTTTCGCCCAGAGCCGTATCCAGGTCAGCGAGGGTGAAGTCGACGCGGCGCTGGCGGCGCAGACCAGCGGTGGTCCCCAGTACCACCTGGCCCACATCCTGATCGGACTGCCCGAAGGCGCGACCGCCGAACAGATCGCCACCGGCCAGAAGAAAGTCGAGGGCGTGAAGGGCCTGATCGACAGGGGCGATCTGGATTTCGCCGCCGCCGCCGTGCGCTATTCCGACAGTCCCAATGCCCTGGAAGGCGGCGACCTGGGCTGGCGCAGTCTGGATGAAATCCCGCGCGCCTTCTCCGACATGCTCAAAGGCATGAGTGCGGGCCAGGTGGTCGGCCCGATCCGCGGCCCCAGCGGCTTCCAGTTGCTGAAACTGGTGGAAACGCGCGACAGCAGCCAGGCAACGGCCAAGACCGCCACCGAATACCACGCCCGTCACATCCTCATCCGCGTCACCCCGGTGCAGGATGCCGCCACGGCCAAAGCCAAGATCGACACACTGCGCGCGCGCATCGCCGGCGGCGCCGATTTCGTCGAAGTCGCCAAGGAGTCCTCCGAGGACGCCAACAGCAAGGCCGATGGCGGAGACCTGGGCTGGTTCGAAGGCGGCGCCTTCGGCCCGGCCTTCGGCAAGCAAGTGACCGGCATCGCCGACGGCCAGGTTTCCCAGCCTTTCCGCACCGAGGCCGGCTGGCACATCGTGCAGCGGGTCGGCGAACGCCAGACCGACGTCACCAATTCCACCCAGCGCGCCCAGGTGCGCGAGACCATCGGTCGCCGCAAGCTGGAGGAGGAATACAACCGCTACCTCCAGGAAATGCGCGGCGAAGCCTATGTCAACGTCCGCAACGGTGTTGAAGCGCCTGCCGAAACGCCTGCCGCAACGCCCGCCACCAGCGGCGGTTGAATGATCCCCCGGCTCGCGCTCGTCCCGGGCGAGCCGGCCGGCATTGGTCCGGAATTATGCGTGCGCTTGGCGCAACAGCCTCGCTTCGACTGCCAGCTTCTGGTGTTCGCCGATCCGGACACCTTGCGCGCCGCGGCGCAGGCGCTTTCGCTTCCCCTGCATCTGCTTGAACCCGATCAGGTCGCCCGCGAAGCAGGCGAGCTCCGCCTGCATCCGGTTGCCAATGCCGTCGCCAGCCATTTCGGCAAGACCACTCCGCGCAATGCGCGCGCGGTCATCGATGCCCTGTCTCTCGCTTCCGACGCCTGCCTGCGCGGCGAACTCGATGGCGTGGTGACCGGCCCGGTGCACAAGGCGGCGATCAACGCGGGCGGCATCGCTTACACCGGCACTACCGAACTGCTGGCGCAGCGTGCCGGTCGCGAAGTGGTGATGATGCTGGCCAACGACATCGTCCGTGTCGCCCTGGCCACCACCCACCTGCCCTTGCGCGCCGTGGCCGATGCGATCACCACCAAGAAACTGATCCAGTCCCTGCGCATCACCCACCGTGCCCTGCAAGAGGACTTCGGCATCGCCGATCCGGTCATCGCCGTGCTCGGCTTGAACCCGCATGCGGGTGAAGCCGGGCACCTGGGCCAAGAGGAGATCGAGGTCATCGAACCGGTACTGGCGAACCTGCGCGACGAAGGCATGCGCCTGGTCGGCCCGTTGCCCGCGGACACCGCCTTCCTGCCGCAGAAACTCGTCGACTTCGACGCGGTGCTGGCCATGTACCACGACCAGGGTCTGCCGGTGCTCAAGTACAGCGGCTTCGAGCGCGCGGTCAACCTGACCCTGGGCCTGCCGTATCCACGCGTTGCCGTCGACCACGGCACCGCGCTGGAGCTCGCAGGCAAGGGCATCGCCGATCCTTCCAGCCTGTTCGCCGCGGTCGAAACCTGCGCGCGCATTGCGCAAAACAGAAAAGGCAGGAGCCTTTAGACACGGATCAGAGCGGAAAAGGCAGATACAGCGAAAGACAGATACAGCGTTTGCTTTATCCGTGGTTTCCGCTCTGATCCGTGTCCAAAGGCCTTTCGCTTCGCCTTGCCGCATAATGCCGCCATGTCGCACTTCAAGGCCCCGCCGAAAAAATCCCTCGGCCAGCACTTCCTCACCGATCGCGGCATGATCGAGATGATCGTGCTGTCGGTGAACCCGCAACCGGGCGACCGGCTGGTCGAGATCGGCCCTGGCCAGGGCGCCATCACCTTGCCCCTGCTGAAGAAGCACGGCGAACTCACCGCAATCGAGTTCGATCGCGACCTGGTGGTGCCGCTGTCGCAGGCCGCGCATGGCGTCGGCCTGCTGACCGTGATCCACAAGGACGTGCTGGAAGTGGACTTCACCCGCCTCGCCGGCGAAGAAAAACTGCGCCTGGTCGGCAACCTGCCCTACAACCTGTCTTCGCCGATCCTGTTCCATGCGCTGGACCACGCCGCGGTGGTGCGCGACATGCACTTCATGCTGCAGAAGGAAGTCGTCGACCGCATGGCCGCCGGCCCCGGCAGCAAGGTCTATGGGCGCCTCAGCGTGATGCTGCAGGCGTATTGCACGGTCACCGCCCTGTTCGACGTGCCGCCCGCCGCTTTCCGCCCACCGCCGAAAGTCGATTCGGCGGTGGTGCGGCTAGTGCCGCATGCAGCCGAGGACATCGGCATCGACGATCCAGAACATTTCGCCAATGTCGTCCGCGCCGCCTTCGGCCAACGCCGCAAGACCCTGCGCAATGCGCTGATGGGAGTCTGCACGACCGAGCAGATCGAAGCCGCCGGCCTGCGCGCAGATGCGCGTGCCGAACAGGTGGAAGTCGCCGGCTTCGTACGCCTGGCCAATGGGACGGGGAGTGGGGAAGAGGGAAGAGGGACGAGGGAATAAGAAACACGCTTGTTTCGCCTCTACGACTCCCTCTTCCCACTTCCCTCCTCCCGTTTTTGCATACACTGTCGGCATGAACAGCGCCGACCACGCCATCGCCATCGACGTAGCCACCCGCTTCCTCGACGAGCAATCCGCACCCGGAGACGGGCGCTTCGTGTTTGCCTACACCATCCATATCCGCAATCGCGGGAAGGTGCCTGCACGCCTGATCGATCGCCATTGGGTCATCACCGACGCCAATGGCAAGGTCCAGGAGGTGCGCGGCGAAGGCGTCGTCGGCGAGCAGCCGTGGCTGCGCCCGGGCGACGATTTCGAATACACCTCCGGCGCGGTGCTGGAGACCGCGTTGGGCACCATGCACGGCAGCTACGGCATGCTGGCCGACGACGGCACCCGCTTCGAAGCGCCGATTGCGGCATTCACGCTCTCCGTTCCACGCACGGTGCACTGAGGAGCCGGCGGATGAGCGTCTGGGCCATCGGCGACCTGCAAGGCTGCTACGACGCGACCCAGCGCCTGCTGGAGCGGCTGCGTTTCGATACGGCCAGCGACAAGCTGTGGTTCTGCGGCGACCTGGTCAACCGTGGTGGTCAATCACTGGAAACACTGCGCCTTGTGCATTCGCTGCGCGCCAACAGTGTGGTCGTGCTCGGCAACCACGACCTGTCGCTGCTCGCCATCGGCGAACGCACCCCGGACGAACAGCGCAAGGTCAACCCCGACCTGCAACGCGTGGTGCTGGCCGATGATCGCGATGAATTGCTGACCTGGTTGCGCAGCCAGGAGCTGCTGCATGTGGATCGCGAGCTGGGCTGGATGATGATCCATGCCGGCCTCGCGCCGAAGTGGACGACCACGCTGGCGGAAAAGCATGCACGCGAAGTGGAGCGCCAGCTGCATGGCGACGGCTATCGCAAGTTGTTCCGCAACATGTACGGCGACAAGCCGAACTGGTCGCCGCAACTGGGCGGCCACGACCGCTCGCGCGCGATCATCAACATCCTCACCCGGATGCGCTATTGCACCCCGCGCGGGCGCATGGCGATCGAGGAAAAAGGCGCGCCGGGCATGCAGGCGCAAGGCCTGTACCCGTGGTACGAAGTGCCCGGCCGGGCACAGCGCGATCTCAAGATTGTCTGCGGCCACTGGTCCACGCTGGGCCTGATGATCGGCCACGGCGTGCACGCCATCGATACCGGCGCGGTCTGGGGCGGCAAGCTGACCGCGCTGCAACTGGACACCGACGAACTGCGGCTGGTGCAGGTGCCGGGACGCGATGTCAGCCCGCCCGCATGAATCCGGGGTGATGTCCTTGTAGGAGCGCCCCATGGGCGCGAGCTCTTGTGGGAGCGGCTTCCAGCCGCGAGCCTCCGTCCCGCATCCGGGATCCCACCGAAAAGCTCGCGCCCATGGGGCGCTTCTACGGACGGGCGTAATCGACAAACTCGAAGGCGTAGGCATGCTTCGCATCGGCAGCGTGCGCTTCGCGCGCAACCACCTGCCAGTCATCCGCATCGAACGACGGGAAGAACGCATCAGCGTCTTCGACCTCCGTATCGACGTGGGTCAGGTGAAGCGTGTCGGTCAGCGGCAGGGTCAATGCGTAAATCTCCGCACCGCCGATCACGCACAGTTCTTCCGCACCGCTTGCAAGCGCTATCTCCTGCGCTTCGCCGACCGACGCCACCGCCTGCATGCCCTCGAACGGCACACGACCCGAGCGCGTCAGCACCAGGTTGATACGCCCCGGAAGCGCCCGCCCCAACGAGTCGGCGGTCTTGCGGCCCATCAGAATCGGCTTGCCCAGGGTCAACGCCTTGAACCGCTTCAAGTCGTCGGGCAGGCGCCACGGCAGGTCATTGCCCTTGCCGATGGCGCGGTTGCGGTCCATGGCGACAACCAGGGAAATCCGCATCGATCAGACCGCCACCGGCGCCTTGATCGCCGGATGCGGATCGTAGCCGTGGATTTCGATGTCGTCGTAGGTGAATGCGAACAGGTCGGTCACTTCGGGATTCAACCGCAACGTCGGCAACGCGCGCGGCGCGCGCGACAGCTGCTCGCGTGCCTGCTCGTAATGGTTGGAATACAGGTGCGCGTCGCCCAGCGTGTGCACGAAATCGCCGACCCCCAACCCGCAGGCCTGGGCGATCATGTGGGTGAGCAGCGCGTAGCTGGCGATGTTGAAGGGCACGCCGAGGAAGATGTCACCGCTGCGCTGGTACAGCTGGCAGCTGAGCTTGCCGTCGACCACGTAGAACTGGAACAGGCTGTGGCATGGCATCAGCGCCATCCGCGGCAAATCGGCCACGTTCCAGGCGGACACGATCAGCCGGCGCGAATCCGGATTGCGTTTTATTTCATCCACCAGCCACTGGATCTGGTCGATTTCGCCGCCATCGGCCGTGGCCCAGCGCCGCCACTGCTTGCCATAGACCGGGCCGAGTTCGCCGTTCGCATCGGCCCATTCGTCCCAGATCCCGACCTTGTGTTCCTTGAGGTAGGCGATGTTAGTTTCGCCTTTCAGGAACCACAGCAGCTCGTGCACGATCGAGCGCAGGTGCAGCTTCTTGGTCGTGACCAGCGGAAAGCCTTCGTTCAAGTCGAAGCGCATCTGCCAGCCGAACACGCTGCGCGTGCCGGTGCCGGTGCGGTCGGATTTCTCGGCGCCCTGTTCCAGCACGTGGCGCAGCAGGTCGAGGTATTGCTTCATGCGCCCTCCTTGCCCGCGTTATCCGTTGTCGGGATGACCGGCTGCAAGGTCGGTGAACGATGCGAGCGCCACAGCCAGTACAGGCCCAGCACGATCAGCGGCACGCTCAGGACCTGGCCCATGGTCAGCCAGCCGAAGGCGAGATAGCCGTGGTCGCCCATCTGCGCATCCGGCACGCGCACGAATTCGACCAGGAAGCGGAAGCAGCCGTAGAGAAGCGCGAACATTCCCGACACCGCATAACGCGGTCGCGGCTTGCTGGAAAACCACCACAGCACGCAGAACATCACCAGGCCTTCCAGCAACGCCTGGTAAAGCTGCGAGGGATGGCGGGCGAAACGATCCAGCGCGCCGGATGCGTACGCGGCCTGCAGCCGGGTGGGATCCAGCTGCAAAGCGAGCACGTTGGGATCGGTGCTGGGGAAAATCACCCCCCAACCCGCATCGGTGTACTTGCCCCACAGTTCGGAACCGATGAAGTTGCCGATGCGGCCGAAGCCCAGGCCCGCCGGCACCAGCGGAGCGACGAAATCCATGGTGTCGAAGAAATGCATCTTCTGTTTGCGCGTCCACCACAGCGCCGCGAGCATCACCCCCAGCAGGCCGCCGTGGAAGCTCATGCCGCCTTCCCACACCTTGAAGATCATCAGCGGGTTGTCGAGGAACGCGCCGAACGAATAGAACAGGATGTAGCCGATGCGCCCGCCCAGGACCACGCCGAGCATGCCGTAGAAGGCCAGGTCCGACAGCCCGTTCATGTCCACGCCCGGCAGGCGCCCGGCGCGAATGCGCTGGCGGCCCAGCCACCAGGCGGTGGCGAAGGCCAGCAGGTACATCACTCCGTACCAGTGGATCTTGAGCGGGCCGAGCGACAGCGCGATCGGGTCGATCTGGTGGAGGTAGGTCATGCCGGCCTAGGATCGAGGAACGAGGTCCTATTTTGCCCGAGTGCGCTTGTTTTAGCCCTCCCCTTCAAGGGGAGGGTTGGGTGGGGATGGTTCTACTGGAGTTCAGGACTGACGAATCTGAAGGGAAAACCATCCCCATCCCGGCCTTCCCCTTGAAGGGGAAGGAGAAAATCAATCCAGGATCAGCGGGCGGTTGGGCAATTCATCCCGGTCCGCGTTTCGATCGATCTGCGGAAAATGTCCCGCCAGCAGGTCGGAAACCGCGGCGACCCCGCGAATCACTGCCTGCTCCGGTTCGCCCGCGCGCAGGCGCTCTTCCATCAACAGGCAGACGCCGCGCCACTGTTCGGCGCTGACCCGGCCGTTCAAACCGCGATCGGCGACGATTTCCAGCCGGTGGTCGGCCAGCAACAGGTAGATCAGCACGCCGTTGTTGGCCTCGGTATCCCAGGTGCGCAGGCGCGCGAATGCCGCCTCGGCGCGTTGCCGCGCCTGTACTCCGCGCAGGATCATGCCCGCCGGCAATTCGGATTCCACCGCAAACATGATCTCGCCACGATGGTGCAGCTCTCCCGCCGCGATGGCATCGGCAATGCGCTGCAGGCTGTCCTCCGGGAACAGATGCCGGGCCGAGCGCGCGAAGACGTGGCGCAGAAGTCGCATCACCAGCTCCCCGAAGCCCCGCCGCCGCCGGACATGCCGCCACCACCCGACCAGCCACCGCCCCCGCCGCCGAAACCGCCTCCGCCACCGCCAAAACCGCCGCCACCCCAGCCGCCGCCAAAGCCACCCCAGCCGCCATGCCGCGCATAACGCCCGGCCGAGACCGACATCAAGCCGTAAAGCAGGCCGACCACACCGGCGATGCCGGCCAGCGGGATCAGCGACGACATCAGCCAGGCCACGCCGCCGGCCACGCCGCCGGTAAGCAGGCTGCGCACGCCCTTGGGCGCCTTGCCGAGAAGGCCGCGGATGAAACTGGCGGCGATGAACGCGGCGAACAGAGCGAAGACCCAGTCGCCACCACCGTCGCCCTGCACAGCGCGGTTGCCGCTGACCGGGGCGGGCAGTTCCTCGCCATCGATCAAGCGGGTCAATTGCGCGGTGGCGTCGGCGATGCCGCCCGCGAAATCGCCTGCACGGAATTTCGGCGCCAGGTATTCCTGGATGATGCGGTTGGCGATGGCGTCGGGAATCGCGCCTTCCAGCCCATAACCCGGCTGGATGCGCACGCGCCGGTCGTCCTTGGCCACGACCAGGATCACCGCGTCATCGACGCCCTTGCGGCCGAGCTGCCACTGGTCGAATACGCGTTGCGTGTACTGCTCGATGGTTTCCGGCTGCGTGCTTGCGACCACCAGCACCTGCAGCTGACTGCCCTTGCGTTGCTGCAGGGCCAGCGCCTGTTGTTCGAGCTGCTGTTTCTGTTCCGCGCCCAGCGTGCCGGTGGTGTCGACCACCGGTGAAGTCAGCGCCGGAATCTCCACTGCCTGCTGCGCCCACGCCGACAGGCAGGCAAGCAGCAGCATGGCGAGCGCGAGTGCGCGTCGCAGCATGTCGATCAGCGATCCGGGCTATCCGTCGCGATCAGTTGCCGGGAGCCGGTGGCGGAGTCGGCGGCGCGGGGGCGGCCGGCGGGGGCGGCGCGGTACCGAAATCCACGACCGGCGCCTCGGAAATCTGCGCCTCGTTCTCCACGGTGAAGTTGGGCTTCTGCTTGTAGCCGAACATCATCGCGGTGAGGTTCTGCGGGAACGAGCGCACGTAGGTGTTGTAGTCCTGCACCGTGGCGATGTAGCGGCCGCGGGCCACGGTGATGCGGTTCTCGGTGCCTTCCAGCTGCGCCTGCAGGTCGCGGAACGACTGATCGGATTTCAGGTTGGGGTAATTCTCGGTGACCACCAGCAGCCGCGACAGGGCGCCCGACAATTCCCCTTGCGCCGCCTGGAAATTCTTCAGCGATTCGGCATCGTCGGCATTGACGTTGATCTGCCCGACCCGCGCGCGCGCATTGGTCACGTCGGTCAGCACCTGGCGTTCCTGCTGCGCGTAACCCTGCACGGTCTTGACCAGGTTCGGGATCAGGTCGGCGCGGCGCTTGTACTGGTTCAGCACCTCGGACCAGCCGGCCTTGACCGTTTCGTCCTTCTGCTGGATGGCGTTGTAGCCGCAGCCAGAAAGCAGCGCGACCAGGGCAAGGATCAGGATCGAACGCGAAAGCAGGCGCATGGCGGAAGTCCTTGGGGTGGGCTGCGGCCATTGCAGCACCGCCCCGCGCCCAACGCAACATCACCGTAGGAGCGCCCCATGGGCGCGAGCTCTTTCTTCTTGGTATGGCCAGGAAAGATCAAGAGCTCGCGGCTGGAAGCCGCTCCCACAACGCAAGAGCTCGCGCCCATGGGGCGCTCCTACGGGAAAACCAGAACGAACCGCGCTACGGCACGATCGGATGCTGTTGCTGGGCGCCGCGGCGGCGCATCAGCAGGTTCAGCCATTCCACCAAGACCGAGAAGCCCATGGCGAAGTAGATGTACGGCTTGGGCACATGGACTTCGAAACCATCCAGGATCAGGACCGCGCCGATCAGCACGATGAAGGCCAGCGCCAGCATCTTGATGGTCGGGTTGGCGTCGATGAAATGGCCCAGCGGGTTGGCCGCCAGCAACATCACCGCCACCGCCAGCAGGATCGCCGCGACCATCACCGGGATGTGCTGGGCCATGCCCACGGCGGTGATCACCGAATCCAGCGAGAACACGATGTCGATGATGGCGATCTGCAGGATCACGATGCCGAACACGCCGGAAGCCCGCGTGGTATTGGGGTCCTCGTCGTGACCGCCGGAGATCAACTCGCGGATTTCCATGCCGCCCTTCACCAGCAGGAAGATGCCACCGAGGATCAACACCAGGTCGCGCACGGAGAAGCCCATGCCGAACAGGTGGAACAAGTCGGTCTGCATGCGCGCCAGGAACGCCAGCGAGATCAGCAACGCGATGCGGGTGACGCAGGCCACGGCGATGCCGAACTTGCGGGCCACGTCGCGTCTTTCCTCGGGCAACCTGCCTACCGCGATCGAGATGAACACCAGGTTGTCGATGCCCAGCACGATTTCAAGCGCGCTCAGGGTGACCAGGGTGAGCCAGACATTCGGGTCGGCAAGGAATTCGAAACTCATCGGCAATCAATCCTTCAAATCAGAAAAGTCGCGGGCCCAGGATCAGGCCCCAGCACAGCAATACGTTCATCATCAGCACGAACACGGCGGCGGAACCCATGTCCTTGGCGCGTCCGGCCAGTTCGTGGAATTCAGGGCCGTAGCGTTCGATCACGGCTTCCACCGCCGAATTGAGCAGTTCGGCCGACAGCACCAGCAGGCAGCTGCCGATCAGCAGGACCCGCTCGATGGCGCCTTCGCCCAGCCAGATCGCCAGCGGGGCCAGCAGCACCAGCAGGTAACACTCCAGGCGGAACGAGGATTCGTGCAGCCAGGCCGCGCGCAGGCCCTGCCAGGACCAGACCGCTGCCTTCAGGATCCGGCCCGGACCACGGGGCATATGCCCTTTTTCATCGGCCATGTCGAAGGAGCTCAGCAAAGGGGGGCATGGGCTGGGCGAGACTCGGCCATGGGGAAGGTGTCGATTTTGCCACAAGGTGGCGATCGGCACCCGCTGCCGCTCGGGTTTGCGCTGGCCGGCGCGGGCTGATCCACTAGGTGAAACTCCGTGCCGGAACTCGCCATGCCCATGAGTCGTCCCCTGTCCACCTGCCTGCTCGCCGGTCTGCTGGCCTTGCTGACCGCGTGCGCCGGCTCCCCGCCGCGACCGGCCGGACCACCGCAGATTCCGGGACAGGTCTCCAGCGCGGACTGGGAACAGGACATGCAGCGCTTCGCCGCCGCGGACGCCGTGGCGCCGCCACCGAAGCACGCGGTGCTGTTCATCGGCAGCTCCTCGATCCGGTTCTGGGACACGCTGGCGACGGATTTCCCCGGCGTGGCGGTGATCAACCGCGGCTTCGGCGGTTCGGAGATCCGCGACAGCACCTGGTACGCCGACCGCATCGTGGTGCCGTATGCGCCACGCATGATCGTGCTCTATGCCGGCGACAACGACCTGGCCAGCGGTCGCAGTCCGCTGCAGCTGCGCGATGATTTCAGCAATTTCGTGGCCCGCGTCCGCCACGACCTGCCCCGGGTGAAGATCGCCTATATCGCGAACAAGCCCAGTCCCTCGCGCACCCACCTGCTTGCTGCGCAGCGGGAAGCCAATTCGCTGATCCGCCAGGACATCGCCACAATGAAGCGTGTCGAATTCATCGACATCTTCACCCCGATGCTGGATGCGCACGGACAACCGCGCGAAGAATTATTCCGCGAAGACCGGCTGCACATGAATCCGGCCGGCTACGAACTATGGAAACGAGTGGTCGCGCCCTACCTGGCTGCCGATTGATCTTGCCGACGGGTCCGTACCACGCCAGTAACGGATCCGTAACCTGTGCGGGCATAGATTTCCCGCACCCTTCCCCGGAGCGCGTCCATGGCCGTGAACTACATTCCCGATGGTTACCACACCGTCACCGCCTACCTGATGGTCGACGACGCGGCCAGGGCGCTGGATTTCTATCGCGACGCCTTCGACGCCGAAGAACTCTTCCGCCTGCCGATGGGCGACAAGATCGGCCATGCGGAAATCATGATCGGCGACACCCACCTGATGCTGGCCGACGAATTCCCGGACATGGGCGCACTGGGCCCGAACAGTCGTGGCGGTCCCACCGCCAGTTTCATGATCTACGTACGCGACGCCGACGCCGCCTACGCCCAGGCGGTGAAAGCGGGCGCCAAGGCGGACCGGCCGCTGAAGAACGAATTCTGGGGCGACCGCATCGGCACGGTGATCGATCCGTTCGGGCACAAATGGTCGCTGGCCACGCATGTGGAAGAAGTCGGCCCGGAGGAAATGCAACGGCGGATGCAGGAGTGGAGCCAATCGCAGGCGGCTGGCTGAGCGGGATCCGGCCGTTGTGGAAGGTCTTCATTGTAGGAGGGGCTTCAGCCCCGACGCTTTTGGCAAGGCAAAGCGCCGGGGCTGAAGCCCCTCCCGCACTGTGCCCCTACTCCTCGCCGAAAATGGCGGTCCCGCGTGAGCCATCCGGCTTCACCCAGCCGCGATACATGCCCGAGGTACTGAAGGGCATGGCGATGTTGCCGTCGCGATCCACCGCGATGGCGCCACCGTCGCCGCCCAGTTCCGGCACGCGCTGCAGGATCACCGCATCGGCCGCGTCGGCCAGGCTTGCGCCGCCGTAGACCATGCGCGCGGCGATATCGTGCGCAACCACATTGCGGATGAAGAACTCGCCCCAGCCGGTGCCCGACACCGCGCAATATTCGTCTGCCCAGGTGCCCGCGCCGATCAGCGGCGAATCGCCGACGCGGCCATAGCGCTTGTTGGTCATGCCACCGGTGGAAGTCGCGGCGGCAAGATCCCCGTGCATGTCCAGCGCAACCGCACCGACGGTGCCGAAATATTTGCCGCGCAGGTTGTCGGCTTCGGTGGCCTCGGCACGCTCGCGCGCCTGTTCCAGCTCGAGCTGCGCACGACGCGTATCTGTGTCGAACCAGTCGTTCGCCACCCGTTCGATCTGCGGCTGGGTGTCGGCGAATCGTTCCGCACCGGCGCTGATCATCATCACGTGCGGCGATTGCTCCATCACCACCCGCGCCAGGCGGATTGGATTGCGGATGGTTTCCACGCCGGCCACCGCGCCGGCGCGGCGGGTTTTGCCTTCCATGACCGAAGCATCCAGCTCATGCCGGCCCTCGGCGTTGTAGACCGAGCCCTTGCCCGCGTTGAAGCGCGGCGATTCCTCCAGCGCGACCACCGCCGCTTCCACCGCATCGAGCGCGCTGCCGCCGGCGGCGAGGATCGCGCGTCCGGCTTCCAGCGCCTGCTCCAGGTCGACGCGGATAGATTGCTCGTCGATTACGGACAGTTGATCGCGTTCGATCACGCCGGCGCCACCGTGGATGACGAGAGCGAATTGTCGGGTTTGCGAAGTCATGTGGAAGATCGGCTATGGCTAGGCTTGAAGAATAGCCGATGCCCACCTGCCCGTAGGAGCGCCCCATGGGCGCGAGCTTTTGTGGGAGCGGCTTCCAGCCGCGAGCTCTTGATCTTTCCTGCACCTTCAGCAAGAGCTCGCGCCCATGGGGCGCTCCTACAAGGGCGGGTTATTGCTGGCGCAATGCTTCGATCGGATCCAGCTGCGAGGCCTTGCGTGCCGGGTAATAGCCGAAGAACAGGCCGGTGCAGATCGAGAACGCGGCGGCCAATGCCACCACCTGGCCGTTGAGGACGATGGGCAGGTCGCTGAACTTACCGACCAGCAGCGCCCCGACCACGCCGATGAGGATGCCGATGACGCCGCCGACCAGCGAGATCAGCATGGCTTCGGCCAGGAATTGCCGGCGCACATCCGAAGGGCCGGCGCCGACCGCCATGCGCAGGCCGATCTCGCGGATCCGCTCGGTCACCGAGACCAGCATGATGTTCATGATGCCGATGCCGCCGATGATCAGGCAGATGGTGGCCACCGCGCCGAGCAGTTTCGACATCAGGTTGGTGGTGGCGGTGCGGGTGGCGACGATTTCGGAAATATTGCGCACGTTGAAATCGTCGTCCGCGCCCGGCGCGATCTTGTGCCGCTGGCGCAGCAGCGCTTCCACTTCGCCCTGCACATAGCCCAGGTCCTTGGCGCTGGCCACGGTCAGCGCGATCTGCATCACCGCGCCCGCGGGCAGGCCCATCGCGCCCATCAGGCGTCGGCGCGCGGTCTGCAAGGGCACCATCACCACGTCATCCTGGTCCTGGCCGAAGCCGCCCTGGCCCTTGGGCTTCAGCGTGCCGACCACGGTCAGCGGCACCCGCCCCAGGCGGATGGTCTGGCCCACGCCGCTGTCTTCGCCGAACAGGGCCCGGCGCACCGTGTCGCCCAGGATCACGCTCTTGCCGGCGCTGCTGTAATCCTGCGCATCGAAGCCTTCGCCGTGTTCGATGCTCCAGCCGTTGATGTCGAAATAGTCGGCCTGCACGCCCTGCCAGCTGGTCGCGGCGTTGTTTTCCGCGTACACCACCTGGGTGCCGCCACGCAGCGCGCCGGCGACGTACTGCACTTCCGGGATTTCATTGCGGATCGCCTCCACGTCGCCTTCGTTGAGGGTGTAGAAACTGCTGGAACTCATCCGCGCCCCGCCACCGCCACGACGGGCGCCGGGTGAGATGTCCAGGCGCTGGGAACCCAGGCCGGACACCATCTTGTCGATTTCCGCCTGGGTGCCCTGGCCCACCGAGACCATCACGATCACCGCGGCGATGCCGATGATCACGCCCAGCGAAGTCAGCGCGCTGCGCATCCAGTTGCCGCGCAGGGCGAAGATCGCGGTGCGAAGGACGTCGAGGAAGTTCATGTCAGCGGGAATGGAGAATGGAGAATAGGGAACAGGACAAAACGGGCATCCCGACGAATGCGCGCCGACGGAACCGGGCGATGACTGCTTTTCACCATTTCCTATTCTCCATTTCCCATTCCCGGCTGCTCATGCAGCTCGCCATCGCGCATCACCAGGATACGGTCGGCGTGCGCGGCGACTTCGGCGTCATGGGTAATCAGGATCACGGTGTGGTCGTCGTCGCGCAGGCGCTTGAACAAGGCCAGGATCTCCTCGCCGGTCTTCGAGTCCAGCGCGCCGGTGGGTTCGTCGGCCAGCAGGATCGGCGGCTTGTTGATCAGCGCGCGGGCGATGGCCACGCGTTGTTGCTGGCCGCCGGAAAGCTCACTGGGGCGATGCGAGGAACGTTCGCCCAGGCCCACCGACGCCAGTGCTTCCTGGGCGCGGCGCTTGCGCTCGGCCGGCGGCACCTGCGCATAACCCAGCGGCATGGCCACGTTGTCCAGCGCGCTCATCCGCGGCAGCAGGTTGAACCCCTGGAACACGAAACCGATCTTGTCGCGGCGCAGGATCGCCAGCTCTTCCGCATCCAGCGTGGCCACGTCGATGCCGTCGCATTCGTAGCTGCCGGCGCTGGGCGTGTCCAGGCAACCGATCAGGTTCATCAAGGTCGATTTGCCCGAACCCGACGGCCCCATGATCGCGACGAAATCGCCGCGCCTGATGGTCAGGTCCACGTCCTTCAAGGCGACGACCTCGGCCTCGCTGCCGGGTGAATAGACCTTGCCCAGCCCGCGCGTCTCGATCACCGCCACCGCTGTCTGTTCCCCGCTCATTCGACGGCGCGCTCGCCGCTGATGATCGTATCGCCCTGCTTGATATCGCCGGACACCTCGGTATTGGTGCCATCGCTGGCGCCAATGCGCACCTGCACCTGTTGCGGCTTGCCATCGACCAGCTTGTACAGCGGCGCGCGCCGGGCGCTGGTCAGCGCGGAAACCGCCGCATCCCATTGCCTGTGTTGCGCCTCGTCCAGGCTGGCGCGGAACGCGGCGAAATCCTGCTGATAGCGTTCCAGCATGCGCTGCCTCATCTGCGCCTGCATGTCGCCGCCGGAACCGCTGGAACCCATGCGCGGCCCACCGCCGCCGAACATGGAATTGCCGCCACCGGCTCTCGCCGCCTGGCGCGCGGCCTGACGCTCGCGGATGCTGGCGACCGCGGCATCGAAAGCCGCCTGCTGTTGCGGATCGACCTTCATCCGCGCCACCGTGCGTGCCAGGTCGTCGGTGATGCCGCCGCCCGCGCCACGCATCGCACCCGGTGCGGGAGCCTGTTGTTGCGAAGCAACGCCCTCCGCCGGCTTGTAACGCAATGCGGCGTTGGAAATACGCAGCACGTTATCGCGCTTGCTGACCTCGATCTCGGCATTCACGGTCAAGCCCGGCAGCAAGGTGCCGTCGCTGTTGTCCACCGTGACCACCACCGGATAGGTGACCACGTTGCTGGTGGTGGTGGCGGACAGGCGCACCTGCTCCACCGTGCCGCGGAACTGGCGGTCGGGGAAGGCATCGACGGTGAACGACACGTTTTGGCCGACCTTGACCTGGCCGATGTCGGCCTCGTCCACGGCCAGTTCGATCTTCATCTTGGCCAGGTCTTCGGCGATGGTGAACAGCTCCGGCGCCTGCAGGCTGGCGGCCACGGTCTGGCCCGGCTCGATGGTCCGGGTCAGGACCACGCCATCGACCGGCGAGCGGATCACGGTGCGGCCCAGGTTGATGCGCGTGGTCTGGGTGGAGGCGGTCTGCTGCTGGATCTGCGCCTGCGCGGAATTGACCGACGCCCGCGCCTGCTCCAGCGCGGCGCGGGCCAGGTCGACATCGCTGCGCGCGACCAGTTGGCGGCGACCCAGGTCCGACTTGCGATCATAGTCGAGCTGCGCATTGCGCAACGTGGCTTGGGCCTGGACCAGGCTGGCGCGCGCGCCGCTGATCTGCGCCGAACCCTGGGCGATCTGCGCCTCGTAGGTGCTGGGATCGATGCGCGCGATCACCTGGCCCTTTTTCACCTGATCGTTGAAATCGACCAGCACCTCGGTGACCTGGCCGGAAACCTGGCTGCCCACGGTAACCGTGGAGGTGGCGCTGAGCGTGCCGGTGGAAGAAATGACCACGCGGATATCGCCGCGATCGACCTGGATCGTGCGCCAGGCGCCTTCGGCCGCCTCGCTCTTGCGATTGTTCCAGTACCACAGCCCGGCAACGACCACCGCGACGACCACCAGGGCGGCAATGATGCGAAAAACCGATTTATTGCGGGGACGCGGGGAGTTGCGACGCGGCTGATTCATGCGAGGAGTCGGACCTGGAAACGTGGGCTACAAGGAGTATTAACGCACGAGCCCCGTTGGCGTTGACAGCTCGAGACGGGAGACGGGAGACGGGAGACGGGAGACGGGAGACGGGAGACGGGAGACGGGAATCAAGAGCCGTTCCTCACTCCTCACTCCTCACTCCTCGTTTCTCGCCCCAAGCTAAACACCAAACCGGATCGTCGCCGTAGTACCGCGCCCCAGCACGCTTTCCAGCTCGACCTTCCAGCTGAAGCGCTCGCACAGCCTGCGTACGATGGAAAGACCCAGGCCGGTGCCATTCGGACGCGAGGGATCGGCGCGGTAGAACGGTTCGAACGCGCGCGACATGGAGTCCTCGCTCATGCCGATGCCGGTGTCGCGGACGACGATGCGGTCCTGTTCCAGGATCACCTCGATCTGGCCCGCATCGGTGTAGCTGCAGGCGTTGCGCAACAGATTGCTGACCACGACATGCATGACCCGGGGCGGCGCATGCAGGCGCGGCTTGGCGTTGCAGGTGACTTCCAGGTCCACTTGCTTGCCGATCAGCAACGAGCGCGCGTTGTGGGCTTCGTCCAGCACGATGTCGGCCAGGTCGAAATCCTCGCTCTGCGGCTCCACGTCGGCTTCGCGGGCGAGGATCAGGAAAGCGTCGATCACCGCTTCCATGTCGCGGCCCGCGCGCTGGATGCGCTGCAAGGCGCGGGTCACCCGCGGCGGCGAATCCTCGGCCATGGCCATGTCGCTGGCTACCCGGATGACGGTGAGCGGGGTGCGCAGCTCATGGCTCGCGTCGCGGGTGAAGTCGCGTTCGCGCTCGACATGCGCCGACACGCGATGGGCCAGCCCGTGCAGTGCGGACGCCAGCTGCCGTGCTTCGCCCTGCACGTCGGCCGGCAGCCGGTCCGGCGCCAGGTTGCTGATATCGGGGGCGCGCGGATCCCAGCGCATGACCTGTTCCGCCAGCCAGCTGACCGGCGAGACCAGGCGCTTGGAGGCGCGATAGGTCAGCCATGAAACCGCATAGATGGCGATCAGGGTGAGGATGATCGGCAAGGTGCCGAAATAGAAGGCCAGGCGCTCGGCCTGGGAACGCAGGAACACCAGGTACAGACGCCCGGCTGGTTTCTCGTCGACCAGCACCAGCAGGTCGTCGTCCTTCAGTTCGTAGAATCCCGGCTTGAGCGCGCGCAGGTTCTCCGGCAACAGCAGGTTGGAACGCCCGCGCGGCACCAGGTAGCCGCGGATGTTGTAGGTGTTGGGCGGCGGCTGGGTCTCGGATCCGCCATACAGATCCCAATAGTGCGTGGCTTCTTCCTGCAACGCGGTGTTGATCAGGCTGTGCTTGATCACCGCGGACACCAGGAACACGCCCAGCACGATGGCCAGGCTGGCCAGCACCACCTGGATGATGAAGGCGATCCGGATCTTGCGGGGCAGGCCTTGCCGCATCTTCATGTATGGTCCCGAGGAAACAGGGTCATGTCATGCCGGCCCGCGTCAGGCGATATCGGCGATGCGATAGCCGGCGCTCTGCACGGTATGCAGCAGCGGCTTGTCGAAAGGCTTGTCGATGACCTTGCGCAGGTTGTAGAGGTGGCTGCGCAGGGTGTCCGAATCCGGCAGGCCATTGCCCCAGATCTCGCGCTCGATCTCCTGGCGGGTGACCACGCGCGGCGACTCGCGCATCAGGATGGTCAACAGGCGCAGCCCGATCGGCGAAAGCATCAATTCGGAACCGCCGCGGGTGGCGCGCATGCTGACCGGGTCCAGGGCCATGTCGGCGACCTTCAGCACCTCCGCTCCGACCTGGCGGCGCTCGCGCCGGATCAGCGCGCGCAGGCGTGCTTCCAGTTCCTGGATCGCGAACGGCTTGGTCAGGTAATCGTCCGCGCCCGAACCCAGCCCGGTCAGCTTGTCGTCCAGGGTGTCGCGTGCGGTCAGCATCAGCACCGGGGTGGACTTGCGTGCCTCGGTACGCAACCGGCGGCAGACTTCCATGCCATCCATGCGCGGCAGCATCAGGTCGAGCACCATCACGTCGTAGCTGTTCTCGACCGCCAGCCGGTATCCATCGAGTCCATCGGTGGCGTAATCGACCTCGAAGCCGCGCCCTTCCAGGTATTCGCCGATCATTTCGGAAATATTGCGGTTGTCTTCGACCACCAGCACCAGTCCGGCGGTTTCCTGAGTTTGGCGCATGCCGCCTCCATGGTTTCTTCAGGTTTGTGAAACTACCTGCTGGGCGGTTGACGGCATGTGAAGGCGGTCACATCCACCTGGGCATGGAGCCCGGCGCCTGTTTGGCCGCGCTACCGACGATTGCCCGTGCGCATGCCCTACTCTTCCGCTATCAGCCACGGGGATCGACCTGCAATCCCGCTTATGGCCGCTCCCGGGGATCCGGCGGCTTTCGACGGCAAGTGGTTTCCCGGCCCCATCGGCTATACCCACAACGGAATCGAAGACATGCCTCCTGTCCTGGCCAGCATCTGCCTGCTCATCCTGAGCAACGTATTCATGACCTTCGCCTGGTATGCGCACCTCAAGGAGCTCAGTGCGAAGCCATGGCTGCTGGCCGCGCTGGCCAGCTGGGGAATCGCGTTGTTCGAATACCTGCTGCAGGTGCCGGCGAACCGGATCGGCTACACCGTGCTGAGCGTGGGCCAGCTGAAGATCATGCAGGAGATCATCACCCTGGGCGTGTTCGTGCCCTTCGCGATCTTCTACCTGAAGGAACCGCTGAAACTGGATTACCTGTGGTCGGGACTGTGCCTGCTGGGCGCCGCCTATTTCGCCTTCAGGAGCAAGTTCTGATCCATGTCATCGTCAGTGCGCCTCTGAATAATTCCGTCTTTTGGGTCCATTGCACAAGGCAGGAAAGGCAAGAGCCTTTAGACACGGATCAGAGCGGAAAAACAGATACAGCGGAAGACAGATGCGGCGTTTGCTTTATCCGTTTTTTCCGCTCTGATCCGTGTCCAAAAAAGCTCTGGATGATTCCCTCCGGAATTGTTCAGACCTTCCCTAGAGCTTGACCTTGCCGAGCAGGATGTCCTTGAACATCACCCAGTCGCCGGCAAAGGAATAGAGCGGGTGCTTGAATGTCGCCGGCCGGTTCTTCTCGAAGAAGAAATGCCCGACCCAGGCGAAACCGTAACCGCAGAACAAGGCCCCCAGCAGCCACCAGGCATTGCCGCTGGCTATGGCCATGGCCAGCAGCGCAAGCACGCCCCAGCTGCCGATGAAATGCAGCCGGCGCGAGGTGCGGTTGCTGTGTTCTTCAAGATAGAAAGGATAGAACTCGCGGAAACTGGCGAAGCGGCTCATGACTACTCCCCGGTGTTTCAGGCGGTACGCGGCGCGAACATGATGACGCCCATGCCCAGCAGGCACAACGCCGCGCGGACCAGGGCAGGAAGCATGTCGGACGCCGCCCGACGCGGACAATTGATCGCCTGTTCGTTGTCGACGGGCATCGCCTGGCATGTCCACCTCACCAGGATACCCAACCCATCGGGGCGCGGGCATGCCGCTGCACGATGGGATCCTGGCCGCCGGTTGCAAATATGGGTGATCCAGCCGTGCAATCTGGGCAAAGCTGCCGAGGCCTGCCGACGGGAGTATTTCTAGGATGGATTCCGTGTCCTCCCTGCGGAACCCTACCCATGAAACGCGCGTCCATCCTGTTGTTCGGCGTTGCCGTCTACGCCATCTTCTTCGCCACTTTCCTCTACCTGATCGCCTTCGTCGGCAACCTGCAGGTGGCCCTAGCCCCGTGGTTGCCGGCACTGTCCTCCCTGGTGCCGCGCTCCATCGACACCGGCGGCATGCAGGGCGGGCGGGCCATCGCGGCAACCGTCGACGTGCTGTTGATCCTGGCCTTCGGTCTGCAGCACAGCTGCATGGCGCGTACCGGCTTCAAAACCTGGCTCAAGCGACATCTGCCGGAATCTGCCGAACGCAGCGTCTATGTCCTGCTGGCAAGCCTGATGCTGATGTTGCTGTTCTGGCAATGGCAGCCGATCACCGGCACCGTCTGGGCCGCCGGCTCGACGATAGGCCGGGCCGTCGGCTGGACCGTGTTCGCATCGGGTTTCGGCCTGGTGCTGGCATCCACCTTCCTGATCGACCACTTCGACCTGTTCGGTTTGAAGCAGGTCGTCCGCCAGTTCTTCGGTCGCCCGGCCGCGAAGGCGCAGTTCGTCACCCCGTTGCTGTACAAGTTGGTGCGGCATCCGCTCTATCTGGGCTTCCTCCTCGCTTTCTGGGGCGGTCCCGACATGAGCCTCGGCCATCTGTTGTTCGCCGCGACGATGAGCGCCTACATCCTGGTTGCCATCCGGTTCGAGGAACGCGACCTGGTGCGTCAGCTGGGTGAACGCTATGTCGCCTACCGCAAGCGCGTGCCCATGCTGATCCCGGGTGCGTCGTCCGGAGCTGCATCGAAGCCGGATACAGGCGAAATGGCTTGAATCCGGAAATCGATGCGAACAGGGGTGGTGCCTGCTTCCAACAAGCGGGCCCCTTGCCGTTTCCGGGATGGCGAGGCGGAACACCCACGGAAGCGGTGACCGATGGATTGGAGTCGAATCAAGCCGCCGGGCGGTTCTTGCGGAAGATGAGTGCCTGCCCAGGAAACCCATGGTCGCAGGACACTGCACGCGGCATTACCCTGGATACTTGTTGTCCCGCGCAGACGCCGATTCGCGTTCCTACCGCGAGTGGACGTCGATGGCGCCGTCTTCCGTCAACGCAGGACCACCGCTTCCATGAACCTGGTCGAACGCGACGCCTTGCTGCAGCATCTGCAGGACCTGCTGGCAGGCGTGGCCAGCGGCACCGGCCATGTTGTCCTGCTTGGCGGCGAGGCAGGCATGGGCAAGACCAGCCTGTTGACCGCGCTGCGCGAGCATACCGATGCCGCGATCTGGTGGGGCGCCTGCGACGCACTGGAAACACCGCATCCGCTGGCGCCCCTGCACGATATCGCACTGGGCAGCGAAGTCGGCTTCGGCAAGCTGCTGGCAAACGGATCCGATCGCGCCGCATTGTTCCAGTCCGTGCTGGCCGACCTGCTGGCGACTCCACGAGGACTGCTGTTCGTGGTGGAGGACGCGCACTGGGCCGACGAGGCCACGCTCGACTTGCTGAAGTTCATCGGCCGCCGCATCGGTCAGGCACGCTGCCTGCTGGTGGTGAGCTATCGCGACGACGAAGTCGACGCCAGCCATGTCCTGCGCAGCGTGATGGGCGTACTGCCGAATGCATTGACCACGAGAATGGCATTGCCGCCACTGTCGGTGGCGGCAGTGGACGACATGGCGCGCCGCGCGCTGCGTTCGCCCGATGGCATCCATGCCCTGACCCATGGCAATCCTTTCTTCGTCAGCGAAGCGCTGCGCCACGGCATCGATGTCGTGCCTCGCGGGGTGCAGGATCTGGTGCTGGCACGCTATGCACGCCTTGCACCGGCGGCGCAGGGCATCGTGCGACTGGCTTCGGTCGTGCCAGCGCGCATCGAGCGCTGGCTGGTGGACGCACTGCTGCAGCCAGGCCTGCAGGCGCTGGAGGATTGCCTCAACTCCGGCCTGCTCGTCGCCACCACCGAATCACTGGCCTTCCGCCACGAACTGGCGCGCGTCGCGATCGAGTCATCGCTTGCGCCGACTACCTCCCAGGACCTGCATGCCCGTACGCTGGCCGCACTTGAGCATGACCCGCGTTCCGATGCATCGCTGGCGCGCCGGGCACACCATGCCGCGCGCGCCGGCGATTCGTCCGCAGTGCTGCGGCTGGCACCCGAGGCCGCCCGACAGGCGCAGCAGCGAGGTGCGCACAAGGAAGCTGCAGCGCATCTGCATGCGGCACTGGCGCACGCCAACGGTCTTGCGGGCGAGGAACGCGCACGCCTGCTCGATTGGTATTCCTACGAAAACTACGTGACCGATCGGCTCGACGATGCGATCGCCTCGAGCGTGCTTGCACGCCAGCTCTGGCACGATGCCGGCGTTGGCCTGCGCGAAGGCGATGCGTACCGCTGGTTGTCGCGACTGTCCTGGTACAACGGCCGCAATGCCGATGCCGAGACCTATGCCGACCAGGCGATCGCGGTACTGGAGCCTTTGCCGCCCGGCGCCGAACTGGCCATGGCCTACAGCAACCGCGCGCAATTGCGCATGCTCGCCGGGCAGTCCGCGCAGGCCCAGGACTGGTCGCAGCGCGCGCTCGACCTGGCGCGTGCGCTGGACAATCGCGACATCGAGATCCACGCGCTCAACAACCTCGGTTCGGCAATGCTCGATGGCGGCAATCCGGAAGGACGGGAAGTACTCGAACGCAGCCTGGCAATGGCGATCAAAGGGGGCTACGACGAGCACACCGCGCGCGCCTACACCAACCTGTCCTACAGTGCGCTCGCGGCCCACGACCACGCCCGCGCCATGGACTACCTCGAACGTGGCATCGCCTATTGCGAACAGCACGATCTGGACGCCTGGGGCCGCTACATGGGCGCCTACCTTGCCGAGACCCTGCTCTGGCGCGGCGAATGGGATCGTGCCAGCAACCAGGCCGAAGCCATCGCATACGCCCCCGGAGCCGCGCCGATCAGCCGCATTCCCGCCCTGGTCGTACTCGGCAGGATCCGCGCCCGCCGTGGCGACCCCGCCGCGCGGTCTGTGCTTGAAGAAGCCTTGCGCCTGGCCTTGCCTACGCGCAGTTTCATGCGCCTGGGTCCTGTGGCAGCGGCGCTGGCCGAGGCCGCCTGGTTGGCTGGAGATACGGATGCCGTACTGTCCGCGGCGCAACTGGCCGGCCCAATCATGTCTGCGGGCGAAAACCTGCGCTGGATCAGCGGCGAAGTGGCGCACTGGCTGCAGCGCATGGGCGCCGCACATGGCGATGCCACTGCATGGCCGGCACCCTATGCCTTGCAGTTCGCAGGTCGCTGGTGCGAAGCCGCCGCAGCCTGGGAAACACTCGAATGCCCCTATGAAACCGCACGCGCGCTTGCCGATGGCGATACCGAGGCGCAACGCGAAGCATTGGCCCTCTTCGAACGCCTGGGCGCGCGATCCGATGCGGAACGACTTCGCCGGGAGCTGCAGGCCGCCGGAGTACGCGGCGTGCCGCGCGGCCTGCGCGCTTCCACCCAGGCCAACCCGCACGGCCTGACCTCCCGCGAACGCGAAGTGCTTGCACTGTTATGCAGCGGCCTGCGCAACGCGCAGATTGCCGAACACCTGCATCGTTCGGTACGCACGGTGGACCATCACCTCGCAGCAGTTTTCACCAAGCTGGGTGTGACCAGCCGCGCTGAAGCGATCGCCATGGCCCATTCCGCCGGATTGACGAGCGAAAAATAGGCAGGACCGGCAAGCAATCTGGGCAAGCCTGCCGACGCGCCTGCCTGACGCGGCCCCTAATCTTTCCTCCGCAGCAATCCTGCTGCGCGACCAGAAATACGGAATCAATCCATGAAATCCCTCCTCCTCACCGTTGCCCTGCTGGCTCTGAGCGGTCCAACCATCGCCGCCACCCCATCCACCCCATCCACCCCGCAACACCGCTATGTCATCGAGCGCACTTTTCCCAAGGGCGCCCTCGACCACCTCGATGCAAACACGAAGGATTCGGTCAACCGCACCAACGCCCGCTTTGGCGTGCACTGGATCATGTCCTACGCCAACGCAGACATGACCAAGACCTACTGCATCTATGAAGGGCCTAGCGAAAAAGCCATCCGTGAAGCCGCCAAGGCAAACAAGATGTCCGTGGACTCGATCGCCGAGGTTCCGGTGACGCTTGATGCCAGGGTAACGCTTGACGCCATCTGACAGGCCGGTCGTGCGATCCATTCCGCACGACGCACCCCATCGCACCGCATCCTTCCCCGGAGAATAAAACCATGCCCCGTTTCATCATCGAACGCGACTTCCCCACCAGCCTGCAGGTACCCATCGACCCGAATGGCGTCCGCGCCTGCCTCGGTGTCGTCGACGCCAATGCTGTCGATGGCGTCACCTGGATCCACTCCTACGTCAGCGACGACAAGAAGAAGTCGTTCTGCGTCTACGACGGCCCCACGCCCGAATCGATACGCCGTGCAGCCGGGCGTACCAGCCTGCCAGTGGACCGCATCACCGAAGTCCGCGTGCTGGATCCGTACTTCTACGTCTGACGACTGGCTTCATCGGCCTTGACCCGGTTCCAGTACGCATCCTGCGCTTCAAGCGGCAGCGTGGACAAGTCCACGCTGTCCGCCGTCGCCATCGACTCCATGGCACGGAAACGTCGCTCGAACTTCTGGTTGGCGTGGCGCAACGCGGCGCCGACATCGACTCTGGCGTGGCGCGCGAGGTTGGCGCAGACGAAAAGGACATCGCCGATCTCGTCCTGCAGGCGTTCGCGATTGGCTTCGATGTCGCCGCGCGCGAATTCCAGCCGCACTTCCTCGATTTCCTCGTGCAGCTTGGCGATCACCGGATCGGTGCCGGGCCAGTCGAAACCGACCCGCGCCGCGCGCGACTGCAGCTTTACCGCGCGTTGCCATTCGGGCATGCCGCGCGAGATGCCGGCCAGCGCGGAAGTATCGGCATCGCCGGCCGCTTCGCGTTCGCGGAGTTTCTGCGCTTCCCATTCACGGGTCTGGGCCTCGACATCCTCGACGTTGGCGCCAGCAAACACATGCGGATGCCGGCGTGTCATCTTGTCGCAGATCGCCGCGACCACGTCGCCGAAGTCGAAAGCGCCCTGCTCCCGCGCCATCTGCGCGTGGAATACCACCTGCAGCAGCAGGTCGCCCAGCTCGTCCTTCAGGTGCTCCAGGTCGTTGCGGTCGATCGCATCGGCGACCTCGTACGCTTCCTCGATGGTGTAGGCGGCGATGCTGGCGAAGTCCTGTTCGATATCCCAGGGACAGCCGCTTTCGCGATCGCGCAAGCGGGCCATTATGGAAAGTAGTTCGTTGATGTCGGGCTTGGCATTCACAGGCAATGTTCTTTGGAAGTAGGTTGCGGTATTGCCTCGTAGAGCCGGGCCTGCTCGGCTGCTCATCCCGCCCGCAGCAAGAGCAGCCGAGCAAGCCCGGCTCTACGAAGAGGGATCAAAGCCAGCTCTTCCACGGCAACTGCGGATCGCCGAGGGCGATGAAATCGCCATTCAGCAGCGTGGGCCGCTGGTTGTAGCGGAAGGCGCGGCCATCCGGAGCGATGACCACGCCACCGGCCGTCTCCAGCACGCATTGCGCGGCGGCCGTATCCCACTCGGACGTGGGACCGAACCGCGGGTACACATCCAGCGTGCCGTCGGCGATGCGGCAGAACTTCAGCGACGAACCCAGGCCCAGTGTTTCGGTATCGCCGATCCGGGCCAGCAAGGCCTCGGTGCGCGCATCGCGGTGCGAGCGGCTGGCGGCCACGCGCAGGATTCCCGTGGCTGGCGCGCGGGTGCGCAGCAGCGTGTCGGTTTCGCCATCGCGGCGACAGGCTTCGGCACCGGCCACGCCATGCCACACGGTTCCGCCCACCGGGGCCAGCACCACGCCGAACACGGATACGCCTTGTTCGATCAGCGCGATGTTGACGGTGAATTCGCCATTGCGCTTGACGAACTCGCGGGTGCCATCCAGCGGATCCACCAGCCAGTAACGGGTCCAGTGGCGGCGCGTCTCCCAGGGAATGTCGGCGGCTTCCTCGGACAGGATCGGCCAGTCCGGGGTCAGTCGTTGCAGGCCATCGACGATGATCCGGTGCGCGGCCAGGTCGGCGGCGGTCAGCGGACTGGAATCGGATTTGTGTTCGACCTCGAAGGCGTTTTCGTACACGGCCAGGATCGCTGCAGCCGCCTCGCGGGCGATGGCGATGACCGCTTCGCGCAGGTCGGGAGTGACCAGACTCATGACAGCATGCTCATGCCTGCCCACGCAGCCATTCGCGGGCGATGAACAACGCCGCCAGTGAGCGGCCTTCGGAAAAATCCTCGCGCAGCATCAGCTGGTCCAGCGCATCCAGTTTCCATGGCACCACTTCCAGTTCCTCGGGTTCGTCGCCGGGCAACCGCTGCGGGTAAAGATCGCGCGCCACTACCAGCCACGACTGGTGGCTCATGTAGGTGGGCACCAGGCTGAATGCTCGCAGCACTTCGAGTCGGCGCGCGCCATAGCCCGCCTCTTCCATCAACTCGCGGTCGGCGGCCTGCACCGGGGTTTCGCCGGCATCGATGCGGCCCTTGACCAGGCCCAGCTCGTAGCGATGCACGCCCGCCGCGTATTCGCGCACCAGCAACACCGTTTCCTCGTCCAGCATCGGCACCACCACCACGGCGCCGTGGCCGTGCGGCTTCTGCCGGTGGAAATGGCGGCGCTCGCCGTTGCTGAATTCGAGATCCAGCACCTCGACGATGCGCTCGGACGGGCCTTCGCCGCGTTCGGTGATGCCGTGGATGACGGGCAGGCGGCGGCTCATCCGCGAACTCCGGTGCGGGCGCTTGCGGTGGCCGATATGATGTGCGGATGCAGGGAAACGATCATGAAGCTCAAATGCTAACAGAGGCCGGGGACTGGCGTTCGCGCGACCTGGCGGTGTTGTGGCACCCGTGCACGCAGATGCGCGAGCATCCGAACACCTTGCCGCTGGTGCCGATCGCACGCGGCGAAGGCGCATGGTTGGTAGGTTACGACGGGCGCCGTTACCTGGATGCGGTCAGCAGTTGGTGGACCAATCTGTTCGGCCATGGCGAACCACGGATCGGCGCGGCCATCGCCCGCCAGGCGCAGACCCTGGAGCAGGTGATGCTCGCCGGCTTCTCGCATGCGCCCGCGGTAGAGCTTGCCGAACGCCTGCTGGCGCTGGCGCCGCGCCAGGCCGGCCGCGAACCGCTGGCCAAGGTGTTTTACGCCGACAACGGTTCGGCGGGCGTGGAGGTGGCGCTGAAAATGGCGTTCCACTATTTCCACAATCGCGGCGAACACCAGCGCACGAAGTTCGTGGCCCTGGAGAACGGCTACCACGGCGAAACCATCGGCGCGCTGGCCGTGGGCGACATTCCCTTGTATCGGCGTGTGTATGCGCCGCTGCTCAGCGAAGCCCTGTTCGCGCCTTCGCCGGACGCTTACCTGGCCGAATCCGGCGAGTCGGCAGGGGCGTGCGCCGCGCGCGCGGCCGAGGCGCTGGCCGAATTGCTCGACCGGCATCGTGGCGAGATCTGCGCGCTGATCGTCGAGCCGCGCCTGCAATGCGCGGGCGGCATGCGCATGCACGACCCCTCCTACCTGGCCCGCGCGCGCCAGTTGTGCGACGCCCACGGCGTGTTCTTGATCGCCGATGAAATCGCGGTGGGTTTCGGCCGCACCGGGCCGATGTTCGCCAGCCAGGACAGTGGGGTGATGCCGGATCTGATGTGCCTTTCGAAGGGCCTGACCGGTGGCTTCCTGCCACTGGCGGCGGTGCTGGCCACGCAACGGATCTACGACGCCTTTCTGGATGATTCGCGCGAGCGCGCGTTCCTGCATTCGCACAGCTACACCGGCAATCCGCTGGCCTGCGCAGCGGCGCTGGCGACACTGGATATCTTCGAACAGGACGATGTGCTGGTGCGCAATCGCGTCACCGCAGCGAAGATGGCCGCGCTGGCCGCGCCCTTCGCCAGCCATCCGCAGGTCGCCGACGTGCGCCAGGCGGGGATGGTCGTGGCTTTCGAACTCACCCAGGGCGGCGACAAGCGCACGCCCTTCCCCGCACAACGGCGGGTCGGCTTGAAGGCTTACCGCGCCGCATTGGAACGCGGCGTGGTCCTGCGCCCGCTCGGCGACGTGCTGTACTGGATGCCGCCGTATTGCATCGATGATGCGCAGTTGCAGTTGATGGCCGAAGTTACCCGTCACGCCATCGACGAGGCGGTGGCATGAGGCTTACCCGCTGTCATGTGGCCCTGCCGTTGCCGGTTGGCGCTCAAGTCGCCTTGCCCGAATCGGCAGCCGCGCACCTGGTCCGCGTGCTGCGCTTGCGCGAGGGCGACGAATGCGTGCTGTTCAACGGCGATGGCAACGACTATCGCGCGCGCATCGCCTCGACGGGAAAACGCGAAGTCATTGCCGAAGTCTTGTCTGTCAGCCCGGTGGACAACGAGTCCCCATTGCGCATCACTTTGGTCCAGGGCATCGCCCGCGGCGAGAAGATGGACCTGATCCTGCAGAAGGCGACCGAGCTGGGCGTCGCCGGGTTCATCCCGGTGCTGGCCGAGCGCACGGAAGTGAAACTGGATGCCGAACGCACCGAAAAACGCATGGCCCACTGGCGCAGCGTGATCGTGTCGGCCTGCGAACAATCCGGCCGTGCCCGCGTGCCGGCGCTCAGCCCGCCCATCGCATTGGGGCATGTCGCCACGCAGCTCGCCGATGACGCGGTGAAACTCACGCTGGATCCGCTGGGCGATTCCACGCTGGCGACGCTGGCGGCGCCTGCCGTCCGTCCGGTCGTCATCGCGATCGGCCCGGAGGGCGGCTGGTCACCACGCGACCGCGAGATCCTGCGCACGGCCGGATTCGCCGGTCTGCAGCTGGGGCCACGCATCCTGCGCACCGAAACCGCGGGGTTGGCGGCTATCGCGGCATTGCAATCACGATTCGGAGATTTGTCCCCCGAGGGGACTTCCTTCGGGGCGTAGAGCCGAGCTTGCTCGGCTGCTCTGGCTTCATGCGAAAAGCAGCCGAGCATGCATGGATGCTCTGGCTTCACGCGAAAAGCAGCCGAGCTTGCATGGATGCTCTGGCTTCACGCGAAAAGCAGCCGAGCAAGCTCGGCTCTACAAAAAATGAAGGGTTACGCCACCGCCGCCAACGCGTCGCCGAGCATGGCCTCGATATTTTCCAGGTCAGGCAGCAACGCCGCTTCATCGCCCAGCAATACGCGCATGCGCACGCCGGTCGGCAATTGTTCCTCGGTCGCGTCGGCCAGCAGGCCATCGCGCGGCACCGAGATCAGGCGTGGGAACGATTGCGTGAGCAAGGCGAAATACGGCATGGCTTCGCTGCCGCCCAGCGCCTTGAGGACCACGATCTTGCTGCTGGCGACCACGCTTTCCTGGCCCAGTCCGGTCAACTGCGCGAATGAAACCAGCGGCACCTGCCAGCCATGCCAGGAAATCTGGCCCGGCAGCCAGGCTGGCGCATCGGCGATCGGCACCACCGGCACGCGCGCCAGCACCTCGGCGACGGTCGCGTTGGGCAGGAGCAGTCGTTCTTCGGCGACCTGCACCAGTACGCCACGGATTTCGTCGTTGGAATGCGCCATCGGTATTTCCTCGGTACTGCCTGTCTGGTTACGGCGCGCCTGGAGTCGGTGCGCCTGGATACAACCTGCTTCGATACAGCCTGCTTCAGTAGTAGATGTTCAGTCGGACCAATGCGAAGCAAGCCGGGTCGCCAGCTCGGCTGGCGTCGCCACCATGCCGCCACGCGCCGAAAGCGCCTTGGCGGCGGCCGGGTCGTAGCAGCCCTGCGGCGATTGCCCCGCGGCCAGGCCACCCTTGGCGGCCAGCGCCAACGCCGCCTCAACCTGCGACGGATCGCTGCCGCTGAGCAGCAGCACCGCGCTTTCCGCGGGAGGAAGCGAGGCGATCAGGCTATCGACCTGGAGCACGCCTTCGTCGAAATGGACCACGCCCTCTTCCACGTTCACCGCCACGTCGTTGGGCAGCACATAGACATGCGCGGCCTGCGCGGCTTCGCCCGCCTTGGCCAGTTGCACCGGCAGCGCCGAGACGCGTTCCATCTGCTTGACCAGGTTGTCGTAGCGTCCACCGTCGAGGCGCAGTTGCACCAGCACCGGACGCGAAAGATCGGGTGGCAGGTCAGCAAGCACCTTGCGCACCGCATCGGGGCCGCCGATACCGGCGAACAGCAATGCCGCGCCGCGTACGCCCGGGCCCGTCGCCGTGGCATGGATCGATTCCAGCTCCAGGGTCAGGCCACTGGTTTTCACCGGCGCGACAGGCAACGGCGGCGGTTCGGCGGCGGCGGGTGACGGCGGCATTTCCGATCCGAAGCCATCATTCAGGGGCGCATCGTGCTCCGCGGCGAACGATGGCTTCCAGGTTTCCAGGTCGATGGACTGACTGGATCCGGAGGTCTCGTCATCGGTCACCAGTTCCAGGCCTCCACGCGGGAGTTCGAATGCCATTCCCTGCGCTTCTTCCAGGTGCGGCTCGATGGCCGCATCGGCATGGATCTGCGCGGGCGTGCGGGGCAGGCCGGGTTCCGGCCGGGTATCGTCCAGTTCGCCGCCCGGCGGCAATACGTCGGCGTGACCGTTCAATTTCGCCGACAGATGCCGCGCCCAGCGCTTGGCTTCCCAGCCTTCTCGACGCACGGCCAGTTCGACTTCATCGAAGATCACCACCACCGACGGGTCGTGCAGCACCTCATCGAAACGCGAAAGGCTGTCCTCGATGGCCGATTCCAGCGCGACCAGCACGACCTGCGGCGAAACGACGCCCAGTGCCGCGCTATCCAGGGTATTGGGGTCGTCTTCCAGCACGATCTCGGCACCCACTTCGCGCAGGGCCAGGCGCAACTGTTCGCGTGCCGGGCCCGTGCGCGCCAGCAACGCGACGCGCTTGCCAGGCTGCATGGACATCGCCGAGTCACTTTTATTCGCGGACACGGGCGATCCCCAGCAGGTCGTAGACGTTGCGCATCAGGTCCAGCTCCTGGTACGGCTTGCCCATGTAGCGTTGCACGCCAAGTTCCATGGCGCGCTGGCGATGCTTGTCGCCGGTACGCGAGGTGATCATCACGATGGGCACGTCCTTGAAGCGTGGGTCGGCCTTCATCGCCGTCGCCAGTTCGTAGCCGTCCATGCGCGGCATCTCGATGTCGAGCAGCATCAGGTCGGGCACGCGCTCCTCCAGCCTTTCGAGCGCTTCGATGCCGTCGCGGGCAACGGTGACCTCGAAGTTGTGGCGCTCCAGCACGCGACCGGTGACCTTGCGCATGGTCAACGAATCGTCGACCACCATCACCAGCGGCACGCGCCGCTCTTCCGGTGCCGGCGTATCGGAGACGAACAGATGCGGCTGCAGCAGGTGGCGACGCACCAGCGGGGCCACGTCCAGGATCACCACGATGCTGCCATCGCCAGTGATGGTGGCGCCGTAGATGCCCGGCACCGAGGTGATCTGCGGACCGACCGGCTTGACCACGATTTCGCGGTTGCCCAGCACCTGGTCCACGGCGACGGCCGCACGCAGGTCGCCGGCGCGGACCAGCAGCAGCGGTATCTGCGGCTGACCTTCGGCGCGCGCGGGCGGTTGCCCGATCAATGCGCCCAGGTCGTGCAGCACGTATTCCTCGCCACCATAGACGTACACCGCGCCCGCGGTTTCGAAGCGGTCGCGGGAGATGCGCCCGACCCCGCCCACCGCCGCCACCGGCACCGCGAACTGGGTCTCGCCGATCTGCACGAACACAGCCTGGGTAACCGCCAGGGTCTGCGGCAGGCGCAGGGTGAAAGTGGTGCCCTTGCCGGATTGCGAAGCGATTTCCAGCGAACCGCCCAACTGGCGGACTTCGTTGTAGACCACGTCCATGCCGACGCCACGTCCGGCGAGCTGGCTGATGTTGTCGGAAGTACTGAAACCGGATTCCAGGATCAGGCGTTCCAGGTCGGTATCCGACATCTGGGTGTCGGCTTGCAGCATGCCGCGCTGCTCGGCGCGGCGGCGGATCGCGGCATGGTCGATGCCGACGCCATCGTCGGAGACCTGGAACACCATTTCCGCGCCTTCGCGGCGCAGTGCGATCTGCACCGTGCCTTCTTCCGACTTATGGTGCTTGCGGCGTTGCTTGGGCGTTTCCAGGCCATGGGCCACGGCGTTGCGCAACAGGTGTTCCAGCGGCGCGGTCATGCGTTCCAGCACGTTGCGGTCGAGTTCGCCGTGGGCGCCGTCGAGATGCAGTTTCGCCTGCTTGCCGGTATCGCTGGCGGCCTGGCGCAACACGCGGCGCAGGCGCGGCACCAGACCGTCGAACGGCACCATGCGCGCGCTCATCAAGCCTTCCTGCAACTCGGAGCTGACCCGCGACTGCTGCTGCAGCAAGCCATCGTACTGGCGTGCGAGTTCGTCGAGGACGCCTTGCAGGCCGGTCAAGTCGGCCGCCGATTCGCCCAGGCCGCGGCTGAGCTGCTGCAGCGTGGAGAAGCGGTCGAGTTCGAGCGGATCGAAGGTCGGGTCGCGCTTGTCGTGTTCGCGCTGGTAACGCGCCACGATCTGCGCTTCGGTTTCCAGGTCGAGACGACGCAACTGGTCGTGCAGTCGGGTGTTGGTACGGTCGAGTTCGGCCATGGCGCCGCGGAACGCGCCCAGCTGCTGCTCCAGGCGCGAACGGTAGATCGCCACTTCACCGGCATGGTTGACCAGTCGGTCGAGCAGGTCGGAGCGCACGCGCACCTGCTCCTGCGCGGCGTGGGGCATGATCTCGTCGTCGCCGGCGAACACGGTATCGATCGGCGCGGAAAGCGGCGCCAATGCAACGACTGGCGCTGGAGCACGCGTCGCACCATCGGCGGTCGATCCGTCCGACTCGCTGGGCACGGCTTGCGGGTTCGCGCTCGATTCGAATTCGGCGATGAGTTCGGCCGGCATCGGCGCCTTGCGATGCGCCGATACCTTGGCCACCAGACCGTGCAGCCCGTCGAAGCCGCGCTCGAGCAACCGAACGCCGTCGCCATCCAGGTCGATGCGTTGCGCCGCCACCTGTTCCAGCAGCGATTCGATCGCGTGGCCCAGGTCGCCGATGGCGTTGATGCCGGCCATGCGCGCGCCACCCTTGATGGTATGCAGGTCGCGCTGCAAGCCGGTGATCAGCGAACGGTCATCCGGGGTCTCGCGCAGCTTGGCCAGCAAGCCATCGGAATGGTCGAGCAGGTCGTTGCCTTCCTCGGCGAAGATATCGACCAGATCGAGATCGTATTCGGCGGGGTCCAGCGCATCGTCGGCAAGCGCTGGCGATGCGTCATGCGCGATGGCCATCGTTTCCTCTACCCCTGCATTGTCTTCGATTGCAATCTGCTCGTCGTCGACTTCGACTGTTTCGTCGGAGCCAGCCGCTTCGGTACCCATCGAATCTTCCACCCCTGCCTCCATTGCCGATTGTTCCGGCACGACGTCGCTCGGGGGTTCGACGGTATCGACTACTGTTTCAGTGTTTGCGGATGCGGGCGCCAGCGAATCGGCCTCGAGCATTTCCACTTCGCCAACCTGGGCTTCTTCAGCCGACGCATCGAATTCAAGCGCATCGATTGCAGGCTCTTCGACTGCATGATCTTCGACATCGAGGACTTCGACAGCCGTCTCTTCGAGAGCTGTCTCTTCGAGAGTCGGCTCCTCGACGGCAGGCTCTTCCGCAGCGATTTTTTCCTCAGCCAGTACTTCGGGCGCAACCTCTTCTGTCACCGGTTCTACCACCGCCAGCTCTTCGACGGCTGGTTCTTCGACAACATGCTCTTCAACAACATGCTCTTCAACCACATGATCTGCGTCCGCGATGGATTCAATCGCAGGCTCGCCGTCTTGCGTCGTGTCTGGCGCGAAGTATTCGAGTTCGGAAACGACGGTTTCCGTCGGCGCCGCCTCGATCGAAGCGGCATCGCCCGCCGATTCTTCGACCAGCGATGTTTCGATCGCGTCGCTGTCGATGGATGCTCCGGCCGACGCGCCGACTGGCGCTGCCGGTGCCGCCGCGGTGTAGGTCATTGCGACATCGAAGAACGTGACGGCCGGTTCCGGCTTCGCATCCTCGGCTTCGGCATTCTCGATTCCAGACACGGCTTCCCGGTCATCGAAGGCCAATTCGTCATTGGCTTCGTCCATGCCAACGGCCGCTTCGATCCCCTCCATTTCCGCTTCGACCGGAGAATCGATCGCTTCAGACGCGGTCTTTCCGGAGTCTTCATCGCCGAGATAGGCGGACAGGTCATGGACCGACAGTTCGACATTGCCTGGCGATACCGGCGGCAGGATAGTCGGCATGGCCTCGGTGTAAGTGCCCTGTGCCGAGTCATCGACAACCACTGCGGCCGGGCGCGCCTCGGGCAGGCTGTCGCGCAGGCTGGCCAATTGCGCGGAGAGCGCGGCGAATACCGGGATGCGGGGTGATGCGGTCTGCAGGGCGGCGATACTGCGGCGGATCGCATGCGCACTATCGGCCAGAGCGGCCACGCCTTCGTCGGAGGGGACTTCCTTCGCCGACCAGAGCCGCTTCACGTATTGTTCCGCCGCACCGGTGACTTCGGTGATTTCCGGCACGTCGGCCATGGCGAACGCGCCATTCATGGTGTGGAACGCGCGCAACAGGGACTCATCGGCAAGGTGCGCGGCAGCCCGTGCTTGCGCCAGCCACTGGTCCACGGTCTCGAGGTGCGCGCCGACCTCGGTTTCCAGGATCTCGCGCAGCACACCGTCCACGGAGGCGGGCGTGCCTTCGGTTTCCGGTTCGAATACCGCGATTCCCGCCTCTGCCGTCTCGCTCGCTTCCGGCGCCTCGACCTGCTGTACTCCGACGTCCACGACCGCGGCCGGCTTGGCGGAATAGAACACCTCTTCGCCCGCGGCCACGCGATCGCTGAGTTCCTGCAGGCCTTCCAGGTCGGCGCTGATCTGGCCTTGCCCGCGCAGTGCGGCATTGAGCTGCGGCAACACCTTGGTCGACTGTTCGAGCAGGGCGATGACCGCATCGGAGGGCGGACGCGTGCCGTCGAGCACGCGATTGAGCATGTTCTCGATCTTCCAGCTGAATTCGCCCAGCAGCTTGGCGCCGACCAGGCGGCCGCTGCCCTTCAGGGTGTGGAAGACGCGACGGATCGAGCGCAAGCGCTCCATGTTGTCCGGGGCCGCGCTCCATGTCGGCAGCAACTGGCCGAGATTGACGATTTCCTCGTCGAATTCCTCCAGGAACACTTCGCGGATATCGTCGTCGATGTCGCTGCCGTCGCGGTCGAAACCACCTTCGGCAACAGTCTGCGCAGTCGCCGCCACGGCAGCCGGAGCTGCGACGTCGGCGGCCACCGGGGTTTCAGCAAGCGGAGTTTCGGCAAGCGGCGCATCGACGAACGAAGCGGAGGTCGCTTCGGCTTCCAGCGCCTGCATCGCTTCCTGCACTTCCAGGGCTTCGAGCGCTTCGGTATCAAGCACTGCCGCATCCGGTCCGGCATCGTCCAGCGCCACTGCGGCGACGCCGGAATGATCGGAATCGGCCGTGTCGCTTTCCCACGCCGCCGTGATCGACTGCTCGTCCGTGTCGTCGGATGCCACTGCCGGAATATCGACTTCCCCGACAGCGCTTGCGGCGAAGCTTGTCGCGGGCATCGCCGGCTCATCCGCCGGCAACGGCCAGTAGCGCAGGTTTTCCAGGCTGCTGCGGGTGATGTCCAGGATCTCGTCGCGATTCGGGCGGCGCTCGCGCAGGGCTTCCAGGTAGTACTCGAGGCTGGCCATGGCGTCGGCCAGCGTATCGAGCTGCTGGCCACCGGGCACGCGGCGCTTGCCGATAAGTTCGATCGCCACGTACTGGCGCACGCCCAGCAGGTAATCGGCGGGTTGCGGCAGCTCCAGCATGCGCAGCGCACCCGCGACTTCGGATAGCAGGCGCGGAACCTCGGCCAGCTCGGCGTGGTTCCAGCTGGTTTCGATGAAGGCGACGAAGCCTTCGCGCGCCGCGGAGAAATTGTGGATCGCTTCCTGGGCCAGCGCTTCCACCGTACGCTGCGATTCCGAGCTGGCCATTTCCTCGACCGCGACGCCCGATTCGCCCAGGCGGGCGACCTGGTCGTCCAGCGAGGCGTCCACGTAAAGCAGGGCGCCGGCGATATCCAGCAACGCGCCTTCGTCGGCCGGACGCTGGCCACCGACCATCTCGCGCAACGAATCGCGCTGTTGCACGACCACGCCACGGGCCACGCCCAGGCCAAGCATGCCCAAGGTGTCGGCGACATTGCCCAGTTCATTGACCTGGGTCTGCAACGCGGAGACTTCCGCGCCGGTGCGCAGGTGCAGGTCGAGCGCATCCTTGATCCGCAGCAATTCTTCCTTGACCGCAGCGCCGACGGTATCCAGCAACGCGCGATTGCGTCCACTGACGCTGCCGCGCGCGTGGTCGAGTTCGGCTTCGCTGGGCATTTCCGCATCCAGCGCGAAGGCCGTGCGCAATTCGTCGAGCGCGGCGTGCCCGGTCGCGGATTGCGCGACCAGGTAAAGCAGCTGGCGCGTGGGCTCCTGGCTGGGCGCGGCGGCGCCTGCGCCACCTTCCTGCTGGCTGCTGCGCACCGCGCGGCCGACCCCCGCATAGGCCTGGCGGAGCACCGCTGTCGCCGGCAGCGCGCCATCGCGCAATGCATCGGCAACCGAAGAGGCGACCCACAGCATGCGCCGCGTGGCGATGTGCTCGACGCTGTCCAGCAGGCGGCGAACCGATTCGGCCAGGGCCACGGTATTGACCGGCGTGCCCTCTTCGGGCCATGCGGACAGGGCCTGCTCGAATTGTTCCAATGCATCGCCCACGCGCGCCTGGCGCGCCTGCCATGGCAGCACTTCGGGCAAGGGCAAGGCCTGCGGCAATGGTTGTTCCAGGTCCGGCGCGAACAGCACGCTCTCGCTCAGGCCCGGCGCGCCGCGCGCGGCGCGGATGTCGTTGAGCAACGGCAGCAGCACGATCGGGATATCGCGATGGCCGTTCTGCAGGCGCTCCAGGTAATCGGGCAACAGCACCGTGCCGCGCATCAGCGTGCCGCAGGCCTCGTCGCGGTCGCTGGTGGTGCTTTCCTGCAGCGCGCGCGCCAGCAGTTCCAGCTCCTCGGCCACCATCGCCGGGGCGTACAGCTCGACCATGCGCAAGGTGCCCTGCACCTGGTGCAGGTAACCGGCGCAGAAATGCATGCGCGAAGTGTCGGCGGTGTCTTCGGCGAAGAACTCCACCTCGGCGCGCGCAAGGCGCAGGGTTTCATCCAGCTCGGGCTTGACCCAACCCAGTACTGCGTGGCTCATCGCATCGCGTAGCGCGCTCATCGGCCTGCTCCTGCCGCGAAGATCCACTCGATGCGCGGGTATGCCGCCCGGGAATTCCTGACTTCCATTCTGGTTCTTCCCGCCCTCAGCCCGGCAACTTGAAGTCGGCGACCGAACGACGCAGCTCCGCCGACAGTTCGGTCAGGTGGCCGATGGATTCGGCGGTCTGCCCGGCGCCCAGCGAGGTCTGCGAAGTGATCTGCCGGATCACGCCCATGGTTTCGGTGATGTCGGTGGCCGCGGTCGACTGCTTCTGCGCCGCGCCGGAAATGCTCTTGATGAGTTCGTTGAGGTCGATCGACACGCGCTCGATCTCGCCCAGCGCGGTGCCCGCGTCCTCGGCCAGGCGCGCACCGGAAACCACTTCCGACGTCGTCTGTTCCATGGAACTGACCGCCTCGTTGGTGTCGGCCTGAATGGTCTGGACCAGCGACTCGATGCGCCGGGTGGCGCCGGAGGTGCGTTCGGCCAGGCGTTGCACTTCGTCGGCCACGACCGCGAAACCGCGACCCGCTTCACCGGCCGAGGCCGCCTGCACCGCCGCGTTCAAGGCCAGGATGTTGGTCTGTTCGGAAATGTCGTTGATGAGTTCGACCACCGAACCGATCTCCTGCGAGGATTCGCCCAGGCGCTTGATGCGCTTGGAGGTTTCCTGGATCTGGTCGCGGATCTGGTCCATGCCGCGGATGGTTTCCCGCACCACGCCCGCGCCCTCGGTGGCGATCTGCACCGAACGCTGCGCCACCTCGGCCGACTGGGTGGAGTTGCGCGAGACCTGGTCGATGCTGACCGCGATTTCGTTGATCCGCTCGGAGGCGCTGTTGATCTGGTCGGACTGGTGCCCGGCCGCTTCCGCCAGTTGCAGCGCGGTGGCCTGGGTTTCCTGGGTGGACGCGGCCACCTGCACGGTGGTGTCGTTGATGGTGGTGACCAGGTGGCGCAGTTCGTCCACAGCGTAGTTGATGGCGTCCGCGATGGCGCCGGTCATGTCCTCGGTCACCGTGGCCTTCACCGTCAGGTCGCCTTCGCCCAGCGAACTGATTTCGTCCAGCAGCCGCATGATCGCCTGCTGGTTGCGGCTGTTGTATTCCACCTGGGTCTGGTAACGCGTTTCCTGCTCGCGCTGGCGGGTGCGGTACAGGCTCCAGAGCAAGCCGACGATCGAGACCAGGGCGAGCAGGCCGGAGATGATGCCGAGCCAGAAATTGGGGAACGGGCGCGTATCGCGCACCGAACCGAACGAGGAGAACGCATCGAACAGCTTCTTGCTGTCTTCCAACATCTGCGCGGAGCCGCTGGTGATGGAGGCGGCGGCGGACTGCGCGGCGAACAGGTTCTTGGAGCTGCCGGTGATCGCGTCCAGGTCCTTCTTCATCGTCGCCCACAGCGCCTGCGACTGGGTCAGCGCCGACAGCGCGGCGCCGTTGCGCAGCGGAGCGATGCCCAGCTCCGCATTGCCGTTGCGCAGGCCTTCCAGCACCTGCCCGAACACCACCGCATCGCGCGACAGCGCGCCGCCGGCATTCGCCGCGCCGCTGCCGCCAGCGCGCATTTCAGTGACGCGACGGGCCATGGTGCCCGCGACAACGACCTGCTGCAGGGCGTTGTAGATCTGCGAAGACTGGGCGCCGCTGGCGGACATGGCGCGCACCACTTCGTTCAATTGCGCCTGCAACTGCGGCACCTGGCTGCCGAAGCGGTCGGCGTTGCCGGCCAGGGCCAGCACCGCCGGCTCGCTGCTGATCAGCTGGTCCGCACTCTTGCCCAGCGGCGTCCAGGTGGACGTCAGCTTGTTCAATGGACCCGATACCGTTCCCTCCGAACCATAACGGCTGGTGGTGGTGGCGATGGTGGAGTCGATCTGCGACTTGGTGGCCTTGAACGCCTTGAACGCCTCGGCATTGCCCCCGACCGCCTCGCGGCCCTGGTTGGCCAGCTGCTGCGACAGCACCTGCAAGTCGGCCGCGCCGGTGGCGGCGCCGGACAGGCGGCTGCCGGTATAGGTGGCGACGCCGGTGTTGGCGCCGAACACGATCACCGACAGTGCCAGCAGGATCAGCCAGAAATTGCTGCCCAAGCTGCCGAGTTTGCTGGCTTTGGGAGAATCCGGTGCAGTGCTCATCGTTACGACCCCTGGAATTGGATAAAAGTGCAGCAGTGTTCAAATCAAGCCTGGCTTGCGCGCAGTGCGCATCGTCCAGGCATCCAGCCCGGCAAACCCGGCCATCCCCCCGAGGACCGCGCGTCTATGCGCCGGATCCTTTCGCCTCCCTGGCGGCATTGCAGGCCGCTCCAGCGGCCTTTCGATTCCGCCCGCCGATTCAGCCTAGCGCGGCCTGACGGAATTCCGGCGTGCGCGCCAGCAACGACAAAGCAAAGACTCCCCAGTCATGCTCGTCGCCGTGGAAGGCGCGCTCCACGAAGTGCGCGTAACGCCCTTCCGCCAGCGAACCGGGATCAATGCCCTGCTCGTCGGTGAAACTGCGCTGGCCGTACAGCTCGTCGATGGTCAGGGCCACGTCGCCGCCGGCCTGGCGCACCACCAGCACGCGCTGGCCTTCATGCAGCACGGTGCGTTCGCCCTCGAGGAAATGCTTGAGGTCGATCACCGGAAACAGGTTGCCACGCAGGTTGCCGATGCCCAGCAGCCACGGCTGCGCGCCGGGAACGGGCGTGGTCGGCGGCAGCGGCACGATTTCCACCACGTCCTCGAAGCCGGATACCAATCGGCGCTGGCCGACGCGGTAACCGACCCCGCGCCATTGCTCGACGGCGGCTTCGCGTGCAGGCAGGGCCACGGCGTGGGCCAGGCTGCGGCGTTCGTATTCAGCGAGGGTGTCGAATGGAGTGCGGCTCATGGCGTCATCCCCTTCCGTCAGCCGACATGGGTGCGGATCGCGTCGAGCAGCTCTTCGCGGGTGAATGGCTTGGTCAGGTATTGCTCGGACCCGACGATGCGGCCGCGCGCCTTGTCGAACAGGCCGTCCTTGGAGGACAGCATGATCACCGGCGTGCTTTTGAATACCTGGTTGTTCTTGATCAGCGCGCAGGTCTGATAGCCATCCAGGCGCGGCATCATGATGTCGACGAAGATGATCTGCGGCAGCTGGTCGGCGATCTTGGCCAGCGCTTCGAAGCCGTCCGTGGCCGTGACCACTTCGCAGCCTTCCCGCTTGAGCAGCGTTTCAGCGGTGCGACGAATGGTTTTCGAGTCGTCAATCACCATCACCCGGAGGCCGCTGAATCCCCCGGCCGGGTTGTCATGCTCTGTCATTACCGTTCATTCCCCTAGCGCGGCGCTTCTAATCGGCTCCGCTGCGAAGTTCCTTATATCCCAACTCCCGCACACACTGTCAAGTTGGGGCGCAAGTCCGGGTCAAGCTGAATGCCGTGATGCGAACTCCGTCTCATTTTCCGCCTGCTAACATCCGTTGCCTGCGTAATCCCGGAAAATGCCCGCCATGCCCCTCGATGTCGTCGTGGTCATGGACCCCATCGGGTCCATCAAGATCGCCAAGGACACCACCTTCGCCATGCTGCTGGAGGCCCAGCGCCGCGGCCACCGGCTGCACTACGTGCGCCCCGGCGGGCTGTCCCTGCGCGACGGCAAGGCGGTCGCCCAGGCGGCACCACTGGCGGTCAAGGACGACAAGGACGGCTGGTTCAGCCTCGGCGAAACCGCGTCGCTGGCCTTCGGCCCGGGTCAGGCGGTGCTGATGCGCAAGGATCCTCCGTTCGACGATCAGTTCCTCTACGACACCCACATCCTCAGCATCGCCCAGGGCGCCGGCGCGCTGGTGGTCAACGATCCGCAGGGCCTGCGCGACTACAACGAGAAGCTGGCCGCGCTGCTGTTTCCGCAATGCTGCCCGCCGACCCTGGTCAGCCGCGATGCCACGGAGCTCAAGGCCTTCGTCGCCGAACACGGCGAAGCCGTGCTCAAGCCGCTGGACGGCATGGGCGGGCGCTCGATCTTCCGCGCCCGTGCCGGCGACTCCAACCTCAACGTGATTCTGGAAACGCTGGTCGGCGACGGCAACCTGACCCTGGCCCAGCGCTTCATTCCCGGGATCAAGGAAGGCGACAAGCGCGTGCTGCTGGTCGATGGCGTGCCGGTGGATTACGTGCTGGCGCGGATCCCGCAAGGCGACGAATTCCGCGGCAACCTGGCCGCAGGCGGACGCGGTGAAGGCCGCCCGATCTCCGAACGCGACCGCTGGATCGCCGCCCAGGTGGCGCCGGAAATGAAGCGCCGCGGCATGCTTTTCGTCGGCCTGGACGTGATCGGCGATTACCTGACCGAAGTCAACGTCACCAGTCCCACCTGCGTGCGCGAGCTGGATGCGCAGTTCGGGTTGAATATCGCGGGGATGTTGTTCGATGCGATCGAGAAGCGGCTGCAGGCTTGATGGGAAGTATCGGCATTTCTGTTTTTGATCGTCATTCCCGCGCAGGCGGGAACCCAGTGACTTTGCTTTCTACGGCGACAAGTCACTGGGTCCCCGCCTTCGCGGGGATGACGACGGAATTTTTCCAGGACCAGTAATGTCCGCAGTCGTCGCGCCCCCCAAGATCGGTTCCAACGAACGCCTCACCGCCACCCTGGCGTTGTCGCTGATCGTTCACGGCATGCTGGTGCTGGGCCTGGGTTTCGCGCTGGACGATGCGGCGCCGGTGGTGCCGACGCTGGACGTGATCCTCAGCCAGACTTCCACCCCGTTGACGCCCAAGCAAGCCGATTTTTTGGCTGCGGCCAACCAGCAGGGCGGTGGCGACAGCGACAAGTCAAAGCGGCCGCGCGACAGCCAGGCCGGCTGGGTGCCGCAGACCCAGACCGGAGTGGCCCCACAACCGTTGCGCGCACAATCGCCCGACGTGGCCCCGCCGCCGGAAACGCGCGTGGTCACGACGAAAAACAGCGACACCACCGTGCCCCCGGCGCAGACCCAGCCCGAGCCCGACCAGCCGGAACTGCCGCGCGGCGACCTGAAGATTTCGCGCGATGCGGAAATGGCCCGGCTCGCCGCCGAGATCCATCTGCGTTCGGAGTTGTACGCCAAGCGCCCCAAGCGCAAGTTCGTTTCCGCCAGCACCAAGGAATACGCCTACGCCAACTATCTGCGCGCCTGGGTGGATCGCGCCGAGCGCGTCGGCAACCTCAACTATCCCGACGAGGCGCGGCGCAAGCGCCTGGCCGGACAACTGGTGATCAGCGTGGCGGTGCGCCGCGACGGTTCGGTGGAAGGCAGCCGCATCATCCAGTCCAGCGGCATCCCCCTGCTCGACTCCACCGCGCTGCGCATCGTGCAGCTGTCGGTGCCGTTCCCGCCGCTGCCCAAGACCGACGAGAACATCGACATCCTCCACGTCACCCGCACCTGGCAGTTCCTGGCGGGCGGCGAAGTGCGGGACGACGAGTGAGCTTGAACCGAGGCGCCGGGCGCTGGACAAATCCTGACTACCGCGCCTGGCCGGGCTCCACCACTGCCGGGGCCGTGCCCGGCGGGAGCAGGTCTTCCAGGAAGAAGGCCGATAGCTCCGAGCGGCCTGCCAGGCCGGATTTCGCGTAGACCGCGCTGGATTGCACGCGCGCGGTCTTTTCGGTCGTGCGCCGCGCAGTGGCGATTTCCTTCAGGCTCAGGCCCTTGAGCAGGAGGAAGGCGACTTCCTTTTCGGCTGCGGACAATTGCCACTGATCCAATTGCAGGTTGATGGAGCGCGACAAGCCCTCGAGGTATTTCTTGGATCCCGAGCGCCAGGCCTCGGCCTGTTGGCGGAATGCGGAGAAATCCCGGCTCTGGGCATCCAGGCGCCTGCGCAGCCGCCATGCACCGCGCAGAAGCAGGAACACGCCGAAGCACGCAACCAGCGCCACCGTTGACTCGGCCAAGAGGTGCCACGTGCCCACGCCCTGCCGCAGGTCGACCAGCAGGTCGATGCACGCCAGCAGCCCGATCAGTGCGAGCACACCCGCAATGACCACACGCTCGCCGGCTCGCAGAGCCTCGCCGCGCGGTTCCGCGCGAGCATCGGCTTCAGTCATCGCGCCCGGCCCGGGATCGGGCATGCGATCCGCCTTCACGATGGTCTTCGTCGATGTCAGCTGGTTCGTCATGGTGTTCGCTCTCGCCCAGTTGCATCGTGGTCCCGAATAACTGCAGCGTGCGTGCCTGCGCATCATATTGCTGCAGCAGGTAGCCCATGAAAAGGCCATTGAGGACGATGAATGCCAGTCCGGCGACGCGACCGCTGCGCACTGGTTCCTGTTCGTTGGAGAGCGCCTCCTTCCGGCCGGTGACCATGCTGGCCTGCAGGTGGTCGCGATGCCGCAGCGCGTGCGCCGCGACGCCACCGATGTGCAGCGCGACGACGACGAGGAAGGCGTTGGCCATGAGCTCGTGCACCTCCTTGAGCACCCCGCTTCCCGCGCCAGTGGCCATCAGGTAGCCCGTGATGCCCAGCCCCAACCCCAGTCCCACCATGGTCACCGCCGCCCAGCTCGACGCCGGGTTGTGGCCGATCCAGCGCCGGCTGCCGCCGGAAAACATGTCCTTGAAGTAAGCCATCAACTGCGCGGGGTTCAGGGCCAGGTCGGTGAGCCGCGCATGGCGTGTCCCCACCAGGGACCAGATGAGCCGCAGCACGATCACGAACACCATGCCCAGGCCCGCCAGCATGTGCGGCGAAAACCGGGCCGAGTCGTCGTCGACCAGGTTGGCGATGGCGAACGCGGTGATGAAGAAGCCGGCGAACAACCAGTGGAAAAGTCGGGTCGGCAAGTCGTAGACGAGTACCTGTCGCATGAGCGGATCCTTGGGAGGGCGATGTCCGGATTTTCGACACCACGCCACGCCCGGGCCATAAGGCGAATGACCTAGCCGGAAGAAAATCAATCGCTTGGCATGCCCTGGCCGCCTCGTGCCACAAATGGATATCGCGGTTTGGTCGCCCCTGGCAAACCGGCTCGGCTGGATGGCCCCGGATTCATCACCGTCGCAAATCACGCCGCCGGGACGCGGCCACGCTACCGTGCGATAGCGGCGCCAATCCGCCGCGCTTCCAAATCGATGTCCCATGAACGCATGCGGCATGAACTCATGCGACACGATGCCGATGCGGCAGCAGCGTGGTAAGCGCATCACGGCTGTCCAGCCCACCACGCAGCCACAGCCGGGTGGCGGCTTCGGCGCGGTCGATCAACTCGCCGGTATGGGAGAAATCGTAGGCATGCACCGCCAGCGGGCACAGCGACGGGATGACGATCAGTTCGCAATGTTCGGAATAGCGCTCCACATCGCTGCGCAGCTGGCGCATGGCCAGCAGGTTCAAGGCGTGCACGGCGATGGCGAAGGCGCCGCGTGGCGGTTTCTCCAGCGTGCATGGCACGCCCGTCGGTAGCACCACCACCCGGGTCGCGCCCAGATGCAGCGCGGTGGAAATCGGTGTGTTGCCGGCGACGCCGCCATCCATCAGATGCCGCTCGGCGATCACTACGGTGGGGAAGATCACCGGTATCGCCGTGCTGGCCAGCAGCGCCGGCACCGCGTCGCCGCTGGACAGCACGACTTCCGTGCCGTCCAGCACGTCGGTGGCGACGACATGGCAGGGCAATCGCGCCTGTTGCAGCTGGCGGTACGGGAGTTCGGATTCGATCAGCGCCCGCAAAGGCGCCGGCGTGGCCAGGTAATCGCGTCGCCCCAGCAGCCACGACAGGCTGCCGGCCAGCGACAGCGGAAAGATGTCGGCGCGGCGCAGTCCGCGCCAGATCCGTTCGAGCCGGGCGATGCCTGCTTCATCCGGGTCGGCGGCGTAGTAGGCGCCGTTGATCGCGCCAGCCGAGGCGCCGACCACGAAATCGGCAACGATGCCTTGCCGCGACAACGCCTTGAGCATGCCCACCTGCACGGCGCCCAGGCTGCCACCACCGGCCAGAACGAAAGCGGTGTTGCGATGCTTGGCGCCAGAGGCGACGTGGAGATCATTCATGCCGATACAGGTTGCCGCTGCAATTCGGCTTCGATGACCAGGTTCTCCTGGTCGCGTCCAACCGACGCCGCAGCCAGCAGTTCGCCCTTGCGGAAGAATCGCGCGGTGCAATCCTGCGCGGCCAGCACGCCTTCGATGCGCACTTCGTCCCAGGCGAGCGCATGCCCGCTGTAACGGATGTCCAGGCCGTAATGATGGGTCCAGAAGAACGGCACATCGTCGAACACCCGGTCCGCGCCAAGCATGTTTTCCGCCGCGGCCTGGCCCTCGCGTTGCGAGTGCACCCAGTGCTCGATCCGGACCAGTTCCGCGCCATGGCGATAACGGGCCACGTCGCCGGCCGCGTAGATTCCGGCAACCGAAGTCTGCAGGCGCGCATCGACCAGTATTCCGTTCTCCACCGCCAAACCCGCCGCGCTGGCCAGGGCGGTGCGCGGGACAACGCCGGCGCCGACAATCAGCATGTCGGCGGCGATCCGGGTTCCATCCACCAGGGTGAGCACCTCGCCATCGAATTCGGCAGGACTGGCCTGCAGGTGGAACTGCACGCCGTGCTCGCGATGCAGGCCGGTGATGAACTCGCCGAACTCGCGTCCCAGCGCACGCTCCATCGGCACTTCCTCGCGCGCGACCACGTGCACTTCCAGCCCGCGCGAACGCAGCGCGCCGGCGGCTTCCATGCCGATGAAGCCGGCGCCGATCAGGGCCACGGTTTTCGCAGGGCCCGCTGCGGCAATGATCGCGCGTGCATCGGCCAGCGAACGCAAGGCGAACACGTTGGGCCGGTCGAATCCCGGCAATGGCAGGCGCACGGGTTCGGCACCGGTGGCGATCAGCAAGGCGTCGTAACCGAAACTTTTCCCATCGCGGGTACGCACTTCGCGCATGGCGGTATCGATGGCGACGACTTCACAGGACAAGTGCAGGTCGATGCACCGCTCGGCGTAGAACTCGTCCGCTTGCAGTGGAATCCAGTCTTCCCCCGCAGTGCCGGCCAGGTAATCCTTGGAAAGGTTGGGCCGGTCGCAGGGTGGATCCGCATCGGCGCTGAGCATCGTCAACGAACCGTTGAAACCGAGTCCACGCAGGCGTTCGGCTGCGGCGAAGGCGGCGGCGCCGCCGCCGATGATGACGATGCGGCGTGGATGCGCAGTCGAATCGACAGCCTCGGTCTTCGCCCCGGCGTTGTCCGTCCTGCCGCGGACGAAGACCTGGTCGCCGATGGTTTCCACTTGCCAGGTCGCCAACGGCGCGAAGGCCGGCGCCTTCAGCGCCGCGCCGGTGCGCAGGCTGAAACAGGCGTGGTGCCAGGGGCAACGGATTTCACCATTGCGCGCCAAGCCTTCCGCCAGTGGCGCGCCGTAATGGGTGCAGGCGCCACCCACCGCGAAGATTCCGTCATCCAGCCGCGCCAGCAGCACAGCCTCGCCCTCGACATGCCCGGCGAGCACACCGCTGGCCGGGATGCTGGACAACGGCACGCCCAGCGAAAAATCCGGGCCGGGGGGTGGGATGTCGGACTGGGACATGGCGAGTCTCCTGAGGTTCTGCGCGGATGCGATGCACTCGCGTTTCAATGCGGGCTGCATGCATTGGATGACACACGCCGCATCGGGTTCCCGTGGATTGTCGGACGCCAAACGTATCGCAGGCGTGAGCCTTTGGCCCCTCCCCTTGCGCGAAGCGCAGGGGGAGAGCCTGCCCCGGACTTGATCCGGGGTTGGGAGGGGGTGCTCTTCGCGTGCACTCAGCGTCTCCGCGTAAAGCAGAAGCAAGATCAAGAGCACCCCTCCCCAACCCTCCCCTTCGCTACGCGAAAGGGAGGGGGCTGAAACGGGAACCTCATTCCTGCTCGCACATCCATTCCTGCATACCGCTTCCACAAACAGGGACAACTCCATGCTCGAAGCCGACCTGCGCACCGTTGAACGCCTGCCCTCGCACCCGCACGCCGAATCCGCGAGCCAATGCCCCGCACGCCACGAAGCCGAGGCCGCGGTGCGCACGCTGATCCGCTGGGCCGGCGACGATCCGACGCGTGAAGGCCTGCTGGACACGCCGGCGCGGGTGGTGCGCGCGTACGAGGAATGGTTCGGTGGTTACCGGCTCGATCCCGCGCATATCCTTGAGCGCACCTTCGAGGAAACCGGCGGCTACGACGATCTGGTCTTGCTGCGCGACATTCCGCTGCAATCGGTGTGCGAACACCACATGGCCGCGATCCGCGGCGTGGCGCATGTGGCTTACCTGCCCGGCGCGCGCGTGGTCGGTATTTCCAAGCTGGCCCGCCTGGTCGATGCCTACGGCCGGCGCCTGCAGATCCAGGAGCGGCTGACCGCCGAGATCGCCGATACCTTGCAACAGGTGCTGCGGCCGCGTGGCGTGGCCGTGGTCATCCAGGCCACGCACGAGTGCATTTCCTCGCGCGGGGCGCGCCTGCATGGCGTGTCCATGGTCACCCGGCGCCTGCTGGGCCAGTTCGAACAGGAACCGCATCGCCGCGACATCCTCGCGGCAATGGCGGGCTGATCCGGGAACCTTGCGTGCGCTCGTGCATCTGATGGGTGTAGAAGGAGGAAACCATGAACACACCCGCCAACGTGCTCGCCATCGATTACGCCCAGCTGGAGGACACGGCGCTGGTCGCCCTGGCCCAGGCGGGGCATCGCGGAGCCTTCCGCCACATCATGCAGCGCTGCAACCAGCGCCTGTTCCGGGTCGCGCGCGGCGTGGTCAACGACGATGCCGAGGCCGAGGACGTGGTCCAGGAAGCCTACACGCATGCCTACGCGAAGCTGCACACCTTTCGTGGCGAGGCGGCGCTGCTCACCTGGATGACCCGGATCGTGCTCAACGAAGCTTATGGCCGTTTGCGCCAGCGGAGGAATACGGTGGACGTGGACCAGATCGAAGCTTCGCAGGCCAGCGGCCAGGTCGTGCAGTTCCCGTCGAAATTCGGCAACGAGGATCCCGCCGCCAGCGCCGCGCGCGCGCAGATCCGGCGCTTGCTTGAGCACGCCATCGACGACTTGCCGGAACCGTTCCGCATCGTGTTCGTGATGCGCGAGATCGAGGAATGCACGGTCGAGGAAACCGCGTACAGCCTGGACTTGCGCGCCGAAACCGTGAAGACGCGCCTGCACCGCGCACGCCGCTTGTTGCGCGCCGCCTTGCACGACAACCTGGCGACGACACTGGGCGATGCCTTCCCCTTCCTCGGGCCGCGCTGCGAGCGCATGACCACGACGGTGCTGCAGCGGCTTGATTCCGCATTCACTGCGCAAGGCGGCGATATGGACGCAAGGATCGACCCTTCGACTTGATGGTCTGGATCACTGTCGAGATCCGCGATCCTTTCGTAAGGGGCGGGAGCCGGTAACCGGTAGCCGGATAGCATCTCCTGGCTTCCAGCTTCCGGCTTCCGGCTTCCGGCTTCCGGCTACCGGCTACCGGCTACCGGTTTCCCTTCAACAGCCGAAGAGTTCAGCAAGAAAAATTTCCCTGACACCACCACCAAGGACACCGCCATGCTCACCTACGCACTCATCGTTTTCGCCATCGCCGCGGTCGGCGGACTGGTGCTTGCCAGCAGCGTGCTGCGCGGCAAGCTCGCCCCGTGGGCCATTTCGATCTTGCACGCATTGTTGGGCGCCAGCGGCTTGGTCCTGTTGATCCTCACTGTGTTGCAGGGCGCGACGCCCGCGCGCGTCAGCGCCGCGCTGGGATTGCTGGTGGTGGCGGCGCTGGGTGGTTTCTATCTGGCGTCACTGCATCTACGCGGCACGGTTGCGCCGAAGGCGGTGGTGTTCGTCCATGCCGGTGTCGCGGTGGCCGGTTTCCTGACCCTGCTCAGCGCCGTGCTGGCGGCCTAGGGCGGTCGCCATGAGCCATCCCCTGCATCCGGCCGTGGTCCATTTCCCGATCGCCTGCTGGTCGCTGGCCACGGCTGCGGACGTGGCCAGCCTGTGGTGGGGAAAACCGGCGTGGATGCTGGCCGGCGTGCTGCTGGCGCTGGGTACGCTGATTGCGCTGGCGGCTATGGCCAGCGGCTTCGTCGAATTGCTGAAAGTCGGCGCCGGACATCCGGCCACCCGCGACCTCAACCGGCATATGTTGTTGATGCTGAGCGCGTGGTGCTTGTACGCGACCAGCCTGTTCCTGCGCCTGCAGGGCACCACATTGACCCAGCCCGGCACCGTGGAACTGGGGTTGAGCGTGGCCGGTTTCGTGGTCCTGGGAACAGGCGGCTGGTTTGGCGGCAAGCTGGTGTATGGGCATGGGGTGGGGGTGAGCAAACGTAGGGCGCAATAACCGAAGGGCATTGCGCCGCGCATGAACTCTCGGTCCCACTCGGCGCAATGCCCTTCGGTTATTGCGCCCTACGATCCTCCGCGAAAGGGAGGGGGGCATTCCTTGCCACCAACAAAAAAGCCGGGCCGCATGCAGCGGACCCGGCCTTTCTTTACTTGCGCCGGCAGCGATGCGCATCGCTGCCGGATGACTTCACTCAGTGACCGGAGGCGTGGTCGATCTTTTCCTTGGTGTTGAAGATCTTCGGGTCGGCTTCGCCCTTCACCTGCAGGAAACCGATCAGACCCTTCTCAGCGCGCGACAAGGCGTGGTCCACCAGCAGGTAGCGGCCGGGGTAATCGACCTTGAACTCGACCATCGTCGCCCCGCCCGGCGGCACCAGCGTGGTCTGCACGTCGGTCAGCGGAGGGCTGGTGAACGAGGCCAGGTTGTAGACCTTGTCGAACACTTCGCCGATCAGGTGGAAGCTGGAGGTCAGGTTGGGGCCGCCGACGCCGAAGAACATGCGCACGTTCTCGCCGACATTGGCCTGCATGTTGTAGGTCTTGGTCAGCGCGTTCATCGAACCGTTGAACATCATGTGCTCGGGCTTCTCGTCCAGCAGCTTGTCCACCGAGAATTCCTGCAGGCCGCTGGAACCATGCTTCTGCGCGGTGTAGAGCTCGCCCTGCATCACGTAGAACTCGTGGTCGACCTTCTCCAGTCCGCCTTCGGGTTCGACCAGGATCATGCCGTACATGCCGTTGGAGATGTGCTGGGCGATCATCGGCGTGGCGCAGTGATAGACGAACAGACCCGGATGCAGCGCCTTGAAGCTGAAGCTCTTGGTCTGGCCCGGGGCCACCTGGGTCACGGCCGCACCACCACCTGGGCCGGTCACCGAATGGAAGTCGACCGAGTGGATGTTGATGCTGTTCTCGGCGTTCTTCAGGTTGATCGTCACCGTGTCGCCCTGGCGGATGCGCAGGAACGGACCGGGAACGGTGTTGTCGAAAGTCCAGTAGCGATACGTGCTGCCATCGGACAACTGGCCTTCGACTTCGGTGGTCAGCAGGTCGTAGGTGATGTGCTTGGGCGCGCGGTCGCCGACCGGCTCACCGACTTCGCTCGGGTTCTTGGCCACATCCACGGCGGTGCTGACGGCCTTGGCCACATCGCCAACGGTCAACTTGCCGAACATGCCCGCCGCCTTGTGCCCGGGAATGGTGCACAGGTATTCGTAGGTGCCTGCCTTGGTGGCGCGGAACACAATCGTGGTCGCCGACCCCACCCCGACCAGCTGGTCGGACTGGGCATTGAAGCCGGGCACGGCCACGTCGTGCATGGCGCCGTCGCCATTGACCACGGTGATCGCGACCACCGCGCCTTCGCGCACCTTCAACTCGGGATTGATCTGGCCCTTGATGGCGCCGGCATCGCCAACGAAGACCAGTTGGCCCTCATGGATCTGGGTCTTCAGGGTGAAAGTGACATCGGCCACCGGAGTGACCGCCGAGGCATCGCGCGCAGCCACCGCCTGCGGCGTGAAGCCGGCGGCCGTGGCGAGTGCTAACAGCAGTACCAGGTTTTTCATCAGGGACTTCCTTCAGGGTTAAAAAACTTTGTCTTGATGCGCAAGTTAATGACCCCATGGCGGTTGCTCCATGACCTGGATCAAGTACGCCGCACGATGCCGTATGGAATGCCACGAACGACTCGCGAAAATCGTTTTCCGGCAACGCATACGCATCCGTCTTGACTTGGATCAGGGTGCGGTCCGACACCGCGCATGACCATTCGCATCGAGATGCGAATCCGTTGCTTCCATCGCTGGACAAGCCGCCTGGCACTGGCCGCGGCATTGCTGTTGTTGCTGGCTCCGGTGACCACGCGCCTGCTGTCCACGGCATCGTTCCCGGCCAGGGCGGTTCACGACCCGGGCGCGACGCAAGCCGGCTCCAGCGGCCACGACCACGACACGCCTGCACCCGCGCATCCCGATCACGCGATGCAGCCGGACTGCGACTATTGCCTGCTGCTGGGCAGCCTGGACCTGTCGGCGTTGCGAACACCCTCACTGGCATCCGCGCTTTCAGCCAATGCATTCACGGCAGCCGCAACGATTCCTTCCCGCGCCTGGCGCCATCCCAACGGACTGGGATCGCGCGGACCTCCAACGACACTTCAGCGACACCACTTCGCTTGAATTTCCGGGCCAGCCGCCCGTCTCTTGTCTCCTGGAGCCCCCATGTCGAATTTCCGTAATCCGGCGATCCGTTCGTCGTGCCTGTCCGCCGCGATTCTCATCGCCCTTGCCAATATTTTTCCCGCCCATGCCGTGGCCGATATCGACGCCACGGAGGCCCGCGTCGCCACGGTCGATTTCGATGCCATCATCGTCACCGCGGCGATGCCGGTTTCACCACTGACGTTTGAAACCAGCCCCAAACTGCCGCGCCAGCCGGTGCCGGCCAGCGATGGCGCCGATTACCTGAAGACCATTCCCGGTTTTTCCGTGGTCCGCAATGGCGGCACCAACGGCGACCCGGTGCTGCGCGGCATGTTCGGCTCGCGCCTGAACCTGCTGACCAACGATGGCGCCATGCCCGGCGCCTGCCCGTCGCGCATGGACAATCCGATGTCCTACGTGTCGCCGGAAACCTACGATCGCCTGGTGGTCATCAAGGGGCCGCAGACGGTGTTGTGGGGGCCGGGCGCGTCGGCCGGCACGGTGCGTTTCGAGCGCGACCGCGAGGTGTACGAATCGCCGACGCTGAAGTTGGCCGGCAGCCTGCTGGGCGGCGCGTTCGGCCGCAACGACCAGGTGCTGGATGCCACATACGGCGACCGCCTTGGCTACGCGCGGATCAGCGCCAATCGCTCCGATTCGGACGACTACCGCGATGGCGACGGCAACACCGTGGGTTCGGCCTGGAACAAGTGGAACAGCGACCTCGCCCTGGGCTGGACGCCGGACCTCGATACCGTGGTCGAACTGTCGGCGGGCTTCGGCGATGGCCAATCGCGTTACGCCACCCGTGGCATGGACGGTTCGCAGTTCCGGCGCGAAAACTTCGGCCTGCGGTTGGAGAAAAAGAATATCGGCGAACACCTATCCGCGATCGAGGCCAACGTGTTCCACAACCTCGCCGACCACGTGATGGACAACTACAGCCTGCGCGATCCCAACCCCGCCGGCTCCATGCCGATGCCGATGGCGTCGAACGTGGAGCGCCGCACCAGTGGCGGCCGTTTCGCCGCCACCTGGCGCGGCGACAGTCATGAATTGATCGCCGGCCTCGATGCGCAGGACAGCCGTCATCGCCGCCGCAGCGCGATGGGACGCGGCGCGTACCAGGCGCAAGCCTGGGCCACCGATGCGCGTTTCCGCAACGTGGGGGCATTCGCCGAGGCCACCTGGTTCCAGGGCGAACGCAATCGTCTGATCGGGGGTGCCCGCCTCGACCGCGCCGAAGCCACCGACGAGCGCGCCACGGTCGGTTCGATGGGCATGACCAGGCCGAACCCGACCGCCGGTCAGACCCGCGAGGAAACCCTTTCCGCCGGTTTCCTGCGCTTCGAACGCGACGCGCAACACCAGCCGCTGACCTGGTATGCCGGCCTGGGCCGCACCGAGCGCATGCCGGACTATTGGGAATTGTTTTCCGCCAGGACGTTCGCGGGTAGTGCGGGATCCGGGGGGGCGGCCAATGCATTCGCCGGCCTCGACACCGAGAAGACCTCCCAGCTCGATGTCGGCCTGCAATACCACGGCAAGAAGATCGACGCCTGGGTCTCGGCCTATGCCGGGCGCATCGACGACTTCATCCAGTTCCGCTACATGAATGGCGGGATGATGGGTTCGACGACCGTGGTGTCCAATATCGATGCCGATATCCGCGGCGCCGAACTCGGCGTGGAACTGCGCCCGCACGCGCACTGGAAGCTGGGCGGCACGCTTGCCTATGCGCGTGGCGAGGATCGCGACAGCGGCCGTGCGCTGCCGCAGATGCCACCGCTGGAAACACGCCTGACCGCGGCCTGGGACAGCGGCGACTGGCAGGCCGGCGCACTGTTGCGCGTGGTCGCTGCGCAGGATCGCGTCGCTCCCGGTTACGGCAACGTGGTGGGCCAGGATCTGGGCACCAGTGCGGGCTTCGCCACCCTGGCGGTCAATGGCGGCTATCGTTTCAGCGAGAAGGTGCAGCTCAGTGCCGGCATCGACAATGTCTTCGACCGTACCTACAGCGAGCACCTCAACCTGGCCGGCAACGCCGATTTCGGCTATCCCGCCGACCCGGTGCGGATCAACGAACCCGGACGCACGGCGTGGGTGAAGCTCAACCTGGTTTGGTAGGAACAAGACCGTCGCGGCGGCTGTTGTAGGAGAGTCCCCTGGGCGCGACGCTCTTCGACAGATCGCGAAGAGCATCGCGGGCAAGGCCGCTCCTACACGGGCTGCTGTTGTAGGAGCGCCCCTTGGGCGCGACGCTCTTCGGACAGATCGCGAAGAGCATCGCGGGCAAGGCCCGCTCCTACGGTTTTTTGGCGGCTCTGGAGGCGCGCTGTTCTTCCAGGGTCAGGGCCACGTTGTTGCGCAGGTAGGCCGGTTCCACGCGTTCTGGCGCGACCGCTTCGCCACGTGCATAGGCGGCCACCGCCAGTCGCGCCACGTCGGCGGCGTGCGGCAATGCGGTGGCATCGACCGACACCAGTTGCGATTCCAGATGCTGCTGGAGGATGCCGTTGACGGCGGCGAAGCCGGTGCCGATGCCATGCCAATCGCCTTCGCCGTCCGGTAACGCAACCGCTTCGGGCGCACAGACGATTTCCGTGGAAATCGCGCTCAGCGTGTCACCTTTGCGCGCGAAGGCGCCCACGTACACCTCGCCCATGCGCGCATCGATCGCGGCAAGGATGCGTTCGCCTGGCGATTGCACGGCGATGGCCATCAACGTTGAAACCGCGACCACCGGCTTGTCCAGCGCCAGGGCGATGCCCTGGGCCAGGGCAATGGCCAGGCGCACGCCGGTGAACGCGCCGGGACCACGACTGATCGCGATGGCGTCCAACTGGGACTTGGCGATGCCGGCTTCGGCCAGCAGCGCTTCCGCCCACGGCAAGGCGTATTCGGCATGCCGACGCGGGGCGATCTCATGGCGCTCCATCACCTCGCCATCCAGGTACAGGGCGATGGAGCAGGCTTCGGTGGCGGTTTCTAGGGCCAGGAGTTTCATGTCAGCGTCAATTCTGGCGCAAAGAACGCTTCCACGTCTTCCACATTGCGCGTGCGTGTAAACGGCGGCAGCGAATCCAGGAAGACCTTGCCATAGGACTTGCCGGTCAGTCGCGGATCGCACAGGACCAGCACACCACGGTCGGTCTCGCTGCGGATCAGGCGGCCGACGCCCTGCTTCAGCGCGATCACCGCCTGCGGCAGCTGCTCGTCGCGGAACGGATTGCCGCCGTCGCGGCGGATCGCTTCCAGGCGCGCCTCGAATACCGGGTCATCGGGTGCGGCGAACGGCAGCTTGTCGATTACCACCACCGACAGCGCATCGCCGACCACGTCCACGCCCTCGCGGAAACTGGCCGCGCCCAGCAGCACGCCGTTGCCGGATTCGCGGAACCGCTGCAGCAGCGTCGCCCGCGGCGCCTCGCCCTGCACGAACAATGGCCACGGCGCATCGCGCAACGTCTCTGCTGCCTCGCGCAAGGCGCGGTGCGAGGCGAACAACAGGAAGGCGCGGCCATTGGACGCCTGCAGCACCGGAGTCAGCGCGGCGATCAGCGCGGTGCCGTAGCCGCGCGAATTGGGTTCGGGCAAGCCCTGCGGCAGGTAACACAGCGCCTGTTTCGGCCAGTCGAACGGGCTGGGCTGCAGCAGGGTCTGCGGATCGTCCAGGCCCAGGCGCACGGCGAGGTGATCGAAGCTGCCGCCGACGGCGAGCGTGGCCGAAGTGAACACCCATGACGCATGCGACTTCTCGCGGTGTTCGCGCAGCGGGCCGGACACATCCAGTGGCGTGCGCTGGCAACGGAAGCCGCGCTGGGTAAGTTCGTACCAGAGCACGTCGCTGGAGGGCAGCGGTGCTTCGTCGTCGAAATCGACCAGTCGCTCGTCATCAGCACGACTGTCGTCACCCAGCCAGCGCGCCAGCCGGGTCGAAGCATCTTTCACCCGCGCGGCACAGGCATCCAGGCCCAGCGAGGTATCGGCCATGGCCACGACACTCTCGATCAACTGCCGCAGCGATTCGGTCAGCGCATCGAAACCCTCGCGCACTTCCGGCTTGGACAGCGCTCGGAAGCGGGTACCGCGCACCGGCAGGCCTTCCATGCCCGCGCGCAGTTCACGCAGAGATTGTTCCAGCGCACGCACCGGCGGCTGCAGGCTGGCGAGCGCGCCGGGCACTTCCTTGCACTCGGCCAGGCAGTCGCGGGCCAGTTCCTGGATCGGACGCATGCCGAAGCTTTCGCCGAAGAAATTCGCCGCCAGTTCCGGCAACTGATGCGCCTCGTCGATGACGAAGGCCTGCGCGCCCGGCAGGATTTCGCCGAAGCCTTCCTGCTTCAAGGCCAGGTCGGCGAGCAAGAGGTGGTGATTGACCACGACGATGTCTGCCGACTGCGCGCGTTGCCGCGCCTGCACCACGAAGCATTCGCTCCAGAACGGGCAATCGGTGCCCAGGCAGTTGTCGTTGGTCGAAGTGACCATTGGCAGCAGCGGCGAATCATCGGGCAGCGCTTCCAGTTCGGCCATGTCGCCGAACTGGGTGCGCCCACCCCAGGACACGATGCGCTGGAATTGGGAAATCTGTTCGCGGGTGGTGTACACGCCCTTTGAGAGCTGTGGCTCGCCCTTGGCCTGTTCCAGCCGGTATTTGCACAGGTAGTTGGCGCGGCCTTTCAGCAGCGCCGACTTGATGCCCGTACCCAGCGCGTTGCGCACCCTTGGCAGGTCGCGGTGATAGAGCTGGTCCTGCAGCGCGCGGGTGCCGGTGGAAATGATGGTCTTCAGTCCCGACAGCAATGCCGGCACCAGATAGGCGAAGGTCTTGCCGGTGCCGGTGCCGGCTTCGGCCAGCAGCACTTCGCGGCCATCGAAGGCATCGGCGATCGCCGTGGACAGGCGCTGCTGCGCCTCGCGGGGAACGAAGTTGTCGAGCTGGTCGGCGAGCGCGCCGCCCTCGCTGAGGGCTTCGCGGCTGGCAAGTGCGAGTTGGGACATTCCTACATTCTATTCAGACCGGCCACGGTGCAGGTTTCGATCTGCGCGTGCGCCGAGGCCGCGTCCTGCTGCAGGCCACGCGCAAGGCGTGCCTGCTCGATCGTGGCCCAGTGCCGACGGCACAGCGGGCCGACCTTGGAACCGAGGTCGAAAGCGCGCCTGGACAGCGTTTCCGCGCGATCGTATTCCGCCTGCAACAAGGCCACTTCCGCGCGTTCCTGCAGGATCGCCGGATCGTCGGCGGCGATCAGCAGCGCCTGGTTCAGGGCATCGGCGGCGGCGGGGTAATTGCGCGCGGCGATGGCGGCGGCGGCATCCTCGCGCAGATCCTGTACTTCCGGGCCGCGCAAGGGCTGTACCGCGAGTTCGCGATCATCGGCGCCCTTCGAGGCGGCGATGATGTTGGCGAGACGCTGTTCGGGGGCGACTTTGGAGATAGCGGTCGATTCGGGAACAGTCGGTCCACCGGACGTCGTGCAGGCGGACACTGCAAGCACAACGGCGAGCGTTGCGAATTTCCGGGGCAGCTCCAACTTCATCGCGTCCATCTTCGTCACGTTCATCAACATCACGGCTGCGGAGCGGGAGCCGGTTCCGGTGGCGGCGCTGGTTCTTCCTTCTTGTCCAGACCGAACCAGCTGCGCCAGCCACCGCCTTCGGTTTCTCCCTCGACTCCGGTTTCGCCCGTTTCCTCGGGCACCGGTTCGATCACGCAAGCGGCGTAGTCCGGTGCGAAGCCCGCCACGAACGGCAATTGCCGCGCGCCTGGGCAAGCGGCGTCGGTGGCGTTCGCGCCGGCGACCCACTGCCAGTCCAGGCCCTTGCCGGACACCTTCAACGGCGCGCTGGGCAGGCGCGAGAAGATTCCCGACCAGACCCGCATCGCGCCGGTGGCGCCGTACAGGCCGGTCTGTTCGTTCTGGTCGTTGCCCATCCACACCACCGCCAGATGATCGCCGGTGTAGCCCGCATACCAGCTGTCGCGGCCGTCGTTGCTGGTGCCGGTCTTGCCAGCGGACTGCAAGCGGCCCAGTCCGTCGCTGAGCAACTGGCGCCCGGTGCCGTTGCTGACCACCTGCTGCAAGGCGATGCTGACCAGGTGCGCGGCGATGGAATCGCCTTCCTGCGCCGGCGTCGGGGTCTTGTCGTAGCGCTTCAGCAGTTTCCCTTGTGGATCGAGTACGCCGCGCACCGCATGTAACGGCTGGATCTCGCCGCCCGAGGCCAGGAACTGGTACAGCTGGGCCATCGCGTACGGGCTCTGGTCGGTGGCGCCCAGGATCAATGCGGGATTGGGCTCGGCCTTGATCCCGGCCAGCACGTGGATCAGGTTGGAAAGACGCTGCGGATCGACCTTCATGCCGACGCGCACGGTGGCCTGGTTGTAGGAATGAGCCAGCGCATCGACCAGCCGCACCGAGCCATGGCTGCGGTTGTCGGAATTGCCCGGCGTCCAGCGTTTGCCCTTGCCCAGTTGCACGGTGACCGGGGAATCGTCGACGTAACTGGCCAGCGAATAATTGTCCGGCTGGGCCAGCGCCAGCAGATAGACGAACGGCTTGAGCAGCGAACCGACCGGGCGTTGCGCCTCCACCGCGCGGTTGAAACCAGGCTGCGACACGTTGCGGCTGCCGACCACGGCCAGCACGTCGCCATCGTGCACGTCGGTCAGCACCAGGCCGGCCTGCAGCGGCGGGCGCTTCTTGTTCTCCACCGATTTCAGCGTGCGCGCGACCGCGCCTTCGGCATAGGCCTGGGCCGAGGGCGACATGCCGGTGAGCACGCTCAGACCGGCGCCTTGCAGCGCGCTTTCCGGATAGTCGCGGGCCAGCTGGCGACGCACCAGGTCGACATAGGCGGGAAAACGGTTGGCCGCAGCCATGCCGGGAGTCTTGGTGACGCCGAGCGGCGCGGCGCGGGCGCGCTTCCATTCCGGCTGCTTGATCAGCTCGGTTTCCAGCAACTTGTCCAGCACCAGGTTGCGGCGATCCAGCGCGCGTTCCGGATTGCGGCGCGGGTCGTAGTACGACGGTCCCTTGACCAGGCCGATCAGCAGGGCGATCTGTTCGCTGTTCAGCGAATCCAGTTCACGCCCGAACCAGAACTCGGACGCCGCGGCGACGCCGTGGATGGCCTGGCTGCCGCGCTGGCCCATGTACACCTGGTTCAAGTACGCCTCCAGGATGGTGCGCTTGTCGTAGCGCGCCTCCAGGATCAGGGCGAACAGGATTTCGTTGAACTTGCGCGCCGGAGTGACTTCCTTGCCGATGCCGAGCAGGCCGCTGCGGGCCAACTGCTGGGTCAGGGTGCTGGCGCCCTGCCGGGTCTCGCCACCGGAACGCACCGCGACCCAGACCGCGCGCAGGATGCCGCTGAGATCGATGCCGTGATGGGTATTGAAGTCGCGATCTTCCACCGCCTGCAGGCCGGTGACCAGCAGCTCGGGCACCTCCTCCATGCGCACCAGCCGGCGCTCTTCCTGCTTCTGTCCGTACAGGGTGGCGATGCGCGCCGGATCCAGCCGCGCCGACTTGAGGTTCTGCTTGCGGCCGAGGTCGCGGACGCTGGCCACGCGCCCACCCGACAGCGACACCTGCAGCTTGCGCGCGGGCACCTTGCCTTCCACATCGGCAAAACCGCGGCTGGAAATGGTGAAACGACCGCCCTCGCGCGCGTAGGTACCAAGGCGCTCACCGCTGCCATCTTCGCGATAGGAAGCCGCATCCAATTCGGTCTTCAGGGTCTGCGCATCCATCGCCACGCCGGGCGCCAGCTGCAGCGGGCGCGCATAGACGCGGGTCGGAATCTGCCACTGCAGGGCACCAAAACGCTGGCTGACCTGATGGTTCAGGTACAGGGTGTAGGGAATCAGGAAACCCAGCCCCAGCCCCAGCGCCGCCAGTGCCCAGGTGACCAGCCGCTGGCGCCAGGGGGGCGCGTCGTGGTGATCGTCGGTGTCGCTGTCTTGGTCGTCGTAGTCGTAGCGCGGCACGGGAATGCGACAATGGGAGTTCCGACGAGTCTAGCGCAGCTGACGCAGCCCGGCTCATAGCGATTCCAGATGAATTCACCATCCGAGCGCCCGTTCAGTCCCATGCATTCCTTCCTGTCGTACCACTGGCACAGACTTTCCTCGTACCTGCACCGTGCCCGTGTACGGATCCACTCGAATGGATACAAGGCTATCGCCAGCCGGCTTCTCGACCCCGGCAGTCCCCGCAATGCATCGCCCTCCCCATCGACAACGCCAGCTTGGGCCCCGACCGATGGCCATCGGCGACTTCTTGTCGTCGATTCCACGACGCCGCGGACCGACCGGGATTCGGGATCGCTCCGCGCCTTCAACCTGATGCGATTGCTGCGTGAAGAGGGATACGCCGTCGATTTCCTGCCCGACGACCGCATTGATGCGGGACGCTACACGGCGGATCTGCGCAGGATCGGCGTCCGCGTACATTGCGGACAGCAAGCGACCTCGCATCCGCGCTGGTTCTCGCGCCAGCATCAGCACTACGACGCCATCGTGATTGCGCGCTATCACTTGGCTGCGTGCTGGATACCGATGGTGCGGCGCATCTCGCCCAGCATGAGGATCGTCTTCGACACAGTCGACCTGCACCACCTTCGTGAGCAGCGCGAAGCGGAACTGCAAGCGAATGATCGATTGATGCGTGCTTCCATGGCCACCCGCAAGCGTGAGCTTGGCGTGATCAGCCGGGCGGACGTTACCTGGGTGGTCAGTCCGGTCGAGCGTGAGGAGATCCGGCACCACCTGTCCACTGCTCGTATCGAGGTCGTCCCGAACCTGCACCTGCCAGGGCCGCAGGTGCATGACTACGGCAACCGGCACGGGATGCTGTTCGTCGGCGGCGGCCGGCATCCCCCTAATGTGGATGCGGTGCGCTGGTTGCTGAAGGAAATTTTCCCTCTGATCCGAAACCGACTTCCCACATGCACGTTGCACATCGTCGGCGAGGATCTCGAGACGATGCTAGCGGATACGCGGGACATGCGCGACGGCGTGCTCTTCCATGGTCATGTCCCCGACCTGGCCCCCCTGCTCGATGGATGCCGGGTCGGGCTGGCGCCGCTTCGTTTTGGCGCGGGGGTGAAGGGCAAGGTCAACCAGTACATGGTGCATGGCCTGCCTACCGTGGCGACCACGTGCGCAAGCGAAGGCATGCACCTGGTCAATGGCCACGACGTGGCGGTGGCGAACGACTGCGATTCCTTTGCCGCCATGGCGGTGGAACTGCATGAGGATCCAGGTCTGTGGGCCCGGCTTTCAGAGGGCGGGCTCGCCAACGTCCGCAATCATTTCTCATTCGATGCGGCGCGCGACGCCGTCGTTTCGACCTTCACGGGCCTGCGTGCGGACAGGGAACGATGACTGATGCATGAATCCACGATCCCGTCGCCCGCATTCACAGTCCGCTCCGGAATACTTGCATGCGTCTGTTGCTGATAGCCTATGAATTCCCCCCGAGTCCGTCGCCGCAGTCGTTGCGTTGGGCCTATCTTTGTCGCGAGCTGGCCCTGGGCGGCCACGAGGTGCACGTACTCACCATCGACCTGGGCGGCGAACCGCAAGGCCTGCCCGAGCTGCCCGCCGGTGTCCATGTCCATCGAAGTTTTGCCGGCCCGGTCCGCGGAATGCTGGCGGCATTTCGCGAACGCAGGCATCGGGTCAGACTGACCGCACCATCGCAGGGCGATGCCCCCGTGGCCACCAGGATCCGCCCGCCACGTAATTGGAAGCAGTCATTGTCCGAACGCGTGCAGGCGGCCGCGTCGGCTATTGTTTTCCCCGATGTACGGGGCGAATGGAGGCCGTGGGGAAAACGGGCCCTGAAACGGCTACTGCAGGAAGTCAGGCCCGACGTGGTCATAAGCTCGCATGAGCCGGCCACGACACTTGAACTCGGCTTGTTGACCAAGCGGGTGGGACTCCCCTGGGTTGCGGACCTGGGTGATCCGGTGTTGGCACCCTATACCCCCTCCCGATGGAAGGGTCGCGCGCTGAAGCTGGAGGGGGAGGTCTGCCGACAGGCCGACCACTTGATCGTCACCAATGCCGCCGCCGCAGGCTTGCTGGAACAACGGCACGGCCGCCTGGACCGGATCAGCATACTTACTCAAGGATTCGATGATCGCGATCGCGTGCAAAAGCGCCCGCTACGCACCCATTCGTTCGATGCTGAGCGACTGGAGTTGCTGTATACGGGCAGCTTCTACAGTTTCAGGAAGCCAGAATCGCTATTTCGGGCATTGGCAGAGAATCCAGTAGCCCGGCTCAACATCGCGGCAGTGACCGTGCCCGAGTCGGTCATGCTCGCGGCACGAGAAATGCCACTGCAAGTCAGGCTACTGGGATTCCTGCCTCATCTCGATGTTCTCGAACTCCAGGAAAGTGCGGACATACTGGTAAACATAGCCAACGACGATCCATCGCAGATCCCCGGGAAATTCTACGAATACCTGGGAGCCTCGCGCCCCATACTCCACTTATCCAACCAGGATGACGACGCGATCAGCCGCTTTCTAGCCGATTCCGGATTCGGTTGGAGCTGCCTGAATACCCCGTCTGCGATTGCCGGGTGGTTAAGTGCGGCCATAGAACGAAAAAAGCGCGGCGAACCTGTTTGTCAAAGTATTCCCGATGCTGCCAGCGCCTCTGCGCATGGCTGGATGCGGATTGGGCTACGGCTGGAACTCATCCTGGCTGATCTCGCAACCCCCAATACAACCTGATCTCAATCCCTGGAGATTTCGGCTTTAGCGACGCGAGCGGCGAAGTCCGATAATCCCGGCGTGTCCATGTCCAATCCCCTCGCCTCCCTCAATGCCTGTACCGCGAACACGACATCGCCGGCACCCAGGCGTTCGTCGCCTACCTCCATCCACTTCCGGGCCAGCCGCCGCCGCGCCTTTCCCAAGTCCGCGTCGCCCGGCGCGATCGTCTGCCATGCGTCGTAACAGGCGCGGGCGCGACGCACGCGGTTGCCGCGCAGTTGCTCTTCGAAACAGGAACGGGTGGCCGGCAGCAGGCGCGCGGCGGCGCGCCTGACCTCGGCATCATCGGGAGCCAGCGCCTGTGCCGCGCGCAGCTTGTCGTACGCGCTTTCACCCGGTGGGGTGAGCCAGTTTCCGCGCGCTTCGGCCTGCTCCATCGCGGCCAGCAGGATCTTGCTGCGCCGACTGCGTTCGCGCGCCGGTATCGCGCTGGTCAACCGTGATTGCGATTGCCGCGCGCGGGCCAGCGACTGCGCGGCCTCTTTCACCACGCCCGCGCGCGGGGTGAGTTCGCGGGCCAGGGCCAGCGATGCTTCGGCCTTTGCGAAATCGAAATCCGCGGCTTCGCGAGCCGCTCTTTGCGCATACGCGGTGGCCACGCGTTCGACACCCTGCCCTGCCGCGACATCATCGGCCGACGCTGCCAGGACCAACCGATAACCCGTCAACGCCTGGTCCAGGCGCTTACGCCGCAAGTCGGTATCGGCGAGTCGGCGCCGTTGTTCGATGGCGCGCGCTAGCCCCGCTTCCCTCTCGGGCAGATCGACGTGCCCGGGATCGTAGCCGCGCGCCTGCGCGATCAGGTTGGAACCGCGCGCAAGATCACCGCGCGCCAAAGCCTGGCTTGCCTGCTGCAACCACTCCGACAAGGCGTCTTCGCGGCCTTCCAGCGCAGCGGTCTGGTTGGGTTCCAGGGCCAGCACGCGCTGGTACAGCGGTAGCGCGATTTCCAGCTTGCCTTCCGCTTCCGCTGCCGCCGCTTCGGCGATCAGCGCATCGATGCCGGCATGCGCGGATTCACCCATGCGCAGTCGCTCGGCGACCGCGTCGGCATCGGCGCGGGGCACCTGCAACTCGCGGGCCAGCGCCAGCGATTGTCGTGCGGCCTGGAAATTGTTCGCGCGAACCTGCACGCGCGCCTGCGCCAGCGCGGTTTCGGCAACCCGCGCCAAGCCCGCGCGCGCCTCGCTGCGATCCGAATCCAGGGCCAGCGCCGCCTCGAAACGCTGGCGCGCGCCGGTGCCGTCCGCGGCGTTCAGTCGTCCCTGCTTCAATGCAAGCTCCGCCTCGTCAAGCAGGCGTTGCACGCGCATGTCCGGCCACATCAGGTTGGCCAGCGGTTGCCGGAACGCCACTACCGCCATGCCTAGCAGCAGCGCGATCGCCGCGAGCCAGCGCCAGTAACGGCGATCGCGCCACGCCGGTGGCGATGACCGGGACGCAGGCTTGCGGAATTCGACTTCCTGCAGCCAGTCGGCCACGGGTTCGATCCGGCCGTCCGGCAATTTGCCCGGAGTGTTGCCGGGATCCTTGCCTGCATCGTTGTCGGGATTGCGGATCACCGCGACAGGATAATCGCTCAGCCTGAACGTCGCGCTTCCTCGACCCCGGGCAGGGCATCCAGCTTGCCCAGCAGCATGGACAGCTGGCCGTAGTCGGCGACCTTCAGGCGCAGGCGCAACAGCACCTGGCCGCTGCCGCGCACGTTGTCGCTCTGGATGCCGGTGACGTTGGCGTCTTCCTGAGCGATCAGCGTGGTGATGTCCTTGAGCAGGCTCTTGCGATCCAGCGCGCGGATCTGCACATCGACTTCGTAGCCGCCGCCCGCCACGCCCCATTCCACCGGCAGCACCCGTTGCGGACTGGCCGCGGCCAGGCGCAGCAGCGAAGCGCAACTGGCGCGATGCACGGTGACGCCGCGCCCCCGGGTCAGGTAGCCGGCAATGGCTTCGCCGGGTACCGGCTGGCAGCATCGCGCCAACTGCACCAGCAGGTTGCCCACGCCTTGCACGGTGAATTTCGATTTCGAAGGCGTCGAGGGTCGCTTCGGCAAACGCCGCGCGGGAACAGCCGGCGCGGGCTCGCTGGCGGCGCGCTGCTCTTCGTGCAGGGCGCGACCGATCTGGCTGGGACCGACATCGCCCAGGGCGATCTGGATGTAAAGATCGTCGATGCTCTCGGCGTGGAATTTCTTCGCCATCGGCGCAAGGTCGGCGTGATGCAGGCCCAGGCGCTTGAGTTCGCGCTCCAGCACTTCACGGCCGGCCTGCACGTTGCGGGCGCGATCCAGTTTGTGGAACCAGGCGCGCACCTTGTCGCGGGCGCGACCACTGGCCAGGAAGGCATTGCTGGCCAGCAGCCAGTCGCGACGCGGCTCGCCGGTTTTCGCGGTCATGATTTCCACCCGATCGCCGCTGCGCAACTGGTGGTTCAGCGGCACGATGCGGCCGTTGACCTTGGCCCCGCGGGTGCGATGCCCGACCATGGTGTGCACGTGATAGGCGAAATCGAGCACGGTGCCACCCTGCGGCAGGTCGATGACTTCGCCCTTGGGGGTCAGCGTGTAGATGCGCTCCTCGGCGAGTTGCGCGTCGAACTCGCCGGCCAGGCCCACGCCTTCCTCACGTCCGCCTTCCTCGCGCCCGCCTTCTCCACTGGGCTCCAGCAACTGCCGCATCCACGCGATCTTGCGGTCGAAGGCCTTGTCGCCGCCCTTGCCGCCTTCCTTGTAGCGCCAGTGCGCGGCCACGCCGAGTTCGGCCTGGGCATGCATTTCATGGGTGCGGATCTGCACTTCCAGGGTGCGCCCTTCCGGCCCGATCACCGCGGTGTGCAGGGAACGGTAATCGTTGGGCTTGGGCCGGGCGATGTAGTCGTCGAATTCGCTGGGGATCGGCAACCACAAGGCATGGACCAGGCCCAGCGCGGCATAGCAGGCGCCCACGTCGTCCACGGCCACGCGTACCGCGCGCAGGTCGTAGAGCTCCTCCATCGCCAGCTGCTTCTTCTGCATCTTCCGCCAGATGCTGTAGATATGCTTCGGCCGCCCGCTGATCTCGGCGGCGATGCCGTGTTCGGCAAGGGTCTCGCGCAGCGTGGCCGTCACTGCCGCGATGTAGCGTTCGCGGCCGGTGCGCTTCTCGTCCAGTTGCTGCGCGATCTGGCGATAGGTGTCCGGCTCCAGGTAGCGGAAGGCCAGATCCTCCAGTTCCCACTTCAACTGCCAGATGCCCAGGCGATTGGCCAGCGGCGCGTGGATGTCGCGGGTCAACTGGGCCAGCGCGCGTCGTTCCGCCGCGGGCAGCTTGCCGGCCGCACGCATCCGCGCCAGTTGCCGGGCCAGCAGGATCGGGACCACGCGCAGGTCGTTGACGATGGCCAGCAGCAGCCGGCGCAGGCCTTCGTTGTTGCCGGCGATCTGGCGCTCGGCATGCAGGGCCCAGACTTGCGCGGCCGCGTTCTGGCCGTCGAGCAGGCCGGCGACACCCGCGTGCTTTCCAAGTTGCGCCTTCAATGCCGGTTGCAGGCCGGGAAGACCGAACAGCAGCGCCGCCAGCAGCACGTCCACCTCGGCCGACAACGCGACCAGCGCTTCCAGCGTATCGACCAGCACCGGCCATGGATCCGGCATGTCCGCCGTCGCATCCACCGCCGCCACGGCATCGGCGATGGCGGCACGCATCGTCGGCGTGAGCGCGTCGGCTGAACGGGACTGCAGCCAGGTTTGCAGTGGTGCGGTGGACGGGGCGTTCACGAGGATGGAATTCCGGAAGGTGCGGCGCGGCCTGTTTCGATAACGTCAACAGGCCCTACACTAGCGGCCTTGCGCCTGGAGAGACAACCATGAAATCGCTACGTATCCCGTTCGCCCTCGCCATGCTTGCGTTTGCGCCGCTGGCCTGGTCCCAGCCATCGACCCCGCTGACCGCCAATGTCGAGCAGCAGATGAGCGCCGACGAGTTCAAGGCCGCCGGCCTGGACAAGCTGAGCGCGCAGGAACTGGCCGCGCTCAACGCCTGGCTGCAGCACAAGGTGGTGCAGGAAACCAGCAAGGCGGTGGAGGTGGCGAAGGAAGAAGGCCGCAAGGAAGTGAAGGAGAAGAATCGCGGCTTCTTCGATTTCGGCACCAACGAAGCGATCGAGAGCACGTTGGTCGGCGAGTTCAAGGGCTTCTCCAACGGCAGGAAATACACCCTGGAAAACGGCCAGGTCTGGGAGCAGGTCGAACCCGCTTCGCTGGAGGGTGTGCGCAGGACCAATCCGAAGGTCTCGATCAAGCCCGGCTTGTTCAACAACTGGTTCATGCGCATCGATGGCTACAACACCGCGGCCAAGGTGCGGCGGATCAAGTAGCTCCCTCGCATGGCTTTTGTAGGAGCGGGCCCTGCCCGCGATGCCGTATCGAATATCTCGAAAGAGCATCGTGGGCAGGGCCCGCTCCTACAGAACAGTCAGCGCAATGCCGCCAGGCGCAGCGCGAGCTTCTTCGGCGAAATTCCACCGCGCGCGCCCAGTTCCTGCGCGAACATCGAGACCCGCAGCTCCTCCAGGTCCCAGCGCAACGCCTGCCATTGCGGGCTTTGGCGCTTGCCGGATTCGCGTTCCAGCGCATCGATGAACGGCTGCAGCTCCAGCAGGCGCGCCTGGTCGCGGACGGGGTCGCGCAACGCCCGCTCGGCGCGCAGGCGCATCGCTTTCAGGTAGCGCGGGAACTGGGCCAGCGCATCGGCCGGAGTGTCGCGCAGGAATCCGGCATGCACCAGCGCCGCAAGCTGCCGGCGCAGATCGTCCAGGTTGCCGCCGGCCCAGCCCATCAGCGTCGATTCCAGCTTCGGCTTGAGCTCGGCCACGGCGGTGAGGATGGATTCGGCCAGCTTCAGGCGTTCCATCGCTTCGCCGAACAATTGCCGCGCCGCGCTTTCGTGCCGCCGCTCGAAAGCCTCCCGGTCGCGGATGCCACCCAAGCCATCGGCCAGCAGCGCGTTCAACGCCGCTTCGACCAGGTCGCCGCGCAGGCGTTCCTGCGATTCGATCGCGGCGTACAGCAGGCCGGTCTTCGGCGAAACCGGCAACTGCTTGCGCGCGTTCTTGGCCTTGTCGGCCAAGGCGATTTCGAGCAAGCGACGCACGCCTTGCGGATGATTGGCATCGGCTTCGTTGCGATCGGCAAAGACACGCAGGGAAACCGCTTCGCCCTCATCGACCAGCGCCGGATAGGCAGGCACGCCCGCTTCGCCCGGCACTTGCAACGGAATCGGCGCATCGGGAAATTCGTGCAGTCCTTCGGCCGCGAGCTCCCTGCCCGCGCGCGCGGCGAAGGCGTGACCCGCTTGTTCGCCGAAGCGCACGCGTAGCTCGTCGAGATCGCGCGACTCGGCCAGCACCTTGCCTGCACTGTCGCGCAGGCGCAGGTTCATGCGCAGGTGCGACTCAATGGCGGCCTCGTCGAAATCCAGTGCGGTGACGTTGGCGCCGGTGGTGCGGGAAAGGAAGCGCGCGAGTTCGCCGCGCACGTCGTCGGCGCCCGCCTTGGGGAATGCCTCGGCGAAAGCGCGGCCGAAATCCGGCGCCGGCACGTAGTTCCGCCGCATCGCCTTGGGCAGGCTGCGGATCAGGCCGGCCGCCTTGTCGGCGACGAAGCCCGGCGCCAGCCACGACAGGCGCGCGGGATCCAGCGCGTTGAGCAGGTGCACGGGAATTTCCAGGGTCACGCCATCGTCGGCCGCGCCGGGTTCGAACTTGTAGTGCAACGGCAACCGCGCATCGCCGAGCGGAAAATATTTCGGGAACCGGTCTTCCTCGCTGCCCTCGCCGGGCAACAGGTCAAGCAGCGTCCAGTGCAGCGCGCGGCGCGCTTCCGGCGCCAGTTTCTTGTGCCAGGCATCGAGCCCCGCGGCGGAATGCAGCTCGGAAGGAATGCGATCCAGGTACCAGCGCGCCTGCCAGTCCTCGTCGGCGACGATGCCGGCGCGGCGCAGCTTGGCTTCCTCTTCGCGCGCCTGTTCCAGGGTCTTCAGGTTGTCGGCGACGAAACCGGCGCGGGTATTGATCTCGCCGGTCACCAGTCCCTGGCGCACGAAGATTTCATGCGACTCCTGCGGCGCGATGCGGCCGTAATGCACCGGTTTCTTCGGCGCCAGCACCAGGCCGAACAGGCTGATCTGCTCCGAGGCCAGCACATGCCCTTGCGCGCGCGACCAGTGCGGATCGAAATGCTTGCGCGCCAGCAGGTGCGGCAGTTCGGCGATCACCCAATCGGGCTCGATCGCGGCATTGGTCATGCCCCAGACCCGCGCGGTATCCAGCAGCGTGGCGCTCAACACCCATGCCGGTGGTTTCTTCGCCAGCGTCGAGCCCGGGAACAGGTGATAACGGCGCTGGCGCGGAGCGAGTAAGTCGCCTTTCTCGGTCTTGTGGCCGATCTGCGTCGGCAGGCCGGCGAGCAACGCGCGATGCAGGGCGACGTAGGAACGAGGGGAGAGGAACGAGGAACGAGTATCTGCATCCGCGCCCCTGTCTTCCCTCGTTCCTCGTTCCTCCGCACTCGTTCCTCGCTCCTCCCACCCCAGCTCCTCGCACAGCAACAACAACTGCCGATGCAGCTCGCGCCATTCGCGCATGCGCAGGAAACCGAGGAAGTGGCGTTCGCACCAGTCCCGCAGCTTCGACTGGGGCAGTTCCTCGTGCGCGTCGCGATACGCCTGCCACAGCTTGAGGATGCCGATGAATTCGGATTTCGGGTCGGCGAACTTCGCATGCGCGTTGTCGGCGGCCTCGCGCGCCTCGGGCGGGCGTTCGCGCGGATCCTGGATGCCCAGGAAGGAGGCGATCACGGTCATTTCGCACAACGAACCATTGTCGTGCGCGGCGACCAGCATGCGCGCCAGCTTCACGTCCACCGGCAGGCGCGACATCTGCTTGCCGATGGCGGTGAGCTTGCGGTCCCCTCCTTTATCGGACGCGCTGACCGCACCAAGTTCACCCAGCTGCTGCCAGCCATCGGCGATGGCGCGCTCGTCCGGTGGTTCCAGGAACGGAAAGTCCTCGATCCGCCCCAGGCCCAGCGACAACATGCGCAGGATCACCCCGGACAGGCTGGAACGTCGGATCTCGGGATCGGTGAATTCGGGCCGCGACTGGAAGTCGGCTTCGGCATACAGGCGATAACAGATGCCGTCGGAAATGCGCCCGCAGCGGCCCTTGCGCTGGTTGGCGCTGGCCTGCGAGACCGGTTCGATGTGCAGGCGATCGAGTTTCTGCCGCGGGCTGTAGCGCTTGACCCGTGCGTAACCCGGATCGACCACGTACTTGATCCGCGGCACGGTCAGCGAGGTCTCGGCCACGTTGGTGGCCAGCACCAGGCGTCGCTTCGGCCCCGGATTGAATACCTTGTCCTGGTCGCGCGCCGACAGCCGCGCATACAGCGGCGTCACTTCGGTCTCGCGGTACTTGCGCCGTTCCAGCGCCTGGTGCGCATCGCGGATCTCGCGTTCGCCGGGCAGGAACATCAACACGTCGCCGCGCGGATCCTGACGGGTGATTTCGTCGATGGCGGCGACGATGGCGTCGTTGACGGTGCGCTCGCCCGCGTCGTCGCCCTCGCCCTCCAAGGGCCGATAACGCACTTCCACCGGATAGGTGCGGCCTTCGACGTCGATCACCGGCGCATCGTCGAAATGGCGCGAGAAACGTTCGGTGTCGATGGTGGCCGAAGTGACGATGACTTTCAGATCGCGACGCTTGCGCAGCAACTGCTTGAGGAAACCGAGCAGGAAGTCGATGTTGAGGCTGCGCTCGTGGGCTTCGTCGACGATGATCGTGTCGTAGGCCGACAGCCAGCGGTCGGAGGCGATTTCCGCCAGCAGGATGCCGTCGGTCATGAACTTGATGCGGGTGTCGTCGCCGACCTGGTCGTTGAAACGCACCTGGAAGCCGACTGCGCCGCCAACAGGGGTCTTCAGTTCCTCCGCCACGCGCCGCGCCACCGCCCGCGCCGCGATCCGCCGCGGCTGGGTGCAGCCGATCATGCCGGTCGCGCCGCGACCGGCGGCGAGGCAGAGTTTCGGCAGCTGGGTGGTCTTGCCGGATCCGGTTTCGCCCGCGATCACCACCACCGGATGCCTGCGGATCAGATCGACGATCTTTTCCGCCTCGCGGGCGATCGGCAGCGCTTCGTCCAGGGTCACCGCCGGTGCGGAGGAGGCGCGGGCCGCGACTTTGGCGCTGGACAACGCAAGCGCCTGCTCGAAAGCCGCTCGCGCCGCCACGTCGCCCGGCTTGCCCTGCCAGCGCGACCACAAGCCCTGCAGGCGCCCGCGATCGCGCGTCAACGCGCCGTCGATGGCGCGGCGCGCGTTGGGCAGGTTCTTGTTTCCGGTTTCGATCGCACCCATCTTCAAGTGGTAGTGAATCTTTTGATTACACGACATCGGTTAGTCTGTTTATTGTCGCCTATCCCACCCCAAGGAGCGCCTCCATGGCCAAGACCAAGAGCAGCAAGCCCAAGAACAACCCGGCCAAGGCGGCTGCGCCCGCGGCCGCCGCCGCGCCAACCGCGCCCAGTATCGATATCGGGATCAAGACGGCCGATCGCAAGAAGATCGCCGATGGCCTGTCGCACTTCCTCGCCGACAGCTACACCCTTTACCTGAAGACCCACAACTTCCACTGGAACGTCACCGGGCCGATGTTCAACACGCTGCACACCATGTTCGAGACCCAGTACACCGAGCAATGGACCGCGCTGGACGCAACCGCCGAACGCATCCGCGCGCTGGGCTTCAACGCGCCCGGTTCGTACCGCGAGTTCGTGGCCCTGTCCTCGATCGCCGAAGAACCCGGCCTGACCCACAGCGCCGACTGGCGTGAAATGGTGCGCCAGCTGGTGGTCGGCAACGAGGCCGTGTGCCGCACCGCGCGCAAGGCGCTGAAAGTCGCCGACGACGCCAGCGACGATCCGTCGGTGGACCTGCTGACCCAACGCCTGCAGACCCACGAGAAATACGCTTGGATGCTGCGCTCGTTGCTGCAATGAAGTCGCTATTGCAGTGAAGGAACTCCCTCTCCCTTTATGGGAGAGGGTGGCCGAAGGCCGGGAGAGGGTGCGCCGGAGGTGGTTCAAGTAGTTCCGCCTGGATGAGGTCGAAGGCAGCCAGCCAAAGCACGCAAGCTGCGCTTGCGCCCCCCTCTCCTGCCCTTCGGGCATCCTCTCAGCCTTGCACACCCTTCGGGCGCCGCAAGGGGAGAGGAAAGAGCGCACAACCTTCCCTGGCGACCGATCTCAATCACCTTTTCCACTCCAATCGTAGGCTTCTTCCCACAAATCCTCGCAACAACATCCGATAACAACCCGGCAATTCCCCCAATGCACCACTTGACCCTGCTGGTAACCTAGCCCCATGCAGGAATCACCTCAGGAACTGTTGCAGCGGATCTTCGGCCACGCCGGTTTCCGCGGCCCGCAACAGGCGATCATCGAACACATAGCCGAAGGCGGCGACGCCTTGGTGCTGATGCCCACCGGCGGCGGCAAGTCGCTGTGCTACCAGGTGCCGGCGCTGCTGCGCGAGGGTGTAGGCGTGGTGATCTCGCCGCTGATCGCGCTGATGCAGGACCAGGTGGAAGCGCTGCGCCAGTTAGGCGTGCGCGCCGAGTTCCTCAACTCGACCCTGGATGCCGAATCCGCGTCGCGGGTCGAACAAGCCCTGTTGGCCGGCGAACTGGACCTGCTGTACGTGGCCCCGGAACGCCTGCTGACCCCGCGCTTCCTGTCCCTGCTGGACCGGTCGCCCCTTGCCCTGTTCGCCATCGACGAGGCGCATTGCGTCTCGCAGTGGGGACACGACTTCCGCCGCGAATACCGCGAGCTGACCGTGCTCCACGAGCGCTGGCCGGAAGTGCCGCGGATCGCCCTGACCGCCACCGCCGACCCGCCGACCCAGCGCGAAATCGCCGAGCGCCTGCAGTTGGACCAGGCGCAATGGTTCGTCAGTTCCTTCGACCGGCCCAACATCCGCTACAACGTGGTGCAGAAGGACAACGGCAAGCGCCAACTGCTGGATTTCCTCGGCGCCCATCGCGACGAGTCCGGCATCGTCTATTGCCTATCGCGGCGCAAGGTGGACCAGACCGCCGAGATGCTGGCCGATCTGGGTTTCAAGGCCCTGCCCTACCATGCCGGCCTGCCCGCCGATGTGCGCGCCGCCAACCAGCGCCGCTTCCTGCGCGAGGACGGCGTGGTGATGGTCGCCACGATCGCCTTCGGCATGGGCATCGACAAGCCCGACGTGCGCTTCGTCGCGCACATGGACCTGCCCAAGTCGCTGGAAGGCTATTACCAGGAAACCGGCCGCGCCGGCCGCGATGGCGAACCCGCCGAAGCCTGGCTTTGCTACGGGCTGGGCGACATGGTTTTGCTGAAGCAGATGATCGAGCAATCCGAAGCCAGCGAAGAACGCAAGCAGCTCGAACGCCGCAAGCTGGACCAGTTGCTGGGCTATTGCGAATCGATGCAATGCCGGCGGCAGGTGCTGCTTGCAGGCTTCGGTGAGACTTATCCGAACGCCTGCGGCAACTGCGACAACTGCCTGCAACCCGCCGCCAGCTGGGATGCGACCCTCGCCGCGCAGAAGGCCTTGAGTTGCGTGTATCGCACCGGGCAGCGATTTGGCGCGGCGCACCTGATCGACGTGCTGCGCGGCGGCGAAGGCGAACGCCTCCGGCAGTTCGGCCATGACAGGCTCAGCACCTACGGTATCGGCAAGGACCTGGATGCCAAGACCTGGCGTGGGGTGTTCCGCCAACTGGTCGCAAGCGGATTGCTGGAAGTCGATACCGAGGCATTCGGTGGCCTGCGCCTGACCGATTCCAGCCGCGCGGTGCTGACTGGCAAGCAGGCCGTGGTGCTGCGCAAGGAACTGCCGGGCAAGAAGGCCCGCGAACGCGATCGTGGCCCGCGCACCGGCGTGTCCGTGCAGGCGCACGACCTGCCGCTGTTCGGCGCGCTACGCGACCTGCGTGCGCAACTGGCACGGGAGCAGAACGTGCCGGCCTACGTGATCTTCCACGACAGCACCCTACGCAACATCGCCGAACAACGCCCCGAAAACCTCGGTGAACTCGCCCGCGTCGGCGGCATCGGTGGCACCAAGCTGGAGCGTTACGGCCCGCAAGTGCTGGAGACGATCCGCGCGCAGGGTTGAGAAAAGGCGACAGATGGATGTAGGCGCGATGTAGGAGCGACGTAAGTCGCGACCGAATCCGCTTCTGGTTTGGCACTGTGCGGGAAAGGCCATGAGCAAGACCAGCGACCTGGCGGCGAGTCGACGAATGCCGGGTCAAGCAGGAAGATTGCGTTCGCGACTTACGCCCCGAAGGAAGTCCCCTTGGGGGACGTCGCTCCTACGACATCGACTTCCTTGCGTCGTCCCGGATTTTCCACGAAAACCTATTTCCCTTGCGAATCCCCGGCACCCGCTGCCGGCATCTCCGGCTTTGCCAGCAAGGCATGCAGGATCCGTGCATCCTCGTCATCCAATACTGCGACATCGCTGTCGAAACCGCGATAGTGCAGATGGAAAGCGCGGATCACGGCCGCGTGATCGTCGCTGGAATATCCGAGCAGGCGCAACGCGAGCGCCGGATCGAAGCCGGCCGGCGGATCGACCAGCGGCGTGCGCGGCCAGCGTCCGAATCCTTCCCGCGCCAGCCGCGCCCAGGGGAACTGTGCGCCCGGATCGACCTTCCGTGTCGGGGCCATGTCGGAATGCGCGATCACCTGTTCGCGCGGAATGCCGTTGCGCTCGCAGATGTCGGCGAGGAGGCGCAGCAACGCGTCGATCTGTTCGGAGGGATACGGATCGGTTCCGTTGTTGTCCAGCTCGATGCCGATCGAAGCGGAGTTCACGTCGCTGATCGTGCCCCACGCGCCGGGGCCGGCGTGCCAGGCGCGCAAGTCCTCGGCGACCAACTGGTACAACGCGCCGTCGCGGCCGATCAGGTAGTGGGAACTGACCGGGCCACCGCTGTTTTCCGTACGCAGCGTGTGCAGGCTTTCCTTGACCGAATCCTGGGTAGTGGCGTGGATCACGACCAGGATCGCCTCGCGCGCATTGTGGTTGGGCGAAGGCACCCAGCGTGCCAGCGGGTTGCGCGCTGGCGCATGTGCGCACGAGGCCAGCAGCAAGGCGAGCGCGAGCGACAGCAACAACCTTGGCAATGGCGGAAAGCGCCGGACAACATCGCGTGGCGAATGAATGGGCATGTTCATCACCGGGCAAGATACAGGGCTGCGATCGCCTTGGCTGTCGCGTAAGGCTCTGGATCATTTCGATTGCTGAGCAAGACGACCGTCAGTCGTTGCTTCGGGTAACGCACGATCACGTTGCGAAAACCAATCGTTTCGCCGGAATGCCAGAGACTGTCGCCGGTGATGCGCCAGCCATAGCCATAACCGGCCTGGTACGGTTCTCCCACCACCTGCGCGTGCGCGGTGAAAGCAGCGGCGCTCGAGGCGTCGCTGAGCAGGCGGTCGTCGTACAGGGCAGCATCCCATTTGGCCAGGTCCTCGATCGAGGAATAGATGCCGCCATCGCCGAGCACCGCGCTGGTCGGGCTCTGGTCGGTTCGCACCCAGCGGCCATCGATCTGGCTATAGCCATAGGCACGATGCGGCACTTCAGGTCCGTCGCGCACGTAAGCCAGCGTGTCGTGCATGCCCAGCGGCAGGAAGATGCGTTCGCGCAGGAAATCCTGGAACGACTTTCCGGAAGCACGTTCCACGATCAGCGCCAGCAGCGCATAAGCGCTGTTGCTGTAGCGATAGCCGCTGCCTGGCTTGAAGTAGGTCCGGTCCTGCGATTCCAGCAAACGCAGCACGTCGGCGTCGCGCAACTGCTCCGTGGCGCCGTCCGGCATCACGTCCTCGTAATCGATCAGCCCCGAGGTATGGCTGAGCAAATGACGGAGGGTGATCGCGTCGTCCGCGGCCGGCAACGAAGGCAACCAGTGACGCAGGCGGTCATCGAGGCTGAGCTTGCCGTCTTCGGCAAGCAGCAGGACCGCCGCTGCGGTGAACTGTTTGGTGACCGAAGCCAGCCGGTAGTTGGTCGTGGGGCCGGCCTCGATGCCGTGTTCCAGATCCGACAGGCCGTAGCCGCGATGCACTACGAGTTCTCCGTCCTGGATCACCAGCAACGACGCTCCCGGCACCGCGCCGTCGTATCGACTCATCAGTGAATCCAGCTCATCGCCGGATGAGTACGCGTGGGTGGCACAGCCGGTGAACAAGGAGAGCATGGCAATCAACAGGAAATGGGAACGCATGGCGCGAATCCGGGTAGACAGGGGGAAGTGAATGCTGATCAGGGAACGCTATTCGACAGGAACATCATAGATGGCCTTCGATGACTCGGACACCCAACTGAAATGCCACCATTCCTGCGGATAATTGCGGAATCCCTGGCGCTCCATCGCCTGCAGCAGGCGCTGGCGATTGCCGCGTTGTTCCGCGCTTATCGCAGGTGAATCCGTATTGGCGCGCGGATCGAAGAAATCGAAATCCGTGCCCATGTCCATGGCCTGGCAATTTGCGGCGCCGGCACGGCAATCCAGCAGGGTCAGGTCCACGGTCGCACCGCGACTGTGGCCGGAGACCGGGGCGATGTAGTCGCCCAGCAGCGCCTGCTTGTCGAGGTTCGGATAGTGGCGCGCCTTGGTCCGCTGGTCCTGCAGGTCGCCGGCCCAGCGCACGAAATGCCGTACCGCACGCGCGGGACGGTAGCAGTCGAACAACCGCAGGCGGAAGCCGTCTTCGCGCAATGCCATCTCCACGCGCTGCAAGGCCTGGGCCGAGGATTCGCGCAGGTAGCAGCGCGGAGCGTCATAGCCATCGACAGGAACACCGACGAAATTATCGGCGCTGGCATAGCGGATGTCCTCCGCGATATCCGGCACCAGCGAATGGATGTCCACCAGGCCGGCTTGGGCGAAGGTGGTGGCACTGGAAACTTCCGGCGTGGATGCCGGGATTGTGGTTGAGCAGGCTGCGATCATGAGCGTCATGACCAGCGCCAGTGCATGACGCCGATGTCCCCACTGCGGGAGGGGCTTGAGCCTCAACTGTGGGAGGGGCGTCAGCCCCGATTGTGGGAGGGACTTCAGTCCCGACGAACGCAGGCTGAAAAGCTTCGGGGCTGACGCCCCTCCCACGCCCCGAAGGAAGTCCCCTTGGGGGACAAGAGACCCTCCCACGAAATGATTGTTTTGCTTCTGCCTACTCACAACCGCGCACCCGCTCGAAATCGAGATCTTCATAGTCATAGCTGAAATCCGCTTCCGGATCGACCTTGGCCATGCTGAGTCGCACGGGCGAAGCGCCACTGGCCGCATGGAAATCCAGCCACGCTTCCGCATCCACGCCGTCGTCGTCCCAATCCACCAGCAGGCGCGTGCCGCTGCGCATCACCCGGCCGGCGAGCATCGGCGATTTTTCGGAGGTGAAACGCACCTGCCCGTCCTTCGGGCAGACCCTCGCTTGCCCGAACCACGGATCGCGGTACACGCCGAGCCACGACGCCACCTCTTTCGCACGGACCGCTTTCCGCGCCGAAGGTGCCGATGGCGCGGCGACGCGGGCGGAAGACTCTTCCTTCAACAACTCGTCGGCGTAGTAAGCGACACCACGGGAATCCGCGGGCGACGTGAACCGCTTCAACAACACTTCGTTCAACACGGTTCGCGCCGCATCCGCATCGCTATTGATCAGCACGACGAAGCCCGACTTCCGGTCGGGCAACAAGGTCATGACCGAATACATGCCGGACAGGGTGCCGGTATGGGAAACGGTCATCGCGCCGTCGACATCGGCGATCCTCCAGCCGTAGCCGTAGGCATAGAAACGAGTGCCGTCCCAGGCCTGGCGGCGGGCGGAAATGGGCATCGGGGTGCGCGGCGTCCACATGGCCTGGCGCTGTTTCGCCGACAACCAGCTCAACTGCGCGGCATCCGGCACCAGCCAGTTGCGTGCCCACGCCAGCATGTCGTCCAGGCTGCAGCGGATGCCGCCGGCTGCGGCGGACACCAGTTCCGGCACGGCCGCGTCATCCCCGCTGCTCACCACGTAACGGCCTTCGCTGCGCGTATGCGGTCGGGCGACGTTGCCGACGGCATCGCGGTTCCATTCGCCGACACGGCAGCGCGACAGGCCCAGCGGCTGGAATACTTCCCGGCGCATCAGTTCTTCGTACGAAGCGCCGCCCGCGGCCGCGGCCACTTCACCGGCGACCACGTACAACAGGTTGTCGTAGGCGTAACCGGAACGGAAACTGTAGGCAGGCTTGATATGCGCCAGTCCGGCGATGATGTCGCGACGGGTGAAATGGTTGGGTTCCGGCCACAGCATCAAGTCGCCACCGCCTTCGGGCAGGCCACTGTTGTGCACCAGCAGGTCCTTCACCTGCATCTCGCGCGTGACCCAGGGATCGTGCATGCGAAAATCAGGTAGGTATTTGATTACCGGATCGTCCCAGCGCAGTTTTCCCGCATCCACCAGCCGCGCCAGCACGCTGGCGGTCATGGCCTTGCTGTTGGAGGCGATCTTGAACAGGGTTCGCGTGTCGACGGGTTCGCCGCTGCCCGCCGCGATTTCGCCACGGGTTACTGTGTAAGCGATCCGCCCGTCCTCGATCACGCCGACGGCGATGCCGGGAAGATGGTATCGCTCCACCGCTTGATCGACGATCGCATCGAGTGCGGCAACCTGGTTGGGTGTGATCGCGGCGACTTCCTTTTCCGTTCCACTCGCAAAGGCCGGTGCCGTGAAAACGGCCGTGAGCGCCAGAGTTGCGGATGCGATAACGCTGCGGATCCCGAATGTTCCCATCAAGCGTTCCTCCACGAAGTCGCGGCCTGCTCGCCCGCGATCATTTCCTCGAACGACTGCCGGCGCCGGATCACCGCGTAGCGTCCTTCGTCGACCAGCACTTCGGCGGCCAGCGGCCTTGAATTGTAGGTCGACGACATCGACGCGCCATAGGCGCCGGTGCAGCGGATCGCCAGCAGGTCGCCGGCCTTGCACTCCGGCAACTCGCGGCCGACGGCGAAGGTGTCGCCGGTTTCGCAGACCGGTCCGACCACATCGTAGGTGGCGCCGCGCCGTTTGGCCTTTTCTCCTCCCGCTTCGATCAGCTGGATGTCGTGCCAGGCGTCGTACAGGCTGGGCCGCATCAGGTCGTTCATGGCGGCGTCGACGATGAGGAAGTTCCGGGTCTCGCCGCGCTTGGTCCGGATCACCCGGGTCAGCAGCACGCCCGCCTCCGCCAGAAGATAGCGCCCGGGTTCGAGCAGGACGCGTCCCTCGAAACCGGCCAATGCCTCGCGGATCACGCGCACGTATTCGACCGGATCGATCGCCTGGTCGTGGCCCGCGCGATAGACGACGCCCAGTCCGCCGCCGACGTCGATGCTGGCGATGTGGTGGCCCGCCTCGGTCAGTTCGCGCCAGAACCTCGCGACCCGCGCCAATGCCTGGCGCACGGGTTCCAGGTCCAGGAGCTGCGAACCGATATGCACGTGCAGGCCATCGAGGCGCACGTTGGGGAATGCCTTGCCGCCGGAGAACCAGCATCGCGCTTCGTCGATGCCTACGCCAAACTTGTTGTCGGACTTGCCGGTGGAAATTTTCTGGTGGGTGCGCGCATCGACATCGGGATTGACCCGCACCGCCGCGCACGCGACCTTCTTCCGCAGGCCCGCCACCCGTTGCAGGCTTTCCAGCTCGTCGAACGACTCCACGTTGAACCGGCCGACCCCGGCATCGAGCGCTTCGGCCATCTCGGCCTCGGTCTTGCCGACGCCGGAAAACACGATCCGCTCCGGCGGGATCCCCGCCAACAGGCTGCGCTTCAGTTCGCCGGAGGAAACGATGTCGGCGCCGACGCCGTTTTGCGCCATCAACTGCAGGATAGCGAGGCTCGAATTGGCCTTGACCGCGAAGCAGATCGTGGCGTCGAGGCCCTGCAATGCCCGCTGCAATCCGGATATGCGTTGGCGGATCGCGTTGGCGGAATAGGCGTGGAAGGGCGTAGGCAGTGTTGTCGCCAACGCATGCAGCTCTATTCCATCGAAGCGCGTCGTGTCCTCGATTACAGGCATCAGCACAGGTTCCAGCGGTTGCGAAGGGGCCGCACCCTCGGCGGAAGCCGCCATTGACCGGCAATTTGCCGGCCCAAATTAAAGCGGCAGGGTGATGACCTTCATTCACCCTGCCCTCTGATCAGTCGCCGGAGATATCCGCGTATCCCGGCAACTGCATGCCTGCGCTCAGAAGTTCCAGGTCACCACCAGGTTCATGTAGCGCGGCGACTGCCAGACGGTGCCCTGCCCGAAGTAAGGCATCCGCACGCCCGGCTGGCGTTCGTAGCGGGAGTGCACGTTGATTTCCGTCTGGTCGTCGAGCAGGTTGTACACCGAGAAGCGCGCCTTCAAGTCGATGCCTTCCACCGGCAGGGTCCAGGTCACGTTGACGCCCAGGTTGTAGAGCCAGGGCATGCGGCCGAAGGCGCCGCGCTCCGTGTAGGTCAATTGCCGCGTCTCCCAATCGGAACAATCGTTCGTAGCCGACTGTTCGCACAACCAGCCCGAACCGCCGCCGCTGTACTCGCCGGGTCCCATGCCGCGGCTGTCATTGGGCCAGACCACGCCAAAGGCGGTGATGGGGGCTCCTGAGCGCGCGGAGAGCGTGGCGCCGAAGCTCCACATGTCATTGAGCTTGTAGCCGCCGCGCAGCTTGATCTGGTGGCGGGCGTCGTTGAACAGGACGCCGTAGCGTTCGTTGACGGCCGGGTGGTCGTAGTACTGCACCAGGTTGGTGTCGTTGTAGCCCGTATCCGAATTCACCGGGCCTTCGATATTGCCCTCGCTCTTGGACCAGATGTAACTGGCGTTGAAGAACCACTTGTCGTCCCATGCACGGTCAAGCTGGAACTCGACCGCCTTGTAGGTGCGCTTGGGCTTCTTGTAGCCCATCACCGCGCCGCTACCCCTCGCCTCGTAACCATCCTCGGAACTGTCGAACGTCACCCACTCATTCTGCAGCTCGCACCACAGCGTATTCGTTTCACCGGGATTGATGATCGGGAAGCCCGACGCGGAGTCGTCCCAGAAATAGCTTGGGCAAGCAGCAATATGGTTGATGCGCGCGTCTTCCACGGCGCGGGTCACCTCGCGGTAGGTGGCGTTGACGCCATACGACCACGTCTGGTTGATCGCTTGCTGGAAACCGAGGATGAACTCGTCCTGGTAGACCATTTTCAGGTCCCGCGCGACTTCGATCCGGAGATCGTCCGGCGCGGGGACATTGCCATCGACATTGACCGGACCGATCTGCGCGCCAAGGTTGGGGACGAGATACGGGTTTCCGGTTATCGGATGGCTCATCTCTGACCAGCCATCGAACACATAGTAGGTGTGTTCATCCGTGGTGCCGCCACCGAAATAGTCGGCGAGCTTGTTGGTCAATGGCAGGTAATAGCGGCCCGCGTTGCCGAACACCTTGGTCGTGCCATCGCCCTTCATGTCCCAGCTGAAACCGAGGCGCGGAGAGACCATGTCGCTGAAATCGGCCTTGGCGAAGGTCGCGCCCGACGCAAGTATGTTGTGGAATTTGTCGAACCGCACGCCGAGGTTCAGCAGCAGGTTGGGCGTGACGCTCCAGTTGTCTTCCACGTAGAACGCTTGCGCCTCGGTCGAGACCGGTGAGCCGGTGACCTTGTAGCGCGCATCGATGATCTGGGTGACGCCGGCTGGAATGACAGTGCCGTTGAGCGCCGCACCGGGGGTGACGGATTGCAGCTCATAGCTGCGGCCGTCGCCCGGATATACGACTGAACTATCGGAATCCATCACCTCCTGGTCCCAGCCAAAGCGCACCAGATGGTCGCCCAGCGTCCACTCGAAATCGAGGCGCGCCGCCTCGCGTTTGTCGTAGCGACTACTGATGGCGTCATTCGTCGGGTGGCAACCTTCCGCACCTCTCGGGCTGCCGGATACGGAGATGATGCTGCATTCGCCGTCGAGCGCGCTGCCGTTCAAGGAGCTGCGCTTGTTCACGCCATACATCGCCTTGGCCACGAAATTGTCGGTGAAATGGCCCGTGTAGGTGGCCGACCAGTTGTCGCCGCCGGAACCTGAAGTGCTGTCGCCCTGCCACGCGCCACGCTCGCCGGTGTCCCAGGTGTATTCGTACACGCTCGTAGCCGAGTCGGCCTTGTCCGAAAACGCCAGCAGTTCCAGCGAGTGGTTGTCGTTGATGCGCCAATCGAGTTTGCCGCCCCAGAAATCATTGTTTCTATTGGTGATATAGGCGGCTTCGGTGTCAATGTCCTTGGAATCGTTGTCGCGATTCTCGTACATCACGAAGAAGAACAACTTGTCCTTCACGATGGGTCCGGATGCCCAGACGTTGGTCTTGTAGAACGGGCTCGTGTCACGGCTCGTCCGATCCCGCTCATCGAGGCTGCCGTCGTCGTGGAAGTGATCCTTCTTCTCCGCCGCCCATGCCGCCGGCTCCATCGTCATTTCCACGCCGCCCTTGAACTCGTTGTCGCCGGAGCGGGTGACGGCGTTGATGACGCCGCCGGTGCTGCGGCCGAATTCCGCCGAATAGCCGCCTGTCTTGACCTGGAATTCCTTGTAGAAGGCGAACGGCACCGACGAGAAGCCCTGGCGGCGATAGGGATCGGTCACGTTCAGTCCGTTGATGTAAACGGCGTTCTCCGCCACCGACGAGCCACCAAAGCTGAGGCCGCCGAACGTCGATCCGGAATCAATCACTCCCGGCGCCAGCAGCGCGACGGAAGTCAGGTTCTGGTCCACCGGCAACCGGGCCAGTTCCTCGCGGTTGATGTTGGTCGCCGTTTCCGTTGAGCGCACATCGACGCGGTTGACGATGCGCGAACCGATCACCTGCACCACATCCAGGTTCACGGCGCCCGCGCCGGCCAGGTTCACGGTGGTGGTGCCGCCCAGCGACACGCTGACGGAAAGCGGTTCCCCGCTGCCTGCGACCAGGGTGTAATCGCCCGGCGGCAATTGCGCCACGCGGTAGGTGCCATCCGCGCCGACCGTCACCGTGCGGCTCAGGCCGGTGGCGGGATTGGTGACCGTGATCTGCTCGCCGGCATTGGCACGGCCGGCCACCGCGCCGGTCACGCTTTGCGCCATCGCCAACGGCGCCATGGAGGCCAGGCACGACCCCAGCGCGATGCACAGCGCGGCCCTACGCAAAATCTTGTTGTTCATCCCCGATCTCTCCCTTGCTGAATTGGTAGGTTGGTTCCCGCTCGGCTATTCCGTGCTGCTCTTGATCGGCAGCGTCTTCACTTCGAATCCGTAATCCCACTGATCGAAATAGAGGTTGCCACCGCTCCATTCCGCTTCCCCGCGTTGCAGGTCCACCGTCTCCGAGCGGAAGTGCCGCTTGGCGGGGATCAAATCACGCGAATAGTCGTCGTTGAAGGCGATGCGATACGCATCCAGCCCCCCGAGATAGAAATTGGCGATCTGCGGATCCGGGTCGTCGAGCCGGCCGGTAGTCACGTCCATCGGCACCCAGCCGTAGGGAGCGAAATAGACCTTGCCCCAATCGTGCAGGTTGTCGTAGTCGCCGTCGGAATAGACCATGCCCGACTGCCAACGCGCCGGGATGCCATTGAGCCGCAGCAGCGCGATCAACAACAAGGTCTGCTGCCCGCAATCGGCATGGCCGGCGTGCAGCGCATAGTCGCTGATGTTGGTGATGGTCGAATACTCGCGTGCGCCGGCCCACGGGATCCGGTCCACCGCGGCGAAGAGCTTCTGTGCGATCCGGTACGGATTCTTCTCGTCGCCGACCACCTTGTGCGAGAACTCGCGCAGCGCCGGGGTGAACACGACGTGCGGCGCCCGCTCGGCCACGAACGGCGCCAGCTCCGCCGTGAGTGGCGCAGCGACTACTTTTTCAGGATCGATGGCGTGGTACTGCCCATGGATGGTCAGTTCATAGGTGATCGAAAACCGCGTTGACTCGCCCGCGCCGGCCGGCTTTTCCAGATACACCGTGCGTTGCAGCGCGGATTCCGGCGCGATCTGGTACGCGGCGGGCGCGCTTTCGATGAAACGGATGTCTTCCTGCTGCCCGGGAATCGCGCGCGGATACGGAATCCATGCGCGCACGGTTTCCCCGGCGGGCACCGCGCCCGCATCGACGGTCAGCGACTGGGTGACGCGGATACGCCGGGAGCCGGCATGGGTGGCCTGCCCAGCCATGGCCTGCCCTGTCATCGCATGTTGCGCCAGCGCCGCATCGCGTACTTCCCGGTGATGGGCGTTGGCTGCCTCCATCGGCCCGTCGACGAATGCAGTTTGCTCCTGCCGCCGCGCCCTGGCCTCGGCGCTGAGCCGAAACAGGTTGGACGGGGCGCGATTGAAATACAGCTTGCGACCGTCGATGACCTGGTATTCGAGCAGTCCGGCCTTGTCCCAGCGTGCGAATTCCTCGTCGCCCAGATCGGGAATCTGCTTGCGGATCCGCGCCTTGGCCTGCGCTTCATCGACAGTGAAATCGATCAGGATCCGGCGCATGCGCTCGCGCTGGAACAGCAACGCGGACTTGGTTTCGGCGGACGCGGCAGGCGATGCGAGGGAACCGGCGATGGACGATTCCGCTTCGGCGAAGCGTCCGCTGTCGATCAATCCGACCACGGCCTGTGTTTCAACGCTTTGAGAGTCCCGGATCTCCGCCTTCGCGGCATCGGCCGCCATCGACGGCGCGGAGCAGGCGAACGCCACGGCCAGCAACCAGCCCGCCCGGATCGACTTCGATCCAGAGCGGATAATGCTCGTGCTGACAGTGCTCCCCGGCATATCGACTCGCGACGCCTCCCACGGCATCCAGCGGAAGATGACTGTCTAACATGTCATCCCACTGTCGTCAATAATTTATTCTTCAATCATGTGATATAAGAATCATGTATTCCCGAGTCTCGACTATGCGGCTCGGGGAAGACTCAGGAAACCATCCGCAAGGGGAACGCATGATCCGCACGGCCCTGCCCGCTCTGGCGATCGCATCGAAGGCCACCGGGATTTTCTCCGTACACGGGACCGCCCACGCCGGTCCCGACTTGCCGAGCTTTTCCGCCTCAGTATTCCTGACTTCCGTCTAAGGTGGACCATGCGACTCATTCTCCGCGCCCCCCATGCCCTGCTTGCCCTTTCTCTGCTCGCCGCCGCCGCGTGCCCGTCACTGGCCCAGGCGCGTGACGCGCTTGCGAATCCGGTTTCTGCGCAGGTTCCCGCGCATGGCGTGATTGGAATCGGCGATGCGCAACTTACCGCCGATTTCTGGGTCTCCCAACTCGACCAACCCGACCGTGTGGTGCTGGACCCGGCCGCGATCGCCGCGCAGAACGAGAAACTGCGACGCATCGATCCGTCCATGAACGACTTGGCCGCGTTGCCGGCTTCCTTGCCCAGGGCGCGGATCGTGGAATGGATCCAGGACCTGTCGTCACCACCCACCAGGACCTATTACGACGTGGACGGCAATCCGGTGCCTGCTTCCACCTTCGCCGATCTGGCTAATGCGCTGGATCTGAAAGCGATCGCCGACAACACGAAGACACGCTACGGAATGGTGCTCCGCCGCACCGCACTGCGCGCCTTCCCGACCGAATTGCGCGTGTTCAGCACCCGTGGCGACACCGACATCGACCGCTTCCAGGAAAGCGCCTTGTTTCCCGGCACCCCGGTGGCGATCGCGCACCAGAGCCGCGACGGCCAATGGCTGTGGGTGGTGAGCCCGCGCTACCAGGCCTGGGTCGCACGCCAGGACATCGCCGAAGGCAGCCGCGAGCAAGTACTCGCCTACGCGGACAAGACGCCTTATCGCGTGGTGCTGGGGGCGAAGGTGTCCACGGTCTTCACCCGCGAACAACCGCAGTTGTCCGAATTGCAGCTGGACATGGGCGTGCGCGTGCCGCTGGCCGACACGCCACCGGACGCGCCGGTAAACGGACAGCATCCCTATTCTTCGTGGACGGTCGAACTGCCGATCCGCGCCGCCGATGGATCGCTCGGCTTTGCGCCGGCGCTGCTGCAGAAGAACCAGGACACCGCCAGCGGGTATTTGCCGCTTACCCAGGCAAATCTGGTTCGCCAGGCCTTCAAGTTCCTGGGCGAACGCTACGGCTGGGGACATTCCTACAACGGCCGCGACTGCAGCGGATTCGTTTCCGAGGTCTATCGCAGCATGGGCGTCGAATTGCCGCGCAACACCAGCGACCAGGGCGTGAGTCCCGCGCTCAACCACATCGTCTTCGCCAGGGATGAAGGCTCCCAGCGGCGCAAGGCCGCCGTGGATGCGCTGCAAGTCGGCGACCTGATCTACATCCCCGGCCACGTGATGATGATGCTCGGCCGCATCGACGGCATGCCCTACGTGATCCACGACACCAATGGCGGCAGTTATCTCGGCGCCGACGGCAAGCTGCGCTCCCTGCACCTCAACGCCGTCTCGGTGACCCCGCTGCCGCCACTGCAATTCGACACCGAACACACCTATGTGGACCGCATCACCAGCATCGTCCGCATCCGTCCCTGATACCGCAACCAAGACAGAATCGACCCCAATGAAAATCACCGACATCACCTTCGGCATGCTGCGGGTGCCATTGAAGACCCCGTTCAAGACCGCGTTGCGCACCGTCGACCGGGTGGAAGACATCGTGATCATGATCCATACCGACAGCGGCCACATCGGCTACGGCGAAGCGCCCGCGACCGCGGTGATCACCGGCGACACCCATGGCTCCATCGTCGATGCCATCCGCCACTACATTTCCCCGCGCCTGATCGGCGAGGACGTGTCCAACCTCAATCGCCTGACCCGGCTGGTGCAGGGCGCGATGGAAAAGAACACCAGCGCCAAGGCCGCGGTGGAAATCGCCCTCTACGACCTGTTCGGCCAGCTGTACAACGCGCCGCTGTACAAGCTGCTGGGCGGCGGCGACCCGGTCATCACCACCGACATCACCATCAGCGTCGATTACATCGACAAGATGGTGGCCGATTCGCTGGCCGCGGTGGATCGCGGCTTCGAGTCACTGAAGATCAAGGTCGGCAAGGACATAGGCGTGGACATCGAGCGGGTCAAGGCCATCTATGCGGCGGTGGAAGACCGGGCCCTGCTGCGCCTGGACGCCAACCAGGGCTGGACCGCCAAGCAGGCGGTGTACGCATTGCAGACGCTGGAAGACGCCGGCGTGCGCCTTGAACTGGTGGAGCAACCGGTCAAGGCCCACGACATGGAAGGCATGCGTTACGTCACCGAGCGCGTGCACACGCCGATCATGGCCGACGAAAGCGTGTTCGGCCCCATGGAAGTGGTGGAACTGATCCGCATGCGCGCGGCCGACATCATCAACATCAAGCTGATGAAGACCGGCGGCATCTCCAATGCGATCCGCATCGCCGACATCGCCGCGATGCACGGCATCGAGTGCATGATCGGCTGCATGCTGGAGACCAGCATCAGCGTCGCCGCCGCGGTGCACGTGGCCGTGGCCAAGTCCGACGTCATCACCAAGATCGACCTGGACGGACCCTCGCTGTGCGAGTTCGACCCGGTCGAGGGCGGGGTGATATTCAACGAATCCGAAATCACCATCACCGACGCCCCGGGGCTGGGCATCCGCGAGATCCGCGGCCTCGAGCCGCTTGGGGCCTGACATGTCGCCGCTGGTCAAGATCCGCTCCGAACGCGACCAGATGTCGGCGATCGAACGCCGCATCGCCGACTTCATCCTCGAGAACGCGCAACTGCTGCGCGACTATTCCTCGCAGCAATTGGCCACGGCGCTCCGGATCAGCCAGTCCAGCGTGGTCAAGTTCAGCCAGAAGCTCGGCTTCAAGGGTTATCCGGATCTCAAGTATTCGATCGGCGAGGCCATCGCCCGCGCCGACAACGGCGACGACACCGTGGCCACGGCTGCGGCCCGGGACGCAAACGACACCCCCGGCAGCGAACTGTGGCGCCGCAAGTCCGAGGCCGAAGAAGAAACCCGACTGATCAACCCGCCCGAGGCCGTGCGCGCGGTGGCCGACGCCATCGGCGACGCCGGCAAGGTCTTCATCATTGGATTCGGCGAAGACGACCTGCACGCACGCGCCTTCGCCTGGCGGCTGTCGCTGCTGGGCATCCCGACCATCCACAACTTCGATGCCGCGCACATGACCGCCAGCGTGTCGGCGGCGAGTGCGGGCGACGTGTTGCTGGTGTTCTGCGAGGACGGCACCCAGATCGCGCTGTCGCAGATCTGCCACCAGTTCCACAAGATCAAGGGCAAGGTGGTCACCGTCACCCGGCACACCTCCAACGCCCTGCGCGCGCACGCCGACCTGGCCTTGCTGGTGTCCGCGCACGACGACCGCCCGCATATCGAACCGCTGCTTTATCGTTCCGCGCTGCAGCACCTGCTGGATGGCATCTTCGTCATGCTCTGCGAAGGCAGCAAGAAACGCTTCGACATCCTCCAGGAAAACCTGGAACGCATCCAGCCGGTGCTGAATCCATGAACGACGCACGTACAAGCACGACCACTGGCCAACCCGGTTATTGGTCGCTGCTGTTGATGGCCTTTGCCGCCCTTGCCTCCGGTTGCGCGACTGCGCCCGCATCGCCGCACTCCTCGCGGCCCTGGAGCAATGCGCAACAGGTCGTGGTGGTGGTCACCCCGGACTGGAATGCCAACCACGGCACGCTCGGCACTTACCAGCGCGTGCAGGGAAAGTGGCAGCAGGTCGGCGAACGCGAGCCGGTCATGGTCGGCAGGAACGGTTCGGCCTGGGGCCTGGGGCTGCATCCTGATCCCGTGACACGCTCGCAATCGCCCACGCAGGTGGCCCCGATCAAGCGCGAAGGCGACGGCCGCAGCCCGGCTGGCGTGTTCGCCATCGGCGATGCCTTCGGCTATGCGCCGCAGGCCGACACCGCCCTGCCCTACGACGCGATGCAGGCCTCGCACTACTGCATGGATGTCAGCGGATCGCCGCTGTACAACCGCATCGTCGATGCGCGTGAAGTCGGCACCGCGGCGGTTGCCGGTTCGACGGAACCGATGCGTCTCGATCTGCATGCCAACGGGGACCCGCGCTATCGCCTGGGCTTCGTCATCGAACACAACCCGCAGGCCCGGCGCGATGCGGGCAGTTGCATCTTCGCCCATCTGCGGCGGAAGCCGGCCGAATCCACCGCTGGTTGCACCGCGATGGAAGATGCGACCATGAGCCGCTTGCTTGGATGGCTGCGACCGGACCAGCATCCGGTATTCGTGCTGCTGCCTGCCGACGAATACGCCCGCCTGCGCGATGCGTGGCAATTGCCCACCCTGGAGAGCGTCCCTTGAAGCCCACCACGCGCGTACTGCTGGGTCTCGCCTCCGGCGCGGCGATCGGATTGACCCTGGCCTGGTCGAATCAATTGCTGGCGACGAAAGTGGCCGCCTTCGTCCAGCCCATCGGCAAGCTCTGGCTCAATGCGTTGCAGATGACCGTGGTACCGCTGGTATTCGCGCTGGTCATCCTCGGCGTCACCACCGCCAGCGACACCGCCTCGTCGGGGCGCACCGCGCGGCGCGCATTGCTGGTATTCGTTGGACTGCTTGCCGCGAGTTCGTTCTTCACCGCCTTCGCCGCGCCCTTGCTGTTGTCGATGGTGCCGCACGATCCCGCCTTGGCCCAGGCATTGAGTGGCTCGGTCGCCGCCGCGCCTGTCGCCGCGACCGCCAGCGGCTGGAGCGAAGCGTTGACCGCGATCATTCCCAGCAACGCGATCGCGGCCGCGGCGCAAAGCGCGATGCTGCCATTGATCGTATTCGCCCTGTTCTTCGGTTTCGCCCTGACCCGCATCGAGAAGTCGCGACGCGACCTGATGGTCAACTTCTTCCAGGCCATGGCCGACGCGATGATCGTGGTCGTGCACTGGGTGCTGTGGGCCGCGCCGGTGGGCGTGTTCGCCCTGGTGCTGGCGGTGTGCGCGCAATCCGGCATCGGCATGGTCAGCGCCCTGGCCGTGTACATACTGCTGCAATGCGTGCTGTATTTGGCGGTCACAATGATGATGCTGCCGGTGGCGGCGTATTGCGGTGGCGAACGCATCGGCAAGTTCGCGGCGGCGATCCTGCCGGCGCAAGTCGTGGCCGCCAGCACCCAGTCGTCTCTGGCTTCGTTGCCGGCAATGCTGGAAGTCGCGCAGCGCCGGCTGGGCTACTCGTCGCAGGTCACCGCATTGGTCCTGCCGATGGCGGTATCGCTGTTCCGCATCACCAGTCCGGTGCAATACGTCAGCGCCGCCGCATTCATCGCCTGGGCCTACGGCATCGATCTGTCGGCGGCGCAGCTGGCCACCGGCGCCGCGCTGGCGGTGATCATCAGTTGCGGCTCGGTCGGATTGCCGGGTCAGGTCAGTTTCATGGCCACCAACCTGCCTGTCACCCAGGCCATGGGCCTGCCGACCGCGCCATTGGGCCTGCTGCTGGCGGTCGATACGATTCCCGATGTGTTCGCCACCGTCGGCAACGTGACCGCCGACCTCACCGCGACCAGCATCGTGTCCAGGCAAGCGGGCAAGGATGCCAATGACAGCCCGTAGGAGCGCCCCATGGGCGCGAGCTCTTCGATCAGGTCGCGAACAAGTCAAAAGCTCGCGCCCAGGGGGCGCTCCTACGGCACCAGTGAATTTCCTTTGATCCGCATTGGCGGATAATCCCTCCCATCATCATGAACACCTCTACTTCTCCCCTGCCCGGTCCCGACCTCTGCACCGAAGCCGAAATCACCCGGCTGGTGCACGAGTTCTACGCCCAGGTCCGCCTCGACCCGATGCTGGGGCCGATCTTCAACGAACACGTCGCCAATTGGCCCGCGCACCTGGACCTGCTGGTCGATTTCTGGTCTGCGATGCTGCGTGGCACGCGTCGTTTCCGCGGCGCGCCGATGTCCAAGCACCTGGTCCTGCCCGGACTGTCGCAGGAACTTTTCGGGCAATGGCTGCGCCTGTTCCACCAGGTCACCGCGACCCTGGGCAACCCGGCCATGCAGGCGCAAGCCGACGACATGGCCGACCGCATCGCCGAAACTTTCTGGCAACGCTACCGATTGCATCACCACGCTTCGTTGCGGACGATCCCGACGCCTGGTTCGCGCTGATCGTTCATTAATTCGGTAGCAGTGAGCCGGTAGCCGGCGGCCGGAAATCAAAAAAACTTTTCCCGGCTCACGGCTTCTGCCCTGCGTGCCGCACGATCTTGCTCAGCACCGCGCCGCGATGGGCGGCGATGTGATCGGTCTTGTCGCTTTTGATCTCGTACTGCGGGTCTTCCGCACTGGCCCGGTGGGTATGGCCCTTGTAGTCGAAATCGCGTACATGAACCTTGATGATGGTGCCACTCACATGACCGGCTTCCGAATTCCACCCGACATGGTCTCCGATCCTGAATTTCGTACTCATGCCCCTCTCCCGCATCGAAAGCACGGATGGACTCCGCGCATCCGGTCCAAGCTTAACTCTTGCACCGGAGAATTCCCGCGATAACACCCGCATTCCCGTTCGCCACAACAGCCAGGGAAGCACCGCCCCATTCCATGGGCAAGCAGGCCCGCGACCATGGAAAATTGCACGGAACACGCTTGCCCCGCCAAGACATGACCCACCGCATCAAGCGCTCTCCGCAAACAATTCCCGGCCGATCAACATGCGTCGTATCTCCGAAGTCCCGGCCCCGATCTCGTACAGCTTGGCATCGCGCCACAGGCGCCCTACCGGATACTCGTTCATGTAGCCGTTGCCGCCCAATGCCTGGATCGACTGGTCCGCTATCCGGCTGGCCGTCTCGGCGGCATGCAGGATCGCGCCGGCCGCGTCCTTGCGCGTGGCGCCGGCGCGATCGCAGGCCCTGGCCACGGCATAGACATAGGCGCGGCAGGCATTGAAACCCACGTACATGTCGGCCAACTTGGCCTGCATCATTCCAAATTCGCCTATGGGCTTGCCGAACTGCCTGCGTTCGCGCACGTAGGGAATCACCACATCCAGGCACGCCGCCATGATTCCCAGCGGACCACCGGACAGCACCACGCGTTCGTAGTCCAGTCCCGACATCAGCACCGCTATGCCGCGCCCCACCTCGCCCAGCACGTTTTCAGCCGGCACCTCGCAATCCTCGAACACCAGCTCGCAGGTGTTGGAACCACGCATGCCCAACTTGTCCAGCTTCTGCGCCGTGGAAAACCCCGTGCATCCCTTTTCCACGATGAAAGCGGTAATGCCCCTGGATCCCGCATCCGCGTCGGTCTTGGCATAGACCAGCAGGGTGTGGGCATCGGGACCATTGGTGATCCACATCTTGTTGCCATTGAGCAGGTAGTGGTCGCCTTTCCGGTCGGCGCGGAGTTTCATGCCGACCACGTCGGAACCAGCGCCGGTTTCACTCATGGCCAAGGCGCCGACGTGCTCGCCGCTCACCAGTTTCGGCAAGTACTTGCGCTTCTGTGCCTCGTTGCCATTCTTGCGCAACTGGTTGACGCACAGGTTCGAATGCGCCCCGTACGACAGTCCGATCGCCGGGCAGGCGCGGGAGATCTCTTCCATCGCCACCACATGGGCGAGATAGCCGAGGTTGGCGCCGCCATATTCTTCTTCGACCGTCAGCCCAAGCAGGCCCAACTCGCCGAACTGCCGCCACAGCGCCTGCGGAAAGGCATTGTCCCGATCCGCCTGGACCGCATGCGGGGCGACCATCGCGCTGGCGAATCGCTGCACTGTTTCGCGCAACTGGTCGATTTCCTCACCAAGATCGAAGTCCAGGCTTTTCATGCATTCGTTTTCCCGAAAAGGAGTGATGTTCTGCCGAGAATATTGCCGTTGGTACGGCCGACCGGATCGCATGCATCTGCGGAACGTCCTTGCTTTCTTCGGCTGCGAGGTGGCAGGCCGCTGGATTTCGCCTCAGTCGCCGCGTACGGGGCGAACAACAAGTCCTGGTAGTCGTAGCTGAAATCGGCCAATGGCAAGACCGCCTTCATGGCGATGCGCTCGACCTTGCCCGCCGCATCCAGGGCGAATGTCGCGCAGGCCGGTCGATGGTGCGGTCGTCCCATTGCATGCGGAAGGTGCCGTATTGCCAGTGCGTCAGCGTGCCGCTCATGTCGAGCCGGTCGGGAAGATCGTGTCGGCATAGATCCGTTCCGACGAACCCAGCCGACGCACGCCGTAGCCTTTCGCGTGCGTCACCTTGCCCTGCTCCACGATCGCGACCGTCATGCGGTGCAAGTTTGCGCATGTGTTTCCAGGGCGTGGCCATGATGATTTCTTCCGTCTATCGGGTGGATGCGGGGACGGCGCTACGCTGATCGCGCCACAACCACCAGGCACCGAAGGTCAGCAGGGGCAGCACGTACACGGCGAGCAGCAACCAGGCCAACGCGCGGTATCCCTGGGCTATCAACGCGACCAGGCCGTAGCGGTCGGCAATGAAGATCGAACCCACCAGCAATGCCGCTGCAATTGCGAAGCGGCCGGCATTCGACAGGTTGCGGCCACTGCGTGCCTGCCACGCCACCGCAACCCGTTCGTTGAGCGCGTGCACGGCGCCGGTGCCGCTTTCCAGCAACGCGGAGAAAATCATCGCCTGGAACAACAGGTGGAACAATGGCCGGTCGAGGCGCTGCAGCATGAAGTCCGATGGCAGGGTCTGCGCGCCGATCCGCGGATACCACGCGATCATGCACACGAAGAACAACAGCGCCGGCAGCATCGCCAGCGGCCCGGCGACAAGACCGGCCACCAGCGCATCGCGGCGACAGAGGAAATGCCGCGCGATCGGCAGGATCACCACCGCACCGACGATGTTGTAACCGGCGTAGGTCAGCCCACCCAGTGCCCAGCCATCGGTGGCCACAGGCAGATCGAAATTCTGCGCGATCCGATCACCGAACGATGACAGGGCCAGCACCATGAACAATGCATATACGCCATAGAGGAAGATCGACACCCACTTGAACAGCCGTTCGACGGAACTGTTGCCAAACGCGGTGAACAAGCCGATACCCAGCATCAGGCACAAGGTGCCGACCAGTTCCGGGAAACCGAACATCGCGTTGACGATGGCCCCTGCCGCGGCGCCGTACACGGCCAGGACCAGCACCATGAACAGCACGAACGCCGCCTCGAACACGCCCCAGCACGGACCCAGCAGCCTGCGGAAGAAACTCCGGTAGTCGAACGACCGCGTGGCCTGCGCAAACATGAAGGTCAGCGCGCACACCACGCTCCAGATGGCCATGGCCAGCAACATGCCCATCACGCCACCACGCGGGCCACTGGGCAGGAAGAACTCGGCCAGCTCGCGGCCTGTCGCGTAACCGCCGCCAATCACCACCGCCTTGAAGGCGAAGCCCGGCAGCAGGAAGCGCTGGAACCAGGTTGGCGCGGCGGCGCTCATGCCGGCGCTGTTCGCGGCTGGCCTTCGCGCATCTTTGCGGAATCCCGCAACCAACGTCCACGCCTGGATTCCAGCACGGCGTTCATGCCAGGCAATCCGCCACCAGTCGTTCGAAGGCGGCGCCACCGCGTATCGGATCGGCGACGGCGCAACCCAGGCGTTTGCTTTCCACCGCGAACAAACGTTGCGCCTGCGCCTCGTCCATGCGCGACGTGTTGAGGCTGACGCCACCGCAACGGATGGCAGGCTGGGTGCGTCGTCCGAGCTGCAATGCCATCGCGATGGTTTCCTCGATGCTGGGCAACGCATACCCCGGATGGCCGACTACCTCTTTCCTCCCAGGCTCGTGGCAGACCACCACCACATCGGGCTGGCTGCCATGCAGCAACGCCAGCGACACGCCAGCGTAGGCGGGATGAAACAGCGATCCCTGCCCCTCGATCACATCCCAATGGTCGGTAGCGGCATCGGGCGTCAGCATCTCGGCGGCGCCAGCGGCAAAGTCGGACACCACCGCATCCATCGGGATGCCGCTGCCGGCGATGAGGATGCCGGTCTGCCCGGTGGCGCGGAAATCCGCAGCGACGCCACGTTGGGTGAAAGCCTTCGCGAGCGCCAACGCGGTGTATTTCTTGCCCAACGCGCAGTCGGTGCCGACCGTCAACAGTCGCTTGCCGCTGCGTGGCCGTCCGGTTGCAACCGGGATGCCCGCCGGCGGCTCACGCACATCGATCAACCTGCGTCCCGATCGGGTGGCTGCATCGCGCAAACGTTCGATCTCGCCCATCCGCACATGCATGCCGCTGATGATATCCAGGCCGGCTTCAATCGCCTGCAGCATCGGACCCAACCATGCGTCCGGAATGGTGCCACCGGGGTTGGCCACGCCGATGACCATCGAGCGCGCGCCTTGTGCAGCGGCCTCGGCGGGCGTCAACTTAGGCAGTCCGGCTGTGACGGTTCCACCCTCGCAGCCGAACTCGCCGACGCAGCGTTCGGGCGCCCAGTCGCGCAATCCAAAAGCGGTCTTGGCGTAGCTGGGTTCGGTGATGTCTCCCAGGAACAAAAGATGAGGCCCCGGCAACACCTTCAATACCTGTGGAGTCGGCAAGCGGGTCTGTAGCATGCGGCGCTCTTCACCTGGCAAGATCGTGGGCACATCGCCACTGCCGCGCAGTGGCGAATGCGATGGAAACCGTGGCTGGACGCGTTGTTGCGACTAGAATCGGTAATCGAACTCGATGCCGTAGGTGCGCGGCCGGATCGGTACGCCCGCCACTTGCACCGGAGTACCGCTCACCGCTCCACCCACGGCAGTGAGTGAGGACCAGGCATCTTCGTTGGTGATGTTGTTGGCATAGACGCGCAGCTCCCAACCGTTCCTGCCGATGCCTGCGTACAGATCCAGGGCGCGGTAGCTGTCCAGTTCCAGCGGCAGCGTTATCGCATCCGGGGCGAGCACGGTCGACGGATCTCCGGGAGCCGTGATGCGCTGCAGTTTGGTCGTATCGTTGAGCTGATCGCCCACGCCACGCAGTGCCGCACCCAATTGACCGATGTACCCGCCCTGCATCGCGAAGGCGTATTCGGTAGTCAGCGCCCACGACAACTTGGGCACATAAGGCACGCGATCGCCGGCAAGCCCGGAGCGGAGGATGACGTCGAAAGGTCCTTGCGGGATCACCGTGGGCTGGAAATCGTTCTTGATGCTGGCCTTGGTGTACGCAACATTGAAGCCAACCGTCCACTGGTCGGTGGCGCGGAACAAGGAGGACAGTTCGGCGCCTTCGCTGGTGGCTTCGCCACCATTGACCAGGCCGCCGACGCCATTGAAGGAAGAGGCCACCTGGATGTCTTCCCAGTCGATGCGGAATGCGGCCAGGTCCAGCTGCACGCGCCTGTCGGCGAACTGGGACTTGAGTCCGAGCTCGTAGCTGGAAAGCATCGAGGAATCCACCTGGGGCGGTATGCCTGGAAGCGCCACGTTCGGTCCACCGGGCTGATAGCCGGTGGCGGCGCGCGCATACAGCATGACGTCCTCGCTCAGCTTGAACTGCGGGCTCAGGCTCCAGGTGAAGACGTCCTCGTCGGACTCGCCCGGCGCATTTCCCACCGGTATCAGGATGCCCTCGCTTACGTTCTGGCTGAACCATTGTTCGTTGCGCGCCTGGCGCACGCCGGCATCGATCTTGAAACGCTCGCCGACCCGCCACGAACCATTGGCGAAGACCGCAAGCTCCTTGTAGGTGCTGGGCAGGGCGATTCTGGAAAGCGTCGAAAACATGCTGTCATAGGGTGCGGGAAGCGGCGAACCGTCGCGCTGGCCCAGCCAGGCGTATTGGCCCTGCAGCGCATCCTCCTTGGTGTAGAAAACGCCCGCCTGCCACTCGAATTTTCCGCCGTTCTTGGAGCTCAGCCGGAACTCCTGGGTCACCTTGTCCAGGTCGAAGTCGTAACGCAGGAAGGAACTGCCGGGCTCCGGCAATCCGAGCAACAGATTGGCGACTTCCCCGTACTGGATGGTCGTATCCATTTTGTTGCTTGTCTTGGTCTGCGACCAGCCGGTAGCGGAAACCAGGTTGGCCCATCCCAGGTCCCAGTCCAGACTCAATGCGGTCAGGGTCAGGTCCTTGGAAAAGGGCTGGCGTTGCCAGGTCCTGTTCACGTGATCGCCGAACAGCGGCTTGAGGGTCACGGGATCCAGCGCGGTGCCGCCGCGATCGTCGGCATTGATGCGCTGATCCAGTACCGACAGATTCAAGTCGAATGCGTCGCCATCCCAGAACAACGCCGCTCGCGCGCCCATTTGTTCGCCATCGTTGATGTCCTTGCGACCATCGGTGATGTTGTCGGTGTAACCCGGCAAGCCGTTGCGCGCGAAGCTCATGCGCAAGCCCAGGCGATCCTCTTTCAAAGGCACGCTCGCGCCGAAACGGGTGCTCAAGGCCTGTTCGCCGCCGTCAGCCGTGCGCAGGCCGAAGCCGAGACGGAATTCATCCCCGTTCACGTCCGGCGCGCGCGTCACGTATTTGAGCAGCCCGCCGATGGCGCCCGCGCCATACAGCGTGCCCTGGGGTCCGCGCAGGACTTCCACCCGACTGATGTCGTAAGGCAGCACGTCCAGCATGAAGTCGTTCGCGGCTTGATATATGCCACTCGACCCTACCGGCACTTCGTCGATATAGGTCGCCACGGTGGCGCTGTCGGACATCGCCGCAATGCCGCGCAGCGACACCGAGGTTTGTCCGGGGGTGCCGCTGTCCTGGACCTGCAGGCCGGGGATCAGCGCTGCGTAATCGACCAGCGAACTCGCGCCGATGTTTTCCAGCTGGCGCTCGCCAATGACGCTGATCGATGCGGCGACATCGCGGATGTTCTCGACGCGCTTGTTGGCGGTGACCACGATCCGGTCAAGCGTGGCCGCGCTCTGGTCGGACGTGGAAGCCGGATCCGGCTGGGGCGCAGGGCCTTCCTGCGCGAGGACGGGAGTCGCGACCACCAGGGCCAGGGTACTGGCGATGGCGACGGACAAGGGCGAGCGATACCACGGACGGCAGGACTGGAACGCGTTCATCTTTGGATCTCTCCGGGACGACGAATGGGTGGTGCGGATGATCGGTCCGGGCTGTATGCGCTTGTAGCGATACGCACCGGCATCCTGATTGGGGATAATGATCCTAATCAGAGAATTGTCAATACATATTGAAAATTTATGGGGCGGATCCGGTATCCGCCACCGGTGCGCCCATGCGCCATTCGCCAGGGAATGCATCGGCGCAAGGCCTCGCGGCAAGACACCGTGACGACAAGCTTCAACTGCGGGGTTTTTCCAGGGTCCCGCCCGCATCGGCGGATGCTTTTGTTTCGTCCAGCAGGTCAAGGCGGGTCGATTCCAGATTGCGGATGGGACGATCCAGCATCCACAAGACGCATGCCGCCAACAGCGCCAGCCCCGACAGCAAGGCGAAAAATCCCGCGTGACTGGTCCGCGACCACAACGCGCCGACCGCGCCGGCCAGCAGGCTGCCGCTGAAGATCGCCAGGAACCACGCGGCAACGGTGGTCGCGCCCAGGCGCGGCGGCGCCAATCGCGCGAACAGGCCCAGGCCGGTCGGCAGGATGTACAACTCGCCCAGCGTGAGGATCGCGAAGAACAGCAGCAGCCACGGCCAGCCGACGCGCTCGCCGCCGGCCAGGCCATCCAGTGCCGCCAGGAGCAGATAGGCCAAGGCGACAATGACCGCGCCTATCGCCATCTTGCGCGCCGGCGAAGTCTCGCGTCCGGCATCGGCACGACGACGCCAGTGCAGCAGGAGCAGTGGCGTCATGCTGATCACCAGCAGCGGATTGAGGGACTGGAACCAGGTCATCGGGATCACCACGCTGCCCCAGGTGCGATCCACACCCATGTCGGTCCACAGCGGCAAGGTGTTGCCGATCTGTTCGTAAGCGCCGCGGAAGATCGTCGCCGCAAGGCCCACGCCCAGCAGCAACAGCCAGACGCGTCTCTGGTCGCCGCGGCCGCCTGCCGTCTCGGGGGCGCGCACCACGCGCGTGCGGGTTTCCGGCGGCAGATAACCGCGGCCCAGTACATAGATGACCAGGCCCACGAACATGCCGATGCCGGCGGCGCCGAAACCGTAATGCCAGCCATAGACTTCGCCCAATGTTCCGCAGACCAGCGGCGCCATGAAGCCGCCGATGTTCAAGCCGACGTAATAGACGTTGTAGGCGCGCCCGCGTCGCGGGTCGTCGGCCGTGTACAGATCGTTGATCTGGCTGGGAAGACTGGGCAGGAACAGGCCGTTGCCCAGCGCGATGGTCGCCAGCGCCGGATAGAACATCGGCTCGAACGCCATCATGAAATGGCCCAGCGCCATCACGCTGCCGCCGATGACCACCGCGTTGCGCTTGCCCAGCCAACGATCGGCGATGGCGCCGCCCAGAATCGGCGTGAAATACGCCAGCGCCGTGTACGTGCCGTAGATGAAGGAGGATTTCTCCTGCGCGAACAGCAGCTCCTTGGTCATGTAATAGACCAGCAGCGTGCGCATGCCGTAGTAGGAGAACAACTCCCACATATTGGTCAGGAACAGGATGGTCAGCCCGCGCGGCTGGCCGAACCAGGTCTTCTCCATCGCCTTGCTCACGCGGAGGCCTTGTGGCCCCAGACTTCGTCGCCGCAGGAGATATAACCGTCCTCGTAACGGACCGAGGGCGTGCGGTCCCGCTGCAGGAAGATCGGCCCATCCAGATCGACGACATCGCAGAACTGCCCCAGCACGAACGCCGGCGCCGCCGCCAGGCTGGTGCCGCACATGTTGCCGACCATGGCCTTCTTCCCCAGTTCGCGCGCGCGCCTGGCCATGAGCAGGCCCTCGGTGAGCCCGCCGCATTTGTCGAGCTTGATGTTGATGACGTCGAACCGGTGGTGGCGCTCCTCCAGCTCGGCAAGATCCAGGATGCTTTCATCGGCAGCGAACGGCAGCGGGCGATCCACCCCGTCGAGGATGTGTTCGCACCCGCGCGCGCAGGGCTGTTCCAGCAGCGACACCCGCGCCTCGACCAGTATCGGCAACAGCAGCGGCAGGGTCGCTGCGTTGTAACCCTGGTTGGCATCGACGCCGATCCACGGCTGCGGGCAGCGCGCACGCACCGCGCGCACCCGTGCGCCGTCGAGTTCGGGATCGCCGGTCAACTTCAGCTTCAATGCGCGCGCCTGCGAATAAGCAGCCGCGCGTTCCGCCATCACCGAGGGATCGTCGGCGCCCACGGTGAAGGTAGTCAGCAACTTGCCGGTCTTCTCCAGCCCCGCCAGCTTCCAGACCGGCACGCCGCTGCGTTGCGATTCCAGTTCCCACAAGGCGCAGTCGAGCGCGTTGCGCGCGCCGCCCGCAGGCAGCAACGCACGCAAGGCCTCCCGATCCATTCCGGCTTCTATGCGCGGCCGCAGCGCCTCGAGGGTGGCGATCATCGTCTCGGGATGATCATCGTTGTAATACACGCCGGCCGCTTCCCCGCGCCCGACATGCGCGCCATCGCGCAGCGTGACCACGGTGGCGGGCATCGCTTCGAACACATGGCCGGCGATGCGGAACGGGGCCGACATCTGCAGCGGTTCATTATGCAGTTCGAGTTCGATGGACACGCGCACCTCAACAGGCAGGAATCAGGGATGCGGCCGGCAGCAGGCACTGCCGGCCATTCTTGATCGGCAACTCCCGATCAGCAGTTCTTGGTCAGCAGCTCTTGGTCAGTAATACGCGCCGTAGCCGATCACGTGATTGGCGAAGCCGACCCAGAGCAGGAACAGGCACGACAGCGCCAGCAACACGGCCCAGAGTTTGGCCAGCCAGCGACGCTGGCTGCGCAGCACGTGCCAGCCGTTCCACGCGGAAATCGCCGCGCCTGCAGGCAACACCACCGTGGCGAACAAGCGCAGCAAGTTGATCCACTTGTCGGAAGCGGGGCCAGTCAGCTCCAGGTCGTTGAGCATCGCCGCCACGAACCCCAGCATTCCGCCGATGGACAACAGCACGGCCAAGGCGGTGAACCTCGCCAGGCGATGCGCGCGCGCATCCAGTCCCGACAAGGCATAGCGCGCGCCATAGTGACGGCGAACCAGCGCCGATACCGGCCAAGCGAGCACGGTCAGCAACAACACGGACAAGCTGGCCACCAGCAGCGGCAACGACAGCGAACGCCAGGTCGAGAGACGCTCGAACACCATGATCGGTGCGTAGGGCTCCATCGTGAAACGGGTGACCTTGCCATCGACGACATCGGCGGCCAGACGGTCGCTGCCGTCCACGTCCTGCCACAGATAGGGCGAAACCTCGCGCCATTTCCTCGGCACGCCATTGGCGCCCGTCGACAGCGGCACGCTGATCGTGCCGTCCTCGTTCGCCACTACCTCGACCTGGCCCAGCATGTTGACCAGCGACATGAAATTGCTTTGCGGACGCCGGCTGCTCTCGTAGTGGCCGACCATCTGCTGCGTGTGCAGCTTGGCCTGGGCCGCGTCCAGCGCCGGCGCGCGCCCTTTCGGCCCGGGCAGATAGCGGTCGGCGAAGTTGCGGGACAAGACGCCGCGGATCACGCCGGTCGCCCCATCGCGGCCATTGCTGTTCATGGAAATGTAGAGGCCGATGCCGTCGTCGAGGAACAGCTCGAGGTCACTGTGGAACAGAGTGGTGTCGCCACCATGCGCGATCGCCCGATGACCGTTGACGCTGGTTTCGTAGAAGCCAAGCATCATCCGGTTGAGCGGACCGACGGAAGCCTGCCCCGTCGAATGCATCGCCTGCGCGGTTTCGGCTTTCAGGATGCGCGCATCCCCGTAAGCGCCATCCTGCAGGTGCGCCAGCATGAAACGACCCATGTCCGCGCCCGTGGCCGCCAGGCTGCCGGCCGGCGCCAGGCCGATGAATTCGTAATCTTTCGCCACGCCATCCGAGGCCTTGTCGTAGCCCTTGGACATCTTCGCCAGCAAGGCCGGCTGCAGCGGCTGGCTGAAGCTCGAGTGGGCCATGCCCAGCGGCTGGAAGATGTGACGCGCGATATAGGCGTCGAACGGTTCGCCGGACACGCGCTGCACGATATAACCGGCCAGCGCGGTCGCATAGTTGGAATAGGCAGGCGTTGCGCCCGGCGCATGGATGCGTTCCGGCACCCAGTACTTCAGCGCCGTTTCCAGGGAAGTGATCCCTTCCTTGCGCGTGGTGATCAACGCGCGGAGCTGCTCTTCCAGCCCCGTGGTATGGGTCATCGCCTGGCGAAGCGTGATCGGCTTGCCATCGCGCGGGGGAATCTTGAAGTCGATGTACTGGTTGAGGTCGGCGTCCAGATCCAGCTTGCCCTGCTCGACCAATTGCATGACTGCGGTCCAGGTAAACAGCTTGGACACCGAGCCGGGCCGGAACAGCGTACCCGCCGGATCGACCGGGGCGCGCTTTTCGATATCCGAATAGCCGTAGCCTTTCTGCAGCAGCACCTGGCCGTCCTTGACCACCACCACCACCGCACCGGCGATATCGCCGTTATCCAGCGCGTAAGGCAGGTAGCCATCCAGCCAGGCCTCCAGGTCGGCGCGGGTCAGCTCGGGCACGGCATCGGGCGACGGGGCTTTGGGCACTGTGGAAACGGAGGGGACAGCCGGCGCCGCGGCAGGCGGAACCACGGTCGGCACCAAAGCGGCCTCCTGCGCCTTTGGCGCCGAGATCAGCCCCATGGCCAACAGACAGCCGCACAACGTGAACGGAATTACGCGCATCGCTTAGTCTCCGGGTTGGACGAAAAAGCCCGCCCAGGCAGGCTGGGACGGCAGCAAAGAGTGAGCTTTATCCTGATTCGGCAATAATGATCCCAATCAGAGAATTGTCAACATGCCAAAAGTCAGCCCTTCCCTGCCTGTATCGCCCATTGCCACCTTCCCTGGAGGTCCTGCTGAGGCGATGATGACCCTGCTCAGGACAATCCACCGTTGCGGCCTTTAACCCGGAGACCAGGCAAGAATGACATCGCAACACCCCACCATCGGCGGACTGCTGCGCTCGTTGCGCGCGCGCAAGGGCTGGACGCTCAAGCAGATGAGCCAGCATTCGGGCATCCCGCTTTCCACCCTTTCCAAGGTGGAACACGACCGCCTGACCCTCACCTACGACAAGCTGCTTCAACTCAGCCAGCGGCTCAATATCCGCATGTCGGAATTGTTCGCCGAAGAAGGCCAGGCGGAGGAGCAGCCGGTGACCGCCCGCCGCAGCATCGGCCGCATCGAAGACGCGATCCGCGTCAACACGCCCAACTACGACTATTACTACCTGTGCCCCGAGCTGCGCCGCAAACGCATGATCCCGGCACTGGTCCGGGTGCGCGCCAAGAGCCTTCGTGAATTCGGCGAACTGGTCCATCACTCCGGCGAGGAGTACATCCATGTCCTGGAAGGACGCGCCGAGGTGCATACCGAGTTCTACGACCCTATCGTGCTCGAAGCCGGCGAATCGGCTTACATCGATTCCAATATGGGCCACGCCTACATCGCCGCCGAGGGCTGCGAGGAAGCATTGCTGCTGGGCGTCTGTTCCAGCGCGGATGACCAGCTGATGGAATCGCTCATGACCTTGCATGAGGAAGAGACGATTGCACAGCTGAAATCCGGACAAGCCGCCACCAATGCACCGGATCGCAAACAGCAGACGGTCAAGAAAATGGTGCGGAAATCCGGTTCTGCCGGCTGAGAAAACTCTGAGCAATTCCTTGAAGTGGCGTAGCCCGGGTAGAGCGCAGCGGCGAGGAACCCTCCTCTCCCCTTGTGGGAGAGGATGCCCACAGGGCAGGAGAGGGGCGTGAGCGCAGCGAGCGTGCTCTTGCCGTTGCAATTGCCTTGCGTTGATTGCAACAGCATTGCCCTTCGCATGACATGCGCCTGGAAGCAGACCTCCTGGGCCCGCGCCGCGAGCCCTGCAAATGGGCGCTGGAGCCTTATACTCGCCGCACGGCAAGACAGCTCAATGGGCTCGCGTTGCCGCAACCCGCCGGGGTAACCCCCGCAACCGTTTGAAGCACGACCCTCCAAGCGCATGGAAGCCGGGAATGTTTTCTGCGCACCATTACTTCACACAGAGAGCACCAATGAAAAGGAATTGCTGTGTCATCCCCCTGATCCTGGCCCTGGCCTTCGGATCCCCGTCGTTCGCCTTCGCCCAGGCGCCCCTGCCCAAGGGCGTGACTGCCGGCCCCAGCATCGAGGGCATCAGCCAGTACAACCTGCCCAATGGCATGAAGGTATTGCTGTTCCCCGACAGCACCAAGCCCACGGTCACCGTGAACCTGGTTTACGGCGTCGGCTCGGTGCACGAGAACTACGGCGAGACCGGCATGGCCCACCTGCTGGAGCACCTGCTGTTCAAGGGCACGCCCACGCAGTCGGACATCAGTGGCGAGATGAAGAAGCGCGGCATCGCCTTCAACGCCACCACCTCGCTGGACCGCACCAACTATTTCTCCTCGTTCCCGGCCAATGACGACACCCTGGCCTGGGTGCTGGGCATGGAAGCGGACCGCATGGTCAATTCCAACGTGGCCCGGAAGGACCTGGACACCGAGATGACGGTGGTGCGCAACGAACTGGAGAAAAACGAGAACACACCCGTTGCGGTGTTGTTCCAGCGCATCCGTTCCACCGCTTTCCTCTGGCATAACTACGGCAACAGCACCATCGGCGCGCGCTCGGATGTGGAAGGCGTGCCGATCGACAAGCTGCAGGCGTTCTACCGCCAGTGGTACCAGCCCGATAACGCCGTGCTGATCATCGCCGGCCGCGTGGATCCGGCCAGGACCCTGGCGTTGGTCAGCGCCCGTTTCGGCAAGCTGCGCAAGCCCACGCGCGTCCTGCCTCGCTTCTACACCGCCGAACCGGCCCAGGATGGCGAGCGCGAAGTCACCGTGCGTCGCAGCGGCGATATCCGCCTGATTGCCGCCGCGTATCACATCCCGGCCCTGACCCAGGCCGACAGCGCGCCGCTCAACGTATTGTCCAATGTGCTGGGCCATACGCCGGGTGGGCGCCTGCACAAGGCGCTGGTGGAAACCAAGATCGCCGCAGGCGCGGGCGCTGGCGATGAATCGATGCACGACCCTGGCCTGCTCAGCGTGATCGCGGTGCTGCCCAAGGACGGCGATGCCGCCAAGGCCGAAGCCGAACTGCTTGCGCAGGTGGAAGACCTGGCCAAACGCCCGATCACCCAGCAGGAAGTCGATGAAGCCAAGCAGCGCATCGCCAATGCCTACGAGTTGTACTTCACCGATGTCAACGCGGTGGGCATGGGCCTGTCCGAATTCCAGGCCGCGGGCGACTGGCGCCTGCTGTTCACCAGCCGCGACGCGATCGAGAAAGTGACTGCGGCGGACGTGAATCGCGTGGCCGCCATCTACCTGAAATCCAGCAATCGCACGCTGGGCCGCTTCGTACCCACCGACAACGCGCAACGGGTCGAAGTGGCCGTGGCGCCGGAAGCAGCCAAGGTGGTGGAAGGTTATGTGGGCCGCGTCGCGGTGGCCGCGGGCGAGAATTTCGACCCGACCCCGCAGAACCTGCAGGCGCGCACGCAGACCTTCACCCTGGGCAATGGCCTGAAGGTCTCGCTGCTGCCGAAGAAGACCCGCGGCGAAACCGTCATGGTCGACGCCAAGTTCCGCTTCGGCGACGAAAAATCGGTGACTGGCCGCACCGACGCCGCCGGTTTCGCGGGCGCCATGCTGATGCGCGGCAGCAAGGATCTCAGCCGCCAGCAGATCGACCAGCGCTTTGAAGCACTGAAGACCAAGGCCGCCATCGGCGGCGATGCGCAGGCGGCGTCGATTTCGTTGAACACGCGCAAGGCGCAGCTGGCCGAGGCGCTGGCGCTGGCCGCGGATGTGCTGCGCAATCCGGTGTTCCCGGAAAGCGAATTCGAGCAGCTGCGCCTGCAGGCGATCACTGGCTTGGAAGCCTCGCGCAAGGAGCCGGGCAGCGTGGCCGGCATGGCCATGGCCCTGCACTTCGATCCGTGGCCGGTCGGCCATCCGCTGCATGTGAAGACGCTGGACGAGTCGCTGGCCGCGCTGAAGGCGTTGAAGATCGAGGACCTGCGCGCTTTCCACCACGATTTCTATGGCACGGACAATGGCGAGATCGCCATCGTCGGCGACTTCGACCCGGTCGCGGTCAAGCAGCAGTTGCAAGCCCTGTTCGCGGATTGGAAATCTTCCAGGCCCTACGCACCCATCGGCACGCATTTCGCCAATGTGGCTGCGGTGCGCGAACGCTTCGAGACGCCCGACAAACCCAATGCGGTCCTGCTGGCCCGCAGCAACGTGTCGCTGAAAGTGACCGATGCCGATTACCCCGCCTTGCGCATCGCCAACGACATCTTCGGCGGCGGCGCGCTGAAGTCGCGTCTGGGCGATCGCATCCGGCAGAAGGAAGGCTTGAGCTATGGCGTGCAAAGCAGCATCAGCGCCGACGACAGCCGCGGCGGCAAGGACGACAGCGGCAAGTTCATCATCCAGGCCATCGCCGCGCCGCAGAACATGGTCAAGGTGGAAGCCGCGGTACGCGAAGAATTGGCCCGTCTGATCAAGGACGGCGTGACCGCCGACGAAGTGCGCGACATGGTGTCGGGCGTCCTGACCCAGCGCCAGCAAGCGCGTGCCGAAGACGGAGCCGTCGCCGGGATGCTCACCGACCAGCTTTATTTCGGGCGCACGATGGAATTCACCGCCGCGCTGGATGCGCAATACAAGGCCGTGACCGTCGACCAGGTGAACGCGGCGATCCGCAAGCACCTGAAACCGGAAAACCTCAGCGTGTATGTCGCCGGGGATTTCGCCAAGGCCGCTTCACCGGCCGCAGCACCCGCGGCCAAGTAATACACTGCATACGCTCCACGACAACGGCCCGCTTTCGGGCCGTTGTTGTTTTACAGGCCCGTTGCCTCACTGCTCCGGTGTAGGCAGCATCTGCCAGAGAAGCGTGCGCCAGGGAGAGCCTGAAGTACTCGATTCGGAGGAATACAAAACGCGTCGCTGCGCGCCCGGAATCTTGCTTGCGGGCTGTTCGAGTGGGGATGGTAGGCCGTGATGGATTCGAACCGCGCCGCGAGTACCCACAGCCGCCATCAACTAGGAACGCGCCGCTGCGCGTCTTGACTCTCGCTTGCGGGCTGTTCGGTTCGAGTGGGGATGGTGGGCCGTGATGGATTCGAACCATCGACCAAAAGATTAAAAGTCTTCTGCTCTACCAACTGAGCTAACGGCCCGCCTGGAACACCCGGCCTTGCACCGGACGCGCATTCTAACGCACCACGCGCCCGCTGCGAAATCAGGCGTAATGGGTGGGGTCGGGCACGCCGGCGTCGGCGAAGCCGGCGGCGCGCAGCTGGCAGGCGTCGCAGTGGCCGCAGGCGCGGCCCTGGTCGTCGGCGCGGTAGCAGGACACGGTCTGGCCGAAATCCACGCCCAGGCGCACGCCTTCGCGGACGATGTCGGCCTTGCTCATCTTCATCAGCGGCGCGTGGATGCGCAGGCCGGCGCCTTCGACCCCGGCCTTGGTGGCCAGGTTGGCGAGCTTCCCGAAGGCGTCGATGAACTCGGGACGGCAATCCGGATAACCGGAGTAGTCCACCGCATTGACTCCGCAGAAGATATCCGCCGCACCCAATACTTCGGCCCAGCCAAGCGCCACAGACAGCATGATCGTGTTGCGCGCAGGCACATAGGTCACCGGGATGCCGGTGCCGCCCGCTTCCGGCACTTCGATATCGTCGGTCAGCGCCGAGCCGCCGATCGAGCGCAGATCGACGTTGACGGTCTTGTGCGCCACTGCGCCCAGGGCGCTGGAAACCCGGTCCGCGGCTTCCAGTTCAGAGGTGTGACGCTGGCCGTAGCGCACGCTGAGCGCATGCACGGCAAAACCCTGCTCACGGGCAAGAGCGAGGACGACGGCTGAATCCATGCCACCGGAGACGAGGACGACTGCGTTTTTCATTGCGGGATTCTAATGTAGGAGCGCCCCATGGGCGCGATGCTCTTCATGCCCTTGTAGGAGCGGGCCCTGCCCGCGACGTTTTTCGTTTCCTCGCCAAGAGCGGTCGCGGGCAGGGCCCGCTCCTACTGGTCAACGGCCCGGCTCGTCGTTCCACAGCAGCTTGTGCAGCTGCATCTGGAAGCGCACCGGCAGGCGGTCGGCGATGATCCAGTCGGCCAGGTCGCGCGGGGAAAGCTCCGACTTGCTGGGCGAGAACAGCACGTCGCAGCGTTCGCTCAGGCGGTGGGTCGAGACGATCTCGCGCGCCCATTCGTAATCCTCGCGTCCGCACAACACGAATTTCACCTGGTCGCGCGCGGTCAGCAGCGGCAGGTTTTCCCAGCGATTGCGCGCGACTTCCGCCGAACCCGGGGTCTTGATATCCAGTACCCGGGAAACACGCGGATCGACCTCTGCGATGTCGATGGCGCCCGAAGTTTCCAGCGACACGTCGTAACCCGCATCGCACAGCGCGCGCAGCAGGATCAGGCAGCGCTTCTGCGACAGCGGCTCGCCGCCGGTGACGCAGACGTGGCGCACGCCATGGCCGGCGACTTCGGCGACGATGTCGGCGATGTCGCGCCACTCGCCGCCATGGAAGGCGTAGGCGGTATCGCAATACTGGCAACGCAAGGGACAGCCGGTCAGGCGCACGAACACGGTCGGCCAGCCGACGGTGGCGGCTTCGCCCTGCAGGGACAGGAAGATCTCGGTGATCTTCAAACGGTCCGTGGAGGACTGGACGATATCGCTGGGGATGGAAGCGGCGTTCATGGCACGAATTATGGACTTCAAGAATCGAATGTAGGAGCGCCCCATGGGCGCGAGCTCTTTCCGCCATTCCGGCGAAGAGCTCGCGCCCATGGG
>JAYRTC010000005.1:0-246840 GCA_041919795.1 Pseudoxanthomonas sp. | reverse complement strand
CCCATGGGCGCGAGCTCTTCAATCAGATCGCGATCGTCACGAAGAGCTCGCGCCCATGGGGCGCTCCTACAGGGGAGCTGCGCATGCTGAGCACATCCGCTCGACCTTGTAGCCTTTCGCACGCAGCTTTTCGACCACGCCATCGGAGCCCAGCAGGTGCAGGGCGCCCACCACCACCAGGGTGTCGTCCGTGCCGGGCGCAGCGAGCCGCCGCTCGATCTTCGGTACCCAGGCATTGTTGCGGGCCACGTTGATGCGCTGGTACAGGCGTGGGTATTCCTTTTTCATTTCCACGCCCATGTCTTCCCACAACAGCTTGGCGTTGCCGGCGCGCCATGCCTTGTGCAGCCGAGTGGTTTCGCTGCTGCCCTCCTTGGCCTCGGTCAGCGCCTCGGTCAGGAATTGGAGCTGCTCTTCCTTGCCCATGCCATCGAGGAACGCGATCTGCTCGGCACCGGTCTCCAGGCCCGCGGTCGGCTTTGCGGCCTTGGTGGCCAGTTCGGCGAAGTGCGAATCCAGGCCGAGCTTGGGATCCAGTCCCTGCTTGGTCATTTCCACGATGCTGATCATGAGCCCCGCGAACCAGGGCTCGAACATCTGCAAGGCCTGCGCGGTCATCCCGGTTTTCTGCAGCTCGGCGCCGTTGCCGGCGATCCAGTCTTCGAGCAGCGCCACCGTTGCCGGCGACAGCTCGCTGTCGAGCTTGCTGCCATCGGTGCGCAGCGCCGCCTGGCCCATCTGCATGCCGAGGGCGGGCGACGCCATCTCTTCCGGAGTCATCTCGAAGACCAGCGATTCCGCATCCGCGAAGGCCGCGTCCACGTCCTTCGACAGTGGATAGTCATTCGGCTTCAACAAATGGAACGAACCCAGCAGGTACACCGAATTGTCCGCATCGGATACCTTCCACAACAACGGCACCGGCGGTTGCGAAGGCGCGGGCTTGGGCGAGTCGGCATTGACCGCGAATGCGGACGCGGCCAGCAAGGACAACAGCAGCGGCTTGAAGGATCGCTTGAACGAGCGGGCATTGATGAAACGCATGGGGATCCTTGTCATGGTGCGGCGGCCTTGTGCGCGTAGGCTTTTTCGCCGGCGCTGATGGCCAGGTCAAGCCGGTTCTCCGGCGGCGGCAACGGGCAGGTGGCGAAAGGCGTGAACGCGCAAGGCGGGTTGTAGGCGCGATTGAAATCCAGCACGACTTGGCCCTGCGCATCCGGACCCGGCGTGTCCATGAAACGGCCCGCCGAATAACTGCCGTGACCGCTGGTACGGTCTGCCAGCACCAGGAACAGCTCGTCGCTGCCCGGTTCGCCAATGGCCTCGATGCGGTAGGTCTTGCCGTCGCGCACGAACTCGACCGCGCCGGGATTGGGCGCATCGCTGGTGGTGCCGATGATGTCGACGATGGGCAGGGTCTTGCCGGGCGGATGCGGCACGAACTTGCCGGTGATCTTCCAGCCCGGATCCGCAGGCCAGTATTGCAGGCCCGTGAACCGCAGTCGCGTCGGCGCGTCGGCGTGCTTGATCCGCAAGGCATAACGCTCGCCACGCTTGATCACGCCGAGCACGCCCTTGCCTTCATCGAAACCGACCAGGCTGGGAGTCTCGTCGCGGTCGGTCTTCAGTTCGACGCGTCCCTTCAACGGTTCGCCATCCAGGGTCAGGGCGACGCCACGTTCCGGGGTGAAGAAGATGCGCCCGTCGCGTTGTTCCAGCATGCCCATCTTCGGTGGACCCACGGCCAGGCGGATGCCGCTGCCGGCACTGCTGCCCAGGTAATGCGCCTTGAGTTCCAGCCAGTGCAAGCCGACCAGGCTGGTCCAGCCGTCGGGCTTGAGCAATGCTTCCTTGCGTTCATTGCGCCAGACCGCATTGTCGGCGAGGAAATTTTCATCTATCGGGGCTTGCTTCCCGCCTTGCTCCTGATTGCCGTCGCGATCGCATGCGACCAGCAGCAATAACAGCAGCACGCTCAACGCCAGGCCGGGCAGTCTGTTCGCGATCCCTGCATACCTGCGCGATGTCTTTGCCTTGCCCCCTTTGGAAAAGGGGGCTACGGGGGATTTGCTCTTGGTCCTGCTTTCAAGCAAAAGCAATTCCCCCTCGATCCCCCTTTTACAAAGGGGGAGGCGCAGCCCGGGCAATCCTGGGCCAAAGTCACGAACAGGTTCCATGAACTTCCCCATCTTCAACGCCCCCTCATGAACCAGCGATCTATTTCAGCCAGGGAAAAGCGCGCCCAGGTCGGCCGGCCGTGATTGCATTGGCCCGAGCGTTCGGTGATTTCCATCTCGCGCAATAGCGCGTTCATTTCCGGCACGGTCAAACGGCGGTTGGCCCGCACTGCGCCGTGGCAGGCCATGGTCGAAAGCAGTTCGTCGCGCGCGGCGGCGACGCGCAGGGTCTCGCCATGCTCGCGCAGGTCGGTCAGCACGTCGCGCAGCAAGCCTTCGGGTTCAGCCTGGGCCAGCAATGCCGGCACGCTGCGCACGCTCAACGACTGCGGCCCGCTGCGGGTCACGTCGAAACCCAGCGTCGCGAGGGTTTCGGCCTCGCGTTCGGCGACTTCCGCTTCGCGTTCCGCCACCGCAAGGTTCAACGGCACCAGCAACGGTTGCGAATGCAGGCCGATGCCGTCGTGCGCGGACTTGAGTTTTTCGTAACCGATGCGTTCGTGCGCTGCGTGCATATCGACCACGATCAGCCCGTCGGCATTCTCGGCCAGGATGTAGATGCCGTGCAGTTGCGCGACCGCGTAACCCAGCGGCGGAATCGCGGCGTCGCTGCTTGCGGGCAAAGGTTGTTGCGGCGATTGCGAGGAGAAGGCTTGCGCGGAGCTCGAGGGCTGCGCGTAAAGCGCGGCATAAGCCGCCGGCGCTTCGCCCAGGTTCAAACCCTGTGGCGATTGCATCGCGGGCGACCACGATGCGGGCGAACCGGAGAAAGCGGCAGCCTCCGGATAGCGCGCGTTGTCCGCGGCGCCTTGCGTCGCCGCCGCTATCGCACCGGCGCGCGTTTCCGCCAGCGCATCCTGCAAGGTGCGATAGACGAAATCGTGGACCAGCCGCGTGTCGCGGAAACGCACCTCGTGCTTGGCCGGATGCACGTTGACATCGACGCGCAGCGGATCGATTTCCAGGAACAAAACATAGGCGGGCTGGCGGCCGTGGAAGAGCACATCCTGATAGGCCATCTTCACCGCATGGGCGATGTTGCGGTCGCGCACCGCGCGGCCGTTGACATACAGGTATTGCTGGTCGGCGCTGGCGCGCGAATAGCTCGGCAAGGCGATCCAGCCATGCAAGCGCATACCGGCCGCAGCATGCTCCACGCGCAGCGCCTGGCGGGCGAAATCCTCGCCCAGTGTTTCATTCAGGCGCAGCGAGGCATCCAGCAGATCAGGCTTGTAACGGCGCGAGGGCCGGCCGTTGTGGCTGACCCGCAACTCCACGTCCGGACGCGCCAGCGCCAGCGAACGCAGCCATTCCTCGATGTGGCCGAGCTCGGTGCGTTCGGCGCGCAGGAACTTGCGCCGCGCCGGCACGTTGTAGAACAACTCGCGCACTTCCACCGTGGTCCCGGGCGGCTGCGACTTCGGCATCACCTCGCCTAGCCGGCCGCCTTCGATCTGCAGGGACGCGCCATGTGCATCGCCGGCGCGACGCGAGGACATCGAGAAGCGGCTGACCGAAGCGATCGAGGGCAAGGCCTCGCCACGGAAGCCGAGCGTGGCCACCGATTCCAGGTCGTCCAGTGAAGCGATCTTGCTGGTGGCATGACGGGACACGGCCAGCGGCAGTTGTTCGGCGGCGATGCCGCCGCCATCGTCGCGAATGCGGATCAGGCGGATGCCGCCCTCTTCCAGGTCGATGTCGATGCGCAGGGCGCCGGCATCCAGCGCGTTTTCGACCAGTTCCTTGACCACGGACGCAGGGCGTTCGACGACCTCGCCCGCGGCAATCTGGTTGATGAGGGTGTCGGGGAGTTGGCGGATCTGCACTAGGGTCTGTTGACGACGCGGTTTGTCGTCGGGAAAAACCAGCCGTGATGATAGCCGAGGGCCGGCGTTTACGGTGCGCCGGCGCTACCGTTGCCGGCGGTGACCCTGGCCACTTCAATGGCGCGCGCACGTGCGGCGAACAGCGTGCCCGGAGGCGGCTGGCGGGTGAAGTAGGTCTGCACGCCATCCAGCACCGCGCCGGCGACCTTGCGCTGGTAGGCCGGATCGGCCAGGCGACGCTCTTCATCGGCATTGGAGATGAAAGCGGTTTCCACCAGCATCGCCGGCATGTCGGAAGTGCGCAGCACTGCGAAATTGGCCCGCTCGATATTCGGCTTGTGGTTGTTGCCGACGCGCTTGAGTCCGTCCAGCACATGGTTGGCGGCATCTTCCGACGCCTTCATGTGGCCGCTCTGGGCCAGGTCCAGCAACACCGAAGACAAGGTGTTGTCGACCTGCTGCAGGCGCACGCCGCCGACCAGGTCGGAGGAGTTCTCCTTGTTCGCCAGCCAGCGCGCACGCTGCGAGGAAGCACCCTTCAGCGACAGCACATAGACCGAGGAACCGCGCGCGTTGCGGTTTTCCGCCGCATCGGCATGGATGGAGACGAACATGTCCGCCTTGTTGGCCCGTGCCTTGCGCGCACGCTGCGGCAGGGGGATGAAATAGTCGCCATCGCGCACCAGGTAAGCCTTCATGCCTGGGGTGGCGTTGACCTGGCGGGCCAGTTCGCGGGCGACCGCGAGCACCACGTCCTTCTCGCGCTTGCCGGTCGGGCCTTGCGCGCCCGGATCCTGGCCGCCGTGGCCCGCGTCGATGGCGATGATGAGCGGACGCATGCCGCTGCGCATCGGCATCTGCGGCACGGGCTTGCCGGACGCGAGCGCCTCGCCAGCCGCAAGCTCCTGGTCCGGCGCGGATGTCGTGGGCGTGGATGTCGTGGGCGTGGCCGGCGTCGGCACGCCGGTGGCGATGGTGTGCTGGGCCGGGGCCGGCTGTGTCGTTCCCGGGGCGGATGCCCTCGTATCGGTTGCGGAAACAACCGGCGTGCCGGCCATCTGACCGTTGAGGATGGCCAGCGGTGAATATTGCGAAGCAGTGGCCGGCGGTTTCACCGCAGCCTGCTGCGCCGCGGCCGAGGTCAAGAGCGCGGTGGCCTGGGCGGCGGACAGGGTGCTGGACGGCGCTGGAGCATGCGAAGCAGAAGCAGGCGAGGTGGACACGGGCGACGAAGCGACGGCGGGAGATTGCGCAGCGATCGCCGGGCCATCGCCCGGCCATTCCAGGATCAGCCGCGAACCGGTGGCCGAAGGCTCCATGCGCGGCTTCATCACCACAACCGAGGAGGCGAGATCGAAGACGATGCGGAAGGTGTCGGGAGTCGGCTGGCCGGTGCGCACCGACTTGACGATGCCGCTGCCGGCAGGAAGCTTCAGCCCGCGAACGGCACTGGAAGCAGGCAGGTCCACCACCAGCCGATCCGGGCCGGACAGGGCGATGGTCTTGTACTCACCCCTGCCTTCCAACTGGATCTCGGCGCGGGTGCCGGTGGCACCGGTATCGACGCTGACACTGCGGACTTCGCCGGCGGAAAGCGGAAACGCGACGGCCACGGCAAGCGCGAGGCCCACCATGCTGCTTCCGAAACGGGCGATCCCCATAGACATGGGCCGGATTCAAGCACCATCGACCAGAAAATGCAAATCTTTTCCCTTAATAATCCGTGACCTGCCGTAACTTCCTATGCGGGTTGGATAGCTAAGTCCGCCAAGTCGCTGTGCGCACCCAGTTCGGCCAGCCAGGCCTGGCCGATCTTCGATTGGGCCTGCAAGCAGGCGCTGCGTCCGTCGCCAGAGATAGCCAGCTCCACCCGCAAATCCGCTGCCGGCAAGGCAGGGCCGGCACGTTCCGGCCATTCCACCAACCACAGCGTGGCGGTCGCATCGTCCAGGCCCAGGAAATCCAGTTCCGCCGCATCGCCGATGCGGTAGAGATCGAGGTGCCAGGCTTCCCCTGCGGGAATCGGGTAGCGCTCGACCAGGGTGTAGGTGGGGCTGCGGATGGCGCCTTCGACGCCGAGTGCGCGCAGCAAGGCGCGCGCAAGCGTGGATTTTCCTGCGCCCAGATCGCCTTGCAAATGCACGACCGCCTGCGCCGGGCGCGTCGCGGCAAGCGCGCGGCCCAGTACTTCGGTCGCATTGGTATCGGCAAGTTGCAGCAGCATCAGTCCATCGTCTCCGGGTTCGCCAGGCGGCGCAGGTGCGGGAAGAGATCCGACGGCAACAGGCCGCGCTCGCCTTCGCCCGCCGCCGCGTCGCCGGCCAGCGAATGCAGCAGCGCACCGGCGCTTGCCGCGTCGAAGGCGGACAGGCCACTGGCGCGCAGGGCCACGATCACGCCGGTAAGCACATCGCCCATGCCGCCCACGGCCATGCCCGGATTGCCTGCATCGATCACTCGCGGAATTTCACCCGGCGCGCAGACTAGCGTGCCCGCGCCCTTCAATACCGTCACCGCGTCGTAGCGTTGCGCGATTGCGCGCGCGGCGGCGAAACGATCGCGCTGCACGCTGGCGTTGTCGCTGCCGAGCAGGCGCGCGGCTTCGCCGGGATGCGGGGTGAGGATGGCATCGGCAAGCAAGCAAGATTCTGCGGCGAGAAAGTTGAGCGCATCGGCATCGATCACCAGCGGTTTGCCTGCCGCCAGCGCCAACCGTTGCATCGCCCGCGCCCACTCGCCCTGCCCCAGTCCGGGTCCGATCGCGACCGCATCGGCCTGCGCCAGCAGCGGCTGCAGGTCTTCGCCGGATTCGACCGCATGCGCCATCGCTTCCGGGCGCCGCGCAAGCAGGACCGGCACATGGTTTTCGCGCGTGGCCACGTCCAGCAAGCCCGCGCCGCTGCGCAAGGCGGCTTCCGCGCACAACGCGATGGCGCCGCCGTGGCCGTGGTCGCCGCCGATGCACAGCGCACGGCCGGACTCGCCCTTGTGGGTATTGCGCCGCCGCGGAAGCAGCCAGCGCGACAAGGCTTCCCCGGTCAACAGCATCGCGCAGGGATCGACGGAATCGAAGGTCTCTTCCGGCACGTCGAGTCGATCCAGGCCGAGCAGGCCGACCTGTTCCAACGCGGCGCCGCTGTACAGGCCCGCGTGCCGCGCGATGAACTGCAGCGTCGCCGTCGCATGCACCACCTTGCCCGGCGCCGAGCCCAGGTCCGAATCCAGGCCGCTGGGAACATCCAGCGAAAACACCGGCGCGGCCTGCACGTTGATCGCATCGATCAATGCCGCCGCCGCTGCATCCACCGCGCGCGACAGGCCGATGCCGAACAGCGCATCCACCACCACGTCGCCGTGCGGCAAGGCCTCGGGGAAGAGTTCGATGCGTCCGCCGGAAGCTACATATTCGGTGCAGGCGCGCTGGGCCAGCGGCGTGCGCGGCACGTGTTCGGCCAGATGCAGCACGCTGACCTTGCGGCCCGAACGATGCGCCAGCCGCGCCAGCACATAGCCATCGCCGCCGTTGTTGCCGGGGCCGCAGACCACGCTGATGCGCTGCGCGGACGGCCAGTGCTGCAGCAGGTGTTGCCAGGCCGCCTGCCCCGCGCGCTGCATCAGCACATAACCATCGCCACCCAACAGCGCCGTGGCGCGCTGGTCCAGGGCGCGCGCGGCATTGCGTTCGAACAGGGGCAGGAAACCGTACATGGCATGGATTCTATACTTCGCCCATGTCTTCGCCTTCCCAAGCCATGCCCGATCCGGCCGCCTTCGCGCGAAAGGTGCGCCTGCTGTCGCGCGAATTGGGCTTCCAGCGCTGCGGCATCAGCGGGATCGAACTGGGCGCGGACGAAGAGCACCTACGCGACTGGCTGGCCCAGGGCCTGTACGGGTCGATGGAGTGGATGGCGCGGCATGGCGACAAGCGTTCGCGCCCACAGGAACTCATCCCCGGCACCGTGCGGGTGATCTCGGTCGGGCTGGATTACGGCCGCAACGATGGCGAGGAAGCCTGGACCACGCTGGCCGACGGCGAGCGCGCCTATGTCGCCCGCTATGCGCTGGGACGCGATTACCACAAGCTGATGCGGCAGCGCCTGCAGAAACTCGCCGAGCGCATCCAGCAGGAACTCGGGCCGTTCGGCCACCGCGTGTTCGTGGATTCCGCGCCGGTGCTGGAACGCGCCCTGGCGCGCAACGCGGGACTGGGCTGGATCGGCAAGCACACCTGCCTGATCGACAAGGACGGCGGTTCGTGGTTCTTCCTCGGCGAGATCTACGTCGACCTGCCGCTGCCCATCGACGAACCCGCCAGCGCGCATTGCGGCACCTGCATGAAGTGCATCGACATCTGCCCGACCCAGGCCATCGTCGCGCCCTACCGGCTAGATGCGCGCCGCTGCATTTCCTACCTGACCATCGAACACGAAGGCGCGATCCCCGAGGAACTGCGCCCCGCCATCGGCAACCGCATCTTCGGCTGCGACGACTGCCAGCTGGTCTGCCCCTGGAACAAGTTCGCCAAGCACAGCGACGAACCGGACTTCCGCGCCCGCAACGATCTTGATATCGCCACGCTGCCGCAGCTGTTCGCGTGGACGGAAGACGAATTCCTCAGCCGCACCGAAGGCTCGGCGATCCGCCGCAGCGGTTACGAGCGCTGGCTGCGGAACATCGCGGTGGCGCTGGGCAATGCACCAGGCACGCCGGAGGTGCTCGCCTCGCTGGCCTCACGGCGCGACCATGCATCGGAAGTGGTACGCGAGCATGTGGCGTGGGCGTTGCAGCAACACGAGAAAAAACCGTAGGAGCGCCCCGAACCTAGGAGCGCCCCATGAGCGCGAGCTCTTCGTCAAGATTCCGTATGCGTAACGAAGAGCTCGCGCCCATGGGGCGCTCCTACACAAGTGCTATCAGGCGCGCGCCTTCAATTCCGCCAGCAATGCCCTGGTCACCGGATCGCTGGCCTGCGCCTCGCCGCGCAGCGCCGGCATCAATCCGTTCGCCAGCTGCTTGCCCAGTTCCACGCCGAACTGGTCGAAGGCGTTGATGCCCCACAGCACCGATTGCGCATAGACGCTGTGTTCGTACATGGCGATCAGTCCGCCCAGCGATTGCGGGGTCAGCGCGTCGAGCAGGATCAGGGTGCTCGGTCGTCCGCCGGCATAGGCGCGGTGGGGGTCGTCGCTGGACTGGCCGTTGGCCAATGCTTCGGCCTGCGCCAGCAGATTGGACATCAGCGCCAGGTGGTTTTCCGCATACGGGTCGTCGTTGCGGATCGTGCCGACGAAGTCCAGCGGCACGATGCCGGTGCCCTGGTGCAGCGCCTGGAAGAAGCTGTGCTGCACATCGGTGCCCGCCCCGCCCCACCACACCGGCACCGTGTCGGCATCGACCGGGCTGCCGTCCAGCTTCACCGACTTGCCCAGGCTCTCCATCACCAGCTGCTGCAGGTAAGCCGGCAACAAGGCCAGACGCTGGTCGTAGGTCATCACGCCCTGCGCGGGATGGCCCAGTGCATTGCGGTTCCACACGGCGGTCAGCGCGTGGCGCACGGCGATGTTCGTTTCCAGCGGTGAATTCAATACATGCGCATCGAACTCCGACGCACCAGCCAGCAACCCTTCGAAACGCCCATATCCAATCGCCAGCGCGATCGGCAAGCCCACCGCCGACCACAGCGAATAACGCCCGCCCACCCAGTCCCACATCGGCAGCACGCGTTCCGGCGCGATGTCGAAGGCGGCCGCGGCGCGTTCGGGGTTGGCGCTGACCGCGTACAGGCGCTCGCTGCCACCCAGCCAGTCGCGCAGGATGCCGCCGTTGAGCAGGGTTTCCTGGGTACCGAAGGTCTTGGAAATCAGGATAGCGGCGGTGCGCGCGGGATCCAGCGGGGCCAGCGTGCGCTGCGCGGCGGCGCCATCGACATTGGACAGGAAATGCACGCGGAAGCGGCTGCCTTCGGGAGCACGCAGCGCATCGGCCACCAACCGCGGACCGAGGTCGGAACCGCCGATGCCGACGCTGACGATATCGGTGATCCCGCTGGCTTCCAGCTGCGCGATCAAAGCCGCCATGCGTTCGCGGACCGCGCTGGCGGTGGCATAGGCTTCGCGTGCGACTGCAGCGCCGGAATGGTTGCCGCGCAGGGCGGTGTGCAAGGCGGCGCGGCCTTCGGTGACGTTGACTTTTTCACCGTTGAACAGACGCCGGAATGCCTCCGGCACCGCCTGCGCGCGCGCCATCGCCAGCAAGGCGCCCAGCGCCTCGCGATCATGGGACTGGCGCGCGAAGTTGAAATACAACGGCCCTTCGCGCAAGGCGAAATCGGCGGCGCGTACGGGATCGCCCGCGAGCAACGCGGCAATCGTCGTATCGCGCAGCCTCGAGGCGTGCGAGCGCAGCGTGGCGAAATCTGGCGTGGCGCTCATGCGGCCTGCTTGGGGATGGAATGGTTGGTGTGGGTCAGCTTGTTGTCGCGATCCACGTAGACCAGGGTCGGCTTGAATGCGGCCGCTTCCTGTTCGCTCATGCCGGCGAAGGCGGCGATGATCACCAGGTCGCCGACCTGCACATGCCGCGCCGCGCCGCCGTTCAGCGAAACGATGCCGCTGCCTTCATCGGCGCGGATCGCATAGGTGCTGAAGCGGCTGCCGTTGGTGACGTCCCAGATGTGCACCTGTTCGAACTCGCGGATGCCGCTGGCATCCAGCAACAGGCCGTCGATGGCGATGGAGCCTTCGTAGTTGAGTTCGGAATGGGTGACGGTGGCGCGGTGGATCTTGGTCTTGAGCAGGCTGAGTTGCATGGCGAGTGATGGCGTGGGTGGGGGACCCGGAGTCTAGCAGCCGATCAAATCCCATGGTTTTGTAGGAGCGCCCCATGGGCGCGAGCTCTTCAGTGAAATCCCGGATGCGGTGCGAAGAGCTCGCGGCTGAAGCCGCTCCCACAAGAGCTCGCGCCCATGGGGCGCTCCTACACAGGCCGACTCACCATTCGAGGTTGTCGATCAGGCGGGTCTTGCCCAGCCTGGCCGCGATCAACGCGACTTTCGCGCCCTCTTCGCCTTCGCCAGGCACGCTCAGGTCTGGGCGCCGGATCGCGGCGTAATCGACCGCGAAACCCGCTTCGGCCAGGCGTCGCGAGGCTTCGGCCTCGACCACGCCACGCGGCTGGCCGGCGACGAGGCCCTCGCGCATCGCCAGCAGCGCGCGTCGTATTTCCGCCGCCACGGGACGCTCGTCGGCGCCCAGGTACTGGTTGCGCGAACTCATCGCCAGTCCGTCGTTCTCGCGGACGATGCCGCCGCCCAGGATCTCGATGGGAAACGCCAGGTCGGTCACCATCTGCTGGATCACCGCGAGCTGCTGGAAGTCCTTCTTGCCGAATGCGGCGATATCGGGCTGCACCTGGTTGAACAGGCGCGTGACCACCGTGCACACGCCATCGAAATGGCCGGGACGATGCGCGCCTTCGAGCACTTCGCTGATGCCCGGCACGTTGATGCTGGCGGCCAGCTCGACGCCGAACGGATACATCGATTCCACCGTCGGCAGCCACAGCACGTCGCAACCGGCGCCCTCCAGCCCGGTGGTATCGGCTTCCGGCGTGCGCGGGTAGCGGGTGAAGTCCTCGTTGGGACCGAACTGGGTCGGATTGACGAACACGCTGGAGACCACGCGGTCGGCGTATTGACGGGCCAGCATCACCAGCGAGTAGTGGCCGGCATGCAGGTTGCCCATGGTCGGCACGAAGCCGACCCGCAGGCCTTCGCGTTTCCAGCCATTGACCCGCGCGCGCAGCGCGTCGAGCTCGGTGATGGTTTCGATCATTGCGCTTCCCGGGTCGGGGCCGTGGCGTCAGTAGGAATGTGCGGCATCGGGGAAGGAACCATCGCGAACGGCAGCCGCGTAGGCGGCGACCGCTCCCGCAATGGAACCACCCCCGGCAAGGAAATCCTTGACGAACTTCGGCTTGCGGTGGCCGGTGTCGATACCAAGGAAATCGTGCAACACCAGCACCTGGCCATCGCAGTCCGGACCCGCGCCGATGCCGATGGTGGGGATGGCGCTGGCCGCGGTGATCGCTGCGGCGACCGGCGATGGCACGCATTCGAGAACCAGCATCGAGGCGCCGGCCTCGGCGACGGCCTGCGCATCGGCGCGCAACCGGGCGGCGGCGGCTTCGTCGCGTCCCTGCACCTTGTAGCCGCCGAATTTCAGCACCGACTGCGGGGTCAGGCCCAGGTGCGCGCAGACCGGGATGTCGCGCTCGACCAGATACTTGATCACTTCCAGCTTGTGCCCCGCGCCTTCCAGCTTGACCATTTCCGCACCGGCCTGGAGCAAGGCGATCGACGCCTGCAAGGCGCGCTCCGGGGTGGCGTCGGACTGGAATGGCAGGTCGGCGATCAGCATGGCCCGCGACAGCCCGCGCGCGACCGCGGTGGTGTGGTAGGCGATGTGCTCCACGGTGACCGGCAGGGTCGAATCGCGTCCCTGCACCACCATGCCCAGCGAATCGCCGACCAGGACCAGGTCCACGCCATTGTCATCGACCACCCGGGCGAAGCTGTAGTCGTAAGCGGTCAGCATCACCAGCTTGCGGCCTTCGCGCTTGGCCTGGGCGAGCTGCGGCAGGGTCCACTTGTTGATTTCGGCGTGCGTGCTCATGGGTTGATTATCCCTCCAATGCTTCGATGGCCGAGCTGTCCAGGCGGGACAGCGCGTCCCGCGCGGAGCCTTGTCCGGGAATCAGGATATCCGCTGCGATCTCCAGCAGGGGCACCAGGACGAAGGCGCGCTCGTGCAGGTGCGGATGCGGCAGGCGCAAACCGTCCTGTTCCACCACGGCCTCGCCATGCAGCAACAGGTCCAGGTCCAGGTTGCGCGGCCCCCAGCGCGGCCCGCCTTCGCGTTCGCGGCCGAATTCGCGCTCGATCCGCAGCAGCGCATCGAGCAATTCGCGCGGGGCCAGGCGGGTTTCCAGCGCGACCACGCCATTGATGAAATCGGGTTGCTGTTCCAGCCCCCAGGCCGGGGTCCGGTACAGGCGCGAGGCGCGCAGCAGGCGGGTCCCGGGCAAGCGCGACAACGCGCTTGTTGCCGCGCGCAAGGTCGCGGCGACCTCGCCCAGGTTGCCGCCCAGGCCGACAAAAGCAACGACGGGAGCGGTCATTCCGCGACGGGTGTGGCGCCGCCGGGGCGACGGCGGCGACGGCGGCGCTTGGGCGCGGCCGTCCTTTCCTCGTCGGCATGCGCTGCGGCGGCATGCCCTTCGCCAGCATGCCCTTCAGCCTCGTTCGCATGTCCTTCCACTGTTCCCGCGTACCGCGGCGGCGCAACACCGAGCGCGGCGGACAGCTCATCGCCGGACTGGGTCTGGGCCTTGCGCCAGAAGGCCACGTCTTCGGCGTGCTCGCTGGAAGCGGTGAGCCGCAGCAGCAGGAAATCGTAGGCGGCGCGGAACCGCGGATGGGCCAGCAGGCGCATCACCCGCTTGCGCTGGCGCGAAGCGAAACGCGATTGCAGCAGCCAGATTTCCTGCATCGGCAGCGAGAAGCGGCGCGGCAGCGCGACCGTGCCCAACTGGTGCAGGGTCACCCGGTCGGCGGCGCGGCGTTGCGCCTCCTCGGCATTGACGCCCTGCGCCTGCAACCCGATCAGGGCGCGGCAATAGGCCGGCCACAGCAGCAGTGCGAACAGGAACGCCGGCGACACCGGTTCGTCGTTGGCGACCCGCGCATCGGTGCCGCGCAGGCCTTCCAGCAACATGTTGCGCAACGCGCCGCTGCGGTTGGAAGCCAGCGCGGCCGCGGTTTCCGGCAGGATCGCCGGCAGCAGGCCGTAGCGTTCCAGGCCCTCGAAGCTGGCCACCGCATTGCCGGACAGGAACAGCTTCAGCAGTTCCTCGAACAACCGCGCCGGCGCGGCTTCGGACAACAAGGAAGCCAGCCGCGGGATCGGTTCGGCGGAAGCGGCTTCGATCTCGAAACCCAGCTTGCCGGCCAGCCGCACCGCGCGCAGCATGCGCACCGGATCCTCGCGGTAACGCTGTTCGGGATCGCCGATCAGCTTCATCTTGCGCGCCAGCACGTCCTCGAAACCGCCGACGTAATCGCGCACCGAGAAATCCTCGATCGCGTAGTACAACGCGTTGGCGGTGAAGTCGCGGCGCACCGCGTCGTCCTCGATGGTCCCGTACACGTTGTCGCGGACCAGGCGCCCGCCTTCGTGCTGCTCGCGGTCGCCACTGCCGTCGTCGCTGTTGGCGCGGAAGGTGGCGACTTCGATGATCTCGCGCCCGAACACCACGTGGGCCAGGCGGAAGCGCCGGCCGATCAGGCGGCTGTTGCGGAACAGGGCCTTGACCTCCTCCGGGGTGGCGTCGGTGGCCACGTCGAAATCCTTGGGATGGCCGCCGACCAGCAGGTCGCGCACCGCGCCACCAACGAGATAACCGGCGAAACCGGCATCGCGCAACCGGTACAGGACGCGCAGCGCATTGGGGCTGATGTCCCGGCGCGAGATGGTGTGCTGGTCGCGTGGAATGATGCGCAGGGCGACGGCGGGTGGAGTGGCTTGCGACGTAATGGTGGCGGTCCGTGTGGAAGAGTGGGGCTGGAAAGGAACTGGCGGGCTGCAGACCCGATTCGCGCCTGGCCGGCATTTGCCGCAGGCGCCGGCTGGCGAATATACTAGTCCGTCACGGCGCTGCTTACCAAAAGCTCCCTTCGTCTAACGGTTAGGACGTGGCCCTCTCAAGGCTAAAATAGGGATTCGAATTCCCTAGGGAGCACCATATTCGCCTGCGCAGGTCCCTGACCGCCTGCCGCCAGGAATCCAGCAAGGCCCGGCCCTTAAAAGCCGGGCCTTGTTGTTTCCGTAGATCGAATCGCCTGTAGGAGCGCCCCATGGGCGCGAGCTCTTCGTCCCTATCGCGAGAAGATCAAAAGCTCGCGCCCATGGGGCGCTCCTACGGGTTCTGGGCGAAGCGCATCGCGGGCAAGGCCCGCTCCTACGACGGCATCGTGCGCGGTGATCTAAACTATAGGCGTCTACACACCCGGAACCAGGTCATGCCCTTCGTCGTCACCGAGAACTGCATCAAGTGCAAGTACACCGACTGCGTCGAGGTGTGCCCGGTGGACTGTTTCCATGAAGGCCCCAATTTCCTGGTGATCGATCCGGACGAGTGCATCGACTGCACCCTGTGCGAGCCGGAATGCCCGATCAACGCGATCTACCCCGAAGACGACGTGCCCGCGGGCCAGGAAGGTTATCTGGCCTTGAATGCGGAACTGTCCAAGGTCTGGCCAGTGATCACCACCCGCAAGGACGCCCCGGCCGACGCCAAGGAATGGGAAGGCAAGCCTGACAAGTTGCCGCTGCTGGAGCGCTGAGCCTGCCGCGAGCTCTTGCAGGAGCGGCGCAAGCCGCCCCCACAACCGCTTCGCTCAGGTCGGCACGACCAGGCCGCGACGCTTGGCCAGCACGCGCAGCTCGTAGTCGGAGCCCAGCTTGAGCTTGGTGTAGATGCTGCTGCGATGCGCGTAGGCGGTCTTGTTGTTGATGCCGATGGTGGCCGCGACCCGCGCCACCGAATGACCGCGCGCCAGCAGCAGGAACACCTGCGCCTCGCGTTCGGTCAGTTCCGGCAAGGCCTGGTGTTTGCCTCCCGCCTCCACCGCCACCTGCTGCGCCCGCAGCTCGCGATCCAGGTATTGCTCGCCCCGCTCCGCCGCACGGATCGCATCGACCAGCTCGTCCGGCGCGGCCCGCTTGCTGACGTAACCGCGGGCACCCGCGGCCAACGCCTCCTGCACGTACAGCGCGTCGTCGTGCATGGTCAACACCACGATCGCCAGTCGCGGCCGCTGCACCAGCAGTTGCCGGATCATCACCATCCCGTCGCCGTCTGGTAGATTCAGGTCCAGCACCAGCACGTCGCATTGGGTGTCCAGCAAGGTGGCGGCCAGCTCGCGGGCACTGCCCACTTCCGCGACCACCGTCCAGCCGGGTTCCTGCTCCAGCAATTGCCGGAAACCCGAACGAACGATGGGGTGGTCATCGACCAACAGGATCCTGAGTGGCGCCATGAATGAGTCCCTGGAAAATGCCGCGGTCGAATGGCCCGCCGCGCGGCGGCGCCATCATCGCCGCAGCACGGAGCTTTGGTGGCTGGCACTTTACCCGCTGGCGTGGGTCTTGCTGTTCCTGGTTTCGAACAATTACTGGTTCCTGCCCGCGGGACTGCGCCTGGCCGTGCTGTGGCGGCTGCGGCGGGTTTCATGGAAATGGATGGCGCTGCTGGAATGGGCCGCGATCCTGGCCCTGAGCCTGTGGCGCGACGCTTTCGATGCGCCGCTCGCCCTGCTGGTCACCACGATCACGCCGTGGCTGGCGTATGCGGCGGTGGTGGCCCTGCTCGGCGCGCGCGACAACGGCCTGACCACCCTCGGCGGCTCGCTGCCGCGCCTGCTCAGCTGCGGCCTGTTCGCCGCCATGGTCAACGCCACGGTGCTGGTGGCGGCCGACCTGGCCGAAGCCGGTCCGCAGGCGCACCCGGGCATGGCCCTGTTCGGCTACGCCATGGGCGACCTGACCGGGGTGGTGATCGCAGCGCCAGCCTTGCTGGCCGTGTACGAACAAGTGCGGCGACGACGGTCGCCGTGGCCCAGGTTGCTCGCCCATGGCCTGGTCCTGGCTCCGGCACTGAGCCTGTTCCTGATCGCGCAACTGCCCATCCCGCAACCTCTGGTGTATGCGCTGGTGATCGGCCTGTTTCCACTTTCGTGGATCGGGTTCCGCTTCGGCTGGCGCTCGGTGGCGCTGGCGCTGGTGTTGATGGCCGCAGTGGCGCGTGCGCTGGAAGGATTGCTGCAGATCTGGACCGCGCAGCAGTTGCAGTTGCTGGTCGCGGCCTGCGGCATCGCCGCACTGCTGCTCGGGGCCTCCACCGACGCCCTGCGCGCGCAGGGCAAGGCCTTGATGCTGAGCCTGGAACAGTTGGCACGGCGCAGCTCCGACCTGAGCAACGTCGCCACCCGGGTGACCTCGGTGCAGGAACTGGAGCGGCGCAGGATCGGCGGCGAACTGCACGACGTGCTGGGCCAGGACATCACCGCCATCGCCACTCGCCTGCGCGTGGTCGAACGCCGCACCGACGATGAGCGCCTGCGTGCGGACCTGAATTCGATCAGTCTGCTGGTCAACCAGTCCCACCACCATCTGCGCGAGATCATCGAGCAGTTGTATCCGGTGGTGCTGGACCGATTCGGCCTGCAGCGCACGCTGAGCGAGGGACCACTGGCGCAGCTGGCTCACGACAGCGGCATGGACTACCGTTGCGAGGTGAGCGGCGACCTGGGCCTGTTGTCCAACGAAGCGACGACCTCGCTTTATCGAATCTGCCAGGAAGCCACCAGCAACTGTGCCCGCCACCCGGGCTGCAACCAGCTGCACATCGATCTGGCGGTCGAGGCCTCGGCGGAGCGGCCCAACCTGGTCCTGCGCATCCACGACGACGCCGGCCCGATCCGGCTGGATCCGGAAAAGCCCGGCATGGGCCTGCAGCACATCCGCGACCGCGCCAACGCGCTGGGCGCGCTGTACCAGTTCGACCCGCTGCATGGCCGGCCGCGGCACTGGTTGAGCCTGCCGCTGGACAAGCCGGCGGAAGAAAGATCGTAGGAGCGCCCCATGGGCGCGAGCTCTTGCAGGAGCGGCGCACAAGTCGGGGAAGGCGACGATTCCGATGTTCTTGCGGGAGCGGCGTCAGCCGCGAGTGGGAACCCACCGATACCTGGCAGATCGATGCTTCGGAATCGCCGCATTCGCGGCTGACGCCGCTCCCACAAGGGCTCGCGCCCATGGGGCGCTCCTGCATGGACACCGCGCTCCTACAAACCGGTGTCGGGGCGCAGGCGTCGGGCCAGGCGGGCGCAAGCCCAGCCCAGCAGCACGCCCAGGGTGTTGGCCAGCATGTCGCCGAGGGAAGCGGTGCGCTGCGGCAGCAACAAGCCCTGGCCCATTTCGATCAACAGCGCAGCGGCCAGGCTGGCGGCGACCAGCCAGGCGCCGGGCACGCGCGGAAAGGCGACCCGGGCGGTGAACAGCAGCGCGGCGAAGCCGAACAGATGGTGCAGCTTGTCCTGCTGCCGGAACAGCTCCGGCACCGGCTGCGGATCGAAGCCGGCCAGCAGCAGCACCAGCGACACCGCCACGAACGGCAGCAGCCGCCGCCAGCGATTCGCGGGCGGGCCGGGTGGAATGGGCTTGGGCGGGTGGGTCATGAAAGGGGCAGCCCTTGTGGGAGCGGCTTTCAGCCGCGAGCGCTTCGGTGGGGGCTGGAGGCTGGAGGGAGAGCTCGCGTCCAGGGGCGCCCCTGCAGGGGAATTCGCAGCGCCCGACTTTTGTAGGAGCGCCCCCTGGGCGCGAGCTCTTCGTCCCGATCGCGAGAAGATCAAAAGCTTGCGCCCAGGGGGCGCTCCTGCATGGGTTCGTGCGATCTGATGGGAGAGCTCGCGCCCAGGGGGCGCTCCTGCAAGGGCAGGCGCTCCCGTCAGTCAGCCACGTCCGTACACGTCCTCGAAGCGCACGATGTCGTCTTCGCCCAGATAGCTGCCGGACTGCACCTCGATCAATTCCAGCGGCACCACGCCCGGGTTCTCCAGGCGGTGCTTGACCCCCAGCGGGATGTAGGTGCTCTGGTTCTCGGACAGGATCAAGGTGTCCTCGCCGCGGGTGATGCGGCCGGTGCCGCTGACCACGATCCAGTGTTCGGCGCGGTGGTGGTGCATCTGCAGGCTGAGCTGCGCGCCCGGCTTGACCGTGATGCGCTTGACCTGGAAGCGCTCGCCCAGGTCGATCGAATCGTAGCTGCCCCACGGCCGGTAGACCTTGCGGTGCCAGGTCGGCTCGGGTCGGCCGGCGGCCTTGAGCCGGCCGACTATCCCCTTCACGTCCTGCACATGGTCGCGGTGCGCCACCAGCAGCGCGTCGGCGGTATCCACCACCACCACGTCGCGCAGTCCCAGCAGCGCGACCAGGCGGCCGTCGCCCCAGGCCAGGGTGTCGTGGCAGTCCTGGGCGATCACGTCGCCATGGTGGGCGTTGCCGTTGCCGTCCTGCTCGGCGATGTCCCACAGCGCGGCCCAGCTGCCGACATCGTTCCAGCCCACCGCGATCGGCAGCACCGCGGCCTGCGCGGTCTTTTCCATCACCGCGTAGTCGATGGAGTCGGACGGACAGGCGGTGAAGGCGTCCTTGTCCAGGCGCACGAAGTCCTGGTCGCGGCGCGCCGCGGCCAGGGCCGCGCGGCAGGCGGCCAGCATCGCCGGTTGCTGGCGTTCCAGTTCGGCCAGGTAGGCGCCGGCGCGGAACAGGAACATGCCGCTGTTCCAGAAGTATTCGCCACTGGCCACGTAGCGCCCGGCGGTTTCCGCGTCGGGCTTCTCGACGAACTCGGCGACCGCGCGCACGCCCTCGCCTGCTTGCGCGCGGATGTAGCCGTAGCCGGTTTCCGGGCCGGTGGGGATGATGCCGAAGGTGACCAGGCGCCCGTCGCGCGCGGCCGGTTCGGCGGCGCGGACCGCGGCCTGGAAGGCGGCCACGTCGCTGATCACGTGATCGGAGGGCAACACCAGCAGCAGCGGGTCGGCGCCCTCGGCATCGGTGCCATCGACAACCGCCTGCAGCGCGGCCACGGCGATGGCCGGGGCGGTATTGCGGCCGACCGGTTCCAGCAGGATCGCGGCCGGGGCGCAGTCCACCTGGCGCAGTTGCTCGGCGACCATGAAGCGGTGTTCTTCGTTGGCCACCACCAGCGGCGCGGCCGATGCCAGCGCCCGCACGCGCGACCAGGTCGCCTGCAGCATGGTGTCGTCGCCCGCCAGGGCCAGGAACTGCTTGGGATACGCCTCGCGCGACAACGGCCACAGGCGCGTGCCCGAGCCACCGGAAAGGATCACTGGAATCATGGGGAAGTCCTGTTTTTCAGACGACAAGGTTAACGCCCGGTGCGTGAACCGTCATCCGCAGGAGCGCCCATGGGCGCGAGCTCTCGTGGCTCTTGTGGGAGCGGCGTAAGCCGCGAGCCTTTGTAGGATCGCCCCATGGGCGCGAGCTCTCCGTCCCGATCGCGAGAAGATCAAAAGCTCGCGCCCATGGGGCGCTCCTACAAAGGCGTGCACCGAGAAGTTTTCCCGGTCGTGACCGGGAAAGTGGCGAACCGACTAAAATTGCGCATCGCATCATCGACCTGGACAACTCCATGCAGCAGCACAGTCGCATCTTCGTTGCCGGACATCGCGGCCTGGTGGGCAGCGCCATCGTCCGCCGCCTGCAGGCGCGGGGTTACGACAACCTGCTGCTGGCCGGGCGCGACCAGCTGGATCTGCAGGACCGCAACGCGGTCGAGGCGTTCTTCGCCACGCACCAGCCCGAGGTGGTGATCCTGGCCGCGGCCAAGGTCGGCGGCATCCACGCCAACAACACTTACCCGGCCGAGTTCCTGCACGACAACCTGGTCCTGCAGAACAACGTCATCGATGCGGCGTATCGCCATGGCGCGCGCAAGCTGACCTTCCTCGGTTCCTCGTGCATCTATCCGAAGCTGGCGCCACAGCCGATCAAGGAGGACTACCTGCTGACCGGCCCGCTGGAACCGACCAACGAGTGGTACGCCATCGCCAAGATCGCCGGGATCAAGCTGTGCCAGGCCTATCGCCGCCAGTACGGCTTCAACGCGATCAGCCTGATGCCGACCAACCTGTACGGCCCCGGCGACAATTTCGACCTGGCCAATTCGCATGTGCTGCCGGCGCTGATCCGCAAGTTCCACGAGGCCAGGCTGGCCGGCGACAAGGAAGTGGTGATGTGGGGAACAGGCACCCCGCGCCGCGAGTTCCTGCACGTGGACGACATGGCCGCGGCCACCGTGTTCCTCACCGAGACCTACGAAGGCGAGGACATCGTCAACGTCGGCGTCGGCGACGACATCAGCATCCGCGAGCTGGCCGAACTGGTGAAGGAGATCACCGGTTTCACAGGCGCGATCGTCAACGACGCCAGCAAGCCCGACGGCACCCCGCGCAAGCTGCTGGACGTCAGCCGCCTGCACGCGCTTGGCTGGCAGGCGCAGGTCCCGCTGCGCGAAGGCGTCGCCGAAACCTACCAGTGGTTCCTGCAGCACCACGCCGAAGCGCGTTTGTAACGACGCCCTGGGTGGGAGCGGCTTCCAGCCGCGATCACTTCAACCAAATCGAATGAACCCCACGTAGGAGCGGGCCTTGCCCGCGATGCTCGTGCTTTTGCAGTAGCGCCCATGGGCGCGAGCTCTTCGGTGGGATCGTGGAAGCGGGACGGAGAGCTCGCGGGCATGGCCCGCTCCTACAGGGAATTCGCAGCACCGGCATTTGTAGGAGCGCCCATGGGCGCGAGCTCTTCGGTGGGATCGTGGAAGCGGGACGGAGAGCTCGCGGGCATGGCCCGCTCCTACAAGGAATTCGCAGCACCGGCTTTTGTAGGAGCGCCCCATGGGCGCGAGCTCTTCGGTAGGATCGTGGAAGCGGGACGGAGAGCTCGCGGGCATGGCCCGCTCCTACAAGGAATTCGCAGCACCGGCTTTTATAGGAGCGCCCCATGGGCGCGAGCTCTTCGGTGGGATCGTCGAGGCGTAATGGAGAGCTCGCGGGCATGGCCCGCTCCTACAGGGGAATTCGCAGCACCGGCATTTGTAGGAGCGCCCATGGGCGCGAGCTCTTCGGTGGGATCGTGGAAGCGGGACGGAAGGGTCGCGCCCAGGTGCGCTCCTACAAGCTTGCGCTTTGGAATCAAGCTGGACCCGTTTCGTCCGGGGTTCCGGTACCGGACGGGATTGGTATCCCCGCCAGCCAGTCGGCGAACTCGGCGGCGGTCAGGATGGCGGTGGGTGGCAGTTGGCCGCGTAGCGCCTGCAGGTCCTGGTCGCCACTGACCAGCACTTCGGCATTCGCGGCTCGCGCCAACGCCAGGAACTTCCCGTCGTGTGGATCACGCACTTCGGGCAAGCCCGCCGTCGAGGTCGGCACCTGCACCACTTCCGCAAAAGGCAGGAAGTCCGCCAGCAACGCCTCCTGCTCGGGGCGCGTCAGCTTGAACTTGGGGTAGCCCAGCACGCGGATCAATTCGCGGGCGGTGTCATGGCCCAGCAGCGGGATGAAATGGCCGGCCTGCCATGCCTCGCGCAACCAGGCCAGGCGACCACAGCCAAACAGCAATGCCGACACCACCGTGTTGGTGTCCAGAACCACGCGGGGCGGCTTCACCCTGCTTTTCGCGACCACGCCAGGGCGTCCTTGATGTCGTCTTCGTCGATACCCAAGGCGTTCAATTTGGCGCGCACCGCGTCGGCCTGTTGCAGGCGCACGGGGGTCAGCACGATCCGGCCGTTGTCGGTGGTGACGTCGTAGTACTCGGTCTCGCCTACCGCCTGGACGATGGCCTTGGGCAGGGTGAGCTGGTTCTTGGAGGTGCGTTTGGCGAGCATGTTATCCACCCGATCTGGCATTGCAGGATTCCTTACTTTATACCATTCCTTGTTTCGCTCGACCGTTCTCAGCCTACACGGCGACGCTATCGTAGGAGCGCCCCATGGGCGCGAGCTCTTCGGTGGGATCGTCGAGGCGTAATGGAGAGCTCGCGGGCATGGCCCGCTCCTACAAGGGAATTCGCAGCACCGGCTTTTGTAGGAGCGCCCATGGGCGCGAGCTCTTCGGTGGGATCGTCGAGGCGTAATGGAGAGCTCGCGGGCATGGCCCGCTCCTACAAGGGAATTCGCAGCACCGGCTTTTGTAGGAGCGCCCATGGGCGCGAGCTCTTCGGTGGGATCGTGGAAGCGGGGCGGAGAGCTCGCGGGCATGGCCCGCTCCTACAAGGAATTCGCAGCGCCCGGCATTTGTAGGAGCGCCCCATGGGCGCGAGCTCTTCGGTGGGATCGTGGTGGCGGGACGGAAGGGTCGCGCCCAGAGGGCGCTCCTGCAGGGGATTCCATCGGGGTCGCCATGGCCTTGCAACGATATCGATCATCCATACAATGTACAGATGATCGAATTCGACTGGGATCCGGCCAAAGCCACCGCGAACCTCAGGAAACATGGCGTTTCCTTCGAGGAGGCCCGGTCGGTCTTCTACGACGAATTCGCCATCCAGTTCTACGACGAGTCCCACTCCTCCGCGGAGGAGCGCTTTCTCATGCTGGGCATGAGCAGCGGCGCCCATCTCCTGCTTGTTTGCCACTGTGAGCGCGACAGTGGCGGCGTGATCCGCATCATCTCCGCGCGCAAAGCCACCAAATCAGAAAGCTCTTCCTACGGGCAGTGACCACCATGAAAGCCGAATACGATCTGACCAAGATGAAATCCCGCAAGAATCCCTATGCGGCCAAGCTCAAGAAGCCCGTCTCGATGCGCCTGTCGGAGGACGTCGTCGTTTATTTCAAGGGCATGGCTGAAGAGGCCGGGGTTCCCTATCAAAGCCTGATCAATCTTTACCTGCGCGACTGCGTCATGAAGCACCGTACCGTGGAAATCACCTGGCCTAGCAACAAGGCCTGACCCGCCGTCCGCCTGGGTTGTGGTGGCGACCCTCATCGAGATCACCATGGCGTTCGTAGGAGCGCCCCATGGGCGCGAGCTCTTCGGGTGGGATTGCGGAGGCGGTACGGAGAGCTCGCGGGCATGGCCCGCTCCTTATCTGTTCGGATTCTGCGATCTTGGTGTCGAGAGCCGGCGTGGGCGACCGATTGCTCCTTGGTCAGGCGACCGTTCCGTAGCAAGGTCCCCACGCCGGAATCTCCCCGGTACGCCCGAACAGTTGCTTGAACAACCGCTCGAATCGATAAGGCGGGGCTACCCAGGGAGTGCTCTCGACGCTCTTAGCCTACGGGAGAATGCCCATGCACGGCGGAATCGGGATCGATGTCAGCAAGGCCACCTTGGACGTGGCGGTTCATGCAACCGGGGAGATCCGCAGCGTAGCCAACACCGCCGCTGGATGGCGGAGTCTGGCGAGGTGGCTGTTGCCGCTGCACCCTCGGCAAGTGGTGCTGGAAGCAACGGGCGGTTACGAGCGCGCCGCGCTGGCGGCGTTGTTCGCGGCCGGACTGCCGATGGTCCGCATCAACCCACGCCAGGCCCGTGATTTTGCCAAGGCTACCGGCCAACTGGCCAAGACCGATCGCCTGGACGCACGGGTGCTGGCACAGATGGCCCAGGCCCTGTCGCTGGTGCCCTGGCAACCGCGCAGCGTGGCGCAAGGTCGGCTGGCCGAATGGGTGTTGCAACGTAGTCATGTGGTGCAGATGCGGGTCGCCGAGCGCCAGCGACTGGCGACGCTCAGCGATCCGGCCTTGCGTCGGCTGGTACAGCGCCACCTCGCCGCCCTGACCCGCGACCTGGTCGTACTGGACGAGGCTATCGGTCAGCAACTCGATGCCGCCCCGGCCTTGGCCCCACTGCGTACCGTCAAGGGGGTTGGTCAGGTGTTGCTGGCTACGTTGACCTGCCAATTGCCGGAGCTGGGACAGCTCGACGGCAAAGCCATCGCCAAGCTGGCCGGCGTAGCGCCCATGGCGCGCGACAGCGGCACGATGCGCGGCAAGCGCAGGATCTGGGGTGGGCGCGATACCGTGCGCGCCGCGCTCTACATGGCCGCGCTGTCGGCGATGCGATACGAGCCCCGGCTGCGCGACTTCTACCAGGGCCTGCGTGCCCGCGGAAAGCCTGCCAAAGTCGCCATCGTGGCGGTGATGCGCAAGCTGCTGGTCATCCTCAATGCCCGCATGCGCGATGCCTTGAAGGAGGACGCGATCGTCGCCTGACGAACACAGTTGCTACGGGGAATTCGCAGCGCCCGGCTTTTGTAGGATCGCCCATGGGCGCGAGCTCTCCGTTACGCCGCGGCGATCCCACCGGAGAGCTCGCGCCCATGGGGCGCTCCTACAGGGGGATTCGTGGATCTCAGTGTCGGGTGAGCCAGTGATCGCGTCGAGTGGTTTTGGCTGGTGGTCGAGCCAGCGCCGCTCGACGGCGAGTGAATCTGGCTCGCGATCGAGCCAGCGCGGCTCGGCAGCGAGTGAATCTGGCTCGATCGCGAGCGGAACTGGCTTGGCAGCCAGCGGATTCGGCGCGGCATCGGGCTGGCAGGACTCGGCGGCGTGTGGATTTGCCTGGTGATCGAGTCAGCGCGGCCTGGCATCGAGCGAATCTGGCTTGCGATCGAGCCAACGCGCCTCGGCGGCGAGCCAACCCGGCGCGTGCGCCCGGAAAGGTCCCGTGCGGATTGCCGGGCAAGCTCGACACCTCGTAGGAGCGCCCCATGGGCGCGAGCTCTCGCCCTTGTGGGAGCGGCGTGAGCCGCGAAACGGAATCCCACCGAAGAGCTCGCGCCCATGGGGCGCTCCTACAGAAAAGCAAAAAAAGCCTGGCGTGCGGGGAGCGCGCCAGGCCAGGGCCGCGGGGCGGTGGCCGCGAAGGTTCAGGGGGTGGCGGGCGATTCGGTGGGGACGATGCCGCGCGGGCCGGACGGGTTGAAGCGGCTCTTGCCCAGGGCCTTGCGTTCGCGTTCCAGGCCGTGGCTCTTGCCGGAGACCTTGAGCAGGCCGTAGCCCTCCAGGGCCGTGCTGAAGATATCGGCGCCCAGTGCGGTTTCGGTGTCCTGGCCGCGGTCCAGCAGCAGGCGCAGGCGTTGCAGGCGGGGCCGCAAGGCGTCCAGCGCGGCCAGGTCGGCGAGGGCCTCGGGCAGGCCCAGGCCTTCGTTGACGATCCTGGGGTTCTGGACCAGCACGCTGAGGGTGGAGCGGCAGAAGACTTCGGATTTTTCGCCCATCTTGAACAGGTCGCGGCGCTGTTCGACGGGGACGGCGATCAGGTCGACCAGTTCGGTTTCAAGGGCGGTCAGGGCGGCGTCGATGGCGGCCAGGCGGGCGTCGGTAAAGGCGATTGAAACGAGGTTCTGGTTCACGTGCAGGCTCCTTTGCTTTCCATGTGGTTATCCGGTCCATGCCGCAGGGGCGAGCCGGACGGTTGGTGCTCCACCGCTTCCTTGCGGGCGTGTCAGATCACGAAGGGAAGCGACCGGAGCGGGAGCAAGTCTGCCAAGGAAGCGCCGGAGAAATGCATCAGGCAACACAGCGAAGATGCGTCAGGAAATCCCTACCCCTCGCAAGGCGCCCTACCCCGCCATGCTGTTGTAGGAGCGGGCCCTGCCCGCGATGCTCTTCCGCGCCCCCGTCGAAAGGCATCGCGCCCAAGAGACGCTCCTACAACCGTGGGAGCGGCGTAAGCCGCGAACGGGAACCCACCAGCCCCAGACCAATCGATGCTTCGAGATGGCAGCTTTCGTTACTCGCGCCCCGAAGGAACTTCCCATGGGGACACCGTGGCCAGCTAGTAAGTCAACCTGACCCCGTTCTTTGGGGGCGTAGGAGCGGGCCCTGCCCGCGACGCTCTTGTGGGAGCGGCTTCCAGCCGCGAGCTCTTCGGTGGGATCCGCTGCAACGGGATGGAGAGCTCGCGCCCGTGGGGCGCTCCTACGGGGAATTCGCGATGGTCACCTGGAGATCCGCCCCTTGTCTGTTGCGCTAGTCCCAATTTGGGACTATCCTCTCCCCTGCATGGAGGCACCCCGCAATGAAAGTGATAGCAATCAGTACCCTGAGAAGCTTCTGGGAACGCCAACCGGATTCCGGGCAGCCGCTCAAGGCCTGGTACGACGAAGCCAAACACGCCAATTGGGCCACGCCGCAGGACATCAGGGACCACTACGCCAGCGCCAGCTTCGTCGGGAGCAATCGCGTGGTGTTCAACATCAAGGGCAACAACTACCGCCTGATCGTGGCCATTGCCTATCGGTTCCAGGCCATCTACATCAAGTTCATCGGCACCCATGCCGAATACGACAAGGTCGACGCCGTCACCGTGGAGACGCCATGAATATCCATCCCATCCATACCAAGAGCGACTACCAACTGGCGTTGCGTGAGCTGTCCGCGTATTTCGACAACGAACCGGAACCGGGCACCGAGGACGGCGACCGCTTCGAGGTCCTCGCCACGCTGGTCGAGGCCTATGAGGCCAAGCGCTTTCCCATCGAAGCCCCGGATCCCATCGAGGCGATCCGCTTTCGCATGGAACAGGGTGGCCTGAGCGTGAAGGACCTGGTGCCTTCGATCGGCCAACCCAACCGCGTCTACGAGGTGCTGAACGGCAAGCGCAGCCTCACCATTGAAATGATCCGCAACCTGCACCGGAACCTGGGCATACCGGCAGAAAGCCTGATCGGAGCCTGAGCGACTAGTAAGTCAACCTGACCCCGTTCTTGGCTCCTGTGCGGCGGCGACAAATCCACCCAGGATCAAGACATCAAGCTTGCGCAGCACATCATCAAGCAATGGGAGGACCAGCCATGAGCAAAGTCAAAGAAACTTTCAGTCGTTACGACACTGCGGACTACCTGGAGACGGAAAAGGATATCGCTGCCTATCTGACGGCATGCGCAGAGGAGGAGGATCCTGCCTTGCTGGTCGCTGCCCTGGGGGACATTGCTCGTGCCCGCAACATCACCCAACTTGCTGAAAAGACCGGCATGACGCGCATGGGGCTATACAAAGCGCTCTCAGGACAGGGCAATCCAAGCTTTGCCACCGTGTCAAAAGTCGCCCATGCCCTTGGCCTGAAAATCACCGTGGCGGCGGTCTAGGGCTTTCTGAAAGTGCGTTGTTTGATCAGCACAGCCGGGTTGCCGGTGTAGACACCGAAGGTGACGGCATCCTTGAACATGACGGCGCGGGCGCCGATGACGGCGCCTTCGCCGATGGTGACGCCGGGGCCGATGAAGGCGTCGGCGGCGACCCAGGCGCCGGCACCGATGACGATGGGTTTGGTGACCAGTTGGAAGTCGGGATCGGCAATGTCATGGGTGCCGCCGCACAGCTGGGCGCCCTGGGAGATGACGGCTTTCTCGCCGATGGTGATGCGGTCCATGCAATAGCAGTTGGCGCCGGGGCCAAGCGTGGCGTTGGCGTGCATGGTCAGATTAGGTGGGTACCAGATGCGGGCGGCGCCATATACGCGGGCGCTGGAATGTAAGTTCGCACCGAAGCGCCGCAACAACCAGCCACGCCAGCGATGCAATGGCGGCGGTGTCCACGATGCGAGCAACGGCCGGTCAGCGCACCGGCGGTGATCTGCATCCACGCGCCACGCTGGCTCAGGCGCACGAACAATTCGTAATGATCTTCCACCCAGCTCAATCGTTCCGGATGGGTGATCACCGGAACGATGCCAGCGCTCATCAGCTTGAAGATGGCGTCTTCGAAACGCGGCGGGGCCACGTGGTGCGGTGGCTCCAGCAACAGGTAGCGCGAACCGGCGAGTGTCGGCACGCGGCCAGCCTGGATGGAAGCGACCAGTCCCGGATCCAGGTGCACGTCGGCGCCTTCGACCAGTTGCAGGTCGATCCCGCGTTCGGCCAGTTCGATGCGCAAGGCATCTATCGCCGCAAGGATCCCGGCACGGTTGTTCTCGTACATGCCCGGATAGATATGCGGCGTGCAGGCGACCGTGCGGATGCCGTCGGCGACGGCCATGCGGGCCATTTCCAGCGCCATGTCGAGATCGACGGCGCCGTCGTCTATCCCCGGCAGCAAATGGCAATGAAGGTCGAGCATGAGGTTCCAGTCGTCGCCCGCACAGTCTAACGACCCAGCCTTTTGCAGCCGTGCAGGCGAGACTTTTTCCTAAGCGAAGATGAACGCGGTTGCGGCAGAGCTCCGTAGGGTGGGCCTCGGCCCACCGCCCTTCGTTGCAGGTGGGCCTCGGCCCACCGCCCTTCGTTGCAGGTGGGCCCAGGCCCACCGCCCTTCGTCCCAGCGCAATACAATCCGAGGCATTGCGATGGTGGGCCAAGGCCCACCCTACGCTGGAATTGCGTCTCAGCCGCCCAGCTTGGCCTTCAGCGCGGCGACCAGCTTCGGCGCCGAGCCTGCCGCGGGCAGGCCGCGCGGATCGATCGCCGAGACGTAGGTGCCCGCTTCCACCGCGACCACGCGGACCAGGAAGTTGCTGCCCTCGTACGTGACGTCGTAGGTGCCCAGCAACTGCGAGCGGTTGGCGACCGTGACCCCTTCGGTTCCATCCAGTGCGGCGCCGAGCTTGGCGAACACGTCATCACGCGCGCCGGCTACATTGAAGCCGGTCGTGGAGGCCACCGCGCCCGGCTGCGCGGACACCTCGCCGGCGGCCGGCGGCAACTTCATCGCCCCGGCGGTGTTGGGCAGGTTGAGGTCCGGCGGTACTTCCAGCGGCCTGGCTTCGGCGCTGAGCGCATAGTCCGGATTGCCCTTCTTGAACCATTTGCAACCAGAGATGCCAAGCACGGCGACGGCCAGCACGGCGAAAGCCAGCGGGCGCAGGAACGGGGATGTGGAACGCATGGACAAGTCTCCTGGGGTGTTCTTGAATTAGGCCACGATGGCATCGTGGCGGGCTGAAGTAAGCCGCGAACGTTTCGCGGCAGACTGGAATCAGGCAGCGGCGGTCTCGCGACTGGATTGTTGTTCCAGCACCAATGCGGCGGCATGCAGGCGATCCGCTTCGGCGACATGGGTGGCGGAAAGCGGCAACAGCGGCAGGCGCAGGCCGGCGCCGTAACCCATGCGCTGCAACAGCGCCTTGACCGGGATGGGGTTGGATTCGATGCCGAAGAAAGGATAGAACGGCTGCAACGCCGCATCCTGGGTTTCGGCTTGGGCACGCTGCTTGCCGCGGGCCAGGTCGCAAAGTTTGCGGAAGGCGCGCGGCAAGGCATTGGAACCCACCGAAACCAGTCCATCGGCACCGGCCAGCATGGCTCGGCAGGCGGTGGGATCGTCGCCGCTGAGCACCGCGAAGTCGTCGCGGCGCAAGGCCAGCAAGGCGGCCATGCGCTCGGGTTCCGCGCGCGCTTCCTTGATGCCGACGATCCGCGGGTGCGACACCAGTTCGGCCACGGTTTCCGGCAACAGGTCGCAACCGGTGCGGCCCGGCACGTTGTACAGCACTACCGGCAGGCCACCCTGGTCGGCCACGGCGCGGAAATGGGCGATCAGTCCAGCCTGGGTCGGGCGCACGTAGGCGGGAGTGACCACCAGCGCGAAACCAGCCCCGGCCGCGGCGGCACGGCGGGTCTGGGCGATGGTCTTGGCGGTATTCATCTGCCCGGTGCCGGCCAGGATCGGAATACGGCCACCGATGGTCTCGACCGCGATCGCCAGCAAGGTGTCGTACTCGGCATCATCCAGCGCGGCGGCCTCGCCGGTCGATCCGGCGACCACGACGCCCTGGGTGCCGCCCTCGAGTTGCTGCCGGAGCAAACGGCGCCAAGCGTCGAGATCCAGCTCGCCGGTAACCGTGAACGGAGTCGCAAGTGCGGTGATGCTGCCGGAAAGTGACAAGTCTTTTGCCTTCGCAAGGGGGCCGCGCGGATTGTCGCGCACCCCGTGATGTTACTTGCGGCTTGAAAGCGCGGGCAAGTATGCTGGGCCATGCACCGGGCACCTGCCCGGGCGCCATTCAGACTAGAAGTGATGCTGGAAACCCCCACGACCGACTCCACCGCCCGGCCTTCGCCGAACGAGAACCACCTCCTGATCAACGCCTATACGACGCATCCGGAGTCGCCGCTCTTGTCGGTGACGCGCCGGATCGCCGACAGCGGCTGCAACCTGGTCGATGCGCGCCTTTCCACGGTCGGCCGCGATGTGTCGGTGACCGCGCTGGCGATCGGCTCGTGGGATTCGGTGGCCAAGCTTGAGGCCATGCTGACCCGGCTGGAGCGCGAGGAAAGCATGAAGCTGGTCTGGTACCGCACGGGGGCCAAGGTCGTGCAGTCCAACCTGCTGCCGTACATCGTGGAAGTGGTGGCCGCCGACAAGCCCGGCATCCTGTTCCAGCTGGCCGATTTCTTCGACCGCCAGGGCATCACCATCGAGAACCTGCAGAGCACGCGCTACCGGGCGATGCAGACCGGCGCGGAGATGTTCTCGGCGCAAGTGACGATAGGCGTTCCGGCCAACATGCACATCGCCGCGCTGCGCGACGATTTCCTCGAATTCTGCGACCACCTGAACCTGGACGCGATCATGGACCCGATGAAGTTCTGAGCCTGAAATTCCGAGCCTACTAACGACTAATCCATGACCACAACCGGCACGGCCCTGAGCAAGACCACGCTGAAACTGCCGCTGGCGCTTTCCGGCGGCGAAACCGCGAAACTCTCCGATTACGCCGGGCAATGGCTGGTGTTGTACTTCTACCCCAAGGACAGCACCCCCGGCTGCACCACCGAAGGCATCGACTTCAACGCGCTGCTGCCGAAATTCCGGAAACTGAATGCAACGGTGCTGGGCGTTTCCCGCGACTCGGTGAAATCGCACGACAACTTCTGCGCCAAACAAGGGTTCAAGTTTCCGCTGGTCAGCGATGGCGACGAAGCGCTGTGCCAGGCCTTCGACGTGATCCACGAGAAGAACATGTACGGCCGCAAGGTGCTGGGCGTGGTCCGCAGCACCTTCCTGATTTCCCCCGACGGCCGCATCGCCCGGGAATGGCGCGGGGTGAAAGTCGCCGGTCATGCCGAAGCCGTGCTTGAAGCGCTGAAGGTCGCAAGCAAGCAGTGACCGATCCCCTTTCCTGTTCCACCCACCGCCCTGCCCCGCAGGTCGCGGTGGCTTGCCGCTGTTCCTGGCAATACCGCCGAAACCGTCCCGCACCCCACCCTCAACGAGGCTGACTTGATGACCCGAAGCAAGCGCATCTACGTGTTGGACACCAATGTGCTGATGCACGACCCGACCGCACTGTTCAAGTTCGAGGAACACGATGTATTCCTGCCGATGCAGGTCATCGAGGAACTGGACAACGCCAAGAAAGGCATGACCGAAGTCAGCCGCAACGCGCGCCAGGTCAGCCGTTTCCTCAATGAACTGATCGAAGGCGCTGGCGCCGAGCAGATCGACGCCGGCATCGTGCTGAGCCATCCGCAAGGCCTGCAGCTGAAATCGCAGAGCGCGATCGGCAGGCTGTATTTCCAGACCAAGCCGATCGAGCCGGGCCGCACCTTCGGCACGGTCGCGCCGGACAACAAGATCCTGGCCTCGGTGCTGGAACTGCGCGAACAGCATCCCGAAGTGCCGGTGATCCTGGTGTCCAAGGACATCAACCTGCGGATCAAGGCCGCGATCAGCGGACTGGTCGCCGAGGATTACGAGAACGACCGCGCGCTCGACGATTTCAGCCTGCTGTTCACCGGCGCGACCGAGCTTTCGGCCGATTTCTGGGAGCGCCACGAGAAGGACCTGCGTTCGTGGAGCGACAAGGGCGGCCGCACCAGCTACGAAGTGAGCATGACCGACGACGAGGACTGGTACCCGAACCAGTTCCTGTACCTGCCCGGCGACGACGAAGTCGAATTCCGCGTGGCCAAGGTCGGTGCGGACCGGAAGGTGACGCTGGCCCTGGCCGACGATTTCCGCAGCAGCCAGCACGCGGTCTGGGGCATCCTGGCCCGCAACCGCGAGCAGAATTTCGCGCTCAACGCGTTGATGGACCCGGAGATCGATTTCGTCAGCCTGCTCGGCACCGCCGGCACCGGCAAGACCCTGCTGGCGCTGGCCGCGGGACTGGCGCAGACCATGGACCAGCAGCGTTACCGCGAAATCATAATGACCCGCGCGACGGTCAGCGTCGGCGAGGACATCGGTTTCCTGCCCGGCACCGAGGAAGAAAAAATGACCCCGTGGATGGGCGCGCTGACCGACAACCTGGAAGTGCTGACCCACAACCAGGAGGGCGGCGCCTGGGGCCGCGCGGCGACGAATGATTTGCTGGCCTCGCGGATCAAGATCCGTTCGATGAATTTCATGCGCGGGCGCACCTTCCTCAGCCGCTACCTGATCCTGGACGAAGCGCAGAACCTCACCCCGAAGCAGATGAAGACCCTGATCACCCGCGCCGGCCCCGGCACCAAGATCGTGTGCCTGGGCAACGTGGAACAGATCGACACGCCGTACCTGACCGAGACCACCTCGGGCCTGACCTACGCCGTCGATCGGTTCAAGAACTGGGCGCACAGCGCGCACATCACCCTGCGTCGCGGCGAGCGTTCGCGGTTGGCGGATTACGCGTCGGAAGTGTTGTAGGACAATCCTTCCTCCCATACCCGTAGGAGCGCCCCTTGGGCGCGATGCTCTTGAGTCTTTCGCTATCCGATCGAAGAGCATCGCGCCCAAGGGGCGCTCCTACAAAGCAGATTGATGATGTTTAAAACATCACAATGAATGTCTGTTGATTGCCTGGGCAGGGCTCGTGTGCTGGAATGCGATCCGGTCCTGTTCCCCGGCAGCCCCATGATCACCGCTACCCAATTGCGCGCCGCGCGCGCGCTGCTCGGCATCGACCAGCGCGCGCTGGCGGCGATGGCGGGCGTGTCCCTGCCCACCATCCAGCGCATGGAAACCAGCAACGGCAATGTCCGCGGCGTGGTCGACACGCTGACCAAGATCGTCGAGGCGCTGGATGCCGCGGGGGTCGAACTGATCGGCAACGAACAACCCAGCCAGGGCCGTGGTCGTGGCGTGCGCCTGAAGGAGCCCTCGTGATGTCGTCGATCACGGCTTCCAGCTACGCGCGCATGTTCGTGCCAAAACTGTATACGGTGCTGCGCGGCGGCTATCGCTGGGGCGACCTGCGCGCCGACGCGGTGGCCGGCCTGACCGTCGCCATCGTCGCCCTGCCGCTGGCCATGGCCCTGGCCATCGCCAGCGGCACCACCCCGGACAAGGGCCTGCACACCGCGATCATCGCCGGCTTCCTGATTTCGGCCTTCGGCGGCTCGCGGGTGCAGATCGGCGGACCGACCGCGGCCTTCATCCCGGTAGTGTTCGTGGTGATCCAGAAATTCGGCTACGGCGGCATGATCCTGTGCACGCTGATGGCTGGACTGATGCTGATCGGCGCCGGCTTGCTGCGCCTGGGTACCTTGATGAAGTACATGCCGCAACCGGTGATCACCGGCTTCACCGCCGGCATCGCGGTCAGTATCTTCTCGAGCCAGATCAAGGATCTGTTGGGCCTGCGGATGGGTGCGGTACCGGCCGAGTTCCTGCCGCGCTGGGTCGCTTACGGCAAGCACATCGCCAGCACCCAACCGGCGGCGGTGGCGATGGCGGTGCTTGGCCTGGCGGTGATCGTGACCCTGCGCCGCTGGCGCCCGAACTGGCCCGGCTTCCTGATCGCGCTGCTGGTCTGCACCGGCATGTGCGTGGCCTTCGCCCTGCCGGCCGAAACCATCGGCAGCCGCTTCGGCAACCTGCCCTCGGCCCTGCCCGGCTTCGAGTTCCCGCATATCCCGTTCGAACGCACCTTCGAGCTGTTGCCCAGCGCCTTCACCATCGCCTTCCTGGCCGGAGTCGAGTCGCTGCTCTCAGCCGTGGTCGCCGACGGCATGATCGGTGGCCGCCACCGCTCCAACGCGGAGCTCGTCGCGCAGGGCGTGGCCAACGTCGGTTCGGCCCTGTTCGGCGGCCTGCCGGCGACCGGTGCGCTCGCGCGCACCGCGACCAACGTGCGCGCCGGCGCGCGTTCGCCGATCGCGGGCATGCTGCATGCGGCATTCCTGCTGCTGTTCATGCTGCTGCTGTCGCCGTGGATGCGTTACGTGCCGCTGGCGGCCCTGGCCGCGGTGCTGCTGGTGGTGGCCTGGAACATGAGCGAATACCAGCATTTCCGCCACACCATGTCGGCGCCGAAGGGCGACCGGCTGGTGTTGCTGCTGACCTTCTTCCTGACCGTGTTCTTCGACCTGACCGTGGCCATCCAGGCCGGGATCGTGGTCGCGGCCTTCGTCTTCATGTTCCGCATGGCCGACGCGGTGGAAGTGACCTCGGGCATCAAGATGCTCGATGAAAATGGCGATGAACATGGCGATGGGCAGATCGACGAAGACGCCACCCAGCGCGCGCGCCTGCCGGTCGGCGTGGAAGCGTTCCAGATCAGCGGGCCGCTGTTCTTCGGCGTCGCCAGCCGCCTTGACGAGTTGCTGGACCAGTTCCGGGTCGCGCCCAAGGTCTTCATCCTGCGCATGCGCCTGGTGCCGTTCATCGATGCCAGCGGCATGCACGCACTGGAGACGCTGTTCGACCGCTGCCACCGCCGCGGTATCGTGCTGGTGATTTCCGGACTGCAGCAGCAACCTCGACGACTGATCCGCAAGATGCGGCTCGACCCACGGGAAGGCGAACTGCACTTCGTCGCCGATTTCGAATCGGCGCTGGAGTTGTCCGAAACCCTGGTCGCCGCCCTTCCTGGCAGCGGAAAAACAGAGGCATGAATCCAATGCGCGCACGTTCTGCCCTGACCATCGCCGGCTCCGATTCCGGTGGCGGCGCCGGCATCCAGGCCGACTTGAAGACCTTCGCCGCGCATCGCGTGCACGGCTTGTCCGCAATTGCCGCGCTGACCGCGCAGCACACCCGCGGAGTCACCGCGGTGCACATACCGCCGTTGGGTTTCCTGCGTGCGCAGATCGATGCCTGTTTCGACGATTTCGAGATCGGCGCGGTCAAACTGGGGATGCTGGCCAATGCGGAAGTGATCGGCGTGGTCGCCGACGCACTGCGGGCGCGGCGCCCGCCTTTCCTCGTGCTGGATCCGGTGATGATCGCCACCAGCGGCGCGAAACTGCTGGAAGATGGCGCCCTGCTGGCATTGCGCACGCAATTGCTGTCGCTGGCATCGCTGGTCACGCCCAACTTGCCGGAAGCGGAACTGTTGCTTGGCCATGCCATCGTCGATCTCGCCGCGATGCGCGGGGCCGCAAACGAGCTGCTGGCTCTTGGCGCACGCGCGGTCTTGCTGAAAGGCGGACACTTGCAAGGCGGCGGCGATGTGGTCGATCTGTTCGCCGATGCCGATGGCATCCGCGAAATCGCGCATCCGCGGCTGCAACTGGAGGCGCACGGCACCGGCTGCACCCTGGCCTCGGCCGTCGCCGCCAACCTGTGCCTGGGAATGGGCCTGGCCGAAGCCTGTTTCGCCGCATCGGATTACGTGCACGCCGCGCTGCAAGGTGGCTATCGCCCGGGGCGCAGCGATATCGTGGTGCTCGATCATTTCGGGGCCGCCCCTGCACGATGAGCATCCAGTCGCTGGAAATACCGCTGACGGCCGACGATGGCCACCGCTATTCGTTGATCGCACGCATTCCACCGCAAGCCCAGGCCAGCCTGCTGTGGCTGCCTGCGCTGGGCGTCGCCGCCAGACACTATCTCCCGTTGGCCGAGGCCCTGGCCGCGAACGGCGTCGCCGTGTTCGTGCACGAACTGCGCGGCAACGGCAGCAGCAACCTGCGCGCCAGTCGCCGGGTCGATTGGGGATATCGCCAGATCCTGGCGACCGATATCGCCTGCAGCGATGCGGCGATGGCAGCGCAGGTTCCGGCCACGACCCGCATCCTCGGCGGCCACAGCATCGGCGCGCAGTTCGCGGCGTGTTACCTGGCCTTGCATCCGCAAGCGTTCCAGACGTTGTGGCTGGTCGCCAGCGGCTCGCCCTATTGGCGGAATTTCCCGGCGCCGAAGCGCTATGTATTCCCTTTCGCCTACCAGTTCGTGCCGTGGATCGCGGACCTGCGCGGCAGCCTGCCCGGGCGCCGGCTCGGTTTCGGCGGCGACGAGGCGCGCAGCCTGATGCGCGACTGGGCCAGGGTCGGCTTGAGCAATCGTTATGCGGCCGCGGGCATGGACATCGATCTTGAGGCCGCGTTGGCACGGGTCTCGGTGGAGATCCGCGCGGTGCTGATGTCGCGCGACTGGTTCGCGCCGCGTCGCTCGATGCAGGCACTGCTCGACAAGCTGCCGCGTTCGACTTCCTCGCTCACCACCCTTGATCGCAATGCGCTGGGCGTGACTGCGGATCATTTCGAGTGGATGAAGCAGCCGCAGGCCGTGGTGGACGCATTGCTGGGTCGCAACGCCCGGGAAAAAGCTGGATAACCTGTGGGAGGGGCTTCAGCCCTGACGAACGAAGCGAGGAGCGTCGCGGCTGAAGCCCCTCCCACAGTCCCGATCAGGTCGCGTAGCCCTTCGGGTTCATCGACTGCCAGCGCCAGGCATCGCGGCACATGGCATCGACATCCAGTTCCGCATGCCAGCCGAGCAAGCGGTTGGCCAATGCCGGATCCGCATAGACCTCGGCCACGTCTCCCGGGCGGCGGGCCACGATTTCGTAGGGGATGTCGCGGCCGGAAGCCTTCTCGAAGCCGCGCAGCAGTTCCAGCACGCTGACGCCGCGGCCGGTGCCCAGGTTCACGGTCAGGCTGCGGTCCTCGCGCACCAGGTAATCCAGTGCATCGGCATGCGCCCGGGCTAGGTCCATCACATGGATGTAGTCGCGCACGCCGGTGCCATCGACAGTCGGATAGTCGCCGCCGAATACCTGCAGTCTCTCGCGTCGGCCCACCGCCACCTGGCAGATGTACGGCATCAGATTATTCGGGATGCCCGACGGATCCTCGCCGATCAATCCGGATTCATGGGCCCCGACCGGATTGAAATAGCGCAGGTTCGCCGCACTGAATGTCGCATCGGACTGGCACAGGTCCTCGATCAACTGCTCCATCACCAGCTTGGTGCGGCCATAGGGATTGGTTACCTGAAGGCGCGCGTCTTCGCGTACCGGAACGGTTTCCGGATCGCCATAGACCGTGGCCGAGGAACTGAACACCAGGCGCCGCACGCCCGCTTCCTTCATCACCTGCAGCAGGGCGATGGTGCCGCTGATGTTGTTGTCGAAATAGTCGAGCGGACGCTCGCAGGATTCGCCAACCGCCTTCAACGCGGCGAAGTGGACCACCGCGTCGAAAGGCTTTGCGGCGAACAGCCGGGTCATCGCTTCGCGGTCGCGCATGTCCACGTCGTGGCATTCGACCGGCTTGCCGGTCAAGCGCTGCAGCCGCTCAAGCACCCGGGCCGAACTGTTGCTGAAATTGTCGGCGATGACCACGTCGTGGCCGCGTTCGGCCAACACCAGGCAGGTATGGCAGCCGATGTAGCCGGCGCCGCCCGATAACAGTATGCGCATCGATATTCCTCGTATGGCGATGGCTCATTATCCACGAGGATCGACAGGCTGCCGCCATGGCATCAGCAGGCCATCGCTGTCCTGTTTCCGTCGATTTGCGCGTTACCCGGGCCTGTAGGCCGATGATATTGCGACATCGACTCCTGCGCGAGGTGCCGACGGCATCCGCTAGACTCCACCACTGCCCGCCCATGGACGAGAGCCCATCACCGATGAATGCACCGCTGCCTTCGCCTGACCAGACAAGAATCGCCATCATCGGCCTGGGTTACGTGGGCCTGCCACTGGCAGTCGCCTTCGGTCGTCGCTTCCACACCCTGGGCTTCGACATCAACGCCAAGCGCATCGACGAGTTGCGGCGCCACCACGACCACACGCTGGAAGCTTCCGAAGAAGAACTGCGCGCGGCTGAGCAGCTGTTATTCACCGACGATCCCGCCGCGCTGGCCGGCTGCAACGTCTTCATCATCACCGTGCCCACCCCGATCGACGAATACAAGCGACCCGACCTGCATCCACTGGAATCGGCCAGCCGCACCGTGGGCCGGGCGATCGGCAAGGGCGGCGTGGCCATCTACGAATCCACCGTGTACCCGGGCGCAACCGAGGAAGTGTGCGTGCCGATCATCGAGCGCGAATCGGGCTTGAAGTTCAACCAGGACTTCTACGCCGGCTACAGCCCGGAGCGGATCAATCCCGGCGACAAGCAGCATCGCCTGGAGACCATCATGAAGGTGACTTCAGGCTCCACGCCGGAAGCCGCGGACTTCGTCGACGATCTCTACCGCAGCATCATCACCGCGGGCACCCACAAGACCACCAGCATCCGCGTGGCCGAGGCCGCCAAGGTCATCGAGAACACCCAGCGCGACGTCAACATCGCACTGATCAACGAACTGGCGCTGATCTTCCACCGCCTCGGCATCGACACCCACGAGGTGCTGGAAGCCGCGGGCACCAAATGGAACTTCCTGCCGTTCCGCCCCGGCCTGGTCGGCGGCCACTGCATCGGCGTGGATCCCTACTACCTGACCCACAAGGCCCAGCAGATCGGCTACCACCCGGATGTGATCCTGGCCGGACGCCGGATCAACGATGGCATGGGCAGCCACGTGGCACGCCGCGTGGCCAAGCTGATGGCCCAGCGCAACCTGCAGACCACACAGTCGAACATCCTGATCCTGGGCCTGGCGTTCAAGGAAAACTGCCCCGACCTGCGCAACACCAAGGTCGTCGATATCGCCGCCGAATTGCGCAGCTACAACGCCAACGTGCACATCCACGACCCATGGGTGAACGCCGGCGAGGCGCACCACGAATACGGCCTGGAGCTGATCGCGCAGCCCGAGACCGGCAAATACGACGCGGTGATCCTGGCTGTCTCGCACAACGAATTCATCGCCCTGGGCGCGGACGGCATCCGCGCCTTCGGCAAGCCGGGCGCGGTGCTGTTCGACGTCAAGCGGGCGTTGCCGCGCGCCAGCGTGGACGATTGCCTGTAGTTCCCGTCTCGACCTTCCGTACTTCCGCACCAACAAGGATCCACATGCGCGTTCTGGTCACCGGCGCCGCCGGTTTCATCGGCTCACACCTCAGCCAGCGCCTGCTTGCGCGTGGCGACCAGGTACTGGGCTACGACGACATGAACGCCTATTACGACCCGCGCCTGAAGGAAGCGCGCCTGGCCAGGCTCACGCCGCAGGCCGGTTTCGGCTTCGTGCGCGCTTCGCTGGAAGACCGCGCGGCGCTGGAAGCCGCCTTCGACCGATTCAAGCCGCAGCGCGTGGTCAACCTGGCCGCCCAGGCCGGCGTGCGCTATTCGCTGGAGAATCCGCAGGCCTATATCGACAGCAACATCATCGGCTTCATGAATATCCTGGAAGCCTGCCGCCATCGCGGCGTCGAGCACCTGGTGTACGCCTCTTCCAGCTCGGTGTACGGCGCCAACAAGAAGCTGCCGTTCGCGGTCGAGGACAGCGTGGACCACCCGGTCAGCATGTACGCGGCGACCAAGAAGGCCAACGAGCTGATGGCCCACACCTACAGCCACCTGTTCAACCTGCCGACCACCGGGCTGCGTTTCTTCACCGTGTACGGACCCTGGGGCCGGCCGGACATGGCCCTGTTCCTTTTCACCCGCAAGATCCTGGCCGGCGAGCCCATCGACGTGTTCAACCATGGCCGCCACACCCGCGATTTCACCTATATCGACGATATCGTCGAAGGCGTGATCCGCACTCTCGATCGCGTGCCGGGACCCGACCCGGATCACGACCCGATGGCGCCCACGCCCGCCACCTCCAGCGCTCCCTATCGGGTCTACAACATCGGCAACCACCAGCCGGTCGAGTTGTTGCGCTATATCGAAGTGCTGGAAGACTGCCTGGGCCGAAAAGCCGAACGAAACCTGCTGCCACTGCAGCCCGGCGACGTGCCCGACACCTACGCCGACGTGGAAGCCTTGCAACGCGACACCGGCTATTCGCCCTCCACCTCGATCGAAACCGGGGTCAAGCGCTTCGTCGACTGGTACCGGGACTATTATCAAGACTGAACAAGGATGGCGTCGCCTGGTGGATTTGGCCGCAATCGCCCGTTTACGCCGTTGTTTGGCTTAGTCAGACACCACAGGGGATATACCCATGAAAGCTGCCCTTCTGGGCCTTGTAGCCGCAGGCCTGGTCTTGACCCTTGCTGGCTGCGCCACCATTTCCGGCACCACTACGCCGCCTCCCGCCCAATCCAGCCTGACCAAGGACGTTTACCGCATCGGTGTCGACGACATCGTGCAGGTGTCGGTCTGGCGCAATCCGGAACTCGGGATCACCGTTCCGGTACGTCCGGACGGCATGATCTCCGTTCCACTGGTAGGCGATGTAGCCGCTGGTGGACGCACTCCGCCCGAAGTATCGAAAGACATCCAGGAAAAACTCGCCACCTACGTGCGCGACCCCCAGGTCGCGGTGATCCTCACCGACCTGCGCAGCCATGAATACCTGTCCAGGGTGCGCGTCACCGGCGCGGTGCGGCAGCCGATCTCCATTCCGTTCCGCCCCGGCATGACCGTGCTGGACGCGGTGCTTGCCGCTGGCGGCGTCACCGAATTCGCCGCCTCCGACCGTTCCGATCTGTACCGCAAGAATGCCGATGAAACCCGCACCTATCCCGTGCGCCTGGATCGCATCCTCAACCGTGGCGATCTCTCGACCAACTATCCCGTGTCGCCCGGCGACGTGATCACCGTACCCGAACGGACTTTCTGATGAGCATGAGCGCATTGCCGGGGCGTCGCACCACTTCCGCCCCAGCCAGCAGCACCGAGTTGACGCCAGGCGAACTGCTCCAGATCCTGCTGCAGGAAGGTCGGCGGCGCTTGCCGGCACTCGTTGCCATCTTCGTCGGCATCGCCTTGCTCACCCTGGTGGTGGGATTGCTGCTGCCGAAGAACTACATGGTCTCGACCACCATCCTGGCCCAGGAGAGCGGCATCATCCAGCCATTGCTGGAAGGCCGCGCGGTGGCGACCGGGGCCACCGATCGTGCCGGCATCGCACGCCAGGTGATCTACAGCCGGCGCGTACTGGAAGAAGCGCTCAAGACAGGAGGCTGGCTGGAAGACAAGCCCTCTCCCGTCAAGCAGGATCGACTGGTGGAGGAGATCAAGGAACGCATCCGCATCACCGCTCCTCGTCCCGGGCTTGTGCAGATCAGCTATCAGGACTCCGACGCGGCGCGCACCTACAAGGTCACCGAGCGGCTCTCCCAGATGTTCATCAGGGAAAGCCTTGCCGCCAAGAAGCGCGAGAGCCGTGAGGCCTACGAATTCATCGACAGTCGCGTGAGCGAATACCACAAGAAGCTGACCGACGCCGAGAGCAACCTTCAGGCCTACCGCTCGGCCAACGTCGACGCGCAACCTGGCAGCGTCACCGACGTCAACACGCGCATCAGCGCGCTGCGCACCCAGGTCGAACAAACACGGATGTCGCTGCTGGAACAACGCTCGCGCCAGGGTGCGATTTCCGACCAATTGTCCGGAGAGTCCGCGGTAACCGCGGTGCAGACGCGGGAAAGCCTGTACCGCGCGCAATTGCTGAGCCTGCAGTCGCAGCTGGATACCCTGCTCCTGAACTACACCGACCAGTATCCGGACGTGGTGCGCATACGCCACCAGATCGCCGACATCCAGCAGGCGATGAGGCAGGAGGAACAGCGCCGCGCGGAAGGGCCGCAACAGGCCGGCGCGTTCGCCGATGCGCAGATGAATCCGATGTACCAGGAGCTGCGCAGCCAGAATGCCGCGGCGGGCCGTGAAGTGGCCGCTACGCAAACGCGCATGGGTATCGCCGAGTCGATGCTGGCGGCCGAGCTCAACCGCAGCCGCCGCATCGCCGAGTCCGAAAGCGCCCTGGCCGAGCTGACCCGCGACTACGAAGTCAACCGCGACATCTACCAGGACCTGCTGCGCCGTCGCGAGAACGCACGCGTATCCATGGAACTGGATCGCGAACAGCGCGGCCTTACCCTGCGCGTGCAGGACCCGCCGATCATGCCGGTGCGTCCGACCGGATTGCGATTCCTGCACTTCGCCCTGGGCGGTTTGCTGCTGGCCGTGGCGGCCCCGCTGGGACTATTGTTCCTGCTTGCACGTTTCGATCCACGCATCCGTTCGGTCCGCCTGCTGCAGAAGTACGCAGATAAGCCGATGCTTACGGTGGTGCCCGTCTACAGGACACCCCGTGCCAGGCGCACTCAACGCAATCGCAGCATTGCCAGTTTCGCAATGTTGCTGGTGGTGGTGGTTGCCTATGGCGCTGCGTTTGGCTACAAGCAGATGCACCTGTGAACGACGCCATGAACCGACAATACAATCCGGAATTGCCAGTGACCCAGAACAACGATCGTTCCCGAGGCGTCGCACGCCGCACCGGAAATGCGCTCTCGCTGCTGGACGAACCGCGGCTGTTGAGCACGCGCGAGCTTGAGGAACGCAGCCTCATCCATCGCAACGACGCAGTCCGTGAGCAGGCCGATGCCTTCCGCGAATTGCGCACCCGATTGCTTGCCCTGGGCGGCGACAGGAACTTCGTGACCCTGGTGGCCCCCATCAGCCATGGTTGCGGCGGCAGCTTCGTCGCCCGCAACCTGGCCGCTGCCTTCGCCTTCGACGATACGAAGACCTCGCTGCTGATCGACTGCGACGCGCTGCACCCCTCGCAGCACACCGCGTTGCGCGTGGACGCCGGCAACGGCGGATTGATGGACTACCTGGATGACAGCACCCTGGACGTGGCGCGGATCCTCTACCACAGCGGCATCCCCCGTCTGCGCCTGATCCCCAGCGGCAGTCTGCGTGAAACCACGGGCGAATCATTCAGTTCGTTCCGGATGCGCGCCCTGGTCGACTCGCTGCGCAGTCGTTATCCGGATCGTTATCTGATCCTGGACAGCCCTTCGGTGCTCGGTTCGCCAGACGCGCGCATCCTGTCGGAACTTGCCGACATGGTGGTACTGGTGGCCGGCTACGGCAAGGTAATGCCTGAAAACGTAGAGAAAGCGGTAGCCAGCTTCCCCGCAGACAAGGTGGCTGGAGTGGTCTTCAACCATCTGCCCTAGGCCAGCAACAGGAGTAGACCATGAACTGGAAGAGCATCCACGCCCCGGCTGGCTTCGCGATAGTCGCCCTGGCGGCGGTTCCTGGCACCGCACTGGCAGCTCGCGTGGACTACAACGTCGACCTTGGCATCGAGAAAAACGACAATGTGACGCTCAGTCCCGACGATGAGATCGACCAGCACTACCTTCGCGGTGGATTCGGTTTCACCGTCACCGAGAACAACTCGGCATTGCAGGCACAGGTCAATGGCCGAGTGGAATACCGCGACTACGAAGATGACATCTTCGGGGACACCACCGATGGCACCCTTTCCGGCCGGGTCAACTGGATCGCCATCCCGCAGCGGCTGTTCTTCACCGTCGAAGACAGCCTCTCGGTCCAGCCCGTGAACGCATTGACGCCAGACGGGCCTGGCAACCGCCAGCAGGTCAATGTATTTTCCGCCGGCCCCACGCTCCTGATCAATTGGTCGCCTTCATTGCAAGGCCAGGCTGAATTGCGCTTCATCGACAGCGATGCGGAGATATCCGACGAATTCAATTCCAAGCGCGTCGCCGCGGCATTGCGCACGATCAAGGAACTGTCGCCGACTCGCCGGGTCTCCGCCAACCTGCAGGCCCAGAAAGTGGATTTCGATGATGATATCGTCGCCCGCGACTATGACCGCTACGATATTTTCGGTCGCTACAGCCATAGCCTGGCGCATTTCGACCTGGGAGTGGATGCGGGCTATTCGCGAATCGCATACCGCCGCGCGGAGAGCCGGTCGGAACCCTTGTTCCGCGCCGATGCGACCTGGAACCCGACCGAGCAAAGTCATTTCACCGGCGCGATTTCAAGCCAGTTCTCCGACACCGCCACCGACGCGCTGACCGGAATCGAGGCCGACGCGACGATTCCCGACAACGTGCTTGCCGGCGACGCGGTCATCAACGCTTCGCCCTACAAGGTGCGCAGCCTGGACCTTGGCTACGGCTACACCAGCACGCGCCTGGATTTCGGGGCATCGGGCTACGTGCAGAAACGCGACTACACCGATTCGGACGAGTTCGACCAGGACACGCACGGCGTTCGCGCGGACCTGCATTGGCAACTGCGGCGGACATTGACCCTGAGCCTGTTCGGCAACCGCGAAACCATCGATTACACGCAGTTGAACCGCAAGGACGATACGGTGCGCTTCGGCGCCACGCTGCGCTACCGCTGGACGCGGAAATGGAGCGCCGCGCTGCAAGCCGAGCACTACCGTCGCGACAGTACCGACGTGGGACAGGATGTCGCGCAGAACATCGCATATCTGAGCATTTCCTATTCGAATCGCTGAAGGTTGCCCCGCCATGCACGCCGATCCGACCCTCCCACGTGCGACGCGAGGAAAGAATCGCTGGTGGTCCAGCGCCCTGCTGTTGTCCCTGGCGCTGCTGGCGGCAGCCATGGCCCAATGCAGCGAAGGAGATGCGGGTGGCCAGCCCGCCGCGCGAACGCCAGCCCCCGCCGCCAGTGCCGTCCCGCCGAATCCCACCCCGGCTCCAGCTCCGCCCGCCACACAGGCCAGCTTGCTCAAGGTGGACCTTTCCTACGTGGACAGGAAGTCGGCTGAATACTCGCGTTTCCGCGACTGGGTGGACAGCGCCGTGGATGGCGAGCCGGGCTACGCATTCAATGCAGGCGATGCGGCGCTCATGTTCCGCTTGAGCGGCAACAAGAAGTATTGCGATCTTGCGGTGCGCATGGTCGAAAGCCAGGTCGTGGATGCGGAAGCGAGCATCGCCGCAGGTGGCCGGCCAGCCATTTCCGGCGACTCGTACCTGGAGGTCGGGCCAATGATCGCGGACCTGGCCCTTTCCCTCGACAGTTGCGCGGCCAATATCGCTCCCGCGCAGCGTCAACGCTGGAGTGCTTACGCAGAACAGGCAGTATGGAATGTATGGCACCACGACGACGCGAAGTGGGGGGGGCTCCCATTCCCGTGGACCGGGTGGTCAACCGACAACCCCGGCAACAACTACTACTACAGTTTTCTTGAAGCGACCATGTACTGGGCGCTGGCCAGCGGCAACCAGGCATGGATTGATGACCTGGAGAAGCGTCGCCTGCCTCCGTTACGGGAATATTTTTCCAAGCTGGCCGGCGGCGGCAGCAGCGAAGGCACGGGCTATGGAACCGCGCACATGCGACTGTTCTCGCTGTACCGGTTGTGGCGGGACAGTACCGGGCAGGATCTTGCGAACGCCAGCACGCATGCCCGGGACAGCATCTTCTACTGGATCAATGCCACGGTCCCCACCCTCGACCGGTTCGCGCCGATCGGCGATCAATCAAGGAACTCGGTTCCCGAGCTCTACGATTACCAGCGCCGCCTGGTGCTCGAAGCACGCCAGCTGACCCGCGACCCGGCCGCACTGGATGCGTCCGCATGGTGGCTGGGTGCAATTTCGGTACCCCGGATGACCAACGGTTTCAACAGCCGCTATGACTTGCTCGATGCCGGCAGCGGCGGTCATCCACCTTCGACCTTGAGCCATTACGCGACCGGTACCGGGCACCTCTTCGCCCGCACCGGGTGGGACAAGGACGCGATGTGGATCGCTTTCGTCGCTGGCCCATACAACGAAAGTCACGCCCACCAGGACCAGGGCTCCTTCACCCTGTTTGCGCATGACTGGTTGGCGGTGACCGAGAACATCTGGAGCCACAGCGGCATCCAGCAGGGCACGGAAGTGCACAACGTGTTGCGTTTCGAGCGCAGCAACCGCAATGCAAGCCAGTGCGCCGCGCCCGCGGGCGACGTCATCGTCCATCAATGCGAAAGCCCGCAATCGCGCTCGTCCCTGAAGTTCACTCCAGGCGTCGATGGGGCTTTCTCTGCAATCGCTGATCTCACCCCTGTCTACAGGGGCAACCCCGCACTTGGATATTGGCGGAGGAAACTGGATTTTTCCGCGCGCAAGCTGGTGGTTCGCGATCAGTTCGAACTGGGGGCGGGTACCCGCGCCATTTTCCAGGTCAACGTGCCGGTGCAGCCCAAGGTGGACGGGCTCGAAGTCACCGCAGGGCGATTGAAACTGCGCGTGCTGGAACCCGCCAACGCCGTCATCAGCCTGCATGAGTGGCGCAGTCAGGACAGCAACGAGTTCAGGAAGGGTTTCCGCATTGATGTCAGTGGCGGCGACAGCATTTATGTCGTTGAGCTGCTGGAACAGTGACGCGTATCACGCAATAAACCTGGCCAGCAACAAAAAACCCATCCAATTCAGACGGTTAGGAAAAGATCACGCGGCAATGATCAAACCTTACAAGAGCTGAACCAAATCAGGATTCTGGGGAAAACTGTGAAAAGGTGCGTCCGGTGATGCGGATGGATCACGTTAAGATGCGCCCGCCACTACGCGTACAGGTCTGGGGGGAACCGTAGCGGGACGACAATAATTCCGTATTGTCGCTTGACTGCGCGAGGCTTCCCAGGAGACGTCCCCCATGTTGCGCAGCGCGACAAATACCACGATACCCACGCCCCGCAATGCTCGTTCACGCAGCAAACGCATCGTCGCCGGACTGCTGATCAGCTCCGTATTCCTCACCGGCGTCGCCATCTCCGGCGCCAATGGCGCGCTGGGCCAACAGTGGAAGCGACTTTCCCTGCGCACGTGGCATCAGGCAAATCTCGCGGCACTGAGGGTTTCGGACCTGGCCAGCGAATACCAGGACACGATGATTCCATTCCGGGTGATCGGATTCTTCCGGTCAAACCCGCGCGCCAGCATGGCCGAATCAACGACGACCTCGACAACACCCACGCATACCGTGGGCGCAGCCCGGGTCACGAGCGCGGCCGTTCCTGGCCAGGCGATGGTGACCGGTGGACGGCAATCGGCTTACACGCGAGCGAAGCCTCCGGCGACTTATCAGCTGCCCACCACCCTGCCCTATGTCGACCGCAATTCCGCCGCCTATACGCGGTTCAAGGGCTGGGTTGACTCCGCAGTCAGCGGCAATCCCGGCTACGGTTTCTCGGCGATCGAAGCGGCGATGATGTATCAGCTTTCCCCGGAAGCGAAATACTGCAACCTTGCCGTCAGCATGGTCGAAGATCAGGTTTCAAGCGCGGAATCGGCCATTGCCTCCGGAGGACGTCCTGCCGTCGCTGGCGACTCCTACCTGGAGGTAGGTTCGATGATCTCCGACCTGGCCATGACCTTGAAGACCTGCTCGGCCAGCATCACCAGCTCCCAGCGCCAACGCTGGTCGGCCTATGCCGAACAGGCCGTCTGGAACGTCTGGAATTTCAACAATGCCCAGTGGGGTGGACGCTCGCAACCGTGGAGTGGCTGGTCGACCGACAATCCCGGGAACAACTACTACTACAGCTTCGTTGAAGCAACCATGTACTGGGCGCTGGCCAGTGGCAATGCCACCTGGATCAATGAATTGCGCGACCGACGCCTGCCCGCGCTCCAGGCTTATTTCGCCAAACTGCCTGGCGGCGGCAGCAGCGAGGGGACGGGCTACGGCACCTCGCACATGCGCCTCTTCTCGATCTATCACTTGTGGTACGAAGCGACCGGAATCGACCTGGCAAACGCGAATCCACACACCACCGACAGCATCTATTACTGGATCAATGCCACGGTTCCGACCATGGACCGTTTCGCGCCGATCGGTGACCAGTCGCGCAACTCCATTCCCGAACTCTACGATTACCACCGCCGCCTGGTGCTGGAAGCGCGTTACGACACCAACAGCCAGGTTGCAAAGAATGCGGCGACCTGGTGGCTGAGGAACATCTACCTGAAGAATGGCAGTGGCACGCCGATCCAGAACCAGATGAATTCCGGCTTCAACTTCCGTTACGACCTGCTGCCCGTCGGCACCACCCCGACTCAGCCAGCCGATCTGACCTATTACGCCCCTGGCGTAGGCCATCTGTTCTCGCGTACTGGCTGGGACAGGAACGCGATGTGGGTCGCCATCGTCGCCGGCCCCTACCGGGAAAGCCACGCGCACCAGGACCAGGGCTCTTTCACCCTGTTCTCGCAGGATTGGCTGGCAGTGACCGCGAATATATGGAGCCACAGCGGCATCAACCAGGGCACCGACGTGCACAACCTGGTGCGCTTCGCCCGCAATGGAACCGTGGCGCGTCAATGCGAGTCGACCACCCGCGCTTCCACGATTGCGGTCACTCCTGGCAGTGGCGGGGCGTTCACCGCCAACGCCAACCTGACCCCCGCTTTTTGCGACAACAACGCCGTTACTTCGTGGCAGCGCAAGTTCGATTTCGCTGGCAGGAAGCTCACCGTAAGCGATACATTCGCGATCACGGCCGGCACCACCGCCACCTTCCAGGTCAACGTCCCGGTCGCGCCCACCCTGGTGAACAGCCGTGAGGCTACTGCTGGTCGCTTGCGCGTCCGCGTCCTGCAACCTGCCAATGCCACCATCAACAGCAACTTCAGCTCCGGCAAATATGTCGAAGATGGCGCTGGCTACCGCATCGACGTGCAGGGCGGCACCACCGGCTACGTCGTGGAGTTGAGTGAGATCTGAGCAGGCTTGCGGTCAGCCCCGAGAGGGCTGACCGCCTCCGACATCCAGGACTAGTGGGCTGCTGCGCCGGACCCGGCACGGCAAGGTCGGCAGATTCACAGGTAGCAAGCCAGCGCATAACGGCATCAAGCCCGGGAAATGGCGGTCTATATCGATTTAGCTCGCCTTGCCAGTGAAAATCGCCGGCAGTATCACGACCGTCTTGCGGTGCGGCCAACCCGATTCTTTTCTGTCAGATTGAAGCCGGCTTCCGCTTGCGCATGGCATTGCCGACGTAATGCGCCATGTGCCAGGTCGCCTGGGGCAAGGAAAGTTGCTCGATCCCGCGATAGATTCGCCATTGCCAGCAGGCAGCCCTCAGCTTGTTGGAAGAAACCGAGCCGCTTCGCACAAGGTAGAACGCGAGCGGACCATCATGCTCCACTCGGATGGCGCGGCCTGCGCGGCGTACTCGATCCAGCCAGAAAACGTAGTCTTCATGGCCCATGCGCAGGAAGGGAATATCACCGAGCCGGCGATCATAGACCCCAGTCAGATTACCGATATGGTTGCTGCGCAGCATGTCTTCATGGTTGACCTGCAAGGGCGGCTCAACCGTGGAAAGCAGGCTCCCGTCTTCCGCCACGCGCTGGTAAGCCGTGTAGGACACCGTGGCCCCGCTTGCCTGCATCTGGCTGATCTGCAGCCCAAGCTTGCGTGGGTGCCACCAGTCGTCACTGTCGAGGAATGCAATATAGCGCCCTGAGGCTGCGCGCATTCCCGCGTTCCTGGCTTCCGCCACTCCGGCATTGACGGATTGCCGCAATGCCTTGACCCGGCTGTCCTTGCAGGCGTATTCCGCTATCAGAAGCGCCGATTTGTCTGTCGATGCGTCGTCTATCAGCACCAGCTCCAGCCGCGATTCACTCTGCTGCAATACCGATTCGATCGATTTGCGCATGGTCCGTTCGGCGTTGAAGACCGGCATGATGACACTGACGAGTATTTCGCCAGCATGGCCGTCTTGAACCATGGAAGCGTCATCCATATGCGTGCTGGCGGTCATGCCGACGCACCTCGCGCACCTGCCCATGAGGATTTTGGCGGGGGCAGGAGATAGTCGCGATAATCGTTTGGATTACCCTCACAACCTGCTTCGGCCGCCTTGACGATGTTGTACACCTCGCGCGAGGTCACGTAGTGCAGGACGTGGCGTTCGCCATCGTTGTAGGCGCTCTCAAGATAACTGTGCATGGTGTCGGCCGCCGGGCCCAGCAGGGTATCCATGTCGGTCTCCTGCGTGCCATGCGTATGCACCTTGATGAACACCCACTCCGGCCGGCCCTCCACGTGCACGCCGGTGCGCACCCATGCATCGACCCTCGATGGTGTCGGCGGGCAACCGCGGCGCACATCGGCGTTCTCGATGCGCGGAAGCAGGCCCATCCGGCGCTCCCGCCAATTCAGGCCCAACGGGCCTTGCATGATCATCAAATCCCCGCTGGCGCTGCCACCGACGCGCACCGCAGTCCCATCGTTGTGCGATTTCGGCCGTAACGGGTCGTCGGCAGCGTAATAGATCGAATTGATGGTGCGCGTCTGCGTGTCGCTGGGAGCCGAAGGCAAGGTAAAGTCCGCGTAGCAGCCCAGTTCGCGCAGCAGGCTCAATTCGTTGTTGATTCCACACCAGCGGCCATCGCTTCGCGAGTTATCCAGGCACCAGTTGCCATGGATGAACCCGAAGGCAAGCTTGTCCGTGCGCGGATCTCGCGCAAGCGCGCCATGCTTTTCATGCAACGTGTCGCAGAAACGGACGATGCTTTCCTTGAAATTCGCCTCTGTATCATTGTCGTGGTGAAGGTGGATCTCGATCTCGCCGTAACCATCGGCGCATAGCGAAGCGATCTTGTCGAGGTGTTCTTCGGCGTATTCTTCTTCCGGGTAGAAGAATCCATGCTGCGGCGGCCGGCCATCCGCATCCCGATGCCGTGACGCCAGTGCACGGTAGTCACGGCACCAGCGATCGACGCGGGCGCGCTGCGTGGCCAGGTCGGCGCCATGCCACATGGGTTCGAAATGGTCGACAAAGCAGAACATGACATGCACTGGCCGGTCAGTCACTCGCGGCAACTTGCGTCGCAGGTAACTTCCAATCCAGATTTCCATGTTCCGGGCGCGCAACAAGCGCCATGCCGCCAGGGAAGCAACCAGGACCGACAGCAACAGAATAGAAATTATCCACGCAAGACTGGACACGCCCCCTCCCCCCTTTGAAAGACCGTGTTCCCGATCATGTTCAAGGTAATAAACGCAATCGGCGTGAGTAACGGGACAGCGGCTCCCCCCGCCAATGCCTGGCCGATTCAGGGTTGCCGGGGTAGCGCACTCAAGGAAAAACCCTGTGCTTTCCACTGCGGAATGAGGACCTTGAGCATGTCCAGTGAAATCGGACTGTCGTCGTGCATCAGCACGATATCCCCGGCGCGCAGCGGGTTCCGACGGATATTCTCGATCAATTCCTTCGCTGGCTGTCGACTGTAATCGAGGCTGTCATACGACCAGTACATCACCGGCCTGCGCTTTTTCATCAGCTTCAGCATGAGCGGCAGCGGAAGCACGCCGCGGGGACTGCGAAAGCCATGCCTGGTGCGGCCATCTATGGCGCTCAGCAACCGATCGGTGCGTTCGATCTCATCCAGTTGTTCAGCTAGCGAGAGTGTGTTGAAACGCGGGTGGCTGTAGGAATGGTTGCCCAGGGTATGGCCTTCATCCGCAATGCGGCGAGCCAGGGCCTGATTGCCCTCGGCTTGCTTGCCGATCAGGTAGAAGGTGGCCTTGACCCCGTGCTCTGCCAGCAGATCCAGCAAGGGTGGCGTGTGTTCAGGATGCGGGCCATCATCGAAAGTCAGATAGAGCTCGCGCCGCGCGTGAGGCCCAGCGGTGGTGACCAGCGCATTGGGAACCCAGCGAAGCAGATGGAGTCTTTTGGGGCGCGGATTCATTTTTCGGAGTTCGAAGAAGCGGAGCCGGCAGACGCGGTCTTTCCGGCGCGCGCGGAAGGCGCGATACCTGTCCATAACGCAACTTGGGCTGGCAAACGGCCATTTGATCCGGATCCGGCCTGATACGTGCCGCAGTACAACGAAAGATATCGCGCAGCCATGGTCTTGAATGAAGCGTTGGCCAGCGCCCACTGTCGGCTGGCGTCGGACATTTCTGCCATGCGTCCGGGTGCCCGGAGCAATCCGGTCAACGCTGTCGATAGCGCTTCGGAATTCCGCGCGGCTACCAGGCAGCCATTGACGCCATCACGCACGATCTCGTTGTTGCCGCCAACATCGGTCGCAACGATCGGCAACCCCGCAGCGCATGCCTCAAGCAGAGCCACCGAATAGCCCTCGCTTACCGAGGAGAGCGCGAAGACCTCCAGGCCAGCCAGCAGCTCATGCACATCGCTGCGGTCGCCGAGGAAACGCACTACTTCCGCGATGCCCAGCTCTGCGGCCTGGTGTTCCAGTGACTCCCGCATGGGCCCGTCGCCGATCACTACCAGGGCAGCCGACGGGCACGCCCGCCGGGTGCGCGCGAAGGCTGTCAGCAGGTTGCCCTGGTCCTTGACCGGTTGCAGCCTGCCGACCGTGCCGATGATCCGGCTGTCCGCAGCCAACCCCAGGCTGGCGGCAAGGCCGCTGCGCGCCTGCGGATTCGATGCGGCGAATCGCTCCACCCTGATTCCGTTCGGTATGCACACCAGCCCCGCACGCGGACGCACTCCGTCCGCGCGGAAATGTCCCCGCGCAGCCTCGCATACCGTCGCTACGTGATCGGTCAGCCGCATGCTGCGGCGGTACAGCCATTCCAGTCGGCTCCCGCGATTTCCGGCACCCATGCCATGGCGCGTATTCACGATGCGGGCCAACGGCAGGCGCATCGAAGCGAGCACCGCATGGTAGTGCGCGCTTGCATTATGGGTATGCAATATCGCGCCCGGCGATTGCCGCAGGAACTCCCGCGCCCGTCGCAGGGCGGCGAAGTCGAGGCCACTGCGCTTGCCGCATTCATCCACCGCCACGCCTTGCGCCATCAACTCAGGAGCAAGGGCGCCACGCCGGTACAGACAAATCACTCTGCAGTGATGCCCCGCTTCGCGTTGGGCGCCCACCAGGTCGATCACCGCGCGCTCCAGCCCTCCACGCTCCAGGTTTTCAACGAAATGGATGATGTTCACGGCCGCGTCCGCCTCATGGCAGCTCCGATATGGTGACCCGCAGCTTGCCGGTGGCGGTCAATGGAATCTCGTCGGCAACCGTGAAATTGAGCCGCACGCTGTCTCCAACCACGTTGACCAGTTCCTTGCGCACATGTTCGATGGTCGAATCGCTGAAGTCGGCGTCAGGCACGAGGCGGATCTCGAATTCGTCCAGTTGCTTCTGCACCACCTGGTAGCGCTTGACGCCTTCGGCATGCAGGAACGCATAGACGATGTATTCGCCCGGGACGTAGCGCCCGTCACGAGTGCGCAAGGCATCGAGCTTGCGCCCATCGACACTGGCCAGCAACGGCAGGCCGCGACCGCAACCGCAGGTACCCGCGGCGGGCGTGGCCAGGTCGCCGTTGGCGTAGCGCAACAACGGCATGCCGTAATTGTGCAGGTCGGTGACCACCACGTCGCGCGGACCCGCCTCGTTGCACTCTGTGCCTGCCTGTTCCAGATCCACCCTGAGATGGTCGGCGTTGACGTGGAGCCCGCCACGATGGGTGCACTCGGCGGCGATCAGCATGAATTCGCGGCAACCGTAGGTGTTGTAGGCGGGACAGCCGAAGGCCTGTTCGATGATTGATCGCTGGGATTCGTGCAAGGATTCGGCCGCGCCCAGGATGCGTTGCGGCCGATGGATGCGGCGACCGTTGGCGAGCAGCCACTCCGCCATCTTGACGATGGGAGCCACATAGGAAACCAGCGTCTCGGGACGAAAGCGGTCGATGGCATTCGCGTATTCGGCCATGCGCGCTTCGCTCATCTCGAATGCGCTCAGCATGCGGCGATTGAAGGCGGCGTGGTAGATGCGCTCCTTGCGCTTCTGCGCGCCCACCGGCACGCCCCACAAATACAGCGTGGGCTGCCCCAGGCGCGCGCCCGACCAGCCATAACCGCGCCACATGACCGCGAGGCGGCGCTCGTAGCTTTCCCGGGTGTAACCGAATCGAAGCGGCTCGCCAGTGGATCCGCCCGTGGTTTTGTAGAGCATTTCCGACCGGTACGGCGTCGCGATAAGTTTCTCGAAATTTTCCCGTATCTCGGGTTTGCGCAACACCGGCAACCGCAAATAGTCGGCCGCGCTGCGGATGTCCTCGGGCGCGCCAATGCCGAGCGGCCGCCAGCGCTCCTGGTAATACGGCACGTGGTTCCAGCAGTGCGAGACAAGGCGTTGCAGTTTCTCCCATTGCAACGCTTCCACCTGTTCCGGGGCCAGCCACTGGCTCCGTTCGTACTGGCTCAGGTAGGACAAGGTCTTGCGTCGCCGCAATCCCGATTCATAGACTGGGAAAAGGACGCGTTTGAACAAGGATTCGTATAAACCGCTCACGGTAACCTCCGCTCATCGGCACGACCGTACGCCCAATCGAGAAAACGCGCGCCGACGCGCGGCCTTCCCGGGGCGTAATGCCGGTACAGTTGCTGCATATGCCCTATGTCTTCGCGACTCCAGCATCTCAGCAGCATGGTCATGGGCAGATACGTCGCCGCCAGCACGATGCCGCCCATGATCAACTCGAGTATCAAGGGCAGGCGCCCGTGCAGCGGCAGCGCGGCCAGACCCGCGCAAGCAGCGGCCGAGGCGATGCGCGCCAGTCTTCCCCAGTCGGGCGTGGCATGGCTCACCTTGATCGCAAGCGCCATCACCGCGATGACACTCACGACCGTTACCGCCATGTAGGCGGCCACCGCACCCGACAACCCGAACCGGGCAATGAGCACCGCGTCCAGCAACACCTTGAGCAGCGCACACCCGATCACCAGCAACAGGATGCTGCGCTGGCGGTCGGCGCTGACCAGCAAGCTGGAGCCGCCCAGGGTGATCGTGTTGATGGAGGCGGCAGCCAGGCAATACGCGAACGCCGTCCCGGCCAGGTCATAGGCCTGCCCGTACAGCAGGTGGATGACCGTGTTCGAGAACACCGCGCCAAACGCAACCAGCGGCATCGCCAGCAAGGCCAGGTAGCCCGTGCTTGCCACGAAGCGACGACCGGCGACTTCACGACCCTGGCTGAGCGCGCCGGCCATCATCGGCAACAACAGCGCGCCGAACACGCCCGGCACCAGCATCGCCGCGCCCTGCCCCAATTGATAAGCCACCTTGAACTGTCCCGCGGCATGGGAATCGGCATAAAGATTCAGGAACAGCACTTCCATTTCGCTGGCGGCCATGAACCCGACCGACACGGTCAACGCCGTCCACCCCATGTGCCTGCGCACCCGTTTCAGCAGCGCTTCCGGCAATTTGACGCCTGATTTCCGTTCGGGCATCAGTGGCTTCACCTGGCCATGGGACATGAAGAAGAACACGAAGCTGGAAATCACGAATACCGCCAGCAGCCACTCCACCGACGCGTCGAAGAACCAGGCTACGATCACCAACGCAAGGTTCAGCGGCGTGGAAACCAGGGACACGATGGCGGTGGCGCGGAAATTCTCGAAGCCCTTCGCCACGCCGATGTTGAACATATAGGACGCGCGCAGGCTGATAGCCACCACCAGGAAACCCAGCAGCATCCAGCGGTTCATGCCCGCTTCCACGCGTCCGCCGGCGAACATGAAGAGCGCCGCCCCCGCCAGCAACACGAACAACAGGAACACCCGCTGTGCCCGCCGCAGGGAATCCAGCAGCACCGGGATCATTTCCTCGCGCGCCGAGCCGCGCAACTCGGCCACGAACTTGATCGCCGCGCTGGCCGTGCCGGAATTGGTGATGGCCACGCCCATGGCCACCAGCCATATGACCATGCTGTAGGCGCCGAAATCGTCCGGACCCAGGTGGCGGGCAATGATGATCGAAGTCAGCATGCCCAGTACGTACTCGGTATACAGCCCCACCGAGGAGAACAGGGTATTGCGCAAGGTGTGGGCACGGGTGTTCATAGCGATGCCAGCAATACCTTGACCACGACATACAGGAGTGCCGCCCCGATCACGGCATAGACCGGCCAGCGCACCAGATCCTTGTTCAAGGCGAACGAGGGCAGGCTCGGGTAGGTTTCGCGCATGCGCAGGTAATGTGCCACGACCATGGCCACCAGCAGGTACAGGATGACCACGTAACTCCTGCTCAGGAAGAACGACGCAACGAAGAATCCAGTCAGCGACAACAGGAGCGTGAGCGTCATGGCACTATCGTCCCGCCATTCGCCAACCACTATTTCATCGGCAACGTCGGCGGGCACATCGTCCATGATCTGCTCTCCTCGATGCATCACTGTCCACATCATGCGAAAGGAGTAGCCGACGATTGCGAGCCAGATCGTGAAACCGATGATGCCGGTCTCCGCAAGCACGAGCACGAAAGAGTTGTGCGCCGTCAGCGGATTGTAGTCGGTGTAGTTGCCCGCCCCGACACCGAACAGCGGATCGTTGATGAACATCTGAAGGCCTTCATACCAGGAATCCACACGCCCGGCGGCCGATTCTTCAGACACATCCAGCTCCTGCATCCGCGACGGCAAAGCCATCATTGCCGCCAGCGCGCCAGCGCCCAGCAAGCCCGCCGTCACCGGACCGCGCTTCCACCATATGTAGATGCCCAATATCGCCACTACCGCCAACAGCGTCCCACGGGAATCGGTCAGGAATATTCCCCAGAGCATCAGCCCGGCCGCCGTCCACCAGAAGACGCGGCGCAGGCCCAGCAATCCACCGCGGCTGGCCAGGTAAAAGGGCATCGGCAGGCACATCACGAACAGCATGCCCAGGTCGTTGGGATCGTTGAAGATACCTACATACTGGATACGCGTTTCCTGCGACATCCCCATGCCGGTCCATCCCGTGCCGGTCAGCGACTGATCGATTCCGTGCAACGCCAGCACCGCCGCGCAGATGGTGAACACACCCATGGTCATGCGCATGCGCTTGCGCGTATTGGCTGCATTGGAGAGCAGCACGAAAGCCAGTACGACCGGGGCAAAGGTCGAGAACACCACCAAAGCCCCCCCCGCCCAGCCATTGACGACCTGGGAGACCATCGCGACCAGCAGGAAAACCGGAATCAGGATGTGGTGTGGCGCGGCGAAAGTCTTGCGCGCGGAAAACAGCCAGAAAAGCGAAGCCACGATCAGCGCGATCGGCTGTAGTGGCGGCCCCGGGGAATCGACCACCGCCGGGTAATCCTGCGGCCGTATCAGCACCAGGACCAGGTAGATCATCATGAAAATGAACATCGTCGCGCGTGATCCTGGTCAGCCTGTGCGAAAACGCGACGAATAACTGAATAGTTCGGGCACGGACACCATTGCCTCGAACCAGGCATGATCCATTTCCCGTTCCACCGGCAGGCGACGCATCGAATAACGCGATTCCGCCGCGACCCTGCTGGACCCGGTGATATAGCTGCAGGCCATGCGGAAACCGGCCGCCCGCACCACCTCGATCGTCTCGGTATCGAAGGCATCGGGGCCGCCTACCGGATAGGATATTACGTGCGCGGGTGCGCCGAGTTCGCGCTCCAGGGTCGACTTGGACTGCACCACCTCTTCGGTCATCTGCTGGATGGGCAACTTGGCCAGCATGCGATGACCCACACCGTGCGACCCTATCTCCATGCCGTCACGGTGCATCTCCCGCAACTGTTCCCAGGTCATGGGCCTGCAATCGACATGGCCGACGGCACGCGGAAGGTTCCATTCCTGTTCCAGTCGACCGACCAACGTGGATTGCCCGGCATCGTCCAGGCTTTTCAGGCAATCCAGCAGCCTGGAAGCCAGCTCGCGCCTTGCGCCCAGGCCAGCCGGAATTTCCCACTCGATCCCCAGCTCCGGCGCACGCAGCACGCTGGCCGTGGTGGTGCAGACCATTTGCACCAGCCAGTCGTAGATATAGGGCTCGCCGGTGTCGATATGACCGGTGGAGACAAAGAACATGGCCGACATCCCTAGATCCCGCAGGATCGGGAAGGCCACCCGGTAGTTGTCGTCGTATCCATCATCGAAAGTCACCAGCACCGCACGCTCCGGTAAACGTTGACCGGCGTCCATACAGGACAGGACCTGATCGAAGCGCAATGGGGTGAAACGATCCCGCAGGTGCCGCATCTGTTGGCGGAAGCCTTCGGCCGACGCGCTGATAAGGTCCACGTCGAAGTTGAAATCATCGAGCTCCGCATGTTCCAGCACACGGTGGTAGGCCAGGATGCGCAGGTCGCTGCGCAGTAGCGACCGCAAACTGGCCAGGACCGGCAATGCGTGCGTGCGCTGGCAGATCTGGGCCAGCCGCTGGCGTCGGCCGGCACGTGGCAATGGATTCATTTACGCCCCCTGCTTGTCGTCATCTGAACCGCCAACCGATCCCGCGCAATCCAGGGAACGGCGCCCCTCCCTTGTCACGCGCATGCCCCGAAAACACACGCCATGGTAATGATGCGACCGTCGCGAGTGTACCTTGGGGGTCGCGGCAGTCCAATGTACGATACCTGCGTATCACTCCTGGACGAAGGCGCAAAACGATGTCGGACGACACAGATTTCGTCGCGCTCTACGACGAGCTCGGACTGGATGCGGAATGCAGCATGGTCGATTTCAAGGGCGCCTACCGCCGTCGCGTCGCCAAGCTTCATCCTGATCATCTGGGGAATCCTTCCACTGTTCCTCGTCTACAACGGCTAAACCGCTTATATGCGGCCGCGCTCGAGTTCCAGCGCATCCATGGCCGGCTTCCGGGAGCCACGCACAGGGTCGCTACGCCTACCAGCAGCGCCGGGACCGCGACGCAGGAACCGACACGGACCCACACTTCACTTGTGGCGCCGCCAGTGGCCGGAAAGCCGATAAGCCGACGTTATGTATTGCTGTTGATGCTCGTGGCGGCCGTGGCTTTCTGGCTGGACCAGCAACCTGCGCCTGAGTCCGGACAAGACAAGCAGTTGCTGGCACAGGAGTTGCCAGTGGTCGCCGCACCGCCACGGCCTGTCGGGTATCTGCATGTCGGCATGGACAAGGACTTGGTACGCAGCCTTCAGGGACAGCCATTCAACACCCACGATGTTCGATGGGAATACGGGCCTTCCTGGGTGGAATTCCGGTGCGACAAGGTGGTGGACTGGTACAGCTCGCCCTTGCATCCACTGCGCGTGCAACATGCGGATGCCAGCGAGAATGCCGGCACGGCTGGCGAAAAGATGGACCATTGTTGAAATACAGGGGAATACCGCATGTTCGCTGGCACCGCCAGGCTGCTGAAAAAAGCGCAAAGACGCCTGTGGATGAAATACGCGCTGCGCGGCGTCGGCGGCAGCGACAACCATTCGCGACTGGATTTCGCTTACAGCATGGAGGATCCGTGGAACATGGATTCCGCGCTGGAGCAGGCCCGGTTCGAAGGCACCAACCGTATCGTCAGCCAGGCATTCGGGCATGTCGGCTCGGTGCTTGAAATCGGCTGTGGCGAAGGCCACCAGACGGCGCACCTGGCGCGACTGAGCGACATGCAATACGGCATCGACGTCAGCGCGCATGCAATAGAAAGAGCCAGGGCGCGCTTGCCAGATGCGCGCTTCGCCGCCGTCGACCTGTTCCATCAGCCCTGGGGCGAACAGCAACATCGCTTCGACCTGGTCACTGCTTGCGAGGTGCTTTATTACCTCAGCGATCCGGCCGCGACCATCGCGCGCATGCGCCACCTGGGGCGCAACGGCCTGGTGACCTTCTTCGCGCCCGCAAGCGGACGCATCGGCCCTCACCTCGACCAGGTGCCCGGCTTGCACAAGGACTGGATCTACCACGGCGGCACCGCCTGGCTGGTCGGCTGGTGGACCAATGCCTGAATTGCCTGCTCCCCTGCATGGGCTGGGGATCGTCTATTTCGGCAACGACTGGAATGCCGAGAACCGCACCAGCAGCCACCATGTCGCCAGCCGCCTGGCAGGTTTCATGCCCGTGCTCTACGTGGACTCCCCCGGCATGCGCGCACCCAGCGCGTCGGGCCGCGACTTCAAACGCGCTTTGCGCAAGCTCGCTGCCGCGTTGCGCGCGCCGGTACCCATCCACGATGGCTTCTGGCACTGCACGGTGCCGCAGCTTCCATTCCGCCGCATCCCGGGCGTGGAAGCGTTCAATCGGTTGTTCAGTCGCTGGGCGGTACGCCGCGCGTTGCGCAAGGTCGGCATCGAGGAATACCTGTCCTGGTTCGTCGTCCCGCACCCCGGTTTCATGGCCCAGCGATTGGGCGAAGCGTTGTGCGTGTTCTATTGCATCGACGACTATGCCGCCCATCCGGGCGTGGACATGGCCCTGATCGCGCGCCGCGACGAAGACCTGAGCCGCCGCGCCGACCTGTTGTTCGTCGCCCCGCCGGCGCTGCTGGAAAGCAAGCGCGCACTCAATCCGGCCACCATTTTTTCGCCGCACGGCGTGGATGTGGATCTGTTCAGGCGCGCGGCAGAGGCGGCCACCGAAGTGCCCGTCGCCGCACGCGGCCTGCGGCATCCGGTGATCGGTTACATCGGGTCGATCCACGAATGGATCGACCTTGAACTGATCGAGTGGCTGGGCCGCGAACGGCCCGAGTGGTCGTTCCTGCTGGTCGGACACGCAGCAGCCGATGTTTCCGCATTGCGCGCGCTACCCAACGTGCATCTGGTCGGCCCACAGCCCTACCCCACCCTGCCCGCCTGGGCCAAAGCGTTCGACGCGGCGATCATTCCCTATCGCTTGAACCGGCAAGTCGCCAACGCCAATCCGTTGAAACTGCGCGAATACCTGGCCACCGGAAAACCGGTGGTCAGCGTGCGCAATACCGAGATCGAAAAATTCTCGCAATGGGTGCGCATCGCCGATGACCGTGCCGGATTCCTGGCGGCACTGGAACACGCACTGGCCACCGACACCCCAGACACCGCCGCCGCGCGCATCGCCTCCGTTGCCGACCAGACCTGGGACAACCGCGTCCAGTCCGTGCTGGCACGGGTCGCCGATGCCCTGGCACAGCGACGGAAATCCCCTTCCTCTCTCCCATAAGTCCCCATGAGCCCTGCTTCCCCGAAATTACGCGTCGCCATTGTTGGCGCCGGCTACGTCGCCACCCATCACATCGCCGCGCTCAAGCGACTGGACTGGGTGGAGATCGTCGGCATCTGCGACACCCAGGTCGATGCCGCCAAGACCTTGGCCAAGCGTTTTGGAATCCCCCTGGCCGCCACCACCCTGGCGGAACTGTCTGCCGTCAGCCCGCAATCGGTGCACGTGCTGACTCCACCCTCTTCGCACGCCGCGCTCACGCTTCAGGCGCTGGACATGGGCTGTCATGTGCTGGTGGAAAAGCCGATGGCGGATACCGTGGCCGATTGCGAGGCAATGATCGCCAGTGCGCGGAAGAACAAGCGCGTCCTGGGGGTCAACCATTCCGACCTGTTCGACCCGGTGATCATGCGGGCACTGGCCGCGGTGCGGGAGGGCCGCATCGGGGAACTGGTGTCGGTGGACATCATCCGCAATTCCGAATACCCCGCCTATGCGGGCGGCCCCCTGCCTGGATCGGTCACCCAGGGTTCCTATCCGTTCCGCGATCTCGGCGTGCACGGCCTCTACACCATCGAGGCGTTCCTGGGCCCGGTGCGGGGCCTGGAAGTGAAGTACCAGTCGCGCGGTACCGACCCCAACCTGCACTTCGACGAATGGCAGGCCCAGGCCCAAACCGCCAACGGTGTCGGCCGCCTGCTGTTGTCGTGGAATGCGCGCCCCATGGAGAACCGGCTGATGGTGCGCGGCACCCGCGGCATCATCGAGGTGGACCGCTTTCTGCAGACCTGCCGCATCCACCGCGTGCTGCCGGGCCCCAAGTTCATCGGCATCATGCTCAACTCGTTCTTCAGCGCGGTGAAGGATTGCTTCCGCATTCCCTGGAACGTGGTGCGTTTCGCCACCGGCATGCTCAAGCCATCGCCTGGCATCCAGCATGGCGCACAGGCTTTCGCCCATGCCGCGCGCGACAACGCCACGCCACCCTTCGGTGGCGAGGACGCACTGCGCATCGCGCGCCTGCTGGAACCGGCGTGCGCCGCACCCGACCGCGAACGCCTGCAGGGCCTGGAAGATCGTCATGCGCCACTGGAGCCGGCCGATGCATTGGTCACCGGCGCCGCCGGCTTCCTGGGCCGCAAACTGGTCAAGCGCCTGCGTAGCGAGGGCCGCAGCGTGCGGGTACTGGTGCGCCGGCCGGTGCGCGAGTATGCCGACGACGAGGGCGTACAGATGGTGATCGGCGACCTGGGCGATCCACGCATCGTGTCCCATGCGGTGGCTGGCGCACGCATCGTTTACCACGTGGGCGCGGCCATGCGCGGCAGCCCGCGCGATTTCGAGGCCGGCACCGTGTGGGGCACGCGCAACGTGGTCGGCGCCTGCAAGGCGCATGCGACCGAACGGCTGGTCTACGTCAGCTCGATGAGCGTCTTCGACCATGCCGGGCGCGACCCGAATGCGCGCATGACCGAGAGTTCCGCATTCGAGCCGCATCCGCAATGGCGTGGCGCCTATACCCAGACCAAGCTGACCGCCGAGGATTGCGTGCGCCAGGCCATCGAAAGCGATGCCTTGCCGGCGGTGATCCTGCGTCCGGGCCAGATCTTCGGGCCGGGCGCCGAGCGTGTTACTCCCAACGGAGTGATCGCGCTGGCCGGACGCTGGGTCGCCGTAGGCAGTGGGGCGCAGACCATCCCGTTGGTGTACGCCGACGACGTGGTGGATGCCTTGTTGCTGGCGGCATCGACGCCGGCCGCGACCGGCCGTACCTTCAACGTGGTCGATCCGCAAGCGATTACCCAGCAGGCCTACCTGGTCCGCTGCAAGCGCAAGCTGGGCGATGAATTGAAACTGGTGCGCGTGCCCGCGTGGGTATTCATGGGCCTGGGGCTTGCCGTGGAAATGCTGGGCAAAATGCTGAAACGCGAGGTTCCGCTGACCCGCTACCGGGTGCGCTCGCTGCGCCCCCTGGCCAACTTCGATACCAGCGCGGTGAAGGACGGCCTGGGATGGGCGCCCACCACCGGCATCGACAAGGGATTGGATGCGACTTTCGGTTGAGCGTCCCCGTATCCAGGCCGGCTCCCGGCCTGGCATGTTTCCGTGCACGACGCTTGCGGAAATTCCGCTGGCCCGGGGAATCGCTGGAACCGGAGGAAAATGATCGCGCTGGCCGTTGCTTGATCCACGCCCCCGCTTCGCGCCGCATGCCTGCCGGCAAACCTTACGCCACTCCGATCTCCGCCGGGTGCCGCCGTTTCCACCACGCGCGGATCCAGCGCATCGCCGGTCGCTCCCAGCCATAGGTCAGCAGGCTGGCCAGTGCAATCACCGGCAGGAAGGCGAGCCAGACGGCCAACTCACTGTGCACGCGATGTGCCTCCAGCCAGTGGATCAGGGCGAAACCGATCGCCTGGTGCAGCAGGTACAGCGAATAGGAAATCGCACCAAGGTAAGCGAAGAGCCCGGTGCGCATCCAGCGCAGGCGATCGCTGACGAACAACGCGAATATCGCGCAGCACACCAGCGCCGCCAGCAGGAATATCGGCGCCAGTTCTATCCAGATGACGAACAGGCACAGGCCGATCATGCCTATGTTCAAGCGCGTTTCCGCAGGATGCGTGTAGAGCCGGTAGAACAGGATCCCCATCGCGAAGAAGGCGATGTGCCTGAGGATCAGCAGTTCCCGCACCAGATAGGAGAAGTGCCTGTGATGCTGCAGGCTTTCGCCATAGAGTACCGACAGCAGCAGCCAGCCGGCGATGATCCAGTGGATGCGCCGCAACTGCCCCAGCGCGAACCAGAGCAGCATCTGCGCATAGAAAAACAGCTCGACCTGCAGCGTCCAATACGAGCCATCCAGGTGCTCGCCGCCCAGCAACTGTTGCAGCATGGTCAAGTTGAGCATCAGGTCGCGTGCGCCGATACGTTGCCCTGGCAGGCCGATGCCGTAAACCACGAGCGCGGTGACGGCGATAGCCGCCCAGTACGCGGGATACAAACGCGAGAATCGCGACACAACGAAATCCGCCGCGCTGCGCGTGCGCTCCAGGGTCATGAAGATCACGAATCCGCTGATGAGGAAGAACAGGTTCACCCCGTAATTGCCCGCCGGGAAACCCCACGACAGCGGCGTGAGGTGGCCGATTTCCGTGCCATAGTGCGTTGTATAGTGGAAAGCGACGACTGTCAGCGCTGCGATTCCGCGCAGCGCATCCAGTTCCACAACACGCGAGGCGGGCAAGCCCTGGTCATGCATTTCAATCCTTCCCCTGTCAGGATCACTGCATGCCCATGACAACGCGTACCGGGACGCATTCAGGCCATTGCGCCCACGACCCGCGCCCCGGCAGCCGTCTGGTGGATTTCCCCTTCATCGCGCAAGTCCGCCGCCGATGCGCCTGCTGATCGTTACCTCGCAGTTCCCGATTGCAGGCGAACCCAACCGGGGGCGTCCGGTCTATCAGACCATCCGCGAGCTGGCCAGGCTGGCCACCGTACGCGTGCTCAGCCCGGTGGCTACCTATCCACGCTGGGCGCAACCGCGCAGCTATCTTTTCCGCGATGCGCAGCCCGGCCAGGCGGTCGATGGTTGCGATGTGGAATACGTGCGCTACCCGGCCTTGCCCGCGGTGTCGCGCCCTTTCAATGGCGCGCTGTGCGCACGGGCGATCGCCGCTCCGCTGCGCGCCTTCGCTCCGGACCTGGTGCTTTCCTACTGGCTGTACCCCGATGCCTACGGCGCGATGCTTGCCGCGCGCAAGGCAGGCTTGCCGTTCGTGGCCGGCGCGCGCGGATCGGACCTGCGGGTTCGCGATGCCATCAGTCGCCGCCTGACCCAGCCGGTCGTACAACGTGCCGAGCGCCTGCTGGTAGTCAGCGAAGACCTGGGCAGGGTCGCAGTGGATCGGTACCAGGCGGACCCGGCACGGATACGCGTGATTTCCAATGGCTGCGACGCGGGGATCTTCCACCTGGGCAAACGCGACGCCGCGCGAAGCGTGCTCGCATTGCCCGCCGATGCCGAAGTCGTGCTGTATGTGGGCAGGCTGGTAGCCGAAAAAGGCCTGCGCGAATTGATCGACGCCACCTGTCGGCTGGCCCCTTCGCGGCCACGACTGAAAGTGGTGCTGGTGGGGGAAGGCCCGCTGCAAGGCGAACTAGTCGAACGCATCGCGCGCGAAAGACTCGACGTTACCCTGGCCGGCGCGCAACCGCCGGCGGAAGTCGCCCGCTGGATGGCGGCCGCGGACCTGGTGACGCTACCCAGCTATTCTGAAGGCCATCCCAATGTGCTGGTGGAAGCATTGGCTTGCGGCCGTCCCGTGGTGGCCACGCCGGTCGGCGGCATTCCGGAAGTAGTCGACGCCGGCAGCGGGATCCTGGTGCCGGCACGCGATGCCGATGCGCTGGCCGCGGGTCTGGCCCTGGTGCTGGACCGACGCTGGGACGAAGCCGCCCTGGCCAGGAAGTTCTCGCGCGACTGGCGACAAGTGGCCCACGACACCCTGGCCGCCTGCGACGAAGCCTTGTCGCAGTCGCACGCCGCCACCACGGTTCCTGTGCGGTGATCGCAATGCCCCTTCCTTCCTTCCCTCCGGGGTCCTGACACGATGTGCGGAATTGCAGGATTCGGTGGTCCCGATGTGCTGGCGGACACGGCGCGCCCGCAACTGGAGCGGATGATCCACACCCTGGCCCATCGCGGGCCCGATGGCTACGGCTTCCATGCCGCCGATGGCATCGGCCTGGCGCACGCGCGCTTGTCGATCATCGACCTGGCCACCGGCGACCAACCCATCCACAACCCGCGCCGCAGTGTGTGGACGGTATTCAACGGCGAGATCTTCAATTACCTGGAATTGCGCAGCGCGCTGGAAGCCGAAGGTCACGAGTTCTACACGCACTCGGACACCGAAGTGATCGTGCATCTGTACGACCGCTACGGCGACGACTTCGTGCAGCACCTCAACGGACAGTTCGCCATCGCGCTGTGGGACAACGAGCGGCAACGACTGGTGCTGGCCCGCGATCGCGCCGGCATCCGTCCGCTGTTCCATGCGCGTGAAGGGGGGCGCATCTGGTTCGCCTCGGAAGTGAAGGCCCTGCACGCGGTCCTGCCGCAGTGCGCGCGACTGCGCCCGCAAGCGCTGGTGCAGACCCTGACCTACTGGTCAACAGTGGACCCGGACACCCTGTACGAAGGCGTTTCCAGCCTGCCGCCCGGCTGCCTGCTGGCGATCGAACGCGACGGTCGGCAGAACCTCACCCGCTACTGGGACTGGACCTTCCCCGACGCGGCGGAAACCACTCCCTCGCGCTACCCCCTCAGCGTGGAGCAGGCGACCGTGGAGCTGCGCGAACTGCTGATCGATGCAGTGCGCCTGCAACTGCGCGCCGATGTGCCGGTCGGCGCTTACCTGAGCGGCGGGCTTGATTCGTCGGGTATCGTGGCGATGATCCGCGGCTTCACCGATACGCCGGTGCGCACGTTCTCCGTGGCCTTCGAAGATGGCGAGTACGACGAAAGCGGATACCAGCAGGCCATGGTCAGGCACTTGGGCACCGACCACACCACCCTGCGCTGCACCCGTCGCGATATCGGCGAGGCGTTCCCGCGCTTGATCCGCCACACCGAGACCCCGGTGCTGCGGACCGCACCGGTCCCGCTGATGCTGCTGGCCGGCAGCGTGCGCGAACACGGCTACAAGGTGGTGCTGACCGGTGAAGGCGCGGACGAGGTCTTCGGTGGCTACGACCTGTTCAAGGAAGCCAAGATCCGTCGCTTCTGGTCGCGGCAACCCGGTTCGCGTTTCCGCCCGCGCCTGCTGGAGCGCCTGTACGGCTACCTGCAGAACTCCCCGGTCAGCAATCCGGCGTTCGCGCAATCGTTCTTCGGTCAGGGCATGCAACACCTGCAGCGACCGATCTTCGCCCACGTGCCGCGCTGGACCACATCGCAACGGGCGTTGTCGTTCCTTGCACCCGAAATCCGTGCCGACATCGGCGACTGGGACCCATTGGCCGCCTACGAACAGACTCTGCCGGCAGGCATCGACGACTGGAGCGGGCTGGCGAAGGACCAGTACGTGGAAGCCAAGTCGTTATTGGCCGGGTATCTGCTCTCCTCGCAGGGCGACCGTGTCGCGATGGCGAATTCGATCGAGGGCCGCTTTCCTTATCTCGACCATCGGGTCATCGAATTCGCCAACCGCCTGCCCCCCAGCTTCAAGATCCGCGGCATGACCGAGAAGTACCTGTTGCGCCGGGCACTGGCCGACCTGCTGCCTGATGAAATCGTCAATCGCACCAAGCAACCCTATCGCGCGCCGGACAGCCAGAGCTTCTTCTTCGACGGAAAACCACTGGACTATGTCGCGGACCTGATGAGTCCCGACCGGATCCGCGCGGCGGGATATTTCGACCCGATGGCCGTATCGCGCCTGTTCGAGAAGTGCCGGCTGGGCCGCGCCACGGGATTCGCCGACAACCAGGCCTTCGTCGGCATCCTGTCCACCATGCTGGTACAACAGCAGGCCGAGGCCGCATCGCGGCGGTAATCGCGTTGTTTATTCGACCGGCGCAGCCTGGATGGACCAGACTCGTCGATGAACCCGAAATAGAACAGGCTCGCCCATGGGCCCGACTGCTAGGAGCAGGCATGCACTGGAGAATCAAGGGACTGGCCCAGAAGGTACTCGGCGTGATGCCGGCCGGCGACAAGCTCCATTACCGCATGCAGCGCAGCTTCGGCGGCTTGCAGGATTTCAGCAGGGAGCTGACGGTCAAGGTCGAAGACTGGCAGATCATGATCGGGCACCTGCGCAGTGCCGGCATCGTCATGGACCGCACGCGTTTTTTCGAGATCGGAACCGGCTGGTATCCCACGTTCCCTTTTGCGTTGTACCTGGCCGGCGCCCGGCGCGTCACCACCTACGACCTGACCCGTCACCTCCAGGCGGGATTGGTACGCGAGGCGATAGCCGAGCTTGCAGGATTCCTCGATGTCATCGCGGCATCCAGTGGCGCCGACCCGTTGGCGGTGCGCGATCGCCACCGGCGCCTGCAGACGGCGCTCCAGGACAGCCAGGACCTGACCGAAATAAGCGAAGGCGTCATCCACTACGCGGCGCCCGCCGACGCAACCCGCACCGCCCTGGCCGACGGCGAAGTGGATGTGGTGTTCTCCAACAGCGTACTGGAACACGTGCCGCCCGACGCGATCACCGCGATGTATCGCGAATCGATGCGCATCCTGTCGCCTGGCGGGATCATGTTCCATTCGGTCAACTGCGGCGACCACTACGCCTATGTCGACCGCAAGATTCATCAGCTCAACTACTTGCGGTACTCGGACCGGCAGTGGAAATTCTGGGACAACGCCTTCCTTTACCAGAACCGGATGCGCGCCCACGAATTCGTCGAACGCGCGGCCGCCATGGGCTACGCCATCGAACTCGACACCTCCACCGCAAGGGCGCAACGCCTGGAGCAGCTGGCTGCGATGAAGGTCGATGCGCGCTTCGCCCAGGTGCCGCCTGAAAAGCTCTGCATCACCAGCGTCGACTTCATCGCCCGCAAGCCGGCCTGAGACACGAGTTCACGGCACAGGCGTGATCTTCAGCAACCGGCCGTCCACCGCATCCACCAGCACGTACAGCGCGCCGTCGGGGCCTTGTCGCACATCGCGGATGCGCTGCTGGCGCTCGACCAGCAGCCGCTCTTCATGCACCACCCGCTCGCCTTCCAGTTCCAGGCGGATCAGGTTGCTCGACGCCAGCGCCCCCAGGAACAGGTTGCCCTTCCACTGCGGGAACAGGTCGCCGCTGTAGAACGCCATGCCGCTCAGTCCGGGTGAAACGGCCCACACGTGATGCGGCCGTTCCATTCCCGGCGAAGATTTGCCGACCGATCCGGGCACCACCCCGCCGCTGTAATCCTTGCCGTCGGTAATCACCGGCCAGCCGTAATTCTTGCCTGGCTGGGGAAGATTGATTTCATCGCCCCCCATCGGCCCGTGTTCGCTGGTCCAAAGTCTTCCGTCGGCCGGGTTGATTGCCGCCCCCTGCATGTTGCGATGGCCGTAGGACCAGATCTCCGCCCGTGCGTCGTCGCGCCCGACATACGGGTTGTCCTCGGGAATACGCCCGTCCGGCCAGATTCGCACCAGCTTGCCCGGCAACTTGTCCAGTTCCTGCGCCGCAGCCGCCGCGACCCGGTTGTCGCCCTGGGTCACGAACAGGTGGCCCGCGCCGTCGAACGCAAGGCGCGAGCCGACATGTGTGCCGTGCGACATCTTGGGCTCCTGTCGATAGATGACTTTCGTTTCCATCAGCGCATCGTCCTGCAGGCGCGCGCGCAATACGGCAGTGCCCGCCTTGTTGCCGCGCAGGTTGGGTTCGGCGAAAGAGAGGAACAACACCTGGTCGCGCGCGAAACCGGGCGAGAGCGCCACATCCAGCAAGCCGGCCTGGCCATCGACGAATATCGCAGGCAAGCCCGTGATGGGCGCCGATACCCGGCCGTCCGCGCCGATCCGGCGCAGCCGGCCAGGACGCTCGGTCACCAGCATTCCGCCTTGCGGCAGGAACGCCAGTGCCCACGGATGTTCAAGCCCGGCCACCAGTTCGGTGACCGCATAGGCTCCTTTCTCGGACCCGTAGGTGACCGGCGCCGCCGGATGCACCGCGTGTGGTTCCGTGATTGCCTGTGGCGCATTGCCGCCGCCGCAAGCGGCCAGCATCAGCGGCAATAAAATGAAGGCGATCAAGCGCATTGGTGGCTCGGATGCAGGACGGTACGGGGATACTAGCATCGCTGCTTTACCCCCTGTTTCTGGCCGGATACGGCCGGATCCTGCGTTTACTTGGTCTGTATCGATGGAGATTTCCCAGGGGTTCCCATGCAGCAACGGCAACAGATCAAGCGTTTCATCCTCGAGAATTTCCTGTTCTCCGATGACGAATCCACCATCGGCGACCAGGATTCGCTCATTCGCGGCGGCATTATCGACTCAACCGGAATCCACGAGCTGATCTTCTTCCTTGAAGATGAGTTCAAGCTTTCGATCGTGCCCGACGAAATGATTCCGGCGAACTTCGATTCGATCCATACCGTGGATGAATTCGTCAGCCGCAAGCTTGCTGGTTGAACCACCTTGGATAGCCTCTGCGCCCGCGTCAGTGCGGTAGCCCGCGACAATCCGCAGCGCACCGCCATTGTCGATGGGGCGCGGAAGGCGAGCTATGGCGAACTGTGGGCGCGGGTAGAAGACCTTGCCTGCCATCTGCGGGCTTGCGGACTGCAGCCCGGGCAGCGCGTGGCGTTGGCGCTGCCAAACCGCATCGAGGCAGTCGTGGCGACTTACGCCACGTGGCAAGCGGGTGGCGTTGCCGTGCCATTGAACGTGCAGGCCCGCGCACGCGACTTTCTGCCCTGGCTGCAACATAGCGGCGCCAGTCATGTGATCCATGAAGCCGGGCATCGCGATATCGAACTGGCTCTGGACCAGGCCGGATCGATGCCAGGACGTATCGTGGCCATCGAAGGTGAAGCGCTGGGCATCCCCAGGTCCGATGCGCAATCCATGCCCGCCCCCGCTTCCGGTTCCGAACCCGCACTCATCCTTTACACCTCCGGCACCACCGGCGCCCCCAAGGGCGTGACCCTGAGCCACGACAACCTGCTGGCGAACGTGCTCGCGGTAGCGGCTTACCTGGACCTGGGCCACGACGATCGCGTGCTGAGCGTGCTGCCGTTCTATTACGCCTACGGCGCCTCGGTGTTGCACACGCACCTGATCAGCGGCGCTTGCGTGATCCTGGCCCCCAATCTGCTTTTCCCGCAACTGGTGCTGGACACCGCGGTGCGCGAACACGCCACGAGCTTCTCGGGTGTTCCTTCCACCTACGCGTTGCTGCTGGATCACCTGGCCGGCAGCGGCCACGACCTGTCGGGACTGAACTGCCTCACCCAGGCGGGCGGCGCGATGTCGCCCGCCCTGACCCACCGTGTGCGCACCGCCTTTCCGACGGCCCGCCTGTTCGTCATGTATGGCCAGACCGAGGCCACTTCCCGCATCAGCTGGCTGCACCCGGAAGACCTCGAGCGCAAGCTCGGTTCGGTCGGCACGCCCGTACAAGGGGTGGAATGGAAGATCGTGCGCGAGGACGGGGAAAACGCCGTGGCTGGAGAAGACGGCGATGTCTGGGTGCGCGGTCCCAACGTCATGCTGGGTTACTGGGACAATCCCGAAGCCACCGCATCGGTATTGCATCAAGGCTGGCTGCGTACCGGCGACATGGGCCATCTGGACGAGGACGGTTTCCTGTTCCTGCTGGGTCGCCGCGGCGACATGATCAAGACCGGCGCGCATCGCGTGCACCCCAGTGACGTTGAAGAGGTGATCAGCGAAATACCCGGCATCACCGAAGTCGCGGTGGTCGGCATCGACGACGAAATCATGGGCCAGGTGATCAAGGCCTTCGTCGTCGCCAGCGATCAGCCGCCTCGCGCCGAGGACCGGATCAAGGCGCATTGCCGGCAACGCCTCGCCTCCTACAAGATCCCCCGCCACATCGCCTTCGTCGACTCCCTTCCCCGCACCGCATCGGGCAAGGTGCGGCGTTTCCAACTCACAGAGCAAGTATCCACGCCATGACTCCATTGACCCCACACGTCCTCGATATCGACTACCAGCAGGAAGCCGACAATATCTGCGCGCGACTGCGTGAGATCACCGCGCGGCAACTGCATCGGCGCGGCCTGGTCGTGGCCATCTCCGGCGGCATCGACAGCTCGGTGAGCTGCGCGCTTGCGGTGCGCGCGCTGGGCCCGGACCGGGTATTCACCCTGATCCTGCCCGAACAGGATTCCTCCGACGACAGCGCCGCGCGCGCCAACATCCTGGCCACGCACCTGGGCGTGCGCACCGAAACCGTCGACATCGCGCCGACCCTGGAGGCCATCGGCTGCTACCGCGCGCGCGATGCCGCCGTGCGCAACGCCCTGCCGGAGTACACGGAAGGCTGGAAGTTCAAGATCGTCATCGACGGCGGCACCGAGGGCCGCATCAACCGCTTCAGGCTGGTGGCGCAGGAACCCGACGGCACCGCGCACGAGCGCGAGCTGGCCCTGGCCGACTACCTGACCATCGTGGCGGCAACCAACTTCAAGCAACGCATCCGCAAGACCCTTGAATACTTTCACGCCGACCGCCTGAACTACGCCGTGGTCGGCACGCCCAACCGGGTCGAATACGACCAGGGCTTCTTCGTCAAGAACGGCGACGGTTCCGCCGATGTCAAGCCCATCGCCCATCTATACAAGACCCAGGTCTACGGCATGGCTCGCCACCTGAAATTGCCGGAACGGGTCTGCGCCGCCATTCCCACCACCGACACTTACAGCCTCAGCCAGGGCCAGGACGAATTCTATTTCGCCCTGCCATACCGGCAGATGGATCTGGCGCTTTGGGCCTTGAACCACGATCGACCGGCATCTGAACTCGCCACGGTACTGGGCCTGGATGTAAGCCGCGCCCAAGCGGTGTACGACGATATCGGCAACAAGCGACGCACCACCCGCTACCTGCACCAACCTCCGGTGCTGGCAGGCGAAGTGCCCGAGCTGGACTGAATTGACCGGTTCCGTAACACCGCCGCAGTACGTAGTCCGCGACGGCGATGCCTTGCGCGATCGCGACCAGGTGCTTGCGATCTGGTCCGGCAACCTGGGAAGGGTGGAAAGCATTGCCGCCAAGTACGACTGGTTTTATCTCCAATGCCCGTACGGTGCGCCATTGCTGCAGTTGCTCCAGCACCAACCCGACGATTCATGCATAGGCACTGCCTGTGCGGGAGTGCGCCGAATGTCATGGCGGGGCCGGGAAATACGGGCCGGGGTACTGGTGGACCTGGCCGTTCTGCCGGAGCATCGTTCACTGGGTCCTGCGCTGATCCTGCAACAGGGATTGATCGAAGCCGGCTCGAGCAAACTCGACCTGCTCTACGGCTTCCCCAACCCGAAAGCCGCCGCGGTATTCAAACGCATCGGTTATGAGCGGCTGACCGAGATCGTGCGCCATGTGCGCGTACTGCGCCACGCGCAGTACCTGAAACAACACATGCCGGGCTGGCTGGCGCAGCCGATGGGGTTGGCGGTCGACTGGGCGTGCGCGGCCAGGGACCTGATGCGCCGCGCGTTCGGGTCGCGACTGGAAGCGCATTGGGCCGATGCCGCCGATACGCGCATGGACGCGTTGTGGGCAGCCTCCCGCAAGGGCAACGGATTGGTGGCCACCCGCGACTTCCAGCACGCAAGGTGGCGTTTCGATGCCTCGCCAATGGCAAGCACGCGTTACCTGCTGCTGACACGGGGCCGCGAAGCCTCCTTGTGCGCCTGGTTCGCGGTCCAGGTGGAAGCGGAGACATTGCATGTTCGCGACTTCTGGTCCACGAATGGAGTCGAAGGCATGGACAAGTCGTTCATCATTGCCTTGATTGGAGCGGCCCGCAGTGCAGGATATGCCGCGCTTTCGGTGGAAATCGCCGCCGATGCGGCGCATGTTTCCGGCTGGACGCAATGCGGCTTCGTGGAACGCGGCAAAAGGCCGGTGTTCGGCCGCTGGAGCGTCGCGCGCGATACCGGAACCAGCGTGGAGCTGTTCCTGACTTCAGCCGACGAAGACGAATAACGTGCCAGCCGGCGCAGCGCGCCGTCGCAATCAGTCCAGGCGGCGCGCCTCGCGCCGGAATAGATAGATCGCCAACCAATCCGGCCGGAATCGCCCGCCCGTGTCGACTACCGCATCGGTTTCGTAACCTGTCCTGCCCAGCAGCCAGCCCACCTTGGGCGATACCGGATTCAGCACCGGAACGCTGGTGAAAACCAATTCATAGCCTGCTTCCAGCGCTTGCTGTGCAATGGCGTCATCGTACGCACCATGCGGGAACGACATGGATTCGAAACACGCTGCCGGTTGCCCAAGGCGCCTTGCGAACTCGGCACGCGCGCCGCCCAACTCCGCATCCACATCCACGGAGACCGTCATAGGCGTGTGGGTCTTGCCATGAAGCCCCAAGGCAACGCCATCGGCTTGCAACCGCTCCAGCTCGGATGTATCGACCATGTGCCGCAAGCCATCGTCCATGTCGTGGACGAAAGGCGCCAGGACATCATCCCTCACCGTCGGGTCGAGGGCCTCCAGCCGCGCGATGGTTTCGCGCAGGTCGGCGATCGAATTGTCGCGGGGTCGCCAGCCATCTGCACCATAGGGCCGCATTGCCGCAGCCAGCTCGTCCACGCGCAGCTTGTCGCGACGCCAGGCTGAGATCAACCGCTCCTGGAAAAAAGGTTGCCCGCTGCCCACCGCATCGGCAACCACGAACATCACGGCAGGCAATCCATGCCGTTGCAATTCCGGCAGCGCATAGTCGGCGTTGTCGGACCAGCCATCGTCGAAAGTGATGAGCAATGCCCGAGCCGGCAATGCCGCGCCGCTACGCCTCGATTCCAGCACCTGCCGCAGCGATACCACGTTGTAGTGGCGCTTGAAGAAAACAAGCGACTCGGAAAGCCAGGGTGTAGCCAGGGTGTAATCGGGATCGCAACTTTTCCAGCGCGGATCGGCAGGGTCCAGGGTGCGGTGGAACATCACCACGGTTAGACTGTCCGCATTGCGCAACCGATGGTACGCCCCCAAGGCGCCACTGGCGTAAAGCAGCTTCTTGAAGAGATCCTTCAGCATGGCGCCAGCACCCGAAATTTCGGTGATTATACCTACATACAATCGACGCGAGCTGCTGCTGCGCGCACTCGATTCGGTGATCTCCCAGACATGTCCGATCGATGAAATCATCGTCGTGGACGATGGCTCCACCGATGGCAGCCAAGCGGCCGTCCACGAACGCCATGGCGATCGCATCCGCTACGTCTGGCAGGAGAATGCCGGGGTGTCCGCTGCCCGCAACCACGGCATGTCGATCGCCAGGGGCAAGTATTTCGCGCTGCTGGACAGCGACGACGAATGGCTTCCGGAAAAAACATCGCTGCAGCTGGAATGGCTGCGTGCACACCCTGATTTCGGCATGGTGCTGTGCGACGTGCAAAGGATCGATGGCGAGCGTCGGCCCATCGATATATTCCGCAGGCGCGATTTCATCCCTGAAGATGGCTGGATATTGCGCTGGATCATCCACAACCCCGCGCTGGCGCCCGCTTCGGTCATGTTCCGCCGCGAGGTGTTCGAGGATGTCGGCGGTTTCGATGAGGCTCTGCGCACCGCCGAAGACCTCGATTTCCATCTGCGCGCGGCCCATCGCTGGAAAATAGGCGTGGTGGAGAAACCGCTGGTGCGTGCAATGCGCGGCCATGACGGCTTGTCCGCCGAAGCCAGCACCTACGACGACTACATAGGCGTAGTTGAGCGTGCCGTCGAGTCCGCGAGAGGCACGGTGGATCCGGAGAGCCTGCAACTCGCGCTGGCCGCCACCTACGCGCGCAATGCGAAAGGATTGCTCATCCAGCGCCGCTGGCGCGACGGCGCGCTTCTGGCATTGAAGGCGCGTCGGACGAGCCGGGATCCGGCATTGCATCGTGAAATATACAAACTGATTCCTTTCGGATTGCGCCACCTGATCGGCGGACTGGTTCCAGGACGGAAATGACTCAACGCGCGCCGCGGCCGAACAAAACCACTTCCACGGTCTGCAGCATTATCATCAGATCGAATACCAGGCCGTGGTTCTTGACGTAGAACAGGTCGAACTTGAGTTTTTCTTCCGCATCCCGCACCGACGCCCCGTAGGGATAGCGCAACTGCGCCCAGCCGGTCAGCCCGGGCTTCACGCAATGGCGCACCCCGTAGTAGCGGATTTCCTCGCTCAGCATGTCCACGAAGTGCGGACGTTCGGGACGTGGCCCGACGAAACTCATGTTGCCCGAGATGACAGAAAACAACTGAGGCAACTCGTCGAGGCGGGTAAGCCGGATGAAACGCCCTATCCGGGTGCTTCGATCGTCATCCTTGGTCGCCCAGCGCGCCACGCCATCCTTCTCCGCATCCACCCGCATGCTGCGGAACTTGATCAACTCGAAGTGCTGCCCGCGCTCGCCCACCCTGACCTGGCGGTAGAGGATGGGCGAGCCATCTTCCATCCAGACCAGCAATGCGACCACCAGCATGAAGGGCCAGGCGACCAGCAACAGGGAAACAGCCGCGGCAAGATCGAAGAATCGCTTGCTCAGCCTGCGCGGCGTGGAGTAATCGAAGCCGCCGGAGAACATCAGCCAGGAAGGATCTAGGACATTGAGCTGGACCATGCCGGCTTCGCGCTCGAAGAACGTGGACAAGTCGATGATCGAAGTACCCTGCTGCACGCAGGTCAGCATGTCTTCCATCGGCAGGCCGCCACGACGCTCATCGGGCGCTATCACTATCTCGTCGATCTGCAGCTGTCGGGCCAACTCGACCAACCCCTGCCCCGGCTCGATCAACAGGTTTTCGTTGATCACCACCGGCTGGCCGGGCACCGGCACGAACCCCACCACCACGAACGAGCGGCGGTCGGAATCCCTGCGCATGCGACTGTTGATGAGATCGGCATTCTTGCCGGCGCCCAGAACCAGTACCCGCTGCCTGAGCACGTCCGTGCTGAACACATGCATGACCAGCAAGCGAATGGCGACTACTCCCACCAGACTGATCAACAACGACATTGCCATTACGCCGCGCCCGATATAAGCCTGCGGAAGCACGTAATACAGCACCAGCAGCGCTATCCCGCCGAATGCAAACGACAACACCAGCCGCAGGATGAAATCGATGCGGTTGTGCCGGACATGCACCTGGTAAAGGCCAAATGCGGCCATCGCGCCAGTGATGAACACGGCGACGACCAGGCCACGGATCAGCGCATGCTCGGCGAAGGCCCGATGGATTTCGGGATCATTGATGAAACGTATCCAGGCGGCGGCAAGGACCGCGAGCAGGATCAATACCAGCTCCGACAGCCAAAGCGCCCTGATTGCGCGATCCTTGCGACTTGCCAATGGATTTTTCATTTCGCCTGCCCACGCCGCCAGCCTGGCAGCTTCGATGCTTCCGGGTCGCGATTACCGGCCGCAGACCATGCGAGTCCGGCTTCTGTCGGTGGCCGCTGCGGCCCACCCATGCGGCAACTGGAACGAAAACGCCAATGCCGCCTCTTCGATATGCCCATCTACGCTTCCCCCCTGTAGTGCATGCAACGCCCTGGGTCCTGCCTCGCCGATCCACGAACCAGCCCGAATGGCTTGATCCGGCATGGCGCCGGCAGTGCCGAAGTACGCCACGAGTTCCAGTTCCAACGCGGCACGGCACGGGATCCGGCCAGCTTCTTGGCTAGCCACCCCTTGGTAAGCACCCGGGCTCGTACGCGCTGACCCACGCCTTGGGTTATCGCAAAGCCCCGGGAAGAAGCGCGACAGCTGTCATGGCTCCTGCTGGCCTGGCCAGCGCAGTCAGGCAGGAAGGGCCGGACTCAAGCATCTCCAGCCAAGCCTCCCCTTCCAGTATCGGCATTGGCCGAACCAGGCCTTCAGGCGCGGCAAAGCTGCCCATCTCCACCGACAGCCCGGTGCCCGCAGCCTTCAACAACGCCTCCTTGCGTACCCACAAGGCCAGCAGCGCCCTGTTACGTTGATCGACGGCAAGGGTTTCCAGTTCCGCAAGCTCGGAGGGATGGCAAATATCGCCCGCCATCTCGGCAAGCATGCCCATGCGGGCAAGAGGCTCTATATCCACGCCCACCGGGCCGACCCTGCTGACCGCCATCGCAATCCAGTCGCCGGCATGACTCAGGCTGGTATGCACCAGGTTGCCGCCGACCCGGGGGCAGCCAGCCGCATCGCGCCACAACGGCACTACTTCGGGGTCCATGCCGAGGGCTTTTCCCAACAGCAGGCGGTGAATGGCATAGGCCAAGATCAGGACTTCACGGTCTGCCAACTTGCGCTTGCGCTGCATGCGCAGGTTTTCGGCGGGATCAAGCAGCATCGATGCGCCGGGCAGGCATGGTCGCCAGTCGCGGACATCAACCAATGCAACCACCAACGGCTGCAAGCACCACGCTTGCGACGGCAGCGCCTGATCAAAAGCCTGGCGGATATCGTGGTCGTCCATGAGGTTCATTCGATGCCGTGCCGACGCGACCACTACTCGACATAACGAATTTGGCTGCAACCACAGGTCATGGTCGACGCCAATGAAAAAGCCGGCGAGCGTGAGCTCACCGGCTTTCATTTACATCGTATGTTGGTGCGCCCGGAGAGATTCGAACTCCCGACCGCCTGGTTCGTAGCCAGGTACTCTATCCAACTGAGCTACGGGCGCACAAGAAACGGGATTTTGCCTGATTAGGCTTACGCCCGTCAATCCTTTCGTCTGTCCCACTGAAGGCGATCGCTTGTCCAAAACACTGGAATACCATGGAAAACAGGGCATATCAGCGATTGGCGGAGAGTGAGGGATTCGAACCCTCGATAAGGCTTTTGACCCTATACTCCCTTAGCAGGGGAGCCCCTTCAGCCGCTCGGGCAACTCTCCGGGTAACTTCAAGCGAGCCGCATTCGAGCGCGACAGCCATTTAGGATACCGGCTGTCGGGCACGGCGGCAAACAAAATCGTCAGCTGGAAGAAGTTGTTTCCGAGGGGTGCGCGGGAGAGTTGGCATCCTCGCCGCGCTGGATGCGCTGGTAGATCTCTTCGCGATGCACAGCCACATCCTTCGGCGCAGTGATGCCGATACGGACCTGATTACCTTTGACGCCAAGTACAGTCACCGTGACCGAATCGCCGATCATCAGGGTTTCGCCAACGCGGCGAGTCAAAATCAACATTACTTTGTCTCCATGGTCCGGCAAGGGTAGTGCCGGTGGGCCATTTGCGCCTTAATAGAGGCGAAAACGCTTCCAGATATATTCATAAACGTGAAGCATGTTAACGGGCGGCCATGGCGACCCGCAAGCATGGCTTCGCTGATCAAGGCTTGTGTAACAGGCGCTCCGAAACCCACGTGGGGACGCCGCGCAGCGCAGACACAAGGGCGGGCCCGTCCTCGCCACCACCCTGGGCGAGGTCCGGGCGGCCGCCGCCCTTGCCCCCGGTGAGACTGGCGATATGCGCAAGCAGTTCCCCGGCCTTCACCCGGCCCGTTGCGGAGCCATTCACCCCTGCGACCAGGGAAGCCTTGCCACCGGCCGTGCCGGCCAGGACGATGACGGCATCACCCAGTTGCTGCTTCAGTCGATCCACGGCTTCGCGCAGCGCCTTCGCGTCGAATCCCTCCAGGCGTACGGCCAAAACGCGCACACCTTCGATCTCCACTGCCGAACCCGCCAAGTCGGCGGTGGCGCCCGACGCGGCCTTGGCCTTGAGGCCTTCCAGCTCGCGCTCCAGTTTCTTCTGGCGCTCGGTCAGCTGCCGGACTTTCTCGACCACTTCGCCAGCATTGCCGCCAAGCAATGCGGCAGTTTCATGCAGGCGCTGTTCCTCACTGGAAACCAGGTCCAGCGCGCCCTGCCCGGTCACCGCCTCGATGCGCCGCACCCCGGAAGACACGCCACCTTCGCTGACGATCTTGAACAGGCCGATATCGCCGGTGCGGCCCACATGCGTGCCGCCGCAAAGTTCGGTGGAATAGCCGCCCATCTTCAATACGCGGACGTTTTCGCCGTATTTCTCGCCGAACAAGGCCATGGCGCCGAAATCCAGCGCTTCCTGCATGCCCATTTGATGCACTTCGGCCACGTGGTTGGAACGGATTTCAGCGTTGACCCGGCGCTCGATCTCGGCCAGCTCCGCCGCCGTCATCGACTGGAAGTGCGAGAAGTCGAAGCGCAGCTTGTCCGGCGCCACCAGCGAGCCCTTCTGCTGCACATGGGTGCCGAGCAATTCGCGCAATGCGGCATGCAAGAGGTGCGTGGCCGAATGATTGAGGATGGTGGCGGCGCGACGCGACGCATCGACGGAACCCAGCACATGGTCGCCGATCTTCAAACTGCCGGCCGCAACCCTTCCGACATGGCCGTGGAACTGACCTGCGAATTTCAGCGTATCGTTCACTTCGAACTTGACGCTTTGCTCCGCAAGCACACCGGTATCACCGACCTGGCCGCCGGATTCCGCATAGAAGGGCGTGCGGTCCAGGATCACCACGGCCTCATCGCCCGCGCTGACGGAATCGACCGGACGCCCTTCCTTCAACAAGGCCGCCACCACAAGCCCGCCGGCATCCAAGCCGTCGTAACCCAGGAATTCGGTCGGCTTCAATTTCGCCACCAGTTCCGCCGGCAATCCGGAGCCGGCGGAAAATTTGCCCGCGGCACGCGCGGTTTCGCGCTGCTGTTCCATGGCCGCCTCGAAGCCCGCCATGTCGACCGACAGCCCGCGTTCGCGCGCGATGTCGGCGGTCAGGTCCACAGGAAAACCGTAAGTGTCGTACAGACGGAAGGCATCGGCGCCGGGGATGATGTCCTTCGCGCGCGCGGCCAGGTCATCGAAGATGCGCATGCCGGAATCCAGCGTTTCCGCAAAGCGCTCTTCTTCCGCCTTCAAGGCTTTTTCGACCAGTTCCTGCGACGCCGGCAACTCGGGGTAGGCCTCGCCCATCAGCGCGACCAGCGTCGGCACCATCTTGTGGAAGAACGGCTGGCGCACGCCCAGCATCCAGCCGTGGCGCAGTGCGCGGCGGATGATACGGCGCAGCACGTAACCGCGCCCTTCGTTGGAAGGCAATACGCCATCGACGATCAGGAAGGAGCAGGCGCGGATATGGTCGGCGATCACGCGCAACGACTTGTTTTCAAGGTCGGCGGTGCCGGTCAGCGCCGAAGCCTTGCCGATCAACGCCTGGAAAAGATCGATTTCGTAATTGGTATGCACATGCTGCAGGATCGCGGCCAGGCGCTCCATGCCCATGCCGGTATCCACGCACGGCGCCGGCAGCGGCACCAGTGTGCCATCCGGCTGACGATCGAACTGCATGAAGACCAGGTTCCAGATTTCGATGAAACGATCGCCATCCTCGTCCGGAGAACCTGGCGGGCCGCCGGCGATATGGTCGCCATGGTCGTAGAAGATCTCGGTGCACGGACCGCAGGGACCGGTGTCGGCCATCTGCCAGAAGTTGTCCGACGCGTATGGGGCGCCCTTGTTGTCGCCGATGCGGACGATGCGTTCGGGGGGGATGCCGATCGTCTTGTTCCACAACTCGTATGCCTCATCGTCGGTCTGGTACACCGTGACCAGCAGGCGATCCTTGGGCAGCTTCCAGACTTCAGTCAGCAGCTCCCAGGCCCAGGCGATGGCGTCCTTCTTGAAATAATCGCCGAACGACCAGTTGCCCAGCATCTCGAAGAAAGTGTGGTGGCGCGCGGTGTAACCGACCTGGTCCAGGTCGTTGTGCTTGCCACCGGCGCGCAGGCAGCGCTGCACGTCGGTCGCGCGCACGTAACTGCGCTTCTCGGCGCCCAGGAACACGTCCTTGAACTGGACCATGCCCGAATTGGTGAACAACAGGGTCGGATCGTTGCCCGGCACCAAGGGCGCGGACGGGACGATGGTGTGACCCTTGCCGCGGAAGAATTCCAGGAAATCGCTGCGGATCTGGCTGCTGCTGAGCTTGTTGGGAGTGTTCATCTGGCTGGCGGTTGGCGGGCGGGCACGTCTTCGCCGCGATGCCGTCAAGATGCGGACACGTGCTGGAGCAGACAACCCAATCCGCAAAGGTTAGCAGGCCGCGTCGGATCAGTCCTCCGGGCCCCCGCCCTGGAGGACAAATCTGACCGTCTCGCCATCAAAACCACGCCTGTAGAGGAAATCGGCGACTTTCCGGCGGCAAGCCAGGTCCGCGGTAAAGCCGGGCCCGAAGCGGCGCCTGGCCAGATCCTGGGCGATCTGGCGCCAATTCCCGTCGAAGGTGGCCATGGCGGCTTCGATTGCATCGCTGTCGAGGCCGTGGGTTCCCAGTTCGGCCCGTATTCGGACCGGCCCCTGGCTATTGGCCACACGGGTGCGCACCAGCATCTCGGCGAAGCGGGCATCGCTCTGCCAGCCGTCCCCCGTCAACCGGTCCACCACCATTGACGCTGCTTCGCTTTCTATCCCGCGCTCGGCCAGCTTGCGGGTCAACTCCTTGCGCGAATGCTCCCGGCGCACCAGCAGGGCCAGTGCGCGCTGGAGTGGCGTCAACTCCCGTTGCTTGCGTCTGCGGGGACCAGGAGCCTGATCGATGTCTTCTACTGGCATCTGGATCCACCCACCTCCGCTCAGATCAAAAGCGGCGCGTCCTTGCGCCAATCCCGATCAAACTTCTGCGTCTTCTTCAGCCTCGTCCGGCTTCACTTCGCTCGGCTGGAACTTGTCGCGCAGCTCGCCTTCCAGGCGAGTCGCGACGTCAGGGTTGTCCCTGAGGAACTGCCGCGAATTGTCCTTGCCCTGGCCGATGCGCTCGTCGCCGTAGCTGTACCAGGCACCGGCCTTGTCCACCAGCTTGGCTTCCACGCCCATGTCGATCAGCTCGCCTTCGCGGCTGATGCCCTCGCCGTACAGGATCTCGGTGATGACTTGCTTGAACGGCGGCGCCAGCTTGTTCTTGACCACCTTGATCTTGGTCTGGTTGCCGATGATTTCGTCGCCTTTCTTGATTGCGCCGATGCGGCGGATATCCAGGCGCACGGAGGCGTAGAACTTCAGCGCATGGCCGCCGGTGGTCACTTCCGGGCTCTGGCCGGGCATCATTGCGCCGATCTTCATGCGCAGCTGGTTGATGAACAGGACCATGCAATTGGAACGCTTGATGTTGCCGGTCAGCTTGCGCAGGGCCTGACTCATCAGACGGGCCTGCAGGCCGGGCAGCTGGTCGCCCATTTCGCCCTCGATTTCAGCCTTCGGCGTCAACGCGGCCACCGAATCGACTACGACCATGTCCACCGCATTGGAACGCACCAGCATGTCGCATATTTCCAGCGCCTGCTCGCCGGTGTCGGGCTGCGAGAGCAACAGGTCGTCGACGTTTACGCCCAGCTTGGCGGCATAGATCGGGTCCAATGCATGCTCGGCATCGATGAAGGCCGCGGTGCCGCCGCGCTTCTGGCACTGGGCGATGGTTTGCAGGGCCAGGGTGGTCTTGCCGGAGGATTCAGGGCCATAGACTTCCACCACCCGGCCCTTGGGCAGGCCGCCGATTCCCAGGGCGATGTCGAGCATCAGCGAGCCGGTGGGAATGGCTTCCACGGCTTCGATGACCTGGTCGCCCATGCGCATCACCGAACCCTTGCCGAATTGGCGCTCGATCTGGCTCAGGGCGGCGGAAAGTGCGCGCTTCTTGTTCTCGTCCATGGTGCTGTCCTTGGTTGCTGGTCGGGTTAAGGGCAATTTAGCGGCCATGGGTCGCACAGGTTGCGACGCGGGGGGCCGTGATCGAAATTAGCGTTACCACGAGGGATGCGGCTAGCGGACAACGACGCGATGACGTGTCAGGAATTTCCTGTTTGATAAGTAAAGCCCTTCTTTGCAATGAATGGTTGAGTGGGTGCGGCATCAGCGATTCGGTCGTACCAGCCCGCAGTACAGGCCTTCGATGGCGAAGTCCTGGTCGGGCATGACCTCGATCGGCGAGTAATCGGGATTGCGTGGCAACAGGCGGATGCGGTCCTTGCCGATCTTCAACAGCTTGACCGTGATCTCGTCGTCGATGCGCGCCACCACGATCTGCCCCGAGCGCGCATCGGGGGTACGGTGCACGCCGATCAGGTCGCCATCGAAGATGCCCTCATCGCGCATCGAGTCGCCCTGCACTTTCAGCAGATAGTCCGGCGCCGGGGCGAAAAAAGTACGGTCAAGCAGCACCACCTCATCGGACTGGATATCCGCACCGATAGGCAGGCCCGCCGCCACCCTGCCCAGCACCGGAAGCTGCAACGCGTTGTCCGGCAGCGGCGCTTCGGGCACGGGAATGTCGGTGTCGTCATGGACCAGGCGGATGCCGCGGGCCTGACCGGGAACGCGACGGATGGCGCCAGCCGCCTCCAGGACCTCGATGTGGTACTGGGCGGCGCGAACCCCGCTGAAGCCAAAGGCCCTGGCGATCTCGGCCTGGGAAGGCGGGACGCCATCGGCACCGATCCGCTCGGCGATCATGGCGAGGATGGCTTGCTGGGTGTCGGTCAGATTCATGGTTAGTAGTAATACTACTAACCAGATGATGCCGCAAGATGTATTTGACGGCACTGCTTTACATAATTCAAAACAATGAGTAATTTATGTATTGCATAAATTAATCGAGAAATTCATGCCTCCTGTCGATCAAATCAAGCGCTATGGGCGCCGGCTTGTCGCCATTGTTCGTCTCGGACAGGTTTTGACCGTACTCGCCGCCATCCTGATCCCTTACCTGCTTTATCGGATTGCGGAACCGATAACCCATGAATCGTTCCTGGCCTTCATGAGCGGAATGTTGGAAGTGCCTGGACTGGTTGCCGTCAATGGTTGGGGAATGTTCAAGGCAATAGTTTTTATCTGGGCACTGGATCGCATTCGCCTGGTTGGCGTAGCGCTGATCCATCACTCCCCCATCAGCCCGGAAGTCTCCGCCGCGGTTCGCAGCACCGCATTTGCATGGCTGGTCTACGCGGCGACCGCACTGTTCAAGCTGGAACTTGAGCCCCGTTTCGGCGTGGCTCCCGCCGACTACAACGTCGGTTGGAGCTTCGATCTCTGGACCTTTCTCGTGGTTTGTTTGTTGAGCAGCTGTGTCCTGACGATTTCACGCATCCTGGACGCTGCGGTAGAACTGCAGAAAGAAAACCAGGGCTTCATCTGATGCCCATCGTCGTCAACCTGGACGTAGCGCTCGCGCGGCGGAAGATGAAGTCCAAGGAGCTGGCCGAGGCCATCGGCATCAGCGAGACCAACCTTTCGCTACTCAAGCAAGGCCACGTCAAGGGCGTGCGTTTCGCCACCCTGGAAGCGATTTGCCGGGTATTGGAATGCCAGCCGGCGGACTTGCTGGAATACCAGCCCGAACCCTAGTGTGGTGTCCCACAAATAACTCGGCGAACTCACTTGGACTTCGGTCCCGATCCAGCGTTGCTCGTCGTCACCATAGCCCCACTATGCCTCCTCCTCGCGCCTTGGCTCGGGACCGAATCCACGGCGCGATTTCACCAAGCTATTTGCGGGACACCACACTAGCCCGCCAGCGCATCCAGCCCGCGCAGCGCCGCCGCCACCGTCTGCCGGCGCACCGCTTCGCGATCGCCGTCGAAATGGAACACTTCGGCCCGGGCATAACCGCCCCTTTTCTTCCAGCCGATCCACACCGTGCCGACTGGCTTGCCTTCGCTGCCACCGCCGGGGCCGGCGATGCCGGTCACCGCTACCGCGATGCTGGCGCCGGAATTGACCAGCGCGCCGGAGACCATTTCGATCACCGTTTCCCGGCTGACCGCGCCATGCGTCTCCAGGGTTTCCGGGCGCACGCCCAGCAAGGCCTGCTTGGCCTCGTAGCTGTAGGCCGCCATGCCGCAATCGAACCAGTCCGACGACCCGGCGATATCGGTCACGGCCTTGGCGATCCAGCCGCCGGTGCAGCTTTCCGCGGTGACCAGGCGATCACGTGCTTCACGCAGGCGCGCACCTACGTATTCGGCCAACTGCTGGAGATCCGCGTCTGTGGGAGTGGTCATGGGTTGTCGAGGATTGGAAACAATGCCGTTGTATCCGAAAACACATCCACTGTCTCGCAAGCGTCCAAACGGAAATGGCCCGGCACTTGCGCGCCGGGCCATCCGGTTGTGGCAATTGCGGCAGGTATCAGTACTTCAGGCGCAAGGTCATGCCGTAGGTACGCGGCGCGCCGAGGAAGGCGCTGTACGAGGCCGTGGGGTCTCCGGGAACCGACGAAAAGTTCTGCAGCGGGGTATCGAAACCCACCTGCTTGTACGTTTCGTCAGTCAGGTTCTGACCCCACAGTTCCACCGTCCAGCGGTCGTTCTTCGCGCCGAAGGCGATGCGCGCGTTGAGCAGGGTGAACGCTTTCTGCAGTTTCTCCGGATCCAGGTCCGAGCCGGTGTTGTGCTCGGCCAAGTACTTTGCGCCGATGTTGAAGCGACCTTCCAGGTTATCGCCCATGCCCCACGCGTAGGTCAGCGAAGCCGAGCCCGACAGCGGCGCGGCGAACGAGATACGGCTGCCGGGCAGCTTGTACAGGGGGTTGGGATACTGGAACTCGGGCGTCACGATGTCGTCGCCATAGCGGGTGTCCGCATAGGTAAGGCCGGCCTGCACCATCAACCCCTTCATCGGGGTCTGCCACAGGATGTCCGCATCAATACCTTTCGAGATCACTTGCGGAATGGAACGCACCACGTAGCTGGTGCCCAGGAAGCTGTTGAGCTGGAAGTCGGTGAATTCTTGCCAGAACAGCGTGCCATTCAACAACAGGTTGCCGTCCATCCAGGTGGACTTGGCGCCCAACTCGTAGCTGTCGACGAATTCGCCTGGGAATGAGGTGTCGTCAACCGGCACGATGCCGGCGGTGCCGCTGGACAGGCCGGTATTGGACTGCACGCGGTCCAGGTTGAAGCCGCCGCCCTTGTAACCTCGCGCACCCGACAGATAGGTCATCAGGTGCTCGTTCCAGCGGTAGGCCAGCTTCAACGTGCCCGACCATTCCTTCTCGGTGCTGTCCTGGTCGGTATGGCGACCGTTATGCCGCACATTGGCCCACGGCAGGCAGAAGTAGCCGATGGTGGTAGGCGCCAGTTGCGTGGCCACGGCCTGTGGAATGCCACGGGCCATCAGGGCTCCGACGATGCCGGCCGGGTTGGTCAACGCCGAAGTGCAGCCCCGGCTGCCGTTCGGATTGGCGTAGAGCGAATCGAGTTCCTTTTCCTCGCGCGTGTAGCGCAGGCCCACGGTGACGGCCAGCTTGTCGGTTGCGTGCCAGGTGTTGTTGGTGAACAACGCCAGCGACTTGGCATTCTGGTTGTAGGTGTCGTGCGCGCCTTCGGTATCGCCGGCAAAGCTGGTGCCGTAAGGCCGCCCGGTGGCCTGCGAAGCGAACAGGAACGGGTTTGTCATGTTCATGTTCGCGGCGATGGGCGCGGTTTGCGGGTTCTGGGCCAGGTTGCCGCGGAACAGGTTCAGCAAGGCGATGGACAGGTAAGCCTCGTAGTCCCTGCCGATCATGTACTGGTCATGGCGTTCCAGGTCCTCGTCGGAATAGAACATGCCCACCATCCAGTCCAGCTTCTCGGTACTGCCGGTCAGGCGGAATTCCTGACTGAAGGATTTGAACGCGGTGGAGGAATCGTCGAAGTTGTTCCTGCGGTACAGAAGGTCGGCGGCGCTGAAATCGAAATCGAGCGCATTGATGGTCTGCCAATCGCGCGAGGCGGTAATGGAAGTCAGCGTGGAGCCGCCGAACCAGTTGTTGTCCCAGTTCACTTCCGCCGAAACGCCCTTGTCCTTGACGTCCTGCTCGGTGCTGCGGTTGCTGTAGGCCCGACGTCTTTCGGGGTCGGGCACCGCGATCACCGCCGTACCCGGCCCGCCGTTCAGCGCGTCAAGGATCGCCTGGGGAGTACTGCGCACGTAGGTCACGGCAGTGCAGCAATGTTCTTCGCGACTGGTGAAGTCGGCAATGAAGTTGATGTCCAGGTTTTCGGTGGGCTCGAACAGCAACTGCCCGCGAAGGGTATGGAAATTGCGGTCGCCATCGTCCTTCTGCGTGCTCGGTCCCCTGCCGGTCTCCACATCCATGAAACCGTCGCGCTTGCGCTGGGCGGCGTAGATGCGGAACGCGGCGTTTTCGCCCAGCGCATCGTTGTACGCGCCGGAAACGCCTATTTCGCCATAATTGCCGACGGTCAACTCGCCTTCGGCGCTCTGCGTATAGCTGGGGCGGCGGGTCATGACGTTGATCACGCCGGCCGAAGTGTTCTTGCCGAACACGGTGCCCTGCGGGCCCTTGAGTACTTCGATGCGCTCGAGTTCGCCGAGGTCGCCGAACCCGACGCCGGCGCGCGGCCGGTACACGCCGTCGATGACCACGCCCACCGCCGATTCCAGGCCGGCGTTGTCGCCGTTGGTGCCGACGCCGCGGATGCGCGCGGTGGTCTGCGCTTCATTGGTGGTGGAACTGACATGCAGGCCCGGCACCAGCTGCTGCACGTCCTTGATGTCGCGCACGCCTGTGTCTTGCAGCAACTGCTCGGGCAGCGCTGTCAGCATGATCGGCACGTCCTGCAGCGCTTCCTCGCGCTTCTGCGCGGTCACCGTCATGGTGGCCAGCGTGGTGGGCTCTTCCTTGGGCGCCTGTTTCTGCGCGGCATCCTGCGCATGGGCCTGGGTCATGACGCCCAGTGCGGCGAATACGGCGAGTGCGAGCACTCGATGCTGCGGTTTCGTAACGACCATGTTGTCCCCTCCCAGGGTCATCAAATCGCGAATTTCGCGCTTGGGTGATTTGTTTCACTTGAATCGAAAAGAGCGTTTATTCCCCTAAATACCCCGCCCTGTGACGAAGCTAACACTTTCTTCACAGAAACAGCATTTTGCACTGCACCCATACCCATTCCTGCGCCTCTGTATGGTGGCTGTTTTCATTTCCTCACGGAAAAGGGCCGGCGATGCCGGCCCTTTCCTGTCCGCGATACGACAGCCTTCCGGCATGTCGATCGCCGCCTCTGCCGTCAGGGCTTGGCGAAGGTGCCGGCCTTCACCAGCACCATTTTCGCGGGGTCCAGATGGGCACGGATGGCGGTGTTGATCTGGTCCTGCGTCAGTGCGGCGATTTTCTGCGGATAGGCATCCAGCCAGGACAGTTCCTGCCCGCGCACCTGGGTCATCAACAGCGACCGCGCCATGCCGTCGGTCGTGCCCAGCTGCAGCTGGTAGCGCCCGACCAGCGCCTGCTTGCGCGCGTCAAGTTCATCGGCCGTCACGCCTTTCTGCCACCACAGGTCCAATTGGCGGCGCGCACTGGCCACGCCCTTGTCCAGCAGTTCCGGGGCGAAGCTGGAGCTCACCATGAAGCCGCCTTCGACCACCTCGCTGGCGAACAGCTCCGCGCCGATGCCGTAGGTAAGGCCTTCCTTGTCGCGCACGTTGGCCATCAGGCGGCCGGTGAAACCGGAGCCCAGGATGTTCACGCCCACCTGCAACGGCAGGTAGTCGGCATCGGCAAAGTGCAGTCCGGTGGCCTGGCCCCACATCACGCTGATCGAGGCCTTGTCCTGCATCGCCACGTCGATGACCTGCGCCTTGGCTGCCGGCGCCGGTGCAGCGGTGCGGGCGAAGTCCATGCCGCCGCTCCATCCGGCGATGGCGTTGGCCACGGTCGCCTTGGCGGCGTCCAGGTCCACGTCGCCGGTGAATACCAGGGTCATGTGCGCCGGGCCGTAGTAACGGGCATGGAACGCCTTGACCTGGTCCAGCGTGGCGGCTTCGATGGCCTTGAGCAGGGCTTCACGCCCTACCGGCGCAAGCGGGCTGTCCTTGGCGAACATGGCCTGCGCCAGCGCCTCGTAGGCGCGGGAATCCGGATCGTCCGCGCCCATCTGCACCATGGCGCCCATCTGCATCTTGGTCTTGACCAGTTCCTCCGCGGCGAAGGCCGGCATGCGCAGTTGCTCGACCAGCAGCCCGACCACGGTCGGCATGTCCTTCTTCAGGCTCTTGCCATACAGGTTGAGCATGGTGTCGTCCGGACTGATCTGCGCCTGCGCGCCGATAGCCGACAGCGTGTCGTCGATCGTGAACTTGTCCTGTTTCGTAGTGCCCTGCTGCACCATCAGCCCGGTGAGGGTGGCCACCGCCGGGTTGATGCTGCGAGTGGCCACGGCCGCATCGCCCAGCGGCATGACGCCAGACACGGTGACCACATCCTTGACGTCCATCGGGTAGACGACGACATCCACCGGCCCCACCTTGGCGCGCTGCACGCGCTCGGCCACACCGGCCTGCGTCATCGGCACCACGGCGCACAGGCCCAGCGCCAACAGCGCGGCGTGCGCGCGAATCTTCTTCATCATCTTCACTTTGATGCCTCCGGAATGAACCAGCCGGTGGTGCTTTGGCTTTCCACCAGGTACTTGTTGGCCACGCGCTGGACGTCGGCGGCCGTCACCTTTTCCAGCTTGGCCAGGAAGGTGTCGTACAGCGTCCAGTCGCCCGCGGCGATGTATTCGTTGAGCGCGTCGGCGGTATTGCTGGTGCCGTCGCGGCGGAACGCCTGGTCGGCGCGGTACGGCCCCAGCGCGCGCGCCAGCTCGTCGGCTTTGACGCCTTCCTTCTTGACCTTCTCGATCTGCTCCAGCACCACCTGTTCGGCTTTCTCCGGAGTGGTGCCGGGAATGAGCATCGCGCCAACCGTGAACAGGCTGTTGTCGTGCTGCATCTGCATGTCGGCGGCGACGTCCATCGCCATCGAGGTATCCATCAGCGCCCGCGCCAAGCGGCTGGACTTGCCGTTCTTCAGCACCAGGCCAAGCATGGTCAGCGGAGCCAGGTCCGCATCGCTCGCGGATGGCGCCTTGTAGCCGATCATCAGCGCGCCCGCTTCCGCGGCACGACGCACGATGACCCGACGTGCGCCCTGCTGCACTGGCTCGGTGGTGTACACCGCCGGGATGGGTTGCGACGAGCGCGGAATGACGCCGTAGGACTGCTGGATCCAGCCCAGCACCTGCTCCGGCTTGAAGTCGCCGACCACCGTCACCGTGGCGTTGTTGGGCCAGTAATAGGTGTCGTAGAACGCGCGCAGTTTCTCGATGGAGATGTTCTCGATGTCGCTGCGCCAGCCGATGACCGGATGGTGGTAGGGATGGGCCTGGTAGGCGGCGGCCCAGACCTGGGTGTTCAGCGCCATCCACGGATTGTTTTCGCTTTGCTCGTACTCGTTGCGAACGACCGTCATCTCATCCTTGCGGTCTGAGTCGCGCAGCGCCAGGTTGCGCATGCGGTCGGCCTCGATGTCGATATAACCCTTCAGCGCGTCCGGTCCCAGGGTGGCGTAGTAGTTGGTGCGGTCGAAACTGGTGGTGGCGTTGAAGCCGGCCCCCACGCGCTCCAGATACTTGTCCACGCTGTTGCCCAGGCCTTTGTCGAAATGCTTGCTGCCCTTGAACATCAGGTGTTCAAGCAGGTGGGTGCCGCCGGTGGTGCCCACGGCTTCGTTCCGCGAACCGACGTGGTAGGTCACCATGAAGGTCACCACCGGCGCGGCATGGCGCGGCACCAGCAGCACGCGCAGGCCGTTGCTTTCAAGCCGGTATTCGTCGATCTGGTCCAGCGACTTGACGTAGGTGAAACCCTGCACCTTGGCCGGACTGGCCATGGCGAGGGGTGAAGCCAGCAGGCCAAGTGCCAGCGAGGCACTCAGGAGTCGGGGCAAAGCCATGGGTTCAACACTCCAGGTAATGGACGCCAGCGGCGCCGGTAAAAAAGAGGGAAAGCCGTCAATCCTGCGTTTTGTCGAAGGCCTCAAGCACGATGCGGGGGGTCAGTACTTCGGGTAGTGCGATGGGTTCGGCGGTCTTCGCACCGGCGGGATACACCAGGTTGAACGGCACCGCGCTGCGGCCATGCCTGGCCAGCTCGCGGGTGATCGCCTCGTCGCCATTGGTCCAGTCGGCCTTCAGCGCCACGATGTCGTGTTCGCGGAAGTAGTCGCGCACTTGTTCCGAACCGAACACCACCTTCTTGTTGACCTGGCAGGTGGCGCACCAGCGCGCGGTGAAATCGACGTAGATGCCGTGGCCTTGCTTGCGCAGTTCGGCCACGCGTTCGGGACTCCACGGCTGCCATTGCATGGCATCGGGACTGGCCGCGCGCGGCCAGCCCAGCCACAGCGCGGCGATGAACAACACAGCCGCGAACGTGGCGAACATATCCTGGCGTCCCGCACTGGCGGCCCTGGGCACGAAGCGCCCATAGCCCCACAGCGCCATCGCCACCAGCGTCAGCGACAGCAAGGCGCCGAGCAGCCCGGATTCGCTGGCCTGCCCCGCCAGCACCCAGACCAGGTACGCCATCGTGGCATACAGCGGAAAGGCCATCAGCTGCTTGAAGGTTTCCATCCACGCGCCGGGGCGCGGCAGGAATCGGATCAGCGAAGGCCAGAGGGCCAGCAACAGGTACGGCGCCGAGAGTCCGAGCGCGATCGCGGTGAACACCACGAACGACGGCCCTGTCGGCAAGGCCAGCGCCACCCCCAATGCCGGGGCCAGGAACGGCGCACTGCACGGCGTGGCCACCACGGTCGCCAGCACGCCGGCGAAGAACGAACCGGCCACGCCCTGGCGCGCGTGCAGGCGCGAGCCAATCGTGGTGGCGCGCAGACCGGCCTCGAACACGCCGCTCAGGTTCATCGCGAATACCAGCATCACCACTGCCAGCGCGAACACGAACCCCGGCGACTGCAACTGGAAGCCCCAGCCCAGTTGCTCGCCACCACTGCGCAGCAGCGCCAGCACGCCGGCCAGCGTCCAGAACGACAGCAGCACGCCCGCGGTGAACACCAGCGCATGCGTCGCCACCTTCCCACGGTCCTTGCCGGCCTGCTCGACGAAACCCAGCACCTTGATCCCCAGCACCGGGAACACGCAGGGCATCAGGTTGAGGATCAACCCGCCCAGCAAGGCCAGCGCCAACATTCCGAACGACAGGCCGCCCGCTTGTCCACCGGCATCCGCCGTGGGCGCCATCGCGCTGACCCTGGCCGCTGCGGCAGCCGAGGTGAACGGTACGTCCACGCGCACGCCGCGATAGCGTCCATCAGCATCGGTGTAAGCCAATACGCCACGCAGGCGCGCATCGTCCGGCAGGGTTTCTTCCGGATCCAGCGCCATCTTCAACATCGCCCGCGTGTCGCGATTGGCGATGGTCTGCGGTTGCCGGTAGTCGACGAACTTGTCCAGGGCGAAGAAATACGGCGTGCCGACCGCGCCCGGCGCGGCCACATGCACCGTCAGCTCGTGGCTGTCGCGGCTGGCGGCCACGACCCAGCCGGTGTCGGGTTCGGGCATCGACAGCTTCGCCAGTTGCGCCTGCACCTCCGCATCCGGCAACGGCGCCCGCAAGGACACCGGCAGGCTGAGCGAAACTTCCTGCTTGCCGGGGATGCACAGCGTCTGGCACATCAGCCAGTGCGCGGTGGCGCGCAGTTCGACGGTTTGTCCCTCCACCAGGCTGGCCGGCGCGGTGAGTTCGACCGGAAGAAAGGCCAGTCCTTCATACCCGTAGCCGGAGACTGCGCCCTGCGAGTCGTGCACCAGGATGGGCACGGGCCACTGGATCGCGCCCATCTGCCAGCCCGCTGGCAACGACCATTCGATCCGCGTCGGCAAGCCGGTGCCGGCACGTTCCCAGAAGCTGTGCCAACCCGACTGGTGCTGCAGCCGAAGGGCCACGGTCACGCGCTGCCCCGGCTGCACCGATTGCTGGGTGGAAACCAGCGACGCGGCCACCTGCGCCCTGGCCGCCACCGGCAGGCACAGCAGCAACAGCAGTCCAACGAGCCATCCGAAACGCTGCATGGATCAGCCCTTGCCCTTGCCCAGTTGCTTGAGCTGCTGGCTGACGACCTTGCCGATTTCCTGCTTGTGCATGTCCTTGCCCAGGATGGTGCCGTCGCTGCCGATCAGGAAACTGCTTGGCAGCCCCAGCACGCCGTAGGCTTGCGCCGCTTCCGAGCCGAAGCCCTGCGCGCGCAGGTTGATCCACGGCACATTGCCGTCGTCGCTTTCCTGCTTGAGCGCCTTCAGCCAATCCTCGCGTCCTTCGTCCAGCGACACCGCATAGATCTCGAAGCCGGCGTCGTGGTAATCGCGATAGACCTTGGCCAGGAACGGGAAATCCTCGCGGCACGGCGCGCACCACGACGCCCAGAAATCCACCAGCACCAGCTTGTTCTGCTTCAGCACCTCGGACAGCTTGACCTCGCGACCGTCCTTGTCGGCCACGCTGATGTCGCGATACGGTTTGCCCTTGCTCATGGCGTTGTTGGCGGCAGCGGCCTGCGCTTCCATCTCGGCGCCGGCCAGCATGTTCTTGTATTCGGGATTGTCGGCCAGGGTCTTGCCGAATCCGGCCATCAACGCCTTGCGTTTTTCAGGCGTGTAACGCTCGCCATCCGGGTTGTTGTTCAGCGCGTAGAACTTGGCCAGGTCATCGTTCCCGCCCTCGATGACCTTCGCCAGGTAGTCACCGGCGATCTTGCCCAGCGCCATGTAATGCGGCCCGACCACCGGCGATGCATCCATCTTCGCCTTGAGCATCGCCTTCTGGTCGCTGCGGTCGATGCCCGCAAACGCCTTGGCCTCGGCGACATCCTTGGCCTTGTGTGCGGCAATGTAGTCGGGCTGCCCGGTATAGCCGTACACAAGCTCGTTGTAGTGCCCGCCCTTGACCATCAGCACGCCATCGACGGCGCTCACCTCGTAGTTCGCCTTCTCGACGATCAGCGGAAGATAGGCGCCGTCCGCGACCTTCATCCCGCCGATCTGCAGCAGGCCCGGCAGCGGCTGCGCCATCGGCCCGCTCAAGCTGAACTTGCCGCCCTGGATCGTGGTGCTGGCCAGCGCGCCCTGCGTCCATTTGCCCGCCGCATCCTGCAGGTAACCGCTCAACTCCACCTGGGTGCCATCGGCCTGCGGCAGGCCTGCGGCGGTGATGGTGAAGTCGGCCGCCTTTTCAGGAGTGGCCTGCGCCGCCGTCGCGCCGGTTTCGCCTGCGGGCGCCGCCGGGTTCCGGTCGCCACAACCCGCAAGGGCGACCGACAGGGCAATGGCCAGCGTGGTCGCAACCACGCGCGTGGAGTTTCGAAGCATCGTTTTCAAAATCGTTCTCTCAATGGCAGCAAGGGGGAGGACGGACACGTATGTCGTCAGAATTCTTTCTTCAGGTCGAGGTAGATCACGCGGCCGCGCACATTGACCCGGTTGGAAATGAAGCCGTATTGGTTATCCACGAACGGGAATTCCCGGTCGAACGCGTTCTGCACGCCCAGCCGGATCGTGGTGCCGCCCAGCCAGCCCTCGCGCGGCTGTCGCTCGTAGCCCACCTGGAAATCCATGGTGGTGTAGGAACCGGCATGACGACGCGGGTTGGGATTGCTGGGGGTGAAGTTGTTGTAGAAATTCGGCTGCGCGGACAGCGGAAACAGCACGCGGAATCCGGAACTGTATTGCGCGCCCGCCGACGCGAACCAGTTGCCGCGCTTCCAGCTGGCCATCAGGTCGCCCGCCCATTTGCCGGGGCCGAACTCGCTGTCGGAAAACTCGGTGGTCGGGAACGACGGCAAGCTCCTGGCCGAAAGTTCCAGCGTGCGGACGGCGTTCAACCTCACGCTCCACTCGCCCAGGCGTGTGTCGAAGTTGTAGTCGATGGTGCTGTCCAGCGTGCGCGAACGCCGGCCCAGGAAGTTGACTTCGCGTGCGTCCCACAGCAACACGCCGTTCTCGCCCATCGTGAACAATTCCGGCGGCATCTTGCTGATGTCGGCAAAGATCTCCGCATAGCTCAGGCCCGCCAGCGGATCGCCGATGAAGTTGTCGAAGTTCGTGTCGTTGTAGGTCATCGACACCGTCAGGCCCTGGGCAGATGCCGGGCTGTAGTCGAAACCGAAGGTCTTGACCGTCGCCAGCTGCGGCTTGAGGCCGGCGTTGGGGCCGGTCAGGGAAAGCACGTGGCTCACGCCGTCCGGGATCGTGCCGCCATTGAACAGGATGGCGTAGGTCGCCAGATCCACGCTGCCATCACCGAACTGCTGTTGGGTGTTCGGGGTCAGGAACGACTCACCCCAGGTCGCGCGCACGCGCAGGTCGTCGATCGGCTTCCAGGCCAGGCGCACCTGGCTGCTGCTGTTGGAATAGCTGCGCTGCAGCGTGGACGGCGGCCCCTTCTCGAATGGCGCGCTACCTGGCTCGACACCGGTCAATTGGCCGAGGTCGAAACCACCCGCGGCGACCTGGTCCACCAACTCGAAAGTGTCGAAATCGAAGGTATAGCCGCCGTTGGTCAACGTCGATCCGCCACGCTGGTCGAACGACTCATGGCGGGTCGCCAGGCTCAAGGTCAGCTCCCTGGCCCAGGGCAGGTCCTTCAGCAGGGGCAGGCCCAGTTCCGCGAACCCGGCATGCACTTTGCGGTCGGCATTCAATTCCGAGGCGCCACCGAACTCGCTGGCCATGTGATAGCTCTCGTCGCGTACCTGCGCGCCCACGGCCAGCTGCGCCTTGCCGCCCGGCAGCGAGAACAGGTCGCCGCGGGTCAGCAGGTCCAGGCTGCGCAACTGCGAATCGAAGGTGCTTTTGTAGCGGTCCACCAGCGAGCTCAACAGGTCGCGATTGGCCTGCACCACCGCAGGATCGCTGCCGTCGCCGAACGGGTTGATGTTGTTGGCGAAATTCCCGACCGCCGGGTTCTCGCCCAGGAAGGCGGCGCCGTACAACTCATCGCTGCGGCCACGCTCGCGGCTGTCGGCGTAGCTGACGTCGAAGTCCCAACCCTCGGCCCATGGCAGCTTGCCGCTCAGGCCCAGGTTGAAGTTGCTGTTGGTCTGCTCCTGCTCGTTGCTGAACTCCATGCCGGAGTACTCCTGGTCGTAGGAATACCCCACCAGCACGTCGCGGCCGAACGGGTTGTGGACATTGCCCGCCGGCACGTAGGTGGTGGTACCGAACTGCAGGACATTGAAGTCGAATGGACCGGGCCGCCAGCTCTCCTGGTTACGCTGCCGGGCGTAGCTTGCGCCGTAGCTCAGCTTGAGGTCGTGGCCGAGCGCCTGCTCGCCGGCGATGCGCAGCGAGGGCGTGGTGATCTCCGGGCCGATGCGCCGCGACCAGTAGGCCGAGGGCGCTGTGGCGGCGTCATAAGGCAGCAGGTCGCCCGGTTGCAGCAAGGTCCCGCCCTGCCCGCCGGGGATGACGCCGATCGGATCGCCCGGCAGGTACTGGCCGAAACCGTCGTCAATCGCCTCGAACACCACGCCCGGCTGGCCCACGTTCGGCGTGCGCGTGATGAGGCCGCCGTCTTCGGAAAAATCGCCCAGGCCGCCAGGACCGACGCGGATGAAGCGGTTGGTGTCCGCCGGCTTGCTCTTGCGCAGGCTGCCGCTGAGGGTCAGGAAGCCGCCGTTCCAGCCGAAGGTATGCGCCACATCCAGGCGCGTGGCATCGGCATCGCTGCTGGACACCTCGTGGCGCAGCTGCACCTGGGTGCCCGAGTAGGCCTCCTTCAGGATGATGTTGACAACGCCGGCGACCGCATCGGCGCCGTAGATGGCGCTGGCGCCATCGCTCAGCACTTCGATGCGCTCGACCTGCGACAGCGGGATCGACGAGATATCGGTGAACGCGCCCTGCCCCTGCGCCGAACCGGCGAGACGACGGCCATTGACCAGCACCAGGGTGGAGCGGCTGCCCAGGCCGCGCAGGTTGATCGAACTGGCGCCCACGCCGGACTTGGGCCTGAACGAATCGCCGAATTCGGTTTCGCCCAGCGCCGCGCTGGTGGAAGTGCGGCTGCTGAAATTCTGCGGCAGGTGCCGCAGCACGTCTTCGATCGACGAATAGCCGCCACGCTCGATCCGCTCCGCGTCGATGACGATCAACGGCGATGCCGGATCGATGCCGCGCAGGTTGGTGCCGGTGACGACGATCACTTCAAGGTCGGTGACCTCCAGGTTGACCGACGGATCGACCTTGATGACCGGCAGGCCCTTGTCCGCTGTGGGTGCGGAAGGCGCTGTTGGCCTCGCGGCCGCCGCTGCGGGCGACCGCCCGATGGAAACAGTGGTCGCATTGACGAATGAGTACTGCAGTCCGGAGCCGCCCAGCAGGCTGCGCAACGCGGCATCCGCCGTCAGCTTGCCATTGACCGCCGGCGCGCCCAGGTCGCGCACCAGGTCGTTGCCGGCGTACACCACCTGGATGCCCGTCTGCAGCGCGAACTGTTCCAGCGCCGCACCCAACGGCTGTGCCGGGATAGCCACGTCCACCGGCGCCTGCTGCAACGCGGTCGCGGATTCCGCGCTTCTTGCTGCCTGCGCAAATGCCGGGATCGAACTTCCCACCAGCAGCGCCATGGCCACGGCCTGGTACAAGGCCGCACGACGAATCCTGTTTTCCCCAGTCCTGTTTCCGCCAGCCATATTGTCTCCCCGGCAATACACGTTGTGGTTACGCCGGATTCGCCATGAATTCGGTCCGTTACCCATGTCTGTGTGTCGCTGGAGACAAAAAGGGTAGTCACCAGAAAGAAATATTTCATCCGTGATCATTCCTTGCTGCCGGCCCGGTCATGCCGGCACAAAAAAGGTACCCGGATTTCAGTGTGGGATTGCATGGAAAGCAGGCGCTCTTGCTCTTGCCTTGCAACCCCGTTGAGGCCCGGAAAGCAGGTGGGGCGAACACCCGAAGAGCCTGCCCCGTACTTGATACGGGGGCGGCGTGCACGATGCGCGACAGCATCTTGTCGAAATGCCCAGGACGGCACAGGGATGTGCCTTCCGGGTTGCTTCGCCTGCTTGCGAATCGGTCACGCGTAGCGGGACCGACGGGCCGACCGGGTGGCCTTCTTTGGTTGCTCGACCAGCCATTCGGCTGTTGTGGAGCGCTTCTTGGCCACACAAGAAAATGACCCGCGCAAAGCGCGGAACGCCCTTGGCTTTGGCTAGTGCTCGCGACCGGAAAGCCAATCCCACACTGGATTCCGGACATCCAAAAAAGGCGCGTTCGCAGCCGACGCGATTGCGCCTCAGCGTCGATCCGCGACTTGCGCCGGCTGGCGCACCACGGTCTTTTCGCCTTCGCGGGTCACATTCAAAGACGAGCAACAGCGCAGGAATTCCAGGAACGAGGCCGAATCGCGGGCGTCGAACACGCCGCTATAGCGCTGCAGGCGCGCGGCATCGCCTTCCACCACGATCTGCATGGCATTGAAGCGATTGAACTCGGCGGCGATGTCGGCCAGCGTGTCGTCGCGGAACAGCAGGCGCGCGGCCACGGCATCGTTGCCCTGGTTCCGGACCAGTTCGTCCAGCGCCAGCTTGCGTCCGTTGCGGGCGATGTGCGCGCGCGCGCCCGCAGCCAGGTTGCGTGGCGCATCCAGCGCAACCTGCTTGCCCCCCGGGCGGCTGATCGCATCGTCCCGCGTCGGCACCCAGGACTCGAGCCACGCGCCAATACCGTCATCCAGCGCGGCCATGCGGTCGGCGGAAAGCTTGACGATGCCTTCGGTCACCGCCACCACCGTGCCGGAAGGCAGCCGGTTCACGCTGAACTCGGTGCCCACGGCCTGGACGATGCTGGCGCCGGCATGCACCCGGAACGGCCGGGCCTTGTCGTGCGCCACCTTGAAATTCGCCTCGCCGGCGCGCAGGCGGATATCACGCGCGCCTGACGACAGCGCCACTTCGATGCGCGTGCTGGGCGCCATGGTCACCACCGAACCATCGGCCAGATTGATGACGCGCTGTTCGCCCAGCGTGGTGGCGTAAAGCGTGGCCTGGCCGGGCGATCCGGTACCCAGCCGCCATGCCGCCAAGGCAACCGCGAAGATCGCCACCACTGCGGCAATCCGGCCCCAGCGCTGGCCACGGCGCGCACGCTCGCCGCCGCCCCGGCGTGCAATCTGATTTGGCGTGTGGGCTGGTTCGGCGGCGGACGACCCTGCCTCCGAAAGCTGCGCCGCGGCCACCGGCCATTGCGTGTGCAAGGGCACCACGTTGTCTTCCTGCGCCGCACGCGCCAGCACCTGGTCCAGGTCGAAACCGTCCAGCGCCCCCGGCTCGGCCAGCGCCTTGTCCACGGATTCGGCCAGCAGCATCTCGCGCAGGTGCAACGGCGATGCGCCCACCCAAGCGAGGAATGCCGCGCGCTCTTCGGGCGATGCGGGATTCTTCATCGCCTGCACCCACTCGGCCGCCTCGCGGGCGATGCGGTACAGGTTTTCATCCGGCGATGTGCGATAGATCTTCATGACGACATCCAATGTGCTTGGTCGGGCCGTGCCGGCCCACTCATCGCTGCAAGCTGGCGCGAACCTGCGCCAGCGCCTCGACGTTGTACTTCTTGACGGTGTGCACGCTGAGACCCAGTTTCTCGGCAATCTGCGCCTGCGAAAGCCCCTCGCGCCGTTCCAGCAACAGCACCGCCAGCTTCATTGGCGGCAACGCCGCGAGGGCCTGGTTGACCTGGTGCTCGAAATACGCGCCGCCATCGCCTTCCGGCAGTTCGTCCGCGGCATCCGCGGCGGTCTGCATCAGCTCCGAGTCGTACACGGTGCGGCTGCGCCGTTCGCGCATCTGGAACTCGCTGGCCACGTTGGCGGCGATCCCGAACACATAGGCAAGGGGGTCGCGCACGCTTTCGCTGACATTGATCCGCAACAGGCGCAGATACACCTCCTGGACCAGGTCGGCCAGGTCCTGCGAACGAACCACGCGGCGGCGCAGGAACCTGCGCAACTCCTCACCGTGGTCGCGCAGGGTCGCGGCGGCGAACTCGCCCGGGGGCGGGGCTGGAACCGGACGCTCGTTCATTTCCATCCCGCATCCACGTCACCGCATCCACGGCACCTTGCCCCGACTGGCCGTACCCGCGACAGCATCCGTGGAATTCCTGTAATCACCTGCACAACCCATTATGGCGCGATGGCAGCGCCGTCATGATCCCAGTGTCACCAAGAGGGGCAAATGGGTACTTTTCCCTGATGGCCTGTTTTCGCGACCGGCTGCGGCGACTTCCCGGTGCTGCCATCCGGGCCGCAAGCCGCCTGGCCGGGACTGCTGGAGGCCGTGCCACCCCGTGGCGACAGCCTGCAACCGTTAACATGGACGACCCCGACATCTTCAGCTGCCCGTCCCGGCGCCTGAGATGGCAATCACCCCTTGTTCCCCGCAAACCTGACCCGACCTAGTTGAACTTGATGACGGAAACCGACCCCGCGGCCACGCCCAAGACCAGGCCGGAACACACGCCGCTGATGAAGCAATTCTTCGCCGCCAAGGCGGAGTACCCCGACTTGCTGCTGCTGTTCCGCATGGGCGACTTCTACGAGTTGTTCTACGACGACGCGCGCAAGGCGGCGCGGTTGCTGGACATCACTTTGACCCAGCGCGGCAGTTCCGGTGGCGCGCCGATCCCGATGGCCGGCGTGCCCGTGCATGCCTGCGAAGGCTACCTGGCGCGACTGGTGGCGCTGGGCGAATCGGTCGCCATCTGCGAGCAGATCGGCGACCCGGCCTTGGCCAAGGGCCTGGTCGAACGCAAGGTCGTGCGTATTGTCACCCCCGGCACGGTGACCGACGAGGCGTTGCTGAACGAGCGCCGCGACACCTTGCTGATGGCGGTGTCGCGCGGCAAGGCAGGCTACGGCCTGGCCTGGGCCGACCTGGCCGGCGGACGTTTCCTGGTCAATGAAGTCGATGGCGAAGACGCGCTGGAAGCGGAACTCTCGCGCCTGGAGCCGGCCGAGTTGCTGGTTCCCGATGAAGAAGGCCTGCCGCCTTTCCTGCAAGCCCGCACCGGCATGCGCCGGCGTGCGCCGTGGCTGTTCGACGCCGACAGCGGCCGTCGCCAGTTGCTGAAATTCTTCGGCCTGCACGACCTGACCGGTTTCGGCATCGACGACAGGCCGTTGGCCACCGCAGCCGCCGGCGCCCTGCTCGGCTATGTGGAAGAAACCCAGAAACAGCGCCTGCCGCACCTGACCGCGATCGCGGTGGAGTCTTCGGGCGAGGCCATCGCCATGAACGCGGCCACCCGCCGTCACCTGGAACTGGACACGCGGGTCGACGGCGATACGAAGAACACCCTGCTCGGCGTGCTGGATGCCACCATCAGCCCGATGGGCGGACGCCTGCTGCGGCGCTGGTTGCACCGCCCGCTGCGCAACCGCCAGGTGTTGGGCGAACGCCACCAGGCGGTGGCGATGCTGATCGAAAGTCGCGCCGATGACAGCTTGCGCGAACGCTTCCGCGCGCTCGGCGACGTGGAACGCATCCTCACCCGCGTGGCCCTGCGCTCGGCGCGCCCGCGCGACCTGTCGACCTTGCGCGACAGCCTGGCCTTGCTGCCGGATATCCGTGCCGCCATCGGCCCGCTGGATTCGCCGCGATTGAATGCACTGGCCGCCGAACTCGGCGAACACGCCACGACCGCCGCACTGCTGGCGAAGTCCGTCGCTCCGCAGCCGCCAATGAAATTGAGCGATGGCGGCGTGATCGCCACCGGCCACGATGAAGAACTCGACGAACTGCGCCGGCTCAGCACCCACGCCGACCAGTTCCTGATCGACCTGGAAATCCGCGAGCGCGAGAGCAGCGGCATTCCCACGCTGAAGGTCGGCTACAACCGCGTGCACGGTTATTACATCGAGATCAGCAAGGGCCAGGCCGGCAAGGCGCCGGTGCACTACACCCGCCGCCAGACCCTGACCGGCGCCGAACGCTACATCACCGAAGAACTGAAGAGTTTCGAGGACAAGGTGCTGTCCGCGCGCGAGCGTTCCCTGTCGCGCGAAAAACTCCTGTACGAGGAATTGCTGGATACGCTGAACCAGGATCTGGAGCCGCTCAAGCGCTGCGCGGCGGCTTTGAGCGAACTCGATGTGCTGGCCGCCTTCGCCGAACGCGCGCAGGCGCTGGATTGGGCACAACCGGAACTGCGCGACGCGCCGGGCCTGCATATCGAACGCGGCCGCCATCCGGTGGTGGAAGCGGTGCGCGAGGAACCGTTCGAGCCCAATGACCTGAAACTTGGCATGACCGCGCATGGCGAGATCGACGGACCACGCATGCTGGTCATCACCGGGCCGAACATGGGCGGGAAATCGACTTACATGCGCCAGAACGCATTGATCGTGCTGTTGGCGCACATCGGCAGCTTCGTGCCGGCCACGCGCGCGACCATCGGCCCGATCGACCGCATCCTGACCCGCATCGGCGCAGGCGACGACCTGGCCCGCGGCCAGTCCACCTTCATGGTCGAGATGAGCGAGACCAGTTACATCCTGCATCACGCCACGTCGCAATCGCTGGTGCTGATGGACGAAATCGGTCGCGGCACGTCCACCTACGACGGTCTGGCCCTGGCCGATGCAGTCGCCCGCCATCTGGCTTCCACCAATCGCTGCTACACCTTGTTCGCCACGCATTATTTCGAACTGACCGCGTTGGCCAACGAATCGATTGAAGGCGGTGTCAGCGGCATCGCCAACGTGCATCTGGATGCGGTGGAGCATCACGACAAGGAACGCGGCGACACGCTGGTGTTCATGCACGCGGTCAAGGACGGCCCCGCCGACCGCAGCTTCGGCCTGCAGGTCGCCGCCCTGGCCGGCTTGCCCAAGGCCACCGTGCAGCAGGCCCGGCGTCGGCTGGCGGAACTGGAACAACGCGGCGGCCAGAGCCACGCCGCGCAGATGGCGCCGCAGGCACTGGATGCGCCGCAGCAGTTCGGACTGTTCGCCGCTGCACCTTCCGCCGCACAGGAAGCACTGGCCGCACTGGATCCCGACGAACTGACCCCCAAGCAGGCGTTGGAAGCGCTGTACCGGTTGAAGTCGCTGACGTAAGGAGCTTCTGAATAATTCGCTCTTGCTCGTCATTCCCGCGAAGGCGGGAACCCAGCGTCTTTGCTTTCAATGGCTCGAAGTCACTGGATCCCCGCCTTCGCGGGGATGACGTTCTCTCCGTCGTTGCGGGTATCCAACAACGGCAGCATGACGTGGTGAAACAACCCGCGCATTCCAATAGCCCGCAGCTATCGGTGCAAGCACATCGTTCGATTGTCTATTTTCATCACCGTTGGCTACATTGGCAGGACGGTCCGGCCGACCCCTTGTCCGCCGGCAAGACAGGAGCCTGCCATGAGCCAGCCATCCGATAGCGGGAAGAAGTGCCCCGTCACCCATCTCACCACCCAGTTCGGCGCGCCGGTGCCGGACAACCAGAACAGCCTGACCGCCGGCCCGCGCGGGCCGCTGCTGTCGCAGGACGTGTGGCTCAACGAAAAACTCGCCAACTTCGTCCGTGAAGTCATCCCCGAGCGGCGCATGCACGCCAAGGGCTCCGGCGCTTTCGGCACCTTTACCGTCACCCACGACATCAGCAAATACACCCGCGCCGCGATCTTCTCCAAGGTCGGCAAGAAAACCGAAATGTTCGCCCGTTTCACCACCGTGGCCGGCGAGCGCGGCGCGGCCGATGCCGAACGCGACATCCGCGGCTTCGCGTTGAAGTTCTACACCGAGGAAGGCAACTGGGACATGGTCGGCAATAACACGCCGGTGTTCTTCATGCGCGACCCGCGCAAGTTCCCCGACCTCAACAAGGCAGTGAAGCGCGACCCGCGCACCAACCTGCGCAGCGCAACCAACAACTGGGATTTCTGGACCCTGCTGCCGGAAGCGTTGCACCAGGTCACCATCGTGATGAGCGATCGCGGCATCCCGGCCAGCTATCGGCACATGCACGGTTTCGGCTCGCACACCTACAGCTTCTGGAACGAAAAGGGCGAGCGTTACTGGGTGAAGTTCCACTTCCGCACCCAGCAAGGCATCAAGAACCTGACCGACGCCGAGGCAGGCGCCCTTGTCGGCAACGACCGCGAAAGCCACCAGCGCGACCTGTTCGATGCGATCGAGCGCGGCGATTTCCCGAAATGGAAGATGTACATCCAGGTCATGCCCGAGACCGACGCGGAGAAGGTGCCCTACCACCCGTTCGACCTGACCAAGATCTGGCCCAAGCGCGACTATCCCTTGATCGAAGTCGGCGAATTCGAACTCAACAGGAACTCCGAGAACTTCTTCGCCGACGTGGAACAGAGCGCCTTCGCGCCGAGCAACCTGGTGCCGGGCATCGGCGTCTCCCCGGACAAGATGCTGCAGGCGCGCCTGTTCAACTACGCCGATGCGCAGCGTTACCGCCTGGGCGTGAACTACCACCAGATCCCGGTCAACGCCGCGCGCTGCCCGGTGCACAACAACCATCGCGACGGCGCCGGCCGCATGGACGGCAACTACGGTGGCCTGCCGCACTACGAACCCAACAGCTTCAACCAGTGGCAGGAGCAACCGCAGTACCGCGAGCCGCCGCTGAAGATCAGCGGCAATGCCGACTGGTGGAATTATCGCGAGGACGACGCCGACTACTACCAGCAGCCTGGCGACCTGTTCCGGCTGATGTCGCCGGCACAACAACAGGTTCTATTCGACAACACCGCACGCGCGATGGGCGATGCGCCGGAATTCATCAAGCGGCGCCATATCGACAATTGCGGCAAGGCCGACCCGGCCTATGGTGCCGGCGTGGCCAAGGCGCTGGGGCTGTAGGCGTGAGCGATGCAACCGGGGCGGCCAATGGCCGCCCTTTTCCACTTCGCGCCCATTGAACTGTTGAAGCTTCTGCGTGAGCCGGTAGCCGGTAACGGATGGCAGGAAATCAAGAGCTGCCTTCCGGCTCCGGCTCCCGACTCCCTTGCCCATTGAATGGCGCTAGGATGTTCCTACCGCACCATCCCACCGTCCAGGAGGACGCCTGCACATGAGCAACTCATCCCTGACCGACGAACTTTTCTCGCAACTCCAAGGTGCCCCGCTGCAGCAGGTGTCGCAGCAGTTGGGCATAGGCCAGACCCAGGCCGCGGGCGCGATCAGCGCCGCCCTGCCCTTGCTGATGGGCGCACTGGGCAAGAACGCGTCCGAGCCGCAAGGCGCGGAAGCGCTGTTCGGCGCGCTGCAACGCGATCATGCCGGCCTGGACCTGGGCAGCGTGCTTGGCGCGGTACTGGGTGGCGGCGGCAGCGTGCCGACGCAGAATGACGGCGGCGCGATACTGGGCCACATCTTCGGCGGAAACCAGCCGCGCGCCGAAGCCAGCCTCGGCCAGGCCACCGGCCTGGGCGGCGACAAGGCCGGCATGTTGATGAAAATCCTGGCGCCGATCGTGCTTTCGTTCCTGGCCCAGCGTTTCATGGGACAAGGCAACGCCAGTCCGTCCGGCCTCAGCCAGTTGCTGGGACAGGAGCGCCAGACAGTGCAGCAACAAGGTGGCCTGGGCGGTGGCCTGCTGGGTGCCGTGCTCGACCAGGATGGCGATGGCCAGCTCGGTCTCGGCGACATCCTCAAGATCGGCGGCGGGTTGCTGGGCGGCAAGCGCTGAGCCACGCGTAATCGTTGTAGGAGCGGGCCCTGCCCGCGATGCTCTTCGTTCAGAGGCAGATCAAAAGCATCGCGGGCAGGGCCCGCTCCTACAGGAAACTCCAAAAAAGCCATCCACAAGGATGGCTTTTTTGCATGCGCGCCTCAAAGCGCGTCGATGTCACCCAGCGCCTGGATCAGACGGCGTGCGCGTTTGTCGGGTTTGTGCTCGGGTGCGCGATAGCCGTTGCGCTCCGCCGCGCGTTGCGCGCGCGCCTGCTCGCGCTTGATCCGCGAATCTTCGCTTTCCGCATACAGCCCTTGCGCGGCACTGGCGGGGCCGCGCTGTTCGCTCAATGCCAGCACGGAAATCTCGAAATGTTCCTCGCCGCGCGCGATCTTCAATGCCTCGCCCACGCGCACGGTGCGCGAAGGTTTCGCACGCTGACCGCCGACTTCCACCTTGCCGGTCTCCACCGCCTGCTTGGCCAGGCTGCGGGTCTTGAAGAAGCGTGCGGCCCAGAGCCAGATATCGAGTCGGAGAGCTGTCGATTCGGTCATCGCATCGCCGCGTCTGCAGTAATTGGGTTCATTATCCGCCAAAGCAAAACGGCCACCCGAAGGTGGCCGTTTTGTGCGTGTGTTTGCGGCGTCCGCTTACTCTGCGGTCGCGGCGGCGGCCGCCGCGGTGGCCTTGGCGCGGGCGTTGCCGGCCAGGTCTTCCTTGATGCGCGCCTTCTTGCCTTCCAGATCGCGCAGGTAATACAGCTTGCCGGCGCGGACCTTGCCACGACGCTTCACTTCGACCGAGTCGATCATCGCGCTGTGGGTCTGGAACACGCGCTCGACGCCGAAGCCGTGCGAGATCTTGCGCACGGTGAAGGCGGAGTTGAGGCCGGCGTTCTTCTTGCCGATGACCACGCCTTCATAGGCCTGGACGCGCTCGCGGTTGCCTTCCTTCACTTTCACGTTGACGACGACGGTGTCACCGGGGCCGAAGGCCGGCAGTTCGCGCTTGATCTGGGCGGCTTCGAATTCAGCCAGGAGGTTCATGTTGAGCTTGGTCATGGTGGCACCGTATGAGTGTCGTGGGCGTGTCGTTCGACAACTGGAAACTGATGCAGTCACCGGATTGTGCTGCACGATATTATTGTGGTTTCCAAGTCGCGGAACGGCTTGGAGCCGGGCATCATACCCGATTTTCCCTTGCAATGCGCGGGTTTAGGCCGGTTTTTTGCCCGAACCAGGGCTCTGTCGCCGGAAGTCTTCCAGCAAGGCCCGATCGGCCTTCGACAACGCAGCCTCGTCCAGCAATTCGGGGCGGCGTAGCCAGGTCCGGCCCAGGGCCTGCTGGCGGCGCCAGCGCGCAATGGCGGCATGGTCGCCCGAACGCAGCACTGCCGGCACCTCACCCAGGGCATGACTGGCCGGATGGGTGTAGTGCGGGCAATCCAGCAATCCATCGGCCTCGAAACTGTCCTGGGCGGCGGATTCGGCATCGTTCAAGACGCCTTCCTGCAGCCGCGCCACCGCATCGATCACCACCGCCGCCGCCAGCTCGCCACCGGACAACACGTAATCGCCAATGGAAATCTCTTCGTCCACCTCGGCCGCGACCAGGCGCTCGTCGATGCCTTCATAACGACCGCAGAGCAGGACCAGTCGCGGTCGTGCGGCCAGTTCGCGCACCTTCTTCTGGGTCAGCGGCGCCCCCTGCGGGGTCAGGTAAACGATCGATGCCGGTTGTTGCGTGTCGGCCGCGCGCGCCGCCGCCAGGCAGGCCCTCAATGGCTCGATCATCATCACCATGCCAGGACCGCCGCCGAACGGACGGTCGTCCACGCGCCGGTAGCCACCCTCCGCGTAATCGCGCGGATTCCAGCCCCGCAGCGACAGCAACCCACGTTCCTGCGCCCGCCCGACCACGCCGAAACCCGCGCACTGCGCAATGAATTCCGGGAACAGGGTGACTACATCGATGCGCATGGAAGAGGCGGTAAATAGCGAAAGGTGAATAGTAAAGGGGGAAGGCCAGGAGCAGTGCTTTCACTCTTCACTATTTACCCTTCACTCTTCACCTCAAAAGTCCGGATCCCAATCGACCGTGATCAGCCGCGCATCGAAATCCATCGACTTGATGAAATCCGGTTCGACGAACGGCACCATGCGCTCGCGGTCGCCGCGTATCGACAGCACGTCGTTGGAACCGGTGGAAAACAGGTGTGAGACGGTGCCGAAATCGACGCCATCCACAGTGACCACGCGGAACCCTTCCAGGTCGACCCAGTAGAACTCGCCCGCCTTCGGCGACGGTAGCGCCGAACGCGGCACATGGATGTCGGTGCCGCGCATGGCTTCGACCACGTTGCGGTCGTCGATGCCGGGGAAATTCGCGACCAGGTGCTTGCCGGATTCCTTGCCGCGCGCGCCGCTGAATTCGCGCTCGTTGCCCGCGGCATCCACCAGGATCCATGGCTGGTAGCGGAAGATCGCGTCGCGCGGCTCCGTCCAGGACTCGATCTTGATTTGCCCGCGTATGCCGAAGGCGCCGACTATCCTGCCCAGCAGGATCCGACGTTCGTTATCGCTCATAGGAAAAAGGCGGCGCTCGACGCGCCGCCCGACCGGATCAGGCCGAAGCCTGCGCCGCGACGACCTTGCCCGCTTCCTTGTACAGGTTGCGGACCTTGTCGCTCATCTGCGCGCCCTGGCCGACCCAATGGTCGACGCGCGCGGTGTCCAGCTCGATGCGCTTCTCGTTGCCCGAGGCAACGGGGTTGTAGTAACCCAGGCGTTCGATGTTGCGACCGTCGCGCGCGCTGCGCGAGTCGGTGACGATGATGTGGTAGAAGGGGCGCTTCTTGGCGCCGCCACGGGTAAGGCGAATCTTGACCATTGTGCTGCTTTCCTGTGTTGCCCAGTCGCCATTGCGGCGCGGTGAACTGCGAATTGTAAGCCATTGAATCTGGCAAGGAAACCCCAGGCCAACCAGCTTGCTTGGCTAGATCGCTTCCCAGGGCGCCAGGGCCGCCGCGGCCCTGAGCCGGGCCATCCAGTCCTGCCCGACCTCGAATGACGTCTCATTGATGCTTGCGATTGGCTGTATTCCGCTGGCATTGCAAGCAAATGCGCCTGAAAAAGCCTGCAATTCCTGCATCCGCACCGGACGCACCACCTGCTCCACCCCTTGCCGCTCCAGCGCCGCCTGCAGCAGGTGCTCGGCGGTTCCACGCAGGGCCGGCGCCTCCGGCCAGACCAGTTGCCGGTCGGTCCAGAAACCGATATTCCAGACCGAGCCTTCCGAAATCTCGTCCGCGGGGGTCACGAACAGGGCGTCATCGAATCCGGCCTCCAGCGCCAGCCGCCGATGATGGAACAGCGGGAACGTGCCCACATGCTTGATCTGCGGCAGCGGGCGCAGGAACGGGAACGATTTCACCCGCAGCGGATGCGTGCGCGAAGGCGACGGCGGCGCAAGCGAGACCAGCACGTCGGGGGCGAAGTCACCGGCAGGATTGCGGTAATCGAAGTTCCGCGAAAAAACGGTCACCCGCAAGGTGCAGTCGGGCGTGTCGACGACCGCCTTGCGCATCTGCTCGCGCACCGCTGCGAAATCAAGCCCGGCGCCGAAAAGTTCCCTGGTCGCCGCGCCCAGGCGTTGTTGGTGCAAGTCGATGCCCTGCACCGCGCGATCGCGCACCTGCACGGAGGTGAAGTGACCGTAATTGACCAGCGCCAACGCGCGCAGAGCCTGCCCCGCACTTGATGCGAGGTCGTCGACGCTTGCGGCCTCTCCGTTCAGCAACAGCGCACTCACCGGAATGGCATGCCTCCACGCGCGCCCATCATGCCCTTCATGCCGCGCATCAGGCCCTTCATGCCGCCGCCGGCCAGCTTGCCCATCATCTTTTCCATCTGCTGGTACTGCTTGAGCAGTCGGTTGACGTCGGCCGGGGTGGTGCCGGAACCGCGGGCGATGCGGGCGCGACGCGAACCATTGAGCAAGGCCGGATTGCGGCGTTCCTTCTTGGTCATCGAACCGATGATCGCGACCATGCGCGGCACTTCCTTGCCGGTGACCTGCTGCTTGACGCTGTCCGGCACCTGGCCCATGCCAGGCAGCTTGTCCATCAGGCCGGTGATGCCGCCCATGTTCTGCATCTGCTCGAGCTGGTCGCGCATGTCGTTGAGGTCGAACTTCTTGCCCTTGGCGACCTTGGCCGCGAGCTTGGCCGCTTTCTCCTGGTCGACGTTCTGTTCGACCTGTTCGACCAGCGACAGCACGTCGCCCATGTCGAGGATGCGGCTGGCGACGCGGTCGGGATGGAACACGTCCAGGCCATCGGTTTTTTCGCCGACGCCGATGAACTTGATCGGCTTGCCGGTGACGTAGCGCACCGACAGCGCGGCGCCACCGCGCGCATCGCCATCGGTCTTGGTCAGCACCACGCCGGTGAGCGGCAGCGCTTCGGAGAAGGCCTTCGCCGTCGTGGCCGCGTCCTGGCCGGTCATCGAATCAACCACGAACAGGGTTTCGACCGGCTTGACCGCGGCGTGCAGCGCCTTGATTTCGGCCATCATCGCTTCATCGATCGCCAGGCGACCGGCGGTATCGACGATCAGCACGTCGGCAAACGACTTGCGCGCGTCCGCAATCGCGGCATTGACGATATCGACCGGCTTCTGCGAGGCATCGGACGGGAAGAACAGCGCATCCACCTGCCCGGCCAGCGTCTTCAATTGCTCGATCGCGGCCGGACGATAGACGTCGGCGCTGACCACCATCACCTTCTTCTTGCGTTTTTCCTTCAGGTGCCTGGCCAGCTTGGCCACGGTGGTGGTCTTTCCCGCGCCCTGCAGGCCGGCCATCAGGATCACCGCCGGCGCGGGCACGTTGAGGTTGAGGTCGGTCGCCGCCGAACCCATCACCGCGGTCAGTTCGTCGCGGACGATCTTGATCAGCGCCTGGCCGGGGGTGAGGCTCTTCAGCACTTCCTGGCCGACCGCGCGCACCTTGATCCGTTCGATCAGCGCCTGCACCACCGGCAAGGCCACGTCGGCCTCGAGCAGGGCGATGCGCACTTCGCGGGTGGCTTCGCGGATGTTCTCCTCGCTCAGGCGGCCCCGGCCACGCAGGCGCTCGATGGTGCCGGAAAGACGCTGGGTGAGGGACTCGAACATGGGCAAGCACTGCGGGTGGAAAACGGATGCGGATTATAGCCCGGTGCTTCGCCCCTTCCCCTTCAAGGGGAAGGTCGGGATGGGGATGGTGTTGAACGTATCGATTCAGTCCGGATCACGAGCAACACCATCCCCACCCAACCCTCCCCTTGAAGGGGAGGGCTTATGTGCGACACTCACCCGATGACAATCGTTCTCATCGCCATTGCGCTGTATCTGATCGCCACCGGACTGCTGGTGGGCGCGGTCGCCAGCGACCGGCTCGATTCCCGGCGTGGATGGTTCTGGCCGGCGTTGGGTGGCGTACTGCTGCATGGCGTCTACCACCTGCTGGTGGCGTGGCGTACTCCCGGCGGACCGGACATGCATTTCTTCGCGGCCCTGTCGCTGGTCGGCCTGGGCATGGCCGCCATGACCACGCTGGTCGGCGCACAGGGACGCATGCGCGGGCTGGGCGTGCTCGCCTTCCCGCTCGCCGCCCTGCTGCTATTCGTCTACCACGCCTATGGACATGAACCCTCGCGCGGACTGGACTGGCGCCTGCAACTGCATGCCTGGCTGGCCTTGCTGGCCTACGCGACACTGGCGATCGCCGCGCTGCTGGCGGTGATGCTGTGGGCGCAGGAGCGCGCGTTGCGCCGACGCGAATTCCATGCCTGGCTGCGCGCCCTGCCGCCGCTGACCGAACTGGAAGATCTGCTGTTCCGCACGATCACAGTGGGCTTCATCCTGCTGACGGCGACGTTGTTGACCGGGATGCTGTTCGTCGAAAACCTGTTCGCCCAACACCTGATCCACAAGACCGTGCTCAGCGTGCTGTCCTGGCTGGCCTTCGGCGCGCTGCTGGTGGGCCGCTGGCGCTATGGCTGGCGCGGCGGCAAGGCGGTGCGCTGGACACTGGTGGCAATGGCGCTGCTGCTGCTGGCCTTTTTCGGCAGCAAGTTCGTGCTGGAACTGGTGCTGGGTCGCGCCACTTGATTGATTGGTAACGGAATAGCGCTGCTGCGGCGCACTGTTTCATTGCAGAAACAATATTTGCATTGACAACTATTGCATAGGCGAGGATATTCCCCCGCCATGTCCGAGATACCCGCCCAACCTGAAGCCAACCTGCCTGAAACCAACATGGGCCTGCTGTTCCGCCAGGTCCGTGATGCCATGTGGGCCGAAATGGCCCGGGAAATGGCCCTGGCCGGTCATGACCTGACCTACAGCCAGTTCATGACCATCAAGCTGCTGGCCAGGGGATCGGCCGGGGTCACCGACCTCGCCCGCCACGCCCAGCTCAATCCGGGCGCGATGACCCGCCTGCTGGACCGGCTGGAAGAACGAGGCGTACTGGAACGCCTGGCCGACCCCAGCGACCGCCGCGCCCTGAACATCGTGCTGACCGAAGCCGGCCTGGCGATCTGGCGCGACATCAACCATTGCGGCCAGCGCGTGCGTGACCGCGCCATGCAGGACATGAATGCAGGCGAGCGCGAACAGTTGTTCCGCCTGCTCAGTCAGGTGCTCCACAACCTGACCCCCACCCTCGCCAACGACTGAATCGACATGCAAATTCCCATGATCCGCGGCGCGCTCGTCCGGCCTGTCGCCCTTTCTTTCGCAATGGGCCTGCTGCTGGCGGGTTGCGCCAGCACCCACGGCCTGGAGCCGCATGCGCGTGCTCTCGACAGCGACCATCTGTCCTCCAGTCGCAGCCAGGGTGCGAGCCAGTCGAGCGCTGCCGATTTCCCGCGCCAGGACTGGTGGAAATCGCTGGGCGATGCTCAACTCGACGCGCTGATCGCCGAAGCCCTGCAAGGCAATCCTTCGCTGGACGCCGCCGATGCGCGCCTGCGCAAGGCCCAGGCCCAGGCCGGTCTGGCCGAAGCGGCACGCAAGCCCACCCTGAGCGCCAGTGGCCAGTATTCCGGGGTGCAGTTGCCGGAAACGCTGCTCCCGCCACCGGAAGGCGGTTCCTATCTCGGCAGCACCGTGCTGATGCTGGACTTCAAATACGGACTGGACCTGTGGGGCGGCAAACGCGCCCAGTGGGAAGCCGCCGTCGGCCAGGCGAAAGCCGCTGAAGTCGATGCGCAGGCCGCGCGATTGACGCTTTCCTCGAACATCGCACGCGCTTACGTCGATCTTGCCCAGGCCCATGCCGCGCTGGGCGTAGCCAACCACGAACACGACCGCGCCAGCCACCTGCGCGATCTCGGCCGGCAGCGCGTGCAAGCCGGCCTGGACAACCAGCTGCAACTGCGCCAGGCCGAAAGCACCATCGCCAGCGCCGAACAGCAGGCGCAGGCCGCGCAGCAGCGGATCGATGCCGCACGCACGGCCATCGCCGCGTTGCTGGGACAGGGACCGGATCGCGGCCTGGATATCGCCCGCCCGCAAGTGCTGCAGGCCGGCACGCCCGGTATTCCCGGCGTGCTGCCCAGCGAATTGCTGGGCCACCGCCCCGACGTGGTCGCCGCGCGCTGGCGCGTGGAAGCGGCGAGTCGCGGCATCGACGCCAGCAAGGCCTCGTTCAAGCCCAGCATCAACCTGAGCGCGATCGTGGGCCTGGCTTCGGCCGGCCTGTCCGATCTTTTCAGCAGCGATGCCCTGCTCGGCCTCGGTGGTCCCGCGATCAGCCTGCCGATCTTCGACGGCGGCCGCCTGCGCAGCCAGCTGGATGCCAGCGATGCCGATTACGACCTCGCTGTCGCCAGCTACAACCAGAGCCTGGTCGGCGCGCTGCATGAAGTCACCGACGCCTTGCAGTCGGCGCGTTCGCTGGACCAGCAGATCGATTCCAGCAAGCGCGCGCGCGACGCGGCGCAGTCCGCCTGGGACCTGGCGCAGGCGCGTTATCGCGCCGGGCTGGGCACCCAACTCGACGTGCTTGCGGCGCAACGCCCGCTGTTGCAACTCGACCAGCAGATCGCCGCGCTGCAGGCGCAACGACTGATTGCCGCCATCGACCTGGACCGCGCCCTTGGCGGCGGCCTGGTCCTCGAACAACCCACCACCCCCCTTGCCAATACCGCGGCCACCCCATGACTTCCAAGATCAATCCAGAAGCTTCCACGCCCGCCGCCGCTTCCGCCGCGCCGAAGAACGGCAAGCGCAAGCGCGCGCTGCTGATCGTCGCGACCCTCGTGATCGTCGGCGCCATCGCCTGGCTGGCCTACTACTTCCTCTACGCGCGCTGGCACCAGGACACCGACGACGCCTATGTGCAGGGCAACGTGGTCAGCATCGTGCCGCAAACCAGCGGCACGGTGATCAGCATCGATGCCGACGACGGCATGAAGGTGGAAGCCGGCCAGGCGCTGGTGCACCTCGACGCCAACGATGCCCAGGTCGCCTACGACCAGTCCGTCGCCAACCTGGCCGGGACCGTGCGCCAGGTGCGCGGCCTGTACAGCAGCGTCGATGCCGGGCAAGCCGACCTGCGCGCGCGCGAAGTCGCGGTTGCGCAGGCGCGCGCCGACGTCAGTCGCCGCAGCGGGCTGGTTGCCAGCGGCGCGGTTTCCAGCGAGGAACTGGCGCATGCGCGCGACCTGCTCGCGGCCGCGGAAGCGGCGCTCAGCGGCTCGCGCGGCAACCTGTCGCGCAGCCGCGCGCTGGTCGATGCCACCACCCTTTCCAAACAACCGCAGGTGCAAGTCGCCGCTTCGCAATTGCGCCAGGCGTACCTGAACCTGCAGCGTTCGGCGATCGTCGCGCCGGTGTCCGGCTACGTCGCCAAGCGCCAGGTGCAACTGGGCCAGCGCGTGCAGCCAGGCGCGACCCTGATGACCATCGTGCCGCTGGAACAGGTGTGGGTGGAAGCCAACTTCAAGGAAACCCAACTCGGCCTGATGCGCATCGGCCAGCCGGTCGAAGTGCATTCCGATCTTTACGGCGGCGATGTCGAATACGACGGCAAGGTCGCCGCGCTGGGCCTGGGCACCGGCAGTGCGTTCTCGCTGCTGCCGGCGCAGAACGCCAGCGGCAACTGGATCAAGATCGTGCAGCGCGTGCCGGTGCGGATCGAGCTGGATCCGAAGCAGCTGGCCGAGCACCCGTTGCGCCTCGGCTTGAGCATGAGCGTCGATGTCGCCATCCGCGACCAGAGCGGCGCTTCGCTCGCCGCCGCGCGCAAGGACGTGGAGCCGGTGCTGGCCACGGTCGCGTACAAGAAACAGTTGCACGACGCCGATACGCTGATCGCCAGCATCATCCAGCAGAACCTGCCCGGCGCGGCCAACCGCTGATCCCGACATGGCGACCATCGCAGAGGAAGAAGAGCGCTACGGCCTGCCGGTAACGCCGGAGCCCGCGGCCAGGCCGTTCGCGCCGCCCAACCTGGCCCTGGCCACGATTGGCCTGGCGCTTGCGTCGTTCATGCAGGTGCTGGACACGACGATTGCCAACGTCTCGTTGCCGACCATCTCCGGCAACCTTGGCGCCAGCGCCAACCAGGCGACCTGGATCATCACCTCGTTCGCGGTCAGCAACGCGATCGCCCTGCCGCTGACCGGCTTCATGGTGCGCCGCTTCGGCGAACGCAAGATCTTCATGTGGGCGACGCTGGCCTTCGTCATCGCCTCGCTGTTGTGCGGCCTGGCCAACAGCATGGGCCTGCTGGTCGCGGCGCGCGCATTGCAGGGCTTCGTCTGCGGGCCGATGTACCCGGTCACCCAGGCCTTGCTGATTTCCATCTATCCGCCACAGAAACGCGGACACGCGATCGCGTTGCTGGCCATGGTGACCGTGGTCGCGCCCATCGCGGGACCCATCCTGGGCGGCTGGATCACCGACAACTACAGCTGGGAATGGATCTTCTTCATCAACATCCCCATCGGCATCTTCGCCAGTATCGTCGTCGGCCGGCAACTGAAGGGGCGCCCGGAAAGAACCGAGCGCCCGAAGATGGATTACATGGGCCTGGCGACCCTGGTCCTGGGTGTCGGCGCGTTGCAGATCCTGCTCGACCTGGGCAACGACGAGGACTGGTTCAATTCCACCAAGATCGTCGCCCTTGCGCTGATCGCGGCGGTCGCGTTGACGGTGTTCGTGATCTGGGAACTCACCGAAAAGGATCCCATCGTCAACCTGAAGCTGTTTCGGCACCGCAACTTCGCCGCCGGCACGGTGGCCATGGTGATGGCGTATTCGGCATTCTTCGCGGTCGGCTTGCTGGTGCCGCTGTGGCTGCAACGCAACCTGGGCTATACGGCGATCTGGGCGGGTTTCGCCAGCGCGCCGATCGGCCTCCTGCCGGTGCTGCTGACCCCGTTCGTGGGCAAGTACGCGACCAGGATGGACCTGCGCTGGCTGGCTACCTTCGCCTTCATCGTCATGGCCGCGACCAGTTTCTTCCGTTCGGGTTTCAATCTGGAAGTGGATTTCGAACGCGTGGCCATGGTCCAGCTGGTGCAGGGCCTGGGCGTGGCGCTGTTCTTCATGCCGGTGCTGACCATCCTGCTGTCCGACCTGGAGCCGCACGAGATCGCGGCGGGCTCCGGCCTGGCCACCTTCGTGCGAACGCTCGGCGGCAGCTTCGCCGCGTCACTGACGACGTGGGGCTGGAGCCAGCGCACCACCGTGCACCATGCGCAGCTGACCGAACACATCGGCGCCTACGATCCCGCAACGATGCAAACGGTGCAGGCACTGGGCAACGGCGATGTGCAACGTGGCGCGGTGGTGCTGAACCAGATGATTTCGCAACAGGCGGTGCAGATCGGCTTCAACGAGATCTTCCACCTGCTCGGGATCCTGTTCCTGGTGGTGATCGCGTTCGTCTGGTTTGCCAGGCCGCCCTTCGCGGCGAAGATGGGTGGCGGCGCGGCCGCGGGCGGCCATTGATTCTTGTAGGAGCGGGCCTTGCCCGCGATGCTCTTCGTTCCGCATCAAGGATCCCATCGAAGAGCTCGCGCCCATGGGGCGCTCCTACAATGACTCATTCCGATGCCGCTTCCAGCGCATCCGACAATCGATCCACGGCGATGACCTCCATCGCCTTGAACGCACCCGACTTCGGCGCATTGCCCTTGGCCACGATCGCGCGCTTGAAGCCGTGCGTGGCCGCTTCGCGCAGGCGCTCCTCGCCATTGGGGATCGGCCGGATCTCGCCGGACAGACCGACTTCGCCGAAGGCAATCGTCTTCTCCGCCAGCGGCCTGTCGCGCAGCGACGACAGCACCGCGAGCAATACCGGCAGGTCGGCGGCGGTTTCCTGCAGGCGGATCCCACCGACGACATTCACGAACACGTCCTGGTCGCTGGTGACGATGCCGCCATGACGGTGCAGCACGGCGAGCAGCATGGCCAGCCGGTTCTGCTCCAGGCCCACGGCCACGCGGCGCGGATTGGACAGCGGCGACGAATCCACCAGCGCCTGCACTTCCACCAGCAACGGACGCGTGCCTTCGCGGGTCACCATCACGCAGCTGCCGGGCTGCTGGGTGCTGCCACCGGAAAGGAAGATCGCCGAGGGATTGGGCACTTCCTTCAGCCCCTTCTCGCCCATCGCGAATACGCCCAGCTCGTTGACCGCGCCGAAGCGGTTCTTGAATGCGCGCAGCACGCGGAAGCGGCTGCCGCTTTCGCCTTCGAAATACAGCACCGCATCGACCATGTGTTCCAGTACGCGCGGGCCGGCGATGCCGCCGTCCTTGGTCACGTGGCCGATCAGGAACACGGCGGTGCCGGTTTCCTTGGCATAGCGCACCAGTCGCGCCGCGCTCTCACGCACCTGGCTGACCGAGCCGGGCGCGGCGGTCAGCGAATCCGTCCACAGGGTCTGCACCGAGTCGGCGACGATGATCTTCGGTTGCGCGGCGACGGCGTGGTCGAGGATTTTCTCGATGCCGGTTTCGGCCAGCGCCTGCAGTCCGTCCAGCGGCAAACCGAGGCGCACGGCGCGACCGGCGACCTGGGCCAGCGATTCCTCGCCGGTGACGTATAGCGAAGGCAACGACTGCGACATCCGCGCCATCGCCTGCAACAGCAGGGTCGATTTGCCGATGCCGGGGTCGCCGCCGACCAGCACCACCGCGCCTTCGACCAGTCCGCCACCGAGCACGCGGTCGAATTCGCCGATGCCGGTGGATACACGCACTTCTTCGCTGCTGCGCACGTCCTTCAACGCGGTGATCTTCGGGGTCTCCAGCTTGCCCGCCCAGCCGCTGCGGCGTGCTGCCGCAGGCGCGGCGGCGGTTTCGAGCACGATCTCGGACAAGGTGTTCCAGGCCCCACACTCGGCGCACTGCCCCTGCCATTTGTTGTGCTCGGCGCCGCATTCCCCACAGACGTAGGCGGTCTTGCTCTTGGCCATGCCGTTCTCGTTACCCGGATCAGCGCACAGGATAGACGGACGGGATCGCATGGAGCGAGACCGCGTTATGGAATTAGCCAGCGACCCGGGCCACGATCAAGCCAGGGACAGGCAGGGAAACGAACCTGATTCCGTTTTCGGCCGGATCCCGCTTCTGCCACATTCCTCAACGTTGATCAGTCATCCCGCAAACGAGGAGTTCGGCAGAAGATGCTCGGCGTGGGACGACTCCGTGCCAGCCCGATCAGGAAGAAGCCGTCTCTACCACCGACCACGCGACCGACTCACCGGCTCGCATCGGCTTGCAGGTGGATCCAGCCAGCGGATATTCGTCCGGCACGCTCCATGGCATGCGTTCAAGCGTGATGCGGTCCTGGTTGCGCGGCAGACGATAGAAGTCCGGTCCGTGGAAGCTGGCAAACGCTTCCAGCCGATCCAGCCGGCCCGCCTGCCCGAACGCTTCGGCATACAGCTCCAGCGCCGCATGCGCCGTATACAGACCCGCGCATCCGCAGTCCGTTTCCTTCGCCTCGCGGGCATGCGGCGCGCTGTCCGTGCCGAGAAAGAAATGCGGATCGCCGCTGGTCGCCGCCTGCAGCAAGGCGGTGCGGTGCGTCTCGCGCTTGAGGATCGGCGCGCAGTAGTTGTGCGGACGGATTCCGCCCTCGAACAGGGCGTTGCGGTTGAGCAACAGATGATGCGCGGTGATCGTGGCCGCGACATTGGCCGGGGCGCCGCTGACGAAGTCGACCGCATCGCGGGTGGTGATGTGTTCCAGCACCATGCGCAAAGCCGGGAACCGCGCCTGCAGCGGCAGCAGGTGACGCTCGATGAAAACGCGTTCGCGGTCGAAGATATCCACGTCTGCATCGGTCACTTCACCATGCAGCAGCAAGGGCAGTTCGTGCCGCTCCATCGCCTCGAGCACGTGATACACCCGCGACAGCTCGCGCACGCCCGATTGCGAATTGGTGGTGGCGCCCGCGGGGTAATACTTGACCGCAAACACGCTGTCGCTGTCCTTCGCCCGAACGATCTCCTCGACCGGCGTGGTCTCGGTGAGATACAGCGTCATCAGTGGTTGGAAACGCGTGCCCGCAGGCAGGCTCGCCAGAATACGTTGACGATAGCCTTCAGCCTGCGCCACCGTCGCCACCGGCGGCTTGAGATTGGGCATGACGATGGCGCGGGCAAACCGCCGCGCGGTGTGACCGACCACCGAAGCCAGCGCTTCGCCATCGCGAAGATGCACATGCCAGTCATCGGGCCGGGTGATTTCAAGGCGTGCTGGTGTCATGGCGTGCGAACTCGTATGGCAGGTCTAGACAGGGGTGCGGCGCGGATACGCGGGTTCCGCCCTACACGAGCTTGTTACTGGATTGCTGCGCCAAGTCAATAACAGCATCACCAGACTGCCCGCGGCGACCAGCGCACAAACCCACCGCAATCCAGGCGACAACTCGCCGCCATCCAGCCACAATCCGCTGATCACCGGCACGGCGCCGAACAACACCAACCTAGCCGCCTCGAACCAGCGCGCAAGCCGCCGTCCTTCGAGCAACGCGCCGAGCAATACCAAACTGCCGACCAGGAAGACCAGGTACACGGCGACCGCGGCCAGCGGCATCAGCATCGCTGTCTGCAGGAACTGCACGCCCAACCCGAGCAGCAGCGCGAACTGCACCAGGCAATACCAGGCCATCGCCCTGGACATCGGCGGATCGTATTCCTCGCGTTGCTGGTCGAATTCGGGCTTGGGGAATCGCTCGGCCACGTCCGCCGGCCGCCAGCCGGGCCTGGCGACCCAGACCCGCAGCTTGTCGCGCCAGCGCCGCGCATGCCACGCGTCTTTCGCCATCGCCCAATACACCTCGGCATTGGCCCACAGCGGATTCCAGCTGCGCAACGGCGCGCGCGTGCCGTACACCGGCGGATCCTTGTCGTCTTCCTCGACGAAGCTGCCGAACATCCGGTCCCAGAGAATGAAGATGCCGCCGTAGTTGCGGTCCAGGTAGCGATCATTGACCGCATGGTGCGCGCGATGGTTGGAAGGCGAAGCGAACACACGGTCGAACCAGCCCAGCTTGCCGACCAGTTCGGTGTGGATCCAGTACTGGTACAGCAGGTCGAGCACCGCGACCACGGCGAAGACTTCCACCGGATAGCCCAGCAGCGCCATCGGCAGGTAGAAGATCCAGCCCAGCAACGCGCCGCTGCCGGTCTGGCGCAAGGCGGTGCTGAGGTTGTAGCGCTCGCTCTGGTGGTGGACCACGTGCGCGGCCCACAGCACGTTCACTTCGTGGCCCATGCGATGCAGCCAGTAATAGCAGAAGTCGTAGAGGATCAACGCCGTGATCCACACCCACGCCTTGTCCGTCGGCAGCTCGAACAACGCCACGCGTTGCACCACCCACGCATAGATGCCGATGGTCAGCACCTTGGTGAACACGCCGACGACCTGCGACAGCACACCCAGGCCGATGCTGTTGATGGCGTCGTTGAGCCGGTACACGCGGCGTTTCATGATCCGCGCCGCCAGCAGTTCCAGCGCGATCAAAATGAAGAACCCGGGGATGGCGAACAGCATGATTTTTTCGGCCATGCTCAGTTTCCCCCTGCCTGCGGATCGACGGAGCGCGCGATGCACCACTGCGCGAGGTAGTAAGTGGCCAGCACCCACAGCGAAGCCAGCGGGACGCCGCCACCGAAACGGTTCCATGCCAGCAGCGTATCGCTGGCCACGAACAACGCGGCGCCGATCGCCGCCAGGCGGGCACTGGCGGCAACCGCCGATACCGCGCCTTCCCGCGTGCGCAACGAACGCGCACGCGCCAGCGCGAACCCGGCCATCAGCAGCAACGCGATCACGTAGGCGATCACCGGCACGCGCATCGCGCTCTCCAGCCTGGGCAACAGCCCGGCCAGGTTGGCGACGCCGAACACGGCGAACACGGCGATGGAAGCCAGCCGGGTGCGCGCATCGGAACCGGCGAAAAAAGCACTCATGTAGCAGAGATGGGCGAGCAGGAACGCAGCCAGCCCGGCCAGGAACAGATCGATCTGGAAGAGAGCCGCCGGCAGCATCAGGAAAATGTCGCCGAGCAGCGAGAACGCCAGGCCAGCCAGGATCGTGCCGCGATAACGCGGCGACACCGGCGCCGCCGCGCGCGCGGCCAGCAGCATCAGCAGTACCGTGGCCAACGGCTTGCACGCGTAGTGCAGCCAGATCCAGGGCCCGCCGAGCAAGGCGCCGACGATGGCGCCGGCTGCGACCGCGGCGATGGCGAAGGTCAGGGGAGTTCGGGACGAGGTCATGATGGAAGCAGCTTTTCCGGTTTCCATACGATAGCGTATGTCGATGGTGTACGCCCACTTCCCGCCATCATTCGGTAGCCTGCGGGCTGCACGCTGCACAGACCGTCGCAACCTGACCGCACTCGCCAATGACCCGTTTCCCTGCCCGCCTTTTCGTTGCCGCGATACTGGCCCCCTTGCTGGGCACGGTGGCGGTCGCTCCCTGCGCCAGGAGCGCCGAACCCGCCATGTCCGACACCGGCCGCAAGCTTGTGGTCATCGCCCACCGCGGCGCCAGCGCCCTGCGACCGGAACACACCCTGGCCGCCTACGCCAAGGCGATCGAGGACGGCGCCGATGCGATCGAACCGGATCTGGTCAGCACGAAAGACGGCTTCCTGGTCGCCCGCCACGAAAACGAGATCGGCAGTACCACCGATGTCGCCGATCATCCGGAATTCGTCGCACGCAAGACCCGCAAATCCATCGATGGCGAAAAAGTCGGCGGCTGGTTCACCGAGGATTTCACCCTGGCCGAACTGAAGACGCTGCGCGCGCGGGAGCGGCTGCCGCAGTTGCGCTCCACGCAGTACGACGGGCAGTTCGAGATCGCCACGCTGGAGGAAATCATCGACCTGGTGGCCAGCGAATCGTCGCAGCGCGGGCGCGTGATCGGCATCGTGCCGGAGATCAAGCATTCGACCTATTTCACAGGCATCGGCCTGGCGATGGAAGACAAACTGCTGGCGACGCTGGCCGCGCACGACTACACGCGAACCGCGCCGGTGATGATCCAGTCGTTCGAAACCGCCAACCTGCGCACCCTGCGCGACAAGCTCGGCAGCGCGCATCCCAACATCGAGCTGCTGCAATTGCTGGGCGGCAAGGGCGAACGTCCCTTCGATACGGTCGTCGCGAAACAGCGCACGACTTACGGCGACATGATGAAACCCGATGGTTTACGCGAGATCGCTGGCTATGCGGATGCCATCGGTCCGTCGGTGAAGAATGTCGATCTGCATGTCGATGCGACCGGTTCGCACAGCGCGTTGGTCGATGCGGCGCACGAGGCGGGATTGAAAGTGATCGTCTATACGTTTCGCCCCGAGAACTATTTCCTCGGTTCCGCATTCAAGGGCGATGGCGGAGCCGCGGCACGCAACGAAGATGGCTCGGTCCGCGAGATGCGCAGCTTCATCGCAGCCGGCATCGATGCCTTGTTCACCGACGACCCGGCCCTGGGCGGCCGCGCAGTAGATGGCCCGTAGGGTGAGCCTTGGCCCACCATCGGAACTCTGATCCCCCATCGGAGTCCCGATCCACCGTCGCCATCTACCCGTCGCGGTGGTTCGGAACGAAAAGCGGTGGGCCGAGGCCCACCCTACGATGCTTATGGAGCGACGTAGGAGCGACGCCAGTCGCGAAGTCCGCAAACGCTCCGCTTCCTGACGTCACGCATTCCCGAGTTACCGCAGCCTCTTGCGAACCATGGAATCCGGATGCACCGCGATGTCGGGATTGCGGCCTTCGCGACTGGCGTCGCTCCTACATACATGTGCACCGGGTGGTGGGTGGAAATCCGCAATCCGGGTCGCAAAGCTGACGTGTCGGGTAAAAAGGTCGGCGTGCCGACCAAAATCGTCGACGCACGGGGTTTGAAACCCGGCGCGCCAGGTAAAAAAGTCGACGTGTCGGGTTAAAAACCCGGCGTGTCGACCAGAATCGTCGGCGTCCGGGGTTCGAAACCCGGCGCGCCGGATAAAAAGGTCGACGTGCCGGGTAAAAAGCCCGGCATGCCGACCAGAATCGCTGGCCTGCGGGGTAGGCGAGCCTTTTCATGGGGCCAACCGACACTGAATCGTCACTTCCGATTCCAATATTTCGATTATTCTGGAATAATCGAACCATGGACACCGCCCAGACCGTACAAGCCCTCCGCGCCCTCTCCCACGATGTGCGCCTCGCCGCCTACCGGACGCTGGTCCAGGCCGGGCCGACCGGCATGCCCGTCGGCAGCTTGCGCGACCGCCTCGGCCTGCCCGCCGCCACCCTCACCGCGCATCTCAACCAGCTGCGCCAGGCCGGGCTGGTCAGCGACCAGCGCGAAGGCCGGGTGATCCGCCTGCGTGCCGACTACGAGCGGATGAACGCGTTGATCGGTTTCCTGACCGAGAACTGCTGCGGCGGTCGGGCCTGCGCGCCGAGCGCGTCCGCGAAGCAGTCGGATATCGACGAGGCCGGCACGCAATGACGCACGCGCGGCAATTGCTGTCCGAATTCGTCGCCACCAGCCTGCTGCTGGCCATCGTCATCGGTTCGGGAATCATGGGCGAACGCCTTTCCGACGGTAACGTCGCCATCACCCTGCTCGCCAATACCCTGGCGACCATCGGCGGGCTCTACCTCCTGATCGAAGTATTCGGCCCGGTCAGCGGCGCGCACATGAATCCGGTGGTCAGCGCGGTGATGGCCGCACGCGGCGAATTGCCGTGGCGACGGTTGCCGGGCTACGTCGTCGTGCAACTGGCCGGCGCCGCCTGCGGAGCCTGGCTGGCGAATGCGATGTTCGACCTGTCCGTGCTGCAGTTCTCGGACAAGCCGCGGCATGGCTTCGGCCAACTACTGGGCGAGATCGTCGCCACCGCGGGCTTGCTGCTGGTGATCCTGCGCACGCCGTCGTCGCGGGTCGCGGCGATGGTCGCCGCCTGGATCGGCGCCGCGTACTGGTTCACTTCCTCCACTTCCTTCGCCAATCCGGCGGCGAGCTTCGGGCGCATGTTCAGCGACAGCTTCGCCGGCATCGCGCCCGCCGACGCGCCCGGTTTCATTGCGGCCGAATGCATCGGTGCGGTTATCGGCGTCGGCCTGCACAAACTCCTGGGACCTTCCTACCGTGCCTGATTCCAACGTGCGTGATTCCAATTCGCTTCCCAACGTCGTTCCCGAACTATTCGCGATACCGTCCGCGGATCGCTTCGAACCGATAAATCGCGCCAGCCATCCGCCACGCTTCCTGCTGCTGTATGGCTCCTTGCGCAAACGTTCCTACAGCAAGCTGCTGGCGCAGGAAGCCGCGCGGCTTTTGCAGGCGATGGGCGCGGAAACCCGCTTGTTCGATCCCACCGGATTGCCCCTGCCCGACGCCGAACCCGACACGCATCCGAAGGTGCGGGAACTGCGGCAACTCGCGCAGTGGGCCGAAGGCATGGTCTGGAGTTCGCCCGAACGGCACGGGGCGATGTCCGGGATCATGAAAGCGCAGATCGACTGGATTCCGCTGGCGCAAGGCGCGATCCGCCCGACCCAGGGCAAGACCCTGGCGGTGATGCAGGTCAGCGGCGGCTCGCAGTCGTTCAACGCGGTCAACCAGCTGCGCGTGCTCGGCCGCTGGATGCGCATGGTCACGATCCCGAACCAGTCGTCGGTGGCCAAGGCCTACAACGAATTCGACGAAGCCGGCCGCATGAAACCTTCCGCCTACTACGACCGCGTCGTGGACGTGATGGAAGAACTGATGAAATTCACCCTGCTGACCCGCGGTGTTTCGCAGTATCTCGTCGATCGCTACAGCGAGCGCAAGCAGGCGTAGGGTGGGCCTCGGCCCACCCTTCGGGGGCTCGTCCTTCTCCCCTTGTGGGAGAAGGTGGCCGAAGGCCGGATGAGGGGAGATCGATGCGCCAGCATCGATTCGCCTTTTGCCGATCTCTCACTTCACGCAAAACAATGCCGTGCAATCGGATATCGCACGAAGGATGCCTTTGATTCTCCCTCTCCCATTTCGGGAGAGGGTGGCGCGAAGCGCCGGGAGAGGGTTCGGCTTTTGATTCCAAAGAACAACCGCAACGGCAAGAGCACGCTCGCTCCGCTCGCGCCCCCTCTCCTGCCCTACGGGCATCCTCTCCCACAAGGGGAGAGGAGAAATCAAAAGCACCCATAGGACGGGCCGTGGCCCGTCGAACGGAATAACCACAACCCATGTCTATGCGGCGGGCTTGAGCCCGAGGTCTCCCCACATTTTCAAGCGTAATGCTCAGTTATGAAATTGAGGCGCTCCTTGAGCTTGGGTGAGACGACCCACATTCGCATGTCCGGAGGTAGTGCACCGGCAACAGATGCTGCACGGATCTCTGCCAACTGCGGCCACAGTGCATGCCATGCACCTGAGGAAGGCGAGCCTCCTCTGCGGCTGGCGGTGCCGCTGGCGCGGTGGTGTCGGTGGAGGAGATCAAGGGTGGAATCCAGGTTGAGCTTGAGGTGTTCCTAAGATGGGGGTAAGGGGGGATTGGGGAGCGCCCGCTCTATCGATGCCCCTTCGCAAATTTTTCTGGAAACGGGCAGCTCTGCAATGCCCTATGCTCCGCAGAACAGATAAGGAACAGCGCTATGCAGCCGCCCTTTCCCACAATTCCGACCGATAACCTCTACAAGTTCTTTGCCATCTCCGGACTTGTAATCTTGCTGGTCTGCGCGATCTATCCGGCAATGATTACTGCAAGAGTGAGTACAAGTGCGGCAGAGGTAATCGCAACGCGCCAACTGCTTGACTACCAAGTCGAGGAGCTAGAAAGGGAAGTTGGGCGGATTGAATCCGAACATGCACAAGCCAAGGTCGCCCCAGAGTTACCTAAAGGGCATACGGATAAGGGGGCAGAGCGGCACGAGAAGGTGCACGCAGACCTTCAAAACGTGCGTAGGCGACTCATTGATTTCGAGAAACAGGCAAAGGTCGCACTTGCTGAGGGCAACGCCCTAAAAGCTCAGATGGAATTGATGCTGCCTGCCGCTGTTGTTGGCGGGTGCTTAGTATTCGTGGGGTTTTTCCTGTGGTACATGAATGTGCAACGCCATGCCGACACCATCATTCGCAATCAGGCCAAAGCATCGGAGCAGGCGCTGCCACCTCCAGTGGTCAAGCCTGCAGCTACCAAAGGCACAACAAAAAAACCCAAGGTTCCCCCTGAGGTTTCGCGTGATGCTTCATCTGGAAAGTAGCCTGCCTCTGTACCGGAGACCTGTACCGGTTTGGACCACTTCACCCTCTGCAATTTACTGAATTAAAACGAAAATGCAGAGGTGGTGCCGGAAATAGGAATCGAACCTACGACCTCATCATTACGAATGACGCGCTCTACCAACTGAGCTATTCCGGCATGGGACGCGAATTCTAGGGGGCGCCGGGGGTGGGGTCAATTGACCAGCTGCAGGCGCAGCTCCTTGGGCAGGGCGAAGACCATGCTTTCCGGCTCGCCATCCAGCTCGGTCACGCCGCTGGCGCCCAGCACGCCCAGGCGGGCGATCACGCCCTGGACCAGCACGTCCGGGGCCGAGGCGCCGGCGGTCACCCCGACGCGGGACTTGCCGGCGATCCAGGCCGGATCGATCTCGTCGGCGCCATCGATCAGGTAGGCCTCCACGCCTTCGCGTTCGGCCAGCTCGCGCAGGCGGTTGGAGTTGGAACTGTTGGGCGAACCGACCACCAGCACCAGGTCGCACTGCGCGGCCAGCTCGCGCACCGCGTCCTGGCGGTTCTGGGTGGCGTAGCAAATGTCGTCGTGGCGCGGGCCCTGCATCGCCGGGAACCTGGCCTGCAAGGCTTCGATGATGCCGCGGGTGTCGTCGACCGACAGCGTGGTCTGGGTGGTGTAGGCCAGGTTCTGCGGCTGCGCCACCTGCAGCGTGGCCACGCCTTCGATGTCTTCGACCAGATGGATCCGCCCTGCCCCGCATTCGGCATTCCATTGGCCCATGGTGCCTTCCACTTCCGGGTGCCCGGCGTGACCGATCAGGACCACGTCGCGACCGGCGCGGCAATGGCGCGCGACTTCGAAATGCACCTTGGTCACCAGCGGACAGGTCGCATCGAAGATCTTCAGCCCGCGCGCGGTGGCTTCGGCACGCACCGCCTGCGACACGCCGTGCGCGCTGAAGATCACCGTGGCGTTGTCGGGCACCTCGTCGAGTTCTTCCACGAACACCGCACCGCGCTGGCGCAGGTCCTCGACCACGAATCGGTTGTGCACGACTTCGTGGCGCACGTAGATCGGCGCGCCCAGGGTCTCGATGGCGCGCTTGACGATCTCGATGGCGCGGTCGACGCCGGCGCAGAAACCTCTGGGATTAGCGAGCAGAACGTCCATGGGGCTAGTGTAGAGGAACGAGGAGTGAGGAACGAGTAGCGGCTGGCGCTTTCACTCGTTCCTCGTTCCTCATCACTCGTTCCTGGCTCCTCGTCCCTCGTTCCTGTTCAGTAATCCGAACAAGGCGATGCCGACCGCACCGGCGACGATCGCCGAATCGGCCAGGTTGAACGACGGCCAGTAATGATCTCGCCAATGCCACTGGATGAAATCGATGACATGGCCGTGGATCAACCGGTCGATCACGTTGCCCAGCGCCCCGCCGATCACCAGCGCATAAGGCGCCGCCTGGCGCCAGTCGCCGCGCGGCGTGCGCGACAGCCAGAAACCCAGCAGGCTGCAGATCGCCACCGCCAGACCCGTGAAGAACCAGATCTGCCAGCCACCGGCATCGCTCAGGAAGCTGAAGGCCGCGCCGGTGTTGTAGGTGCGGAACCAGTTCCAGAAACCGTCGATCACCGGGATGGCGGTGTATTCGGGCAAGTCGCTCAGCACCCAGGCCTTGGACCATTGGTCGAGGGCGACGACGAGGACCGAAAGGACCAGCCAGATGAGGGCGTTGGGTTTGGGGTGTTTGGACATTGCGTGAAGCCTTGCTGTTGTTCCCTTCTCCCACCGGGAGAAGGTGCCCGAAGGGCGGATGAGGGAACGGACTTTCAGGTCGCAATCAACCTATGAGGCAGAGTCATTCTGCTTCCCTCATCCGTCGCTGCGCGCCACCTTCTCCCGAGGGGAGAAGGAAAAACTAGAACCACTTCCTGTCTTCGCCGGCACCTTCGATATTGGAAACGCAGCGACCGCACAATTCCGGATGCGCGGCATTCGTACCAACGTCGCTGCGGTGATGCCAGCAGCGCACGCACTTGGGCTTGGTCGTCGGTTGCGCCAGCACGAACACCTCATCGGCATTGACCGGGGTCACGCTGACGTCGCCGCTGATGAACAGGAAGCGCAATTCCTCCGCCAGCGGCTGCCATTTCGAAGCGAGCTCTGGGCTGGCCGACACGGCGATCTCCGCTTCCAGCGCGGCGCCGATCACGCCATTGGCGCGCATCGGTTCCAGCACCTTGGCCATCTGCTCGCGCAGCGCCAGCAGCTTGTCGAAGTCTTCGGCCGACAACGGCGCGTCCGCCGGCAGCGGCGCCAGGCCGTCGTACCAGGTGGCGAACAGCACGTTGTCCACTCGCTCGCCCGGCAGGAAGCCCCAGATCTCGTCGGCGGTGAAGCTGAGGATCGGCGCGATCCAGCGGGTGAACGCTTCGAGGATGTGGAACATCGCCGTCTGCGCGGAGCGCCTTCCGCGCGAATCCTCGCGCATCGTGTACAGGCGGTCCTTGGTCACGTCCAGGTACAGCGAGCCGAGGTCGACGCTGCAGAAGTTCAACAGCGCCTGCACGATCTCGGCGAAGTCGTAGCGCTCGTAGGCGGCAACGATCTTCTGCTGCATCTCGAAGGCGCGGTGCACGACCCAGCGATCCAGCGCGACCATGTCGGCCGGTTGCACCAGGTCGCGCGCGGGATCGAAGCCATCGAGATTGCCGAGCAGGAAGCGCGCGGTGTTGCGCAGGCGGCGGTAGGCGTCGGCGTTGCGCTTTAGGATTTCCTGCGACAACGACATCTCGTTGCTGTAGTCGGCACTGGCGATCCACAGGCGCAGGATGTCCGCTCCCAGGGTCTTCATGATGTCCTGCGGCTCGATGCCGTTGCCCAGCGACTTGGACATCTTGCGGCCGTGCTCGTCCACGGTGAAGCCGTGGGTCAGGCACTGCTTGTACGGCGCGGCCTTGTCGATGGCCACGCCGGTGAGCAGCGAGGACTGGAACCAGCCGCGGTGCTGGTCGGAGCCTTCCAGGTACAGGTCGGCCGGTTTGCCGAGGCCACGCTCGAGCAGCACGCCTTCATGGGTCACGCCGGAATCGAACCAGACATCGAGGATGTCGGTGATCTTGTCGTAGTCCTTCGCTTCGTCGCCCAGCAGCTCGGCCGCGTCCAGCGTGTACCAGACATCGACGCCGTCCTGCTCCACCTTGTCGGCGACCGCGCGCATCAGTTCGACGCTGCGCGGATGCGGGTCGCCGGTTTCGCGATGCACGAACAGCGCGATCGGCACGCCCCAGGTGCGCTGGCGCGAGATGGTCCAGTCCGGGCGGCCCTCGACCATGCCGGCGATCCGCGCCTCGCCCCACTGCGGGAACCAGCCCACGTGCTTGATCGCTTCCAGCGCATCGCGACGCAGGTGGGCCTGCTCCATGGAAATGAACCACTGCGGGGTGGCGCGGAACGCGATCGGGGTCTTGTGCCGCCAGCAATGCGGATAGCTGTGCTCGAACCTGTGGAACGCCAGCAGCGAACCGTTGCCGCGCAGCACTTCGACGATGACGTCGTTGGCCTTCCAGATGTGCAACCCCGCCAGCACCACATCGCCGGCCGGCGGCGTCGAAGGCAGGTACACGCCGCGACCATCCACCGGATTGAGCTGCGCGGCGCTGTACTTGTCGAGTAGGCCGTACTGCTTGCCGACCACGTAGTCGTCCTGGCCATGGCCGGGCGCGGTGTGCACGGCGCCGGTACCGTCCTCGGCCGACACGTGGTCGCCTAGCACCACCGGGATGTCGCGTTCGGCGTAGAACGGATGCGCCAGCAACTGGTTCTCCAGCGTGCCGCCGGCGACGCGGCCATGCACCACCGTTTCCAGCACGCCGTAGCGCTGCAGCGCGCGCGACGCCAGCGCGTCGGCCAGGATCAGCCAGCGGCGATGGCCGTCGTGCGCCGGGCCTTCGACCAGCGCGTACTCCAGGTCCGCGCCCAGCGACACCGCCAGCGAGGCCGGCAGCGTCCATGGCGTGGTCGTCCAGATCGGCAGCGCGATATCGACGCCAGCCGGCAGCTCGACGCCGAAGATCCGCGCCAGCGCCTGGCTGTCGCGCGCCACGTAAGCGACGTCCACCGCCGGCGAGACCTTGTCCTGGTATTCGATTTCCGCCTCGGCCAGCGCCGAGCCGCAATCGAAACACCAATGCACCGGCTTCACTCCGCGGGTCAGGTGGCCGTTGGCGACGACCTTGGCCAGCGCGCGGATCTCGTTGGCCTCGAAACGGAAATCTAGGGTCTTGTAAGGATTGTCCCAGTCGCCGATCACGCCCAGGCGCTTGAAGTCCTTGCGCTGGATATCGATCTGCTCATTGGCGTATTCGCGGCATTTCTGCCGGAATTCCACCGCGTCGAGCTTGACCCCGACCTTGCCGTATTTCTTCTCGATCGCGATCTCGATCGGCAGGCCGTGGCAGTCCCAGCCCGGGATGTACGGCGCATCGAAACCGGCCAGGTAACGCGACTTGACGATGATGTCCTTGAGGATCTTGTTGACCGCATGGCCCAGGTGGATCGCGCCATTGGCATAGGGCGGGCCGTCGTGCAGCACGAACAGCGACCTGCCCTTGGCGTTGGCGCGCAACTGCGCGTACAGGCCGCCGGCCTCCCAGCGCGCCAGCGTCTGCGGCTCGCGCTTGGGCAGGTCGCCGCGCATCGGGAAATCCGTGGCGGGCAGGTTGAGGCTGGTCTTGTAATCCTGGGTCACGCGGTGGCTCGCAGTCGTTGTTCGGAAAGAAGTCGGCGCGCGGTTTCGGCGTCGCGTTGCATCTGCACGGTCAGTGACGGCAGATCGGGGAATTTCAGTTCATCGCGCAGCTTGGCGACGAATTCGACCTCGATGTGGCGCCCGTACAGGTCGCCGTCGAAATCGAACAAATGCGCTTCCAGCAACGGCTCCACGCCGTCGACCGTGGGCCGGGTGCCAAAACTTGATACCGACGCATGCGGATGGTCGCTGATGCCATGCACCCAGGTCGCGTAGATGCCGGACAACGCCGGGGCCTTCGGGAAACGCAGGTTGGCGGTGGGAAAACCGAGCGTGCGGCCGAGTTGCTTGCCCCGCACCACCCGGCCGCCGATCGCGTAGGCGCGGCCGAGCAGGCGCGCCGCGTCGGTGAAATCGCCGCCGCGCAATGCCTCGCGGATGCGGGTGCTGGAAACCCGTTCGCCCTGCAGTTGCACCGCTTCTATTTCCGCCGCCGAAAAGCCCAGCTCCGCGCCCATCCTCTGCAACAGCGGCAGGTCCCCGCCACGACGGTTGCCGAAGCGGAAATCGGGGCCGATCCAGACTTCACGCGCGTCCAGGCGTTCGACCAGCATCCGGCGCACGAAATCCTCCGCACTCATCGCCGCCATGCGCGCATCGAAGCGCAGCAGCCCGACCGCATCGGCGCCCAGTTCGCGCAGGCCCTGGTATTTGCCGCGGGCCAGGGTCAGGCGCGGCGGCGGCAGCTCGCGGGAAAAGAATTCGCGCGGCAGCGGCTCGAAGCTCAGGGCCACCGCCGGCAACGACAAATCCCGGGCACGGGCGACGGCATGGCGCACCAGCGCCCGATGGCCCAGGTGCAGACCGTCGAAGGCGCCGATGCAGACCACGCTACCGTGCGGGAACAACGCCCCGCCATCGACGTCACGAAACAGCCTGCTCATTGCCATGAAGTATAGCCGGGGAGCCGCAACTCAATGTCCGCGCAGGTCGCGGGGGCGGATGCCCTGCAGCCAAAGCAGGCCCGCATAGGCCGCACCGCCGGAACCCACGAGCACGGCCAGTCGCCAGCCACGTTGCCACCAGGACCAGGGCGTCCAGTCCTGCCAAAGCCACGACAGTGCGGCCAGCACCAGCACCATGACCACGCTGGCCACTGCAATCTGGCGCAGGAAACGCCGCCAGCCCGGCTGCACTTCATACACCGACGCGCGGCGCAGGTACCACCAGAGTTGCAAAGCGTTGAGCCAGCCAGCCAAGGCGATAGCCAGGGCCAGCAAGGCATGCGTGCCGGGCAGGTGTTCCAGCGCGGCGAACCAGCGCCCGTCCGTCTTGGCCAGGGCAGCCTGCCCCGCCTCGGTGAACCACAGCACCCCGCCGAACAGCAGCAGCGTGAACAGCACATTGGCGACCACCGACACCACGGCCGCCTTGACCGGGGTTCGCGTGTCCTGGCGTGAATAGAAACCCGGCGCCAGCACCTTGACCAGCAGGAAAGCCGGCACCGCGATCGATTGGGTCATCAAGCTCAGGCTGCTCATGCGCGTATCGAAGGCCGTGAACTTGCGGTACTGGAACAAGGTCGCCACCAGCGGCTCCGCGCACAGGATCAGGCCAAGACAGGCCGGGATGCCGATCAGCAGGCACAGCCGGAAACCCCAGTCCAGGCCTTTCGAGAACCCTTGCGGATCGGTCGCGGCATGACGGCTGGACAAGTGCGGCAGGATCACGGTGCCGATTGCGACGCCGAACATGCCCAGCGGGAATTCCAGCAACCGGTCGCTGTAGTACAACCAGGTCACACTGCCACCGATCAGGAACGAAGCCATCATGGTGTTGATCAGCAGGTTGACCTGCGCCACCGAGGAGCCGAACAGGGTCGGCACCATCAACTTCATGATCTTGCGCACCCCCGCATGCGCGGCACCCCACTTCGGGCGCGGCAGCAGGCCGATCCGGGCCAGCGCCGGCAACTGGAACCCCAACTGCAGGATGCCTGCGGCGAATACGCCCCAAGCCAGCGCCAACACCGGTTCGTAGCCCCATTCCCGCACCAGCGGCGCCAGTCCCAGCGCCGCCGCGATCATCGACAGGTTCATCAATACCGGCGACAAGGCCGGTATCGCGAAGCGCTGGTAACTGTTCAGGATCCCGCCCGCCAGCGAGGCCAGCGATATGAACAACGCATACGGGAAGGTGATGCGGAGCATCTCGGTGGCCAGCCTGGACTGCTCGCTGCCCACTTCGAAGCCTGGAGCGAACACGCGCATGACCCATGGCGCCGCCAGCACCGCTATCGCAGTCAGGACCAGCAGGGCCGCCATCAAGGTCCCGGCGACCCTGTCCACCAGTTGCTTGACCGCGATCTGGTCGTGCTTTTCCTTGTATTCGGCCAGAACCGGCACGAAGGCCATCGAGAACGACCCTTCCGCCGACAGCCGCCGCATGAAGTTGGGAATGCGAAAGGCCACCACGAAGGCATCCATGGCAGGTCCGGCGCCGAATACGGCCGCATAGACCTGGTCGCGGACCAGCCCCGAGATCCGGGACAGGAAGGTCATGGAGCTGAAAATGGCGGTGGAACGCAACAGCCGGTTGCCGCTCATGGGCGGGCTCCCGGCGGGTTGACGCAAGTCATTGAATACCCCATAATTTCGCGTTCGTTTTCCCGCACTCCGCCCATTACCGCTCCACCCAACGATTTCCTAGGATACCCACCGTGGCAAATATCAAGTCCGCCAAGAAGCGCGCCAAGCAGACCGTCGTGCGCAATGCGCGCAACAACGGCCAGCGTTCGATGCTGCGCACCGCCGTCAAGAAAGTGCTCAAGGCGCTGGACGCCAACGACGCCGCAGGCGCCCAGGCTGCCTTTGCCGTGGCCCAGCCGATCCTGGACCGCTTCAGCTCGCGCGGCCTGATCCACAAGAACAAGGCCGCTCGCCACAAGAGCCGCCTGACCGCCCGCATCAAGGCCCTGCAAGCCGCCTGATACGCTGCGGCTTCCGGTCGAAGTGCCGGCAACACCGAAAAACCCGGCCATGGCCGGGTTTTTTGTTGTCGTCGTAGAGCCGAGCCTGCTCGGCTGCTTTTGGTTTTTCCGCGAAGAGCAGCCGAGCAAGCTCGGCTCTACGAAAGCGCCCTCAGCCGGCATCGCGCGCTTCCTGCTCGTCTTCCTTGAGCCGGTCGAAGAAGGCCATCACGTCCTTCATGATCGGCCAGGTGCCTTCGCGCGACACGGCGGAAGTCACGTACCAGGGCTGTGACCAGCCCAGCTCTGCGATCACTTCGGCGGCACGGACCGCGGCCTCGTCCTCGAACATCAGGTCGGCCTTGTTCAGCACCAGCCAGCGCGGCTTCTGCAGCAGCTCGGGGTCGTGCTTTTCCAGTTCGCGTTCGATCGCCCGCACCTGTTCGGCTGGCGAGATTTCCACCCCGCCCTCCATGGGCGCCATGTCCACCAGGTGCAGCAACAGGCGGGTACGCTGCAGGTGGCGCAGGAACTGGGCGCCCAGGCCCGCGCCATCGGCCGCGCCCTGGATCAGGCCGGGGACATCGGCGATCACGAAGCTGCGGTGCGCCTCGACGCTGACCACGCCCAGGTTGGGGTACAGCGTGGTGAACGGGTAATCGGCGACCTTGGGCGTCGCCGCGGACACCGCGCGGATGAAGGTGCTCTTGCCGGCGTTGGGGAAGCCCAGCAGGCCGACATCGGCCAGCAGCTTCAACTCCATCTTCAGCGTTCGCGCCTCGCCCTCGTCGCCCGGCGTGGCCCGGCGTGGCGAGCGCGTCACCGAGCTCTTGAAATGCATGTTGCCCAGGCCGCCCTTGCCGCCCTTGGCCACCAGCAGGCGATCGCCATGCGTGGTCAGGTCGCCGATCACCTCGTCGGTGCCGACATTGACGATGGCCGTGCCGACCGGAACGCTGATGACCAGGTCGTCGCCACCCTTGCCATAGCGCTGCTGGCCCATGCCGTTCTCGCCGCGCTGGGCCTTGAAGATGCGCTGGTGGCGGAAGTCGACCAGGGTGCTGATGTTCTCGTCGGCCTCGATCCAGACGCTGCCGCCATTGCCGCCATCGCCACCATCCGGCCCGCCCAGCGGAATGAACTTCTCGCGACGGAAGCCAATGCAGCCATCGCCGCCATTGCCGGCTATGACATCGATTTCTGCTTCGTCTACGAGTTTCATGGGTGGGTGGGAATCGGGAATGGGGAATAGGGAATGGGTAAAAGCGGGAGAAGCGGGAGAAGCGGATGCGGTGACATTCTAGCTTTGAGGGGTAAAGGGCAATCGGGAAGCGCGGAACCGGCTTGGACCCATTCCCTTTTCCTAATTCCCCATTCCCGCCGAGCCAAACGAAAAGCCCCGCACGCGGCGGGGCCATTCGCTCGCTGTCGCGGAAGCTTACGCCTCGGCGACCACGCTCACGGTACGGCGCTTCTTGGCGCCCTTGACCGAGAACTCGACCTTGCCATCGACCAGCGCGAACAGCGTGTGGTCGCGGCCCAGGCCAACGCCCGGACCCGGGTGGAACTCGGTGCCGCGCTGGCGGACGATGATGTTGCCGGCGTCGATCGCCTGGCCGCCGTAGATCTTGACGCCCAGCATTTTCGGGTTGGAGTCGCGGCCGTTGCGCGAGGAGCCTACGCCCTTTTTATGTGCCATGACTTATCTCCTTACTTGCTGTCACCACCGGCGATGCCGGTGATTTCGATTTCGGTGTAGTGCTGCCGGTGGCCCATCTGTTTCTTGTGGTGCTTGCGGCGGCGGAACTTGATGATGCGCACCTTGTCGGCGCGACCATGGGACTTGACGGTGGCGGTGACGGTGGCGCCTTTCAGCGCGTCGCCGAGGGTGACGCCCTCGCCGTTGCCCAGCATCAGGATCTGGTCGAACTTGATCTCCTGGCCGGCTTCGGTCTCGAGCTTCTCGACGCGAATCGTCTCGCCCGTCATCACGCGGTATTGCTTACCGCCGGTGACTAGAACTGCGTACATGGGTGTTTCCTTCTGTAGTTATTTTATTGACCCTGCCGCCATCGAGGGCGGACAGAAGCGGAATTGTAAGCCTTTCAGCAGGTTAGGGTCAACATTGCAGTCTCTGGGACCCGGTCGGCCGTGGGAGCGGCTTCCAGCCGCGAGCTCTTGCCTTCAGCTTTGTCTCTACCCCCCCTGTCCAACACAGGTGAAACAGGCCACAGGGCAAGATCAAAAGCTCGCGGCTGGAAGCCGCTCCCACCAGGCCGCTCCCGCGGCTGCGCCTTTCAATTCCGGCAATTGCCCCCAGATCAAGGGATCGCTACGCTTCCCTGTTCGCTCCCCGGATTCCCCCACCCGATGGCCATGGACTTCATCCGCATTCGCGGCGCGCGGACGCACAACCTCAAGAACATCGATCTCGACCTGCCGCGAGACAAGCTGATCGTGATCACCGGCCTGTCCGGCTCGGGCAAATCGTCGCTCGCTTTCGACACGATCTATGCGGAAGGCCAGCGCCGTTACGTGGAATCGCTGTCGGCCTACGCCCGCCAGTTCCTCAGCGTGATGGAGAAGCCCGATGTCGACCACATCGAGGGCCTGTCCCCGGCGATCTCGATCGAGCAGAAATCCACCTCGCACAACCCACGCTCCACCGTCGGCACCATCACCGAGATCTACGATTACCTGCGCCTGCTCTACGCCCGCGTGGGCCTGCCGCGCTGCCCGGACCACGGCTATCCGCTGGAGGCGCAGACGGTCAGCCAGATGGTCGACCAGGTGCTCGCCCTCGACGGCGAGCAGCGCTACATGCTGCTGGCGCCGGTGATCCGCGAGCGCAAGGGCGAGCACGCCCAGGTCTTCGACCAGTTGCGCGCGCAGGGTTACGTGCGCGTGCGCGTCGATGGCCAGTTGCATGAAATCGATGCGGTGCCGGCCTTGGCGTTGCGCCAGAAACACACCATCGAGGCGGTGATCGACCGCTTCAAGCCGCGCGAAGACCTCAAGCAACGCCTGGCCGAAAGTTTCGAGACCGCGTTGAAGCTGGGCGACGGCATGGCCTCGGTGCAATCGCTGGACCAGGCCGATGCCGCGCCATTGCTGTTTTCGTCCAAATACAGCTGCCCGGTCTGCGACTACTCGTTGCCGGAACTGGAACCGCGCCTGTTCTCGTTCAACTCGCCGGTCGGCGCCTGCCCGAAATGCGACGGCCTGGGCGTGGCCCAGTTCTTCGATCCCGCGCGCGTGGTCATCCATCCCGAACTGGCGCTTTCGGCCGGCGCCGTGCGCGGCTGGGACCGGCGCAACGCCTATTATTTCCAGCTGATCGCCTCGCTGGCCAAGCACTACAAGTTCGACGTGGACGCGCCCTGGCAATCGTTGCCGGACCACGTGCGCCAGGCCGTGCTGTACGGCAGCGGCGACGAATTGATCACCTTCAACTACCTCACCGATTCCGGCGGGCGCAACCAGCGCAAGCACAAGTTCGAAGGCATCGTGCCTAACCTGGAGCGCCGTTACCGCGAAACCGAATCGGCCGCGGTGCGCGAGGAACTGGCCAAGTACATCAGCGAACAACCCTGCCCCGATTGCGGCGGCGCGCGCCTGAACCGGTCCGCGCGCAATGTCTTCGTCGCCGACCGCCCCTTGCCGGACCTGGTGGTGCTGCCGATCGACGAGACACTGGCCTTTTTCCGTGGCCTGTCGCTGCCCGGCTGGCGCGGCGAGATCGCGGCCAAGATCGTCAAGGAAATCGGCGAGCGACTCGGCTTCCTGGTCGATGTCGGACTCGACTACCTCACCCTTGAACGCAAGGCCGACACCCTGTCCGGCGGCGAAGCGCAGCGCATCCGCCTGGCCTCGCAGATCGGCGCCGGCCTGGTCGGGGTGATGTACGTGCTGGACGAACCCAGCATCGGCCTGCACCAGCGCGACAACGAGCGTCTGCTCGGCACGCTGACGCGATTGCGCGACCTGGGCAACACGGTGATCGTGGTCGAACACGACGAGGACGCGATCCGCGCCGCCGACCATATCCTCGACATCGGGCCGTATGCCGGCGTGCATGGCGGCGAAATCGTGGCCGAGGGCCAGTTGGCCGACATCCTGAAGGCGCCACGCTCGCTGACCGGACAATTCCTTTCCGGCAAGCGTCGCATCGAGATACCGGCATTGCGGCACAAGCCGAATCCGAAGATGACGATGCACCTGCGCGGCGCTTCTGGCAACAATCTCAAGGACGTCGATCTCGACATCGCCTCGGGCCTGTTCACCTGCATCACCGGTGTTTCCGGTTCCGGCAAATCGACCCTGATCAACGACACGCTGTTCGCGCTGGCCGCCAACGAGATCAACGGCGCCTCGCACAAGCCCGCGCCCTACCGCGAAGTGGAAGGCCTGGACCTGTTCGACAAGGTCGTGGACATCGACCAGTCGCCGATCGGGCGCACGCCGCGCTCCAATCCGGCCACGTACACCGGGCTGTTCACGCCGCTGCGCGAACTGTTCGCGCAGATTCCCGAATCGCGCGCACGCGGCTACTCGCCGGGGCGTTTCAGTTTCAATGTGCGTGGCGGCCGTTGCGAAGCCTGCCAGGGCGATGGCCTGATCAAGGTGGAAATGCACTTCCTGCCCGACGTGTATGTGTCCTGCGATGTCTGCCATGGCAAGCGCTACAACCGCGAGACGCTGGAAATCAGATACAAGGGCTACAACATCAGCGAGATCCTGGAAATGACCGTCGAGGACGCGCTGCAGCTGTTCGAGCCGGTCCCCGCGCTGGCGCGCAAGCTGGAGACGCTGGTCGATGTGGGCCTGAGCTACATCAAGCTGGGCCAGAGCGCGACCACGCTGTCCGGCGGCGAGGCGCAGCGGGTGAAGCTGTCGAAGGAACTGTCGCGTCGCGATACCGGACGCACCTTGTACATCCTCGACGAGCCCACCACCGGCCTGCACTTCCATGACATCGAGCATCTGCTGGACGTGCTGCACAAGCTGCGCGACGACGGCAACACCATCGTGGTGATCGAGCACAACCTGGACGTGATCAAGACCGCCGACTGGGTCGTGGACCTGGGCCCGGAAGGCGGTCATCGCGGCGGCCAGATCCTCGCCACCGGCACACCGGAACAGATCGCGGCCAATCCCGCCTCCCACACCGGCCATTTCCTCGCCAAACTGTTGCCGGCAATGAAAGCCGCCAAGGGCAGCAAGCCGGCCGCGACAGCCAGGCCGGAGGTGCTGCCGCAGCGCAAATCGGTGCTGAAACAAGCCGCCAAAGACGCCAAGGCGGCAGCGAAACCCGCCGCAAAGAAGAAGGCCACCGAGTGATGGACGCCGCGAATGTGGATACACCACGGACACCGGTCTTCAGCATCGCCCTCGGCGTGCGCTGGGGCGACATGGATGCGTTCAATCACGTCAACAATGCGCAGTACCTGCGCTACCTGGAAGAAGCGCGGGTGCAGTGGCTGGCGAGTCTACCCGGCGTTTCCCTGGCCGACCGCATTACCCCGGTACTGGTGGCGAGCCAGGTCAACTACCGGCAACCGATCGAGTGGCCGAACGAAATCGCCATCGAACTGTTCATCGACAAACTCGGCAACAGCAGCCTGACCATAGGCCACCGCATGCTGTCTTCCAACGGATCCGTGCTTTATTCGGACGGCAGCGTGGTGATGGTGTGGGTCGATGCGAAAACCGGGAAGAGCGTGCCGTTGCCGAAGGCCGTAAGGGCTGCTTGTGCTTGATTCCATCTCCCTCCGGGAGAAGGAAAAAGCTATCCGCATCCGACACGAGCTGCCCCGATTGCGCCCCGCTTCTCGCTCGTGGGGAGAGGAACCCGATCGTCAGCGCCCCAGACTCGAATCCGGACACCCGGATAACCGCTACGGCGCCGGCTTCCGCACCACCAGCTCGGACAAGAGCTCGCGCCCGTCCTGCAGTTTGAAAATCACCACCACCTTGCTGCCTTCCTTCAGTTGCGCACGCGGCTGCATCAGCATCAGGTGCATGCCGCCGGGCTTGAAGGTCGCGACGCCATCCGGGGCGATGCGCAATTGTTCGACCGCGCGCATCCGGCTGACCCCATCGACGATGCGGGTTTCATGCAGGGAAACCTCGCCGAAAGCCGGACTGCTGGCCGACACGACCACCACGAGTGTGGGACAGGGATTGGCGATGCGCCCGAAGCCCGCCATCATCGGCATCGCCGCGGGCGGCAATCGCACCCAGCCCTCTTTCATCGCCGGCGCGCACTCGCGCGCAGCGGTTTGCGATGCGGCCACGGCCAACAACAATGCCAGGATCCATTGGGCGGGTTTCAACAAGGTCATCGGTCGTTTGTCCATGGGCTTATGATATCCGGCGTATCCACCGGAGAAAGTGAATGAGCGCACTCGTTGAAATCATCGAGCACGGTCCCATCCGCGAGATCAGGCTGGCGCGTCCGCCGGTCAATGCGCTCAATACCGACCTGTGCCGCGCGCTGATCGATGCGCTGGATGCGGCGGTGGCCGAAGGCGTGCGTGGCGTGGTTCTTTCGGGCAACGAAAAGGTGTTCTCGGCCGGCCTGGACGTGCCGCATCTGATGTCGCATGGCGACGACCGCGCCGCCCTGCAGGACAGCTGGGGCGCCTTCTTCGGCGCAACCCGGACCCTGGCCGAACTGCGGGTGCCGGTGGTGGCCGCCTTGACCGGCCACTCGCCCGCGGGCGGTTGCGTGCTGGCGTTGTGCTGCGACTACCGGATCATGGCCCGCAGCCCCGATCCCGCGCGTCCTTTCGCCATTGGCCTCAACGAAACCCAGGTAGGACTGGTGGCGCCGGAAGGCATCCAGCAACTGCTGCGCCGGGTGGTCGGCATCTACCGCGCCGAGCGGTTGCTGGTCGCGGGTGAAATGGTGGCCGAGGAGCGTGCGCTGGAGATCGGACTGGTGGACGAACTGGTCGCGCCAGAAGCCGTGGTTCCGCGCGCCATCGACTGGTTGCAGCAGCTGCTGCAACTGCCTTCGCATCCGATGCTGCAGACCCGCGCGCTGGCCCGCGCCGACCTGGTCGCGGCATTGGATGCGGACAATATCCGCATCGACCGTTTCATCGATGGCTGGTATTCGGCGGACACGCAGGCCGCGCTGCAGGCGCTGATTGCGAAATTGAAAAAATAACCGCGTAGGGTGGGCCTTGGCCCACCATCCGGAATCCCGCGACTCCACAGCGGAAGAGCAAAAGCACGCTTCGCTGCGCTCGCTCGCCCTCTCCTGCCCTCCGGGCATCCTCTCCCACAAGGGGAGAGGAAAAAGCTGGACACAGGCTTGGGCCAATCCGTATGGGAATCAGCGAACCACCGGCCGCAATGGATCGCTGATCCATCCGCTCCACGAGCCGGCGTACACGCGGGCGCCGTGCAAGCCGGCATGCTCCATTGCCAGCAGCAGGTGGCAGGCGGTGACGCCGGAACCGCACATCAACACGACTTCACCCGGATCATGGCCGGACAACAACGGCGCGATCCCGGCATGCAACTGTTGTCGCGATTTGAAGCGGCCCGCCTCCAGGTTGTCGGCGACCGGACGATTGACCGCGTCCGGCACATGCCCGGCCACCGGATCGATCGGCTCGGCTTCGCCACGGAAACGTTCGCCAGCACGCGCGTCCAGCAACCAGCCTGGCGCTTCACCCAGGCGCGATTGCACTTCAGTGGCGGTCACGATGCGCGAGGCATCGAAACTGGCGGGGTAGGACGATCCGGCGACGGGTTCGCTTACCGAAGCCGTCTCGGGCAAGCCCTTCGCGCGCCACGCGGCCAAACCACCATCGAGCACCGCCACGCGCTCGTGGCCCAGCAACTTCAGCATCCACCACAAGCGCGCGGCTACCATGCTGCCATCGCCCGCGTCGTAGGCCACCACCTGGTGATGCGGCGCGATGCCCCACTCGCCCAGCTTGCGGGCGAACGCGGCGGCGTCCGGCAAGGGATGGCGTCCTTCGCCGGCATGCGCCAGGTCGGACAGGTCGCGGTTCAAGTCGGCATGCACGGCGCCGGGGAGATGCGATTCCTCGTAGGCCTTGCGGCCGGCGGGCGGATCCATCAGCGCGAAACGCGCATCGACGATACGCAACTCCTCATTGCCCAGCGCGTTGGCAAGTTCATCGACGCCAACCAGCGTGCTCCACTTCATGCGCTCTCCTTTCATGCAAGCCCTTTCATGCAATCCCCGCCAGGCGTTCGCGCAGATTGAAAAGTATTGCCGCGGTCGCGCCCCAGATGCGCTGCCCCGGCCAGTCGTATTCCAGCACCGCGCGCGTGCGGCCCCGGTAATCCACTTCCACGCGGCGCAGGTTTTTGGGTGACATCAGGAAATCGAGCGGTACCTCGAACACATCGGCGACCTCGTCCGGATTGGCGACGGCGACGTAGTCCGGATCGATCACCGCGACCACCGGCATGACCCGGAAACCGCTGATGGTGGTGAAGGGGTCCAGGAACCCCAGAGGTGAAATCTGCGACGCGGTGAGCGCGATTTCCTCATTGCTTTCTCGGATCGCGGCGGCAACCGGGCTGATGTCGCCGGGCTCGATGCGTCCGCCGGGGAAACTGACCTGCCCACCATGATGGCGCAAGCCGTCGGTGCGGCGGGTCAGCAGCACCTGGGTGCCCTGCTTGCGCGGCACCAGCCCGGCCAGCACCGCCGATTCGACCGGCGGCCCCGGGGGCAGCAGGTCGGCAAGTTCCTCATGGTTCCAGCCCACCTGCGTGGGCAAGTTGGCGAGCGGATGCAGGATCTGGCGCAGGACCGCACGTTCGGGCAGCAGCAGGTCGAAAGCGCTACGCGACCTTTCACGACCCGGCAGGGTCGATTCCATCAGACGCAGGCGTTCGTCGTCGTTCATTTGCGGCCAGCGGGCAATCTCGGCGGTCGTCCGCAGACAACCTTCGCAGAGCCCGTCGTCACCCAGGGTACAAACGCCTGTGCACGGGCTGAGCACGGCGCGGTAAGCGGTATTCATCGAATCAGACACCCAACGAGCATAGCGCAACGGCGCTTGCGCCCGGAACAATCGAACAGGCAAAAAAAATTACGCCGACCAAAGGGCCGGCGTAATCGAACTTCAGGACCAGCTATCGAACCGCAAGTCACTGGATCCCCGCCTACGCGGGGATGACGCAATGACAAAGCCATGCGCTGTGCGCATGGGTCATTGCGTCACTTGACGCTGACCAGTTTTACTTCGAAAACCACGGCCTGGTTCGGGCCGATCGGCGACTTGGGAGTGTTGCCGTAGGCCTTGTCGGCCGGGATCACCACTTCCCACTTCGCTCCCGCAGGCATCTGCACCAGCGCGTCGCGCAGACCGGCCAGCGGAATCTCGCTGACCTTGATCGCCATCGGCGCCGGCGGCGTGGTCTGGCCCTGCTGCGGGCTGAAGGTATCGACGAAGGTACGGCCATCGGTCAACGAACCCTTGTACTGCAAGGTGACGTTGCTGGCCTGGTTCGGCTTGGCGCCGTTGCCCGCTTCGATCACGCGGTACTGGACCCCACCCGGCAGGCTCTGCACGCCGGCCTTGGCCTTGTTCTGGGCCAGGAAGGCATCGCTCTTGGTCTTGTTCGCGGCCGAGGCCTTGTCGAACTCTGCCTTGGCCTTTTCCATCTGCCGCTTCTGCATGACTTCGACGGCGGTGCGCAGCTGGGCGACCGGAACGGTGGGCTCCTTCTTCGCATAGCCTTCCTGCACGGCCTTGACCACGGTATTGATGTCGACCGCCTCGCCGCTTTCGACCAGGTTGCGGCCGAGGTCGTAACCGAGCGCGTAGCTCAGATCGTTCTTGTTCGGCGCCGGCGTGGATTGCGCGAAGGCGGAGCCGGCTACCAGGGTCATGGCCGCAAGGGTGGCGGCGAGCAAACGCAACTTCATTATTTACGATCTCCAGGAATGGAATGGGGCGGTCGAACCGCCCCAGCAGGACGCGTTAGCATAGCGGTCGAGGTGCTTAACCGCCACTGACGACCGGGGCTCTGACCGGGTCGCGGGCCTTAAGTTCCACCCTGCTCCCTTATCCAGCACAGCCGACATGACCGACTCGCCCATCACCCTGCATGACCACGCCGGCATCCGCCGCATCACCGTCAACCGTCCCGACAAGCTCAACGCTCTCAATGCCGCGACCCTGGATGCACTGTTCGTGGCCTTCGAGGAGGCGGCCGAAGACCCCGCCGCAAGGGTGCTGGTGCTGACCGGGGCCGGCCCCAAGGCCTTCGTGGCCGGGGCCGACATTGCCGAAATGGCCGAGCTGCGTCCCGTCCAGGGCCGTGATTTCTCCCAGCGCGGGCAGCGCCTGATGCGCCGGATCGAGACCATGCCCAAGCCGGTCATCGCCATGGTGAACGGATTCGCACTGGGTGGTGGCCTGGAGCTGGCCATGGCCTGCCATCTGCGCATCGCGGCCGACACGGCCAAACTGGGCCAGCCGGAAATCAATCTGGGGCTGATCCCCGGTTTCGGCGGCAGCCAGCGCCTGCTGCGCCTGGCGGGACGCGCCGCAACACTGGAACTGTGCCTGCTGGGCGCACCCATCGATGCCGCGCGCGCCTTGCAGCTGGGCATCGTCAATCGCGTGGTCGCGGCGGCCGAACTGGAAGCCGAAACCCTCAAAGTGGCCGAGCAACTCGCCCAGGCCGCACCGCTGGCTCTTCGCGGCACCCTGGATGCGGTCAATGTCGGCGGCGAATGCGGCATCGAAGAGGGCCTGCAGTACGAGACCGCGCAATTCGGCCTGATGTTCTCCACCGACGACATGCGCGAAGGCACGCGCGCCTTCCTGGAACGTCGCAAGCCCGTGTTCAGCGGAAGCTGAGTGGGCGCGCAGGCAAGCGACGTGGAGACTGCGCCGCATGACTGCGGTCACGGCATCCTGTTGCTGCAACTGCTGCAGGAAGACGAGGTCGATGCCGCGATCGAAGCCGGGCTGATGCATTACGCTCCTTGCCCGGCTTGCGACCCTGCACCGGTGGCGGAATTGATCGAAGCGCAACAGAAATTATCCCTGGCATGGGCCGCACGCGACCGTTACCTGGCGCGCAACCTGCGCCTGGCCCGACGCATTGCCGAACGCGAGGCCAGGCGCGTAGCGGCGATGCCAACCGAAAAGAAAAGCGCGCTGCCTCCGGCAGCGGCCGCTATCCTGGCGCGGGCCAAGGCCAGGGCGGCGGAGCGCGGCAAGCAATGAATGCCACGGCGAAACGCAGCAAGACGCTGAAGCCCGACGAAGTCCGCGAACTGTTCTCGCGGCTGGCCGAACTCAACCCCAGGCCCACCACCGAGCTTGCCTACACCTCGCCGTTCGAGTTGCTGGTCGCGGTGATCCTGTCGGCGCAGGCCACCGATGTGGGCGTGAACAAGGCCACGCGCCGTTTGTATCCGGTGGCCAATACGCCGGCCGCGATACTGGCCTTGGGCGAGGAAGGACTGAAGCCTTATATCGCCACCATCGGCCTGTTCAACGCCAAGACGAAAAACGTGATCGCCACCTGTCGCCTGCTGGTCGAGCAATACGCGGGCGAAGTCCCGCGCGATCGCGCCGCGCTGGAAGCGTTGCCGGGAGTCGGCCGCAAGACCGCCAACGTGGTCCTGAACACCGCCTTCGGCGAACCGACGATTGCCGTCGACACGCATATCTTCCGCGTCGCCAATCGCACCGGCCTTGCCCCGGGCAAGGACGTGCGTGCGGTCGAGGACAAGCTGCTGAAAGTGGTGCCCGACGACTACAAGCTGGACGCCCATCACTGGCTGATCCTGCACGGGCGCTACGTATGCAAGGCGCGCAAGCCGGATTGCCCGCAATGCGTGATCCGCGACCTGTGCCGGTACAAGGACAAGACGCCGGACGAAGACAATCGCTGAATGACATGCTGTTGTAGGAGCGACGAAAGTCGCGAAATCCGCAACCTCAAACCGTGAGGAATTCGCGACTTGCGTCGCTCCTACAACGCCTTTTTATGGCAAAAGGCGGTTTCCATCCGCGTCGATGACCTGTTCGCCGTCTTCCTTGGCGAAGGCATCGCGTTGCGGCAGCGGCAGCAGGTCCAGCACTTGTTCGGAAGGACGACACAGGGCCACGCCCAGCGGCGACACCACGATCGGCCGGTTGATCAGCAGGGGATGCGCGGCCATCGCGTCGAGCAGCGCATCGTCGTCGAGCGAGGGATCGTCCAGCCCGAGCTCACGACACAAGCCTTCCTTCTCGCGCAGCAGTTCGCGCGCGCCGATGCCCATGCGTGCCAGCAACGATTGCAATTGCACGCGGTTGGGCGGCGACTTCAGGTATTCGACCACATGCGGTTCGATGCCCGCGTTGCGGATCAGCGCCAGCGTGTTGCGCGAAGTGCCGCAGGCGGGGTTGTGATAGATGACGATATCGATGGCGGGGTTGTCCACGGACGCTCCAGCGGAAGTTGCGAGGCCGGCATGATGCCGCAAAGCAGGCCGGCGCAGTACACCCGGGTCATGCGTGGACCGCGAAAGTGTCATCGCGGCGAAACAAGACAGTTTTGTCACAATAACGCAAAGTTCACGCATTAGCCTGCGCGGCGTCACCTCTCCTCACGCCCAATGGCCAATCCATGAAAATCAAACGCCACACCCTCTCCCTCGCCTTGCTCGCGGCCGTGGCCGCACCGGCCGCCCATGCCGAAATCGCCATCGATGTGATCGGTGGTTCGGAAATCAGTTTCGAAGGCCTGGTCCAGGCCGATGGCAACTGGTTCGACAACGACCTGGCCGACCTCAACGGCGCCGGCATCAATGGCGACGGCAGCGAATTCGAATTGCGTCGCGCCGAGCTGGTGCTGAAGGGCAAGGGCCCCGGCAATATCGAATGGGTCGTGGGCTACGACGCCAAGGCCGACAAGTTCCTCGACACCAACCTCAAGTACAAGATCGGCGGCAACAGCAACAATTACCTGCAGCTGGGCCAGTACAAGCAACCCAACAGCATGGAAGAGCTGTCCAGCACCAAGAACAACGACTTCATTTCCAAGGCCACGGTCACCAACACCTACGCCGTCGCCCGCCGCCTGGGCGTGGGTTACAGCTATGGCAGCAACGACTGGGGCCTGACCGCCAGCTACTTCGGCCGCGAACTGACCCGCAACCTGGCCCATGGTCCCGGCTTCGGCCTGCGCGGTACCTGGGCGCCGATCAACGAAAAGGGCAATGTGCTGCACTTCGGTCTGGCCTACGTCGACTACGACACGCCGGCCGACACGTTCCGCGTGCGTGCGCGCCCCAATGCCGACCTGGCCACGCTGCGCCTGGTCGACAGCGGCAACCTGACCGATGCCGACCGCGTCGCCACCACCAGCCTGGAAGGCCTGTGGATCCACGGCCCGTTCAAGCTGCAGGGCGAGTACTACAGCAGCGACGTGCAGCGTTACCGCGCCGGTTCCGACGACTACACCTCCACCGGCGCCTATCTCAGCGGCCTGTGGAACGTGACCGGCGAAACCTGGAGCTACAAGGGCGGCACGCCTGGCACGTCGGGACCCAAGGAGCCGGCTACCGGCATGTGGCAGCTGGGACTGCGCTACGACACCGTGGATCTGGACGATGGCTCGGTGCTGGGCGGACAGATGGACATCATCACTGCCGGCGTCAACTACTACTGGCGCTCCAACTACAAGGTGGCGCTGAACTACGTCAAGGTCAGCAGCGAGCGCCGCGACGTCAGCGACGATCCGTCGATCCTGGAAGCGCGCCTGCAGTTCTTCTGGTAATCCGCGACACGCTCTCTCCTCTCGTTGCTTCATTTCAAGCGCGGCCCAGGCCGCGCTTTTTTGTTGCAGGAGCGGCTGTAGGAGCGACGCAAGTCGCGAACGCCTTTCGCGACTTGCGTCGCTCCTACAACACCTCTCCATTTTTCTTCGCCCACGTCATCTTCCTGTCATTCGACCGACACGGCAGTGTCACGCATTCGCTATGGAATAGCCGCGAGCGGGAAGACCCGCATCGCCTACTTCCCAGGAGTCCACACAGTGTTGAAACCCCTCAAATCGCGGATCGCGGTGCTGGCCATGGCGGCCGCATTCTCGGCCAATGCTTGGGCCGCCGATGCCACCGGCGCCGGCGCTTCGTTCGTGTATCCAGCCATATCCAAGTGGTCGGCCGATTACGCCAAGGCCAGCGGCAAGCAGGTCAACTACCAGTCGATCGGTTCCGGCGGCGGCATTGCCCAGATCAAGGCCGGCACGGTCGATTTCGGCTCCTCCGATGCGCCGTTGAAGCCCGAGGAGCTGGCCAAGTCCGGCCTGGCCCAGTTCCCGTCGGTGATCGGCGGCATCGTGCCGGTGATCAATGTGCAGGGCATCGCCGCAGGCGCGATGAAGCTGGATGGCGAAACCCTGGCCAATATCTTCCTGGGCAAGATCACCCACTGGAACGACCCGGCCATCGTCGCCATGAATGGCGGCCTGAAACTGCCCAACGCCAAGATCACCGTCGTGCACCGTTCGGATGGTTCGGGCACCACCTTCAATTTCGTCAACTACCTGTCCAAGGTCAGTGGCGAATGGAAAAGCCGGGTCGGCGAAGGCACCTCGGTCAAGTGGCCGACCGGCATCGGCGGCAAGGGCAACGAAGGCGTCGCTGCCTACGTGAAGCAGATCAAGGGCGGCATCGGTTATGTCGAACTGTCCTATGCACTGCAGAACAAGATGGCGTATTCGCGCCTGAGGAACGCCGCCGGCAACTACATCCAGCCCAGCGACGACAGCTTCGCCGCCGCCGCGGCCAGTGCCGAGTGGGGTTCGTCGAAGGACTTCTACCTGGTCATGACCAATGCCCCGGGTGCGGATTCCTGGCCGATCACCGCCACCAACTTCATCCTCATGCACAAGCAGCCGAAGAACGCCGCCGGCGCAAAAGGCGCCAAGGAATTCTTCCGCTGGGTCTATGCCAACGGCGATGCGCAGGCCACCACGCTGGGCTACGTACCGCTGCCGGACGTGCTGGTGAAGCAGATCGAAACCTACTGGTCGCAGAACATGGCGTACTGAACGGACAGGCTCTCTCCCTTGGTCGTTCACGGGCGCGGACCGCGAGGTCCGCGCCTTTTTGTCTGAAGGTCGAGCAAGAGCAACATCAACAGCAACGTCAAAAGCACCCCTCCTCAATCCTCCCCTGCGCCATGCGCAAGGGAGGAGGCCAAGGGCAGCTCACTCCTCACTCCTCACTCCTCACTCCTCACTCCTCACTCCTCGTTTCTCGCCCTCCTGTCATACGCACGTAACAAAAACATCATTTCATGGCATCACCCGCTGGCGCAGAGTCGGCACCTCGTCAACGGAGTTTCGCGATGAACCTGAAGCCGGCGCGTCTTGCCCTGCTCACCCTGTCCGTCACGCTGGTACTGGCCGCCTGCAAGCCCGCGGACAACGCGGCGCCAACCACCGGTGCGCCCGACACGACCGCGACCACGGCTCCGGGCTCAGCCAATCCCAGCACCGCCGAAATTTCCGGCGCAGGCGCCTCCTTCATCTATCCGCTGGTGTCCAAGTGGTCGGCCGACTACAACGCCGCCACCGGCGCCAAGGTCAATTACCAGTCGATCGGTTCGGGCGGTGGCATCGCCCAGATCAAGGCCGGGACCGTCGATTTCGGTTCCTCGGACAAGCCGCTTTCCACGGAAGAACTCGCGCAGGCCGGCCTGGGCCAGTTCCCGTCGGCGATCGGCGGCGTGGTCCCGGTGATCAACGTGGAAGGCCTGCAGCCGGGCCAGTTGAAATTGACCGGTGCGCTGCTGGCCGACATTTTCCTGGGCAAGATCGCGATGTGGAACGACCCGGCCATTGCCGGCGCCAATCCGGGCGTGGCCCTGCCCGCGCTGAAGATCAGCCTGGTGCATCGTTCCGATGGCTCGGGCACCACCTTCAACTTCTCCAACTACCTGTCCAAGGTCAGCCCGGAGTGGAAGAGCAAGGTCGGCGAAGGCACGTCGGTGCAATGGCCGGGCGGCGTCGGCGGCAAGGGCAACGAAGGCGTGGCCTCGTACGTGAAGCAGATCAAGGGCGGCATCGGTTACGTGGAGCTGGCCTACGCGTTGCAGAGCGGCATGCCTTACGCCTCGCTGCAGAACGCGGCCGGCAATTTCGTGCAGCCGAATGCGGAAAGCTTCGCCGCGGCGGCGGCCAGCGCCGACTGGGCCAACGCGAAGGATTTCAACCTGGTCATCACCAATGCGCCCGGCGCCAACGCCTGGCCGATCACCGCCACCAACTTCATGCTGATGCACAAGCAGCCGAAGGACGCCAAGCGCAGCGCCGACGCCCTGGCGTTCTTCAAGTGGGCCTTCGAGCACGGCCAGCCGCAGGCCAGCGAATTGCATTACGTGCCGCTGCCGGCGGAACTGGTCAAGCAGATCGAAGCGTATTGGGGTAGCGAATTTCAATGATGCGCAAGGCGCGCACGGATCGCGCAAACAAATGAATCGTCGTCCCCGCGAAAGCGGGGATCCAGTGACTTGGTTCTTGCCGTATGCAGAACAGCAACAACAAAAGCGAAAGTCACTGGGTTCCCGCCTTCGCGGGAATGACGATTTATCCGCTTGCGCGGGAATGACGACTGCAAAGAGTCGCTTGAATGACGATTCCAAGGAATCCATGAACACCACCACCGCCAACATCGTCCCGCACAGCAAACGCGACCTCGCCGACGCACGCAACGACCGCCTGTTCCGCTGGCTGCTGACCGCCACCGTGGCCTTCGTGCTGGTGTCGTTGGCCACTGCTGCGCTGTCCATGCTGTGGGGCGGTCGCGAAGTGCTGCAGACCCAGGGGTTGAGCTTCTTTTATTCCAGCGAATGGAACCCGGTCGAGAACAAGTACGGCGCGTTGGCGCCGATCTACGGCACCCTGGTCACCGCGGTGATCGCGATGCTGATCGCGGTGCCGGTGAGTTTCGGCATCGCCTTCTTCCTGACCGAGGTGGCGCCGCGCTGGCTTCGCGGTCCGGTCGGTACGGCCATCGAATTGTTGGCCGGCATTCCCTCGATCATCTACGGCATGTGGGGATTGTTCGTGCTGGTGCCGGTGATGACCGAATACGTCACGCCGTGGCTCAACGACCACATCGGTACCCTGCCCTGGATCGGCGTGTTCTTCCGTGGCCCGCCGCTGGGCATCGGCATGCTCACCGCCGGTTTCGTGCTGGCGATCATGGTCATCCCGTTCATCTCATCGGTGATGCGCGAGGTGTTCCTGACCGTGCCGACACGCTTGAAGGAATCGGCCTACGCGCTGGGTTCGACCAAGTGGGAAGTGAGCTGGGACATCGTCCTGCCGTATACGCGCAGCGCGGTGATAGGCGGCATCTTCCTGGGCCTGGGCCGCGCGCTGGGCGAAACCATGGCGGTGGCCTTCGTCATCGGCAACACGGTCGGCTTGTCTGCGTCGCTGCTGGAACCCGGCACCACGATCGCGGCGCTGATCGCCAACGATTTCGGCGAAGCCACCGAGACCTATCGCTCGGCACTGCTGTTGCTCGGCTTTGTCCTGTTCATCGTGACCTTCATCGTGCTGGCCATCGCCCGCTACATGCTGATGCAACTGTCGCGCAAGGAGGGCAACTGATGGCTGCGCACTCCACTTCCGCCGGTCTGTATCGCCGTCGTGGCGTCGCCAATATCGTGGCCCTGGTGCTGTCCTGCGCCACGGCGTTGTTCGGCCTGTTCTTCCTTGGCTGGATCCTGTGGACGCTGGTGGCCAAGGCCGCCGGCGGCATCAACCTGGACCTGTTCACCCAGATGACCCCGCCGCCGATGCAGGAAGGCGGCCTGGCCAATGCCTTCTTCGGCAGCGCGGTGATGTGCGCGCTGGCGATCATGATCGGCACGCCGCTGGGCGTGTTGGCGGGCACCTGGCTGGCCGAATACGGCAACGCGCGCAAGGCCGGCACCGTGGTCCGCTTCGTCAACGACATATTGCTGTCGGCGCCATCGATCGTGCTGGGCCTGTTCGTCTATACGCTTTTCATCATGCAGTTTGGCGGCAACTTCTCCGCACTCGCGGGCGGACTGGCGCTGGCCTTCATCGTGCTGCCGGTGGTGGTGCGCACTACAGACGAAATGCTGCGCCTGGTGCCCGCGCAGATGCGCGAGGCGGCCTTGTCGCTGGGCGTGCCGCAGTGGAAGGTGATCGTGCAGGTGCTGTACCGCAGCGCCTCGGCCGGCATCCTCACCGGCATCCTGCTGGCGCTGGCCCGGATCAGCGGCGAAACCGCGCCGCTGCTGTTCACCGCCTTCGGCAACCAGTACTGGAACGCCGACGTCATGCAGCCGATGGCCAGCGTGCCGGTGGTGATGTACCAGTTCGCCGGCAGCCCCTATGAATCCTGGCAGACCCTGGCTTGGGCCGGCGCATTGGTCCTGACCGTGTTCGTGCTGCTGATCAGCCTGGTTGCGCGCGGCGTGCTGCTGCGGAACAGGATCTCCAATGACTGACTTTTCTTCGGACCCGGCCATGAACGACGTGCAACGCAACGACTCCCTGCAGCAGGATTCCACCCGGCGCATCGCCACCGTGACCACCGAACGCGGCGCGATCGCGCCGTCGCCGGTCAAGCTGGAGGCGCGGGGACTGGATTTCCACTACGACAAGTTCCACGCGTTGAAAGGCATCAACCTGCAGATTCCGGAAAAACGCGTGACTGCGCTGATCGGCCCGTCCGGTTGCGGCAAGTCCACGTTGTTGCGCATCTTCAACCGCATCTACGCGCTGTACCCGAAGCTGACCGCACAGGGCGAGGTGCTGCTGGATGGCGAGAACATCCTTTCGGCGAAGTATCCGATGAACCGGCTGCGCAGCAAGGTCGGCATGGTCTTCCAGAAGCCGGTGCCGTTCCCGATGACCATCTACGAAAACGTCGCCTATGCGATCCGCCACCACGAGAAGCTCGGCAAGGCCGACATGAACGACCGCGTCGAGCAGGCGCTGAACCAGGCCGCGCTGTGGGGCGAGGTGAAGGACAAGCTGGGCCAGAGCGCGCTCGGCATGTCCGGCGGCCAGCAACAACGCCTGTGCATCGCCCGCGCGGTGGCGCTGAAGCCCGACGTATTGCTGCTGGACGAGCCGACCTCGGCGCTGGATCCGATTTCCACCAGCCGCATCGAGCAGTTGGTGGAGGAACTGAAGAAGGACTACACCATCGCCATCGTCACCCACAACATGCAGCAGGCCGCGCGCGTCTCCGACTACACCGCCTTCATGTACCTGGGCGACCTGATCGAACACGGGCCGACTTCCAGCATTTTCTCCAGTCCGAAGCAGCAGCAGACGGAAGATTACATAACGGGGCGGTTTGGATAGACCCGGGAGTGGGGAAGTGGGAAGAGGGAGGGGATAGAGCAGAGCCTCCCGCCTCCCGCCTCCCGCCTCTCTCTTCCCTCTTCCCTCTTCCCTCTTCCCTCTTCCTTCTTCCTTCTTCCCGGCCCTCCCATGAACAACCAACTCCACGATCACATCGTCAAAAGCTATGACGAAGAACAGCGTCGCCTGGTCGGCGAGATCCTGCACATGGGCGCGGTCGCCGTGGCCCAGTTGGAAGCCGCGCTGGACGTGGTCGAACGCAGGGACGACCGCGCCGCGCAGCGGATCATCGGCAACGATATCGAGATCGACAAGCTCGAATCGAAGATCAGCCATGACGTCATGCAGTTGGCGTTGCGTGGGCCGATGGCCCGCGACCTGCGCGAGATCCTCGCAGGTCTGCGCATTCCCTCCGACATCGAGCGCATCGGCGACTATGCGGCCAACGTGGCCAAGCGCTCGATCGCATTGAACCTGTCGCCGCCGGTTCCCCACATCACCAACCTGCGGGCACTGGGCAAGCTGGCCACGCGCCAGGTCAGCGACGTGCTGGAGGCCTACGGCGAAGGCGATGCCGAACGCGCATTGACCGTAAGGGCGCGCGACGCCGAACTGGACGCGCAATACACCGCGCTGTTCCGCGAACTGCTGACCTACATGATGGAGGACGCGCGCAACATCACCCCGTGCACGCACCTGTTGTTCATGGCCAAGAACCTGGAACGCATCGGCGACCATGCCACCAACATCGCCGAAAACGTGTGGTTCCTGGTCCATGGCGACCAGCCGCTGCCGCCCCGCGACAAGCGCGACGAGACCAGCACCACTGGCGCGGTCTGACCCCGCCGATCCGCTGAATCGCAAGTAACCGGCACCGACGGGCGCGAACCTACCGGCCCGATCCACCTCTCTTGGTACTGTCATGCATGGCGCAACGGCGGCATGCTCGGAGTCCGGAGAGGCCATGAATGCAGCCATCGCCAGCAACGAAGACCTGATGGCCGCCCGTTCGGGCGACCTCGCCGCGCTGCAGCGCGTGCTCTCCCAGTCGCGGCAGAACCTGCGCCGCTACGCCGAATACCACTGCAACATCAACGATGCCGAGGACGCGGTGCAGGAAAGTCTGATCCTGGTTTCCAGGCGGCTTCGCGACCTGCGCGTGCTCGAAGCCTACGCGTCGTGGCTGTTCCGCATCGTCAAGCGCGAATGCAACCGGCTGAAACGCGGGTTACGCATGTTGACCGGCGACGCCATCACCGAGGATATCCTGCCCAGTTGCAGCTTCGAACCGGTGGAGCTGCGCCACGACGTAGCCACCGCGCTGGTCTCGCTACCCGCGCACTATCGGGAGATCATCCTGTTGCGCGACCTGGAAGGTTATTCGATCCAGGAGCTGGCCGAGCGATTGGGACTCAACCGGGAAGCCGCCAAATCCCGGCTGCATCGTGCGCGTGTGCTGGCCCGGGAATACCTCGATCCGGGGCATCCGGATTGAACTCCCCGCATCCGCACTCTCTGTGTATTGACAGCCAACTCGGCAAATACTGGATTGCCGCAGTGCATACAAACCGCTAACCAGACCCCGCTACACTTCAACCACCATCCGCGGACGCCGTCCGCACCACCACCGGAGCCACAGCATGAGCAAGTCCAGCCACAAACCCGTTTCCCTCGCCCTGTGCACTGCCCTGGTCGGCGGCCTTGCGCTGTCCGGCTCGGCCTTCGCCATGCAGCCGATGGCCCAGGGTTACCTGGTTTCCGCAACCGCCGCCGCTGCCGGCGACAAGGCCGCCGAAGGCAACTGCGGCGCGGACAAGAAAGCCGAAGGCAGCTGCGGCGCCGACAAGAAGGCCGCGGAAGGAAAATGCGGCGAAGGCAAGTGCGGCATGGACAAGGCCGACACCGACAAGGACGGCAAAATTTCGCAAGCGGAGTTCGCCGCAGCCCACCCGGGCAAGGACAGCAAGTTCGCCGAGATGGACAGCAACAAGGACGGCTTCATCGACGCCGCCGAGCACAAGGCCCAGGCGGAAGGAAAGTGCGGCGCCGACAAGATGAAGAGTGAAGGCAGCTGCGGCGCGGACAAAAAGCCTGACGCCAAGGCCGAGCATGCCGAGGGCAAATGCGGTGAAGGCAAGTGCGGCGGCAGCGTCTGATCCATCCCTGCTGATCGCATGAACTCCGCCCTGCCCGATGCCAGTGCCGGCATAGGCCTGCGACGCGCCCTGCTGGGCGCGTTGCGGGCGGAGTCTCCGGGCGCATTCGATTTCCTCGAATGCGCGCCGGACAACTGGATCGGTGTAGGCGGAAAGTACGGCGAAGCGCTGCTTGAACTTTCCTCACGCCATCCGCTCAGCTGCCACGGGCTGTCGCTGTCGCTGGGTGGCGTGGCGCCGCTGGACGAAACCTTCCTGCTGCGCGTGCGCCGTTTCCTCGACCGGCACAAGGTCGCGCTGTACAGCGAACACCTGAGTTACTGCACCGACGACGGCCATCTCTACGACCTGATGCCGATCCCCTTCACCGAGGAAGCCGTGCATCATGTCGCCGCGCGCATCCGTCGCGTGCAGGACGTGCTGGGCCGCCGCATCGCGGTGGAGAACGTCTCCTACTACGCCGCCCCCTACCAGGCGATGGACGAAGTGGATTTCATCAACGCCGTGCTGGCCGAAGCCGACTGCGACCTGCTGCTCGACGTCAACAACATCCATGTCAACGCCATCAACCATGACTACGACGCCCATGATTTCCTCGCGCGCATGCCGACGCCGCGCATCGCCTCGTACCACATCGCCGGCCACTACGACGAAGCCGACGACCTGAAAGTGGACACCCACGGCGCCGCGGTCAAGGAAGAGGTGTGGTCGTTGCTGCAAGCCGCGTATCGCGTGCATGGCGTGCACCCCACCCTGCTGGAGCGCGATTTCAATTTCCCGGCCATGCCGGTGCTGCTGGCCGAAGTGGAACGCATCCGCGTACTGCAGCGCGCCGCCACTGGCGCTTCCGCATCGCTTGCCGCCCATGCCTGACGCCTTGCGCGAACAGCAGTTCCAGCTGGCCGCGCACCTGCGCGATCCGGGCGCCAATGCGCCACCGCCGGGCATCGAGGATCGCCGCCTGGCGATCTATCGCGAGCTGTTCTTCAACAATATCGAAGGCCTGCTGTCCGGCAATTTCCCGGTCATCCGCAAGACCCTGGGCGAGCAGCGCTGGCGCAAGCTGGCCCGCGAGTTCTACGCCCGGCACCGCAGCCACACGCCATTGTTCGCCGAGGTCGGGCGTGAGTTCATCCGCTTCCTGCAGGAGCGCGCGGAAACCGCGATAGACGATCCACCGTGGCTGGCGGAGCTGGCGCATTACGAATGGGTCGAGTTGGGTCTGCAGATCGACGACGATGAAGTTCCCGCGCATCGGGTCGATGGAAATATTCTGGCGGGCATCCCGGTGCTCTCGCCCACCGCCTGGGCCCTGGCCTATGCATGGCCGGTGCCGCACATCGGCCCCGATTACCAGCCCACGACTCCGCCCGAGACGCCAACCCTGGTCCTGGTGCGGCGCGACCGGCAATACGAAATCCGTTTCGCCGAAATCTCGCCATTGGTGTTTCGGTTGATCGAGATCCTGCGTGGCGGTGAATTGACCGGACGAGAGGCTTTGGAACAACTGGCGAAGGAAGCAGGAAACACCGATCTTCCCGCCTTCATCGAACAAGGCGCCGCCATGCTCCAGCGCATGCACGAGGAAGACACCATCCTGGGCACCGCCCTCCCGTAGGAGCGCCCCATGGGCGCGAGCTCTTGGGTTTTCCGCGATCTGGTCGAAGAGCTCGCGCCCATGGGGCGCTCCTACGGTCCAGGTTGCGGGCTCTGCTAGGCTTTAGCGATGACCGACGCCGACCAACCCCTGCCGCCCAGCCCCATGTCCCGCCGTTTCCGCGGCTTCCTGCCGGTGGTCGTGGACGTGGAAACCGGTGGCTTCGACTGGAACAAGCATGCGCTGCTGGAAATCGCGGTGGTGCCGATCGACCTGGATGCGGACGGCGCCTTCAGCATGGGCGAAACCGCCAGCGCGCATCTCGTCCCCGCGCCCGGCACCGAGATCGACCCGAAGTCGCTGGAAATCACCGGCATCGTCCTCGATCACCCATTCCGCCTGGCCAAGCCGGAGAAGGAAGCGCTGGAACATGTCTTTGCGCCGGTGCGCGCGGCGCTGAAGAAGCACGGATGCCAGCGCGCGATCCTGGTCGGCCACAACGCCCATTTCGATCTCAATTTCCTCAACGCCGCCGTCGCGCGTTCGGGGCACAAGCGCAATCCCTTCCATCCGTTCAGCGTGTTCGACACCGTCACCATGGCCGGCATGGCCTACGGCCAGACCGTGCTCGCCCGCGCGGTGCAAGCCGCTGGCATGGAATGGAATGCGGACGACGCGCATTCGGCGGTGTACGACACCGAGCAGACCGCGCGCCTGTTCTGCAAGATCGCCAACGCCTGGCCGAAACCCGTCTGAGTCAACGCCCGACGCTCAGTCGGGCATGGGCGCCGCAACCGGTGCACGCGCGCCCAGGGTCGCACCCGCCGTAGCCACCACGACCGCGACTATCGCGAGCCATTGCAGCACGCCCAGTTGCTCGTGCAGGAAGACGAATCCGCAGAGCGCGCCTATCGCCGGTTCCAGGCTCATCAGCATGCCGAACGTGCTGGTCGGCAACCGGGTCAGGGCAAACATCTCCAGGCTGTACGGCAGCGCCATCGACAGCAACGCCACGGCAAGGCCTGTCGGCAGCAGCGCAGGCGCCAGCAAGGCCATGCCGGATTCGATGACCCCCCACGGAACCGCCACCACCGCCGCGATCATCGCGCCCAGCGCAACCGCTTGCGTACCGTGGTCGGCGCCGGCCTTTTGCCCGAACACGATGTACAGCGCCCAGCACAGGCCGGCGCCCAGCGCATACGCCACACCCAGCGGATCCAGTGCCGCCTGCTGCGAGGACCACGGCACCAGCAACAATAATCCCGCCACCGCCAGCGCGACCCAGGCCACGTCGCGCGGGCGACGGGAACCCAGCAGCGCCAACCCCAGCGGCCCGGTGAATTCGAGGGCGATGGCGATGCCCAGCGGCACGGTCTGCAAGGCGAGATAGAACAGCGTATTCATCACCCCGAGCGAAACGCCGTAACCCAGCAGCACCTTCCACGGCAAGGTTCGCCACGGCATCCGCCACGGGCGCAGCACCAGCCACAGCAGCAGCGTGCCGAAACCCAGGCGCAGCGAAGTCGCGCCCAGCGCACCCACCGCCGGGAACAGGCTCTTGGCCAGGCTGGCGCCGGCCTGGATCGAGAACATCGCGACCAGCAGCAACAGCACGGGCAACATCACCGATGCGACAGGGCGTGAGGTGGTCATGCGATGGACTCGGGATCAGGTGAAATACGCGAAACGTGGGGAGGGTGGATAGACGCGGCCTTGTGAACAAGCCTAGCGAGTGCCGATACCGTGCCGCTCCAGGATCTTGCGCACCTCGTCCAGCGGAATCGCTTCGGCGGTGTTGCCGTTGCCAGTGACCGTAGTGGCCATGAACAACGAGTTGTAGACCGCCTCTTCCACCGCGTCGACACTGGCCTGGAACACGGCGCTCATTTCCTGGTTCGCCAATTCTGTGGTCGTGAGTCGCGGCGCATCAAAGGCTCGGCGTACCGAATCTGCGGTCGAAAATGCGAGGGCGTAGTCGCCGCTGCCGTTCGACGCGGAACTGCCGGTGCGGCCCAGTCCCATCATCGCCCGGGAGGCCACCCGCTTGAGGTTGCGGTCGCTGAGCGGCGCGTCGGTGGCGATGATGATGATCACCGAACCGTCGCCGCGATCATCCGCCATGCCTTTGGCATTCGTATCGCGTCGGGCGACTGCATTCTGGAACGCATAACGGCCGAGTTCGCGACCCACCGGCGCACCCATCACCTGCAGCACGCCGCCAAAATTGGTCTGCACCAGCACGCCCACGGTCCAGCCACCGAGCGAGGCCGGCAATACGCGCGACGATGTGCCGATGCCGCCCTTCCAGCCGAAGGCGATGGTCCCGGTGCCCGCGCCGACGCTGCCTTCCTCGACCGGACCGGTGCTCGCGCTTTCCAGCGCCTGCCGCACCGAGTCGGCGGTGATGGGTCGCGCGCGGATATCGTTGAGGTCGCCATCATTGGTCTCGCCCACGACCGGATTGATCGAGCGCACCTGCTGCATGTCCGGCTGTTCCAGCATCCAGGCGGCCATCGCATCGGCCGCCTTCCACACGCACAGCGTGCAGGTCAGCAGGATCGGGGTTTCCAGTTCGCCCAGCTCATCGACCTGGGTACTGCCGGCGAACTTGCCGTAGCCGTTGCCGACATGCAGCGCCGCCGGTACCCGCGAACGATAGGCGTTGCCCGCATGCGGCAGGATAGCGGTCACCCCGGTGCGCACCTTGTCGCCTTCGCGCAAAGTGACCTGGCCGACGCGGACACCGGCGACATCGGTGATGGCGTTGAGTTTTCCGGGAGTAAAGATGCCGGGCGCGACACCCAGATCGCGCGCGCGGACACGTTCCTGCGCCTGCGCCGCGAGCGGCAGGATCGTCATGCAAACCAGCGCGAGGCTGCGAAACAAGACCTTTGATGGAATGATCATGCGATCTCCCCGGAGACCCTCCGGATTGTGGGAGGGGCTTCAGCCCCGACGCTTTATCGGCACTCTCACAGTCGGGGCCGAAGCCCCTCCCACAAGTAATGGCCCTGTCCGCGCCATTCTATTTGCGCTGGCGCACGGCCTCGAACAAGGTCACGCCGGCGGCGACCGATACGTTGAGGCTTTCGATATCGCCCGGCATCGGGATCTTCACCAGCCCGTCGCAATTTTCGCGGGTGAGTCGACGCATGCCGTCGCCCTCGCCGCCCAGGACCAGGGCCACGTTGCCGCGCAGGTCGATGTCGTAGAGCGAGGCTTCGGCTTCGCCGGCCAGGCCATAGATCCAGACGCCGAGCTGCTGCAGGTCGCGCAGGCAGCGGGCCAGGTTGGTGACCGGGAATACCGGCAATCGGTCGGCGGCGCCGGCGGAAGTCTTGCGCACGGTCGCATTGACCGGCGCGGATTTGTCCTTGGGAATCACCACCGCGGTCGCGCCCGCCGCGGCAGCGCTGCGCAGGCAGGCGCCCAGGTTGTGCGGATCCTGCACGCCGTCCAGCACCAGCACCAGCGCCTTGCCTTCGGCCGCTTCGATCAATCCGGCCAGCTCGCCCTCATCCCAGGTCTTCGCCGCCGCGTAACGCGCGACCGCGCCCTGGTGGCGCACCGAGCCGCCGACGCCATCCAGCGCCTGCTGGGTGACCCGGCGCACCTCGATGCCCTTGCGCCGCGCGTTTTCCTCGATCTCGGTGATGCGCGCATTCTTGCTGCCGGCCTCCAGCAGGATTTCGCGCACGTTGTCGGCATCGTTGTCGATGGCCGAAGCCACCGCGTTGATGCCGGCGATCCATTGGTTTTGTTTGCTCATGGGGAAATCTGTAAATGGGATGTGGAATTGTAGGAGCGGGCCTTGCCCGCGATGCTCTTCGACCAGACCGCACAAGAGCCAAGAGCATCGCGGGCAAGGCCCGCTCCTACACGATCAATACTTTTCTTTCTTGCGCTTCGCCGGTTGCCCGCGAGGCGGCAATCCCTGCACCTGCTTTTCCTCGACCAGCTTGAAGTCGATCTTGCGCTCTTCCAGGCTGGCCTTGAGCACCACGATGCGCACCGGGTCGCCCAGCCGGAAGCTCATGCCTCGACGCTCGCCGGCCAGGGTCTTTCTGATCGGGTCGAAGTGGTAATAGTCGTGCGGCAGCTGGGTCACGTGGACCAGACCGTTGACCTTGGACTCGTTCAATTCCACGAACAGGCCGAAGCTGGTCACCCCGCTGATCACGCCGTCGAACTGCCCACCCACGTGCTGCTCCATCCATGCGGCGCGGTAACGCTCATCCACTTCGCGCTCGGCCTCGTCGGCGCGGCGCGCACGCTCGGAGCACTGCAGCGACAGCGCCGCCATCTCATGGGCCGAGTACAGGTATTTCGCCGGTTTGCCCTTGGTCAAGGCGTACTTGATGGCACGGTGGACCAGCAGATCCGGATAGCGTCGGATCGGCGAGGTGAAATGCGCATACGCGGCCAGCGCCAGGCCGAAATGGCCGGCGTTGTCCGGCGTGTACACCGCCAGGCTCTGGCTGCGCAGGACCACCGACTCCAGCAGGGCCACGTCGGGGCGCTCGCGGATCTTCTTCAGCAACTGGGTGAAGTCGCGCGGCTGGACCTTGCTCCACGCCGGCATCGACAACTTGAATTCCTTGAGGAATTCCAGCAGGTCGGCGTACTTGGATTCCGGCGGCCGGTCGTGCACGCGGTACGGCGCGGGCACCTGAGCGGCCAGCAGGTACCTGGCCGCCTCCACGTTCGCCGCGATCATGCATTCCTCGATCAGCTTGTGCGCGTCGTTACGCTGCAGCATGCCGGCCTGGGTGACTTCGCCGCGGTTGTCCAGCTCGAAACGCGTTTCCGAGGTCTCGAACTCGATCGCGCCGCGCTTCTCGCGCGCCTTGTCCAGCAGCTTGTACAACTCGTGCAGGCGTTCGACCTGCGGCAACTGAACGCCGATCGAGGCGCGCGCATCGGCGTCGTTCTCGCCCACCGCCTTCCACACCTGGTCGTAGGTCAGGCGCGCGTGCGAACGCATCACCGCCTCGTAGAACCGGGATTGGGTGACCTCGCCTTCGTTGTTCACCTGCATGTCGCAGACGAAGCACATGCGGTCCACTTTCGGATTCAGCGAGCAGATGCCGTTGGAAAGCGTCTCCGGCAGCATCGGCACCACGAAACCGGGGAAATAGACCGATGTGGCGCGCTTCTGCGCCTCGTCGTCCAGCGGGGTGCCGGGGCGCACGTAATGCGACACGTCGGCGATGGCGACGACCAGGCGATAGCCGCTGCGGTTCTTCACCCGCAGGCCCTGGCGGTTGCTTTCGCAGTACACCGCGTCGTCGAAATCCTTGGCGTCGGCGCCGTCGATGGTCACCAGCGGCATATCGCGCAGGTCGACGCGGCCGGCGATCATGCTTTCTTCCACCACCAGCGGCACCGCGGCCGCTTCGTCCAGGACTTCCTGGGGAAATTCATGCGGGATCTCGTGGCCGTGGATCGCCGCTTCCACCACCAGCGACGGGGTCAGCTTGTCGCCCAGCACCGCGATGATCCTGCCGATGGGCGGACGCCGCGCGCCCGGGGCCTGGGTCAGTTCGACCACCACCAGTTGCCCGTCGCGCGCCTCGCCACGGCCTTCCTGCGGGATCTGCACGTTGCGCTGCACGCGCTTGTCGTCCGGCACCAGGTAGCTGATGCCGCCTTCCAGCGTGTAGCGGCCGATCAGGCGGCTGAGCCTGCGCTCCAGCACCTCGACGATGCTGCCTTCGCGACGACCGCTGCGGTCGATGCCGGTGACGCAGGCCATGACCCGGTCGCCGTGCATGGCCTTGCGCATTTCATAGGGCGGCAGGAACAGGTCGTCGCCGCTGCCGTCTTCCGGGCGCAGGAAACCGAATCCGTTGGGATTGGCGATGACCACGCCGGGAATCAGGTCCATCTGCCTGGCCGGGGCGAACCCGCCGCGCCGGTTCTGCAGCAACTTGCCGTCGCGAACCATCGCGCCCAGGCGCTTGCCCAGCGCATCGAAACGATCCGGCGCGGTCAGTTCAAGCCTGGCGGCGATGTCCTCGGCGGTCTGCGGGCCTTCGGCCGAAGCCAGCAGGGCCAGGATGGCTTCGCGGCTGGCGATGGGGTCGGCGTAGCGTTCAGCCTCGCGTGCGGCATGCGGGTCGCGGAACCCCGCGCGCGGCGCGGCGGGTTGCCGGTTGGGTTGCCTGGATGCGCCCGGGGCACCCTTTCGCACCGGCGCGGATGGCTTGCCTGCGGGCAGGTCGGGCATCCAGGGGGGGAGCTTCGATTTCTTTGCCGCGGCCGTTTTTTTCACGCTGCCGCCGGGCTTTCCAGGCTTTCCGGATGCGGGTTTCGACCCGCCTTTCGTTGGCTTCTTCGTCATCCGGCCATGGTACACCCCGGCCGGATGACACCCGATCCACACCCGATCATCGAATCATGCGTTGACACGACCCCGCGCAATCCGGAGAATGCGCGCCCTGCACCTGCCCAGGTGGCGGAATTGGTAGACGCACTAGCTTCAGGTGCTAGCGGGGGCAACTTCGTGGAGGTTCGAGTCCTCTTCTGGGCACCAGGTAAAAAGCAAAACCCTCGCGCAAGCGGGGGTTTTTGCTTTTCCGGCCTCGCCGCTTCGCGCCCATCAGTGCGGATGCGTAGGGCCTGTTAACGCTATTGGGATAGGTCACGTTGCTTCGCCCAAGCCGTCAGGTGTTCGTGCGTGGCGCCGCGATAGGCTGGCCGCCTGTTCAAGCCGCGCGCGGGCGCATGGCGGCTTGGGCGGAGCAACCCGAAGGGCCACGCCTGAGTGCGCACGGAGCCGCGTCATCATTCGGTCGTGTATCGACATACACTTCCTCATTCTTCCTTGCTCCGCACGCACTCAGGCGTGGCGTGGCCTATCCCAATAGCGTTAACAGGCCCTAGCTTGTAGGCCTTCGAAGTGGAGTTTTCGCCACCGATGGAACCGCAACAGATCATCTTCCTGGTCATCCTGGCCGCGACCTTGGCGCTGTTCATCAGCGAAAAGCTGCGCGTCGACGTGGTGGCGATGCTGGCGTTGCTGGCGCTGACCCTGACCGGCATCCTCGGCCCGAAGGATGCGCTGGCCGGCTTCTCCAGCGAACCGGCGATCATCGTCGCAGCGGTGTTCGTGCTGTCCGCGGGCTTGTCGGCCACCGGCATCACCGAGCGCATCGGCGCCGGCATCGCCCGCGCCGCCGGCGGCAGCGAGTGGCGCACGATCGCGGTGGTGATGCCGGCGACCGCCGCGCTGGCCGCGTTTTCGCACCACCTGATGGTCACCGCGATGATGCTGCCCATCCTGATGCGGCTGGCGCACGAGCAGAAACTGGCCGCCTCGCGCTTGCTGATGCCGATGTCGCTGGCAGCCTCGCTGGGCACCACCCTGACCCTGATCAGCGCACCGGCTTTCCTGCTGGCCAACGACCTGCTGAAGCGGTCGGGGCATCCGGGCCTGGATATCTTCGCCATCACTCCCATTGGCGCGGTGCTGGTGCTGCTGGGCACGATCTACATGCTGCTGGGCCGCTGGCTGGTGCCCAAGCGCAGCGGCGAATCGAGCAATACCGACTACCTGCGCCTGGAGCGTTACTACACCGAGCTGGTGGTGGAAAAGGAATCGCCCTGGATCGGCAAGACCCTGGGCGATTTCGAGAAGTCGTTCAAGAACCGGCTGCAGGTCGCGGACTGGCTGCGGCATGGCGTGCGCCGGCAACAGCAGCAGAGCGCCAACGTGCTGCGGGCCGGGGACGTGCTGCTGGTCAGGGCTTCCCCGGACGAGATCGCCTCGGTCAAGGACGAACCGGGGCTGGGCCTGCATGCCGTCGCGAAATACGGCGATCGTCCAGTCGAAGGGCGCCAGGTGGAATTGCTGGGCGAAGAACAGCTCGTGCAGGCGGTCGTCGCCCCGCATTCCGAATTCGCCGGCCGCAGCGTGGCCGACATCGATTTCCCGGGCGGCCTCGGGGTCGTGGTAGTCGGCCTGTGGCGCAAGGAAAGCTGGCTGCAAGGCGAGATGTCGGAGATGCTGCTGCAGGAAGGCGACCTGCTGGTGCTTTGGGGTCGCGGACAAAATTTCGAAAGGCTCGCCAGCCATCATGGCTTCCTGATGCTGATGCCCTTCGCCGGGCAGAAGAAGACCCGCCGCCGCGCACCGCTGGCGCTGCTGATCATGGCCGCATCGATCGCCGCCGCCGCCACGGAACTGCTTTCCCCGCAGATCGCCTTCCTGGCCGGCGCGGTGGCCATGGTGCTGACCCGTTGCGTGGGCGTGGAACAGGCTTACCGCGAGATCGACGTGCGCATCTTCGTGATGATCGCCGGGGTGATCCCGCTGGGCATCGCCATGGAACGCACCGGCACCGCATCGTTGTTTGCCGATTTCCTGCTCGCCCATACCGCGCACTGGTCGCCGCTGACCCTGTTGCTGGTGATGTTCGGCGCAGCCGCGCTGCTGACCCAGATCCTGTCCGATGCCGCGACCACGGTGCTGCTCTGTCCCATCGCCCTGGCGCTGGCCGAAGGACTGGGCCTGCCGCCGGTTCCGTTCGTGGTCTGCACCGCGATGGGCGCGGTGGCCTCGTTCCTGACCCCTATCGGCCACCACGGCAACCTGTTGATCCTCAATCCCGGTCAATACACTTTCGGCGATTTCCTGCGCGTGGGCGTGCCGCTTACCGCGCTGATCGCCTTCGCCAGCGCGTGGATGGCGCGATGGATGTGGTTGGGCGGCCCCCTGCTGCCCACGGTCGGCGGTTAAAATCGACGCCAGACCGCATAACCGAAGTCCGCAATGACCGAAACCATCCGCCCCACCTTCCACGGCTTCGAGCAGATCCCGCTGCGCGAGTACGCCGAGCGCGCCTACCTGGACTATTCGATGTACGTGGTCCTGGACCGCGCCCTGCCCTTCATCGGCGACGGGCTGAAGCCGGTGCAGCGCCGCATCATCTATGCGATGAGCGAACTCGGCCTCAACGCCGGGGCCAAGCCGAAGAAATCCGCGCGCACCGTCGGCGACGTGATCGGCAAGTACCACCCGCACGGCGACAGCGCGTGCTACGAGGCGCTGGTGCTGATGGCCCAGCCGTTCTCGTACCGCTATCCGCTGATCGAGGGCCAGGGCAATTTCGGTTCGCCGGACGATCCCAAGTCGTTCGCGGCGATGCGCTACACCGAATCCAAGCTGACCCCCATCGCCGAAGTGCTGCTGGGCGAACTGGGCCAGGGCACGGTGGACTGGACGCCGAACTTCGACGGCACCCTGCAGGAACCGACCTGGCTGCCGGCGCGGTTGCCGCACCTGCTGCTGAACGGGACCACCGGCATCGCGGTCGGCATGGCCACCGACGTGCCGCCGCACAACCTCAACGAAATCGTCAGCGCCTGCGTGCGCCTGCTGGACGATCCGGAAGCCACGGTTGCCGACCTGTGCGAACACGTGCGCGGACCCGACTATCCGACCACGGCGGAAATCATTACCCCGCTGTCCGATCTGCGCGCCCTGTACGAAACCGGCCATGGCAGCGTGCGCGCCCGCGCCACTTTCCAGAAGGAAGGCGGCCAGAACATCGTCATCAACGCCCTGCCCTACCAGGTGTCGCCGTCCAAGGTGATCGAGCAGATCGCCGCGCAGATGCGGGCCAAGAAACTGCCGTGGCTGGAAGACATCCGCGACGAATCCGACCATCTCAATCCGGTGCGCGTGGTCCTGATCACCCGCTCCAACCGCGTCGATGCCGAACAGCTGATGGGCCATCTGTTCGCCACCACCGACCTGGAAAAAAGCTACCGGGTCAACCTGAACATCATCGGCCTGGACGGACGCCCGCAGGTCAAGAACCTGAAGACGATCCTGGCCGAATGGCTGGCGTTCCGCGCCGAGACGGTGACCAAACGCCTCAACCATCGCCTGGAAAGGGTCGAGCGCCGCCTGCACTTGCTGGAAGGCTTGCTGGTCGCGTTCCTCAACCTGGATGAGGTGATCCACATCATCCGCACCGAGGACGAACCGCGCGCCGCCTTGATCGCGCGTTTCGGGCTGAGCGAGGAACAGGCCGACTACATCCTCGATACGCGCCTGAAGCAGCTGGCGCGGCTGGAGGAAATGAAGATCCGCGGCGAGCAGGACGAACTGGATGCCGAACGCGACCAGCTGATGTCCACCCTGGCTTCCAAGGCCAAGCTGAAGAAGCTGATCAAGGACGAACTGCTGGCCGACGCGAAGAAATTCGGCGACGCGCGCCGTTCCCCCTTGATCGCCCGCGAGGCCGCGCAGGCGCTGGACGAAACCGAACTGGTCGCCAGCGAACCGATGACCGTGGTGCTGTCGGAAAAAGGCTGGATCCGCGCAGCCAAGGGCCACGACGTGGATGCCGCGTCGATGTCGTACCGCGAAGGCGACACCCTGCTGGCGGCGGTGCGCGGACGCAGCACCCAGCAGGTGGCGTTCCTGGATTCGGAAGGCCGCAGCTATTCCACCGCGACCCACACCCTGCCCTCGGCGCGCGGCAATGGCGAACCGCTGACCGGGCGCTTCTCGCCGGCGCCGGGCGCGTCGTTCGTGGCCCTGGCCAGCGGCGACAACGACCTGCGTTTCGTGCTGGCTTCCTCGCACGGTTACGGTTTCGTCACCCGTTTCGAGAACCTGACCGGGCGCCAGAAAGCCGGCAAGGTGATGCTGAACCTGTCCACCGGCGCGAAGGTGCTGCAACCCGCACCCACCTCCGATCCGAAGAGCGACCGCATCGTCGCCGTGACCAGCGCCGGCCACCTGCTCGCGTTCGCACTGGCCGACCTGCCGGAACTCGACAAGGGCAAGGGCAACAAGATCATCGAAATCCCCAAAGCCAAGCTGGGTACCGAACGCGTGGTCGCGATAGCGGCCGTGTCCCCCGGAAACACGCTGCTGGTGAAGAGCGGGCAGCGCACCATGTCGCTGTCGTTCAAGGACCTGGACGAATACCTTGGTGCGCGCGCGAGTCGTGGCGGCTTGTTGCCGCGGGGCTGGCAGAAGGTGGATGGGCTGGCGGTCGAATAGATGGACGCAGGAGCGCCCCATGGGCGCGAGCTCTGAGGGAACGGGTCTGTAGGAGCGCCCATGGGCGCGAGCTCTTGCCGGAAAACCTGCAAAGAGCTCGCGCCCATGGGGCGCTCCTACGAGGCTCAGGTAGCCGGCGCTCGAACACAGAGGATCGAATGATGGACGCAAACTTCTGGAAGCGGCGCTGGCAGGAAGGACAGATCGGGTTCCACCGCACCGAGGTCATGCCGCTGCTTGAAAAGCACTGGGCAGCGCTGTCGTTGCCACCCGGCAGTCGCGTGCTGGTGCCGCTGGCCGGCAAGAGTCTGGACATGCACTGGCTGGCGGCGCAAGGCCATCGCGTGCTCGGGGTCGAGCTGTCGCCTTTGGCCGTGCAGCAGTTCTTCGACGAAGCCGGTCTGCAGCCCCGACAACACCACAGCCGCCACGGCGAACATTTCGTCGCCGGGCCGGTGGAAATCATCCAGGGCGATGCCTTCGGCCTGGATGCGGAACTGTTGGCCGATGTCGCGGGCATCTATGATCGCGCCGCGCTGATCGCCCTGCCGCCGCCGCTGCGTCAGCAATACAGGGACACGGTGTATGCCGCGCTGCCGGGCGGATGCCAGGGCCTGCTGATCACCCTGGAGTACCCGCAGGTGGAAAAAGCGGGGCCGCCGTTCTCGGTGGAAGCGCTTGAAGTCGAACAGCTCTTCGCCGCGCCCTGGCAGGCCAGCCTGCTGGAACGGCGGGATATCCTTGAACAGGAACCGCGATTCCGCGCCGAAGGCGTGACCGCCTTGTCCACGGCGGTCTATCGCCTGCGGAAGTCCTGAAGACCCCGGGCTTGTTTCAGCTGGCCGGCTTGCCTTCGCCCAGCTTGGTCAACAGGTAATTCTCGATGCCCAGGCGCTGGATCAGGCCCAGCTGCTGCTCCAGCCAGTGCGCGTGGTCTTCCTCGGTGTCCTTCAACTGGACCAGCAGCAACGCCCGGCTGACGTAATCGCCATGCTGTTCGCACAGGGCGATGCCCTTGGCCAGCCTGGCCCGTACTTCGTATTCCAGATCCAGGTCCTTGCGCAGCATCTCCTCGACGGTCGTGCCGGGCACGAACGGCGTCGGCGCCATGTCCGGATCGCCTTCCAGGAACAGGATGCGGCGCAGCAACGCGTCTGCGTGCTCGGTTTCTTCCTGCATCTCGTGGTGGATGCGTTCGTAGAGCGCGTGCAGGCCCTGGTCCTCGTAGCGACGCGAGTGGATGAAATACTGATCGCGCGCGGAGAGCTCGCCGCGCAACAGTTGCTTGAGGTAATCGACGATTTCGGGATGGCCTTTCATGCACGTGCTCTGCTCGGGTACGCGGGCAGTCTGCCTGATCCCGCCGGCGCATGATCCAATCGGAATCACTCGCATCCATGAGCCGCTGCGGGCCGGCCGGCATTGGCTGCGGGGCCATGGAATAATCGCGGCAAGACCATTCCAATTCCTCGCCGGGAAAAGGCTCCCATGCTCAAGTGGATCAAACGCGCCGCGCTGCTGTTGCTTGTCGTGATCGTCGTGGCCCTGGGCAGCGGCTGGTGGCTGCTGCGCGGCAGCTTGCCGGCACTCGATGGCGATCTGGCCCTGGCTGGACTTTCGGCGCCGGTCACGATCCAGCGCGACGCGCTGGGCGTGGTCACCATCGACGCGACCAACGAAACCGACATGGCTCGCGCACTGGGCTACGTGCACGCGCAGGAACGCTATTTCGAAATGGACCTGATGCGCCGCAGCGCGGCCGGGGAGCTGGCGGAACTGTTCGGCCCGATCGCGCTGGACCTGGACAAGCAACATCGCGTGCATCGCATGCGCGCGCGGGTGATGGCCAACCTGGATGCATTCGCCGGCGACAAGCTTTCCCAGTTGCAGGCATACACCGATGGGGTGAACGCGGGACTGGACGACCTCAAGGTCCGGCCGTGGCCGTACCTGCTGCTTCGCCAGCAGCCGCGTCGCTGGGAACTGGCGGACTCGGCGCTGACTGGTTACGCGATGTATTTCGACCTGCAGGACTCGCAGAACACGCGTGAACTGGCGCTGTGGAAGATCAAGCCGCATGTGCCCCCGGCCTTGTTCGCGCTATTGATCCGCGACGGCACCGAATGGGACGCGCCCTTGTTCGGCGAAGCCCGCGGCAACGCGGTGTTGCCCGGCGCGGAGGAAGTCGATCTGGCTAAACTGCCGATGCCGGCGAAGCAGGATCTGGCGTCGTTTTCCGAGAAAGCCTTTCCTGGCAGCAACAACTGGGCGGTGTCCGGCGCATTGACCGCCGACGGCCGCGCCATCGTCGCCGACGACATGCACCTGGGCCTGCGCGCGCCCAACATCTGGTTCCGCGCGCGACTGCGCTATCCCGATGCGCGCGCGCCGGACGGCAAGGTGGATATTTCCGGATTCACCCTGCCCGGCATGCCGGCGGTGATCGTGGGCAGCAATGGCCATGTCGCCTGGGGGTTCACCAATAGTTATGGGGATTGGGCGGATTGGGCGGAAATTCCCCGCTGCCGTGGCGCCGTCACCGGCTGCGCTGGATGGAAGGAATTCCATGAGCCCATCAAGGTCGCGGGTGGCAAGTCTTTCGATCTGGCCGTCCGCGAAACTTCCTGGGGGCCGATCCTGCATGAAGCCGGAGGACAGGCGCTCGCCTTGCGCTGGACTCCGCAGTTGCCGGGGTCCCTGCGTGTTTCCTTCGCCGATCTTGCGATCGCAAGCGATATCGCGGACGCATTTGCCGTCGCCGACCGATCCGGCATCCCTGCGCAGAATTTCATGGTCGCCGATTCATCGGGCAAGATCGCCTGGCGCATCATCGGCGGATTTCCGCAGCGCGATCCTGCCTGCAATCCAGTCCAGCCTTCGGCCATCGATGCCTGCACACCATGGATGACGGATGCGGCGGCTTCACCCCGGCTGGTCGACCCTCCTTCGCACCGCCTCTGGACCGCCAACAACCGCACCCTGGACGGCGACAACCTGAAACTCGCCGGCGACGGCGGCTACGCCCTCGGCGCGCGCGCGAAACAGATCCGCGATGATCTTTTTTCCCGTGACCGCTTCAGCGAGAAAGACCTGCTGGCGATCCAGCTGGATGATCGCGCCGTCTTCCTTCAGCGCTGGTGGGCGCTGCTGCAGAAGGAAGGCAAACACGACCATACGCCCGCACTCGCCGCCCTGGCCAAGGCGGCCAACCACTGGGAAGGACGCGCCAGCACAGATTCGGTCAGCTACCGCATCGTCCGCGCCTGGCGCCTGGCGGTGAACGCGCGCATCGCCGACGGCCTGACCGCACCGGCGCAAGCCGCGCTGGGCAAGGAGTTCATCATGCCCAGCCTGCCGCAACTGGAGGGCGTGGTCTGGCCGTTGCTCGGCGAACGTCCCGTCAACCTGTTGCCGCGCCGCTTCGCCAGCTGGGAGGCATTGCTGGAAGATGCCGCCGCGCAGGTCCGCGACGATCTTTCCGGACACGGTCCGCTGGAGCAGCGCACCTGGGGCGAACGCAACGTGGCGAAAATCTGCCACCCACTCGCCGGCGCCCTGCCCGCAATGCTCAAGTCTTCCCTGTGCATGCCCGCCGATCCGCTGCCCGGCGATAGCGACATGCCGCGCGTACAGGGACCTGCTTTCGGCGCAAGCGAGCGCATGGTGGTTTCGCCCGGCCATGAAGTCGACGGCATCCTCCACATGCCCGGTGGCCAGAGCGGCCATCCGCTGTCGCCGTTCTGGGGCGCGGGCCATGAGGATTGGGTGCACGGAAGGCCGACGCCGTTCTTGCCGGGGAAGGCGGAGTACACGCTGACATTGAAGCCTTGATGTCGTTCCTTCTCCCTCCGGGAGAAGGTGGCGCGCAGCGACGGATGAGGGAGGGGAAATGACTCACTTCCGGCTGTCAGAGCGATCTGAAAGCTCATTCCCTCATCCACCCTTCGGGCACCTTCTCCCGAAGGGAGAAGGAAAAATCACAACGCCGCGTTATGCACCCCCGCGATCGCCCTGCCCGACGGATCCGCAGCTGCGGCGAAACTCGCATCCCAGGCGATCGCCGCGGGTGAGGAACAGGCGATCGATTTCCCGCCGGGCACCGTTTCCGCCGCCGCCGGGCCCGGATAGAACTCCTCGAACACGCTGCGGTAGTAATACGCTTCCTTGGTCGCGGGCGGATTGATCGGGAAGCGCTTGCCGGCGGCGGCGAGTTCGCGGTCGCTGACCCGCGCCTCGGCATGCGCCTTGAGTCCGTCGATCCAGCCGTAACCCACGCCGTCGCTGAACTGTTCCTTCTGCCGCCACAGGATCGAATCCGGCAGATAGCCTTCGAACGCCTCGCGCAATACCGCCTTCTCCACATGGTGCCTGCCGTCGCCACCCTTGACGATCATCTTGGCCTGCGCGTCCATGCGCATCGCCACATCCATGAACTCCACGTCCAGGAACGGCACCCGCGGCTCCACGCCCCAGGCCATCATCGACTTGTTGGCGCGCAGGCAGTCGTAGTTGTAGAGCGCATCCAGCTTGCGCACCAGCTCCTCGTGGAACTCGCGCGCGTTCGGCGCCTTGTGGAAATACAGGTAGCCGCCGAAGATTTCGTCGGAGCCTTCGCCCGACAGCACCATCTTCACTCCCATCGCCTTGATCCGGCGCGCCAGCAGATACATCGGCGTGGACGCGCGGATCGTGGTGACGTCGTAGGTCTCTATATGACGGATCACTTCCGGCAGCGCGTCCAGGCCTTCCTCGAAGGTGTATTCGAAACCGTGGTGCACCGTACCCAGCGCCGCCGCCGCGACTTCCGCCGCGGCCAGGTCGGGCGAGCCCTTCAGGCCGATGGCGAAGGAATGCAGGCGCGGCCACCAGGCTTCGGCCTTGTCGTCCTCCTCGATCCGGTGGCGTGCGTAGCGCGCGGCGACCGCGGCCACCAGCGACGAATCCAGTCCGCCGGAAAGCAGCACGCCATAGGGAACGTCGGTCATCAGCTGGCGATGCACCGCGCGTTCGAAGGCCTCGCGCAATTCCTGCTTCGATACCTCCACGCCTTCGGTCGCCGCGTACTCGCGCCAGGGCTTCGCGTAGTAGCGCACAAGCTCCCGGGTCTTGCTGTCGTAAAAATGTCCGGGCGGAAACTGGGCCACGTCGGCGCAGAGGCCGCTGATCGCCTTCATCTCCGAAGCGACGCACAGGCGGCCCTCGCGGTCATGGCCCCAGTACAGCGGACACACGCCCATCGGATCGCGCGCGATCAAGGCGCGACCCGCAGCCTTGTCCCACAGCGCGAAGGCGAAGATGCCGTTGAGCCGGTTGAGCAACGAGGCCGGCGAGTCTTCGCGGTACAACGCGTTGATCACCTCGCAATCGGATCCGGTCAGGAATTCATACGCTTGCGTGAGCTCCTTCTTCAACTCGCGGTGGTTGTAGATCTCGCCGTTGACCGCCAGCGCCAGCTCGCCATCGGCCGAACGCAGCGGCTGCGAACCACCGGCAGGATCGACAATGGCCAGGCGTTCATGGACCAGAATCGCACCATCGGAAGCCCCTCCCTCATCGACATACACCCCGCTCCAGTCCGGGCCGCGATGGCGTTGCCGCTGCGAAAGTTCCAGCGCCTGGCGGCGCAGGCCCTGCAGATCGTCGCCCGGTTGCAGGCCGAAAATACCGAAGATGGAACACATGGTGGACTCCGTGGGTCGAGGTTTGTGGGTTGATGATCGGGTTTGAAAAACAAAAAAACCCGCATCTCGCGATGCGGGTTTCCTGGGGATTCGGCTTGTTCCTGATTCGCCTAGTCGCAGACCCGCATCGGTCGCGCACGATTATTCGTCCGCGCATTATTGCGGCGGTTCGAATTGAGGTTGGCGAGGACGGCTGGGCGAAGCATGGATTGAAGCTAACCGGTTTCGATGGGTGCTGGCAAGTCCTTTCTCTTGTAGGAGCGCCCCATGGGCGCGAGCTCTTTGCGAATATGGCCCCGGCCCAAGAGCTCGCGCCCATGGGCGCTCCTACAAAAGCAGGCGCTCGATGAGGGTGCGATACAGGGCCGGCAGCGCCTCCAGGTCGGCCACCGACACATTCTCGTCCACCTTGTGGATGCTGGCGTTGACCGGGCCCACCTCGATGCATTGCGCGCCCAGCGGCGCGATGAAGCGCGCATCGGAAGTGCCGCCCGCGGTGCTTTCCTCCGGCGCCATGGCGGCGAATTCGCCCAGAACCTCGCGCGCGACGGCGCGCAAACGGCCTTCGGGGGTGTAGAACGGCTCGCCTCCGCGATGCCAGTGCAGGTCGTATTCCAGGCCATGCCGGTCCAGCACGGCACCGATCTCATTTTCCAACTGTGCTGCATTCCAGTGCGGGTTGTAGCGCAGGTTGAACAGGGCTTTCGCTTCGCCGGGAATCACGTTGTTGGCGCCGGTGCCGGCGTTGAAGTTGGACAGCTGCAGGCTGGTCGGCGGGAAGGTTTCGTAACCTTCGTCCCAGCGTCGCGCCACCAGTTCGGCCAACGCCGGCAGGGCCCGATGAATGGGATTGCGGGCCTTGTCCGGGTAGGCGACGTGGCCCTGGATGCCCTTGACCGTCAGCGTCGCCGACAGGGTGCCGCGACGGCCGACGCGCAGCAGGTCGCCGAGCTTGCGGGTGGACGAAGGTTCGCCGGTGATGCACCAGTCGATAGCCTGCCCACGCTTGCGGAAGGTATCGGCGACGCGACGCACGCCATCGATGGCGTCGCCTTCCTCGTCGGAAGTGAGCAGCACGGCCACGGTGCCCGGGTGCTGCGGATGCGCGGCGACGAACTGTTCCAGGGCGATCACGAACGCGGCAACGCTGCCCTTCATGTCAGCCGCGCCGCGCCCGAAGAGGACGCCGTCGCGGATCGTCGGCTCGAATGGATCGCTGGCCCAGGCCTCGACCGGACCGGACGGCACCACGTCGGTGTGGCCCAGCAAAACCAGCACCGGCGAACCACTGCCATGCGTGGCCCACAGGTTGTCCACTTCGCCGAAGCGCAGGTGTTCGCAATCGAAGCCGGCGCGCTGCAGGCGTTCGGCGATCAGGGCCTGGCAACCCGCATCGTCCGGCGTCACCGAGCGGCGGCGGATCAACTCGCAGGCCAGGTCGAGGACATCGGCGTCGCTCTTGAAGGCGTCGCTCATTTCGCAACCCCGAAACGCGCCTTGAAGCCGTTGTCGCTGAAACCCTGGCTCATCACCCCATCGTCGGTGACCACCACGGGACGGCGGATCAACTGCGGATATTCCCTCAGCAACAGTTTCCACTCCGCCTCGGAACCGGGCGCCTTGCGGTTCTCGGGCAGTTGACGCCAGGTGGTCGAGGATCTGTTGATCAGCGCATCCCAGCCGCCGGCCTGTCTCGCCCATTCCACGAGCACTTCGGGCGAACGCTTGTCGTCGCGATAGTCGACGAAGGAATAGCCGATGCCGAAACGATCCAGCCACTTGCTGGCTTTCTTGCAGGTGTCGCAGTTCTTGAGGCCGTAGAGGGTGGTCATGGATTTCCCGCAATAGTTGAATCGTCATCCCCGAGTAGGCGGGGACCTAGTGACTTCCGCCCTTGCCGACTATTTCAAAGCGAAAAGCCAAAGTCGCTGGGTCCCCGCCTTCGCGGGGACGACGAAAATATCAATCCGCCAACCCGCGCAACAACTCATTGATCGAAGTCTTCGACCGCGTCTTCTCGTCCACCTGCTTGACGATCACCGCGCAATACAGCGAATGCGATCCGTCCGCCGCGGGCAGCGAGCCCGACACCACCACGCTGCCCGGCGGCACGTAGCCGTAGGAAACTTCTTGCGTCGCGCGGTTGTAGATGCGCGTGGACTGGCCCAGGAACACGCCCATGCCGATCACGCTGTGGTGGCCGACGACCACGCCTTCCACCACTTCCGAGCGCGCGCCGACGAAACAATGATCCTCGATGATGGTGGGCGAAGCCTGCAAGGGCTCCAGCACGCCGCCGATGCCGACGCCACCGGACAGATGGCAATGCTTGCCGATCTGCGCGCAGGAACCGACCGTGGCCCAGGTATCGACCATGGTGCCCTCGCCCACATGCGCGCCGATATTGATGAAGCTGGGCATCAGCACCACATCCTTGCCGAAACAAGTGCCACGACGGGCGACCGCTCCCGGGACCACGCGCACGCCGGCGGCGCGGAAACGCGCTTCATCGAATCCGGCGAAGCGCGACTCCACCTTGTCCCAGAACGGAGCCGGCGCGGCGTCGATCAGCGCCATGTCGTTGATGCGGAAATACAGCAGCACCGCCTTTTTCAACCACTCGTTGACCTTCCACTGGCCATCGGCGCTCGGTTCGGCCACGCGGAAGCTGCCTGTTTCCAGGCCGCTGATCGCCTGCTCCACCGCGGGCTTCACCGCGGATTCGATCTCGGCCGCGGCCAGGTCGGCGCGACGTTCGAATGCGTTTTCGATCAGGAGCTTCAAGGCTGCAATATCGGGCGTCTGGCTGGTCATCTGGCGGTCGTTTCCGTTCAAGGGGGAATCGTCTCAAGGGGGATGTCGTCGAGGGGCTGCGCATCAAGCGCTGCAACAAGCAATGGTCTTATCAATCACCGGACTTATCAAACCGCGCTTTCGAAGCTGGCACGCAAGGCTTCGCGCAATGCCTGCCGGGTCTGTTCGGCGAGGGGCTGGCCCTCCGTGTCGGTGATCTGGAAAATATCCTCGGCGCGTTCGCCGAAGGTGGCGATGCGCGCATCGTGCACGTTCAATCCCTGCGCACGCAGCACCTGGGCGACATCGGACAACAGGCCGGGGCGGTCTGGGGCCACCAGGCTCAACAAGGTGCGGCGTCCGTCCGGCGTGTTGCCGAATTCGATCCGCGGCGCGAAACGGAAATGCTTCAAGCGCTGCGGCATGGCCCGGCGCGAAGTGCGCACCTTGTCCAATGGACCCTCCAGCGCATCGCCCAGGATGGCTTCGACCTCCGCCGGATCGGAGCTGGCATAGCTGTCGGCGGGCAGCACTTCGAAGGTATCGAAGATGGTGCCGCCGGGCCCATCCAGCACGCGCGCCTGGTGGATGCCGAAGCCCGCACGATCCAGGGTGGCCAGGATCGCGGCGAACAGGCCGCTGCGGTCCGGCGAATGCACGAACACTTCCAGTGCGCTGTCATCGTCGGCGATGCGGCGCACGCGCACGCGTGTTTCGCCTGGCTGCACGTTGCGCAACGCACTCGCTTGCCAGGCGATCTGTTCCGGACGGAAGCGCAGGAAACCTTCCTCCGGCATGATCGTGAACAGCGCATCGGCGGTGGCCGCGTCGAAACCATGCGCCGCCATCAACGCACGCGCGGATTCGCGCGACTCCAGCATGCGCGCATCGGCCGCGACCGGTTGTTCCAGGCCCTCGCGCAGGACCCGGCGCGTGGCGAAATACAGATCGGCCAGCAGGCGGTCCTTCCACGTATTCCACAACTTCGGACTGGTGCCTGCGATGTCGGCGCAAGTCAGCAGGTACAGATAGTCCAGCCGCTCGCGGTCGCCGATCAGGGTCGCGAAGCGATGGATGACCTCGATGTCGGAGATATCCTGCTTCTGCGCGGTCACCGACATGCGCAGGTGTTGTTCGACCAGCCAGGCGACCAGCGCGGCGTCGCCTTCGCTGAGCCGGTGCGCGGCGCAGAATTCGCGGGCATCGACCGCGCCCAGTTCGGAATGATCGCCACCGCGACCCTTGGCGATATCGTGGAACAGGCCGGCGAGCAGCAACAGTTCCGGCTTGCGCAGGCGCGGCCACACTTCATGGGCGATGGAGAATCGCTCGTCGGCGCGGCCCGAGGAAAACGCCGCGATGTTCCGCAACACCATCAGCGTGTGCTGGTCGACGGTATAGACATGGAACAGGTCGAACTGCATGCGCCCGGACACGCGGGCGAAAGCGGGAATCCATTGCCCCAGCACGCCGAGCCGGGCCATCCGGGTCAGGGTTTCCACCGCGCGCGGCATCCGCAGCAAGGCCATGAAGGCATCGCGCTGGAATGACGTGGCGATTTCGAACGACGACAGGCGAGTCAAGGATTCGGCCAGCGCACGCGCGGTGCGCGAATGCAGGCCGCGCACTTGCGGATGCTCCGCCCACATCGCGAACAAGGCGAATACCTGCGACACATCCGCTTGCGGCCAGCCCGGGTCGATCGCGGCCAGGTAGCCGCGACGCAAGGCGAAGGCATCGTCCAGCGGCTCGGGCAATGCTTCGCCGTCGAATTGTTCCTCGAAGCGTTGCAACAGGCGATCGCTGACCCGGCGCACGATGGCGGCGCTGCGATAGAAGCCCTGCATCATCTTCTCGACGCCCAGGGTTTCCTGGTCATCGGCGAAACCCAGGCGCTCGGCCAGGGTCTTCTGGTGGTCGAAGCGCAGGCGTTCTTCCGGGCGTCCTGCGACCAGGTGCAGGCCGTAACGCAGGCGACCGAGCGAGCGGCGTTCGCGCGCCAGCGCGGCGGCTTCGTCGGGGCCGACATGTCCCAGGCCGACCAGCGGCTCCAGTTCGCGCACGCCAAAAGTGCGCAGCGCCATCCAGCCCAGCGTGTGCAGGTCGCGCAGGCCGCCCGGGCCTTCCTTCAGGTTGGGCTCCAGGTTTTCCGAGGTGTCGCCGAAGCGCGCATGGCGCAGGCGCAGCTCCTCGCGTTTGGCGACGAAAAAATCGCGCGGCGGCCAGACTTGCGACGGGGAAATCGCCGAAACCAGGATCGCCTGCTCGGCTTCGTCGGCGCACAGCGCGCGCCACTCGATCAACGCGGTCAGTACGGTCTGGTCGGCCGCCGCCTCGGTGCACTGGCTGGCCGAGCGCACCGCATGGCTGACCGGCAGGCCCGCATCCCAGAGCATGGCGAAAAAGCGCGACAGCGCCGGGTGCTGCGCCTGCTGGATATCGGCCTCGGCCAGTACCAGCAGGTCGATATCCGATTGCGGAAACAATTCGCCACGCCCGTAACCCCCGACCGCGAACAGCGCCAGTGGCGCATCGCTGGCCAGGCAGCGATCCCAGGCTTCCTTCAACAGTTGATCGACCGTGCGTGCGCGCAAGGCGACCAGGCGATCGACTTCATCGCCCTGGTCGAAACGCCTGGCCAGTTTGGCGTCGGTGTCATTGAGCGCGTTGCGCGCCCCGGCCGACCACGCGGCATCGTTTTCGCTCCCGGGCGATTGCGTGTTGGTCCCGTCAACCGTGGTCGCGATGCTCATGGCTGCGTGCTCACGGCAGCGTGCTCACAGCTCGTTGTCGTCGCCCGGCACCCGGGTCAGGATCTCCACGCCGTCTTCGGTCACCGCCACGGTGTGTTCCCACTGCGCGGAGAGCTTGCGGTCCTTGGTGACCACGGTCCAGCCATCGGGCAGCAGGCGGGTGTAGCGGCTGCCTTCGTTGATCATCGGCTCGATGGTGAAGGTCATGCCCGGCTTCAGCACCACGCCGTCGCCCGGGCGGCCGTAATGCAGGACCTGCGGTTCGTCGTGATAGACCTTGCCGATGCCATGCCCGCAGTACTCGCGGACCACGCTGAAACGCTGCGACTCGGCGTATTCCTGGATCGCATGGCCGACATCGCCCAGGGTCGCGCCCGGCCTGACCGCGCGGATGCCGCGGAACATGGCCTCGCGGGTGGCTTCCACCAGGCGCTTGGCCATGACCGAAGGCGTGCCCACGTAGTACATGCGGCTGGTGTCGCCGTGCCAGCCGTCCTTGATCACGGTGACGTCGATGTTCACCGTATCGCCGTCCTTGAGGACCTTGCCCTCGCTGGGCATGCCGTGACAGATGACGTTGTTGACCGAGGTGCACACGGTGAACGGGAACGGGATGCGGCCGTGACCGCCGCCGTAACCGACGTTGGCTGGAATGGCCTGCTGGACGTTGACGATATGGTCGTGGCAGATCCGATCCAGCTCGGCCGTGGTCGCGCCTGGCTTCACATAAGGAGCCACGACCTGCAGCACTTCGGCGGCCAGGCGGCCGGCGACGCGCATCTGCTGGAGCTCTTCGGGAGTCTTGAGATTGATGGCCATGGCGGGATTATCGTCGATTTGGGGGTTTCCCTGAACCGGGACACCGTTACCGAGGACGACCGCGCATTAGCCCGACCCCCCCAGCTTCGCTTAGAAATATGAACAACTTGGCCTAAAAATCCAACGTAATAATCATTACATGCGCCAACTGTGACGCAACGGAATGACCCACAGCGTCACATTCCAGAAGTGCCGCCCGGGCGTCCATTCCCGCCAGCATGCAAATGAATTAGGGGCATGGAGCCCGGTTTTTCTCGGCCAGGCAACCAGAAAGCACAGCTTCCACACAAGTTGGCACGGCTTCTGCTTAAGACACCCCAGTCCGGCATCAACCACTGTTTCAAGGCAATCGGTCGCCAGAACGCCTGCCCGGCACGCTCCGTCCACCCGCATCCCTTGGCGTCTTTTCCAACACTTCATTCACTTTCATTGCATCCACTTCTCCAGGAAACCATAGTCATGCGTCTGAAAATCCTTGCCGCCGCCGCCGTGCTGGCCACCACTCCGATGCTGGCGCAGGCCGAATCGACCTTCGTCAACGGCGCCGGCAACGCCACCGCCAACCTCGACTTCCAGGTCGTCGTGCCGCGCATCCTGTTCCTGCGCGTGGGCACCGGCACCAACTTCGCCACCAACCCGGCCATCGACCTGATCAGCTTCAACGTGCCTGGCGCCAGCCTCGGCAATGGCACGCCCGTCGCCGCCACGGCGGCCTCGGGCGATCAAGGCAACGGCGCCGTCACCGCCCGGGTGCTGGGCAACGGCGGCAGCGTCACCCTCACCTCGGCCACGCTAGGCGCGTTGAGCAACGGCGCCGGCAACAGCATTTCGTTCGGGCAGATCAATACCGCCGTCACCGCCCTGGCCGGCGTGCCGGGCGCGCCCATGCCGCATCCGACCCTGGTCGATACCGGCACCGGCTCGACCCCGCTGGTCGCCACCCTCGGGATCGTCAATCGCGGTGCAACCTGGACCTACAGCTACGCCAACAGCAACGTGGTCGCGGCCGGCACCTACGGCGGCGCGGGCGTCAACAACGGTCGTGTGATCTACACCGCAGCCAATCCGTAACATTGTGGGAAGATCGGCCTGCGCCGATCGGAACCAGGGGGCCGGCAGCCATCAGGCCGGCCCCTTTCATTTTTGCGAGGGAACCGGAATGCAACGTCGTCACGCCCTTTGCCTTGCGTCGTGTCTGGCGTTGTCCGCGATGGCGCCGGTGGCGCAGGCGTTCACCATCGATATCGATGACACGGGCTCGCGTGGTCACGGGCAGGTTTACCTGCGGGTAGGCGATGGCGTGTACAGCGGCACGTACCTGTCTCGCGGCAGCGGCGGCGCCCGTTCCGGGGGCGGCGTCAACATTGTGTCTGTCAACGTGCCCGCTGCGGCTCTGGGCAATGGCAGCAACCTGACGATGACCAGCGACTCCTCCCAGGCAAACAGCTTTTACGACGGCTTTGCATTCTGCAATCTTCCCTCGCAGGTCTATGTCGGCGGCTTCAACCGCGGCGGCGGTCGCGGCGGCGGCAATGGCACGCTGACCGTGACCGCGCCGACCTACCTGATCAATGCCAGCGGCAATACCATCCCGTTCACCCAGATCAGCTGGACCAGCAGCGGCAACCAGTCCGGTGGCGGTTCAGAACCAGGCCAACAACCGTTTCCCGCAGGCACGTTCAGCGGCGGCGTGCAGACGGTGGGGAACTTTCCAGTCAACACCTGGCGCGAAAGCTGCCATACCTTTTCCTACGGCAACGACAACTTCGTCGCCGCCGGCACCTACAAAGGGACCGTGACCTACACGCTGTCGGTGCCATGAGACGCAGCCTGGCCATCATCCTCGTGTTGCTACTGGCAACCGCCACGCCAGCCATCGCCCAGACCTATCCGGTCGACGACAGCGCCAGCCAAGTGCTGGGTAGTGCGTTGCGGTTGAAGCCGGACGCAATGCCGGCGCGCGGCGCACCGATGTACATGGTGTCCGGCGAGATCGCCGTGCGGGTACGCCTGGATGTTTCGCCCTGGCAGGGCCGCCAGGGCCGCATCTACATGCGCCTGCCGGAACAATCCGGCGGCGCGATCAACGCGACCTGGAGCACGCGCGGCCGCCTGCTGTCCGGCACGCTGCGCGTCGGCGAACGCACGCTGGTGTACGCCGGCCTGATCGGCAACGCCATGCTTGAAGACACCCTGCGCCTGCGCATCGACGCGGACGGCCGCACGCTGCCTCCGTCCGAACAACTCGCCTTCTCGTTCGAAATCGATCTGGATTCGCCATGACCTCCTCACCCTGTCGCAGCATCCTCCTGCCTGTTCTGTTGCTTGGCTGCCTGTTCGCCGGCACGGCCGCCGCGCAAGGATTCTCGGCGCTGGTGTCGCCGCCGCGATTCGAAGGTAGCGCCGCACCCGGCAGCACCTGGCGCAACGTGATCGAGATCAGCAACGTCTCCGCCAGTCCCGCGCATTTCAGCGTGCATACCGCAGACTGGACGTTCAAGCCGGATGCCGCCATCGAGTTTTCCGATGCGCTGGCGCCTGACAGCTGCCGGCCGTGGGTCGGGATCGAGGCGGCGGACATCAACCTGGCAGCGAACGGCAAGCGCCGCTACCGCTTCGAGGTGCGCGTGCCGGCCGATGCGCCAAGCCGCGAATGCCGCTTCGCGATCATGATCGAAGGCGATCCGGAAGCCGTGGAAGGCAGCAATGCGCCGCCGATATCCGGGCGCATCGGGGTCATCGTGTATCTGGCGATCGGCGACGCCGCGGCCCGGCTCGAAGTCGTCGGCCATGGCGTGCAGACCGTCGACGGCAACGTCGTGCCGGTGCTGTCGGTGCGCAACGCAGGCAATGCGCACGGGCGCCTGCAGGGCTTCCTCAATGGCACCGACGCCAGCGGCAAGACTTATGCGTTCGCACCCGCGACGTTGCCGATCCTGCCCGGCGAAACCCGCGACATCGCGCTGGTGCCGCAGGCCGATCGCGACGACCTGCCGGTGCCGACCCTGGCCTGGCCGTTGCAGCTCAAGGGTCGCCTCGACTGGGGTTCGCAGCGCCTCGATATCGCCGAGACCTTCAGCAGATGATCGTCGCCAGGGGGCCCGACCGGCTGGCGCTCGCCCTGGCGATCGCCGCCTGCCTGGCGACGTGCATGGCGCGCGCGCAGGACGCCGCGAATGCGGGAGCCGGCGACGCCTATGCGGATCGCATCATCGCCGCGCAGCAACTGCAGGACCTGCCACCCGAGGAAGACGAACTCGCCGATAGCGACGGACTGCCGCGCTCGTTCCATGCCGAGGCGGCCTTCAGTCGCAACGAATACGGCGAAGAGTCTTTCGACGAATACGGCGTTGCGGCGGGCGGGTTCTGGCAGACGCCGGCATGGGGGTCGTTTTCGCTCGACGCCACGCTGTTCAACAGCGATCGCCAGCGCTTCGACGGGATCGACGACGGCGGCAACGGCTTCGGCGGCTCGGTCACGCTGTGGCAACGCGATCTGTATGTTGATGGCGGCTGGCGGTTGAACAACGGCCTCGGTGTGCTCAACACGCCCGCGCCGCCACTGCAACGCAACCAGTACCGTTTCTTCCTGCCCACGGCCGCATTCGCCGGCGCCAGCAGCGAGTGGATCAACGACCGCAGCGGCGTATTGCTGCAGGGCGCGTTCGGTCGCGCCGGACTGTATACCGGCTCGCGCGTGGTCGGCTTCGACGTTGCAGATGGCGATGTCGGCGCGCTGGGAGCGCAGTGGCAATGGGCGCCACGCTGGACCGGCGCGGTATCGTTCCTCGGCACCCACGGCCGCATCGTGCCCGACGACCTCGGCGAGGCGGTGTTCGAACAGGGCGATACGCAGGCGCTGTACGCCGCCACCGAATGGCGCGGCGAACGCGAGCGCGTGCAGCTCAACTTGCTCGGCAGCGATGGCGATTTCGGCCGCGCCGCCGGCGCCTGGGTCGATGCCAGCTCGGTGCGCGGACGCTATCGGCACAACTACGGCGCCTATCGCCTCGAGCGCGGCCTGTCGTGGGGCGCGCTGCCGATCAACAACGACGTCGAAGGCGGCTATTACCGCATCGCCTACCAGTACGCGCGCTGGAGCTGGAACGCCGGGATCGACGACATCCATTCGTTGTCCGACACGGGATTCAATGGCCTGTTCGCAACCGGCTACCTGCGTTACCAGGCCAGCAGCACGCTCGGCTATGGCGGCAGTTTCAACCTGCGCGATGCCACCGGCACCAGTCACAGCGGACAGCTGTTCGTCGACAAACGCACGTCGTGGGGCCAAAGCCGCCTGCAACTGGACCAGGCCGGTGGCGACGGACAATCTTCCGACAGCTGGCAGGTCGCGCTGGACCAGGCGTTTCCGATGCGGCAGGGCGCGAGGCTGTCGGCCTCGGTCGCCTACGGCTCGCTGCGCTACGCCGACGAGATCAGCGACGCCACCACCCGTACGACCACATTGGCGTTGTACGGCGGACGCGATCTCAATGACCGCCTGTCCCTCGACGGCAGCGCGCGCTGGACCCATGGCAATGGCGGCGAGGCCTTCCGCGGCACCGATTTCAATATCGGCCTGAACTGGCGCCTGGATCCGCGCTGGTCGCTGAACGCCGCGCTCTACCAGAGCCAGGGTTCACGACGTTCGCCCTTCCTCCTGGATCCGCTGGTCACCGATACCCCATTCATCTCGTTGCCGCGCAACCGTTCGGTATTCCTGACCCTGCGCTACGAACGCAACGCGGGCCGGCCGCAGGGAGTGATCGGTGGCGCGCCCGATGGCCCGGCGGGCTCGATGAGCGGCAGCCTGTTCCTGGATGAAAACAACGACGGCCAGCGTGCCGCTTCCGAGCAACCCGCGGCCAATGTCACCGTGGTCCTCGATGGCCGCTACTCGATGCGCACCGACAGCCTGGGCAATTTCGCCTTCCAGCGCGTGGCCGCTGGCCCGCACACCCTTACCGTGGTTCCCGACAACCTGCCCTTGCCCTGGTTCGTTCCCGACGATTTGTCCAGCCGTAGCGTCGAAGTGAAGGTGCGCCAGGACACGCATGTCGAAATAGGCGCGCGCCGCCAGCCCTGACAGGAACCCGCTACCGGCAAGGTTTGCGGCAAGTCGTTGTTCCCGCTATAATTCTGCGGCTTTGTCGGGCGCGGCCCGCAAGACCGCCCACGCCGGGCGTCACCGGCGAATACACACCTGCTGCCACGACCCGTGCCGGGGTGCCTGGAGATTCCTTCTGGAATCAACGGGTTCGGACACGGAAGCCGCAGGGAGGCCCAACCCCGGAACCCTCGCCCAGCCGCCACAACGGCCGGGCAACCGCCTTTACCCAAAGCTGGCGGCCGGTTCCCTTTCAGGAGTTATCGCAATGCCCCAAGTCACCATGCGCCAGATGCTGGAAGCCGGCGTCCATTTCGGCCACCAGACCCGTTACTGGAACCCCAAGATGGCGCCGTACATCTTCGGCGCCCGCGGCAAGATCCACATCATCAACCTGGAGAAGACCGTCCCGTTGTTCACCGACGCGATGAACTTCATCTCGGGCATCGCCCAGAAGCGCGGCACCATCCTGTTCCTCGGCACCAAGCGCAGCGCGCGCGAGCCGATGAAGGAAGAAGCCCAGCGTTGCGGCCAGCCGTTCATGACCCAGCGCTGGCTGGGCGGCACCCTGACCAACTTCGCCACGGTGAAGAAGTCGGTGGCCCGCCTGAAGGAACTGGAAGCCGGTGAAACCGACGGCACCTTCGACAAGCTGGTCAAGCACGAAGTGCTGGGCCTGCGCCGCGAGCGCGAGAAGCTGGAAGCCTCGCTGGGCGGCATCAAGGAAATGAACCGCCTGCCCGACGCGCTGTTCGTGATCGACATCGGCCATGAAGACATCGCCATCAAGGAAGCCAAGAAGCTCGGCATCCCGGTGATCGCGGTGGTCGATTCCAACTACGACCCGGCTCTGGTCGACTACCCGATCCCGGGCAACGACGACGCCATCCGCGCCGTGCAGCTGTACGCCCGCGCCGCCGCCGACGCGGTGCTGGAAGGCAAGGCCGCCGCTCCGAATTCCGCCGCCGTGCGTGAGGAAGAGTTCGTCGAAGCCGACGGCAAGTCGAAGACTCCGCGCGGTCGCGCGCCGGCCAAGAAGGCCGCTGCCCCGTCGGCGGACGAAGCGCCGGCCGAGTAATCGAGCAATCGATCGAGCAATCGACCGAAACGTGAAGCAGCCGCGCCATGCCGCGCGGCTGCTTCTGAAACAGCCGCGTGGCGTCTTTCGCCATGCCGCGTCCCTTGGTGGGCCCAGGCCCACCCTACGAACAAATTCGAGGTAATTCCGTGGAAATCACTGCTTCCCTGGTCAAGGAACTGCGCGAGCGCACCGGCGCCGGCATGATGGAGTGCAAGAAAGCGCTCACCGAAAACAAAGGCGATATCGACGTCTCCGCCGAGTGGCTGCGCAAGCAGGGCCTGGCCAAGGCCGACAAGAAAGCCGACCGCGTGGCCGCCGAAGGCCGCATCGCCGTGGCCCAGGCCGCCGGCAAGGCCGTGCTGGTCGAAATCAACTCCGAGACCGACTTCGTCGCCAAGGACGCCAACTTCCTGACCTTCGTCGATGCCGTCGCCCAGGCCGCCCTGGCTTCGGGCGCCCGCGACGTGGAAACCCTCAAGGCCGCCAAGCTGGCTTCCGGTGAAACCGTCGAGGAAGCACGCGCCGCCGCCATCGCCAAGCTCGGCGAGAACATCCTGATCCGTCGCCTGTCCGCCATCGACACCAGCAACAACGTGGCTGCCTATGTGCACGGCGGCAAGATCGGCGTACTGGTCGAACTGGCCGGTGGCAACGAAGAACTCGCGCGCGGCATCGCCATGCACGTGGCCGCGATGAACCCGGCGCACAACAAGGCCGCCGACGTGCCGGCCGAGTTCGTCGCCAAGGAAAAGGAAATCGAACTGGCCAAGATGTCCGACAAGGACAAGAGCAAGCCGGCCGACATCCTGGAAAAGATCATCAGCGGCAAGATCAACAAGATCATCAGCGAAGTGACCCTGTACGGCCAGCCCTATGTGCTGAACACCGACCAGACCGTCGAGCAGGCGGTGAAGGCCGCCGGCGCGGACGTGGTCGGCTTCCAGCGCCTGGCCGTCGGCGAAGGCATCGAGAAGGTGGTGGAAGACTACGCCGCCGAAGTGATGAAGCAGGCCGGCCTGGCCTGATCCATCGCGACATCGGCAAACGAAAAGCCCGCAAGCGATTGCGGGCTTTTTTGTTCTTCGCGGATTACCGGGAATGGCAGCCTTGGTCTTGTACCTGTAGGAGCGCCCCATGGGCGCGAGCTCTTGATCTTCCCGCGATCAGGACGAAGAGCTCGCGCCCATGGGGTGCTCCTACAGGTATGGGACGCTCCTACGGGTGTGATTCGTCCAACCGCTGCGCAAGGCCGGACCAGGATTTTCAGGATATCCCCAACCGCTCCATCAACGGTTGCAAGTAAGGCGCATAGGCGCGCCATTTGGGAACACCCTCCACGCGTATCCGCCCCCGCACCTGCACCGCACTGGCCGTCACGATGCCGCGCTGGCGGGCTTGCAGGTCGAGCATCGCGGGTTGGAAATCGAATCCGCAAAATTCCGCCACGCGCTTGAGTTGCGTCTCGGGGTCGGTGGTCAGCTGCGCATAGTCGACATCGAGTATCCGGTCCGGATAGCGCGCGCGCCAATGTTCCATCAGGCGTTGGTACTCGAGGAAATAATCCGCGAGTTCCAGCAGATCGTAACTGTAGGGGTTGGCGCTGGAAAACAGCTCGCGCAGGTTCGAGAAACAGGTCTCCATCGGGTCCCGCGCCATGTGCAGGATCTTCGCCTCCGGCAAGGCTTGGCAGATGAAGCCGACGTTGAGGAAGTTGGAAGGCAGCTTGTCGGTGAAAAAGCGTTCGCCACCCAGGCGCCAGGCGATGCCGTCCAGGTAGCGTTTCCCTACCAAGGAGAAATCCGCCTTTCCCGCGCGCTCGACTATCCGCTGATCGATCACGCCCGGGCAATGATGATCGGTGGCATGACGCATCGCGCTGGTGAAATCGTAGAGCTCGCCAAGTCCGCGTACATCGCGGTGCCCATCCAGCAATTGTTCCAGCAAGGTGGTGCCGGAACGATGCATGCCGACAACAAACAGCGGCACGGCCTGCCCTGCCCCGCTGGCTGGCGCCGTATCGTCCGCGGCCACCGTCCAATCGCGCAAGGCGGCGAACATCCGCGCTGTCGTGCCCGTATCGTAGCGAAGCGTGGAGCGCTTGCTGGCGCAGCCTTTCCGCAACGCGAACCAGGCCTCCTGGTGCCGCCCCAGGTCGTCCAGCTCCTTGTGCAGCGCGAACGCCAGCAAGGCCGGCTCTTCAGCGGAGCGCATGGGAGATTCAAGGCGCGCGGCGATGCGTTGCACGTGGTTCGATTCGACGGTCTGCTTGCGCGCCTGCGCCAGCAACCAGTAGCCCTGCGCCAACTCGGGCGCGCGCTTCAGCGCACGCAGCACGTCCTGCTCCGCTTCGTCGAAACGCCCCAGATAGATCAGCACCTGCGCTCGCGACAGCAAGGTCGCCGGATAATCCGGATCCGCACGCCTGGCTTCATCCAGGAATTCGATCGCCTTGTCCGGCAGGTTGACGTAGCTCAACTGCGCGGCGAACGCGAGCAACAAGGGGACGGGAATGCGCGATAACGGCAACATGCGCTCGATGCATTCCAGCAGCGCCGGTATTTCGTTGAAGGTGCGCAGGCGTGCGATGAGTTCCTTGAGCACCGGCTCCGACTTCGTGCCGGCCGCATGCGCACGCAGCGCGTAACCACGCGCCTCGACGTAATGGCCCGACAACGAGTGCATGTAGGACAACTGCAACAACAGGTTCGGATCATCCGGCGCCAGCGCCAGCGCGGATTCGTAGCAGGCGATGGCCCCGGCGAATTCGCCCGCTTCCGCATGCTTTTCCGCCGCGGCGGCGAGTTGCGCCAACTGCTGCTTCGTCCCCGGGGCCGTCATCGCTTGCTCATGCCCGCGCCCCGACGCCGCCATGGGGAATCATGGCGCCTTCCCCAGCAGGTGTTGCAGGGGTTCCAGTTGCCGCGCGTAACGCTTCCACGCGCCGATGCCCTGCGCGTGGATCGGCTGCCTGACCTGCGAGCTGCTGGCCGTGGACACCGGCGTACGGTTGGCGGTGATGTCCAGCAGGCCCGGCGCGTCCTCCAGCCCGCAGTAAGCCAGGGTCTTGCGCAAGGTTTCCTCGCCGTCGACGACGAGGTCTTCATAGCGCACGACATGCACCGCCCCCGGGGCCACGCGCTGCCAATGCGCCAGCAAGTCTTCGAAAACACCGTGGTGCGCCGCCAGCTCCTCCAAGCCGTAACTGTAGGAATACGCGCCGCCTTCGAACATTTCCTTGAGGTTGGAGAAACAGGCATCCATGGGGTCGCGGCGCAGGCACAGGATCCTGGCTTGCGGCAGCGCGCGCAGGATCAGGCCGATGTTGAAGAAGTTCTGCGGATTCTTGTCGATGAAGAACCCGGCACCCTGGGCCAAGGGCGACATACGCCGCAGGTACCGCGCCCCGGCCTCGCGCAGATCGGTCGCGTGCAATTTCTCCCAGTGGGCTTCCGCCAGGGAACCGGGAAAGAAGTGATCCGTAGCTTCGCTGATCGCCGCGTCGAAATCGTTGCGTTCTCCCAGCGACACGACGCGCGGATGGTTGCCCAGCACCCGATCCAGCAGCGTCGTGCCCGTGCGCGGCATGCCGACGATGAAGATCGGCACAGGTTGTCCTTCCGCCCCCGCGCCAGCGACTTCGATCGAATCGCCGTGGAAGGCCTTCATTCGTGCCAGCCCTTCCGCTTCGCGGGCAATGTCATGCCACAACTTGCCCTGCATGATTCCCGCGCCTTGCATCAGCGCATCCCAGGCCGCGGCCGTGTCGCCCGCGTTTTCCAGCTCCTTGAACAAGGCGAAACAGAGGCGCGCCTGCTCCAGCGAGTCCGCCGGGTAGTGGCTTGCGGCCGCGCGGATGCGCGGGATCCTTGCCCCTGGCGGAACGGAGGGCCGGTGGTAGGCCAGCGACCAGTGGGCATCGGCAAAGTGCGGCGCCAGGCGCAATGCGTATTCGTAATGCTCGGTGGCCTCCTCGAGCCTTCCCAGCGAACGGAGCACATTGGCGCGGGTATGGCTCAACAAGTGGTTGGGGCGTACGCGCCCAGCCACGCGGGTCAGGAATTCCAGTGCGCGATCGTATTCGCCGACCAGCCATAAATGCTGCGCGAACACCGCCGACTGCTTCAGCACTTCCGGGTCCGAGGCATCCAGTGCGCCGATCAGGCGCGCCACTTCGGCGTTCTCCGCGAACGCCAGCAGGCGCAGGCTGATGAAACCGGCATCGCGGCTGATCCGTGCCGTGGTGGCGATGCGACTGGCATGGAGCGCGTGCGCGCGCGACGCGACGTAGCTATCCGACATCTGCGCGAAACGGGAAAGCCTGAGTTGCGGCGTGACCTGCATGGGCTCGATGGCCAGCATGGCCTCGTACTCGGCCTTGGCCGCCCGCATGTCGCCCGCCGCCTCGTGGCGACGCGCGGCGTTCCAGTGGATCGACAGCTGTTCTTTCATGCATTTCTTCTGTTGGAGTAAGCCAAGCATATCCGCTGGACCGCCACCCGGCGACGGAAAGACACCAAAAAATCGGCCGCCCGAAGGCGGCCGACAGATCAAACGGACTCAATGCGGTTGCTGGTCAGAAATCGTACTGGACCATGAAACGCACGCTGCGCGGCGCCTGGTAGGCACGTGGCAGCAGATAGGTATTCAACGGATTTCCCGTTGCCGAATCCTCGGCCACGTCGCTCACGGCGATCACCTTCTGCGAGTTGAACAGGTTGAATACATCCATCTTGAATTGCAGGCCAGGGGCGAACGAAGGACGGTAAGCCACATTCAAGTCGAATGTCGTCGTCGTTGGCAGACGACCCGCGGTACCGCGTGGCACCGCCGATACCGTCGTGTCATTCGAGGCGCCATCGGGCGAGTTGCTGCAACGCATGAAGCCCGACCCATACGGGTGTGGCGAGTAGTTGCTTTCGCCGACATTCCCGTCGCCGTCCGGATCCGTTCCCGCCGGCTCGGGAAGCAGCGGATTCTGATCAAGGACACCCAGGCAATTGATCGGACGACCCGTCTGCACCAGCAGGTTGCCACCAATGGACCATTCGTCGTTGACGTCGTAATTGCCGAACACTTTCAACGCATGGCGCCGATCATTGGGCAGGTAGCCATAGGTATCGACAGTCAGTTCGCGGTAGTCGAAGTCCTGGGTGGTGTTGGTATCGCCCTGGCCGATGTCGGACTTCACCCCGCCCTCGGTATTGCCCTTGTTGTAGCCCAGCGTGTACGAAGCCTGGAAGAAGAACTTGTCCCAGCTGCCGTCCAGGAACAGTTCCAGCGCCTTGTACGAACGCCTGGCCTGCGGGCTGAGCCGATCGCCGGCCACGTTATAGGTGGTGTAGATGCCGTCACCGTTCAGGTCGGTAACGATCACCGCGTCCTCACCCGGGTTGAACAGGCGGCAATACGGGAAGCCCGGGTTCGGCACCGTGTAAGTCAGCCCATCCGCATCGGCCAGGTCGGTGATCGCGGTGTAGTCGCAGTTGTCGTCGATGGCCGCCTTCAGGTTGCGGTAGATGCCGCGCGCGCCGATATTCAGGTGATCGGTCCACGCCGCCTGGAAGCCAAGGATGAACTCGTCCTGGTACATCGGATCCAGATTCTTGCTGGCGATGGTGGCCGGATCATGCGCATTGCCATCCTCACCGTTGATCAGGCTCAGCGGATTGAGCGGGCCGATCAGGATGGGCGCACCGGTAACCGGATCAACCCCGGAGAAACGGTTGCGGTTGCTGCGCTGGTAGATCGACGCGCTGGAACCACGCACGGCCACGCTGGGAGTCAGCGGCAATGCGTAGCGACCGGCGTTGCCGTAGATCTTGAACGTCGAGTCGCCCCTGACGTCCCAGGAAAAGCCCAGGCGCGGACCGAACTGGTTGCTGATCTTGACGAAGGCCTTGCCATTGGCGTCCAGGTTCTCGAACGTATCCCAGCGTCCGCCAAGATAGGCCAGGAAATTCTCGGTGATGCTCCAGCTGTCCTCGATGTAGTAGGCCTGCTGCTTGACCTCAAGGGTGGTACCACGCGCTGTCGTCTGGCGACGCACCTCGTCGTACTCATCGCCCGTATTCGGCTTGCCATCCGGCCCGTTGTTGGTGGAATAGCGCCACAGCCAACCTCCGGCGTTGGCCTCGCCCGCGATGGATTCGTAGTTGTCCACATCCACGCCGAAACGCAGCTGGTGTGGCCCCAGGATCCACTCGGCGTCGATGCGGTACTGGTCGCGGGTGTCCTTGTTGTTGCTTGCCTGCAACAACGCGCCATCGGTCAGGTTGCAGAAGCTGCCGTACGTTCCGGTGATGTCCTGGCGGTAGCCGGGACGCAGGTCCAGGATCACCGGGCAACCGCCCAATGCGGTGGTGCCGTTGATGTCGGTGGTGAACGCCGTGGTGATGTCGCCGTTGTAGCTCACCGTGGAGCCATCCGGGTTCTTCAGGTGCTGCTGGCGCTTGAATACGCCATGGCCGTACAACGCGGTCAGGGTGAAGTTGTCGGTCAGGTAGCCGGTGTACTTGAGCACGTAATTGTTGCCGCCTTGCTCATCGAACAAGGTGCCGGCGTAAGCATTGCGATCCACCTCGCCTGGCGTGTTGGCGTACACCCGGGTCTCGGTTTCCTGCTTGTCCGAAAACGCGGTGAGTTCCAGCTTGTTGCTGTCGTTGATGTTCCAGTCGAACTTGGTCAGCCAGGTGGGATTCTTGAGCGCACCGCTGCGGTTGGTGAAGGCGTTCCTGTCACCCCACGTGTCGGTGTCGGTCTTTCCATACGACAGCAATGCATAGCCGAACAAGCGATCCTGCACCAGCGCGCCACCGGCCCATACGCTGCCGATCAACTCGTCTCGCGTGTCGTTGCTGTTGTCTTCGGCCACCGTGCCGAAATCGCTCGCCTCCAGGGGATTGGAATACTTGAAGTCCTCGACATCGGAGCGCAGGGATTTGGGTGCCCAGAACACGTTTGCGCCCGCCTTGAACTCATTGGTGCCGCGCTTGGTGATCTGGTTGACCACGCCACCCAGCGAGCGGCCGAATTCCGCGCCGTAGCCGCCGGTCTTGATCTGCTGTTCGGCGATGCCTTCGAAGGGAACCTTGGAGAAATTGAGGCTGCGGAACGAATTGGTTACGTTGAAACCGTTGATGTAGTACTGGTTCTCGGCCACGGACGAACCGCCGAACGAAGCCAGGTTGCCGAAGGCGTTGTCGCCGCGCACGGTGCCGGGCGCCAGCAGCGCCACCGAAGTCGTGTCGCGCGGCACCGGGATCTTCGCCAACTGCGCCGATGTCAGGATGGTGGTGGACTCGACCGAGGAAACGTCGATGGGATTGACCAGCGTGGAAGCCACCACCGTCACCGTGCCCAGGTTGGTGGCGCCATCGGCATTGGCGGCCGCGGTGAAATTCACCGAGGTGCCGGTACCGACGTTGACGGAGACCTCTCGCGTCGAGGTCGTGCCATCCGCCCGCCTCAGGGTGACCTTGTAGTTGCCTGGCGCAAGCGCCGAGACCCGGTAGGCCCCGTCGGCGCCAATCGAAACCTCGCGGCTGAAACCGGTGGCCGGATTCTCGACGAGAACCTTTTCCCCCACGGCCGCCTGGCCGAACACCGCACCGGAAGTATTGGACTGCGCATGGACATACGAGTTGAAGCAGAACCCGAGCGCCACGGTAAGGGCGCTGCGTCGAAAGACGCGATTGAAGTTGCGTTTGGACACTGTGTGACTCCCCGCTTTAGGTTGACTGCACATGGACGTCCCAACCAGCCCGTCCTCCTGACAAGCATGACTTTCGTCATATGGCCCTAGCCATTCGCCTTAATAACAGGTTAATTAAGCGTTGCAATTTGGTTACGAGGCCTCACCATAATTTTGTGATATTCGTCACATTTTTGCCGGGAACTTTTCTCATCCTGCCGTTTCAATGTGCTGGTCCTGCTGCAATGCAATCAAGATCTGGCGCGGGAGATGGGGCCAACGCACGGCTGCCGCCATGCCGCTCCACGCCGACTCCCATCAAGAATTTCCATGGGGAATTTCCATGAGGAACAAAAAAAAGCCGCGATCAACGCGGCTTTCTTGGCCAGGAGGAATACCAGACCTCACTCCTTGGCCTGGAAAACCACTTCCTCATACGGCTGCACGACCACCCAGCCCTCGCCGGCGAACCGCAGCTGGATGCTTTCGCCAGAGCCTCGGCCCAGCAGCGTGCCCAGCGAGATGTCGGTGATGATTTCCGGGTTCAAGCCCCCGGACCAGGCCACCGTGGCGTTCGGGTCGGTGAATACCGGGCCGGTCTGCGCATTGACCGGCAAGGTCAGCGGCTCGTAATGGGAAGTAATGGCGACGATGCCGCTGCCGCTCAGGCGCACGTTGAACAAGCCGCCGGAGAGCATGCCGGCCACCTTGCGCATCATCGTGATCCTGCTCTCGATGCCCGACTCGATCGCCAGCACGTCGTTGCCGTTGACGAAGATCGCCTCGCCGGCCAGACGCAGCAGGGTGATCTTCTTGCCGGCATCGGCCAGGTACACGCGGCCCTCGCCCTCCACTTTCATCAACTGCATGCCTTCGCCGCTGACCATCTTCTTCAGCAGGTTGCCCAGGCCTTGTTCCATGACCCCCTGGCGGGTGAACTTGACCCCACCCTTGCGCGCGACCATGGACCCGGCCTTGGCCCAGACCATGCCGTTCAGGCGCACTTCCAGCATATGCGGGCTTTCCAGCTCGAAGGCGTCGCTGCCGACGTCCTTTTCCTTGGACGAGGCCAGGAATTCCTGCAGGGTACGCACGCTCATATCCACTCCTTGACGTCGTTGGGGAACGCGGCGGGGTCGCCGCGGCCGCCATAATAGGGCCTCTCTTTCGCGGAACATCGTCATGCCCGGCATCGTCCGCATCCCGCACCACGGCAACGGCAATACACCCAGCTCCGTGGCCAGCGAACGTCTGGTCGCGGGCACGCCAATGCAGACCGTGGCCAATGCCTATTCCGATGAAAGCGACGCCTTCCATTGCGGCGTCTGGGAAGGCGAGGTGGGCGCCTGGCGGGTGGCGTACACCGAGCACGAGTTCTGCCACCTGCTCGCCGGACAGGTACGCCTGCGCGGCGATGACGGCAGTGAAACCACGCTTGTCGCAGGCGACAGTTTCGTGATCCCGGCCGGCTTCGAAGGCATCTGGGAAGTGCTGGAGCCCGCGCGCAAACTTTACGCGGTCTATGAGCCCCGAGCCTGACGAAGGCCGCGCAGCTCGGCTAGAATGAGCCTGTTTACCCCAACGCCAGAGATGCCCATGACCGCTCCCCTCGCTTATCGCCGCATCCTGCTCAAGCTGTCCGGCGAGGCGTTGATGGGGGCCGAGGACTACGGCATCGACCCGGCCGTGATCGGGCGCATCGCCCGCGAGATCATCGAGGCGCGCGAGGCCGGCGCCGAAATCGGACTGGTGATCGGCGGCGGCAACATCTTCCGCGGCGCCGGTCTGGCCGCCAGCGGCATGGATCGGGTCACCGGCGACCAGATGGGCATGCTGGCCACGGTGATCAACGCGCTGGCCATGCAGGACGCACTGGAAAAACTGGGCGCCAAGGTGCGGGTGATGAGCGCGATCAAGATCAACGACGTGTGCGAGGACTACATCCGCCGCCGTGCCGTGCGCCATCTGGAAAAAGGCCGCCTGTGCATCTTCGCCGCAGGCGTCGGCAGCCCCTTCTTCACCACCGATTCCGGCGCTGCGCTGCGTGCGATCGAGATCGGCGCGGACCTGTTGCTGAAAGCGACCAAGGTCGATGGCGTCTACGACCGCGACCCGAGCAAGTTCCCGGACGCCACGCGTTTCGAGCAACTGACCTACGACGAAGTGCTCAAGCGCGACCTGCAGGTCATGGACACCGCCGCCTTCGCCCTGTGCCGCGACAGCGACGTGCCGCTGCGCATCTACGACCTGTCCGTACCCGGCAACCTGATGCGGATCCTGCGCGGCGAAAATGTCGGCACGCTGGTGAAGGGCCGTGGTTAAGGGGTGAAGTCGCGCCTGCGGCGCAGTGTTGAAGGGTCAATTCGCGCCTGCGGCGCTGCCAAGGGCGAAGTCGGCCGCTGCGCGGCCTGCGAATGAAACAATCGCTCTGCTTGGCCTTGGCAGGCGGTGAAGCCACCGACTTCCCAGCTCGCGCAGCGAGCGACTTCACCGCTCTAACCACCATGTAATTGTGTCCACCCCGACACCTTGGCCACGCTATCCCACATGGCACATTCCCACGCCCCCCACCTTCCCCATGGCTCGTCTGCGCGCGTGTTCGGCTGGGCCATCGTCATCAACCTTGCCTATACCGCGCTGGAAGCGGGTTACGGTTTCCACGTCAATTCGCTGGCGCTGTTGTCCGATGCGCTGCATAACCTGGGCGACGTGCTGGGCCTGGGCCTGGCATGGGGCGCCGCGAAACTGGCGCAGCGTCCGCCCACGCACAGCCATACCTATGGTTGGCGGCGGGCCACGCTGCTGTCGCCGCTGGCCAATTCGATCCTGCTGATGGTGTTTTCCGGCGCGCTGAGCTGGGAGGCGATCCGCCGCTTCAGTGCGCCCCCCACCATCCCGGCAACAACCGTGATGGTGGTGGCGGCCATCGGCATCTTCGTCAATCTGGGCGCGGCATGGCTGCTGCGCGAAGGACACGGGCACGACTTGAACAAGCGCGGCGCCTTCCTGCACCTGATGGCCGATGCGGCGGTCTCGCTGGCGGCGGTGCTTGCGGGCGCCGGCATGCTGGCGTTCGGCTGGGAGTGGCTGGATCCGGCCATCGCCCTGCTGGTCGGCGTGGTGATCGCGGTCGGCACCTTCGGCCTGCTGCGCGACAGTTTCAACGCGGCCATGGATGCGGTGCCCGGCAACATCGACCAGGCCGAAGTGATGGCTTTCCTGTCGGCCCAGCCTGGGGTCAAGGCGATCCACCACCTGCATATCTGGCCGCTGGGCGCCAACGAGATCGCCCTGACCGCGCACCTGGTGCGCCCGCAAGACCACGACCACGACGCCTTCATCGATGCCACCACGCACGAACTGGACCACCGCTTCGGCATCAATCACGCGACCCTGCAGATCGAACGCGGCATGGCCTGCGGGCACGACCTGCATGATGCGGCACCGCATCATTCGCATTGAGCCAAAAACATCGCGGGCAAGGCCCGCTCCTACACCCCTTTCCGGGGATACCTTGCCGGGCTCCCGTATAATCGGCGGCTGGCCGAATTCTTCCGGAAAAACCCAATGCTCAACGAAATCAAGAAAGACGCGCAGGCGCGCATGGCGAAAAGCATCGATGCGCTGCGCCACGATCTGACCAAGCTGCGCACCGGCCGCGCCACCACCGCTCTGGTGGATCACCTGAAGGTCAATTACTACGGTTCGGACATGCCGCTGACCCAGGTCGCCAGTGTGACCGTGACCGATGCGCGCTCGCTGACCATCAGTCCGTGGGAGAAGCAGATGGTCTCGGCGGTGGAGAAGGCGATCCTGGCCTCGGACCTGGGCCTGACCCCCAACACCGCCGGCACCGTGATCCGCATCAACATCCCCGCCCTGACCGAAGAGCGTCGCCGCGAACTGTCCAAGCACGTGCATGGCGAAGGCGAGAACGCCAAGATCGCGGTGCGCAACATCCGCCGCGACGCCAACCAGCAGGTCAAGGACCTGTTGAAGGAAAAGGAAATCACCGAGGACGAGGAACGCCAGACCCAGGATGAGATCCAGAAGCTCACCGACAAGGCGATCAAGGATGTCGACGACGTGGTCAAGGCCAAGGAACAGGAACTGATGTCCGTCTGATGCAGTCGCAGACCCGATGACTGCCGTGCTATCTACCACCCCTACTTCCGCCGTTCCCCGGCATCTCGCCGTGATCATGGACGGCAACGGACGCTGGGCCGAACGCCGCCGGCGTCCGCGCATCATCGGCCACCGCGCCGGCGCGCGCGCGGTCAATGTTTGCATCGATTTCTGCCTCGAACGCGGGATCCGGGCGCTGACCCTGTTCGCCTTCTCCAGCGAGAACTGGGGCCGGCCACAGGAGGAAGTGGGCGCATTGATGAAACTGTTCCTCAATGCGCTGGACCGCGAAGTCGAGGAACTGGACCGGCGTGGCGTGCGCGTGCGCTTCATCGGCGAACGCGAGCGTTTTTCCCCCGGCATCCGCGAACGCATGCAGGCCGCCGAAGCCCAGACCCTGGCCAATACGCGCCTGGACCTGGTGATCGCGGCCAGTTACGGCGGCCGCCAGGACATCGCCAACGCCGCGCGCGCGCTGGCCGCCGATGTCGCCGCCGGCACGCTGCGTGCCGAGGACATCGACGAGGCCGCGATTGCTTCCCGGATGGCGCTGGCCGACCTGCCGCCACCCGATCTTTTCATTCGTACCGGCGGCGACCACCGGATCAGCAATTTCCTGCTGTGGCAGCTGGCCTACACCGAATTGTGGTTCACCGAGCTGCTGTGGCCTGAGCTCGATGCGGCCACCCTGCAGCAGGCGCTGGACGATTTCGCCGGGCGCGAACGCCGTTTCGGCCTGACCAGCGCCCAGGTCGCAGACGCACTCCCGGAGAAAACCCCCGCATGACCCGTACCCGAACCATTACCGCGCTGGTCATGGCGCCCGTCGCCATCGCCGCGATCCTGTTCTTGCCTACGTCCTGGATGGCGGCGTTGAGCGCCGTGGTATTCCTGATGGGACTTTGGGAATGGCTGAAACTGGCCGAAATCGACGACACCCTGCCGCGCACGGTGCTTCTTGTCGCCAACCTGCTGCTGATGGTGCTGCTGGTCTGGGCTTCCCGTTCTTCGGCGGGATCTTCGCCGGCCTTGTTCCAGATCGTCACCCTGGCCGGCGTCGCCTGGTGGCTGACGTCCGTGCTCTGGCTCCGTCGTTTCAACTTCGCTTCCGACCACGAGACCCATGCGCGCGTGTTCAAGCTGGCGGCGGCCACGCTGGCGATCATCCCGGCCTGGTGCGCCCTGTGCCTGCTGCATTCGGGCAATTTCGGAGATCCATCGACCGGCCCGGGCATCAACCAGGGCCACCGTTGGCTGCTTACCGCGCTGATGATCGTCTGGGCCGCCGACAGCGGCGCTTATTTCGCCGGCCGGCATTTCGGTAGCCGCTGGTTCGGAGGCCGCAAGCTCGCCCCGCGCATCAGCCCCAACAAGACCCTTGAGGGGCTGCTGGGTGGATTGCTGGCGGGCGTCGCGGTGGGATTGCTGTGCACGACGTTCACCGGGATGACCCTGGCCCAGGTTCCCGCGTTCATTGTCGTGGCCGTGGCCACCGTGCTGTTCTCGGTGGTCGGCGACCTGTTCGAGAGCCTGCTCAAGCGCCATGTCGGGGCCAAGGATTCCGGCACCCTGATCCCGGGACACGGCGGCCTCCTCGATCGCCTGGATGGCGTCCTGGCCGCGCTGCCGATCTTTGCCGTGGGCAAGGAACTGTTCGGCTTCTGACATGGGCGAAGTGCGCAATATCGCGATATTCGGAGCCACCGGCTCGATCGGCGCCTCGGCGCTGGATGTGATCGCGCGCCACCCCGACCGCCTGCGCGCAAGCGTGCTGGCCGCCGGCAACCAGGTCGATGCCCTGGTCGCCCTGTGCGTGACCCATCGGCCGGCGCATGCGGTGATCGCGAACGAATCGCTCCACGCCGCATTGCGCGATGGCCTGCGCGACGCCGGCCTGGCCACCCAGGCGCATGCGGGCGATGCCGCACTCGATGCCCTGGCGGGGTCGGATGCCTGCGACACCGTGGTTGCGGCGATAGTCGGCGCGGCGGGGCTGGGTTCCACCCTGGCGGCGGCGCGCGCGGGCAAGTGCCTGCTGCTGGCCAACAAGGAATCGCTGGTCCTGGCCGGCGAACTGCTGATGTCCGCGGCCAACGGCGCAAAGGCCGAGATCATCCCGATCGACAGCGAACACAACGCCATCTTCCAGTGCCTGCGTTCACGCGACACTCAGGGCGACGTGCGGCGCATCGTGCTCACCGCATCGGGCGGGCCGTTCCGTGGCAGGACCCGCGATTCGCTGGCCGCAGTCACGCCGCAGCAAGCCATCGCCCATCCCAAATGGTCGATGGGGCCGAAAATCTCGGTCGATTCGGCGACGCTGATGAACAAGGGCCTGGAGCTGATCGAGGCCCACCACCTGTTCGACATCCCCGGCGAGAAGCTCGCCGTGCTGGTGCATCCGCAAAGCCTGGTGCATTCGCTGGTGGAATTCGTCGATGGCTCGACCCTGGCCCAGCTCGGTTTGCCGGACATGCGCACCTCGCTGGCGGTCGGCCTGGGATGGCCGCAGCGGATCGAATCCGGGGTCGCGGGACTGGACCTGCTGGCCCACGGCCGGCTCGATTTCGAAGCGCCCGACAGCGACGCGTTCCCGTGCCTGCGGCTGGCCTGGCAAGCGCTCGCGGCGGGAGGCACCGCGCCGGCCGTATTGAATGCCGCGAATGAAGTCGCGGTTTCAGCCTTTCTTCAGGGCCGGATAGGTTTCCTAGCCATTCCCGCGCTGGTCGAGGACGTCCTCGCCGCGCTGCCCGCCGCCCCGGCCGAATCGCTGGAAGCGCTGCTGGCGGCGGATGCGCAGGCACGCCGTCTCGCCGAACGCAGGCTCACCGAACACGCAATCACAGGCAACGTCCACCCGCATGAGTGACATCGTTGGCTCAATCTGGTGGATGATCGTCGCGCTTGGCGTGCTGGTGACGTTCCATGAATTCGGCCACTACTGGGTGGCCAGGCGCTGCGGAGTGAAGGTGCTGCGCTTCTCGGTGGGTTTCGGCAAGCCGCTGTGGTCGCGTCATGACCGCCATGGCACCGAATTCGCCATCGCCGCGATCCCGCTGGGCGGCTACGTGAAGATGCTGGACGAAGCCGAAGTCGAGGTACCGGCTTCGCAACAGGACCAGGCGTTCAACCGCAAGCCGGTCCTGCAGCGCATCGCGATCGTGGCTGCGGGCCCGGTCGCCAACCTGGTGCTGTGCGTGGCGCTGCTGTGGGCCATGTTCGTGATCGGACGCCCCGACTATTCCGCCACCGTTGGCCAGGTCCAGGGCATCGCCGCCCAGGCGGGCTTTGTTGCGGGCGACAAGGTCGAGGAAATCGAAGGCCAGCCGGTGCGCACTTTCGGCGACGCCATCCAGAGCATGACCACGGCGGCGATGGATGGCCGCGACCTGCAGATGACGGTGCTCGACAGCCACGGCCTGAAACACACGCGCACCCTGCCGTTGTCCACGTTGGCCAGCGGCTTCGACCAGGAAAACGTGTCCGCGCTCGCCGGTTTCGCCTGGCAGCACCAGTTGGCCCCGGCGGTGGTGGAATCCACCGCTTCCGGGATGCCCGCCTCCCGATTGCTGGTGCCCGGGGACCGGATCGCCGCGATCGACGGTACGCCTATACGCAATTTCGGCGAGATCACTCCCCTGGTGCAGAAGATCGGCCAGCGTGGCGGAGCCGGCAAGCTCCAGGTCGAACGCAACGGCAAGTCGCTGTCGCTGGAAATCACGCCGGTCTGGCACCGCGATGCCGCTTCCGGCCGCGAATACTGGTCCCTCGGCGTCGCGCCGCCGACCCAGGCACCGGCTTACGACGCCTTGCAGCGCTTCGGCCCGCTCGCGGCCATCCCGGCCGCGTTCCGCGAAACCGGCAAGATGACCTCCGATTCGCTGGGCATGATCCGGCGCATGTTCACCGGCCATGCGTCGGTGAAGAACATCTCGGGTCCGCTGACCATCGCCCAGGTGGCCAACCAGACCGCCAAGCGCGGCCCGGCGTGGTTCCTGTTCTTCATGGCCCTGCTCTCGCTGAGCCTGGCCATCATCAACCTGCTGCCGATCCCGGTCTTGGACGGCGGGCACTTGCTGTATTACCTTATTGAGTTGGCCAAGGGCAGTCCGCTGAGCGACCGCGCCATGGCCACCGGGCAATATGTGGGCCTGGCCATGCTGGCCGGCTTGATGGGTCTGGCGTTCTACAACGACATTTTCCGTCTGGTGACCTGATGGCCCTGCTTTCCCGGTTTTCCCCGGCCCGATTTTCCCCGGTCCGCTCCCGGATTCTTTCGCCGGCTGTATTCCGGCACTCCCCTGCAGCTGCGCAGGCAACACCCGCACCTACCTTATCGGATGTGATGATGACGCGACTCCCTTCCCGCCGCCTGCTCGCCCTCGCCCTGGCTTCGGCCATCGCATTGCCGGCCTGGGCGCAGACGACGGAATCCGGCCAGCCGGCCATCGCCAGTACGGACGCCTTCACCGCCACCGATATCCGCATCGACGGCCTGCAGCGTATCTCCGCCGGCACGGTCCTGACCTACCTGCCGATCGAACGCGGCGACACGGTCGATTCCAGCAAGACCGGCGAAGCCATCCGCGCGTTGTACAAGACCGGCTTCTTCGAGGATGTCCGGCTCGATCGCCAGGGCAGCATCCTGGTGATCACCGTCGCCGAGCGTCCCGCGATCAACAAACTGACCCTGGTCGGCAACAAGGACATCAAGTCCGAGGACTTGATGAAGGGCCTGCAGGACATCGGCCTGGCCGAAGGCGAGACCTTCGACCGCCTGGCCCTGGACCGCGTCACCCAGGAACTGACCCGCCAGTACAACAACCGCGGCAAGTACAACGTCGAGATCAACCCCACCGTGGCGCAGCTGGACCGCAACCGCGTCGACGTGACCATCAACGTCAAGGAAGGCAAGGCCGCCAAGATCCGCCACGTCAACCTGATCGGCGCCGAGAAGTTCGAGAACGAGGACATCCTGGACAACTGGGAGTCGAAGGAAAGCAACTGGCTGTCGTGGTACCGCCGCGACGACCAGTATTCCAAGGAAAAATTGTCCGGCGACATCGAGAAACTGAACTCGTACTACCTGGATCGCGGCTACGTGGATTTCAGCCTGGATTCGACCCAGGTCGCGATCAGTCCCGACAAGCAGGACATGTTCATCAGCGCCGGCATCACCGAAGGCGAGCAGTACAAGGTCTCCGACGTCAAGGTCACCGGCGACACCATCCTGCCGGTCGAGGAAATCGAGAAGCGGGTGCTGGTCAAGAAGGACCAGGTATTTTCGCGCGCGCTGCTGGAATACACCTCCGACGCCATCACCGCCACCCTGGGCAACATCGGTTACGCCTTTTCCAAGGTGAACCCGATCCCGACGGTCGATCGCGAGAACCGCACCGTCGCCATCAACCTGCAGGTGGTTCCTGGCCCGCGCGTCAACGTCCGCCACATCGTCTTCAAGGGCAACACCCGCACCGCCGACGAGGTCCTGCGCCGCGAGATGCGCCAGTTCGAGGGCAGCTGGTATTCGCAGGCGGCGATCGATCGCTCCAAGATCCGCCTGCAGCGTCTGGGCTACTTCGAGACCGTCGATGTCGAGACGCCCGCCGTGCCCGGCAGCAACGACCAGGTCGACGTGGTCTACAACGTCAAGGAAACCACGTCGGGCAGCTTCGTCTTCGGCCTGGGTTATTCGCAGCTGTCCGGCATCACCACCTCGATCCAGCTGTCGCAGAACAACTTCCTGGGCAGCGGCAACCGGGTCTCGGTCGAGGCGCAGCGCAGCGATTACCTGCAGCGTTATTCGTTCTCGTACGTGAACCCGTTCTTCACCGACGAAGGCCTGTCGCTGGGCTACAACCTGTGGTGGCGCGAGTTCGACTACTCCAGCTTCAACACCGCTCAGTACTCGACCACCAGCGCCGCCGCCCAGGGCGTGCTTGGCTTGCCGATCACAGAGAACGACACCGTCTCGCTGTTGTTCGGCGTCGACACCAACGAAATCCTGACCTTCGGCGGCTCCACCCCGGCAACGATCATCGACTACATCAATGCCGTGGGAAATCGCACCTTCCACGCCTGGCGCACCGAACTGGGCTGGGCCCGCGATACGCGCAACGACTACTTCATGCCCACCGCCGGCACCTACCAGCGGATCTCGACCGAGATCACCTTGCCGGGCTCGACCGTCGAGTACTACAAGCTCAACTACGAGTTCTCCAAGTACTGGCCGCTCAGTCCGTCGCTGGTGCTGAACACCCGCGCCGAGCTGGGTTATGGCGACAGTTATGGCAGCGATACCACGCGCATTTTCTGCTCCGTGCAGCCGACCGACCCGCAAACCAAGGCCGCCGCCGAGTGCGCGCCCGGCTCGGTCCAGACCCGGAGCATTACCGCCACCGGCCTGCCGTTCTTCGAGAATTTCTACGCCGGCGGCGTGCGTTCGGTGCGTGGCTTCCGCGACAACACCCTGGGGCCGCGGTCGGAGGTGACCAGCGGCTTCAGGGGCCAGCCCCTGGGTGGCGCGCTGAAGACCACCGGTTCGCTGGAAATGTATTTCCCGAAGCTGTTCGACTCCAAGGCCGCGCGCATCTCGGCCTTCGTGGACTTCGGCAACGTGTTCGCGGGCACCGATGACTTCGATGCGGGCGAACTGAGGGCCTCCGCGGGCGTTTCGTTGCTGTGGCGCGCGCCGGTGGGTCCGATTTCGATCAGCTACGCCTTGCCGCTTCGGACCAAGGATGACGACGAGATCGAACGCCTGCAGTTCACCTTCGGCGGCGCGTTCTGACGCATTGATCGCGCTGCGTGCCCGCAAAGGCCCGGACAAGTCCGGGCCTTTGCATTCCACCCGGGCACGTCCAAGACGTTAAACTGCAAGCCCATGCATCCCTTCCAGGCCACTGCCGACGAACTCGCCGAGCGCTTCGCCCTTTCCGTGCATGGCGACGGCTCGGCCAGCGTGCGCGGCGTGGCCACGCTGGCCAATGCCGGCAACGGACAGCTCGCCTTCCTCGCCAATCCGCGTTACCGCAACCAGCTGGCCGCCAGCCAGGCATCGGTCGTGGTGCTGCGCGAGGAAGATGCCTCCTCTGCCCCGCATACCGCATTGATCGCCCGCGATCCCTACACCACCTTCGCGAAGATAGCCGCGCTGTTCGAAGCGCATCCCGTGCGCGAGCCCGGCATCCACCCCAGCGCGGTGATTGACGCCCGCGCCAGCATTGCCGCGGGCGCCCATGTCGGTCCCTTCGTCGTGGTCGGCGCCAACAGCCGCATTGGCGAGGGTTGCGTGATCGGCCCGGGCTGCGTGATCGGCGAGGATTGCGAAGTCGGGGCCGGCAGCGAACTCGGCGCGCGCGTCACCCTGGTGACCCGGGTCCGCCTGGGACAGCGCGTGCGCATCCATCCGGGCGCGGTGCTGGGCGCGGACGGCTTCGGCCTGGCCATGGACGCGGGATGCTGGATCAAGGTGCCGCAACTGGGCGGCGTGGTAGTCGGCGACGATTGCGAAATCGGCGCCAATACCACCATCGACCGCGGTGCGCTGGGCGACACCGTGCTGGAAGAGGACGTGCGCCTGGACAACCAGATCCAGATCGGCCACAACGTGCATATCGGCGCGCACACGGCCATGGCCGGCTGCAGCGCCGCGGCCGGCAGCGCCAGGATCGGCCGTTACTGCCTGATAGGCGGCGCCGCCGGCGTGCTCGGGCATCTGGAGATCTGCGACAAGGTCACGATCACCGCGATGTCGCTGGTCACCCATTCGATCCGCGAACCCGGCGAGTATTCCTCGGGCACGCCGCTCACCGACAATCGCACCTGGCGCAAGAACGCCGCCAGGTTCAAGCAACTGGATTCATTGGCGCGGCGCCTGCCCGGCGTGCGCAAGGAGGAAGAATGAGCGAGCCCGTGCAATTACCCATCGACGTGACCCGGATCCAGCAGTTGCTGCCGCACCGGTATCCGTTCCTGCTGGTCGACCGTGTGGTCCAGTTCGAGGCGCACAAGCGCATCGTCGCGCACAAGAACGTGACCATCAACGAGCCGTTCTTCCAGGGCCACTTCGTCGGCCATCCGGTGATGCCCGGCGTGCTGGTGATCGAAGCCCTGGCCCAGGCCGGTGGGATCCTGACCCAGCTTTCTCGCGGCACGGTCGCCGACAACAAGCTTTTCTACCTGGTCAAGATCGACAACGCGCGCTTCTCGCGCATGGTCGTGCCGGGCGACGTGCTGGAGCTGCACGTGGAGATCAAGCGCATCATCCGCTCCATGACCTTTTACACCTGCGTCGCGCGCGTGGATGGGGAGGAAGTCGCCACGGCCGACGTGCTGTGCGCGGAGACGGACAAGGAATGAAGCAGCCATGAGCACCGCGCCCACGATCCATCCCGACGCGTCGATCCATCCCGGCGCACTGGTCGATCCCGCCGCGCGATTGGCGGCGGGCGTGCGGGTCGGGGCCTTCACCAGCATCGGTGCGGAGGTGGAAATCGGCGAAGGCACCGTCATCGGTTCGCATTGCAGCATCACCGGCCCGACCCGGATCGGCCGCGACAACCGCATCGTCGGCCATGCCGCGATCGGCGGCGACCCGCAGGACAAGAAGTTCGCCGGCGAGCGCGCCGAACTGGTGATCGGCGACCGCAACCTCATCCGCGAATTCGTGACCATCAATCGCGGCACCGGCACCGGCAGCGGCATCACCCGCATCGGCAACGACAACTGGCTGCTGGCCTACACCCATGTCGCGCACGACTGCGTGGTCGGTGACCATTGCGTGTTCTCCAACAATTCCACCCTGGCCGGGCATGTCGAAATCGGCGACTGGGTGATCATGAGCGGTTTCGCCGGCGTGCATCAGTTCTGCCGCATCGGCGCGCATGCCTTCCTGGGCATGGGCGTGCTGATCAGCGGCGACGTGCCGCCGTACACCATGGTGGCCGGCGACGCGCAAGGACGGCCGCGCGGAATCAACAGCGAAGGGCTGAAGCGGCGCGGATTCGATGCCGAACGCATAAGCGCGATCAAGCGCGCGTACCGCACTTTGTACGTTGCCGGACTGCCACTGGCCGAGGCCAGGCAGCAACTCGCCGAACAGGCCCGCGAAAGCGATGACGTGCGCGCCTTGCTCGATTTCATAGACAGCGGCGAACGGCCCCTGTTGCGATGAGCTGGCCTCAATGAGCATGCCGCGATGAGCAGGGAGAAGCAGGCCGGCGCGCAATCCCCGACCCTGTCCGACCTGGTCGCCTCTCCCGCGGCCTTGCGTTCCGCAAGCACGCAACACAAGCGCATCGCCCTGGTCGCTGGCGAGTCGTCGGGCGATGCGCTCGGCGCCGGCCTGATCGGGGAATTGCGCAAGCGCTTTCCCGATGCCGAGTTCGCCGGCATCGGCGGCGATGCGATGCGCGGTGCAGGTTGCGATACCTGGTTCGATTCGGGCGAGCTGGCGGTGATGGGCTTGTCGGAAGTGCTGCGCCACCTGCCCCGACTGCTGAAACTGCGCCGCGAACTGCGCCAGCGCGTGCTGGCGTGGAAGCCGGACGTGTTCATCGGCATCGACGCGCCCGACTTCAACCTGGGCGTGGAGCGCTGGCTGAAGCGGCGTGACGTGCGCACCGTGCATTACGTCAGCCCTTCGGTGTGGGCCTGGCGCGAGAAGCGCGCGCAGAAGATCGGCGCCAGCGCCGACATGGTCCTGTGCCTGTTCCCGATGGAGCCGCCGATCTACGCCCGGCACGGCATCGATGCGCGTTTCGTCGGCCATCCGATGGCCGACGAGATGCCGCTGGAACCCGACCAGGCCGCGGCGCGGGTAGCGTTGGGACTGCATGCCTACACGCCGGTGCTGGCGGTGTTGCCCGGCAGCCGGCTGGGGGAAATCGAGCGCCTCGCGCAGACTTTCCTCGAAGCCGCGCGCAGCGTGGCCGCGATGGTGCCCTACCTGCAGATCGTGGTTCCGGCTGCCAACGCCGCCTGTCGCCGCGCGCTGGAACCGCTGGTAGCGCAACTTTCCGACCTGTCGCCGCCACCGAAGCTGATCGACGGACAGGCGCGCGCAGCGATGGTCGCGGCGGACGTGGTGTTGCTGGCCTCGGGCACGGCCACGCTGGAAACGATGCTGGCCAAGCGGCCGATGGTGGTGGGCTACAAGGTCGCGCCGTGGACCTACCGCATCGTCAAGGCCTTCGGCCTGTTGAAAGTGGAGCGTTACGCCCTGCCGAACGTGTTGGCCGGCACCGACCTGGCGCCGGAACTGATGCAGGACGAATGCACGCCATCGAACCTGGCGGCGGCGGTGGGCAACCTGTTCCAGCACCCGGAAATCGTCGGTGCGCTGCAGCCGCAGTATCGCGAACTGCACGAGGCCTTGCGCCAGGACGCATCTGCGCGCGCGGCCGACGCCATCGCCAAGCTGGTGCGATGAACGTCGCCCCTCCTCTGCATGTGGCCGGGGTGGATGAAGCCGGACGCGGGCCGCTGGCCGGACCGGTTTCGGTCGCCGCGGTGATCCTGGATCCGTCGCGACCCATCGCCGGACTGGACGACTCCAAGAAGCTCAGCGAGAAAAAACGCGAGGCGCTGTATCCGCTGATCATCGAGCGCGCGCTGGCCTGGCATATCGAATTCGTCGATGCCGCCGAAATCGATGAATTGAACATCCTGCAAGCCACGCTGACCGGCATGCGTCGGGCGCTGTGCGCGCTGTCACCCGAGGCGCAGTTCGCGCGCATCGACGGCAATCGCCTGCCACGCGACCTGCCCTGCCCTGCGCAGGCGATCATCGGCGGCGATGCGATAGAACCGGCGATCATGGCCGCCTCGATCCTGGCCAAGGTCGCGCGCGACCGCGCGATGCGCGCGTTGCACGCCGAGTACCCGCAATACGGTTTCGACCGGCACAAGGGCTATCCCAGCGCGGCGCATCTCGCCGCGCTCGCGGCGCACGGTCCGTGCCCGCAGCACCGGCGCAGTTTCGCGCCGGTGCGCCTGGCGATCCGCCGCTAGTTGCCCCCGGTCGGCGGGCCGCCCGAGCCCACCTTGATGCCGGCGGTCGGATAACGGGCCAATTCGGCGCCGATGGTCAACACCCGGTCTTCGTCGATCCTCCGCATCAGGACCATCTCGTCGAAGCGCGGCCGGGGCCCCGGACCGACCTTCGGCGCGGAAGCGATCGTGACCCGGAAGTCGATGAATCTGCCGCTGCCCAGTTCGATCCGATACTTTTCCTCGATGACCTTGCCTTTGCTGTCGCCGGTTTTTTTCGCAACTGCCCTGGGTGCCGGTTTCGTGGTTGTCGTTTCGGGTGTCTTGCTGACTTTCTTGCGTGCCGTGGCCATCTCATCCTCCTCGGGTGGGCCCGTTGCCATTGCTCGGGGCGGTTTCTAGGGTCTTGGCTGGATCCGCGCGGCCATCAGTCGCGCGGATGCTGCGCAGGGCCGCATTGCCGGCGATCCGGTTCTCGACTATGCCTGCGGCCCGGGCTGCGGCAATGCGCTTGCGCGCCTCGTCCAGCTCACCCAGGCTGGCCAGGGTTTGCGCGTTGTACAGCGCGACCTCGCCGGGCTCGCCACCCAACGCCTCGGAGCGGGCGACCAGTTGCAGCGCCTGCAGGGATTCGCCCAGGTTGGCGCGATACCAACCCAGCGCCGCCAGGGTCTTGGCATCGTCCGCCTTGATTTCGACATAGCGCTGCGCGCGCCTGGCTGCTTCACGAAATGCCTGTGACGCCTGGCCCGCCGTGGCCGGATCGGCCAGTTGCGCCTGCGCCAGGTTGCCCCAGCTCAGGTAGTCCGACGGATCGAGCTGCACCGCGCGCTTCTGCAATGCCACGGCTTCGGCGTAGTGGCCAGACAGGTATTCGATCTCGCCAAGATTGGTCAGCGCCGCGTAAGTCGGCTTGATGGCAATGGACCGGCCCAGTGCGCGCACCGCTTCCGGAACCTGTCCCGCGGTGAGATACACGCCACCGAGGTAACTCCACAGGTCTACATCATCGGGCTGCAGCTCGACCGCCCTGCGGTAGGAGGCGATGGCCTCGGGCAGTTTTCCCGCAAGGTAATACTGGTAGCCGATATTGGCGTGGATGCGTGCATTGCCCGGGCGAATAGCCAACGCGCGGTTGAAATAGTCCAGCGCCTGCGCCTCATGTCCCTGCCTGGCCTGGATGATCGCGATGCCGACATAGGCCGCGGGAAGGCTGGCCGGATCGGACTCGGCCTTGGTGAAATATTCGACCGCTTTTCCGTATTCGCCATGGGCGAAATACAGCTCGGCCTGGGCCAGGTTCACTTCGCTCAAGCCGGGATCCATTTGCCGCGCCTTTTCGCAACTGGCCTGCGCGCGTCCGAAGACGGCCGCATCCAGGCGATTCTGGAAATCCGCGACCTCGGCCCGGCAGATCCCTGCTTGCGCACGCGCGAACTTCCGGTCAGCCGACAGCGCATCGTTGAAAAAGTCGACCGCGTTCCTGCCGTCGCCGTCCGGATCCGGGTGCAGCAGTTGCCACAGGCCGCGCAAATAGGCATCGAATGCGGCGGCGCTCCTGGTCGGCGTCAGCCGTCGCGCGATGGTCTCGCGCTGTTGCGGAAGCACGTCCATCAGGGATTGCACGACTTCATTCGCGATCTCGACCTGGGTGGTGAATACGTCGGAGAGTTCGCGATCGTAACTGCGGCTCCACAAAGTGAAGCCGGTGGTGCAATCGGATAGCCTGGCGTTGATCCGCACCCGCTTGCCTTCGCGGCGGACGCTTGCATCAAGCACGGTCGAGACGCCGAGCAAGGCGCCCAGCGCCTTCGCATCGCCCCCTTGCTTGACCGCGGTCGCCGGCGACATCTGCGCGGCGACCTTCAACCCTTGCACGCCCGCCAGCGCATCGTGCATCTCCACCGCCAGCCCTTCGGCGAAATAATCGTCGCTACGGTTCTCGCTGAGGTTGGTGAACGGCAACACGGCGATGGAAGGTTCCAGGACCCGTGCCGGTGGCTGGCGGCGTTCCAGCCAGGCCCAGGCGACCAACGCCAGCATCAACACGCCAAAGGCCAGCCACTGCCAGTGCCACAGGCGATGCGCGTCGCGTCGTTCGTCGCCTTCGTAAGGCGGCGTGGGCGAAGACGCGTCGTCGGCAAGGGAGATCGGAGCGGGTGTGTCCCGGCTCCCAATCGCCACTTCTTCCGGCAATGCGGTTTCGTCCGGCGCAGGCATGGACGGGGAACGCCCGTCCACTTCGATCGCCACCGTCGCCGGAACGGTCTCGTCCGGCTCCAGTTCCCCGATGAACCGGTATCCCAGCGCATGCTGGGTCTGGATAAAGCGAGGGTGCTGCACGTCGTCTTCCAGCACGCCGCGCAGCTGCGCGATGGCCCGGGTCAGCACCCCGGGGGTGACGTGGCGGTGGCCCCAGACCTCGTCCAGCAGCTCGTCGCGGCCCAGCAGTTCGCCCGGGCGCCGCAGCATGGCGATCAGCACGGCAAAGGCCTTGGGCTCCAGCGCCTGCGCTTGCCCGTCCCGACTCAGGGTATGCGCGGCGACATCGACCACGACCTGGTCGAAGCGGTAGTGCTCGCCGCCGTTGGGGCCCGATCCGGCGGCCCCGCCTGGTTTCATCGCCACTTCCTCACGATCACCTCACAAGTTCGGCAAAAGCCGACAGAAGGATCGCGCCCCCCTCATGACTCATCCGCCCGGGTCGGCGGACTCTGGGACCGCGCCGGAACTACCGCGCAAATCCCTGACCCAGTGGAGACAGAACCATGAACGCGATGCAGAACATCCAGTATCCCTTGCCCTCCATCCTGTACCTGACGCCTTCCAACCGCTCACCCGGCCGTCGCAAGAGCATCGGCCAGTTCCATCTCAACAGCCTCGAGCTGGAGCGCTTCAACCGCCTGCTGGGCCGCCTGGGCCGGTGCCAGGCCCCGTTGATCGCCGACCAGGTGGTCACCGCCGCCCGTGAACTCAACCAGCGGAACAGTCAGGCCGAGCCGCCATGCATCGTCCAACGCGTCCAGCGGGCCGAAACGGTCGCCGAGATGGTCGCCGACCCGGCCTGGATGGCCGCCAGCGCCCGCGACACGGCTCTCCCTGCCCGCCTGGTGGCCGATTACTTCCAGGGACCGGAAAGCCTGATCCCGGCCTGGGTGCCGCGCGTGGGCCGGCTGGACGACGCCATCGTCGTCGACGCCGCCTGGCCGCAGCTGGTCGACGAAGTCGACAGCTATCTCGACTTCCGCCGCCTGCGCCGGATCGAGGCCGACCTGCGCGGCTGCGCGGAGGGCGACTTCCGTTTCGACCGCAAGGACTGGCTGGAAGAACGCCGGATCGAAGCCGCCCTGAAAGCGCAGCGACAGGCTATCCGCGAAACCAGCTACCTGCCCGCCCCGTGCGCGATGTTCCACATCCACTGATCCGGCCCGCGACCTGCGCAACTCGCCAAGCCATTCCCGTGCAAATCATCCGATCGATATTGGAGAACGCCATGACCCACGCCACCTGCAAACCGAATCGCATTCCGTTGCCGATGTTGCCGCCAGCCCTGCTGACCGCCGTCCTTTTCCTTTCGCCCGGCCTGCATGCCACAGAAGCCGGATATTCCACCGCCCACCGCAGCCTGACCATCGATTGCGGCCATCGCTACATCAGCCAGCGCCAGGCCAGCTGGCTGCTCGGCACCGGCAACTTCAGCCAGGCCTACGCGCGGCGCGCGGCGCTCCGTGCCGAAGTCGCGCGCGCCTGCGCGGGCGGCGTGGCCGCGGTTCGCCTCGAAGGAAAACAAACGCGCGCATCCGTCGCGCGATTGTCACGCCGCTGAACGCGTCGCGACTATCAAGCCAGTCTTCAGTTCCGCATGAACCGATCCTGTCCGCCATTGGTCACAGCGACTCCCAGCAGATGCATGGCGCCATCGTGCAGGCGCACGATGGCATACCACCCAAGGTGAAGGATCACGCCCCTTCCTGATACCCCATGAGGTGCCCCATGTACCGCATTCCCCCCGACCCGCCGCTCCCCGGGCAATCCCCCCCGGCTTCCGCCAACGATGAGCGCCGGACATTGCTTGCGTCGTTGTTGTCCGACCCCGAATGGCAATGCGATCAGCCCACCCGTACCCGACTTGAAGCACTGCAGCAGTGCCTGCAGTCGCCCGCGACCATGAATGCGCGCGATTCCAACTGCCCGGCCGAAGCGGAATGGACGCTGCTGGGCAACGAAATCGAACGCTATCTCGATTTCCGCCGCCTGCACCACCTGGAAGCGCAGCTGCATCAATGCAACGACACCGACTTCCACTTCGACCGCGCCGACTGGGAAGTGGCGCATGAAGCCGAAGCCGCACTCGCAGCGCACCTGCGCCATGTGCATGAAGAAAGCTACGTGCCCGAGCAGGTCGACTCGTACTTGCACGTGCATTGACTTGCTCGCTCCAGGCCTCCGCCAGGCCGCCCGATGGGCGGCCTTTTTTTGCTTCTGCGGGATGGTCTGGTTCTGCGGGAGGGGCGTCAGTCCCGATGGCCGTGCATTGCAAAGCATCGGGGCTGACGCCCCTCCCACAACCGCGATAGCTGTCAAGCCTTGTTCCACCCCAACCCCCGGGCTACCCTGACCCTCGCATGTCCTCCCGCTTCATCCACCTCCATCTGCATACCGAATTCTCGCTGGCGGATTCGACCATCCGCGTGCCCGAGAAACCGGACGAAGCGCGTCCGGACAAGGCCAAACGGCCCAATCTGCTGAGCCGCGCGGTGGAAATGAGGCTGCCGGCGCTGGCGGTGACCGACCGCAACAACCTGTTCGCCCTGGTCAAGTTCTACAAGGCCGCCGAATCGGTCGGCATCAAGCCCATCGCCGGCGCCGATATCAGCATCGTCGATGGCAAGGAAACCCCTTGGCAGCTGACCCTGCTGTGCCGCGACCACAGCGGCTACCTGTCGCTGTCGCGGCTGCTGACCCGGGCGTGGATGGAAGGCCACCACGCGGACGGCGTGGCGATCGCGCCGCAATGGCTGGCCGAGGATTGCGAAGGCCTGTTCGCCATCGCCGGACGCAACAGTCTTGCCGGTCGCCTGGTCGCCGGCGGACGCCACGAACACGCCGAGCAACACCTCGCCGACCTGCAGCGCAGCTTCGGCGAAAACCTGCATCTTGAAATCACCCGCACCCAGCGCGAAGGGGAAGAGAACTTCAACGCCTTCGCCCTGCATGCGACGGCGGCGCGTGGACTGCCGCTCATCGCCAGCAACGACGTGTGCTTCCTCGACCGCGAAGGCTACGACGCGCACGAGGCGCGGGTGTGCATTTCCACCGGCCGCGTGCTGGACGACCCCAAGCGCCCGCGCGAATACAGCGCCGAGCAATACCTGAAATCACCGGACGACATGGCCGCGTTGTTCACCGACGTGCCCGACGCCATCGACAACACCTGGGCGCTGGCGCAACGCTGCAACATCGAGATGCGCCTGGGCACCTACTTCCTGCCCGCGTATCCGGTGCCGGACGAGGAGACGCTGGACAGCTGGATCCGCAGCCAGTCGCATGACGGCCTGAAGGCGCGCCTGCAGAAGAATCCGCTGGCGCCGGGCCACACCCGCGAGGACTACGAGGCGCGACTGGACTTCGAGCTGGACACCATCTGCAAGATGGGTTTCCCCGGCTACTTCCTGATCGTGGCCGACTTCATCCAGTGGGGGAAGAACCACGGCATCCCGATCGGCCCGGGGCGTGGTTCCGGCGCCGGTTCGCTGGTGGCGTGGGCGCTGCAGATCACCGACCTGGACCCGTTGCCGTACGGCCTGCTGTTCGAACGATTCCTCAACCCGGAACGCGTGTCGATGCCCGACTTCGACATCGACTTCTGCATGGATCGCCGCGACGAGGTGATCGATTACGTCGCGCGCAAGTACGGCCGCGACCGCGTGAGCCAGATCATCACCTACGGCACCATGGCGGCCAAGGCCGTGGTCCGCGACGCCGGCCGCGTGCTGGGTTTTCCGTATGGCCTGGTCGATGGCGTGGCCAAGCTGATCCCGCTGACCCTGGGCGTGACCCTGAAGGACGCGATGGGCGAAGGCAAGAGCGAGATGGTGTCGCAGGAGCTGATCGACCGTTACCGCGACGAAGACGATGTACGCGACCTGATCGACCTGGCGCGCCAGCTCGAAGACCTGACCCGCAACGCCGGCAAGCACGCCGGTGGCGTGGTGATCTCGCCGACGCCGCTGTCGGACTTCTGCCCGCTGTTCGCCGAACACGACGAAGGCGCCCGCGGCAGGAACCCGGTGACCCAGTTCGACAAGGACGACGTGGAAGCGGTCGGCCTGGTGAAGTTCGACTTCCTGGGCCTGCGCACGCTGACCATCATCGACTGGGCGGTGAAGGCGATCAACCTGCGCCATGCGCGCGCGGGCGTGCCGCCGGTGGACATCACCACGATCCCGCTGGATGACGCCAGCGTGTATCGCGACATCTTCGCCAACGGCAATACCGGTTCGGTGTTCCAGTTCGAATCCTCGGGCATGCGTCGCGCGCTGAAGGAAGCCAAGCCCGACCGCTTCGAAGACCTGATCGCGCTGAACGCGTTGTACCGTCCCGGCCCGATGGACATGATTCCCTCGTTCGTCGAGCGCAAGCACGGACGCGAGGAATTCGAATACCCCGATCCGCGCACCAAGGCCATGCTGGAAGAGACCTACGGCATCATGGTCTACCAGGAGCAGGTCATGCAGATGGCGCAGATCGTCGGCGGCTATTCGCTGGGCGGCGCCGACCTGTTGCGCCGCGCGATGGGCAAGAAGGTGCCGGCCGAAATGGCCAAGCACCGCGAAATCTTCCGCGAAGGCGCCGGCAAGGACGGCGTGGACCAGCGCAAGGCCGACGAGATCTTCGACCTGATGGAGAAGTTCGCCGGTTACGGCTTCAACAAGTCGCACGCCGCCGCGTATTCACTGGTCGCCTACCAGACCGCCTGGCTGAAGAAGCATTACCCGGCCGAATTCATGGCCGCCACGCTGTCTTCGGACATGGACAAGACCGACAAGGTGGTCGGCTTCCTCGACGAATGCCGGACCCTGGGGCTGGAAGTGCTGCCGCCGGACGCGAACGCGTCGGAGTACATGTTCGTGGCCACCGACGCGCGCACCGTGCGCTACGGCCTGGGCGCGATCAAGGGCGTCGGCCGTGGCGCCTGCGAAGCGATCGCCGACGAACGCGCACGCGGCGGCACGTTCCGCGACCTGCTGGATTTCTGCAAGCGCGTGGATTCGTCCAAGCTCAACCGGCGCGCGCTGGAAGCCCTGGTCAATGCCGGCGCGGTGGATGCGCTGGGCAGCAATCGCGCTTCCTTGATGCTGCAACTGCCGGAAGTGGTCAAGGCCACCGACCAGCTGGCGAAGGAACGCGAAGCCGGGCAGGTTTCGCTGTTCGGCGGCGGCGATGCCGCACCGGCACTGGAAGTGGTGCTGAGTGAAGTGGACGAATGGCCGCTGTCGCAGAAGCTGGCGGGCGAACGCGAAACGCTGGGGCACTACCTCAGCGGGCATCCGCTGGATCCCTGTCGCGACGACCTGCGCGGCCTGGTCGGCAGCGACCTGGGCGAACTCGACAAGTTGTGGAGTTCGGCGCCGCAGGCCGAGAAGAAAGGCTGGCGCCCGGAAGTAAGCGTGGTGATCGCCGGGCAAGTGGTGGCGCTGCGGAAAAAAGGCGACAGCCAGATGTTCGTGCAACTGGAAGACGGACGCGGGCGCATCGAGTGCAGCGTATTCTCCGAGGCCTACATGCAACTGGCGCCACTGCTGACCCGCGACCGCATCCTGGTCGTCCAGGGCGGCTTGCGCGAGGACGAATTCAACGGCGGCTTCACCCTGCGCGTACGCCATTGCTGGGACTACGCGCAGTTGTGCGCCAGCCACGCGCAACGCCTTTCCCTGCGCCTGGACCTGCGCGTGCCCGGACTGTGGGACCGGATCGACGGCCTGCTGGCCAAGCATCGCCCCGGCGGCACGCCCCTGCGCCTGGACCTGCTGATGAAATCCGGCGACCGCAATGTAGCCGGCTTGCTGGACTTGAACGGCCCCAAGTCGGTGCGCGTGGACACCGAACTATTGGACACGCTGCGTGCGCAGCCGGGGGTCCGGACGGTGAAGGTGGCGATTTCGAGGCCGTGGGCGAATTAGGCCTTTCCTTCTCCCACCGGGAGAAGGTGCCCGTAGAGCCTGCCCCCGAATGCTTTAGTCGGGGGGCGGATGAGGGAGGGAGCTATCAGTTCGCGCTGATCTACGGATGCACACGACTCCTTCCCTCACACCCCAAGGGTGCTTGCTGCACAGCGTCCGTCGCTACGCGCCACCTTCTCCCGGTGGGAGAAGGAAAATCCACCCCCCTACCCACCCGTACGGGTTCCCCACCCCGCTTCGGCTAAACTCCCCTCCTTTCCGGCCAGCGGCCCGTAGATGAACCCGAATTACCTGGATTTCGAACAACCCATCGCCGACCTGGAGACCAAGATCCAGGACCTGCGCAGCGCCAGCGCCGGCCCGGCGGTCAATATCGATGCCGAAGTGCACGCCCTGCAGGACAAGCTGCGCATCCGCACCGCGCAGATCTTCCGCGACCTCAGCCCCTGGCAGGTCTCGCAACTGGCCCGGCACCCGGCGCGCCCGTACACGCTGGACTACATCCGCGTGTTCTGCGACGAATTCCAGGAGCTGGCCGGCGACCGCGCCTATGCCGACGACGCCGCGATTGTCGGTGGCCTGGGCCGCATCGACGGCCGCGCCGTGGTCATCATCGGCCACCAGAAAGGCCGCGACACCAAGAGCAAGATCGCGCGCAATTTCGGCATGCCGCGTCCCGAGGGCTATCGCAAGGCGCTGCGCCTGATGAAACTGGCCGAGCGCTTCAAGCTGCCCCTGCTGACCTTCATCGACACCCCCGGCGCCTACCCCGGCGTCGGCGCGGAAGAGCGCGGCCAGTCCGAGGCCATCGCCCGCAACCTGATGGAAATGGCCGAGCTGAAGGTGCCGATCATCTGCACGGTGATCGGCGAAGGCGGCTCCGGCGGCGCGCTGGCGATCGGCGTCGGCGACCGTACCTTGATGCTGGAATACGGCACCTACTCGGTGATCTCGCCGGAAGGCTGCGCCTCGATCCTGTGGAAATCCGCCGACAAGGCCAAGGACGCCGCCGAACAACTCGGTATCACCGCCAAGCGCCTGTTGTCGCTGGGCCTGGTCGACAAGGTCGTGCGCGAACCCATCGGCGGCGCCCACCGCAACCCCCGGCAGATGGCCACCCGCCTGAAGGCGGTGCTGCTCAACGAACTTGATGCGCTGGAACAGCTGCCGATGGATGAGCTGCTCAAACAACGTTACCAGCGGTTGCGCGGATACGGCGCCTACGAGGCGGCGTAGGAGCGACGTAGGAGCGACGTAAGTCGCGAATGAAAATCCCACGATGCATTCGCGACTCACGTCGCTCCTACGGCGTACGGCTGCATCAAAATTGATGCAACCATTTGCATGCCCCCATGTCGACGGCAGCTCCCATGGAATTCCTGCAACACGCACTTGATCGTTCCACTGCCGGGCCCGTGCTGCTGGCCTTCAGCGGCGGGCTGGATTCCACGGCACTGCTGCATGCGCTGTCGCAGGAACCAACGATTCGCGCACGTGGATTGCGCGCCATCCACGTGCACCACTGCCTGCAGACCCCTGCCGATGATTGGGCAACGCATTGCACCCGATTCTGCGAATCGATCGGCGTGCCGCTATCGATCGTCAGGGTGAACGTAGCCCGCGACAGCGGCGAAGGCCTGGAAGCCGCAGCGCGCAAGGCGCGCTACGCCGCCTTCGAGTACGCATTACGCGAACACGAGGTGTTGGTCACCGCCCACCACCGCGACGACCAGGCCGAGACCTTCCTGCTGCGCGCATTGCGCGGCTCCGGGCCGGATGGGCTGGCGGCGATGCGGCCCTTGCGGAAATTCGCCACGGGCTGGCATTGGCGCCCGTTGCTGGACACCCCGCGCGATGACCTGCTCGCCTACGCGCAACAGCATGGACTGTCGTGGCTGGACGACCCCAGCAACGAAGACACCCACCACGACCGCAATTTCCTGCGCCAACGCATCCTGCCGCTGCTACGCGAACGCTGGCCGCAAGCCGATGCCGCCTTCGCCCGCTGCGCGGTGCTGAATGCCGATGCGGTCGAATTGCTGGACCAGGAAGACGCGCTGGCCCTGGCGATGTGTCGTAGTGTCGATCCGCAAGCGCTATCGGCAAGCGCGTTGCTGCAACTCACCGCGCCGCGCAGGGCGCGCGTGCTGCGGCGCTGGATCGAAGCACTCGGGTTTCCTCCCCTGCCCGGCGAAGGCATCATCCAGATCGAAACGGATCTGTTACCCGCGCGTCCCGATGCCCGTGCGCGATTCGTGTGGCGCGATGTAGTGATCGAACGCTGGCGCGACCTGCTGCACGTGCAACACCTGCGCGAACCGCTGCCGGCCGGATGGAACGTGGAATGGGACGGAAGCGAGCCACTGTCGCTGCCAGGCGGAGACAGCCTTGAACTGGAAGGAGCGGACGCGTTTCCTTCCCCCTGCCGGATTTCCGCCCGCCAAGGTGGCGAACGCATTCTTCTGCCCGGTCGCACGCATTCGCATGCGCTCAAGAACGTGTTGCAGGAGCTTGGCGTGCCGCCCTGGGAACGCGCAGTACTGCCCTTGGTCCATAGCCATGCAGGCGAATTGATGGCGATCGCGGACTTCGCCTGTTCGGCGGCTTTCGACGCCTGGTTGCGGGAACAAGGCGCGCGCCTGCACTGGCGACGCAAGCCCTGAACCGCGCACGTTGACCCACACGTTGACCAATGGGGCCGGCGTCCGCAAACTGCCCGCATGGCCAAGAAAACCGCTGCCGAAGCTGCCCCCGAAGCCTCGCCCGTCGCTCATTTCGAGCAGTCGCTGGACGAGCTGGAATCGCTGGTCGAAAAGATGGAGCACGGCGAAATGAGCCTGGAAGCTTCGCTGGCCGCGTACGAACGCGGCGTAGGCCTGTACCGCCGCTGCCAGGCCGCGCTGGAACAGGCCGAGCTGCGCGTGCGCCTGCTCAGCGATCCGGAACAGCCCGAGTCCGCCGAACCCTTCGCACCGATGCCAGATGGAAACTGAAGCGCCGTTCGTCCGCTGGGCCCAACGTGTGGAAATGGCGCTTGGCCAGGCCCTGCCTTCGGCCTCGCTTTCCCCGCAACGCCTCCACGCCGCCATGCGCCATGCCGCGCTGGGCGGCGGCAAGCGCATCCGTCCCTTGCTGGTGTATGCCACCGGCAGCATCTTCGGCACCGAAGAACGCTGGCTGGACGCACCCGCGACCGCGGTGGAACTGATCCACGCCTATTCGCTGGTCCACGACGACCTGCCGGCCATGGACGACGATGCATTGCGTCGCGGCCGACCCACCGTGCACGTGGCCTACGGCGAAGCCGTCGCGATCCTCGCTGGCGATGCCTTGCAGTCGCTGGCTTTCGAGATCCTGGCCGAAGCCCCGGTCGCCTCCGAATTGCGCGTGGCCTGGTTGCGCGCATTGAGCACCGCCGCCGGCGCCGCGGGCATGTGCGGCGGCCAGGCGCTGGACATCGCCGCTACCGGCCAGGCGCAAGCCCTGGTCGATCTGGAATGCATGCACCGGCTGAAGACCGGCGCGCTGATCCGCACCTCGGTGCGCATGGGCGCGCTGGGCGGCAGCGTCGACCAGGGCACCCTGCAGTTGCTGGATACCTTCGCCGACGCACTGGGCCTGGCCTTCCAGGTCCGCGACGACATCCTCGACGTGGAATCCAGTTCCGAGCAACTCGGCAAGACCGCCGGCAAGGATGCGGCGCAGGCCAAGTGCACCTATCCCGCCTTGCTGGGCATGGACGGCGCCAAAGCCAAGCTCAAGGAACTGGACGTAGTCATGCACGACGCATTGGCGCCGTTCCGCAAGCATGCGACCGCGCTGTGGGCGCTGGGCAAGCTGGCCATCCATCGCACGTCATAACCGCGAAGCCCTGCGTATGTAGGAGCGCCCCATGGGCGCGAGCTCTTCGGTGGGACCCTGGATGCGGGACGGAGAGCTCGCGCCCATGGGGCGCTCCTACAACAGCTCGCCGCAAACGACGAAGGCCCGGACTGGCCGGGCCTTCGCGCGTGGTTCCTGCGGATCGATTACTTGATCAGGCGCAGCGCGAACGGATAGCGATAGGCTTCGCCCTTGTTGGCGGCGAGACCGGCAATGATGCTGAACACGAGGCAAGCGATCCATGCGGCGAAGTTGATCAGCACGCCGATCAGGATCACCGAGAGGATTACGCCGACCACGTAGATTATCAACAGGGTGATCTGGAAATTCAGCGCCTCCCTGGACTGATCGGTCAACCAGGATTTTTCCGGCTTGTCCTTGTTGATCAGCCAGATGATCAGCGGAACGATGAAGCCGGCGATGATCCCGGACAGATGCGTGATCAGCGCGATGGTCCGGTCTTCCTGCGGCGCATCGCCCGACGGCGGTGGAGGCGGCGCGGTCACGTTGTCGAACTCACTCATTGCGTTATCCCCTTGCGGAAGCATGTTTGTGGACGGGTGATCGGCAGACTGGCCGAAGCGGAACTACCGTCGTACGATATCCGATGTCCAAGGTAAAACGTCAGTCCTCGCCGGCAACGGTCATCCTGCCCACCAGGATCGACCCGCAGGCGATATGGGAACGTCGATCCACATCGGTCCCGACCGCCTCGATGCCGGAGAATACGTCCTTCAGGTTGCCGGCAATGGTGATGCCGTCCACGGGATAGGCGATCGCGCCGCTCTCGATCCAGAACCCCGCCGCGCCGCGCGAATAATCGCCGGTCACCGGATTCACGCCCTGGCCCATGAGTTCGGTCACCAGCAGGCCGCGCGGCAGGCCACGCACCAGATCCTCGAAACCGCCGGCATTGGCCGCGACCTTGAGGTTGTGCACGCCACCGGCATTGGCCGTGGTCTGCAGCCCCAGCTTGCGCGCCGAATAACTGCCCAGCACGTAGCGCTGCAGCACGCCGTCGCTGACCAGCGGCGCTTCACGCGTGGCCACGCCTTCGGCATCGAAGGCGGCGGAGCGCAGGCCGCGACGAAGCAACGGGCGCTCTTCGATGGAAAACCATTCCGGGAAAATCTTCTTGCCCGCATGATCCAGCAGGAAACTGGCGCGCCGGTACAGCGCGCCGCCGGAGACCGCGCCCAACAGGTGACCGATCAACGAACGCGCGACTTCCGCGGCGAACAGCACCGGATACTCGCCGGTGGCCAGCGAACGCGGCGCCATCCGCGCCAGGGTGCGTTGCGCCGCCTGCCGGCCGATAGCCACCGGCGCCTCCAGGTCGTCGTGCGCCAGCGCGCTGCTGTACCAGCCGTCACGCTGCATATCCTCGCCCTGCCCGGCGATCAGCGCGCAACCCAGCGAATGCTGGGTGCCGCGATCGCGGCCGAGGAAGCCATGCGAATTGGCGTACACGGAAATGCTTTCTCCACTACCCACCGAAGCGCCATCTGAGTTGGCGATGCGTGGATCGGACTCGCGCCCCGCCGCCTCGCAAGCCAGGGCCAGGTCGACCGCATGGTCCGCTTCCAGCGCCCACGGATGCCAAGCGTCCAGATCGGGGAAATCGGCGGCCATCAACGCGGCATCGGCGAGGCCGGCGGCCTCGTCGTGTTCGGTATAGCGCGCGATCGCGCAGGCCTGTTCCACCGTGGCCTGCAGGCTTTCCTCGCGCAGGTCGGCGGTGCTGGCGCTGCCCTTGCGCTGGCCGAAGTACACGGTGACGCCGATGCCGCGGTCGCGGGTGGATTCCACGGTTTCCACCGCGCCCATGCGCACGTTGACGTTGAGGCCTCGGTCCTCGCTGCAGCTGACCTCGGCCTGGTCGGCGCCGAGCGCGCGGGCGCGGTCCAGCAGCCGCCCGGAAAGCTCCGCCAGCGCCTCCAGGCGGACCAGGCTGTCGTCGGTGGAAAAATCAGCGATCGCGTTCAATGGCTTATCCTGTGGCGAAGTCTTGGAGAAAGAAAATGCGTGGCATCGATCCGGAAACCGGGGAATTCCTCGGCCCCAGCCGCAGCGAACAAAGGCGCGAAGCGCTGGATATCCGCAGCCTGGCGGAAAAGCTGGTCGCATTGGCGCCGGCCCACCTGGCCAGACTGCCGGTGCCGGAAGAGCTGCTGGAACACATCCACGACACCCAGCGAATCACCTCGCACATCGCGCACAAGCGGCAGTTGCAGTTCCTGGCCAAGCAGATGCGCCGGGAAAGCGACGAGACCCTGGACGCGATCCGCGATGCGATGGAAGTGGGCGGCGATGCCGCGCGCCGCGAGACGGCGATCCTGCACAAGGTGGAAAGCTGGCGCACGCGTTTGCTGGAAGACGGCGACGCGGCGCTTGCCGACCTGCTGACCGAATTCCCTTCGGCCGATCGCCAGCACCTGCGCCAACTGGTTCGCAATGCGGGCGAGGAACGCAGGAAGAACAAACCGCCGCACGCGTTCCGCGAGTTGTTTCGCGAATTGCGCGAGTTGTTGGTGCAGGCGGATGACGAAGAGGGCGAAGAAGAGGAAGCCTGACGCCGTCATTACCGCGAAGGCGGGGATCGCTCTTGATGTTGCCCTTCCACCGATCGACAAGCGAAAAGCGCGAGCGATTCCCGCCTTCGCGGGAATGACGAGCAAAGGCATCACGCCCGCGTCCCACCCACGGTAATCCCGTCGATCAACAACGACGGCTGGCCCACGCCCACCGGCACGCTCTGCCCGTCCTTGCCGCAGATGCCGACACCGGCATCCAGCGCCAGGTCGTGGCCGATCATCTTCACCTTCTGCATGGTTTCGGGGCCGTTGCCGATCAGGGTCGCGCCCTTCACCGGGGCGGTGACCTTGCCGTCTTCGATCAGGTAGGCCTCGGTCGCCGAGAACACATACTTGCCGCTGGTGATATCGACCTGGCCGCCGCCGAAATTGACCGCGTACAGGCCTTTCTTCACCGAACGGATCATTTCCTGCGGGTCGTGCTGCCCGGCCAGCATGTAGGTGTTGGTCATGCGCGGCATCGGCAGGTGGGCGAAGGATTCGCGACGGCCATTGCCGGTCGGCGCCACGCCCATCAATCGCGCATTGAGCGTGTCCTGCATGTAGCCGACCAGCACGCCGTCCTCGATCAGCGTCGTGCAATTGGTCTGCGTGCCTTCATCGTCGATGTTGAGTGAGCCGCGACGGCCTTCCAACGTGCCATCGTCGACGATGGTCACGCCCGGCGCAGCCACGCGCTGGCCCATGCGCCCGGCGTAGGTGGAGGTGCCCTTGCGGTTGAAATCGCCTTCCAGGCCGTGACCCACCGCCTCGTGCAGCAGCACGCCCGGCCAGCCGGAACCCAGCACCACCGACATCGTCCCGGCCGGCGCATCGATCGCCTCCAGGTTGACCAGCGCCTGGCGCAAGGCTTCACGGGCGAACTGCTCCGGCTTGCCGCCGTCGAAAAGTTCCGCATACGAATAGCGTCCACCGAAACCGGCATAGCCGGATTCGCGGCGACCGTTCTGCTCCACGATCACCTGGATATTCATCCGCACCAGCGGCCGGATGTCCGCGGCCAACACGCCGTCGCTGCGCGCCACCAGCACCGTGTCCACACCACCGGACAGGCTGACCGTCACCTGCTGCACGCGCGGATCCGCCGCACGCAACAATTTGTCGACGATGCGCAGGGATTCGACCTTGCGGTCGTTGTCCAGCGCATCGATGGGATCGTCGCTGGAATACAGTGAGCGGCCGCCACCGCGCACCAGCGCGTGCGGCGCGTGCGAGCTGCCATCGCGGGCGATCGCTCGCGCGGAACCGGCGGCGTTCAACAGCGCCTGCGGATTGATGTCGTCGGAATAGGCGAAGCCGGTCTTCTCGCCGGAGATCGCGCGCACGCCGACACCCTGGTCGATGGAATGCGCGCCGTCCTTGACGATGCCGTCCTCCACCGTCCAGCTCTCGCGCCGCGAATGCTGGAAATAGAGATCGCCGAAATCGATGCCGGGCCCCAGCAAGGTACCGAAGGCGCGATGCAGGCCCTGTTGGTCGAGTCCGGCGGGAAGCAGGAGGCGGGTTTCGGCGAGTGCGAGAGGGGAATTGGTCATGGGTAAGGAGTTTGGGGCCGGTAGGGGGAAAGGCAAGCTGTGTTTCCTTCTCCCACCGGGAGAAGGTGGCGCGTAGCGACGGATGAGGGAGTGGGAATGAGGATCCAGTACAACTTGAAGACTATTCCCTCATCCGCCCTACGGGCACCTTCTCCCGGAGGGAGAAGAGAAACAATCAAACCCCGCCCGCGCGATCTGCCACATCGGCAGCACGCACCCGCGACTGCTCCCGACTGATGACCTCCACCTTGGGATCCTTCCACGGCCCGGTGACGCGATAGGTCTTGGCGCCGATCTCGCCCAGCGGTTTTTTCAATACCGCATTGGCCGCGGCACCGATCGCCGCGCCCAGTGGGCCAGCCGCCACCGCGCCGACCACGGCCAGCACGTTGCCGGACTTGGGCAGCACTTCGATGGTCTGGTCGAAACGCTGCGCGCGCAGGTCTGTGTTGCCGCTGATCTTGATCTGCGCGGCGGGGCCGTCGATCACCATGTCTTCGCTGCGGGCCACGCCTGCGCCGAAATGCACGTTGCCGTCGATGTGATTGAAGGCGAAACCCTTGGAAAAGAAATCGCGGAAATCCAGCATCATCCGTCGCGGCAACTGGGTCAGGCTGAGCAGGCCGAGCACGCGCCCGGCGCCGGGTTCGACTTCCAGCAACTGTCCATCGCGCGCGGCGATGTTCAGGCTGCCCTCCACCTTCGACAGCGCGAAGGCCGCGGGAGTGCCGGACCAGCGGGCATTGAACTTCATCTTGCCCTTGCCACCGCCTACCCTGCCCTTGATGCCCAGTCCATCCAGCAAACCGCCCAGGTCCTGGCTGTCGATGTCGGCGCTCAGCTGCGTGCGCGCGGCGGCGCCACGTCCCAACCAATCGCCTTGCACGTCGATCTTCTGCCCCGGCGAACGCAACGCCAGTTGCTGCACGCGCATGCCTGTTGCCACTTGCTGCGTGCGCAGTTGCGCATTTCCCAGGCTGGCGTCGCCGAAACGCAAGTCATCGATATCCAGTTTCAACGGCGGGATGGCGGCGGGATTGAAGGTGTCGGCCATGGTGTCGTTGCCGACCGCCGCACCTGCGGGACCGGGCGATGCATCGCGCCAGTAGAAACGGGTGAATTTGCCCGCGATTTCCGCCCCGTCCGCATCGGGTACCAGCAGGGCGCCGGAAAGCGCCGCGCCTTCCATCTTCACCGCCAACGCATTGCCTGCCGGCGCCACCTGCAGGCGCGTATCGGGAAACGCCGAACCCAGCAGCAGCAAGCGGTCGGCCGCGACGTCGATGCGCCGCAAGGGAAGCTTGTTGCCACCACCACTGCCGCTCTTGGCCAGCGTGATCCACTCGATCGCGTCGAGCTCCGCAGTCCGGCCGGTGGCAACCAGGCCGGATATTGGCGGCGCCTCGTTGACCGTGTTGCTGCCCAGGACCACGCGCACACCGGTCTGTTTTTCGTCGCCGCGCGCACGCAGGGCCAGCAATTTGCCGAAAGCAACCTCGATGTTGCCGCTGCCCATCGGCAGTGCGGTCTGCACCGTGGTCGAAAGTGGCCGCGAAGCCGGCTTGTCCAGCGGCGCCGGCAACTTGAGCGTGGTGCCGACCAGATCGGAATGCAGCTTCAACTGGCTGGGCGAATCGGCGGCGGCGCCCTTGGGCACGGTCACGCCCACGGTCCACTGCGAGCGCCCCTGGATATAAGGCTTGAGCCAGGCCATTTCCGGGGCGCGATCCAGCAACTCGGTGGCGGTCAGGCTGGCCGCAAGCTCCGCTTCGAACGCCTTGTTCCGGTCGCGCACGCCACTGCCCGCGCGCAGCGAAAGCACGCCTGGCTGGCCCTTCTGGCTGACCGCGAGTTTTTCCGCGGCGAAGCCATCGCCGTCGAAATCCGCCTTGCCGCGCACGCCTTCGAAAGCCAGGTTCCAGCGCTTGTCCGCGAGCTTCGTGCCCAGCAGTTCGACCGTGCCCCTGGTTTTCCTGGCAGCCGCCCGCTCCGAGTGCAACGGCAGCAGCATGTCGTAGCTGGCGCGCGCCGGACCACTGGCACTGAGGCTGGACAGGGTGTCGCCGTATTGTTTCTGCAACGGCGACTGCCGCAGCATCGCCAGCATCTGCTCGGCATCGGATTCGCCACGCGCACTGACCGAAAGTTCGGCCTTGCCGAAATCCGGAATGCCCGCCTTGAAGGCTTCCACCCGCACCCCCGCCAACGCACCGCGTCCCTCGATGGAAAAGCCATTGCCGATGAAGGCGATCCGCGCATCCACATGATCCATCGCCGGCCAGTCGGGCTGGAACTTGAACTGGCCACCCTCGATGCGCGCGGCCGCCTCGAAGCGACCGTCGTCATGGACGAAAGGCCAGTCGTCCAGGTCGCCGGAAACGATGGCGTGGCCGTCGTGCAGCTTGCCGCCGACCAGGGCGTTGTTCAGCCAGTCCACCGTGCCCCTGGACATCTTGTCGTGGATCCAGAATCCCTTCGCTGCCGGCACCAGCGCTTCGTCGATGTCGGCGGCGATGTCGATCCACGGTCGCGTGCCATCGCCCTGGAACCACAGGCCGCCACGCGCATGGGCGCCGAAATCCTTGCCGCGCACACGCAGCCCGGAAGTGCCGACTCGCCAACCCGCGCCTTCGCGCCAGCCCGCCAGCGCGCCATCCAGGGTCACGTCATGGACCACGCCGAAACCGCTGGGCCAGTCGAAGCGGAACGCGGTCGAGGGGTCCAGCTTCAACGCGAAACCTTCACCATCGCCGACAAGGTCCCCCGCCAATCCGTCGAGCCCCGGCGAATGGTCCACGGCCAGGAAGCTGACGCCTTCCAACCTCCCACTGGCGCGCATGCCGCCGGTGCGATCGGCGGCCAGCGACAGCCGCGCCAGGCGTGCGCTGGGCCTGGCCCGCGACAGCCATTGGCGCAAACCCGGATCGACCCGATCGCTCAGTCCGAGCACGGCCAGCAACGGCGCGGCGTCGATCCGGTCGGCCAGCAACGCATATTCGCTCCCGCCGGCCAACACCAGGCCATCGAGTTTTTGCGGCGACTGCTGGCTACCCACCAATAGGCGCGGCGCATCAAGGCGCCAGCCCTTGCCGGTCAGGCGCCAGCGCACCAATCCTTCGACACGCTCGAAACGCACGCGCGGAATCGCGCCCCCGTCATCCAGTGCGGCGCCGCCAAGTTGCACTTGCTGCAGCTTGATCTCCGAAGTCGCCAGCACTACCCGGTGCTTGCGCAACTCGATCCAGCCTTGCACCCGGCCCTTGCCCGACTCGGCCGTGACTCCGGCATAGCGCAGCAGCGAGGTCCATGCGGCGATATCCGCGACCTGGGTATCCACATAGGCGCGGCCATCGCCGCTGCCACGATCGAAGTCGAAGGCCGCCTGCATCGGGATGCCCTCCGTGCGGGCCCAGGCCCGCGTGCCGACGCGGACGCGATCGCCATCGACCCGCAGACGCAAATCGATCTTGGGCAAACTCACATTCCAGCCCAGCGAAGGCGCCTGCACCGACAGCTTGCCGCCGATCACCTGCAACTCGCCCAGGCCTTCGAGATTCTCCAGCGGATCGCCGCCACCCGCCTGACCCGGCAGGCCGAGCACGGACCACATGCCGTCGTCGGCGCGCCGCAGGGTCAGCGACAAGCCGCGCAAGCGCAGTTCGGTGAACGAACGTCCCGGCAGCAAGCCCGCATACATCGAAACCAGCACTTCCGCTTCGCCGACACGAACCGCATCGACCCCTTCACCCAGGCGCAACCCATCCAGCCGCAACAACGGACCACGCCGCGTCCATTGCGTGGCGACATGATCGAAAGCCACCGGCCGCCCCGCCCGCGCACTCAACCACGCGGCGATCTTGTCGGGATGCCGCTCGGCCAGCGGCAACACCTGGCTGGCCACGCCCAGCACCAGCGCCATGCACACCAGCACCCCGGCAGCGGCATACCAGATGCCACGACGCGCGAGACGCAAACGGCGGCGAAGAGGAGTGGGCATCAGGGGGACGCCGGGAAGGGGGAAGAGGGAAGAGGGAGTGAGCTCTTTCCAAGGAACCTCTGAATGAATCTTTCCTTCTTGTCATTGGACTGATGAATATCCTGCGAGAGCCGGTAGCCGGTAGCCGGTAGCCGGAGGTCAAGATCTGCTTCCCGGCTACCGGTTAGTGACTCACGGCCTCCGTGGAAAGGATGGCAATTGTTCAGACCATTCCAAACGCGATGAAGCCCGCTGTTGCTGTTGCTGTTGCTGTTGCTCCCAGCCTCCTCCCTTGCGCGCAGCGCAGGGGAGGATTGAGGAGGGGGGCTCTTGATCTTGATCTTGCTGTCGCTCCCGCTCTTGCTCGTCCGGAGCCCCTGAGGCGCGGCAATCGGAGTGGGTGAAACCCGAAGGGCTGCGCACAGGATGTGCGCAGTTTTCGAAAGGCACACGGATGTGCCGTTCGAAAATTCCCACTCCGATTGCGAACCCACGCGCAGCGTGGGCGCGCCGCCGGGGTGGCCTTTCTTTTGGTTACTTTTCTTTGGCCACACAAAGAAAAGTGACTCGCGCGTAAGCGCGAAAGCTCTGCCAACCATTGACGCAATCAAGGCAAGAACAAACAGCAAGAGCACTGGATCCCGGCCTTCGCCGGGATGACGAGTGCGGGCAAAGGCCGCTGATGGATCAGAGCAGCACCACATCGAACTGCTCCTGCAGGTATTGCTCATCGGCCTGGAAGCGGATCGACTTGCCCAGGAACTCCTCCAGCTCCGCCACCGCCGGCGACTCCTCATCCGTGATCCGCGCCACGACCTTGGGCGAAGCGATCACCAGCAACCGCGCCGCATCGAACTGGCGCACCGCGCGGGTGATCTCGCGGAAGATCTCGTAAGTCACCGTTTCCGCCGTCTTCACCGTGCCGCGCCCGCCGCATTCGTGGCAGGGCTCGGAAAGTTGGCGCTCCAGACTTTCGATGGTGCGCTTGCGGGTCATCTCGACCAGCCCCAGCGGCGAGAATTCGTACACCGTGGTCTTGGCATGATCGCGCGACAAGGCTTTTTCCAGCGTGCGCAGCACCTGGCGGCGATGTTCCGGATCGTCCATGTCGATGAAATCGATGATGATGATCCCGCCCAGGTTGCGCAGGCGCAGCTGCCGCGCCACCGATTGCGCGGCTTCCAGGTTGGTGCGGTAGACCGTTTCCTCCTGGTTGCGCTGGCCGAGGAAAGAGCCCGTGTTGACGTCGACCGTAGTCATCGCCTCGGTCTGGTCGATGACCAGGTAGCCGCCGGATTTCAGCGGTACGTTCTTTTCCAGCGCGCGCCCGATTTCATCTTCCACCCCGTACAAGTCGAAGATCGGGCGCTCGCCCGCGTAGTGCTCGATGCGTTCGGCCAATACCGGCATGTACTTGGCGGCGAAGGCCTGCAGGCGGTCGCAGGTCTCGCGCGAATCGACTTTCACCTTTTCCACGTCGCGGCGCATCAGGTCGCGGACCGCGCGCAACGGCAAGGTCAGGTCTTCGTAGATGCAAGTTCCCAAAGCGGCTTCGCGGCTGCGCTGCTCGACCAGCGCCCAGACCCGCGCCAGGTAGGCGATGTCCTCGGCCAGCGCTTCGGCCGGCTGGCCCTCGGCATTCGTGCGCACGATGTAGCCGTGGCCGCCATGGGTGGCGGCCAGCTCGCCGACCAGGGTCTTCAGGCGCAGGCGCTCGGCTTCGTCCTCGATCCGCGCCGACACGCCGATCACCTTCGACTGCGGCAGCAACACCATGTAGCGCGAGGGAATGCTGATCTGCGTGGTCAGGCGCGCGCCCTTGCTGCCGATCGGGTCCTTGACCACCTGCACCACGATGTCCTGGCCGTCGCGCAACAGCTCCACGATGGGCGTGGAAGTCGGCAATGGCGGCACTTCCACCTCGTCGCCGTCGGTCGCCGGGGCGGCGCGGACCACGTCGTTGGCGTGCAGGAACGCAGCGCGGTCCAGGCCCACATCGACGAAAGCCGCCTGCATGCCCGGCATCACCCGCTGCACCTTGCCCTTGTACAGGTTGCCGACCACGCCACGGCGCCAGCCGCGCTCGATGTGCAGTTCCTGCAGCATGCCGTTCTCGACGACCGCCACCCGGGTCTCGCGCGGGGTGACGTTGACCAGGATTTCCTCGGACATCACTGCACCCCGAACGATTTCAACAACTGCGATGTCTCATGCAGGGGCAGGCCCATGACCCCGGAATAGCTGCCGGAAAGATGGCGCACGAAGCGCTCCGCCGCGCCCTGGATGCCGTAGGCCCCGGCCTTGCCCTCGGCCTGGCCGGTGGCGAGGTAGGCGGCGATTTCTTCCTCGCCCAGTTCCGCGAACGACACTTCCGAAACCGAAACCGCCTGCGCCTCGCGCTCCGCGCTGACCAGCGAAACCGCGGTCACCGCGCGATGGGTGCGCCCGGACAGGCGCCTGAGCATGGCCGCGGCATCCTCGGCATCGCGCGGCTTGCCGAACACTTCGCCGTCCAGGATCACTTCGGTATCGGCCCCCAGCACGACCGCGCGGGGCACGGCCACGACCGTCAGCAGGCCGGCACCGGCTTTTTCCCGGGCCACCCGGCGCACGTATTCCTCGGCGGGCTCACCGGGCTGGCGCTGTTCGGGGATGTCCAGGTCGAGCACGCCGAAATCCACCCCCAGGCGGGCCAGCAGCTCTGCCCGGCGGGGCGATTTGGATGCGAGATAAAGCACGTGTGAAGGATACATTGCGCATGCTGACTGAATGGCCGCTCGACCCGACCCGGTATCCGGAACCCCGATGCAGCTCACAACGCGTTCATGCTGGTCCCAACAACCTGATCCGCGGTTTTGTGGCCAGGAATACCGACTTCCCTTCGCACTCAAGGAAAACCCTATGCGTACCCGCCTGTTCCGTCTATCCCGCCCGTTGCTGCTCGCCCTGTCCCTAGCCCTTGGAACCACCGCCATGACCGCCCACGCCCAGAACGCCGCCGCCTATGCGATTCCCACCGACGGCACCCTGCTTTCGGTTTCCGCCAGCGCGGAAGCCTCGCGGGTCCCGGACGTGGCCACCATTTCCGCCGGCGTGGTCACCCAGGCCGTCGACGGCAACGCGGCCATGCGCCAGAACGCCGAGCAGATGGCCAAGGTGATGGCGGCGATCAAGGCGGCCGGCATCGCCGAGAAAGACATCCAGACCAGCGGCATCAACCTCAGCCCGCAGTACCGCTACGTGGAAAACGAGGCGCCGAAGATCACCGGCTTCCAGGCCAGCAACACGGTCAACCTCAAGGTCCGCGACATCGCCAAGCTGGGCAAGGTGCTGGATGCGCTGGCGGCGCAAGGCAGCAACCAGATCAACGGCCCGAGTTTCGAGATCGACCAGCCCGAACCGGTCTACGACGAAGCCCGCCTCGCTGCGCTGAAGAAAGCCCAGGCCCGCGCCGAAACCTACGCCAAGTCGCTGGGCCTGCGCGTGCGCCGCATCGTCAGCATTGCCGAAGGCGGCGGTGGCGGTTTCCGGCCGATGCCGGTGATGGCCATGGCCAAGTCCATGGACCGTGCGGAATCCACCTCGGTGTCGCCGGGCGAAACCACGTTGTCGGTGAACCTGGACGTGGTGTTCGAACTGGGCAAGTAAGCCGGCTGTCGTGGGCTAGCTTGTCGTGGGAGCGGCGTCCCGCCACGAGCTCTTGATCTGGATCTCCGCACCCAATGTTTCGGGAAGCGAAAACAGATAGTGCAAAAGCTCGCGGCAAGATGCCGCTCCCACCGGCATTCCTGGCTCCCAACACTTCAGGTCTGTTCTGGCCTCGAAGTACTTTCTGGAAGATCAAAAGCTCGCGGCGGGACGCCGCTCCCACGATTCCTGTGCGTCTGCCCACGGGATTAGCCAATGGTCTAACCCCTCTTGCCAGCGCCCGCGAGCCAGCGCATTGTCGGATTGCGACACGGCGGGCGCGATTAACCCCGCCCGCCGTGTCCAGGCGTTGTTCCTCTCGCATACCCGATATGGAGGTGGATCATGGTTCGTACCTTGCCGCTGGAATCCGAAACCCGTCCCGAACTGTCGCGCATCCTGGCCATCGCGGCCGTGATCGCGGTGCACGTCATGGCGTTCCTGTTGCTGCTGGTGCCGCTGGCCAACGGCCCGATGGATATCGCAGCCCCGCAGGAGCCACGCTGGATCCTGCCCAGGGAACTGCCGCCACCACCCATACCGCCGGTGGTCGTGCCAGTCGTCCCGCAGCAACAGCACGTCCAGCGGACCAATCCGCAGCCGGTCATCCAGCAGCAGCCAATAATCAATTCCGTGATCGTGGATGAAGGCAGCCTGCCCGCCACCCAGGAAAATGCAGTTCCCAACAACCTGTCCGACAGCATCGGGCCGATCGACACGACCCCGATGCAGATGGGCTCGCAACTGCAAACCATCACCGCAACGGCGCCGCGTTATCCGCGCGAGGAAGCCAGGGCCGGCGTACAGGGCACGGTGCTGCTGCGGATCCTGGTTGGCGTCGATGGCCGTCCGCTGGAAGTCAGCATCGACCGGAGCAGCGGCAATCGCTCGCTGGACCGGACTGCGCGCGAGCACGTGCTGAAGACCTGGCTGTTCAAGCCGGCGATGCGTGACGGGCATGCGGTGCAGGCCTACGGCCTGGTGCCGATCGACTTCACCATGCAGTGAAAAGAGAACGTGATCGCCCCTCCCTGGCCGGGAGGGGCGATCAATCGAACACGTTGGCAAGACGCGCCGATCAGGCGCGGTGATAGGGATGGTTGGCCAGCATCGCGGCGGCGCGATAGAGCTGTTCGGCCACCAGCAATCGGGCCAGCATGTGCGGCAGGGTCAACGGACCCAGTGACCAGGTTTCATTCGCGGCGGCGAGCACTTCCGGCGCATGTCCCTCCGGCCCGCCGATCAGGAAAGCCAAGTCGCGGCCCTGTCCGCGCCAATGCTCCAGGCGCTGCGCGAGCTGTTCGGAGGAATGAAGTTTGCCGCCGACTTCCAGGGCGACGACGTGCGCGCTCTTCGGCAATGCCACGAGCACGCGCTTGCCCTCGTCCTCGATCGCGCGTTGCGGATCGCGGCCCTTGCCGCGCAGGCCGGGCTCGATCTCGACCAGCTCCAGCGGCAGCCAGTGCGACAGGCGTTTCTGGTATTCGGCGAATCCCTGCGCGACCCATGCGGGTGCGCGTTCGCCGGTGGCGATGAGCCGGGCTTTCATGTTTCAAGCCTTCCCCTTGAAGGGGAAGGAGAAATCAACGCCGGTCTTCATCCGGGGTTTCGGTTTCTTCCGGCGGATGGTCGCCCACCGTCCACAGGCGCTCCAGCGCGTAGAACTCGCGCACGCGCGGCAGCATCACGTGCACGATCACGTCGCCCAGATCGACCAGCACCCATTCGGCCTCGCGCTCGCCTTCCACGCCCAGCGGCATCACCCCCAGCTTCTTGGCGAAGCGCACCACTTCATCGGCGCTGGATTTGACGTGGCGGGTCGAGGTGCCGGAAGCGATCACCATGTAATCGGCGACGCTGGACTTGCCGCGCACATCGATCTCGACGATGTCCTTGGCCTTCAGTTCGGCCAATGCCTCATGCACGTTGGCGAGCAGGGCTGGCACGGACGGCGGCGGGTTGGGCAGACGGGTCTTGATGACTTGCGCTTGGCTGGACAATGGCTTGCAGGCTCCTGGGAATGCCACGAATTATAACGGACTGGTCCTGCCGGACTGGTCACCACTGGCTCAATTCGTCGGCCGTGGATACAGGCCTTGGCCCAGGATGAACCCGGCCACGGCCGCCGGCACCAGCCCCAGCCAGGCCTGGCCGTGGGCGATGCGGCGGCGTATTTCGCTGGCCGATTCGGGCTGGAGGGGCTGGTTGAGCAGGAACAACCGGCCGGCCGGCGCGTCTTGCAGGACTTCGGGCGAATCGGCCCAGCGCCCAGCGGCCATGGCTGCCAGTTCCGGTGGCAACTGGCCATCCAGCGGGTTGCCGGGACGCGGCGCCACCACGAAATGGGTGAAGTCGAACAAGGCCTTCCACTCGCGCCAGCTCGGCAGGCCGATGAAGCTGTCGGCGCCGATCAGCAGGGCGATGGGTGCGTCGGCGCCCATTTCGGCACGCAGCCCGCGCAGGGTGTCGATGCTGTAGGAACGGCCATCACGGGCGAGTTCGCGACGATCGACGACCAATCCGGGTTCGTCCGTGATCGCCAGCTCCAGCATCCGCGCCCGCTGCCCGGCATCGGCGCCGGGAGGCGCACGATGCGGCGGGTCGGCCGCAGGCATCAGGCGCACCGTGCATCCCAGCTCATCGCGCGCCGCGCGGGCAATGGCGAGATGGCCGTTATGAACCGGGTCGAAGGTGCCGCCGTAGTAGAGATTGAGCATGGGGCGGAGTGTTTGAGGAGTGAGGAGTGAGGAGTGAGGAGTGAGGAGTGAGGAACGAGTGTGACTCTTTGGTAGCGACTGGTTTGTGATTTCTTCTTGATCGGGATGAAGCCAGAATCAACGTCTCCTCCTCACTCCTCGCTCCTCGCCATTCCCCGCCTCAAGCCACCAACAACCGCACCGCCCTCGCCTCCGCTATCGCCAGCAACAAGCGTTCCATCGCCACCCAGGCGTCACCGTCGGCGCGGCCCTTGGCGATGCGGTCGATGCGCGAGGCTTCGGCGACGAAACGATCCCAGCGCGCGGGATTGGGGTGCCGCTGCAAGGCGCGCTTGAACGGTGCCTGCTTGGCTTCCCAGATGCCCTGCGATTTCATCTCCGCGCCCAGGTTGGCGCCGCGCGCCTGGGCCCGCGCCAGGGCGGCGGTGCGCAGCAACTCCCGGATCACCATCGGCATCAGGCCGGCCACCGCCTCGCCTTCGGCACGCAAGCCGGCAAGCATGCGCGACACCAGCACCGCCTGGCCGTCCAGCACCGCATCGGTCAGGCGGAAGACGTCGTAGCGCGCCGCATCGGCGACCAGCGATTGCATGGTGGATGCGTCGAGAGAGTTGCCGCCCGCCAACAGGACCAGCTTGTCGATTTCCTGCGCCGCCGCCAGCAGGTTGCCTTCCACGCGCTCGACCAGGATCTGCACCGCATCGCGGTCCGCGCTCAAACCCTTCATGCGCAGGCGCGTTTCGACCCAGCCTGCCAGTTCATGCGGCTTGATCGCCCAGGCGATCGAGATCGCGCCGATCCTGGAAACCGCTTCGGTCCATTTACCCTGATGCGCCTTGCTCCACTCGCCGGCGGTGATCAACAGGATCACGTCCGGCGGCGGATTGGCGCAGAACCTGGAAATGGTTTCGGCACCGTCCTTGCCCGGCTTGCCGCTGGGCAGCCGCACTTCCACCAGGCGCCGCGCGCTGAACAGGCTGGGGGCGTTGAACGCGGCTTCGAGCAGGCCCCAGTCGAAATCGCGGCCATCGGCATCGAACACTTCGCGCTCGCCTATGCCCTGCGCGCGGGCGCGGCGGCGCACCGAATCCGCCGCTTCCAGCACGCGCAGGATTTCGGGGCCGGCGATCAGGTAAACCGGGTGCAATTCCCCTTCCACGGGCAGCGCAACCATCCGTTCCGGAGTGATTTCCATCTTACGGAGTGGGGTCCTGCCCCTGCACTTCTTTCTGGGTCGCGTCGTCTGGAGTCGTGTCGTCTGGAGCCGCGCCAGCCTGGATCGCGCCGCCCTGGATCACGCCATCCACGCGACGCAGGATCGCAGCGGTCATCTCGCGACGCAGTTCCGTGGCCAGCACCTCTCTTTCGGTGGTCGTGCCGGTGACGTTGACCGGTGGCGAGACGTAGTCGCGCGACAGTTCCACCACCTGCTGCGGCACCAGGATGCTGCCGTCGGCGCGACGGAACACGAATACCGCCGCATAGCGCAGGCTGAATTCCTGCGCGCGACCGAAGGCATCGATGCTGATCGGCAGATCGCCCCAGCGCTCCGAAAGCACCTGCAAGGTCGCCACGTTCTTTGCATCGGCCGCGGCGGGCATCGCACCGGCATGCTTGAGCCCGGTCGCCAGGGATTCGGCCAGCGGACTGTATAGCGTCGTCGAAGTGACCCGCACCGGGCCCAGGTCCGCCGGCAGCGCGATCTTGTTGCGCAGGTGGAAGCCGCAGGCCGACAGGCCCAGGACCAGGAACACAATCGCCGACAGGCGCAACGCGGGAATCTTGATCATGGGCGAAGTCTGGACGAGCCCGGCATGGGCGGCAATAGCGAACCCGGATGGGAGGTGAATATCCGAGGACAGGTGCTGTGGGAGCGGCGTAAGCCGCGAGCTTTTGCTTTCACTTTAAGAACTCGCGGCTTACGCCGCTCCCACAGATGGCTCCTGCAAGCCGCCACAACGATCAGGCGGCAACGATATTGACGATCTTGCCCGGCACGATGATCACCTTGCGCACCTCCATGCCGTGCATGAACTTGGCGGTATTGGGCTCGGCTCGGGCCAGCGCCTCGACCTGGTCGCGCGGCAGGCCGGCGGCCACGACTATCGTGCCGCGCAGCTTGCCGTTGACCTGCACCGCCAGGGTCACCTCGTCGCTCACCAGCGCGGCGGCATCGACCTGCGGGAACGGCAGGTCTTCCAGCAGGGTTTCCGCATGCCCCAGCAGTTGCCACAAGGCGTGACTGGTGTGCGGGGTGATCGGGTTCAGCAGCAGCACCGCCGTTTCCAGCGCTTCCTGGCGGATCGCCCGGCCAGCTTCGCTGGCATCGTCGAACTTGCCCAGCGTGTTGGACAGCTCCATCACCGCCGCGATGGCGGTATTGAAACTGTGGCGCTGGCCGTAATCGCCGGCGACCTTGTCGATGGTCTGGTGGGTCTTGCGACGCAACGCCTTCTGTTCCGCGGACAGCGCGGCCGCATCGGGAACCGGACCCGCGTGCGTGCCGGTCGCGGCATGCTTCTGCGCCTGCGCCCACAGCCGCCGCAGGAACCGCGACATGCCTTCCACGCCGGCCTCGTTCCATTCCAGCGACTGTTCCGGCGGCGCGGCGAACATGGAGAACAGGCGCACCGTGTCGGCGCCGTACTTGTCCACCATCGCCTGCGGGTCCACGCCGTTGTTCTTCGACTTGGACATCTTCTCGCTGCCACCGATCATCACCGGCTGGCCATCGGCGATGAGCTTCGCGCCAGTCACGCGACCGCGCTCGTCGCGCTGCACTTCGACGTCGGCGGGGTTGATCCATTCCTTGCTGCCGGTCGCCGATTCCCGGTAATAGGTATCGGCGATGACCATGCCCTGGCACAGCAGGTTGGCCGCGGGTTCGTCGCTGTCCACCAGCCGCGCGTCGCGCAGCAGCTTGTGATAGAAACGGAAATACATCAGGTGCAGGATCGCGTGTTCGATGCCGCCGATGTACTGGTCCACCGGCAGCCAGTAGTTGCCGCGCTTGTCGACCATGTCCTTGGCGCCGGGCGAGGTGTAACGCGCGTAGTACCAGCTCGACTCCATGAAGGTATCGAAGGTATCGGTTTCGCGTTCGGCAGCGCCACCGCATTCCGGACAGCTGGTCTTGCGCCACTCGGGATCGGCCTTGATCGGCGACTTCACCCCGTCGAGGACGACGTTCTCCGGCAACACCACCGGCAATTGCGATTCAGGCACCGGCACCGCGCCGCACTTGCCGCAATGGATCACCGGGATCGGGCAACCCCAATAACGCTGGCGCGAGACGCCCCAGTCGCGCAGGCGGTAGTTGATGCGACGCTGGCCCTGGCCCTTGCGTTCGAAACGCTCGGCCAGCGCCTCGAAGGCGCCACGGAAACCCAGGCCGTCGAATTCGCCCGAATTCACCAGTTCCAGGTCGCTGCGGGTCTTGTCGCCGTACCAGTCGTGCCAGGTGTTCGCGTCGTAGTTCTGTTCGCTCTCGTTCTTCGGCGACTTCAGCGCGATCACCTGCTGGATCGGCAGCTGGTATTTGTGCGCGAATTCGAAGTCGCGTTCGTCATGCCCCGGCACCGCCATCACCGCGCCGGTGCCGTAGCCCATCAGCACGAAGTTGGCGACCCACACCGGCACCCTGTCGCCGGTGACCGGATGCACGGCGCGCAGGCCGGTGTCCATGCCGCGTTTTTCCTGGGTTTCCAGTTCGGCTTCGGAGACGCCGCCATGCTTCAGTTCGTCCAGGAAAGTGGCGAGTTGCGGATTGGCGGCTGCGGCCTTCAAGGCCAGCGCGTGTTCGCCGGCAATGGAAATGAAGGTCACGCCCATCAGCGTGTCCGGGCGCGTGGTGAACACATTGATGAAATCAGGCGTCAGCGGATCGTGGCCTTCGACCGCGAACTTGATTTCAAGCCCTTCCGAGCGCCCGATCCAGTTGCGCTGCATGGTCTTGACCGAATCCGGCCAGCCCGGCAGCGCATCCAGCCCATCCAGCAATTCCTGCGCGTAATCGGTGATGCGCAGGAACCACTGCGGAATCTCGCGCTTCTCCACGATGGCGCCGGAACGCCAGCCGCGGCCGTCGATCACCTGTTCGTTGGCCAGCACGGTCTGGTCCACCGGATCCCAGTTGACCACCGAGTTCTTGCGATAGGCGATGCCCTTGCGCAGCAGGCGGGTGAACATGCGCTGCTCGTGCACGTAATACTCGGGCCGGCAGGTGGCGAACTCGCGCGACCAGTCGATCGCGTAGCCCAGCGATTTCAGCTGGCTGCGCATGTGCTCGATGTTGGCGTAGGTCCACTTGGCCGGGGCGGTCCTGTTCTTGATCGCGGCGTTTTCCGCCGGCAGGCCGAACGCGTCCCAGCCCATCGGCTGCAGCACGTTCTTGCCGGTCATGCGCTGGTAGCGGCTGATCACATCGCCGATGGTGTAGTTGCGCACGTGGCCCATGTGCAGCGCGCCGGACGGGTACGGCAACATCGACAGGCAATAGAACTTGGGCTTGTCGGAGGCTTCATCGACCTCGAAAGCCCGGTTCCGGTCCCAGAAGGACTGGGCGGCGGTTTCGATGGATTTGGGATCGTGGACGACGGGTTCGGCGGAAACAGGCATGAAGGGCGGACTTGGGTGCGGAAATCAAGCTGCGAAGCGTACCGCAGCGCAACAGACACTGCCATGGCATTGGCTGCCATTGCGCGTTTCCAGCGGTGGAATCCGCTGGGAATCGACGATCCGTGGCAAAACGGGCATGTCCGGGCGGGTCATGCCCGGGCAGGCCTCCCCCTTGAGCCATGACGAACATGGTTGCTGCAAAGTCCAGAAAATCGGCCCGACCTGTTGGAGCGGCGTAAGCCGCGAGCTTTTCAGGGGCAAAGTCAAAAGCTCGCGGCTTACGCCGTTCCCACATGCTCGCCCCGCTATTTCCCGGACCGATCAACGATTCCGCGCAACACCCGCATACGCAAACCACGCGAACCAGACGCCCAGCGCGATCCGCTGCGCAACGCCAGCCGGCATGAACTCAGCCAGCACGAAACTGGCCAACGCCAAGCTGGCCGCTGCGACAAGACAAATCTTCGCGAAGCGTGACCATCCGCGACGCGAGCGCAACGAGGCACCCAGCAACGCCGCCCCGGGGATGAAGGCCACGTTCCACAGCATCCAGGCCGTGCCATGAAGCCGGCTGGCATCGCTTTCCAGGTCGCGCGGGTCCAGCGGCAGCAAGCCCATGGCGATGAAGGCCAGCGCCGACAGGAACACCAGTTGCGCGCCGATGCGCAATGGCCAGCCCGCATCGCCCGGCAAGCGTCGGCGCAAATCCAGCGCCACCACCCCGGCCAGCATGCCCGGCATCACGAAGGCGAGCAGGTTGAACGCCAGCGCGCGCGGGAAGCCGGTCGCGCCCAGTAGCGACACCGGATATTGCGACTGCAGGTAGCCTTCCAGCGCCGCACCGAATCCAGCGACCGTTGCCGCGAACAACACTGCGGCAGCAAGGCCTGCATGACGAACCACGCGATTCATTCGGTTTTCCATCTGAATACCTCCTCCACGCCAACGCCGAACGCGCGCGCGATGCGGAACGCCAATTCCAGCGAAGGCGCGTACTTCCCCGCTTCCAGCGCGATGATGGTCTGCCGGGTCACCCCGCAGGCCTGGGCCAGCGCTTCCTGGGTCATCTCGCCGCGCTCGAAACGCCAGCGGCGGATCTCGTTGGCGATGGGCGTGCCGGTCATCGACATGCCGGTCACCGGCGATCGCGCCAGTACATGATCGCCACCACCGCGTTGCGCACCAGGCTGGCCCACAGCAGGACGAACAGCAACTGGAACGCGAGCATGGTCGGCGTCGCCCACTGCAGTTTCTCGGCGGGAGACAGCCCCAGCATCGCAATCAGGCCGATCAGGCAGAAGGTCAGCGCAGCGCGCGCCCAGCCCTCCGCCTTGGCATCGATGGCCCGGTCGCGCTCGTCTTCGGCCACCGTGTCGCCACGGCGGCCACGCAACACGGCGGCGATCACGATCCAGAACACCAGGATCGCCATCAGCTTGGTTCCGATCCGTGCCGCCTCGCCCACCGCCGGCCCGGTGGCCAGGACCGGCGCGCCGACAAGGAGGTACACGGTGATCGCGCCGACGAAGCAGAGCGACAGCCAGGCCTTGGCCTCGGCCGCTGAAGTGTTCTGCTCAAAGCTGGTTTGCCGGCGCACCGCCAGCTGCACTGCCGTCTGGCTGACGCCAAACCCCAGCAGCAGGCTGCCCAGCCCGTAGCGCAGTGTGGGAATCATCGAATCAGGCGACCAGAACACAAGCCAGAGTCCGGCCAGGGTGGCCAACAAGCTGGATCCCAGCCAGAGCGGATTGTATTTGATCATGATGTAAATTCATCCATACACAATGTAATCTTTACATTACATCTAAAATTCCTGATGTCAAGTACTTTTTACATCGACTTGTATCCTCACCGCCCGGCACCATTTCCCCAACAGATTCCTGAACGAGCCTGCCATGTCCAACCCGACCCACGTTTTCGACGCCACCACCGCGACCTTCGAGGCCGAAGTCCTGCAGCAGTCCCTGCAGACGCCGGTGCTGGTCGATTTCTGGGCCACCTGGTGCGGACCGTGCAAGACCCTGGGGCCGATCCTGGAAAAGCTGGCCGGCGAATACAACGGCAGCTTCCGCCTGGCCAAGGTCGATGTGGACAAGGAACAGGAAATCGCCGCGGCGTTCCAGATCCGTTCGGTGCCCACGGTGTTCCTGGTCAAGGGCGGGCAGATCGTCGATGGCTTCCCCGGCGCGGTGCCGGAAGGCCAGTTGCGCGAACTGCTGAAGAAGCACGGCATCGAACCCGGCCAGGCCGCCAACGACGGGCCGGCAGCCGGGGAAGCCGCACCGCTGGATCCGCATGCGGAAGTCGTGGCCCTGCGCAAGGCCATCGAAGCCGAACCGGAGAAAGCCGAACTCAAGCTCGACCTGGCCCTGGCCCTGCTCAAGACCGGCGCCGCCAGCGAAGCCGAGACCCTGCTCGATGCCCTGCCCGCCAACCTGGCCAGCGACGACCGCAGCGTGCGGGCGCGGGCACGACTGGGTTTCGTCCTCTTGTCGAAGGACGCGCCGCCCGTGGAAGTACTGGAAGCGGCCATCGCCGCCAATCCCGACGACCTGCGTGCGCGCCATCTGCTGGGCGTGCAGCGACTGGTCGGCGGCAAGGCCGAAGCCGGACTGGAACAATTCCTGGAGATGCTGCGGCGTGATCGCGGCTACGAGGAAGGATTGCCGAAGAAAACCTTGATCGACGCCTTCCGCGTGGTCGAGGACGCCAACCTGGTCGGCCAGTACCGGCGGAAGATGTCGTCGCTGTTGTTCTAGCCGCCATGCAGGAAGGCTTGGATCAACCTGTGGGAGGGGCTTCAGCCCCGGCCAACGAAGCCGGGAGATTGTCGGGGCTGAAGCCCCTCCCACAACCAGCAGGCCATGGACTCTGCTTGCTGATGTGAAGCCGCGATTCAAGAGCTCGCGGCTGGAAGCCGCTCCCACAGTGCACGCCCCACCTCCATACCATATCGTATGGTAAGGTGCCATCCCTTCGTCTCGTAGCGATCCATGAAAGCCTCCACCCTGCGCCGTGGCCTGAATTTCTGGCCGCCATTCCTTGCCAGCGGCATCCACGTCACCGATATTTCACCCGACTGGCGCCATGTGCGGGTCGAGCTGAGGTCCCGACCCTGGAACCGCAACTACGTCGGCACCCATTTCGGCGGCAGCCTGTTCGCCATGACCGATCCGTTCTGGATGATCCCGGTGCTGGAATGCCTGGGCCGCGACTACGTGGTCTGGGACAAGGCCGCCGAGATCGAATTCGTCAAACCCGGTCGCGGCACCGTGCATGCCGAGTTCCGGATCACCGACGAGATGCTCGATGAGATCCGCGCCGCGACCGCGGACGGCGAAAAATACCTGCGCTGGTGCCCGGTGGACGTGGTCGATGCCGGCGGCGACGTGGTCGCGCGGGTGCGCAAGCAGATCTACGTGCGGCGCAAGCCGGGCAAGCGCTGAATCGCTCGTCATTCCACCAGGACCTCGTCATTCCCGCGTAGGCGGGAATCGCTCTTCGTTTCTCCGCGCATCCTCGCCGAAGCAATCGCGCAACTTCGACTAAGCAAGAGCAAGAGCGATTCCCGCCTTCGCGGGAATGACGAGATCCTTCGCGGGGTTTTCAACAGCCGAATGGCTGGTCATGACGATGGGATGGGAATGGCGAGATGAAGGGCAAACCCGCCACCCTCGCCCGCCCCCACCCGCCGCTACAATATCGACATGACCACCCCCGCCCATCGTCCCTCCCTGCAGAAACTGTTTCTGACCGGCCTGCTGACCCTGTTGCCGATCTGGCTGACCTGGGTGGTGGTGAAATTCGTGTTCGTGCTGCTGTCCGACATCAGTCGACCACTGGTCGAACCGATGTCGCACCAGATCGCCGCCTCATTCCCCGAATCAATGGGATGGTTCAACGCGCTGTGGGTGCAGGCCGGCATCGGACTGGTGGCCACGCTGTTCGTGATCCTCGCCGTCGGCGTGCTGACCCGGCGCGTGATCGGGCAGCGCATGCTGGGCTGGTTCGAACTGCTGATCCTGCGCATCCCGCTGGCCAGCACCATCTACACCAGCGCGCGCCAGCTGCTGGACATCCTGCAGACCAAGCCCGGCAACACCCAGCGCGTGGTGCTGGTGGATTTCCCGCACAAGGAAATGAAATCGGTGGGCCTGGTGACACGGGTGCTGAAGGAAGAAGGCAGCGGCCGCGAACTCGCTGCCGTGTACGTGCCGACCACGCCCAACCCGACTTCCGGCTACCTGGAAATCGTGCCGGTGGAACTGCTGACCCCGACCGACTGGACCGTGGACCAGGCGATGAGCTTCATCATTTCCGGTGGCGCGGTTTCGCCGGAAAGCGTGCCCTTCACCCGCGCCGGCGAACGCTGACCGATGCCGCTGGCGCGCACGCTCGACGATCGTGCGGTCCGACTGTTCATCGCCCTGGCCGCGTTCTTCTGCGTCAACGCGGTGCTGGCAGAGTTCATCGGGGTCAAGATCTTCGCCCTGGAAGACACCCTGGGCATCGCGCCCTTGCAATGGAATTTGTTCGGCGAGCAGGGGTCGCTGAGCTTCACCGCCGGCACCTTGCTGTGGCCGGTGGTGTTCATCCTCACCGACACCATCAACGAATTCTTCGGCAAGCGCGGGGTGAAATTCATCTCCTGGGTGGCGGTGGCGCTGATCGTCTACGGCTTCCTGTTCGCCTTCGCCGCGATCGCGCTGGCGCCCGCCGGCTGGTGGGTGACGGCGGCGCAAGCGCAAGGCGTGCCGGATTACCAGAAAGCCTTCGCCGCGATCTTCGGCCAGGGCATGTGGACGATCGCCGGTTCCATCGTCGCGTTCCTGATCGGCCAGCTGATCGACGTCGCGGTGTTCCACCGCATCCGCAATGTCACCGGCGAAAAATACGTATGGCTGCGCGCCACCGGCTCCACTGCAATCTCGCAGCTCGTGGACAGCTTCGTGGTCCTGTACATCGCCTTCGTGCTCGGGCCACAGCAGTGGCCGACCTCGTTGTTCCTGGCCGTCAGCACGGTCAACTACGCCTACAAGATGCTGGCCGCGATCGCCCTGCTGCCGCTGCTGTACCTGATGCGGCACGGCATCCGTGCCTATCTGGGCCATGCGCGCGAAAAAGAGCTGCGCGAAGAAGCCGCCGCCGATTGACCTGCGTAGGAGCGCCCCATGACTTTTGTCGCTGGCCTCGCGGGCACGCATGCGGCACTCTCGCTGGCTTCCACCTTTTCCGGAGCCTTGCGATGACCCGTCTGCTACCCAGCCTGCTCGCCCTAGCCACTGCCGCCGTC
>JAYRTC010000004.1:0-334925 GCA_041919795.1 Pseudoxanthomonas sp. | reverse complement strand
CGTGGGACGAAGTGCTGCGCCGGCGGATGATGCCCAACACCACGCTGAGCGGGCGGGCCAACCTGTTCGTGCTGCCGAACATCGACGCGGCCAACATCACCTACAACATGGTCCGGGTGATGACCGACGGCGTGGCCATCGGCCCGATCCTGATGGGCATCTCCAAGCCGGTGCACATCCTCACCAGCAGCGCGACGCCGCGCCGCGTGGTCAACATGACCGCCATCGCCGCGGTGGATGCGCAGATACGGGCGTTGCAACAGAAGTAGTCTTTATCCGCTGCACTTGAGCATGAGGTGGTGCTTCCCTCTCCCTTCATGGGAGAGGGTGGCCGGAGGCCGGGAGAGGGTGCGCCGGAGGTGTGGAACCCTGCTTGTGTTTGCGGTATCGAGTGCCCGGACACCCGCAAAAGCACGCATCGCTGCGCTCGCGCCCCCTCTCCTGCCCGCGCTTGTCCACGCGAACTGGAAGCGCGGGTGGGCATCCTCTCCCGCGAGGGGAGAGGAGATGGCGTCCGATTGCTCGAAGCGATGCGGACAGCGAGGACGCTCCTCCCACAAGTGCAGGAGCCTCGAGGCTGAAGTCCGTTTGCAATCAGCCTGCTTCGTCGCTTCCCTGCAGCATCTCCCGCTGCAGCTTGTCCAGATAGGCGTCGACTTCGGCGGTGGTGGCGAAGATGTCGCTTACCGGCAATGCCTGGACGATATCCAGGACCTTGCGGATCTGCGCCTGCGGATGCACCACCAGCACCTTGCCGCCGGGGGCCAGCAGCTTGCGCGCCTTGAGGATGGAGCGGATCCCGGCGCTGCTGATGTAGTCCAGCCGGCCCAGTTCCAGCACCAGCACCATCGACGGCGAGGCCGCGGCCAGCAGCGGCTCCAGCGCATCGTCCAGTTGCTCGTGGCTGTTGCTGTCCAGGCGACCGGTCAGGACCACGTACTGGTTGCCGTTGACCGGCGGATAGATATCGACTTCCAGACTCATTTGCCGTTCCTTGCGCGGTCTCTTCCGATGGCGGTCTTCATTCGTCCTCGTCCGCGCGCGATGCCTTGCGCCGCATCGCCTCCAGATAAGCGTCGGCTTCCGCCGTGGAAGCGAAGATCTCGCCCAGCGGCACCGCCTTGACCACGTCCAGGACCTTCTGGATCCGGGCCTGCGGATTGACCAGCAGGACCTTGCCGCCGTGTTCGCCCAGGGCCTTGCGGGCCTTGAAGATGGAACGGATCCCGGCGCTGCTGATGTAGTCCAGGCCGGCCAGGTCCAGCACCAGCGAGTGCGGTTGGCGATTGAACAGCGGCGCCAGGGCCATGTCCAGATCCTCGTAGGAATGGGTATCCAGGCGCCCGGCCAGGACCACGCGCTGGCTGCCGTTGCCTGCGGGTAGCACCTCGATCTGCAGGCTCATCGTGGGTTCTCCGGGGCGGGGACGCGCAGGCTGACCCGCAACAGGTTGCAGTCGTCGATGCGCTCGTAGTGCATCGATTCGGCGATCTGGCGGATCAGGTACAGGCCCAGGCCGCCGATCGGACGGTCGAGGATATCGGCTTCCAGGTCGGGCGTCTGCGCCGACAGCGGGTCGAACGGCGCGCCCTGGTCGCGGAAGCGCAGGGTCAGCAGGTCGGCTTCCCGGCTGATGTCCACGGAAAGCTCGTGCTGGCCCATGTCCACGTCGCCGCCACCACCGTAGGCGATGGCGTTGCTGGCCAGTTCCTCGACGATCAGGCGCACGTCGGCGCGTGCCCCGGCGTCGATGCCATGCCGGGTCAGCACTGCTTCCAGCGAGGTGTTGAGGTCTTCGACGCGGGCGATTTCACCCGGGACGATCAGTCGTATCAGCATGGCAATGCCCTTGTGTCGCGGTTGCGGTGTCGATGGCTGCATTCGCCTCGAAGGAGTGGTCCAGGCGGATCGCGAGCACGGTGATGTCGTCCGATTGTGGCGCAGTAGCGGCGAAGCGGTGCACGTCGGCGATCAGCCGCCGGCAGTTTTCGCCGGCGTCGCTGCCGCTGCGCACCGCCGCCAGCAGGCGCTCGCTGCCGTAGGCCTCGTTGCCGGGGCTGAAGGCTTCGGTCACGCCGTCGGTGTAGGCCAGCAGGCTGGCGCCGGGCTCCAGAGTGCCGTGCCAGAGCGGGAAATTCTCCGACACCTCGAAGCCCAGCGGCGGACCGGCGGCGATTTCCAGCATTTCCACCCGGCCGTCGGCATGCAGCAGCAGCGGCGGATCGTGGCCGGCGCTGGCCAAGGTGCAGTGTCCGCCGCGTACGTCGACATGGCCGCACAGCACGGTGGCGAACATGCAGGTGTCGTTGCCTTCGACCAGTCGCCGCGACGCTTCCGCCAGCACCTGGTCGGGCGATGCGGACGAATGCGCGGCCACTTCCAGCACGGTCGCGGCGCGGGCCATGAACAGCGCCGCCGGCACGCCCTTGTCGGAGACGTCGCCGATCGCGAACCACAGTTCGCCATCGCTGTCGCCACGCTCGATGAAGCTGTAGAAATCGCCGCCCACTTCCTTGGCCGCTTCCAGCACCGCGTGCGCCTGCAACCGCGCCCGGTCGCGTTCGATCAGCCGCGGCGGCGACAGCATCGCGTACTGGATGTCGCGGGCGATGGACAGTTCGCTTTGCAGCTTCTGCCGCGCCGCGCCCATCTCGCCGATTTCCAGCAACTGTTGCTGGATGGAAGCGCGCGCATGCTCCAGCGTGCGGGCCATGCGCCCGACCTCGTCGCCGCGGCCGGTGTGCGGCACCGGCCAGTCGTACTGGCCGCGGGCCAGGCGCGAGGTCGATTCGGCCAGGTGCTCGACCGGGCGGCTGATGCGCTTGGCCAGGTGCCGCACCAGCGCCGTGCACAGCAGCGCCAGCAGCACGCCGGTGGCCGCCAGCAAACCCAGCGGACGGTACAGCTTCGACACGATCTGGTCGTAGGACTGCGACACGATCAGGCTCCAGCCGCTGTCGCCGACCGGCTCGACCACGCTGTAGCGGCGCTGGTGGTTTTCGGCGTCGATGTGCAGGTAGTCCATCGGCTGGTGCAGGCGGACCGCGGCGGCGGCGCCGGTCAGGTCGCCGCGGCCGTGTTCGCGGATATAGGTCGCGAAGGTATCGCGCAGGGCGACGCCCGACTGCGGGTGCATCGCCAGCAGGCCGCCCGGGGCGACCAGGGTGAGCCTCCAGCCGGGCAGATGGGCGAGCGTGTCGAGGGTCGCGGTCAGGCTTTCCACCGGCAGGTCCAGGCTGACCATGCCGCGGGTGGCGGCGCCGCGTCCGTTTGGCCGCAACGGCATGTTGTAGGCGACCATCCAGACCTGGCCGGCGGTGCGGTTGAGGTAGGGTTCCGACCACCAGCCGCCGGGGGAAGCGAGAGTCCGCTGGAACCAGGGCTGGGCGCGGTAGTCGTAACCATCGGCGACGAAATCGCGGTCCTTGCCATCGACCGCGACATAGCGCGCGAACGGCTTGTCGCCCGGGCGCCGCGGTTCCAGCACCAGCAGCGCGCCGGCGGCGCCGGGCGTGGCCTTGACCATGGCGCGCAAGGTGGTGGTGAGTTCTTCGGCATCCAGGTGGGAATTGGCCACCAGGTCGGACAGGCCGCTGGTGGTGATGGTCACCGTGCGCATGGTCGTGTCCAGGCGCTGGGCGGCTTCCTGGGCGCTGGCGCGGGTGTCGCGCTTGGCGTTGTCCAGGATCTGGTCGCGGGCGAACCAGGCGATGGCGGCGGTGACCAGCAGCAGCATGACCACGTTGACCGTGCCCGACCACAGCGCGATTTTCGTGCGCAGGCTGCCGCGCCAACGCACGGCGTCGGCAGGCACCGAAGCGCTGCGCTGATCTGGTCCCGTTCCGGGCATGCCGGTGTCTCGTGCCGGTATCCAGGGATACCCCCCGCAGCGATCATAGGCCCCAAACGAGGGCCGTGGCGCACGTTCGTCGAAAACCCCCGCGTGCCGTTGCCGCCGGGACGATGGCCCGGGACAAGCCGGCGCAAGCGCGGACGCACGTATCCGGAACACTCCATACGCCTGCGTAGCGCCTCGTCGCAACAGGCGCTGCGCTACACTGGACACTCACGAAAAACAACAATGGCCGCGCGTTGGCGCGGCGCGAAAGGAGTGGCGATGAACTGGTTGAACGAGATGTTGCAGAACGATCCGGACCCGCAGGAAACCCGCGAGTGGGTCGATTCCATCAAGGCCGTGATCGACGCCGAAGGCCCGTTGCGCGCGCACCAGCTGCTGGAAGGCATGGTCGAACTGACCCGCCGTTCCGGCGCCTTCCTGCCGTTCTCGCCGACCACCGAATACGTCAACACGATCGCGCCCGCGCTGGAAGCCAAGTCGCCCGGCGACGCCGCCATCGAATGGCGCCTGCGTTCGATCATCCGCTGGAACGCGATGGCCACCGTGGTCCGCGCCAACCGCAAGCCCGGCGACCTCGGCGGCCACATCGCCAGCTTCGCCTCCAGCGCCACGCTGTATGACGTGGGCTTCAACCATTTCTGGCGCGCCCCCAGCGACCACCATCCCGGCGACCTGTTGTTCCTGCAAGGCCACAGTTCGCCCGGCATCTACGCGCGCTCGTTCCTCGAAGGCCGCATCAGCGAAGCCCAGCTCGACAGCTTCCGCATGGAAGTCGACGGCCACGGCATTTCTTCCTATCCGCATCCGTGGCTGATGCCCGAGTACTGGCAGACCCCGACCGTGTCGATGGGCCTGGGCCCGCTGGCGGCGATCTACCAGGCGCAATTCATGAAATACCTGGAGAACCGCGGCCTGATCGAGAAGTCGGACCGCAAGGTCTGGTGCTTCATCGGCGACGGCGAATCCGACGAGCCGGAAACCCTCGGCGCCATCTCGCTGGCCGGGCGCGAAGGCCTGGACAACCTGATCTTCGTGGTCAACTGCAACCTGCAGCGCCTGGATGGCCCGGTGCGCGGCAACGGCAAGATCATCCAGGAACTGGAAGGCACCTTCCGCGGCGGCGGCTGGAACGTGATCAAGCTGCTCTGGGGCAGCTACTGGGATCCGTTGTTCGCCCGCGACACCGACGGCGTGCTGAAGAAGCTGATGATGGAAACCGTCGACGGCGAATACCAGAACTGCAAGGCCTTCGGCGGCGCCTACACGCGCGAGCATTTCTTCAACAAGTATCCGGAAACCGCCGCGATGGTGGCGAACCTTTCCGACGACGACATCTGGCGCCTCAACCGCGGCGGCCACGACCCGCACAAGGTCTATGCGGCCTACCACCAGGCGGTCAACACCCAGGGCATGCCGACCGTGATCCTGGCCAAGACGGTCAAGGGTTACGGCATGGGTTCGGCCGGCGAGTCGCTCAACCCGACCCACCAGACCAAGAAACTGGACGACGAATCGGTCAAGGCGTTCCGCGACCGTTTCAACATCCCGGTCAGCGACGCGCAACTGGCCGACGGCCAGGTGCCGTTCTACCACCCGGGCGAAAACTCACCGGAAGTGCAGTACCTCAAGTCGCGCCGCGAAGCCCTGGGCGGTTACCTGCCGCAGCGCCGGCGCAAGGCCAGCCAGTCGTTCGAAGTGCCGAAACTCGAAACCTACGAGCGCCTGCTCAAGTCCAGCGGCGAGCGCGAGAACAGCACCACCATGGCCTTCGTGCAGACCTTGAACATCGCCTTGCGCGACAAGCAGGTCGGTCCGCGCATCGTGCCGATCGTGGCCGATGAAGCGCGTACGTTCGGCATGGAAGGCATGTTCCGCCAGATCGGCATCTACGCGCCGTTCGGGCAGAAGTACAAGCCGGTCGATGCCGACCAGCTGATGTACTACCGCGAAGACCAGTCCGGCCAGGTGCTGCAGCAGGGCATCAGCGAACCCGGCGCGATCGCCTCGTGGATGGCCGCCGGCACCAGCTATTCGGTCAGCGACGTGCCGATGCTGCCGTTCTACATCTACTACTCCATGTTCGGTTTCCAGCGCGTCGGCGACCTGGCCTGGCAGGCGGCGGACATGCGCACCCGCGGCTTCCTGCTCGGCGGCACCTCCGGCCGGACCACGCTCAATGGCGAAGGCCTGCAGCACGAGGACGGCCACAGTCATCTGCTGGCCGGGGCGATTCCGAATTGCCGCAGCTACGACCCGACCTTCGGCTACGAAGTCACGGTGATCCTGCAGCACGGCATGAAGGCGATGCTGGAGGACCAGATCGACGAGTACTACTACATCACCCTGCTCAACGAGAACTACGCGCATCCGGAAATGCCGGCCGGCGCGGCCGACGGCATCATCAAGGGCATGTACCTGCTGAAGGACGCGGGCAAGCCGAAGAAGGGCGAGCTGCGCGTGCAGTTGCTCGGCAGCGGCAGCATCCTGCGCGAGGCGATCGCGGCGGCGGAATTGCTGGACAAGGATTTCGGGGTCAGCGCGGACATCTGGTCCTGCCCCAGCTTCAACGAACTGCGTCGCGACGGTTTCGACGCCGAACGCTGGAACCGCCTGCACCCGGAAGCGAAGACCCCACGCAAGGCTCACGTCACCGAACTGTTGGAAGCCCGCCAAGGCCCGACCATCGCCGCCACCGACTACGTCCGCGCCTTCGCCGACCAGATCCGCGCCTTCGTCCCCGGCCACTACACCGTCCTGGGCACCGACGGCTTCGGCCGCTCGGATACGCGCGCGAATCTGCGCCGGTTCTTCGAGGTGGACCGCTACTACATCGCGCATGCCGCCATCGCCGCGCTGGCGAAGGAAGGCAAGATGACCGGCAAGGATGTGGCGCGGGCGATCAAGCAGTACAAGATCGATGTGGAGAAGGTTAATCCGGTTGGGGTTTGAGGTCGGGGTTCTCTAGTAAATGCCTTTCAAGAAAAGGGGTGACCATCGGTCACCCCTTTTCTTTGGGCGATGGAAACGGGAAGCTTGTTTCAAGCAAATCAGGAATGTGTGGTCGTGAGGCTTGGAAAGTCGTCGGCATCCGATGCGTCGGTCGCACGTGCCATCTGCATATTCTTTATCTGCACCGGTGTGGCTCAAGCGAAGGAAAGCGCCGCAAGGAAGTTCGACGATGAATCATCGAGGAGTTGACGTGATAGAGAAACAATCAGGCATGCCCTATCTACTGCGAGTATCGGCAGTGGGTCTGTTTATGCTGTCATCGTCGGCATGGGCCGGTCCCAGACAGGCTGATCTTTCGGGTGTTTGGGGAGGCGACCGCTGTAGTGAATCCGGTCAGGAAGCCTCATGTGGCACGTTCGTGCTTTACCTTGTACAAAGCAAGGATCGGATTTGTGGAAGCTATTTCGGTGCTCGTCCGCATCTCAGCCAGGTCGATGAGGGGGAGCCAAGAGCCGTGCTCGGTGTAGTGGTTGGCAATACGGCCGTGGTCTCGATTGAGAGCGGCAGGAATGGCGCTATCTATTTGGGAACGGCCAGAAAGTCGGGGAACACTTTGCGCTGGCAGGTCGTTGGAACCATAAAGAAGCCGTCATCCAGTGACGTGGACTTCATTGCGCCTAATCAGTCAATGAAGAGAAAGACGGGGAGTGCTTCGGCAGAAGATATTGCCAGGATCAGGCAAGAATGTAGCGACAAATAAGGGGCGTAGTAAATCTCAAGGAGGAGCAAGTCATGCGTTACAACGAACTTTCGCAGGAAGAATACACGGCGGCGCTCAAGGTCGTAATCATTGGAGCAGAAGGCCTGCACGCCCGTGCGCAGGATGTCGGCGATGGCATGGCGACAATTGGCTACGGTTACACCTTCAATCGCGGAAATAATGCTGCGATCTGGCGTGATTCGGCAATTAACCTGACCGAGGACGAATGGCGTGCCTTGCAGGCCATCGATGCAGGTCCCGTAGCTCTTCCTGTCCGAAACGACAGAGCCTCAAGCTGGTACACCTGTTTCCCGAAATTCATGGCGACGTTGGGCGTCACGCGTGATGGGTGTCGCTGCGCTCGACCCATCCTACGGTCCTGTTCTAGTACGATCCGTATCTCATCTTCGCAAGAGTAGAAGTTATGGAGCGTCTACTGAAAGCTTTCTGGATGATTTTTGCGCTGGCGATCCTTATCGGTGCAGTTGCTCTAGTTGCATGGACTGTGAGGGCGTTCTTTGGGTATCTCGCCGCCGTTCCAAAAGAACTAGGTGCTGCCCTAGTTGCCGGTACGGTTACTGTTCTCGTTGCGACACTTACTGTAATGGTGGGTCGTTACTTTGAGCGAAAGCGCGAGCTAGATGCGCTCTATAGAGACAAAAAAACCGAGATCTATGATGCATTCCTGAGCCGGTATTTCAAGCTCACCATGGCAGACAGCGACGCAGTAGCAGGCACTGCTGAAGCCGTTCACAAGAGTGAAGATGCGGCTGATCCAGATCTTGTGAAGTTCCTTAGAGAATTCATAAGGACATTGATACTTTGGAGCGGGCCCAACGTAATAAGCGCATTCCTTGCGTGGAAAGAGCATCTGGGATGTAACGTGCCAGATGCAAAGACTATATTTCTAACAGAAGATTTGCTGCTTGCTATACGTAAGGATCTGAGGCATTCGAATCGAGGCTTAGAGAAAGGCTTCTACGCAAAACTGACTTTGCGAGAAAGTGAGCTATTTCTTAGCATGGCAAAGATGAATCCAAATGTCACACTTGCCGACTTGGCCTCAGCAGAGGCTGCACTTAGCGGCCAATCCGATAAAACCTCATAGGTACGTGGGCTGGGTTGGATTCACCAGCCCAGGCCCCGTAGGATGGGTCGAGCGTAGCGACACCCATCGCTCTTCCTGTCCGAAGCGATAGAGCCTCAAGCTGGTACACCTGTTTCCCGCAAGCCATGGCGGTGTTGGGCGTCACGCGTGATGGGCGTCGCTGCGCTCGACCCATCCTACGAATCTTGGCTGGCTTGTGGATTGTCGCGTTCGCCGAAGCTTCCACTGGCTTCGTCGGCCACGCCCCAATCCGCAGACAACCAGCCCTTTGCTACGTAGCGGTGGAAAGTTGAATGCGGCCAATCCACCGCACATGCGACGTGGCCATGCTTCACCGGGTTGAAATGGACGTAATCCACGCATCGTTCCAGATCCTGCTCATCGCGGACCCTGTGTTCCCAATAGCGCCGTTGCCAGATACCGCGTTCGCCCTTGTCTATCCGGCTGGCGCGCCGACGTTCGCCAGCAGGGATGTGGCGCGAGAACCACGACTTCATCAAACGCAAGCGCATCGGGTAGTCGGCATCGTCGGGCGGCAACGTCCAGATGGCATGCAGATGGTCCGGCAAAACCACCATCGCATCGATTCGGAACGGATGGCGCGTGTGCACATAACGCAACGCCTCGCGCAATGTGTCGATGCGTTCCGCCAGCAAGCGGGAGCGCCGCTCGGCAAGATTGACGGTGAAGAACCAGGTGGCGCCTGGAATATGCAGGCGGCGGTAATTGGTCATCCTTGACCTCGTGGTGTCGGTGGGTTGGTGGCGATGGGTTGGCAGTGATGGGTGTCGCTGCGCTCGACCCATCCTTCCCGGGTTGGCCTGTGATTTTACGGAGCCTGCCACCCGGGAATGTATAGTGCGTCCGGTATGGCGGGTACGTCGCCCGGCCACGAATCACGGAGAGATGTCATGGGTCTTGTGCAGGCAGTAGCGGGTGCGGTCGGTGGCATGCTTGGCGACCAGTGGAAGGACTTCTACACGGTGCCGGACGGCCTGCCGTCGACGGCGGCGCTGTTCGCCGCGGTGCCGCGCGGGACCAATGCCGGGCGTGGTTCCAACACGCAGGGCTCCTCGAACATCATCAGCAACGGCTCCAAGATCGTCGTGCCCGAAGGCTACGGGCTGCTGTTGTTCCAGGACGGCAAGATCACCGGCTTCGCGGCCGAGCCGGGCGGCTACGAATGGCGCTCGGACGACGTCAACTCGCAGTCGATCTTCGCCGGCGACGGCATCGTCGGCCCGCTGATCAAGCAGAGCTGGGAGCGCTTCAAGTTCGGCGGCCAGCCGGGTTCGCAGCAGGCGGCGTTCTTCGTCTCGCTGAAGGAACTGCCGGACAACCGCTTCGGCACCCAATCGGAAATCTACTGGGACGACGCCTTCCTCAATACCCAGGTCGGCGCGGTCACGCGCGGCTCGTACACGCTGAAGATCGTCGACCCTATTTTGTTCGTGAAGAATTTCGTGCCGGCCAGCTACCTGCAGCCGGGCCAGGTCTTCGACTTCACCGACCTGGACAATGCCGCCGCCAGCCAGCTGTTCAACGAAGTCGTCGGTTCGCTGGCCCCGGCCTTCAGCCTGTACTCCAACGATCCGGCCAAGGGCAATCGCATCACCAAGTTGCAGCAGGATTCGCTCGGTTTCGCCCAGAGCCTGTCCGCTGCGGTGGAGAACGGCTACCAGTGGAAATCCGAACGCGGCCTGGCCATCGTCAAGACCGCCATCGTCTCGATCGAATACGACGCCAACACCCGCGAACTGCTCAAGACCGTGCAGCGCGCCGACGCGCTGGCCGGCGCACGCGGCAATTCCAACCTGCAGGCCAGCGTGGCCCAGGGCATCCAGTCGGCGGGCGAGAACGGCGGCGCCGCGGGGATGATGGGGATCGGCATGGCCTCCGGGATGATGGGCGGCATCGGTGGCCTGCAGCAGCCGGTCACGCCGGCCACGCCGGCCGCCGATGACCCGGTCGCCAAGTTGAAGAAAGCCAAGGAGATGCTCGACCTCGGCCTGATCACCCAGGGCGATTACGACGCGCTCAAGGCCAAGGCGCTGGGACTGTAAACCGCTGACCGCACGAACCCATGTCGAACACCAATAGTTTGCCGCCCGGGCCGCCGCCGTTGCCGCCCGTCGCCGGCCCGGGATCGCCGCAGGACGTGCCGCCGTTGCCGGGCAGCCTGCCGATCGACCCGTCCGCCTTGCCCGAAGCGATCCGCGACGAACTGCTGGCGCCCGACCCGGTCGCCATCGACACGTCCGCCGCCGAGCTGAAGGACGGCCTCAACCGCTGCCCGAAATGCGGCGCGACCGACATCCGGCAGAAGCCCGGCAGCGACCTGCTGGTCTGCCTGTATTGCCGCAACGAATGGGATGGCGCGCGGGTCGAGGAGGAATTCGGCTTCGGCGTGGGCATCGACCAGCTCAAGGGCACGGTGATCGCCTCCGGCGCGCGCGACATCGCCGCCGACGCCGCCAGCCTGATGAGCTTCAAGTGCACCGGCTGCGGCGCCGAGGTGACGGTCAATACCGACAACGCGATGACCGCGCGCTGCCACTGGTGCCGGCACGTGCTGGGCGTCAACGAGCAAGTGGCGAACGGCGCGGTGCCCGACGCGGTGCTGCCTTTCCACATCAAAAAAGACGACGCGGTCGCGCGCATCCGCCAGTTCGTGGACAAGCGGCGCTTGTTCGCGCTGAAGGAATTCAAGGAACAGTTCACGCCCGAGAACGTGGTCGGCGTGTACCTGCCTTACATGATCGTCGATGGCAATGTCAGCGTGGGTGTGGCCGGCGAAGGCGAGATCCAGACGCGCAAGTACACGCGCGGCGAAGGCGACAAGAAGAAGACCTACTACGATGCCGACGTGTACCGGGTGCAGCGGCACGTGGACTTCACCGTGGACGACCTGCCGCTGGAATCCTCGAGCGAACGCGGCAACCTGGACACGGCCGCCAACACCAACAACATCATCAATACCATCCTGCCCTTCGACACCAAGAACGCGGTGAAGTGGAATGCGTCCTACCTGTCGGGCTTCACTTCGGAGAAACGCAACACCGACGTGGAGCAGTTGCGGCCGCGCCTGGAGGACCAGCTGCTGTCGATCGGTCGCGCGCAAGTCGAATCGTCGGTGAGCCGTTACGGCCGCGGCGTGCGCTGGGAACAGGAGCGCCTCAGCGTGCACGGCACGCGCTGGGTCTCGATGTACCTGCCGGTCTGGCTGTATTCGTACCACCAGCCGGGCCGCAACGGCGGCATGCTGCATTACATCGCGGTCAACGGCCGCACCGGCGAGACCATGGGCAGCGTGCCGGTGCAGCAGTGGAAACTGCTGCTGGCCGCGCTCACCGTGGGCACCTTCCTTGAATCGATCGCACTCTGGATTGTGGTGGCAGGCTCATGAGCGACGACAGTGGACTCTGGCTGCTGGCACTCGGCCCGGCCGGCGCGGCCGGGCTGTACTGGGCCTTGTACCGGTATTACCGCAACACCGACAAATCGCACGCCTTCGAACGCGAAACGGCGGTCGAGGCCCAGCCGGTGACCGGCACCGACGAGAAGATCGGCGAGAACAACGGCACCCAGGAGACCAGCATCGACGGCGACAACGCAGGTGCGTATCGCCAGCGCGTGGAGCGTGTGCGGGACGACGCCGGATAGCGGATCTGCCGAATTCCCGCCGGGTTCGGCGATATCGGGGAGAAACTTGACAATGTTGTGAACCAAAGTTCACAGTATTGTCGGCTCGCACGTCATGGAAGACGCAAGCATGGTCGAAATCAGGAAGACGCAAGCATTCGAGGATTGGTTGGTATCGTTACGCGATTCCCAGGCACGGCTACGGATACAGGCTCGCGTCGATCGCCTGGCATTCGGCAATCCCGGCCAACATCGTGTCCTGACCAAGGGCGTGTGCGAGATGAAAATCGACCATGGGCCCGGCTACCGCGTGTACTTCGTGAAACACGACGACACATGGGTGCTCTTGTTGTGCGGCGGCGACAAGAAGTCGCAACGGACCGACATCAAGGCGGCGTTGTCGATGGTGGATGAGCTGGAGAACTGACATGACCCTGAAAACCACGCATTGGGATTCAGCCGAATACCTGAAGACCGAGGCCGACATCGCAGGCTACCTGGCCGCCTGCTTCGACGAAGCCCCCGACGATCCTGCCTTCCTCGTGCATGCGCTGGGTGTAGCGGCGCGTGCGCGCAACATGAGCCAGTTGGCGCGCGACACCGGCTTGACCCGGGAAGGCCTGTACAAGGCGCTGTCGGCCGACGGCAATCCCAGTTTCGGCACGGTGCTGAAAGTGGCCGATGCGATGGGCTATCGGTTCGCCTTGGTCGACAAGGCGAAGCAGAAGGCGATCAAGACCCGTAGGATGGGTCGAGCGTAGCGCACCCATCGCTCTTCTTGGCCGAAGTGAAAGAGCCTCAAGCTGGTACACCTGTTTCCGAAACCCATGGCGATGTTGGGCGTCACGCGTGATGGGTGTCGCTGCGCTCGACCCATCCTGCGAGACTTTCCGCAGCGTGACGGGTCATTCCCCTTTCGCCAGTTGCTCTTCAACCGCGCTGAACGCGGAACGCTTGCCGGGTTCGGGCTTGTCCATGCCGGTGGCGAAATAGGCGACACCGGTGCCGGCCTTGCGATCCAGCCACAGGCCGGCGAGCAGGCCGTAGGCGTTGCCGCTGTGGCCGATGCGCGGCACGCCGTCGCCGAAGGGGTTGTCGTTGCAATCCGGCAGGCCGGTGGCCAGCGTGTGCACGGCCAGGCCGTAGCGGCAGGTGAAGCCGCCCCGGGTGCGGATGGGGTCGTCTTCCTCCAGGGTCAGGCCGTTGCCGTCCTGGTAGCTCCATTCCGGACCGATCATGGCGCGGACCGATGCGGGCTCGAGCAGGCGCACGCCATCCACTTCGCCGTCGCCCAGCAGCAGGCGACCGATCTTCGATAGATCGTTCGCCGAGATGCGCAGGCTTCCTTGCGGGCCGAATACGTTGGAACTGGTGCCGGCGCGCCACTTCGACAAATCGCAACTCCCGTCGCGGGCCCTGGTGAAGCCGCAAGCCGGCTTCATGCCCTGGTTGTCGTCGACTTCCGGCTTGCCGTCCGCATACAACACCACCGCGCGCGCGGCGGTGGCTTCGTCGCAACCCGGCCAGCCGTAGCAGGCGTGCAGGCCGAGCGGCTGCAACACCAGTCGCTGCATCAGCAGGTCGAAGCGTTCGCCGGTGGCGCGTTCCATCACTCCGGCGATGATCGGGAAACCGGCGTTGGCGTAGCGCCAGTACGTGCCCGGCGCATGTGCCGGGTCCCACGCCTTCGGATCATCGAGCAGATCCTTGAACTGGCCGTCGAACGGCACCTGCCAATAGCCGGCGCCATCGGTCAGGCTGGAGCGGTGCGACAGCAGCAGGCGCAGGGTGATCGGCGTGTCGGGGAAGGCCGGGTTGCGCACCGTGTACCCGAGCGTCTTCGACACGTCGGCATCCAGGTCCAGCTTGCCTTCCTCGACCAGCCGCATCACGCCGATCGACAGCACCAGCTTGGAGATCGAGGCGATGCGCACCGGGTCGTCGGCGGTGAGCGCGCGTCCGCTGGCGGGGTCGGCCAGGCCGGCAACACGGGTTTCGGTGACGCCGTTGCGGTCGAAGGCGACGCGCACGCTGGCGACAGGCGCGGAGTATCCATTGGCGAGAACTGGCGCGGAGGCCAGCAGGAACAGGCAGGCGAGGTGGCGCAGGAATGGGTTCATGCCGCCGAGTCTAGCGCCTGGGACGCCGCCGCCAATGTCCGGCGTCCAGGAGGGAGGGACAACCGATGTCGTTTTTCCCGGTGCTTCTTGACCTGGGTCATGGGCCCGGCGACAGGAAACCTTAACCTGTGCCTTGGCGTTGGCATGCGCTGTCGCAATGGTTCATGGCCACGCTTGGCCACGGCCGGACAGGCAAAAGGAGAAGACATGCAATACACGATCGCAACTTCCTCGGCGCAAGCAGACCTCGATGTCGTGCAGCGCGCCATCGACGACGTGGATCCCGCCGCGATCGTCGATGTCGATGCCAGCGGCGGAATCGTGCGCATCTCCACCGTGATCGGCGGTGCGGAACTGCTGGCCCTGCTCAACGGAGCCGGCTATCCGCTGAGCGCCGACGCGCTGGAACAGGTGCCTTCGCAATGCTGCGGTGGGTGCAGCGGCTAGCTGGACGCGGCGCGTGCCGCGCGTCATCCAGTCAAGGTATTCATCGGATTGCGGTTTGTAGAGCCGAGCTTGCTCGGCTGCTCTGCTGTCCGCCATTGAAATCGAAGAGCCATAGGCCGGGTTAGCTCCATCAACCCAGCGCTGTTGTTTTCCTTGCCCGAATCGCCGGCTTGACGAAGCCGACCCAGCCTACGAGTTTGCGTTTTCCCGGGGCGCGCAGGCGCCTGGCGTGTGGTCCATGTCTTCGCGCAACTCGTCCAGTGGCGGGATGACCAGCGTGGTGTATTCCGCGTAATGCGCCGCGGGCAGGTCGCGCAGAAGCAGGCGGTCGGCGCGCGGGGTCTCGATCGGCAGTCGCGCCGCTTCGTAGAGGATTACTTCGTGCTGCGGCGGATACCAGCGCAGCAGCTTGTCGACCAGCGCCTGCACGCCATCGCGCTCCGCATGCAGGCGCGTGCAGGACAGGTCGCCCGACAGCGCCACCTGCCACAGCAGCACCAGGCCGGCGGTGTCGGGCTGGCGGTCGTAGACGAGGAAATGGGTCGCCTCCATCGACTGCACGCCGCGATGGCCTGGATCGATGCCGAGGTCGGCGTACAGACAGGCCTCGGCGGAAATTCCCGGCTCCATGCGCGCCGGGATGCCTTCGGCGCGGGCCTTGCGCAGCACCTGGTGCGGCACGTCGGCGAACACGCCGGGGTGGCCGTAGAACACCGCGCAGACCTGCTTGCCGGCGCGGACTTCGGCCATGATCGCCGCATCGATCTCGCGATAGGTCTGGCGCCGATCCTTGCCGGGGGCGTAATGGACGCCAAGGTTGATCACGTCGGGGCGGATGCCGTGGATCATCGCCAGCGTGAACGGGTCGGTCAGGCAGAACACGACCTGCGCCTCGCGGATTTCCGACAGGCTGCGTTCGCTGGCGTGGCGGCCGAACTGGATGCCGCTGCCCACCACCACCAGGCCCGCCGCCGGCGCCGAGGCGATGGCGTCGCCGTCGCGGGTACGGACCACGCGGTCGCGGCCTTCGTCCTTGGCCCGGTACAAGGCCTGGTCCGCCTTGTGGATCAACTGCTCCAGCGTGGTGGCATTGCCGTCGGCCTGGCAGATCCCGGTGCTGATGCTGATGCGGAACGTGTGCCCGAATACGGTGATCGGTTCGATCCGGTCGCGCAGGCGTTGCAGCATCGCTTCGGCTTCGGCCGCGTCGGTTTCGAGCAGGATCGTGAACTCGTCGCCGCCGCTGCGTCCGGCGATGCCGGGCGCTTCGACGACTTCGCTGATCCATGTTCCGAGCGAGCGCAGCGCCTCGTCGCCGGCGGCGTGGCCATTGCGGTCGTTGACCCGCTTGAACAGGTCGATGTCGGCGACGATCGCGGTGAACGGTTGCCCGCTGGCGCGGGTGCGCGCGAACGCCGCCGCGCCGAGCTTGCGCACCTGCTGGTAGTTGAGCAGGCGGGTCAGGCTGTCGTGCTCGGATAGCCAGCGGTAGCGGCGACGATCGCGGAACGTACGGCGCAGCAGGACGGACAGCAGGATGGCGGTGACCAGCAACCCGGCCATGCCGATGCCCAGCATCAGTTGCCGGCGCTTGTTGGCGGTGACCTGCACCGCGGCCAGCGCCTTCTCAGTTTCGAGCAGGGCGATCTGCTGTTCCTTCAGCCGGGTGTCGAACTGGACCTGCTGGTAGGCCAGCCGACGCTCGCGGGAGACGACCTCGAGCGCTTCCGACGCCGCCATCGCCTGCCGGGTGTGGGACAGCGCCGCGGCGATGTCGCCGCGCTTCTCGGCCAGCCTGGACAGCAGGCGCTCGGTCTCGGCGATGGCCAGGTCCGATTTCTGTTCCCGGTAGTAGCGAAGGGTGTCGACCAGCATCGCCTGGGCCTGGTCGAGCTGCCGGTTGGAGGCGACCAGGCTTTCGGCGATGACCAGCCGGGCACTGTACGCGCCGACCGCGAAGCCCACGGCCTTGAACTCGGTGAGCGCCTCGCTCGCCCACTTCAACGCCTCGGCATGCCGTCCTTGCGCGGCCGCCATCTTGCCGACGCCGTACTTGCCGTTGGCGACGAAGACCGGATCGCCGGCACGGACACAGGCATCGATCTGGCGGTGGCGCCATTTCTCCGCCTCGCTGAAATGGCCCGCGTGGTCTTCGGCCAGCGCCACGTCGCTCAGGGCCAGGCACAGCGCGCGCGGGTCGTCCTGCTTTTCGACGATTTGCAGGGCCTGCAATGCCAGTTCCCGCGCCCGCCCGGTCTCGCCGACCAGGGTGTGCAGGTAACTGGCGGCGCCAAGCAGCTTGGCCGATTCCTCAGGACTCTCGTGCAGGTACTTCAGGCCCTCGTTGAGCCAGGTGAACGCCCGTGCCCAGTCCTCGAGGTTGGCGGCCACGCCGGTGGCCGTGGTGTAGACGCGCACGCGCAACGGCACCGGCAGGTCCTGCTTCAACAGCTCGGTAAAGCCCTTCAGCGCCGCAGGCTGGTCACCGGACAGGGCGCGGTTGCGCAAGCGGACGTAATCAAGGCGGTGCCGCTGCAGCGGCGTGAGCGCGGCGAGCCGCGGCCCCAGGGCGGCGATTCTTGCGTCCGATTGGCTCCAGTGCGCGGTGACCGCGAGCCGCTCGATCTCCTGGACCTGCGCTTCCAGCGCCATGGCGTCCGTAGGCGACTGGGCCACGGCAGCCGGCGCCCAGGCGAGCGCAAGCGACAGCAATGCGATCGCGACCGGCCGCAACACAGGCAAGCGTCTGGCGATGAAGGCCAATGCTTACTTGTCGTAGGCCTTGATGGTGTGGTTGGTGGCGTACTGCCCGTCCGCCAGTCCGGTCAGTTTCCCGACGGCCGCGTAATCGCTCTCCAGCATCGCCGTGCGCTCCTCATCGGTCACCCCGGCGCGACGCAACACCGCTTCCGGATCCTTCCCGTACTCCGCCTCCAGGGCGGCGTCGCTTCCAAGCTTCCTCATCAGATCAAGCAGTTTCGACATGTCATATTCCTTTGAAATCAATCCAGCATCGGCCAACGTACGCCGGCGATCCGTCGGCGACGCGGTATTCACATGGCAATCCCGGCCGCAAGCACTCCAGCGCCCTTCAGGATAGCCGGACATTAACATGGAATGCCCGGCTCCCCCGTGCGGCGGCAAGGCGCGGCGGATCGTTGGCGCGATGGGACGCTCATCGCTGTTTCCTGTTCGAGGCGACAGCGCCTCAAACGGGTGCGCCGGTCCCGAACCATGCCGACGTCGGGCGTCACGCGCGATGGGTATCGCCGCGCTCGACCCCGCCTACGAAACGCCATGGCCGCCGTTGAAATCGAAGTGGCAGAGGGTGACTTCTTCCTCCACATCGAATCCGGGATAAAGGCGTTGCAGCATCGACAGCAATCCACCGACGGTGCGGCAGGCGGGATCGTGTTCGAATCGAAGATCGGCATCGGTGAGCGCCGAGAATCGCTTCAGTTCCGTGTGCAGTTCGACCGGTGGGGACAGGCTTGCATCGCCGAGCCGCAACCGGGCTTCCGTCGCCGCGTGCCACTTGCGGCCGCGGCGGACCGTCGTGTTCCGCCCATGATTGAAAACGGGTGCGTTGAAAGAAAGCACTGGTGGATCCCGGGATTCAGGCGCGCTCATTTCCTGCGCCGCCGCATCAAACCAGCACTTGCCGGGTGCTGGCCAGGAACTGGTGGATTTCCGCTTCGGTGCGCGGGTCGATCATGTACACCGGACGCATTCCGTTCGGGCACAAAAGGCGCGGCGTGGTGCCGAAAAGGCGGCAGATCAGCGGACGCTCGCCGTAGACCTCGCAACCCTGTGCGCCCAGGTGCGGACAGCTCAACTCGGCCAGTGCGGCTTCGTGTTCGGCCTCGGTCTTCAGCGGAAGCCGGGCCATTTCCTCGGACGACGCCGTCACCGGCCCGCAACAGTCGTGGCAGCCGACGATGCAGGTGAAGGTGGGAATGCGCTGGCGCAGTTCATCGAGTTTTCGGTTGTTGCGGTCCACGCTGCGCGACTTCCTGCTTCTTCGTCGGCCGGGCCTCGGCCCACCGCTCTTCGTTCCGATGGCGATGCTATCCGATGCAGGGTGGTCGTGGGGCGAGGCGGTGGTGGGCCGAGGCCCACCCTACGCGCTATCTTGAGTGCTCGCATTCGACTTGCAGGACCGCATGAGCCGTAACGCCTGGTTGTGGGTCGTGGTGGCGCTGATCGCCATCGCCCTGGCCGCCACCTTCCTGTTCGCACCAAGGACTCCCGATCTCCCCGGTCCCGCGCCGACGCCCTTCGGCTGGAGCGCGCAGTTGCGGCTCGCGGCCGGCGATGGCGTGCGCGGTATGCGCAACGGGCCGGTCGCGCGGGCGCGCTTCGATGATCCCTATGGCGTGGCGATGACGGAAGACGGCACGCTGTACGTGGCCGATGCCGGCGACAACAACCGCATCCGCAGGATCGGCAGCGACGGCGCGGTGACCACGCTGGCCGGTTTCGCCGAAGGCTTCGCCGATGGCGACGGCACCGTGGCGCGATTCGATACGCCTTCCGGGCTGGCCGTGGATCGCGTCGGCAATGTGTACGTCGCCGATACCGGCAACCACGCCATCCGCAAGGTCACGCCGCTGGGCGTGGTCAGCACCGTGGCCGGCACCGGCGTGGCCGGGTTCCGCGATGGCGCCGCGGCGCAGGCGCAGTTCAATGGACCGATCGGCGTGGCGGTGGATGCGCACGGCAATGTCTATGTCGCCGACACCTACAACGACCGTATCCGCAAGATCGATGCGCAAGGGCAGGTCAGCACGCTGGCCGGCGGCGAGCGGCCGGGCGATGCCGATGGCGTCGGCGCGCAGGCGCGTTTCGATACGCCGACCGCGCTGGCCGTGGATGAAGGAGGGATCGTCTGGGTCGCCGACACCTTCAACAACGCCCTCCGCCGCATCGGCCCCGATGGCGCGGTGACCACGCCTTACGCCATGCGGGATGCGCTGCATCGGCCGATGAGCCTGACGCTGACTCACGACGGCCTGCTCTACATGGGCGAGATGTCGTCGGGGCGGGTGATCCAGGTTTCCCGCGACGGCCAGCCGCTGGTATTGACCGGGACCACGCAGGCGCAGCGACTGTCGCGTCCCGCCGGCCTGGCCCTCGATGCACGCGGGGGATTGTGGGTCAGCGACGCCAGCAGCCATCGCCTGCACCGCATCGCTCCCGTGGAGGCGGCGATTGCCGCCGCCTCGCCAGTGCGGGGTGCGGTCGGCCCCGCGCCGGGCGATCCGCTGCCCGCCACCGCCGGACGCTGGCCGTTGCGCCCGCAGGACGGCTGGCATGAAGTGGTCGGCACGCTGGGCGAGGTGCGCGGTAATTTCAGCGGTGAAAGCCGCGACCACCTGCATAGTGGACTGGACATACGTGGAGACGTCGGCGCGCAGGTGCTGGTGATCGCCGACGGCAAGGTCAGCAGCCCGTCCGCCGCCTGGGGACTGGACCAGCAGGGCGAAGGCCTGGCGATCGACAGCCTCGGCTATATCCACATGCGGGTCGGACGCGATGCGCGCGATGTCGTGTCCGACCCATCGCGCTTCCAGTTGCTGCGCGATGAAAACGGCCAAACCGAACGCGTGCGCGTGCCGCGCGGCACGCGCTTCCGGGCGGGCGACGTGCTTGGCACCATCAACCGCATGGCCCATGTGCATCTCAGCGTCGGCGCCAGCGGTTTCGAGCGCAATGCGGTGGCCCTGGGCTTCAACGGATATGCCGACCACTACGTGCCGCATATCGAGCGCATCGAACTGCTGGACGCCAGCGACCAGCCGCTGGCCAGGCGCGCCGACGGCCGCGTGCCGGTGCCGCGCGGCATCGGCGTGCGGATCGTGGTCGATGCCTGGGACCAGGTCGACAACAACCTGCCGCGCCGCCGCCTGGGCCTGTACGCGCTCGGTTACCAGATATTGCGCGCCGACGGCAGGCCGCTGCCCGGTTTCGAAACGCCGCGGATGAACATCGAATTCAACCGCATGCCCGCCGAAGAAGAGGCGGTGAAGGTGATCTACGCGCCGGGCAGCGGCATCACCGTGCACGGCAGCGCGGCGACCGATTTCAGATACGTGCTCACCAACACCGTGCGCGATGGCGAACTGGCCACCGGCACCTGGCGGACGGACGGATTGCCTGCCGGCGACTACACCCTGCGGATTACCGCGCGCGACTACAGCGGCAATGCGGCCGGCATGGGACGCGACCTGGCCTTGTTGCTGGAATAACGACTGGTTCCGATGGGTCCGCGTCATGGGACTCGCGCGGATCGCGGGACTGGCATCATGACCGCCATGCCCCTGACCCTCGACCACCTGCGACGCTACGCCGTCGCCCGCACGCTGTTCAAGCCGACCACGCTGATGCGGGCGATCGAAAAACTCGGGTTCGTCCAGACCGATCCGATCCGCGCGCCGGCGCGGGCCCAGGACCTGACCTTGCGCCATCGCGTCGTCGGCTATCGCGCCGGCGAACTGGAACGGCGCTATCCGCGACTGGCGCTGGAAGAGGACTTCTTCGTCAACTACGGCTTCCTGCCGCGCGCGCACCACGCGCTGATGCATCCGCGCGATGCGCGACTGGCCTGGACGCCGACGCGCTGGAAGCAGGCGCAGGCAGTGCGCGAATTCATCGCCGAACGCGGCGCGGTGCATCCGCGCGAAGTCGATGCGCATTTCGCCCATGGCAAGACCACCAACTGGTTCGGCGGTTCGTCCAACGCCAGCACCCAGTTGCTCGACGGCATGCACTATCGCGGCCTGCTGCGCGTGGCCCGGCGCGACGGCGGCACCCGCGTGTACGCGGTGCGCGAGGGCGCGGTGCCGGTGGCCAAGGTCGACATCGACGCGCGCCTGGATGCGCTGATCGACCTGATCGTGGGCAAGTACGCGCCGTTGCCCGACGCCAGTCTCGGCCAACTGGTCAGCTACCTGGGCCGCGGCGTGCCGCAATGGGACTCCGCGCGCAAACCGGCGCTGCAGCGCGCGCGGCAAAAGCTGCAACGTGCGCGGGTGGATGGCGTGGATTGGTTGTGGCCCGCGGGCGAACGCGCGGACAGCCGGCGCTGGAAAACGGACGAACAAGCGCGCCTGCTGACGCCGTTCGATCCTGTGGTCTGGGATCGCCGCCGCTTCGAACTGCTGTGGGGCTGGGCTTATCGCTTCGAGGCCTACACGCCCGCGCCCAAGCGCAAGCTCGGCTACTACGCATTGCCGCTGCTGTGGCGCGACCGGGTGATCGGCTGGGGCAACCTTTCTGCATCCACGGGTGTGCTGCATGCGCAATTGCATTACGTGGACGGCAAACCGCCGCGCGAGGCCGCATTCAAGGATGCGCTGGAAACCGAGTTGATGCGGATGCGGATATTCCTCGGACTGCAAGCGTAGGGTGGGCTTAAGCCCACCGCTCTTCGTTCCGCCGATGTTGCGATCCAAGCGCGGCGATGGTGGGCCGAGGCCCACCCTACTTCCTTCCGCACGAATGGCCGCGGACACGCCGTTTATAATCGTCAACCTGTCCGATCACGAGTTCGCAGACCCCATGAGCACGCTGGCGCCCTGCCCGAAATGCAAATCCGAATACACCTACCACGACGGCGTGCAACTGGTCTGCCCGGAATGCGGCCATGAATGGCCGGCGGATGGCGAGGCCGACGCCGCGGAGGATCAGCGGGTGATCAAGGATTCGGTCGGCAACCTGCTGCAGGACGGCGACACCGTCACCGTGATCAAGGACCTGAAGGTGAAAGGTTCGTCGCTGGTGGTGAAGGTCGGCACCAAGGTCAGGAACATCCGCCTGGTCGACGGCGACCACGACATCGATTGCAAGGTCGACGGCATCGGCGCGATGAAGCTGAAGTCGGAGTTCGTGCGCAAGGCCTGAGGCGGTTTCAGGCGCGGGAATCTTCCCTAACGCGACTCATCGTAGTAATCGCCGCCGATGATCGTGCAGATCTGCGCCTGGCTGAAGCCGTGGTAGCGGCGGCCGCCGGTGGTATGGCGCTGGGCGAACAGCTTGCCGTTGGCCGGGGTGCGCTCGCGTTGTTCCTGCAGCAGCCACTTGGCGTAGTCGTTGCTCAGGTTGCGCGCGCGGATCGGGTCGATTCTGGGTTTGGGCATGGTCGGTCCTGCGTGGAAGCGGCTCGCGGGGAAGGGCGGGGGAACTATGCGGACTTCAATAACTTCTGCGGTAGTCGTTGCCGAAACCGCCCAGTTCCACCAGCTCATCCAGCACGATCTGGCCTTGCTGGAGCAACCGGACCGTGCGTTCCGGGTCGTCCCATTGGGGGTCGCCGTGCTTGCCGCCATGGAACAGGTTGTTGCGCAGCAATCGCAGCAATAGCGTGACCTTCTGCAATTCGAATTCATTGGCCTCGAACTGCAATTCCTTCCAGCCCAGTCCCGCATTCGCCGCGACGACCTGCTGTCGCGGCCTGGCGGCGATCAGCGCGCGCGCGCCGGGGCCGGCCGCATAACCGTTGCGGTATTTCTTCACGAACTTGTCCCAGTTCGGCTCGGCCTTCTTGCCCGCGTCGGTCGATTTCAGGAATTGCCTTTCCTTCAGGCAGTACTCGAAGCGGGAAAACGCGAACAGGAAATCGAAGGCGGCCTCCCGCAGCGGCGGGGTGATCTCGGTTCTCTTCATGTGGCGCTTGTCCTTGGATCGTTGCCGGGAAGCATCGTGGGGATAAGCCGCGTGCCGCAAAAAAGCGCGGACAGGATACCCGTTCCATGCCCATGGCCAGATGGTTCCTTGTAGGAGCGCCCCATGGGCGCGAGCCTTTGGTTGGGATCATGGATACGTGAGGGAAGAGCTCGCGCCCATGGGGCGCTCCTACAGGTGAATGTCAACGCCAACGCGGGCGACGAGGCCTGGAATCAAACCCCGCTTTCCACCAGCGCCAGCCCGGCTTCATCCCGGCACACGCGATTTCGGCCCGAGGCCTTGGCCCGGTACACCGCGCTGTCGGCGTCGTGGTACAGCGCGTCGTGGCCTTCATGCCGGTCGCGGTCGAACTCGGCGACGCCGATGCTGACGGTCATGCGCAGGGTGAGGCCGTCGAGGGCGATGGGATGTTCGGCCAGGCTGGCGCGAAAACACTCGGCGCGTTGCATGGCCATCGCCAGGTCCTGTTCCTCCAGGACCACGCCGAACTCCTCGCCGCCGACCCGCGCGGCCAGGTCGCCCTTGCCGGCGAAGGTGGCGTGCAATCGTCCGGCGATCGCCGTCAGGCAGGCGTCGCCGACCGCATGCCCATGACTGTCGTTGATCTGCTTGAAATGATCGATGTCCAGCAGCAACAGGCTCAGCGGCTCGCCGTCGGCTTTGGCCGCCGCGGTGGCCCTGGTCAGCACGTCGGAGAACTGGCGGCGGTTGGCCAGTTCGGTCAGCGGGTCGATCCGGCTCTGGCGCGAGAACAGGTCGCGCTGGGTGCGCAGCTCCTGGTCCAGGTCCAGGCGATATTGGTATTCGTGGTAGCTGCGCAGCAGCGAGATGACCACATAGACCAGGTACACCATGCACATCAATCCGCTGGCCTGCTGGACGGGGTCGGCCATCATCAGGGTCAGGCCGGGCAGGCACAGCAGGCCGATGCTGACGAAGGCGAAGCCACGGCGCATGCTGAAGGCGTGCGCGACTGCCGTGCACAGGCCCAGGGTGAACAGCAGCGCGGTCACCCGCGCGTCGCCGAAGCGCGCGTCCAGGGTGATCCAGCAGAACATTCCACCCCACAGCAGGGTGGTCAGCAGCACGATGCCCCAATGCATCCGCAGCCAGCGATCCAGGGCGGCTTCGGTGCCGTCGACCAGCGGCTTGTGCACGAAACGTTGCGTGGCCAGGCCGAAAAAGGCCACCACCAGGCCCCAGCTGGCGAGCGGCGCGAAACTGAAGGCGCCGCCGTACATGCCGATCACCAGCCACGCGGCCGCGTAGAAGAATCCACCGGTCAACGCGCGTTGATAGGTGTCTGCCATTTCCTGGGTAAGTCGGCGGGCGCGTACGGGATTCATCGAAGGTCCAACGGAAGGGTTGCGCTCGTCGCCACCCTTCACTTGAGTATGGAAACAGATGTACGCAAGTTGAATGCCAACGCCAAGCCATTGAATTCACATGAATTGATCGCAGGACAGGGGCCGCATCTGACAGCAGGATGCGGGCGACGCAGGGCGATGGGTCACTTTGTGACGCGGGCCCGGCCGAGGAAAGCGATTCCATGTCGGAGACGGTCGATGGATCGACGCAGAGGCTGGAGCGCCGGCCTGGGCACAGGCCGGGGCACTCGCCAGAACAGGCAAAGCGGACGCATGCGTTGTCTGGTCTGATTCCCGGCCATGGCCGAAGCGTGCAGGGAAGTCCACGCAATGGGAATGACGAAGAGTGACGAACGGAGTGCGTCGCCGGGTTCCATGATCCGGAAATACGGGATCCTGCTGCTGCCGGTCGCTCTGGTGCTGGCGATGCTGTGCTTCCGGGCCTTGAACTCGGAATGGCTGCTGTTCGGTTGCGCCGGCTCCTTCGTCTTCTCCGTCGCGAGTCTGTGGGCGGTCAAGCGCGCGAACGGCCCGATAAAACACTTCGCGACGATCCTCCTTGGCGCGACCGCGTGCCTGAGCCTCGCCGCCGCGCTGCTTGGACTGAGCAACCAGGGCTGAGCGGCCGCCATCGTTGCGGCGGCCAAGGGAATGCTCGTCGTGGCTTCGCGGGGCGTGGCCTCGCTGGCGTCGGACAGCGTGGGTCCGCTATCTTGGCCGCCCCCACAGGGTCCGCGTCCTCGACCCGGATCGCCACAGGACCAGTCCGCCAATGATCCCAGCCGACAGCGCCGTCGACCACGCCGCGCCGACCCATTGCGAGAACTGCCACGCGCCGTTGCAGGGCGAGTTCTGCCACCAGTGCGGCCAGTCCATCCACAACCCGGTGCGCCACGCGGGCCATGCGCTCGAAGAGGTGTTCGAATCGTTCTGGCACCTGGATGGGCGCCTGTTCCGGACCCTGCGCGACCTGCTCGCGCCAGGCCGCACCGCCCTCGAGTACCTGGCGGGCCACCGCCAGCGCTACCTGCCGCCGCTGCGGCTGTTCGTGGTCATGAGCCTGCTGGCGTTCTTCGTCGGCAAGTTGACTATCCACGTGGACAGGGAGCCGGTAGCACTGGACGTCGACACCAGTGCGATTACCGCCAGCAAGACGGTGGAAGAGGTGAAACTCAATCGCGACCGGTTGCTGGCCGAGGTCGAGAAAGCGCAGAACGAAGACAAGCAGGGCCTGCCCGGCGTGGCTCCGTTGCTGATTGCCGCCCAGATACAGATCGAAGGCGAAGCGTCGAACCGGATCGCCGAGTTGAAACAAGGAGTCGCATCGACGCCTGCCGCCGGCGATGCCGCCTTCGGTCGCCGCAAATCGGAAGGGGCGTTGTTCTCCAAGGACAACGAGGTCTGGGATCCGGCGCGCAATCCGGTGAAGATCGACTGGTTGCCGGCGTTCGCCAACGAGTGGCTCACTGGCAAGCTGGTCCGGGCAAGGGAGAACATCGAAGGCATGGAAGGCCGCCCGGACAAGTGGGTCCAGGCCTTGATGACTTCGCTGCCGTCGGCGCTGTTCCTGCTGGTGCCGGTGTTCGCACTGATGCTGAAGATCGCCTACGTGTTCAAGCGCCGCTTGTACCTGGAGCACCTGGTGGTGGCGCTGTACAGCCATGTGTTCCTGTTGATGGCATTGACCGCGCTGTTTCTTTCGTTCGCGCTGGCCGCATGGGTGCAGCCGCACGCCGCCTGGCTTGCCGTGTGCGTGTACACGGCCATCGTGGCGCTGCTGGTCTGGGTGCCGGTCTACCTGTTGTTGATGCAGAAGCGCGTGTATGGCCAGGGCTGGCCGATGACGCTGCTGAAATATTCGGTGATCGGCGTGGCCTACTTCCAGCTGCTGGTATTCGCGGCCGTGGCGATGTTCCTGGTTACGCTGGCCAAGACCTGATCCCGCCCTCCAGTTATCGCCGCGGTCGAGACCTGCACGCACATCGCGCAAAGCAGGAAAGGCAAGGGCCTTTGGACGCGGATCAGAGCGGAAAAGACGGATACAGCGAAAGACGGATACAGCGAAAGACAGACACAGCGTTTGCTTTTTCCGCTCTGATCCGTGTCTGAGAAGCTCTTGTGTCTAATTGCCCAGGGCTTCCTCGGGTCACGGATTGCCGCCTTCCTGCGGACAACGCGGCACGCCCGAGCCGACCACGCAGTTGATGCAGCACGTCGGCGCGGATGGCGCCTGCGGGATGAGCGAAGTCACCTGCGGGACGGCACCGGGCAATTGCGCCAGTGCAGCGGACGACTTCAGTTTAAGCAGCACCGCCCAGTCCTGGCGATTGAAATTGCAGGCCTCGGCGTTGTCCGGGGAACACGGCGCTCCGCCGTCCATGCGTTGCGGCAGGCTCCAGAACTCGCCGTTCCGGTTCAGCGGAAGCAGGCGCATGGTCACGCCCTGCTGCACATTGCCACTGACCAGGTAAGCGGTGCTGTCGTTGCCGGGATTGGCCGCGACCACGATTTCGCAGTGCATGCTCAGCCCGCCACCGCGTTGGACCACGCCCAGCAGGCCCGCGTAGCCGAAAGCGTGTTGCGCGCCGCGCACGTAGCACAGCATGTCGCCGGTGGCCGGCTTGGCATGGCTGGGGTCGAGGAACTGGTAGGCATTGGTATCGGCGCGCTGGTAGGCGGCCCGCACATAATCGATATGGCTGGTCGAGCCCTTGAACCCGGGCAGCCTGGCCCTGCCCATCACCCACGAGATGAAAGTCGCGGACCAGGCGTTGTCGATGATGAAAGCGCGGCATGTGGGCGACGGGTTGCTGTTGTTGTTGGCATAGGCGCATTCGCTGGCGCCGGCAAGGCCGCCCATCTGCCGCAACAGGCCGGTTTCCTGCCAGTACTGGGCGACGCGGCGCCAGGCCTGGCTGTACCCGTCGCCGAGCAGGGTCGCTTCGGATTCCATCACCGAGCTGTTGGCGAGCCGCCCGTTGCGGTCGATGAAGGGCCGGTACCAGATCATGTATTCGTTGCAGGCGACGGCGGCGACCCGGGTGGCGGGATCGGCCGAGGACAGCTGGTTGCGCAGCAGCGGGCAGACATCGGCGGCAAGGGCGCAGGTTGCCGGCAGCAGCAATGCGAGGGCCAAAATCCAGCTGCGCATCGATGGACTCCAGGAGGTGGCCGGGCCGGCGTACGCAACCGATCATGCCAAATCCGGGGCCGGCATGACGGTTTCCGCCGGATTCGATGCCGATTCCGCCCGGCTCGAATGATTCCGGGCGGTCGCGCGCATCGAGGGCCTGCCCGACAGCCTGCTCCTGATCGCGTCCGCACCGAATCGGCGCCCACCCACGGCGGCGCAATCCGGAAGCCACGAAATACCCGGAGTGGCCGCTTTCGGGAATGAAGTTCCACCACCCATCCCGGCGCAGCAGGCGCGCCACGAAAGGGCATGCTGCACCGGGTTGCGGGATCGATTGCCTATGCCTTGGCGGAAGTGTCGTCCGAAGTCGCGGCGTGGGCTTCCTTCAGCGACTGCGCGCATTCCTCGCAGCACACTTCGACGGTCTTGCCGCCGATCTTCACCTTGATCGCATTGGCGTCCAGTTCGTAATCGCAAGCGGCGCAGGTCTTCACGGTCATGACGCACTCTCCTGTGGGGCCCGACGTCCGGGCGAACACAGGAGAACATTCCACGATCGCGACCGCTGTCAGAATCTTTAGCGACTTGCTGGAAGCGAAAAACCCGATATAGGGAGCTGTCGCGACTGCTCCTGATCGAGTCCCTCTCCCGCAAGGGGAGAGGGACGCGAGTTGGAGCATCCACACTGAAATCCAAACACCAAAAACCTCAGCGCGGATTGACCGCGCGCCGGAATTCCGCCGGCGTGCGTCCATAGGCCTGGCGGAAGGCGGAGCTGAAATGGCTGTGGCTGGAAAAGCCCAGGTCCAGGCTGAGAGCGGTGAGGTCTTCGTATTCGCCGAGCAGGTCAAGCGCATGCGCAAGCCGCAGGCGCAGCTGGTAGCGGTACAGCGGCATGGCTTCGACTTGCTGGAACACCTGGGTCAGGTACACCGGCGAGACCCCGACATGCGCCGCGATTCCGGCCAGCGTCCAGCGTCGTGCCGGGTCCGAAGACAGCACCAGCTTGGCCCGGTCCACCAGCTTCTGCCGGCCCATGCTGGCGCCGGCCGCATGCGCGGTGCGCTCGCCCACCGCGCGCCGCACCAGGGTCAGGGCCAGGGTCTCCGCTTCCAGGGTTTCGGCGGTGCCGTTGTTGAGGCTGTGGCGCAGCATCGCGACCAGCGCCTGCGCGCGCGGATCGATGCGCAGGCGTTGCCGGCGGAAGGCGAGCACGCCGCCTTCGCGCACTTGTTCCCTCGGCGCCAGTTCGCGCAGCAGCGGCTCGCTGATCGCCAGCGACAGGCAGGCATCGCCGCCAGTCACCGGATGGCTGACGCCGTAGCTTTCCCCGGCGTTGAAGAACAGCACCTGGTTGGCTTCGGCCACCGCCTGTTCGCGGCCCAGGTGACGCACATAGACGCCGCGGTAGGGGAACACCACATGGGTGGAGCGCGAACATTCCTCGGCGCTCCTGTGCCGGCATTCGCCACGGCAAGCGACGTCGCGGATGGCGACGGTTTGCGTTTCCAGCAGCGAGTGGATCGAGAGTTCCGACATGGGATCCTGCGGCAGCCGGTTCGTGGCCTGGCCGCCAGTATTCGCACGAACGCACACCATACGCCGTCGATGGGACGGGTTGGCGCGCGGCGACGGACTGCTCCGTTTCCAATGCTGTCCCGCTGCACGGTCCTGGCCGGACGGTGCGCCCGCGGGCTCGTGTCCTGCCTGTTTCCGGGCCTGCGTTTCATCAAGCAGGAAGGTCGCGAACAGGCCGTGCCGGTGGCGGGCGAAAAAAACGGAATTGCCGCGATCTTCACGTACTTCCATGTATGCAAGGGTTGCAAGGAGTGAGGCAAGGGCCCCGGGCGGCGATCCATGCGGACGTTCCATGAGGACGATCCATGAGGAGCAGGAAAACACTTGCGCAGGAAAGCGCGTCGCCGTTACCACCGGGAATGAGGGAACCTCGGCAAGCGCGGCTTGCGGGCCGCATCGTTGCCCCAAGGGGAATGAGGGTATCGCCATGAACATTGCCATCAACGACATCAGCAGATCCATCGCCGCGTGGGAAGAGTTCGGTTCGCTGACCGGTCTTTCGATCCAGTACACCCGGCCGGGCGCGACGCCGACAGCGCCCAGCAACGAAGACCGCGCCCGCGCCTTCCGCGAGGCGCAACCGGTGGCGCTGGGCAACCATTTCGATTGGCCGTTCCTGCATCCCGCCAGCGGAAATACGCCGGCCAACGGATCGATCGCGGCCGATGAAAAGCCCGGTGTCCCGGAGGAAGAAAAGCGCACCGGTGCCCGCAGACTCAGCCTGGTCCGGGTCGCCTAGCGACTACTCCGCCGGGCGCTGCCAGCGCAGCGACATGCACGACAGGCCGGCATCGATCCGGCCGATCTCGGTGGTTTCGACGGGAACGACCCGGTAGCCGAGTCCGTCGAGCATGGCGATGGTTCTCGGGAAAGCCGCGGCGACCAGCACCACGTCGTTGACGCGCAGCGCGTTGGCGGCGGCTTCCTCGCCTTCGGGCACGAGGATCTGGCGGAATCCCTCGAACACGCCCGAGCGCGCCAGGCGCCGGGTGCTGAACACGCTGTCTTCGTCCAGCAACGAACAATCGGTCTTGAAGTGCAGCACGCCGGCCGGCGTCTCGACGATGCCGCCGCGGTGTCCCAGTTGGCGCAGGCAGGCGAGCAGGGCTTCGGCGCCGGCACGATCGGTGCGTGCGGACAGGCCGATCATCACGCCCTTCGGCGTGACCAGGACATCGCCGCCATCGGCGAAACCGGAACCGGGAAGTTCCAGCACGGTGTCGAATATTCCGCGCAGCGCCGGACCGATTTCCGCCACTTCGCCTGCGCGGGCAGCGGCGCCGGGACGCAACAGGATCGCGCCTTCGCCGAACACCAGCGCCGGGTCCTCCACGAACACCGAATCGGGAAACGCCTCCAGCGGCGGCAGCACCGTCACCTCGACCCCGGCGGCGCGCAAGGCGGCGACGTAGGCGTCGTGTTCGCGAACCACGCCGTCATACGAAGGATCGCCGCGGTCGCCGGCGCGCAGGCCGTTGACCACCGAGCGGGCCGGGCTGCGGACCAGGGCCGAATCGAAGCGGAACACACTTGGCTGGAGCGTGCTCGATGGGAGCGTGGCAGGTGGGACAGACATCCTTCACTTCCTGTTGTGCGGAACAGATCCTGGAAGGCAGCTTAGGCAGGTTGGCGATCGCGCGCCATGGCTGTCGCCCGGCCGTTGCGGGCACCGTCCTCCCGTTCCCGTAGGAGCGCCCCATGGGCGCGAGCTCTTGTTGCGGGAGCGGCTTCAAACCGCAAGCTCTTGTGGGAGCGGCTTCCAGCCGCGAGCTCTCCGTCCCGTACCCCTGGGACCCACCGCAGAGCGCGCGCCCATGGGGCGCTCCTACGAAGAAAATCATTAATCTCCCGCCTCCCGCCTCCCGCCTCCCGCCTCCCGCCTCCCGCCTCCCGCCCCATGACTTCCGCCCCATGACTTCCGCCCCATGACTTCCGACCTGTTGACTACACATGTAGTCATGTGCATGATGACTACAAATGTAGTCACAAGGATTGAAGATGCGACGCAAGACCATCGGTGACCAGGAATTGGCCCTGCTGCAATACATCGCCGGACAGGGCGACGCGTCGGTGGGCGAGGTCGCCGCCGCCTTCGGCGAATCGCGCGGGTTGGCGCGTTCCACCGTGCTGACCATGATGGAACGCCTGCGGGCCAAGGCCTACCTCAAGCGCAAGCAGGTCGATGGCGGCGTGTACCGCTACAGCAGCACCGCGCAGCAGGACGACGTGGTCCGCAACGCGGTCGGCAGTTTCGTGGAAAAAACCCTGCAGGGCTCGGTGTCGCCGTTCGTGGCGTGGATGTCGCAACGCACCGAAGTCAGCGACGGCGAACTGGCCGAACTCGAGGCCCTGGTCGCCACCCTGCAATCCAAGCGCAAGGAGAGTTGAGCCATGGCCTTCGAACTGGTTTCCGAAATCCTGCTGCCGCGACTGCTCGCGGCCACCGTGCAATCGACGCTGTTCGTGGTCGTGGTCTGGGCGCTGTGCCGTGCGCTGCCGCGTTTGTCGGCGGCCGCACGCGCCGGCCTGTGGTGGCTGGTGGCGCTGCAGCTGGTGGTCGGCGTGCTCTGGTCCAGTCCGCTGGCGTTGCCGCTGCTTCCGGCCGAGGTGGTGGAGCACGTCCGCTTGGAACAGGTGCAGGCCGCGCCGATGCAAGCCACCGTTCTGCCTTCGCAGGCCGACGCTTTCGCCTCGGCACCGACGCCGATATCAACGCTGGCGCTCTCCGCTCCGCAGCCGGAACAGCCATGGTCGTGGTCCACCACGCTCGCCATGTTCTGGTTGCTGGGCCTGGCCTTGATGATCGCGCGCACCTTGCGCGGTTATCTGGCTGCGCGGCGTTTGCTCGACGAGTCGCGCCCATGCAGGGACGCGGTGCTGCTGGGCGCCTTGCGGCTTGCCGCCGAAGCCCACGGATTGCGCCAACCGCCGCGCCTGCGCCTGTCGTCGGCGATCGATTCGCCGCAGTTGATCGGCCCGTGGAATCCGGTGCTGCTATTGCCGGCGACGCCTTCCCATGCGATGCACGCCGACGAACTGGACATGGCCCTGACCCACGAACTGGTCCACCTGCAACGCCACGACCTGTGGTGGGGCCTGCTGCCGGCCGCGGCCCAGCACCTGTTCTTCTTCCATCCGCTCGCCCACCTGGCCGCGCACGAATACGCCCTGGCCCGCGAGGCCGCCTGCGATGCCGCGGTGATCGCCGGCAACCGCCATTGCGCGCACGACTACGGACGCCTGCTGGTCCGCCTGGGCGTCGCTCCCAAACCCAGCGCCGGCCTGGCCAGCGCTTCGCCCACCTTCCGCATCCTCAAAAGGAGACTGCTCATGTTGCAGAACACCGCCACCACCCCGCGCGTCGTCGCCGTGCTGCTCACCGTGGCCGTGGCCGCGCTGGGCGTGGTGCCGTATCGCATTGTCGCCGCCACGCAGACAGGTACTGCCGCACCGGTGGCACGGGCCACGTCCACAACCACACCCACAGCGAAGACAGGCGAGCCAGCCGAACTGGCTTCGCTGGCGAAAACCACCAAACTGACCGCACTTGCCGGACTGGACGCGCCGGTACCAGCGACGGCCCCGGTGGTCGTCGTCTCCCACGGTTCGTCCAGTCATGAAATGGCGCCGCCACCGCCACCGCCCGCTCCCGCCGTGACGAAGCTCGCGCCGCCCGCACCCCCGGCAACGCCCACGCCGAGCGCCATGCCCGCGCCGGCACCCGTGCCCGCGCCCGCGCCCGCGCCACGCGCCGTGCCCGCACCAGCCGTGCCCCCGACGCCACCGGCCATCAGCCTGACCACCCGTGGCGCCCTCACGCTTGCTTCCAACAACGACCAGGCCTACGTGCTGCTGCAGGGAAACAACAGCCTGGTGAATGGTTCCATGGTCGACATCGCCGAAGCACGACGCCAGCAGCGCAACGGCGAGGAGCTGTTGTGGTTCCGCAAGGGCAAGGCGAGTTACGTGGTCCGCGACCCGGCATTGCTGGCGCGCTTCCAGTCCGCTTTCGCTGAAACCAGCGCGCTCGCCGATGCCCAGGGCAAGCTTGGCGATCGCCAGGGCGAGCTCGGTGATCGGCAAGGCAGGCTTGGCGAACGCCAGGGCGAAATTGGAATGCGGCAATCGACACAAGCCCTCGGCAGGACCAGCGCCCAACGCCAGGCTGGCTTGGCCGAGCAACAGCGCCGCATGGCCAAACAGATGCAATCCCTTTCCGAACGCCAGGCCGGCCTGGCCCGCGAACAGGCCGCACTCGCCAAGCGGCAGGCCGACGCCAGCGCCCGCACCGCCCGCGAAGTGGAGAAGCTGATCGACGAAGCCCTGGCCAAGGGCGTCGCCCAGCCGACCAAGAGCTAAGAGCAACGCCGTAGGAGCGACGTAAGTCGCGAAGTCCCGCCTTCGGATTTCCGCGAAGAACCGGCCTCCAAAAACACGATGGTTTCGCGACTTACGTCGCTCCTACGCGCAACTCACCTTTACACCTGCTGCTTGCCACCACACGCCAGGCACTTGCGGTAATCGCCCTTCGGGCCGTGATGCAACCAGCCCAGCGGGCCGTCGCAGCCGCGGCACCGCGGGGTCTTGCCGTTCTTCCAGTGCCACAGGCGCAAGGTCGAGAACAGGCCGGCGACCAGTGCGGCCAGCAGGGCGAATGGCGGGATCCACTTGGCGTAAACCACCAGCCCATTGGGCGTGGCGTTGTGGTGGAACAACGAAGTCCCCACCATCGCCAGCACCGCCAGCGCCAGCGCGATCAAGGCGGGCAGGTAAGCGCGCAGCACCATCCAGCCGTAGCGATTCATCGTCCGTCGTCCTGCTCCATCGTGCTTTCCAAGATGGTGGCGGCCAGGCCGTTCGCAAGCTCCGGCACGACGACCCGGAATTCCCGCCCGGCTGAATCGGCATACACTCCGCGCTCACGCCGAGCCTGGGGAAAGTCCGCATGAATATCCGTATCGCCGGCCTTGCGGCCGCCTTGCTGCTGGCCTTCGCCGCCAACGCGCAAACCCCGGCCGCTACGCCAACGACTCCCACGACGCCCGCCACCGTGCTGAAGGCCGCGCACCTGTTCGACGGGCGCAGCGGCAACCTGGCCTCGCCGGGACTGGTGGTGGTGCGGGGCGGCAAGATCATCGCGGTCGGCGCCAATGCCTCCATTCCCGCCGACGCCAAGGTCATCGACCTGGGCGACGCCACCCTGGTGCCGGGCTACATCGATGCGCACACCCACATCGCCAGCGACCACGACGACGACTGGGCCCAGGGTTTCTACGAAGGCATGCTGCGCTTCCCGGTGGAGCAGTCGTTCCACGCCGGGCGCAATGCCAAGGTCACGCTGCAAGCCGGAGTGACCAGCGCGCGCGAAGTGGGCGCCGGCGATTTCATCGACGTGGCCCTGCGCAACGCGATCAACGCCGGCCTCACCGAAGGCCCGCGCATGCTCGTCGCCGGCCACGCGCTGGGCTCCACCGGCGGCCATTGCGACAGTTCGCCGTTCCCGCCGGATCGGGTCGCCCCGTCCGGTCCGCTGCAGGGCGTGTGCAACGGCCCGGAGGAATGCCGCCTGGCCACGCGCCTGCAGATGAAGTACGGCGCCGACGTGATCAAGATCTGCGCCTCGGGCGGGGTATTGTCGGAATCCGATCCGGTCGATGTGCCGCAGCTCACCCCGGCCGAACTCGCCGCGATCATGTCCGAAGCGCACGCCTGGGGCCGCAAGGTCGCCGCGCACAGCCATGGCGACCTGGCCGCGAAGCAGGCGATCGAAGCCGGGGTGGATTCGATCGAACACGGCAGTTTCCTGACCACATCGACGCTGCAGTTGATGAAGCAGAAGGGCGTGTACCTGGTGCCGACGCGATTGGCCCTGGTGTGGACGGTGGGCCACGCCGATACCTATCCGCCGAAGATCGCGGCCAAGGCGCGCGCGGCCGGCGCCTCGCATGATGCGATGTTCAAGAACGCGCTGAAGATCGGCGTGCCGATCGCCTTCGGCACCGACTCGGCGGTGTCGCCGCACGGGATCAACGCGCAGGAATTCGGCGACATGGTCGACCTGGGCATGTCGCCTTCAGCGGCGTTGCTCACCAGCAGCCAGGGTTCGGCGAAATTGCTGGGCATCGATGGCGAAACCGGCACCCTGGAAGCAGGAAAGTTCGCCGACATCGTCGCCGTGCCGGGCGATGTGCTGCGGGACATCCGGGCCACGGAGAGACCGGTGCTGGTGATGAAGCAAGGGGTCGTTGTTCAGCGCTGACTGGTTGATTGAACATCGCCGGAGGCGTCGAGCGAGCGCGAGTGCCCCAAGCCGGCCGGGTTCATTTCCCCCGGCAAACAGGCCAGTGCTCGTCCATCGCCCTGTCGGTCCGGCCTTGCTCTCCCGCGAATCCAAGTATGCTGCCGCGGCAGGGGGAGGAATCATGGGAGACGGGGACGTGCAGGCGGTCGGCGAGGAATCGATTGCGCACGACATCGCGGCGATCAACCGCATCGAAGCCGTGCCCACGATCCTGAAGGCGGTCACCCACACCACCGGCATGCGCTTCGCCGCGGTGGCCCGGGTCACCGACTCGCGCTGGACCGCCTGCGCGGTGCACGACAACATCGATTTCGGCATGCGGCCCGGTGCTGAACTGGTGCTGGAAACGACCTTCTGCAACCAGATCCGCCAGGACGGCAAGCCCGTGCTGTTCGGCCAGGCCAGCACCCATCCGGTGTTCGCCAGCCATCCTTCGCCCAAGCGCTATGGCTTCGAAAGTTATATCTCGGTGCCGATCCTGCGCCGCGACGGACGCTTCTTCGGGACCTTGTGCGCGCTCGATCCGCTGCCCGCGAAACTCGACGATCCGCATGTGTTGCAGACCCTGGAACTGTTCGCGCAACTGATCGCCGCGCAGCTCGATTCCGACGACCGGTTAGCCCGCAGCGACCAGGAACTGAGCGCCTCGCATGACCGCGCCAAACTGCGCGAGCAGTTCATCGCCGTGCTGGGCCACGACCTGCGCAATCCGCTGCAGGCGATCAGCATGGCCGCCGAGATGCTGCTGCTGGATCCGCTGCCGGCCACCTCGCAACGCAATGTGCGCCGCATCCAGGGCAGCGTCGAACGCATGTCCGACCTGGTCCACGACATCCTCGATTTCGCCCGCGGGCGGCTTGGCGGCGGCATCCCGGTCGCCCTGCATGCGCACGACGACCTGGCCGCGGAACTGCAGCAGGTGGTGACCGAAAATCGCATCGCCCACCCCGGTCGCGCGATCGAGGCGCGGTTCGCCCTGGACACGGCGGTGATCTGCGATTGCAGCCGCCTGTCGCAATTGCTGGACAACCTGCTGGCCAATGCGCTGGCCCATGGCGTGGCGGATCAGCCGGTGCGGGTGGATGCGCGCTGCGCGGCGGGCAGCTTCGAGCTGTCGGTGCACAACAGTGGCCCGGCCATCGCCACGGACAAGCTGGGGCGTTTGTTCCTGCCGTTCTCGCGGAGCCTGTCAGACGAACCCGGCCCGGGCCTGGGCCTGGGCCTGTTCATTGCCGCGGAGATCGCCAAGGCCCACCTGGGCACGCTGTCGGTCACCTCCACCGACAGCGAAGGCACCCGCTTCACCTTCCGCATGCCGGTGGCTTGAGCAACAACGATTGTGGGAGCAGATGTTGTGGGAGTTGTGGGAGCGGCGTAAGCCGCGATGCTTTTACCTCGATGACCGATACAGCAGGACACAGTCCTTGGCTTCGGCATTCGCGGCTTACGCCGCTCCCACAGACCCCACGACTCCCACAACTCCTGGATCAGCTCACCACACCTTGACCCGCTTGTCGGGGGCCAGGTACAGCTTCTGTCCGTCCTTCACTTCGAACGCGGGGTACCACGCGTCCAGGTTGCGCACGGTCAGCGCGCGGTACTGGCCGGGGGCGTGCACATTGGTCAGCACGCTGTTGCGCAGCGCCTGTTCGCGCGCCTTGCTGCGCCAGGCCTGGGCCCAGCCGAGGAAGAAGCGCTGGTCGGCAGTGAAGCCTTCCAGGGTCTGCTCCGGCTTGCCCTGGCGCGACAGCGTGTAGGCGTCGTAGGCGGTGGCCAGGCCGGCGACGTCGGCGATGTTCTCGCCCAGGGTGAGTTCGCCGTTGACGTGCAGGTCGGGGAACGGGAAGTAGCTGTCGTACTGCGCGGCCAGCGCGGCGCCGGCGGCCTGGAAGTTCTTCAGGTCGCTCGGCGTCCACCAGTTGCGCAGCTTGCCGCTGGCGTCGAACAGCGCGCCGCTGTTGTCGAAGCTGTGGCTGATCTCGTGGCCGATCACCCCGCCGATGGCGCCGTAATTCACCGCATCGTCGGCGGCGCCGTCGAAGAACGGCGGCTGCAGGATCGCGGCGGGGAAGATCAGGCGGTTTTCCAGCGGCACGTTCAGGGCGTTCACCGTCTGCGGCAGCATGAACCATTCGTCGTGGTCGACCGGCTTGCCCAGCTTGGCCAGGTTGCGCTGGTACTCGAACAAACCCGCGCGCTGCGCATTGCCCAGCGCGTCGTCGCGCTTGATCTCCAGTGCGGAGTAATCGCGCCACCTGGCCGGGTAGCCCATGCCTACTTTCAAGCCGGCGAGCTTGGCCCGGGCCTGGGCCTTGGTTTCCGGCGACATCCACTGCACCGCGTCGATGCGCTTGCCGAAGGCGGTGATGAGGTCGGCCACCATCTTGTCGGCGCGGGCCTTGGTCTCGGGGCTGAAGTGCTTGTCCACATAGACCTTGCCGACCGCCTCGCCGAGGTCGTGATCGGCGGCGTCGACCGCGCGCTTCCAGCGCTCCTTCTGCTGCGGCGTGCCGGACAACGCGGTGCCGTAGAAGGCGAAGCTCTCGTCGGCGAAGGCCTTGGGCAGGTAGCTGGAAGCACGATCCAGCGCATGGAAGGCCAGGTAGTCCTTCCACGTCTCCAGCGGCTGCGATTTCACCAGCGCGGACAGGCCGCTGACGGCCTTCGGTTGCCAGACCACGAAGTCCTGTTGCGCGGACAGGCCGGCGCCATCGAGGAACGCATTCCAGTCCAGGCCGGGCGCGCGGGTGGCGAAGTCGGCTTGTTTCCAGGCATTGGCGCCCTTCTCCACGTCGTTGGTTTCCAACTGGGTGGCGTGGGCGCGGGCGATCGCGGTTTCCAGGACCAGGATGCGCGCGGCCTTGCTGTCGGCATCGGCGATTCCGGCCAGGGTCAGCACCTTGGCGATATGCGCCTGGTACTGCTTGCGCAGTTCGGCCATGCGTCCGCCTTCCAGGTAGAAGTCGCGGTCGGGCATGCCCAGGCCGCCCTGGATCAGGTAGGGCGCGACGCGATCGGGCTGGTTGATGTCCTGAGAGACCCACAGGCCGAACAAACGGTCGGTGTAGTAGTTGGTGGAGTTGAGCAGGTCAACGTCGGCGCGCAGCTGCTGGCCGAAGGTGCGCGACAGGCTGGTGGTGTCGTTGAGTGCGGCGATGCTTTCCAGTTCCGCCTTGACCGGGGCCAGGCCGCGCGCCTCGATGCCGGCCTCGTCCATGAACGCGGCGTAGTAGGCGCCGATCTTCTGCCGGTCGCCGCTGGCGGCGGTGTCGCCGGCGGCGTCTTCGAGGATGGCGCGGGTATCGGCCTGCGCCTTCTCGGTGATCATGCTGAAGCTGTTGTAGCTGGAGCGATCGGCGGGGATCTCGGTGTGCTTCACCCAGTTGCCGTTGGCGAAGCCATAGAAGTCGTCGCCGGCGGCGATGTTCCCGTCCATGCCGGTGGCGTCGAAGCCGAAGCTGCCAAGCGCGGGCTTGGCCGGCGCAGGCGCGGTCGCCGCCGCCGGAGTGTGCGAAGTTTGTTCCGAAGCCGGGCGGTCGCAGGCAGCCAGCGTGCTGGCGAGGATGCCGGCGATCAGAAGAGGAAGTACGGCGGGCTTGTGCATGAGGCGGCTCGGCGATTGATGAGGCGCCGAGGGTAGGCGTTACGCGGCGGCTGTGCAAAGTGCGGAAGTCATGGGGCGTGAATTTGCGGGAGCGGCAACTTGTAGGAGCGGCGCAAGCCGCGAAGCTCTTGCCTCGACGGGCTTGAGTGCCTGGCGCCGACTTTCGCGGCTTGCGCCGCTCCTACAGGATGGAGGGAAGGTGGGCCCGATCCCATGTAGGAGCGACGCAAGTCGCGAAGCTCGTGAGCCCTCAGATCCACACCGCATCCCAGAACGGATAGTCGCCGATCCTGTGAACCAATCCGGCGCGTCGCGGATTCAACACGATATAACGTGCCGCCGCGGATGCGTCTTCTTCGCGCCGAAGCGCACGGTCATGAAATGATTTCGCCCAGATCGGTCCAAGTGCAGGCCATTGCCGGCGGAGGCGTCGTGAGACGTTTCCCTTGAAGGCACGCATGAGTTCGGGAAGCGATTCGCCTTCGCCAAGTTCGATCAATCCATGCCAATGGTCTGGCATCAACACCCACGCGAGAAGTCTGGCCTTTTGCCATGAGTGCGGGTCGTGGATTTCCCTGGCGGCGTCCATGGCCAGACGAGGGTTGGAAAACAGCGGTTGGCGTCGATGCGTCGAGAAGGTGACCAGATAAAGTTGGCCGGCTGTTGAGATACGGCCGCGTCGCAAGGCGGCGTGGCCGTGTTTCTTGCGGCGGGAGAGGCTGGATTTCGATCGGTTATCCATGCCCTCAGGATGAGGGCATGGAGTGTGTTGGACTATCGGATTGCAGGAGTTTGTAGGGTCGGGATTTTCCGGGATTTCGCGACTTGCGTCGCTCCTACAGTCGGTCGGCCGCTGTCGCATCGCGGGCGGCGCGGAACTCGGAGTCCTTGCTCCAGTTAGGCCAGCGATCGGAGTTGGCCAGGTCGCTGCCGACGGTGTAGAGCAGCTGCAGGTCGCGCGCCATGCCGGTGAAGGTCCAGTCCGCTTCCCATTCATCGGCGGGCTGGTGGTAGCGATCCTTGGTGTAGGCATCTTCCCTCGCCTTGCCCGCGGCCACGCCGCCGTCGACCAGGTCGTCGCCGGAACCAAACGACACCGCCGGCACGCCGCGCTTGGCGAAGGGGAAGTGATCGGAGCGGAAGAAGTAGCCGGCTTCGGGCTTGGGATCGGTGCTGTAGCTCAGGTTGAATTTTTTCGCAGTGTCCACAAGCTCGTCCAGCAGATCGACCCTGGCGCTGCCCGAGGTGGTGAAGTTCTTCGCAGGGCCATGCGGGTCCAGCGCGTCCATGTTCAACACCGCCACGGTCTTGCCCAGCGGATACAGCGGAGCGGAAGCGTAGTACTCCGAACCGAGCAGGCCTTTTTCCTCGGCGGTGACGTTGAGGAACAGGATCGAGCGTTCCGGTTTGGTCTTCGCGAAGGCTGCGGCGATTTCGATCAATGCCGCGGTGCCGGTGCCGTTGTCGATCGCGCCGTTGTAGATGCTGTCGCCAGTGGCGTCGGGTTGGCCAACGCCCAGGTGATCCCAGTGCGCGCTGTAGATCACGGTTTCATCCGGACGCTTGCTGCCGACGATACGACCGGCGATGTTCTGCGAAGTGATGACCTTGGAATCGACCGCGTACTTGGCCGAAAAAGTTTCGCCCTTCAATTCCACCGGCTTGAAATCGCGGGTCTGCGCCTGCTTCTTCAAGGCATCGAAATCCAGTCCCGCGTTCTTGAACAGGGCTACGGCTTCGTCGCGCTGGATCCAGCCTTCCAGTTGCGGATGGGTGTCCTTGGGATTCTTGCGGACGACATCGAACATGGTGTTGGTATTGGAATTCTTCACCGTGGCCCAGCCGTACGACGCCGGGTCGGTTTCATGCACCACCAGCACGCCGGCGGCGCCCTGGCGCGCGCCTTCTTCGTATTTGTAGGTCCAGCGGCCGTAATAGGTCATCGCCTTGCCGCCGAAATCGCCCTGGCCGGTTTCGAAGTCCGGGTCGTTGATCAGCACGACCATGATCTTTCCCTTCAGGTCGACGCCCTTGAAATCGTCCCAGTCGCGCTCCGGCGCCTTGACCCCGTAGCCGACGAACACGATCGGCGCGTTGGCGATGTCGACCGAAGTGGAGCCATCCATCGCCGCGCGCACCGCGATCTGCTCGCCCTGGGTCAGCGCCTGCGACTTGCCGCCGGAAGCAACGGAAATTTCCGGCGAGCCGATGATCTGCGCGCGCAGCAGCGGCACCGCCTGGGTCCAGGCGCGCTGGCCGTCCTTGAGGTCGCCGCCGGGCTGCAGGCCCGCGGCCTTCATCTGTTCGATCACGTAAGCGACAGTCTTGGTTTCGCCGGCGGTAGCCGGACCGCGGCCTTCGAATTCATCGGAAGAAAGCGTCTTGACGATGGCGGACAGGCGCTGCGGATCGAACGTGGGCGCATTGGCCGGCGCATCGGCCGCATGCGCGGCAGGCAAGGCCATCGCGATGGCGACGGAAAGCAGGGAGGCGGTGAACGGTTTCATGCGGTACCTGTCGGAAAGCCGAGTGGAACGCGCATGTTAGCAGCGTGTCTGTCGACGATGATCTGGATGGAAGTCGTGGGCAGTGAGCCGGTAGCCGGAGAGCAGCTCTTTATTTCCTGAACACGGATCAGGGCGGAAACCGCGGATACAGCAAGCGCTGTATCGGTCTTTCGCTGCATCTGATCTTTCCGCTCTGATCCGCGTCCAAAAGCCCTTGCCTTTCCTGCTTGGTGCAAGGGACGCACAAGATGAATTATCCAGGGGCCCACTAACGCGAGCGCGGGCGCACCGAAGGCGCGGACTTGAGGACTTCGCCACTCTGGGCCGGAGCCACGGTCTGCAGCACGCGGGTCACGCCGAGCTTCTCGACCTTGCCGCCGGATTTCTCGTAGTCGGCGATATCGTTGGCGATGCGCTCGCTTTCCAGGCGCTTGTGCGGATTGCCGTCGCTGCCGGCGGGAGGACCCTTCGGGGCCGGGCTCTTGCCGCTGGTCTTCTTCGCTTTCATCAATACCCTCCTGCGGGCGGCGGACGCATCATGCATCCGGTGCGGAGGGCGCAAGACGCGACTTCCATCGTCACTATGCGCCATTAAGCAGGGGAAGGGCGCGATTGCGGCGGGAATATCGCAAAACGCAGCGTTTCAGCCAGGGGAACAGGGTTTCCCTGTGGAAAACCGCCGATCACAGGTCCTTTCGCGAACCGCAAGCCTGAACGCTGCCGTGTTCCATCGCGAACGGATCATCGGTTCGCGACATCCGTGATCGGCCGCGCGCGCAACCAACACGAGCTTGCGATGTTTGGCGGGATCGCGCCGATGATTTACAGAACGGGCCGAGCGCGCGCGGAAGATGCGTTAATCCGGATTCCCGGCACGCACTCCACTTGTCCGTGTCCTTTCCTGGAGCATTCGATGCCGCGCATTTCCCTGTCCATGCTTGCCATTGCCACGATGCTGGCGTTTGCCGATGCATGCCCCGCACAGGTCGCCGACATGGATCCTGAAGCGTTGGCGCAGGCGTATTCGTCGATGGGCGATCCGGGCGGCGCGGCGCGGATGTCCGATTCCGATGCGAGCTGCGAGCAGTTGTATGCGGAATCCGTTTACCTGGATGCGCGCGTGGCCGCCCTGCCCAAGGCGGCGGACCCGATGGAAGTGAGCGCGAAGCTGCAGGAAGACATGATGGCCGCACGCAAGAAGGCCATGGGCGGCATGCGCGCCAAAGGCATGGCCAGCAGCCTGCTGAGCATGATTCCCGGCGTCGGCGGCATCGCCGGCGGCCTGGCTTCCAGCGCCCTGTCGCGTGGCGGCGGAAGCATGGACGCGATGGATGAGGTGACGCGCAAGGCGATGAAGGACATGCAGGACAGCAACCAGGCGATGATGGCCGGTGCGCAATTGCAGATGCGCAAGGGCCATGTCACCCAGCTGTTCCTGGCGCGCAATTGCAAGGTTTCCACGCTGGATCAGTCGCTCGTGGCTGGCGCGCGTCGCAGCCTGGAGGCGAGCAAGGGCGAAACTGCGGTGATGACGATTCCCCGAGTCGCGACGCCCTTGGCGCCAGCGGTGGAACAGCCGCCCGTGAAAGCATCGACATCGGTCGGGGCGGGCGAATGAGCCTGGCCAGGCTCGGACGTGAGATGGAGGCGGTGCTCAGGCGCCTGCTCTTCGATGGCTCACCTGGCCCGCGCAGCAGGCCTGGTTCGCGCAGAAGGTTGCGACGTCGCGGCCGCGATTGAAGCGCGAGCCAGTCCCGGCAGCGTGACCAGCCGCGCCGCACCGCGGGGGTCATCGTTCAAACCCTGGTCGCGGTGCGACCAGCCGACAGCCTGCAGAGCCTGTCAGGCGCCCACGCGCCTGCGCACGGCATTGAAGTCGCGCACCGGGCGGATTTCCACGCTGCCGGTTCTTGTCCACGGGAATTCGGCGGCGATGCGTATCGCTTCGTCCATGTCCGCGGCTTCGATCAGGTTGAAACCGCCCAGCATTTCCTTGGTCTCGGCGAACGGGCCATCGACGACCGTGGTGCGGCCGTTGCGGATGCGCACGGTCCTGGCGGTGGCGGGCGCTTCGAGCTGCTGCGATTCCAGCAGCTTGCCATCGTTGCGCAATTCGTCGGCATGGACGATGCACTGCTTCATGGTGCGGTCGAACTCGCCGTCCTGCATCGCTTCCAGCAGGGTTCCGTCGTTGTAGATCAGCAGCAGGAATTGCATGGCGGGCATCCGGAAGACAGGTAAGGCGGCCACAAGTACCGGCGAACGCGCGCGGGGTCAAGGAGTGGAGGAGGGGGATTCATATTCCCGGTGGCGGGACACTGGCGGGACGGCGGTTCCGGTACGATCTGCCGACTTTCCGCCCGCTGGATCCGCGTGACCTCGATCGTCTCCATCAGCAAGCTCGGCAAGACCTACGCCTCCGGGTTCCAGGCGCTGAAGTCCGTGGACCTGGAGATCCGCAAGGGCGAGATCCTGGCCCTGCTCGGGCCCAACGGCGCGGGCAAGACCACCCTGATCAGCATCATCTGCGGCATCGTCAACCCCAGCAGCGGCACCGTGGTCGCCGACGGCCACGACATCGTGCGCGACTATCGCGGCGCGCGCAGCAAGATCGGGCTGGTGCCGCAGGAGTTGTCCACCGATGCATTCGAAACGGTGTGGGCGACGGTCAAGTTCAGTCGCGGCCTGTTCGGCAAGCCGCCTGACGCGAAGTATCTGGAGAAAATCCTGCGCGACCTGTCGCTGTGGGACAAGAAGGACAGCAGGATCATGGCCCTGTCCGGCGGCATGAAGCGCCGCGTGCTGATCGCCAAGGCGCTCTCGCACGAACCATCGATCCTGTTCCTGGACGAGCCCACCGCCGGCGTCGACGTCGAGTTGCGCCGCGACATGTGGCAGATGGTGCGCAAGCTGCGCGAAAGCGGCGTCACCATCATCCTGACCACGCACTACATCGAGGAGGCCGAGGAAATGGCCGACCGCATCGGCGTGATCAGCAAGGGCGAGCTGATCCTGGTCGAGGACAAGCAGGTGCTGATGCGCAAGCTGGGCAAGAAGCAATTGACCCTGCAACTGCAGAATCCGCTGGATACGATTCCGGCGGAGCTGTCCGCGCTGCCGCTGGAACTGGCCGACGAAGGTCGTGCGCTGGTCTATACCTTCGACGTGCAGAACGAGGGGCGCCTGGATGGCAAGCTGGGCATCGTCGCGCTGCTCAAGCGCCTGGGCGATCTGGGCATCGACTTCAAGGACCTGCATTCCAGCGAGAGCTCGCTGGAGGAGATCTTCGTCAGCCTGGTGCATTCCGGTACAAGCGGAGCAAGGACATGAGTCGTTTGGTTTTTGTTCGTCGCCCCCGCGCAGGCGGGGACCCGGCGACTTTGCCCTTGGAAAGCGACAAGGCACAGGATGACCGACGCTGCGCGCTGTTGCGGAGCGATCCCCGCCTGCGCGGGGACGACGAATCATTTTCCAGGAATCGGCCATGAACTGGCACGCGATCCGCGCCATCTACCGCTTCGAGATGGCGCGCACTTTCCGCACCCTGACCCAGTCCATCGCGTCGCCGGTGTTGTCCACGTCGCTGTACTTCGTGGTGTTCGGCGCGGCCATCGGTTCGCGCATGGGCGCCATCGACGGGATCAGCTACGGCGCCTTCATCATCCCCGGCCTGATCATGCTGTCGCTGTTGAACGAGAGCATCTCCAACGCCTCGTTCGGCATCTACATGCCGAAGTGGGCGGGCACGATCTACGAATTGCTGTCGGCGCCGGTGTCGTACATCGAAGTGGTGGTTGGCTATGTCGGCGCGGCGGCGACCAAGTCGCTGATCCTCGGCGTGCTGATCCTGGCCACGGCGCGCATCTTCGTGCCTTACGAGATCGCGCACCCGCTGTGGATGCTGTGCTTCCTGCTGCTGACCGCGGTCACCTTCAGCCTGTTCGGTTTCATCATCGGCCTGTGGGCCGACGACTTCCAGAAGCTGCAGGTGATCCCGCTGATGGTCGTGACCCCGCTGACCTTCCTTGGCGGCGCGTTCTACTCCATCAACATGCTGCCGCCGGTGTGGCAGAAGATCACCCTGTTCAACCCGGTGGTGTACCTGATCAGCGGCTTCCGCTGGAGTTTCTATGGCGTGGCCGACGTCAACGTCGGCATCAGCCTGGCCGCGATCCTCGGCTTCCTGGCGCTGTGCCTGGGGGTGGTCTGGTGGATCTTCCGCACCGGCTGGAAACTCAAGGTCTGAGCCCCGTCATGGGCGCCTGAACCGGCATTTCGTCCGTTTTCGCGCTGTTTAGGTTGTAATACGCAAGGGTCAGGCAAAGGCAGGGCCGTCGATACGGGGGCCGGCCAAGCATGAAGTCACAGGATCCTAAGCGCGAGCAGGCGTCGTTGACGGGCTTCCTTGTACGGATGCTGCCGCGGACCTGGGTGGGTCGTTCCCTGCAGGAACTGAGCCCCGCCGAACGCCGCCAACTGGTCGAGATCCAGGTCGTGGTGACCCGTCCCATCATCGGCGGCGTGGTTTTCAGCGGCGCCATGATCCTGATGATGGCCGGGTTGTTCGAGTGGTCCGGACTGGCCCCGGGAATCGGTTACCCGTGGTGGATGACCCTGCTGGCCGCATTCGCCACCGCCGTCTGCGCCTTCGCCATCGGCCGGGCCGATGACTGGCGCATGCAGTTGGCCTTGAGCCTTGTCGGCACGCTGCTGGCAGGTGTTTTCCTGTCCCTGCCGACGCCGGGGGAAAGCGGCCAGCTGGCGATCCGCAACAGCCTGTTCCAGTTGCTTCCGATCGCGCTGCTGGCGCTGCTGGCGCGACGGCCCGGGGCGTTGTGCATGGTCGCGGTGATGGTGGGGCTGGCCGGGGCACGGGTGCTGATGCACGGAGCGCCGGCGACCGGCTCGGCGCTGTACTGGCTGTACACGGCCACCACGGTGGCATTCGGCCTGATGCTGAAGGGCTATCGCATGGACTTCGCCATTGCCGCGTTCCAGATGCGCAACCGGCTGCGGTTGCAGGCAGTCACCGATGGGCTGACCGGGTTGATCAACCGCGAAGGCTGGAACCGGGAGGCCGCCGCGGCCTACATGTCGGCGCACGAAGGCGCGCGGGCGCTGAGTTTCGCGTTCTTCGACATCGATCATTTCAAGGCGGTCAACGACACCCACGGCCATGACGCGGGCGACCGCGTGCTGCAGGCGCTGGGCAGGATCCTGCGCGAACGCGCGGACCGGGAATGCATCAGCGCGCGCCTGGGCGGCGAAGAATTCGTGGTGTTGTACGCGGGGTGCACGCCGGCCCAGGTCGAAGACCGGGTACGGCAGGTACGCGAAGAATTCGAACGCGAGGTGGCCGCGCTCAAGTTCAAGGTCACGGTCAGTGCGGGCGTCGCCCATCGTCGACCCGCCGAACCCATGGACCGGCACCTGCGCCGCACCGACATCGCGTTGTACGAAGCCAAGCGCGCCGGCCGCGACCGGCTGGTGGTCAGCGACATGCCGGCGCCCGTAACGGCCTGATCCGGCGTCTTGCCGGCCATGCTGCGGTCGGCCCGCGGCGTCTTATCCCGCGTCGCGGAAGTAGGCCACCACTTCGCCCTTGACCTTGATCGTCATCGGATTGCCGCGGCGATCCTTGGATTTGCCCACCTGGACCCGGATCCAGCCTTCGCTGACGCTGTATTCCTCCACATTGTCGCGTTCCACGCCGTTGAAGCGCACGCCCACGCCGCGATCGATGGCGGTGGCGTCATGGAACTGGCTGGCGGGGTTGATGGCGAGGCGGTCGGGAGGCGTGTCGGACATGGTGTCGGATCGGTGGCGTGTAGAACGGAAGCGAAAGGATAACGTAGGGTGGGCCTTGGCCCGCCATCGTGATGTTCGGTGTTTGCCGGGTTTCGCGTCTGCGACGGAGGCTGGTCGCGTGGTGGGCCAAGGCCCGCCCTACGTGGCTTGCGCCCTGGCGTTGCGGATCACCTTGCGGACCAGCTCGCGGTCGATGTGGCGGGAAATGGCCATTGCGCCCAGGCGCAAGGCCTGTTCGCGCAATTCCACGGTGAGGTCGTAGTGCGCGCCGCTGGGTTTGTCCTGGAATGCGCGCCGCGGCAGGCCCAGTTGCGCGGCCATTGCGTGCAACTCCTCCAGAGTGTCGGCCATCAGGTGCGCCCAGCGCTGGCCGCGCCACAGGGTCACCGCATCGTCCACGTAAACGGTCATGCGCCGAGTTTTCCACAATTGCCGGAGATCCGCGAATGAGCGCGTGGTGGTCTGCCGCAAGCGGACGGGGAATGCTCTCCAGATTCCGCTTTCCAATCCCCCCGCAAGGCGCCACTATCGGCACCCGAACCGTTCCCGCGCGGCGCCGCATGACCATGCCCGACAACGAAGCCGACTACGGCGACCACGAAGCCGAACCCGATGATTTCGGCGATGCCGACGAATTGTCCGCCGAAGCGCTGGCCTGGCAATTCCTGTTGCTGGTCAATCCGGGCGACGAGGAAACCGCGCTGCGCCAGTTCTCGCACTATCGCGAAGCCATGGCCGAAGCGGGCGAGGACGTCGAGCCGGTGTGGCTGCTGAAGGATGCGATCGACTGGACCTCCGGCTTCTTCGTCGACGGGAAGGATGCCGAATCCTTCATCGACAGCGTCAATGAACTGGTGCGGCGCTGGAACCTGGACATCGACTGGGGCGGCGATGCTTCAGAGGAGGAGTTCCTCGACAACACCGACATCCCGGCACTGATGTCCACCGCCTACGACCGCCTGCGCGAACGTGGCTACACCTTGTGGACCTGGGACACCGGCAGCGACGACTTCGGCGGCTGGATAACCTTAAGCCGCGACGACGAGGCGATGCGGCTGGTGGCGATGGCGCTGAACATCGAGCTGCGCCCGGGCAGCGATTCGTTCTGATCTTGTAGATCCGAGCTTGCTCGGATGCTCTCGCTGCAGAATCAAAAGCATCCGAGCAAGCTCGGATCTACAAAGCCAAAGGCATCGCGGGCAAGGCCCGCTCCTACAGGCACGATCAGCGGGCGACCCGCACCATCCTCTGCAACAGATGCTCCATGGTCGCGGGCATGTCACCGCACTTGCCCATATGCACGGGCGAGGTCTGGATGATGGAACTGCGCCTGGCGGTGAGCCAGTGGAAGCGCGCGCGCTGCGGCAGCAGGCCGATGGGGCCGGCCCCGGCGCCGCCACGACAGATCGCGGGAATGGTCTGCAGGTGCCGGCGCAGCGATTCCATGTCCAGGTCGGGGGCCAGCGCCAGCACGCGGCCCTCGTCCAGCTCGATCCGCGCTTCCAGATAACGCGAGGCTTCGCACGACAGGATCACGCCGACGTTGATGAATTCCTCGCGCTCCACCCGCGGCACCACCCGGATCACCGCGTAGTCGTAATGGTTCGCGTGCGGGGCGGAGTTATCGGCGCGCATCGATCGCCTCCTGCACGAAGGCCTGGCGTTGTTCGAGGCGCAGCACCAGGTAATCGACATAGGCCGCACGCATCGTCGCCGGATCGGCGAAGGCGTCGGCGGCATGCAGCCAGCTGTCCGGAACCTGCGCCACGATGTCGTCCAGGAGGGCGCGATCCAGCTTCGCCGCCAGCGCCCGGTCCGCTTCGGGCAACCCCTCGGCCCAGGGCAGCAGCACGTGGTCCTTGATCCTTGCGAACGGGTTGCCCGCGTTGCCGCTGCCGCCGTCCCAGCCATGCTGGAAATACAGCGCCGCACCGTGATCGATCAGGTACAGCTGGCGATGCCAGACCAGCAGGTTGGTGTTGCGGGCCGTGCGATCGACATTGCTGACGTAAGCGTCGAACCAGACGATCCGCGAAGCGAGTTCCGCATCGGGTTGCTCGGCGACCGGGTCGAAGTTGACCGCGCCCGGCAGGTAGTCCAGGGCCAGGTTGAGGCCGGCGCTGGCGCGGATCAGGTCCTGGATTTCAGGATCCGGCTCGGTTCGCGCCAGCCCCGGATCCAGTTCCATCAGCACGATTTCGGGAATCGGCAGTCCCAACGCCCGCGCGATCCCGCCCGCGACCAGTTCGGCCACCAGCGCCTTGGGACCCTGGCCGGCGCCGCGGAACTTGAGCACGTACATGCCCTCGTCGTCGGCCTCGACCACGGCGGGCATCGAGCCGCCCTCGCGCAAGGGCGTGACATAGCGGGTGGCGGAAAGGGTTCTGGGCGGCATGCGCGCGCTTGATGATTCACAGGCTGCTCGATGGCAGCGGTGCGGTCATTATCGGGCAAGCCGGGCAACACCGGAGCGGAAATTTCCAGCGATGGCGGGACGCCGCTCCCACGGCGAGGTGAATTTTACGCGCCGGTGACCGGCTTGAATTCGCGCCTGAGCCAGTCGTCGAGCATGCCTTTCTCGTAACGCAGCGGATCGCTGTCGCCCAGGCGCGGCGAGCCGGTGAGGAAGCCGGGGTCGCTGAGCTTGCGCTCGCCCTGTTCGATCACGCCGCCCTGCGCATCCAGGCGCTTGAAGGTCAGGGTGATGCGCGGCGGATAGATGTCGCGCACGATGCGGGTGTCGTGCAGGTTGGGTCCGCGCCAGGGCTCGTAGCTGCCCGCGCGCTTGATGTCGGTGAAGGTCACTTGCAGGCTTTCGCCTTGCGGCAGTTTTTTCAGCGCACTTTTCTGCAGGTGTTCGGCCAGCTGTTCGATCCAGTTGCCGCGCGCGGCTTCCCAGCGGTTGCCGCTGTAGCGGAGATCGGAAAACTGCGCCGGGTCGGTCCAGTCGACGCTCACCGGACCTTCGGCGGGAAGGCTGCGCGGCGCATCGGCGTCGGTGACATTGCGCGATTTGGCGGCGACCGGGCCGGCGGCCAGCAAGGCCAGGGCGATGCCTGCGAACAAGGAAGCGGTTTTCATGAGGGATCTCCGTATGGGGCCGGAACACGATTCTGCTCCCGCATGCCTGCACTACGCGGCAAGCGCCGGGATCGTCGCGCTTGCGGTTGCTGGATATTCATGGAGCGGCGACACGGGGCTCAATCGGCCGTGCCCGCTTCCGCGCCGCCTCGCCGCAGCGGGTCCGGCAGCGCGTCGCCCCGCTCGACGAAACCCAGCGACACCGAGTTGAGGCAATGGCGCTCGCCGGTCGGTGGCGGACCGTCCGGGAACACATGGCCCAGATGGCTGTCGCAACGTGCGCACACGATCTCCGTGCGGATCATGCCGTGGCTGGTGTCGCGGATCGTCTTTACGTGCGACTCGTCATAGGGCTGGAAGAAGCTCGGCCAACCGGTGCCCGAATCGAACTTGGCGCTGGAACGGAACAGCGGTAACCCGCACAGGCGGCAGGTGTAGATGCCTTCCAGCTTGTTGTCGAGGAACACGCCGCAGAACGCAGCTTCGGTACCGTGTTCCAGCAACACGCGGCGCTCTTCGCCGCTGAGGCCGTCGGTCAATGTTTCGCGCTGGACGGGACTGGGCGGGGTCAGGTCGAAGGCACTCATGGCATTTCCTCGGATTGAATGGAGGCAAGCTTGCGCGGGCGGGGATTCATGGCCTGCGAAGGCGGGTTGTTTACGGGAGGTGGGGCCGGGGCGATGATGTTTCCATCCTCCTGGAGATTCCGATGACCCGTCACGCCGCTGGCACGTTCGAAGTGAAGATGCAGCCACAGGGGGAGGGCGATGTGGCGGAAGGTTCCAGTCTGGGCCGGATGTCGCTGGACAAGCGCTTCAGCGGCGACCTGGAAGCCAGCGGCAAGGGCGAGATGCTGGCCGCGCGCAGCGACGTGCCGACCTCCGCGGCCTATGTCGCCATCGAGCGGGTCAGCGGCAGCCTGCATGGGCGCGAAGGCAGCTTTGTCCTGGTGCACACGGGCGTGATGACCCGCGACGTGCAGCGCCTGGTGATCGAGGTGGTGCCCGATACCGGCACCGGCCAGCTCCAGGGTTTGACCGGCACGCTCGGCATCCGCATCGAGGACGGTCGGCATTACTACGATTTCGAGTACAGCCTGCCCGAGGAATGAGGGTGTGGGACGCGCGCGCCGGGCCTTTTCACCGGAACAGAAAAGGGGACGGCCTGGGCCGTCCCCTTTGGGCGACGCGCAAGCGACGACGAGGACGCTTGCGGCGTCATTACCTGCCACCTCCAGATAAACGCCAGCCGCCATGGCAGCGGCCATCGTTGCGCCCGGGCCCGGTCTGATTGATCCACGGCCAGGTCGTCCCCATCTGGACTGCAACAGGCCCCGGGCCTACCCAGCGAGGGTTGCATGGCCGTTCCCGTGAAGATCGATTTTGTTTCCGATGTCGCCTGCCCCTGGTGCGCGGTGGGCCTGAAGTCGCTGGAGGCGGCGATGGCGCGGATTGGCGAAGAGCTGCAGGTCGAACTGCATTTCCAGCCCTTCGAGCTGAATCCGCTGATGCCGGCCGAAGGCGAAGACGCGGTCGAGCACCTGACCCGCAAGTACGGCATCAGTGCCGAACAGGCGGCGCAGAACGGCGAGGCGATCCGCGCGCGCGGCGCGGCCCTGGGCTTCGAGTTCCGCATGGATCGGCGCCACCGCATCTACAACACCTTCGATGCGCATCGCCTGTTGCACTGGGCCGGGCTGGAAGGGCCGCAACGCCAACTGGCGCTGAAACTCGCCTTGCTGCGCGCGTACTTCACCGAAGGCGAGGATGTTTCTTCCGCGGACATACTGGCGAAACTGGCCGTGGAGGCGGGCCTGGACGACGCGCGAGCACGGCAGATACTCGCCACCGACGAATTCGCCGACGCCGTGCGCCAGCAGGAAAGTTTCTACGCCAGCCAGGGCATCACCGCAGTGCCCTCGGTGATCTTCAACGATCGCCACCTGGTCCAGGGCGGACAGCCGGTGGAATTGTTCGAACAGGCGTTGCGGCAGCTATCGGGGATTCCTGCGCCGGGAATGGCCTGATCGACTGCGCGCCTCGACCGGGCCTGCGCGTATGGCGCGTCTTCGCCTCGCTATCGTGGCGCGTGGTGCTCACCCGCAGGACACACCATCACCGGGTCGCTTCCCGGTACCTCGAGGAGGACGGCGGTGGGGATGCCATGGTGCTCATGCAGGGTCGAGGCCATGATTCCGGCGGCCTCCAGCGCCTCGTTGTGATGGGCGAACCAGAAGCGCCCGTGCCCGCCTTCGTGCAGCAGCCATCCGCTGGTGGTGGACATCAGAGTGAGCAGGTGCGGCTGCATGGCACGCTCCGCCAGGCACATCGGGCCCGGTGTGGAAGTAGCGTGACTGCTGGAGTTCGCGAGCGCACTCGGCGAAGGCCGCATTGCCGCGTAAGGGAAATCCTACCCCCAAGAGGAATGGCCCGGCGGGTCCTCTCAGCTGTTCAGTGGGTGCAGCTCGGTCTGCTCGAAATCCGCGGCCAGTAGCTGGCACCGGCCGATCAGTTCGAACAGGCCGGGCAGGGCGAACACGGTGCGGTGCGCATCATGGCTGCGCCAATACTCGGTGACGAAGATCGCGTCGTCATGGTCGGGCACGATGCTGACCACATGGCTCAGGCAGCCATCGCCGTGGAGCACCAGGCGCGATATCTCCAGAAGCGCTTCGGCCAGGTTTTCGCGTTGCCCGGGAAGGGCATTGACCTTGCTGACCAGGCCGTATGGATTCATGGATGCTACCCGCGTCGGTGAGGATGCCCATGGTAGTGCGCATGCCGTTGATTGCGGGTCAATCAGGGTCCTGACTCCCGCCACTTGCACAAGACGGAACGCTATGCGGCCCCGCCCTGCGGCGGTGACGTGGCCCGCGTCAATGCATGCGCATCGCAGGCGACGACGCGGCTTCGAAGCGTCTTGCGTAACCCCGTTCATCGGCCACGCGTTGCACTTCCTGGTCGGCCAGGTCGGGGGCGCCATAGACCGCGTAGGCGATGCTGCCGTCGTCGCGTTGTCCAACCAGATGCAAACGATAGCGTGGCCGGCCGCTGCCGCTGTTTTCCGGGTAATGCACCGGCGGCTGGCTACCGTCCAGGTCCATTTCGCTGTTGTCGACCACGCCGCCGATGAACAAGGCACGCATTGTTTTTCTCCAGTGGAAAAGGTCATCAAACGCGATGGAGCATGGCAAACCCGCTGTTGCGGTTGTATGAAGCCAACGTTGCGATGGTGGTAAGTGTGAGTGAACAGGAATCCCGGCTTGCTGCCGGCAGCAGGTTCATTCCAGCAACGGCGCCAGCGACTTCCACACATGGTCGCGCAATTTCGGTTGGGCGCTGGCGACGGGGTGCAGATTGTCGGCCTGGAACGCGCCGCGGTCGCGGGCGATGGGCTCCAGCAGGAACGGAAGGAATGCGGTCCTGTGCAGTTTCGACAGTTCGCTGAAATTGCGCTCGAAGCCCTGGGTGTAATCGCGGCCCAGGTTGGGCGGCATGCGCATGCCGATCAGCAGCACTTTGGCGCCCGATGCCTGCGACAACTTGATCATGCGTTCCAGGTTGGCGCGGGTCTGGGCCAGCGGCAGGCCGCGCAGGCCGTCGTTGGCGCCCAGTTCGATCACCACCACCGCCGGACGCGTGCGCTTCAGCTCGGCGGCGATCCGCGCCGCGCCGCCAGCGGTGGTTTCGCCACTGATGCTGGCATTGACCACACGCCAGCCCGGCTTCGTCCTGGCGAGTTGCGCGGAAGTCAGCGCCACCCAGCCCTGTGCGGCGCTGAGGCCATACGCGGCCGACAGCGAATCGCCCATCACCAGAATGGTGGGTTGCGGTTTCGCCGCCGTGGCTTTCGTCACCGCGGTCTGGGCCGATACCGATGGCGCCAGTAGCGCCAATGCCACCAACACAAGACCAATGGCACATTGAACCCGACCCCGCCAGCCCGCATAAGCTAATGACATCCCGCGTCTCCGCTGCAATCCAAGGACCATCATGGCCGATTCCACCGAACTGCGCGCTGAAGTCGCGCAGCCGAAAACCCGATCCGCGCTGCAGGCCGGCAATCTTGGCAAGCGCGTGACGCTGCCCTCGGGTGAACTGACCATCCTGCAGGGGGTCGGCTTCGACATCGCGCACGGCGACACGGTGGCGGTGGTCGGCGCATCGGGTTCCGGCAAGAGCACGCTGCTGTCGCTGCTCGCGGGGCTGGATACGCCCAGCGACGGCAGCGTGGTGCTGGATGGCGAAACGATTTCCAGCATGGACGAAGACGGGCGCGCCCGTGTGCGTGGCGAGAAAGTCGGCTTCGTGTTCCAGAGTTTCCAGCTGCTGCCTTCCCTGACCGCACTGGAAAACGTGATGCTGCCGCTGGAATTGCGCGGCAGTGCCGATGCGGAAACCCCGGCGCGGCAGATACTCGCGAAGGTGGGCCTGGCCGAACGCCTCGGCCACTATCCGCGCCAGCTTTCCGGTGGCGAGCAGCAACGCGTGGCCCTGGCCCGCGCGTTCGTGACGCGGCCATCGCTGTTGTTCGCCGACGAACCCACCGGCAATCTCGACACGCATACCGGCCAGGCGATCATCGAACTGCTGTTCGCGCTGAATGCGGAAGCCGGCACCACTTTGGTCCTGGTCACCCACGACGAACACCTGGCCGAGCGCTGCGGACGCCTGCTGCGCCTGGACAGCGGCGTGCTGGTGAGCGATGCGCGGGCGGGGGAAGAGATTGGCGAAGGCGCCACTGCATGAAGACCTTGCGCATGGCGTGGCGGCAACTGTTGCGCGACGCGGCCGCGGGCGACATCCGCATCCTGTTCGCCGCGCTGGTGCTGGCGGTGGTCGCGGTCACCGCGGTCGGTTTCGTCACCGATCGCGCCGAGCGCGCCCTGGCCATCGAGGCCAACCGCCTGCTCGGCGGCGACGTGGTGGTGCGCGGCGATGCGCCGATCACCGGCGCCATTCGCAACGCAGCCAATGCCGAAGGATTGCGCCATGCGGAAACGCTGGGACTGAACAGCATGATCCGCGCCGGCGAACAACTGCGCCTCGGCGACCTGCGCGCGCTGGGCGAGGGCTTTCCCCTGCGCGGCGCTTTTCGCCTTGTCGACCGCGCGGGTGGCGTCGAACACGACGCCCGGGGCATACCCGCGCCCGGCACGCTGTGGATGAGCCAGGCGGGCGCCGAAACCATCGATGCAAGCATCGGCGACCTGATCGGCATCGGCGATTCGCGGCTGCGCCTGGTCGCGTTGGTAGTGCAGGAACCGGACGCCTCGCTGGATTATTTCAACGTTGCGCCCAAGGCCTTCCTCAATCTCGCCGACCTGCCCGCGACCGGACTGGTGCAGGAAGGCAGCCGCCTGGGTTATCGCCTGATCGTGGCCGGCGATGCCGCCGCGGTGGAGCGTTTCACCGCGCTCGCACGTCCCGCGCTCGCGCGTGGGCAACGGCTGGAAACCATCCAGGACGCGCGCCCGGAAATCCGCTCCTCGCTGGATCGCGCCGGTCGTTTCCTGGGCCTGGCCGCGCTGGTCTCGGTGGTGCTCGCCGCCGTGGCGGTGGCCATGGCCGCGCGCCGCCACAGCGAACGGCACCTTTCCGGCACCGCGGTGATGCGTTGCCTCGGCGCCAGCCAGCGCACCCTGGTCGGCATCCATGTCGGCGAACTGGTGCTGCTGGGCTTGATCGCGTGCACGGTCGGCGTGTTGATCGCCTTCGGCCTGCAATGGGCGATCGGCAGCTGGTTGCAGGCGGAAATGAAGATCTCCATTCCGCCCACAGGCTGGTTGCCGGCGCTGCAAGGCTATGGCGTCGGCATGGTCGTGCTGCTCGCCTTCGGTGCGCCGCCGGTATTGGCCTTGCGACGCGTGCCGGCCTTGCGCGTGCTGCGTCGCGACCTGGATCCCACCGAACCCAGCGCGTGGCTGGTCGCGTTGACCGGATTCGTCGGGCTGGGCGCGCTGCTGTGGTGGAAGGCGGGCTCGGCGACCCTGGGTACGGCGATGCTGCTCGGCATCCTGGCCACGCTGGGCGTGCTGGCGTTGCTGGCCTGGCTGATGATCCGGCTGGTGCGCCGCCTGCGTTCGCGGCTGCGCGGCAGCCTGCGTTACGGACTGGCCAACGTCAGTCGTCGCGCCGGCACCAGCGTGGCCCAGGTCTCGGCATTGGGCCTGGGTTTGATGGCGTTGCTGTTGCTGACCTTCGTGCGCACCGACCTGCTCGACCGCTGGCAGTTGTCGCTGGCGGCCGATGCGCCCAACCGCTTCATCGTCAACGTGCAGGAAGACCAGCAGGCCGAGGTGAACGCGTTCATGGCCGAACGCAAGATCGCGCCACCGACCTTGTTCCCGATGATCCGTGGCCGTCTGGTCGCGCTCAACGGCAAGCCCGCCAGCGGCGCCGACTATGCGGGCGACGTCGAAGCCAGACGCCGCGCCGAGCGCGAATTCAATCTTTCCATCACGGCGACCTTGCGCGACGACAACAAGATCACCGCCGGTGAATTCTGGAACGGGCGCAGGCCTCCGGCGCCGGAATTGTCGGTGGAGCAGCGTTTCGCCGAACAACTGGGCTGGAAGCTCGGCGATCGCGTCGCCTTCGATATCGCCGGCCAGCCTTTCGCAGGCAAGATCACCAGCCTGCGCAGCGTGGACTGGGAAAGCTTCCGTCCCAACTTCTTCGTCATCGCCTCGCCGGGATCGCTGGACGGGTTTCCCGCCAGCTACATCACCGCGGTCAGCGTGCCGCCCGCGCAGACGCGCTTCACCGCGCAACTGGTCGAGCGCTTCCCCAACCTGTCGGTGATCGATGTCGATGCGGTGCTGAAGCAGGTGCGCCGCACCGCCGACCAGGTGTCGACGGTGGTGCAGGTGGTGTTCTGGTTCTCGCTGGCGGCCGGCGTGCTGGTCTTGCTGGCGGCGGTCAGCGCCAGCCAGGACGAGCGCCTGCTGGAAGGCGGGGTGATGCGCGTGCTCGGTGGCAGCCGCCGCCAGTTGCGCCTGGCCCAGGCCTCGGAATTCGCCGCCATCGGCCTGCTGTCCGGTCTGGTCGCCGCCATCGCCGCCTCGGTCTTGTCCGGGGTGATCGCCGAACAGGTGTTCGACCTGCCCTGGCAGGCGAACTGGTCGCTCGCCGCCATCGGCGGCGGACTCGGCATGCTGGCCGCACTGCTCGCCGGCCTGTTCGCCACGCGCCGCGTGCTGGATGCGCCGCCATCGGTGACGTTGCGCGAATTGCAGGGCTGACCCAGCCGTAGGAGCGACGTAAGTCGCGACTGAAACAACACGCGAACCCTTCGCGACTTACGTCGCTCCTACGGACAAATGGCCCAATAAAAACGCCGCCCGTTACCGGGCGGCGTCGCCATCATCCCTTGATGCAGATCACCTGGCGCAGCGTGTGCACCACTTCCACCAGGTCGCTCTGCGCGGCCATGACCGCGTCGATCGACTTGTAGGCGGCCGGCGATTCGTCGACCACCGCCGCGTCCTTGCGGCACTCCACGTGCGCGGTGGCTTCGCGGTGCTGGGCCAGGGTGATTTCGGCGCGGGCGCGGGTACGGCTCATTACCCGGCCGGCACCGTGGCTGCAGCTATGGAAGCTGTCCGCGTTGCCCTTGCCGCGCACGATGTAGCTGCGCGTGCCCATGCTGCCCGGGATGATGCCCAGTTCGCCTTCGCGCGCGCTGACCGCGCCCTTGCGGGTGACCAGCAGTTCCTCGCCGCCGTGCGTTTCCTTCTGCACGTAGTTGTGGTGGCAGTTCACCGCCAGTTTTCCCAGCTGGAACTTCGGCAGGCGGTGGCGCATCTCGGCCAGCACCCGCGCCATCATCGCCTCGCGGTTGTGGCGCGCGTAGTCCTGCGCCCACGACACCGCTTCCACGTAGTCGTCGAACAAGGGCTCGCCTTCCATGAAGAAGGCCAGGTCCTTGTCCGGGACATGGAAGCCGAGCACGCGATGCGCCAGCTGCTCGCGCGCCAGCTGGATGAAATAGCTGCCGATCAGGTTGCCGGTGCCACGCGAGCCGCTGTGCAGCATCACCCACACCGCATCGGTCTCGTCGAGGCAGATCTCGATGAAGTGGTTGCCGCCACCCAGCGTGCCAATCTGGTGCTCCAGCTTGTCGGTGCGGATCTTGCGGTGCTTGGCCTTGATCGCTTCCAGTCCTGCGTGCAGGCCCGATTCGGCGATTCGGGTTTCGTGGCTGTCCGGCAGGCGACGGTGTTCGCCGCCCGGACCGTTTCCGACCGGCACGCCGCGTTCGATGGACGAACGCAGTTGCGCCAGGTTGTCCGGCAGGTCGTTCGCGCGCAGCGTGGTCCGCACCGCGGCCATGCCGCAGCCGATGTCCACGCCGACCGCGGCCGGGATGATCGCGCCACGGGTCGGGATGACCGAACCCACCGTCGCGCCCTTGCCCAGGTGCACGTCGGGCATCACCGCCACCCACGGCCCGACGAACGGGATGCTGGCGATGTTGCGCAACTGCGCGTGGGCCTGGTCTTCCAGCGGCACGCCGCGCACCCATCCCTTGATCGGGGTGGCACTGCCTTCGGCGTGCAGCAATTCGTAGTTACTCATTGGTCTTCTCCTGATTCATTGTAGGAGCGCCCCTTGGGCGCGATGCTCTTGCTCATGCACGGTTGATGAAAAGCATCGCGCCCAAGGGGCGCTCCTACGGGGCGACACATCACTGCGTCGCTCCGGGTTGCTACTTCAACGTCACCAACTGCTTCAGCACGCCATCCAGGCCGCCGAACACGGTGAGCTTGTCGATCTTCTCGGTGACCTTCTCCAAGGCCTCCAGCTCCTTCAGGCGCATCAACACCGGGCTCTCCTCGATCAGCTTGGCGGTGTTGAGCAGGGAACGCGTGGCGTTCGCCTCCTCGCGCCTGCGGATCACGTTGGCTTGCGCCGACTTCTCCGCCTGCACCACGCTGTTGAGGATTTCCTTCATCTCGCCCGGCAGGATCACGTCCTTGACGCCCACGCCCAGCACCTCGACGCCGAACGCGCCGACCTGGCCGCGCACGTAGGCGAAGATGTCGGCATCCAGCGATGCCTTGTCGCCCAGCAGTTCATCCAGCGTCTTGGCGGAAACCGCCTTGCGCAGGCCGTACTGCAGTTCGCGGTACAGGTGGTCGCCGAACTTGGCCACCTTGGTGCGCGCGGCGACCGGGTCGGTCACGCGCATGCTGGCGGCCAGGTTCACGCGCAGGCTGACCTTGTCCCTGGTCAGCAACTCCTGGCCCGACACTTCGACCGACTGCACGCGCAACTCGATCACCTCGGCGCTCACGTTCTTCTGGAAATTCCAGAAGGCGTAGGCGCCCGGCGCCAGAACGCGCGCGAGCTTGCCGTCGACGAACACCAGGCCCGCCGACTCGGCCGGCACTTCCGCGGTCACCGCCACCTTGGACAGCGCGCCGAGCTGGCGCAGGCGACGGGTGACCTGCGCATCGACTTCGAGATCCTCGGCAAGCGACACGCGCTGGATTTCGACCTTCACCAGTCCACGCCAGTACAGCTTGCGCGAACCCGGGGCCAGCACGTCTTCCAGCTTTCCGTTCTTCGACACCAGGCCGACTTCATCGGCGCCGATGTCGGCCAGCACGAAGGTTGCGTCCAGCTTGTCGCCCAGGCGCGCGATCAACGCATCGGCATCGCGTCCGGCGTATTCCGGGTTGGCGATGTTGTGCGCGATGACCTCGATACGCTTCAGCGGATCGAACCTGCGGTACACGCCTGCGGCGAGTACGCGCTCGAACTGACGATTTTGGTACACCAGGCCGCGCTCGCCGTCACCGATCACGACCCTCTTGGTCCAGAACATGGCATTGATCTCCTTGTTGGCTCTGGTGGTCCGATCCAATAGTGGAAATAAAACGCGAAGGATCGGTTTTCGCGCATGTCGTTGCTGTTCCTTCTCAGCCTTGCACTCCCTGCGGTCGCCGGTGGGAGAAGGGAAAATAAAAGATGGAAACGTCCCTTGACCTGGACGAAGCGGAACCAGGGCGCTGTCCGCGGAGAGTTGAAAACTTCCGGTTGCCCTGGCGATGAACTGCCGCGGCGGCTTTCCGTTTCCATCCGTCCGCTTCAAGAGCGGTGACCCGGCCCCGCCCGGGCTGCCTTGCTCCGCCGTACGCATTCCCTCGCGGATGTCCGGAACGCCGCACGGGACGTTTCCTGTGGTGGAACTTTCGTTCCTGGTCATGACGTAACAGGTCATGTTTGGAGCGGGATTCGAACCCGCGACTCTCGGTTCCCAAACCGATGCTCTACCCAACTGAGCTATCCAGTGGTGGACGAACCGGATTCGAACCGGTGGCCGACGGCTTTCACCGTTGCTCTGCCTCTGAGCTACCGTCCTCAGCGAAACACCTTCTCCCACGCTTCGGCATACGCCACGGCACAGCCGCGCGCACCGGACGGCGTTGCAAGCCGTGCCGCTGGAACGTGTTCGATCGATGTTCCGTATTGCCGGCTGTCGCCAACCGGCAATTCGTGCAGGCGCACTGCGCCTTGTGCGTTGCAAACCCAGCCTCGCGCCACTCGCGTCGAAGCATCACCACGCGGTGCATTGCGCCGGTCGCAGCCACGCCCCTGCCTCGGGCGCGAGTAGTCGCGCACCCGGATGCTTCAGGGCGGAAAGTCATTTCCGATGACTGGCTTTGCCGAACTCTTGCGCTGCATGCGCTTCCTTTGCGAGCGCTGGAAACAAAACGCCCCCGGGACTTGCGACCCGAGGGCGTTCGCGTTGCCTCGGGAGATCGGGGTGGCCGATCTCCCGGGGAGTTCGACCGTGGTTAGGTGTGCAGGAACCGGTTGCGTTCGCCGGCCAGGCGATCGTCTTGCTTCGTGCATATGCGCGCGTCCGCGCCGTGGCTGGTTGGCCACAGTGCAAAGAGGATCGCGTTGACGAAGTTCGGTTTCATGGGAAGGTCATGTGTCGCAAGTACGCCACGGGGGCGAAGGCCGCGCACGATACGCGCGTTGTTTTCGATGCGCAACCATTTTTTAACAATGAAAACGCAAACCCGACGAACGGCTGCAGCGGATCAGCGAACGCCATCGCATCGATGCGCGATGGGCACGACAGGTAGAATCATCCCTGACTCTTTCCGGGTGATGCCTCTTGGCCGCCAGCAACTTCGATCCCGCGCTCGACTCGTTGTTCCTTCCGTTTTCCAGCCGTGCCTTGTCGTGGCCGCAGGGGCCGGTGCTGTTCCTGCGCGCGCGCGAAGGCGCGGCGATGCGCCAGTTTCCGGTGGCGCAGCTCGTGTGCGAGCAGAGCTACAAGCCGTTCGCCGATGAACTGGAGCGCGGTGGTTTGCAGGTCATCGCCGATGCCCCTGCTTCCGGCGCCCGCTATCCGCTGGTGCTGGTCTTGCCGCCGCGGCAACGCGAAGAGGCGCGCGCCTTGTTCGCGCGCGCACTGTCGTTGTGCGCGCCGGGCGGCGTGGTCGTGGCCAGCATCACCAACAACGAGGGTGCGAAATCCGGCGAGGCCGATCTGAAGCGGCTCGCCGACCTGGGCGGCAGCCTGGCCAAGAATCACTGTCGCGTGTTCTGGAGCAAACCGCTCGGCGATGCGCACGATGCCGCGTTGCTGGCGCAATGGTCGAAGCTGGATGCGCCGCGGCCGATCCTCGAGGGCCGTTTCAGCAGTCGTCCCGGCGTGTTCGCCTGGGACCGGATCGATCCGGCCTCCGCGCTGCTGGTCGAACACCTTCCCCATGATCTCGCCGGGAAAGGCGCCGACCTGGGCGCCGGTTACGGCTATCTGTCGGCCGAGATCCTTGCGCGCAGCAACAAGGTCGTATCGCTCGACCTGTATGAGGCCGAGGCGCGCGCGCTGGATCTGGCCAGGCGCAATCTTGCCGCGTTCGAAGCCAGGACCGCGCTCGGTTACCGCTGGCACGACGTCACCACCGGCCTGCCGGAACAGTACGACTTCATCGTCAGCAACCCGCCCTTCCATACCCAGAGCCGCGCCGATCGTCCCGATGTCGGTCGCCGCTTCATCGCCGTCGCCGCCGAATCGCTGAAGCCAGGGGGAAAACTGTTCCTGGTCGCGAATCGTCATCTGCCTTACGAAGCGGTGTTGAACGCCAGCTTCGGCCAGGTGCGCGTGGCCGGCGAGGGCGATGGCTTCAAGGTGATCGAAGCGGTCAAGGCGATGCCGTCGCGTTCGAACAAGCCATCGCGATGAAACTGGTCAAGCATCTGGCCAACCTCGGTTACGGCAGCCGCAAGCAGGTGGCGCTGATGTTCCGCGAGGGCCGCATCACCGACGTCGATGGCGAAGTGATGTACGCCGACGATCCGTTGGACCACGGCAATCTGCGCGTGGACGGCGAGCCGCTGGATCCGCCCCACGGCATGCTGCTGATGCTGCACAAGCCGGTGGGCTACACCTGCTCCACCAAGGACCCCGGCCGCATCGTCTACGACCTGCTGCCGCCGCGTTACCGCCTGCGCTCGCCGCTGTTGTCCAGCGTGGGTCGGCTGGATCGGGAGACCAGCGGGATGCTGCTGTTCACCGATGATGGTGCGTTGCTGCATCGGATCACTTCGCCAAAATCGAAACTTTCCAAGGTCTATGAAGCCGTGCTCGCCAGCGATCTGCGTGGCGACGAAACAGAGGTGTTCGCCAGTGGCACGCTGGTGCTTGAGTCCGAACAGACTCCGCTGCTGCCGGCGGAACTGGACGTGGTCGATGCCCGCCATGCGCGCCTGACCCTGCACGAAGGCCGTTACCACCAGGTGCGGCGCATGTTCGCGGCGGTCGGCAACCATGTCGATGCCTTGCATCGCAGCCGGATCGGAGGTCTGGGCTTGGCGGGATTGCCAGTGGGCGAGTGGCGCCTGCTGGACAATGGCGATCGGGCGGAACTGTTCAACGCATGAGCAACCGCGCCGTGGTTTTCGACATGGATGGGCTGCTGATCGACAGCGAACGCGTCATCCTGGATTGCTGGCGCAGCGTCGCTGCCGAGCAGGCATTGTCGCTGGAGGATGGCCTCTGGCTGTCGATGGTGGGCGTGCACGACGCGGCCTGCGTTGAAATGCTGGCTCGACTATTGGGGCCGGCGAAGGCGGAGCGCTTGAGCCTGGCGTGCAAGGGCCGTTATGACTCGCTGGTGGAGCAGGGCTTGCCGCTGAAGGAAGGAGCGATCGGGTTGTTGCAGGAGTTGTCCGCGCGAAATGTGCCGCTGGCCATCGCCACCTCGACCCGGCGCGAGCGCGCGTTGGTCAAGCTGGAGCGCTCCGGAATCCACGATTTTTTCGAAGTGGTGGTGACCAGCAGCGACGTGACCCACCCCAAGCCCGCCGCGGATATCTATTTGTTGGCGGCGAGTCGCCTGGGCGTATCGCCAGGAAACTGCACGGCTCTCGAGGATTCGGAAATGGGCGTGCGCGCGGCCAACGCCGCCGGCATGGCCGTGATCCAGGTGCCCGACCTGGTGCCGGCATCGGAGCTGACCCGGTCGCTGGCACAGGTGGTGGCCTCCCTGCACGAAGCGCGCCCGTTGTTGTGGCCGCAATTTTTATAGAAACGGCATGATCCGTATTCGCGACTTACGTCGCTCCTGCGCGCGGAGAGAGCTGCGTAGAAGCGACGTAAGTCGCGAAGTCCAGATAGTCCCGACAGATATCCAGGAAATTCCCGATACCGTCCGGACTCCAGGCAACAAATACTGCAGTCATGGGAACCCACCTCTATGGCGAGCGTGCTTCAGGCCATCGCGCCTTGCGACGCGCCCGGGTGTCGATCCCGGGACAAACCTATCTGGTGACCTTCACCACCCATCAACGGGTCGACCTTTTCAGTAATTCTGAAAATGCGTCCTGCATGGCCAGATCGTTGCATGGGTTGTCACTTTGGAAAGATACGCAGCTACTGGCTTGGGTAGTGATGCCAGACCATCTACATGTGCTTGTCACGCTGGGTACGGCAGAAAGCTTGTCGAGCGTGGTGCAAAAACTGAAATCCAACACCGCCCGCGCACTGAATGCCCGTAACCACCTGGTGGGACAAGTCTGGGCGCCGGCCTTCCATGATCGGGCGTTGAGGAAAGATGAGGATCTCGGTGACGTTGCCCGGTACCTGGTGTTGAATCCGGTACGTGCGGGGTTGGTGAGGCGGGTTGGCGATTATCCGTTCTGGAACGCAGCGTGGATCTGATTTCAGTCGCGACTGACGCCGCTCCTACGGCCCTCCTACGGCACATTGTTGGTTTCGAACAGCTTGCGCCAGCCTTCCACGCCAAGCCGCTCCAGCGTTTCCACATTGCGATCGACGATGGAATCCGCTTCCGGAAACGCTTCGACCGCGCGGCTGACGCTGTCTTCACGCAGCAGGTGCAGGGTGGGGTAGGGCGAGCGGTTGCTGTAGTTGCCGATGTCGTCCGGCGCGGTGCCGGCGAACTGGTAGGCCGGGTGGAAGCTGGCGACCTGCAGCACGCCTTCCAGGTCCAGCGCCTCGACCGCGGCATCGGCATTGTCGAGGAAGTCGTTGTAGTCGATGAAATCCTGCAGCACGTCGGGGTGCACGATCAAGGTGGTGTCGATTTCCCCGGCGGGCGTGTCGCGCAACAGCAGCAACTCCTCGGCCAGTTGTTCCAGCAAGGCTTCGGGCGTGCTCGCGTCACTGAGCACGAAGCGCACCTGCTGCTTCACGTACGCGGCCTTGGCGAACGGGCACAGGTTGAGGCCGATCACCGCGCGCTCCAGCCATTGGCGGGTGGCGGCGATCGGGTCGGTCGTGGAAACTTCAATCACGGAAGTTGTCGAACTGCAGCGGCAACTCGAAGTCGGATTTCTTCAGCAGCGCGATCGCGTCCTGCAGGTCGTCGCGCTTCTTGCCGTTGACGCGCAGCTTGTCGCCGTTGATCTGGGTGTCGACCTTGAGCTTGGCTTCCTTGATCGCCGCGCTGATCTTCTTGGCGATCTTCTGCTCGATGCCCTGCTTCACGGTGAGCTTCTGCCGCGCGCCGGCCAGGTTGGTTTCCACCTCGCCCTCTTCCAGGCAGCGCACGTCGATGCCGCGGGCGATCAGGCGCGCACGCAGGATGTCGGACATCTGCTTGAGCTGGAATTCGCTGGGCGCGGACTGGCTGATGACGTTGTCGTCGAGCACGAACTTGGCCTCCACGCCCTTGAAATCGAAGCGGGTGGTGAGCTCGCGGCTGGCCTGGTCGACCGCGTTGGTGAGTTCGTGGCTGTTGACTTCGGAAACGACGTCGAAGGAAGGCATGGGCGTGCAATGCGTGGAGAGGGGTGGCTAGGTTAACGCAAGCCGCGAGGCGACGGGCCCGGGCTGGGCGATAATGGCCCATGGATACCAGGGCTTCCCACTTGCAGGCGATCGGCTTGATGCTCTTCGCGGTCGCGCTGTTCGCGCTGATGGACGCGGGCTTGAAGCTGCTTTCGCCGCACTATCCGCCGTTGCAGGTGGCGACCTTGCGCGGGATTTCGTCACTGCCGCTGGTGCTGGTGTGGGTGCTGTGCACGGTCAAGCCACGGGCGTTGTTGCGCGCGCATTGGCCCTTGCACCTGCTACGCGGGGCACTGGGCATCGGCATGATGTTCTGTTTCGTTTACGGCCTGCGGACCATGCCGCTTTCCACGGCTTACGCGATCACTTTCATCGCGCCGATGCTGGTGACCGCCATGGCCGTGCCGTTCCTCGGCGAAAAGGTCGGTCCACGACGCTGGACCGCGATAGTGATCGGGCTGGTCGGAGTGCTGGTGGTGCTGCGGCCCACCGGGCAGGGCATGGCGACCCTGGGCGGCCTGGCCGTGCTCGTTGCCGCGGTCTGCTATGCGGCCAGTGCGATCACCGTGCGCCTGCTGGCGCAACGCGACAGCAGCCAGTCGATGGTGCTGTGGTTCCTGGTCCTGCTGTCGCTGGGCGCCGGCGCGATGGCCGTGCCGAACTGGCTGCCCTTGCAGCCCGGCGACCTGTGGGTGATCGCCGGGGTCGGTTTGACCGGTTCGCTGGCCCAGGTGGCGCTGACCGAAGCCTTCCGCCGTGGCGAAGCCTCGCTGATCGCGCCGCTGGAATACAGCGCGCTGGTCTGGGGCGTGGGCCTGGACCTGGCGCTGTGGCATGTGCTGCCCGATGGCGTGACCTGGATCGGCGCCGGCATCATCGTCGCCAGCGGCCTGTACCTGCTGCGGCGTGAAAAAGTGCATGCGGAAGCCGAGCATCCCTGATGCCGCTGCTGATCGTCCCGCTGCTCATCCTGGTCCTGCTGGGCTTGTGGCTGCTGTTGTTGCCGCTGTCGCTATGGCAGCGTTATCGGCTGGGCAAGGCGCGGCGCAAGGCCTGGCCATGGCTGGTGAAATTGAATTCGTGGGCGTTGCTGTTCTCGGTGATCGTGTTCCTGGCGAGCATGGCGCTGACCTCTCTCTGGTGGCCGGGCGCGCTGGGCTATGCATTGGCTGGCCTTGGCATCGGTCTGGTCGTCGGCGTCCTTGGCTTGCGGCTGAGCCGCTTCGAGAACACAGCGCAAGGTTTTTTCTACACGCCCAATCCATGGCTGGCATTGGGCCTGACCCTGCTGGTCGCCGCGCGCATCGCCATGGGCTTCGTCGAGCTGTGGCGCCACTGGCAGGGTCGTGAAGCGTTGTCGATCATTCCGGTGCTTGACCATGCCAGCCTGTTCGCCGTGGCTGGCCTGCTGGTCGGTTATTACTTCAGCTACACGTGGGGCTTGCGGCGTAGGTTGCCGAGGACTGCAATCCAGAGGGGCGGCGGATGACGCCAGGGCGGATCCTTGGTTGTGGGAGGGGCGTCAGCCCCGAAGCTCCCGGGTGGAAGGCATCGGGGCCGACGCCCCTCCCACAGGCTCATCGCCCCTTAAAAATCCTCGACGATCTCGATTGCGCTTTCGGTGCGTTCGGCCAAGGCCTCCACCACCGCACGGATGCGGCGCACGGCTTCTGCGTTGGGCGCTTCGATCTCGATGTCGCGCAGGCCCGGGGATTCGTTGTCGGGCAGGCCGGCGGAACTGGAATCTTCGTCGTCCATGTGCGGCATCAGGCCCGAGGCTTCCTCCGCGCGTTCGATACCCTCGATTGCTTCCAGTGCCTGCATGAGTTCGGCGGCGGCGTATTCGTTACCGGTGACGCGCAGTTTGGTCGTGGACATGGGTTGATCCGGCAGGGGGTACGAATACCGTGGCCATTGCCATGCGAAGAAGAAGTGAGCGGATATCCTGTGCAGGAGCGGGCAGGGTCCGCTCCTGCGATCAAACGGCGAACCCCTGCGGGCCCGCCGTTTGAGGAATCGGTCAGAAGCGTGCGCCGATGCCGACGCCCAGCGTCCACGGGTTCAGCTTCAGGTTGTCGCCCGTCGACTCGCCCGCGACCTTCACGTCCGCATCGCCATCCATGTAACGCAGGTCGGTGCGCGCGAACCAGCGGCTGTTGATGTTGAAGTCCATGCCGGCGGTGGCGATGGCGCCCTTGGCCGTGTCCAGGCCGACGTGCGGGCCGCCACCGGAGATGTCCTCATTGCTGAAGTTGGATTCGTAATAACCCAGGCCCACGAACGGGCGCATGACCGCATCCGCATCGCGGAAATGGTACTGGCCGCTCAGCGCGATCGGCTGCTGTTCCACCGTGCCGATCTTGCCTTCGGGGCCGCGCATGCGATGGTTGAACTTGTCGGCGGCGCCCCACAACTCGACCGCCATGTTGTCGTTGATGTACCAGCTGGCGCTCAACGTCGGCGCACTGCCGCCGTCGATGTCCAGGCCGGTGGCCGGGTCGGGATCGGGCTTCAGGATCGCGCCGCCGCCAACAATCGCGATGCGCTTGCCGGAAACCTCGTCGAAACCAGTGCCATTGCTGTCGGTGGTGGTGACGGCACCGGCGCCAGTCGCCGTCGTGCCGGTGCTTGCGGCGTCCTGCGCGAACGCGGAAGGCGCGATGGCGATGGCGGAAAGCAGGGCGATGCCCAAGGGACGAAGTGGAAGTGAAGACATGTTGATGCTCCTCGTTATAGTTTTCGATGGCCCGGGGAGTGGGCGAGGCACACCGTAGATACCCGGGCATGAACACTTCCCGGCACGAGTGCCGTGATCAGGACTCGATTTCATTCGGGCTTCATCTTTGTCGTCACGCCGCGTCGTGTGGTTGTGCTTCGTGACGTTCGCTTCACGCGGAAGGTTCGGCTAACGTGTCGCAACGATTGCATGAAGGGCGCGGGCGATGGTCAGCAGCGCGGCGGAAACCGTCGAGGCTTTTCTGGAGGCGTTGCCCGCGGACCGTCGCGCAGTCATCGCGTCGGTACGCGACCTGGTCAACCGGCACCTGCCGCCCGGCTATGTCGAAACCATGAACTGGGGAATGATCAGCTGGGAGATCCCGCTGGCGCGTTATCCGGTCACCTACAACAAGCAGCCGCTGGGGTATGTCGCGTTGGCCGCGCAGAAGCACTACTGCGTGTTGTACCTATTGGGCGTATATGTCGACTCGCAGAACGAGAAGAACCTGCGCGATGCCTATGCCCGGGCCGGCAGGAAGCTGAGCCTGGGCAAGTGCTGCCTGCGTTTCAAGAAGCTGGACGATCTGTTGCAGGCTGAAGTGGGCGAAATCATCGCTTCCACGCCGGTGGAGGCGTGTATCGCGCACTACGAAGCCTCACGCGAAAAAGCGATGAATCGCCTGCGGTTCGGAGCCGGCCCATGACCAAGGTCATGCCCTCCTCCGGCACACAGGTTAGGGGTGGAGAAGTGGCATGCTGTGCGTCTCGCCACCTGCCGGAAGCACTCCCGTGAAGCATCCCGCCGTCCGTTCAGTCGCGCTTTCCCTCGCCCTGCTGTTGACCGCCACCGCGACCCACGCCAAAGACACCCACTGCAACATCGAAAGCGACTACGACCTAAGCATCAATCAACAGAGCGTGATCCTGACCCGCGACAGCGGCGCCCCCAAATGGATCGTGATCCGCGGCGACCGTTTGTTCGTGGATGATCGCTGGGTCGCGCTCGGCAGCGAGGACCGCCAGCGTATCGCCGCCTTCGACCGGGGCACCCGCGAAATCATGCCGCTGGCCGCCCAGATCGGGCGCGATGCCGCCGACATTGCCTTCACCGCGCTGGGCGAAGTCGCCGCCGGTTTCAGCAATGACCCGGCCACGACCCGGGCCAAGCTGGAGCAGGCGCGCGGCAAGATCGATGCGCGGCTGGCGCGTTCGATCAGCGCCAATCGTTTCGATTCCGGCGACCTGGGCAAGGGCATCGGCGAGGCCGTGTCCGAAGTCGTGCCACTGGTCATCGGCGACATCGTCGGTGGCGCGGTGCGTGCCGCGCTGAGTGGCGACACCGCGCGCCTGCAAGCCATGGAAGGCCTGGACCAGCAGATCGAGGCGCGGGTGCAGCCGCGAGCCAGGGCGCTGGAAAAGCGCGCGCAGCAACTGTGCCTTAAGATGCGGGAACTGGACCGGCTGGACAGTGCGCTGGCGTATCGACTGCCGGGCGGCACCACACTCGATCTGCTGCGGATCAAGCCCGGCCAGGACGCGGAGGTCGCGAAATAAGGCATTTCCGCTCTTGTCCGCAGAGCAAATGCGCAGCGGATCGCCTTGCAAATCCCTTGATTGCGGCCAGAGGTTGGCGCATCGCGCGCAGATGGCCACAATAGGGGTCCCCACCCGAACCGGATTACTGGAGTCTTCACATGGCCGAACTCAAGGAAGCACGCGTTCCCGATATCGGCGACTACAGCGATGTGCCGGTGATCGAGGTGCTGGTCGCGGTCGGCGACACGGTGGTCAAGGACCAGGGCCTGGTGACCCTGGAATCCGACAAGGCCACCCTGGAAGTGCCGGCGCCGTTCGCTGGCGTGGTCAAGGAACTCAAGGTCAAGCTGGGCGACACGCTGTCGGAAGGTTCGGTCGTGGCGATGATCGAATCAGCCGAGGGTGCCGTTGAAAAGCCTGCGCCTGTCTCCGCGCCTGCGCCTGCGCCGAAACAGGAAGTGCCTGCTTCGGAAACCGGGACCAAGGTCGAACCCGTGGCCGCAGCCGCGCAACCGGACAAGCTGGCCCAGCGCGAGATCGCGCAGGAACAGTCCGCGCCGGCTCCGGCAGCGCAGGTGCTCGACAGCAAGCCCGGCGTCGATCCGGAAGCCTCGCCGCCGCACAGCCCGCCGGTCGAATTCAACGCCGACACGGTGCTGCCGCAGAAAGTCGCCCATGCCAGCCCGTCGGTGCGCCTGTTCGCGCGCGAGCTGGGCGTCGACCTGCTCCAGGTCAAGGGCAGCGAGCGCGCCGGCCGGATCAGCAAGGAAGACGTGCAGCGCTACGTCAAGTCGGCCCTGGCCGGCGGCGCTGTTGTAGGAGGGGCTTCAGCCCCGACGCTTTCCGGTGGCAACGGACTCAACCTCCTGCCCTGGCCAAAAGTCGATTTCGCCAAGTTCGGCGAAATCGAAGTCAAGCCGCTGTCGCGGATCAAGAAGATTTCCGGCGCCAACCTGGCCCGCAACTGGGCGATGATCCCGCACGTCACCCAGCACGACCACGCCGACATCACCGGCCTGGAAGAACTGCGCGTACTGCTCAACAAGGAAAATGAAAAGTCCGGCATCAAGCTGACCATGCTCGTCTTCCTCATGAAGGCGGTGGTCGCCGGCCTGAAGAAATATCCCGATTTCAACGCCTCGCTCGATGCCAGCGGCGAAAACCTCACCCTGAAGAAGTATTTCCACATCGGTTTCGCCGCCGACACGCCCAACGGCCTGGTCGTGCCGGTGATCCGCGACGTGGACAAGAAGGGCCTGGCCGAACTGGCGAAAGAAATGGGCGAACTTGCCGGCAAGGCGCGCGAAGGCAAGCTGGGTCCGGCGGAAATGTCCGGCGGCTGCTTCTCGATTTCCTCGCTGGGCGGCATCGGCGGCACCGCGTTCACGCCCATCGTGAACGCACCGGAAGTGGCCATCCTCGGCGTCTCCAAGTCCTCGGTCCAGCCGGTCTGGGACGGCAAGCAGTTCCAGCCGCGCCTGCAGCTGCCGCTGTCGCTGAGCTACGACCATCGGGTCATCGACGGCGCCTCGGCCGCGCGCTTCACCGCGTACCTGGCGCAACTGCTCGGCGACATGCGCCGCGTGTTGCTGTGAGGGCCGCGCGATGACGACTATCGAAATCAAGGTTCCCGACATCGGCGATTACACCGACGTTCCGGTCATCGAAATCCTGGTCGCCGTGGGCGACACGGTGAAGAAGGACCAGGGTCTGGTGACGCTGGAATCGGACAAGGCCACGCTGGAGGTGCCTTCCTCCGCCGCGGGCGTGGTCAAGGAGCTGAAGGTCAAGCTGGGCGACACCTTGTCCGAAGGCAGCGTGGTCGCGATCCTGGAAGCGGAGGGAGCATCGTCCGCGCCCTCGCCGGCCAAACCGGAAACGCCCAAGGCCGCCGAAGCACCGCCTTCGAAACCGCCCGTCGCGCCCTCGCATCGCGCCCCCGCCGAACCGCCCGCGCCCAAGCCGGCGCTGGGCACCGGCAAGCCGGCCGACATCGAATGCCGCATGGTCGTGCTGGGCTCGGGCCCGGGTGGCTACACCGCCGCGTTCCGCGCCGCCGACCTGGGCCTGGATACGGTGATGATCGAACGCTACCCGACCCTGGGCGGCGTCTGCCTCAACGTCGGCTGCATCCCGTCCAAGGCGCTGCTGCATGCCGCCGCGCTGATCGACGAGGCCGCGCATTCGGCCGACATCGGCGTCGATTTCGGCAAGCCGAAGATCGACCTGGACAAGCTGCGCGGCTTCAAGCAGGACAAGGTCGTCGGCCAGTTCACCAAGGGCCTGGCCGGGATGGCCAAGCAGCGCAAGGTGCGTACGGTGCAGGGTGTCGGCACGTTCGTGTCGCCGAATGAAATCGAAATCGTCGCCGACGACGGCAAGAAGCAGTTGTTGCGTTTCGAACAATGCATCATCGCCGCCGGTTCGCAGGCGGTGAAGCTGCCCGCGTTCCCGTGGGACGACCCGCGGGTGATGGACTCCACCGATGCGTTGCAGCTTGCCGACGTGCCCAAGCAGTTGCTGGTCGTTGGCGGCGGCATCATCGGCCTGGAAATGGCCACGGTCTATCGCGCGCTGGGCAGCCAGGTGACGGTGGTGGAGTTCATGGACCAGCTGATGCCGGGCGCCGACAAGGACCTGGTCAAGCCGCTCGCCGACCGGCTGAAGAAGCAGGGTGTGGCGATCCACCTCAAGACCAAGGCGACCAGGGTCGAGGCCTCGAAGAAAGGAATCACGGTTGCTTTCGAGAGCGCTGTTGAAGGTCAATCGGCGGAAATCCCGACCAGTACCTTCGACCGCGTGCTGGTCGCCGTCGGCCGCGCGCCGAACGGCAACAAGATCGGCGCCGACAAGGCCGGCGTCGGCGTCACCGATCGCGGCTTCATTCCCGTGGACCGGCAGATGCGCAGCAACGTGCCGCACATCTTCGCCATCGGCGACATCGTCGGCAATCCGATGCTGGCGCACAAGGCCACCCACGAAGGCAAGCTCGCCGCCGAAGTCGCGGCCGGCGAAAAGAAGGAATGGGTGGCACGGGTGATTCCGTCGGTGGCCTACACCGATCCGGAAATCGCCTGGGTCGGCGTCACCGAAACCGAAGCGAAGGCGAAAGGCCTGAAGGTCGGCGTGGGCAAGTTCCCATGGGTCGCCTCGGCGCGCGCGGTCGGCATCGGACGCGGCGAAGGCTTCACCAAGCTGGTCTTCGACGAGGAAACCCATCGCATCATCGGTGGCGCCATCGTCGGCGTACACGCGGGCGACCTGATCGCCGAGATCTCGCTGGCCATCGAAATGGGCGCCGACGCGGCCGACATCGGCCACACCATCCACCCGCATCCCACACTCAGCGAATCGGTGGGCATGGCGGCGGAGGTGTTCGACGGCACCATCACCGACCTCTACATCCCGAAGAAGAAATAGCGGCGGCGTTCCTGCGTAGAGCCGAGCTTGCTCGGCTGCTCTCCGCTCAAGATCGAAAGCAGCCGAGCAAGCTCGGCTCTACATGGATGCGGCTCCGGTCAGGCCGCCGCCCGCCCGTAGCGCGCGGCGTGCCTCGATCCGCTTCCAGGCCTTCTCGTGGAAATGGAACACGACCGTGTTGCAGGCCGGCTCGATCACGGCCAGTGCCCCGCCCACCAGCAGACTGCCGGTAAACAGCCAGCCCAGCAGGAAGGCGACGGTGAAATGCAGGCCGGCGAAGCTCAGGGTCTTGCCCATGGCGCTCTCCAAATGAGAATCAATCTCATTATGGGGGAAGGCAGCCACCTGTCCAATGGGTTCTATTGCCCGCTTCGATAGCCGTGAGCTATCAAAAATGGCTGTCGGCAGTCGCTCTGCCCACAGGAAAAAAGAAGCCCCGGCAGCGGGCCGGGGCTTCGTGGAGGGTCTGTGCGGAGCATCGACGAGGAAGTTGAGCGCAGACCGTGCAGGGACTGACCGGGGCTATCGGGGAAAGTTCCGGAATTGCATCCTGAACAGGCGAATTGGCTGAAATCGTTTAACGCCACCGCCGAAGCGTGGTTTTCCCACGATCAAGGCGGGTGGGAAGCCGCAAGGATGGCTTCCGGCGGTTGCCGCTCAAAACAGGCGCCTGCTATAATTTTGCGGCTTGGCGGGGCGCCCTTGGTGGCCTCGCCTTTTCCATCCCACCGGGTTTCGCGTGTGCTGAATTCCGCCGCAGCGGGCCGGCGACTGGCATTGCGGGCGGTGGCATACCAACTGGCCGCCGTAGTGCTGGTGGCGCTGGTCTTCCTGATCCAGGGGCCGTCCGCGATGTTCGCGGTGCTTCTGGGCGGAGTCAGTGTGGTGTCGGGAAGCGCCCTGGCCGCGAATATCGCGCTGGGCGGCGGGGTGGTCACGGCACGGTCCGCGTTCCTGCGGCTGGTGCTGGGAACCGGCCTGAAGTGGGTGGTGGTGGTAACGGTATTCGCAATCGCATCGGGTGTTGGGCGCATGGCGCCGCTCCCGTTGCTGGCAGGGCTCGCGGTCGCATTGATCGCGTACCCACTGGTTTTGAACTTTAGTGTCAGGGTAGAACGTGAGCGCTGAATCGGCCTCCGGTGGCGGGTCCACCGAATACATCCAGCATCACTTGCACCATCTCCAGTGGCAGGTCGGAGAGGGCAAGTTCATGGCCATCAACATCGACAGCGTGCTGTTCGGGTTGGCGTTGTCGGCGCTGTTCCTGTTTTTCTTCCTGCGCGCCGCGCGCAAGGCGACGGCGGGCGTGCCCGGCAAGTTCCAGACCGTGGTCGAGATGGTCGTCGGCTTCGTCGATGGCCAGGTCCGCGAGACCTTCCATGGCCGCAGCAAGCTGATCGCGCCGCTGTCGCTGACCATCTTCTGCATGGTCTTCCTGATGAACTTCATGGACATGTTGCCGGTGGACTGGCTGCCGGCGCTGTGGGGCAAGGGCAACGAGCTTGCCGGCCACGACCCCGCCCACGCTTACCTGCGCGTCGTGCCCACCGCCGACCTCAACGTCACCTTCGGCCTGTCGCTGATGGTGTTCCTGCTGATCCAGGTGTTCGGCATCAGCCACAAGGGCATCGGCAAGTTCACCAAGGAAGCCTTCACCGCGCCGTTCCATGCCGAAGGTGTGGTGATGAAGGTCCTGCTGGCCCCGGCCAACCTGCTGCTGCGGGTGATCGAGGAGCTGGTGCGCCCGCTGTCGCTGACCCTGCGACTGTTCGGCAACATGTACGCCGGCGAGTTGATCTTCATCCTGATCGCGCTGATGACATGGAACGCCGCGGCTTCCAGCGGCATGACCTACGTGATGGCGCCGCTGCAGTTCATTTCCGGCTTCGTCTGGACCGCGTTCCACATCCTCATCATCACCTTGCAGGCCTTCATCTTCATGATGCTGACCATCGTGTACCTGAGCATGGCGGCGGAAAGCCACTGAGTTTCGCTTCACCCCTTCACCCCATTCCCTTTTTTACCTGACGAGCAGTACGGAGAACACCATGGAAAATGTCGCCCTCTACGCAGAAATCGCGAAGTTCACGGTCATCGCGGCCGGCCTGTTGATCGGTCTTGGCGCCCTTGGCACCGCGATCGGTTTCGCCATCCTTGGCGGCAAGTTCCTGGAAGGTTCGGCCCGCCAGCCGGAACTGACCCCGATGCTGCAGACCAAGATGTTCATCGTCGCCGGCTTGCTGGACGCCGTGCCGATCATCGGCGTCGCCATCGCCCTGCTGCTGATCTTCGCCAACCCGTTCCTGTCCGCGATCGCGGGCTGATCAGGCAACCGGTCTTGGCTAGCGTCGGCGCTTCGCGCGCCGGCGTCAGGAGTACGTCATGGATATCAACCTAACTTTCATCGTCCAGGGCTTCGCGTTCTTCGCGGTGGCGTGGATGGTGATGAAGTTCGGCTGGCCGCACATCAATGCGGCCATCGAAGAGCGCCAGCAGAAGATCGCCGAAGGGCTGGCTGCGGCCGACCGCAGCCAGAAGGATCTTGCGCAGGCGCAGGAAAAGGCCAACGACGCGTTGAAAGAAGCGCGCACGAAAGCCAATGAAATCATCGACCAGGCGCACCAGCGTGCCAACCAGATCGTTGAAGCGGCCAAGAACGACGCGATCGCCGAAGCCAACCGCCAGAAGGCGCTGGGCCTGGTCGAGATCGACGCCGCCAGCACCCGGGCCAAGGAAGAGCTGCGCAAGCAGGTTTCGGTCCTGGCCGTGAGCGGCGCCGAGAAGTTGCTCAAGCGCGAAATCGATGCCAACGCCCACAAGGCGCTGCTCGACGAGCTGGCGGCAGAGATCTGATCCGATGAGCCAGGCCCTAACCCTCGCCCGTCCGTACGCCCGCGCCGCGTTTTCCATGGCGCGGGACGAAAACGGCCTTGCCGACTGGTCCAGCGCGCTGGGTTTCGCCGCGCAGGTGGCCGCCGACCCGCGCGCCGCATCGCTGCTGCTCAACCCGCAGTTGAGCCATGCCGAAGCGGTGTCGCTGCTGTCGGTCGATGGCGCCGGCGAATCGTTTTCGCGCTTCCTGGCCCTGCTGGCGGAAAACCGCCGGCTGCCGCAGTTGCCGGAAATCGCCGGCCTGTACGAGGAACTGAAGGCCGAGGCCGAGCGCGTGGTCAAGGCCACCGTCACCTCCGCCACGCAGTTGCCGGCCGGCGAACTCGACACGATCAAGGCGGCGCTGAAGAAGCGCTTCGGCTGCGAAGTCGAGCTCGGCACCGCGATCGACGCGTCGCTGATCGGCGGCGCGGTGATCGACGCCGGCGACGTGGTCATCGACGGCTCGCTGAAAGGCAAGTTGTCGCGGCTGCAGGCGGCGTTGGCGAATTAAGCGGGATTGGTGATTCGAGATTCGTGATTCGGAAAAACAGGCTTTGGCCCATCCCGAATCCCCCATCCCGAATCCCGAATCCCAGAAAAGCAATCAAACCCGTATCCCGCACGTCGCGGGAACGATCAAGGAAACAACAATGGCAACCACGCTCAACCCGTCCGAAATCAGCGAACTGATCAAGACCCGCATCGAGAAGGTCAAGCTGGCCGCCGAGGCCCGCAACGAGGGCACCGTGACCAGCGTGTCCGATGGCATCGTGCGCATCTTCGGCCTGGCCGACGTGATGCAGGGCGAAATGATTGAACTGCCCAACGACACCTTCGCCCTGGCCCTGAACCTGGAGCGCGACTCGGTCGGCGCCGTGGTCCTGGGCGACTACGAGAACCTGCGCGAAGGCGACGTGGCCAAGACCACCGGCCGCATCCTCGAAGTGCCGGTCGGCACCGAGCTGCTCGGCCGCGTGGTCAACGCGCTGGGCGAGCCGATCGACGGCAAGGGCCCGATCGACGCCAAGATGACCGCCCCGGTGGAGCGCGTGGCGCCCGGCGTGATCTGGCGCAAGTCGGTGTCGCAGCCGGTGCAGACCGGTTACAAGACCGTCGATGCGATGATCCCGATCGGCCGTGGCCAGCGCGAGCTGGTGATCGGCGACCGCCAGACCGGCAAGACCGCGCTGGCCATCGACGCGATCATCAACCAGAAGGGCACCGGCATCAAATGCGTGTACGTGGCGATCGGGCAGAAGGCCTCGTCGATCGCCAACGTGGTGCGCAAGCTGGAAGAAAACGGCGCTCTGGCCCACACGATCATCGTCGCCGCCACCGCGTCCGAGTCGGCTGCGATGCAGTACATCAGCGCCTACTCCGGCTGCACCATGGGCGAATACTTCATGGATCGCGGCGAAGACGCCCTGATCGTGTACGACGACCTGTCCAAACAGGCCGTGGCCTACCGCCAGATCTCGCTGCTGCTGAAGCGTCCGCCGGGCCGCGAAGCCTACCCGGGCGACGTGTTCTACCTGCACAGCCGCCTGCTGGAGCGCGCCGCGCGCGTGTCCGAGGAATATGTCGAGAAATTCACCAACGGCGCGGTCAAGGGCAAGACCGGTTCGCTGACCGCGCTGCCGGTCATCGAGACCCAGGCCGGCGACGTGTCCGCGTTCGTGCCGACCAACGTGATCTCGATCACCGACGGCCAGATCTTCCTGGAAACCGACCTGTTCAACGCCGGTATCCGTCCCGCGGTGAACGCCGGTATCTCGGTGTCGCGCGTCGGTGGCGCCGCCCAGACCAAGATCATCAAGAAGCTGTCCGGCGGCATCCGCATCTCGCTGGCCCAGTACCGCGAGCTGGCTGCGTTCGCGCAGTTCGCCTCGGATCTGGACGAAGCCACCCGCAAGCAGCTCGAGCGCGGCCAGCGTGTCACCGAGTTGATGAAGCAGAAGCAGTACCAGCCGATGTCCATCGCCAACCAGGCGCTGACCATCTACGCGGTCAACGAGGGCTACCTGGACGACGTGCCGGTGAACAAGCTGCTGGCGCTGGAAGACGGCCTGCACGCGCATTTCGCCAACACCAAGGGCGACCTGATCAACAAGATCAACGCCAGCGGCGACTGGAACGACGAGATCGAGGCCGCATTCAAGGCCGGTATCTCCGAGTTCAAGACCACCGGTAGCTGGTAACAAAGGCTTGTGTAGAGCGGAGCTTGCTCCGCTGGGCTGGAAGGAAGCGGAGCAAGCTCCGCTCTACGGGAAGAAGAAATGGCAAGCGGCAGAGAAATCAAAACCAAGATCAAGAGCGTGCAGAACACCCGCAAGGTGACGCGCGCGCTGGAAATGGTCTCGGCCTCGAAAATCCGCAAGGCGCAAGACCGCATGAAGGCCTCGCGTCCGTATGCGCGCGCCATGAAGCAGGTCATCGGCCACCTGGCCCAGGCCAATTCCGAGTACCAGCATCCGTTCCTGGTCGAGCGCAAGGAAATCAGGCGCGTCGGCTACATCATCGTCTCCTCCGATCGCGGCCTGGCCGGCGGCCTCAACAACAACCTGTTCCGCAAGACCCTGGGCGAAGTCCGCCAGTGGCAGGACAAGGGCGCCGAGGTCGACGTGGTTACCATCGGCCAGAAGGCTTCGGCCTTCTTCCGTCGGATCAAGGTCGACATGCTGGCCAGTGTCACCCATCTGGGCGACCGTCCTCAGCTGGAACAGCTGGTCGGCGTGGTCAAGGTCATGCTGGATGCGTATTCGTCCGGCAAGGTCGATCGCGTGTACCTGGTGTACAACGATTTCGTCAACACCATGACCCAGCGCGCCGCCTTCGACCAGTTGCTGCCGTTGCCGGCGTCCGATACCCCGATCACCAACCACGACTGGGACTACCTGTACGAACCCGATGCCGCCACCGTGCTCGAGCACGTGCTGACGCGCTACGTGGAGTCGCTGGTGTACCAGGCGGTGCTGGAGAACGTGGCGTCCGAGCACGCCGCGCGCATGGTCGCGATGAAGTCGGCCAGCGACAACGCCACCAAGCTGATCGGCGACCTGCAACTGGTCTACAACAAGGCCCGCCAGGCGGCGATCACGCAAGAGATTTCAGAAATCGTCGGCGGCGCGGCCGCGGTTTGACCAGACACCTGTAGGAGCGGCCCATGGCCGCGACCTGCGAAAGCTCGCGGCCATGGGCCGCTCCTACACAAGCTATCTAGATTCAGAGGAAGCAAGCATGAGCAACCAAGGCAAGATCGTCCAGATCATCGGCGCCGTCGTCGACGTCGAATTCGCGCGCACCGACGTGCCGAAGATTTACGACGCATTGAAGGTCGATGGCACCGCCATCACCCTGGAAGTGCAGCAGCAGCTGGGCGACGGCATCGTGCGCACCATCGCGCTCGGTTCCACCGACGGCCTGAAGCGCAACCTGGTCGCCACCAACACCGGCAAGGCCGTGTCGGTGCCGGTCGGCGCGGGCACCCTGGGCCGGATCATGAACGTGCTCGGCGAGCCGATCGACGAAGCCGGCCCGGTCGAAGCCAGCGAGCATTGGGAAATCCACCGCGCCGCTCCGGAATACGCCGACCAGTCCTCGGGCAACGACCTGCTGGAAACCGGCATCAAGGTGATCGACCTGATGTGCCCGTTCGCCAAGGGCGGCAAGGTCGGCCTGTTCGGCGGCGCCGGCGTCGGCAAGACCGTCAACATGCTGGAACTGATCAACAACATCGCCACCGAGCACAGCGGCCTGTCGGTGTTCGCCGGCGTCGGCGAGCGCACCCGCGAAGGCAACGACTTCTACCACGAGATGGCCGAAGCAGGCGTCATCAAGCTGGAGAACATGAAGGAATCGAAGGTCGCGATGGTCTACGGCCAGATGAACGAGCCGCCGGGCAACCGCCTGCGCGTCGCGTTGACCGGCCTGACCATGGCCGAATACTTCCGTGACGAGAAGGACGCCTCCGGCAAGGGCCGCGACGTGCTGTTCTTCGTCGACAACATCTATCGCTACACCCTGGCCGGTACCGAAGTGTCGGCGCTGCTCGGCCGCATGCCGTCGGCCGTGGGTTACCAGCCGACCCTGGCCGAGGAAATGGGCGTGCTGCAGGAACGCATCACCTCGACCAAGACCGGTTCCATCACCTCGATCCAGGCCGTGTACGTGCCCGCGGACGACCTGACCGACCCGTCGCCGGCGACCACCTTCGCCCACCTGGACGCCACCGTCGTGCTGTCGCGCAACATCGCGGCGCTGGGCATCTATCCGGCGGTCGACCCGCTGGACTCGACCAGCCGCCAGCTCGATCCGAACGTGATCGGCCACGAGCACTACGACACCGCGCGCCGCGTGCAGGCCACCCTGCAGAAGTACAAGGAACTGAAGGACATCATCGCCATCCTCGGCATGGACGAACTGTCCGAGGAAGACAAGCAGGCCGTGTCGCGCGCGCGCAAGATCGAGCGCTTCTTCAGCCAGCCGTTCCACGTGGCCGAAGTGTTCACTGGCTCGCCGGGCAAGTACGTGTCGCTGAAGGACACCATCCGCGGCTTCAAGGCGATCTGCGATGGCGAATACGACCACCTGCCGGAGCAGGCGTTCTACATGGTCGGCGGCATCGAGGAAGCGGTCGAGAAGGCCAGGAAGATGGCCGAGAAGGCCTGAGAGCGGTAAAGAGTCGAGGGTAAAGGGTGAAGTAGAGCAAGAGCGTTTTCACCCTTGAGCATGCGCAGCATGCGACCTCTTCACCATTTACCCTTTACGTCGAGCAAAGCGAGACAAATATGGCAAGCACCATCCGTTGCGACATCGTCAGCGCCGAACAGGAAATCTTCCACGGCGAAGCGACCCTGGTCGTGGCCACTGGCGAGCAGGGCGAGCTGGGTATCGCCCCGCGCCATGCCCCGTTGATCACCCGGCTGAAGCCCGGCAAGATCGTGGTGACCCTGCCCGGTGGCGAACAGCTGGACTTCGCCATCGGTGGCGGCATCCTCGAGGTGCAGCCGCAGGTCGTGACCGTGCTGGCCGACACCGCGATCCGCGCGACCGACATCGATGAAGCTTCGGTGCGCGCGGCCAAGGAAGAAGCCGAACGCATCCTCGCCAACCGCGGCGAAGCCATGGACGTGGCCGAAGCCCAGCAGAAGCTGGTCGAAGCCACCGTGCAGCTGCAAGCGCTGGAGCGTTTGCGCAAGAACCTCAAGCACTGAGGTTCAGCTCCACGAGCGATATCGAGACGCCGGCCTTGTGCCGGCGTTTTATCTTGATCGGTAATTTGCGGGCATCCGGAATCGCATCCGGAATCGGCGTAGACACAAGCGCCCCATGGGCGCGAGCTCTTGTGGGAGCGGCTTCAGCCGCGAGCTCTTCGCACCGCATCCGGGATCCACCGAAGAGCTCGCGCCCATGGGGCGCTCCTACAGGGCGGGGCGGTCAATGCTTGTAGACCCAGTGCCGCGACAGCAGGAAGCCGATCACCCCCAGCACCACTTCCAGCGCGGGCTTGGCGATCCATGCCCATTGCAGGCCGAATACGTCGTCGATGGCGCCCAACGCCCAGGTGCTGGCCGCGGTGGTCGCCAGCCACATCGCCAGGAAACGCGCGAACTGCCTGCGGCCCATGCGGTGTTCGTCGCCGGAAAAAGTGATGCGTCCGTTCAACCAGTAGCCGAGCATCGCCCCGCTGATCCGCCCGAGCACGTTGGCGGGCTCGACCGGCAGGCCGTTGTGACTCAGCGCCACCATCACTGCCCAGTCCAGCAGCCATTGCAGGATGCCGATCAACAGGTAATAGCGGCTTTGTCGCAGAACGCTCATGGGCCGGCCTGTCGCGGCGCGACGCTCCACCATTGCGTATCTGCGAGTTGCGCGCGCAAGGTCGCGTTCGCCAGGCGCAAGCCGTTGCGTTGCGCATCGGTCAGGGTCTTTTCCCTCAGCAATATTTCGCCGATGTCTTCGTGTTGAAGCAGAGACCGCCAGGCCGCACCGCTGGCATCGAGATCGGCGGCGGTCGCCGCCGCGGCCAGCGACGGATCGTAACGGGAAGTGGTGCGGGCGCGGACACCCATTTCCGCCACCCAGGCGACATCCGGGTCCATGGCAAGCACGTTGCCGGTACTGAGCGGTGACGCGCGCAACTCGGCCAGCAGGATGCGTTCCGGCGCGTAGTGCCGGAACGAGGCGTCATCGTCGCCCAGCGCCAACAGGGTTTCCTTCACCGCGCCGGTCCTCAGCATCCAGTGGCCATTGGCCTGGAAGGCGAAATTGAGCAGGCACACGCCGCCCAGCAGCCACAGGGCGCGCCGCGGATCGACGTGGAAAGCCATCGTCGCCAGCAGTGGCGGCAGCACCACGCAGGCAGGAAACGCATAGCGCAGGTATTGCATCGGGATCAGCGGAAGGGCGATCGAGACGGCCATCATCAGCGCGATCGGCGCAGTGCGGCGCTGGACCAGCGCCAGTATCCAGCCGCCGGCCAGGACGACCAGGACGAAGCCGCCGCCGCCGGCGAAGGCTTCCAGATAGCGGCCCGTATCGAAGGTCAGGTGCCACGGCAGCAATGCGTTGAAGCCCGCATGCCAGCGCACGTCATCGAAGTTGGCGGACTGGAAATAAGGCGAGTGGAAGTAGGTGTTGAACAAGGGCAGGAACGGATTGCCGGCGATACTCCAGGCATAGGCATAGCTGCTGGCGCCGAGGGCCAACGACGCGATACAAGCGGCAAGGACCGGCGGCAGGCGCAGCGAATTCCGGTGCCGCCACATCGCCCACGGCAACAGCACGATCGCGGCCGCGGCGGCGGCCAGTTTCAGGGCCAGCAGGCCGCCGACCAGGACGGCGCCGCAATACAGTCCGCACCTCCGTGCCCCAGCTGGCTCCACGATCAGCACGAACAACCAGACCAGCAGTGCGGCGGTCGGTGTTTCCGTCTGCATGCTGCCGGCGAGCGATGCGGTCAGCGGCAGGCTGGCATACAAGGCCACGGCGGCCCAGCTGGCGCGCGCATCGCCGCCCAGCGCCTTGCCCAGTCGCCAGACGCCGGAAGCGGTGAGCAGCATCCACAGCACGTTGACCGGGCCGCGCGCCTCTTCGCCGGCGATGACTTGCGGGAATGCCTGCAGCACGTCGCCCAGCCAGGGAGCCAGGGCCCAGACATGGGTTTCCGGATCCATCGCGTAGCGGCCTTGTTCCAGCAATTCCCACGGCAGCCGCAAGTGGTAACCCAGGTCGTCCACCTGCAGGGTCGGCAGCCACGCTCCGGTGCTGGCCAGGCCCAGGGCGAGTACGGCGAAGCCGGCGATACGCGGTGCCGCGGCCACCGAGTTTGTCCAATCCTCGCGCAGGCTGCGCGAGGATTGCAGAAGCTGTTTCCGCCGAAGGCCCGCCAGCACGATGCCCAGGCCCAGATAACTCCAGCGGAAGTGCACGGGCAGCGGTAACAACCATCCCAGCACTGTTCCCAGCAACACCAAACCGCAAGCGATCCGCAGGACCGGCGACATGCGAGCCGAGCCGCGCGCATCCAGCAAGCCGCCCAGGGCCAGCGCGGTCGTCGCCAGCACCAGCGTGGCCGCTACCGGCGCCACTCCCGCGAACAGCGCCAGCGCGAGGCACCAGGGCAATGCCAGCGCCGTGGCCCAGGACCAGTGCGCGAATTTCCGCAACGGCCAGGCCAGGCCCCATGACAGGAGGGAAAGGACCAGCAACTCGCCGAAGCGGCCCGAATGCCATTGCTCCCACAGCCTGTAGTGGAAGATTCCGAACGCGCACAACGGTAGGCCCGTCCAGAGCAGTGCAACCTGCCAGCGTCCGGCGGGAGCGGCGGCAGGCAGCGGATGCGCGGGCGGAATCGGAGTCGAAGCGGGCGGCGGAATCATCGCGCGCATGCTAGCAGCCGGGCGATTTAGAATGGCTCACGACACGAATCGCTGGAGCGCACATGACCTCACCGTTGCACGTCATCATCCTCGCCGCCGGCGAAGGCAAACGCATGCGCTCGGCCCGGCCCAAGGTGCTGCAGCCGATCGCCGGGCAGCCGATGCTGGCCCAGGTCATCGCCGCCGCGCGCGCGCTGCAGCCGGCGGGCATCCACGTGGTGTACGGGCATGGCGGGGAACAGGTGCGGCAGGCCTTCGCCGACCAGCCCGACCTGCACTGGGCCGAGCAGCAGAAACAACTGGGCACCGGCCATGCGGTCGCGCAGGCCATGCCGCAGGTACCCGATGCCGCTACGGTGCTGGTGCTCTACGGCGACGTGCCGCTGATCCGCAGCGAAACCCTGCAGCGCCTGCTCGCCGCCTCCGGACGGCTGGCGGTGCTGGTGGCCGAACTGGAAGACCCGACCGGCTACGGCCGCATCGTGCGCGATGCCGAAGGCCGCGTTGCCGCCATCGTCGAGCAGAAAGACGCCAATGAGGAACAACGCCGGATCCGCGTCATCAACACCGGCATCATCGCCGCCGAATCGACCGCGCTGAAACGCTGGCTGACGAATCTGTCCAACGACAACGCCCAGGGCGAGTACTACCTGACCGATGTGTTCGCCGCCGCCGCCATCGAATTCAGCGCCGCGGAAATGGTCCTGGTCGGCGAGGCCATCGAAGCCGAAGGCGCCAACGATCCGTGGCAACTCGCGCAACTCGAACGCGCCTTCCAGCTGCGCCAGGCGCGCGCGCTGTGCGCGCAGGGCGCACGCCTGCTGGATCCGGCCCGCTACGACCAGCGCGGCACGGTCAGCGTGGGCCGCGACGTGGAGATCGACGTGGATGTGGTTCTGGAAGGCACGGTGGAGCTCGGCGATGGCGTGGTCATCGGCCCGTTCACGCGACTGAAGGACGTGAAACTCGGCGCCGGCACCCTGGTGCGCGCGCATTGTGATCTTGATGGCGTGGTCAGTGAAGGTGCGGCGCAGATCGGCCCGTATGCGCGCCTGCGTCCGGGCACGGTGCTCGCTGACGGCGTGCATGTCGGCAATTTCGTCGAAACCAAGAAAACCACGCTCGGCAAGGGCAGCAAGGCCAACCACCTGACCTATCTGGGCGATGCGGTGGTCGGCAGTGGCGTCAACGTCGGCGCCGGCACCATCACCTGCAACTACGACGGCATCAACAAGTTCACCACCACCATCGAGGATGGCGCCTTCATCGGCTCCAATTCGGCGCTGGTGGCGCCGGTGACCATCGGCAGGAACGCGACCATCGGCGCCGGCTCGGTGATCAGCAAGAACGCGCCCGCCGGCGAACTGACCGTGTCGCGCGTGCGCCAGCAGACAGTGGAAGGCTGGCATCGGCCGACGAAGGTGAGTCGGAGCGAATGAATCGGGTCACGCTGGATGCGCTGGAAAGCTTCCCGCAGCAGTTGCAGGATTTTTTTGCTGCGATACCCGCCGGCTTCGAAAACTGGAAGCCAGGCAGCTGGGAAGGCATCCCTAGCGAACCCTTCAGTGCGATCGAGCAGGTCTGCCACGTCCGCGACATCGAAATCGACGGCTATCACGCGCGTTTCCAGCGCGCCCTGCGCGAAACCGATCCGGTGCTCGACAACATCGATGGTGAAACGCTGGCCGTGGAACGCGACTACGCCTCGGCTGAACCCGCTGAAGTCTTCGCCGCATTCCGCGACGCTCGCGCGAAGACGCTTGAAACCATTGCCAACCTGACCGAAGCGCAATTCGAGCGCACTGCCGTGTTCGATGGCGCCCCGATCAGCGTCCGCGGACTGGTGCACATGCTGTGCAGCCACGACCAGCAGCATCTGGCGGGGTTGCAGTGGTTGATGGCCAGGATCGATGCCTCGCGTCCACGCTGAATCGCCATGACCCGGCCGCGGATACGTCCGGGCCACGAGGCGGATATCGTCGCATTGCTTGAAGTCGAGCGCCGCGCGGCTGCGCTGTTGCTGGGACATGGCGCCCATGACCTGTTCGCCATGCACAGCCTGTCGCGTGACGATCTGCTGCAAGGTATCCGCAGCGGTATTTTGCGCGTCGCCGAAGTGGAGGAACAAGCCGTGGGCTTCGCCCTGTGCGGGGAGGTCGATGGCCACGCGCACCTGTTCGAAATGGATGTGGTACCGGAATTCGGGCGACGCGGTATCGGCAGTGCATTGCTGGAAGCGGTTTGCGACGAGGCAGCCGCGCGCGGGTATACGGCGATGACATTGACGACGCTGCGCGACGTGCCTTGGAATGCGCCGTTCTATGCGAAGCGCGGATTTCACGAACTGGTCGAGGCAGGTTGGGGCGAAGGACTTGGCGAGATCGTGGCGCGGGAGCGGATGCTGGGTTTTCCGATGCGGTTGCGGGTGGTGATGCGGCGTGGGTTGGCGGTGCAGGGGTTTGAGAGGCCTTGATCCTTTCTCCTCTCCCCTTGCGGGAGAGGATGCCCGGAGGGCAGGAGAGGGGCGCGAGCGTAGCGATGCGTGCTTTGGCTATTCCGCACTCGACGCACTATCGCCAATTCACTGCCATTAGCTCCGGCAGCCCCTCTCCCGGCCTCCGGCCACCCCTCAGCCTTGCACACCCTTCGGGCGCCACAAGGGGAGAGGGGGAGCAGGCATACGCCTCAAACGTTCTCCGGCAACTGTATCGCCACGCACAAACCGCCGCCTTCGCGGTTGTGCATCGACAGTCGTCCGCCGTGTGCTTCGATGATCTCGCGGGTCAATGCCAGCCCCAGGCCGGTGCCGTTGCGCTTGGTCGAATAGAACGGCACCAGCGCGTTCTGCAGGACCGAGTCGTTCATGCCGGCGCCGCGATCCAGCACCTCGATGCGCAGCCATTCCGGCAGCCGCAGCAGGCGCACGCTGACTTCGGTGCCTTCGCCACCGGCTTCGTGCGCGTTCTTCAGCAGGTTAAGCAATGCCTGCTCCATCTGCGCCTGGTCGATGCGGCTGCTGAATCCCTCAACCGGCGTGTCCAGTTCGAAGCCGATCTGGCGCTGCAATCCGGCCAGGAAATGGGCCCAGTCCACCGTGTTCAACAACGGCTGCGGCAACTTGGCGAAGCGCGCATAGCCGCGGATGAAGCCTTCCAGGTGGCGTGCGCGTTCTTCGATGGTGGAAAAGATTTCCTCCAGCCGTTCGTGGCGGCCACGCCGCACCAGCTCGGCGCCGGAATGCGCCAGTGATGCGACCGGTGCCAGCGAATTGTTCAACTCGTGGCTGATCACGCGGATGACCTTCTTCCACGTCTGCACTTCCTGGCGGCGCAGTTCATTCGTCAGCAGGCGCAGCAACAACAGTTCGTGCTTGCGGCCGTTGAGGCGGAAATTGCGCCGGGCCAGGTGGTAGACCTGCTCTTCATGGAATTCCTCGTGGGAGGTCTCGCGGAATTCCTCGTCTCCTTCGTCCTCGCTGCCGATGGAGAACAAGCCGTCGCCGCCGCGCTGCATCGCTTCGCGCATCTCCACCGGCGCCGCCGCCAGCAAGTCGTCGAAGCGCTGGCCTTCCAGCTTCCAGCCGCTGTGCAACAGCTTGCGCGCGGCCAGGTTGGCGAACACGACCCGGCGTTCGCCATCGCCGCCGGCGGCGATCAACAGCATCGCCACCGGGGTGTTCTGCACCATCGTGTCCAGCAGCAGTTCGCGTTGCACCAGGCCCTGGCGCTGTTCGCGCAACACCTCGCCCAGTTCCGCGTGCGAGCGCACCAGGTCGCCCAGGTCGTCGCGTCCACGCCAGTGGATGCCGAAGTTGTATTCGCCATCGCGATAGGTGTTGACACTGCCGGCCAGCGCGCGGAACAGGGAATTCAACGGCGACAGCGCGCGCCGGATCACCCACACCGCCAGCGGCACGATCACCAGTGCGGACAACACGCCAGCCAATGCCGCATCGTCCAGCCATCGCAGCAGCAATAGCGGCAAGACGATCGCTGCGCCGAACAACGGCAGCAACCAGAACAGCAGGCGACCGGCGACGGAGCGGCGGATCATCCGTGCCTGCTCACGAGTGTTTGATCCCGAAACGATCCATGCGCCGGTACAGCGCCTGCCGGCTCAGGCCGAGGTCCGCCGCCGCCTGTGCGATCACCCCGCCGGCGCGGGCCAGCGCGGCTTCGATGCCGGCGCGGTCGGGTTCGGTCGTCGCGATTTGTCTGGGTGCGGCGCTGGCTTTCGGCAGGTTCAGGTCCGCGGCCTCGATCCGATTGCCAGTGGCCAGCAAACCGGCGCGCTGGACCACGTTGCGCAGCTCGCGCACGTTGCCCGGCCACGGATGGCGCAGCAATGCGGCGCGCGCGCTGTCGCCGATGGGTTTGTCGGCCGGGCGGAAACTCTCGGCCAGCGGCAGGATGTCGCCGGGGCGTTCGGCCAGCGGCGGCAAGGCCAGTTCGATGGCGTTGAGCCGGTAGTACAAGTCTTCGCGAAAACTTCCCTCGCGGATCAACGCGGGCAGGTCCGCGTTGGTCGCGCTGATCACGCGCACGCTGACCTGGCGTTCGCGATTGGAACCGAGGCGCTCGAAGCGCCCGGTTTCCAGCACGCGCAGCAATTTCATCTGTCCGGCCAGCGGCAGGTTGCCGATTTCGTCGAGGAACAGGGTGCCGCCGTCGGCCGCTTCGAACTTGCCTTCGCGGGCCTTGTTGGCGCCGGTATAGGCGCCGGCATCGGCGCCGAACAATTCGGCTTCGATCAGTTCCGACGGCAGCGCGCCGCAATTCAAGGTCACGAACGCGCCGTTGCGGACCGAGGAATTGGCCTGCACGATCTCGGCGATCTTCTCCTTGCCGCTGCCGTTGGGCCCGGTGATCAGCACCGGCAGGTCCGAGCGCGCGACCTGGCAGGCCAGCGCGATCACCCGCTCGCTGGCGGGATCGTCGAAGACCACGTTGCGCAAGTCGTATCTGTCCGCCAGCTGCGCCTGGCGGGCGCGTTCGCGCTGGCGACGACGATCCAGTTCGCTGCGCGCCTCGGCCAGTTCCAGCAGGTTGTTGACCGTGGCCAGCAGCCTGCGGTCGTCCCAGGGCTTGGCCAGGTAATCGGCGGCGCCGGCCTTGACCAGTTCCACCGCGCTGCTCAGGTGGGTCCAGGCGGTCAGCAGGATCACCGGCAGGTCGGGGTGGCGCGCGCGGATCTCGGTGAACAGGGCCACGCCCTCGTCGCCGGAAGTGGTGTCGGCGGTGAAGTTCATGTCCTGGATCACCAGGTCCACGGCTTCGCTTTGCAGCATCGCCAATCCCGCTTCCGGCGTCTGCGCGTGCAAGGTGGCGATGTCGTGCAGCGAGAACAGCACTTCCAGCGCGGTGGCGACCGCCGGGTTGTCGTCGATGATCAGCAGGTTGGGCATGGCGGGTTGGGCATGGGATCAGAGGCAACCGGTGGATGCGCATCGTAACGCGGTTTGTTTTCCTCCTCCCCTTGCAGGGAGGAAGCACTTCACTTGCGTATCGCCTTGGTCTCGCGGCCATCCATCAGCAGGACCAGTTGATCCACTTCGCCCGCCGCGTTGTTGCCGAAGGTGACCTTCGCATCCATTGATTGCACGCGGAACACCGTTTCCGACACTCCCTGCAACGGCCACGATGCCTGGCCGGTCGCCTGCAGCACCAGTTGTTCGCCCTCGCGCCATACCTTGATCTCGAAACCGGGGGAAATGACATAGGTGCCGACGTAGGTATCCAGCGTCCCTTCCGAAACGAATACGTCGCTGTCGGTGAGGGCTTGCTTTTCCTGTGCGCCAGCGGGGGAACAGGCGAGCGCGCAAGCCAGGATGAAGGAAAGGGACAACACTCGAAGCAGGTTCATGGCGCGCATGGATCGGGGGGAGGAAGGGCGACTATAAGTAGTGGAGTCTGAGCGTTCCCAGTCTCGGCCGTGGTGGTGGAATATTGCTGTCTCCTCTCCCCTTGTGGGAGAGGATGCCCGTAGGGCAGGAGAGGGGGCGTGAGCGAAGCGAGCGTGCTTTTTGTCGCTGCGGTTGGCTTGTGAAAGTCAAAAGCCGAACCCTCTCCCGGCCTTCGGCCACCCTCTCCCACAAGGGGAGAGGGAGAGCCAAGTGTGCATCCACTCACGCGCTACGCGTAGCCACCGCCGGCGGCACCGACGCCGCCTTGCGTGCCGGTCCGTACACCGCGATCTGGCCCAGCAGCCACAGCAGCGCCGCGCCGACCGGCAGGTAGAACAGCGGCAGGCGCGGCAGTTCGTACTTGCCCATCAGCAGCTGGTTGATGGCGTAGGCCAGCAGCATGCCCAGGACGATGCCGATGGTGGCCAGCAGGAAATTCTCGGTCTGGAAATAGCGCAGGATCTGGCCGCGCGTGGCGCCCAGTGCGCGACGCACGCCGATCTGCTTGGTCCGCTGCTGCACCCAGAAACTGGCCAGGCCGACGATGCCCAGCGCGGTCACCACCAGCAAGGCGATGATCACCGCGACCAGCATCCAGACCATGGCGCGGTCCTGGCGGTAGTACTCGGCGCGCAATTGCTCCATGGTCTTGGTGTTGTCATCCAGGATGATGCGGTTGGGGCCGTTCTTCACCAGCGCCGAAACCGCGGTCTTCAACACTTCGTCGCGCCGCGCCGGATCGGTGCGCAGCAGGTAGTTGCCTCCCAGCGAGAACGGCACGTGGATCGGGAAGATCATCGAGTATTCGTGCTCCACTGCGCCGCCCTGCTCGCTGGGGCGCACGAGGTGATCGACAACGCCGACCACGCGCATCGGATTTTCGCCCCAACTGTAGAAGCTCTTGCCTAGGGCGCTCTGGCCCGGGAACAGCTTGTCGGCCACGCTCCTGGTGATGATCACCGAGGGGATCGAGACATTGCTGCTGGGAGCATCCAGCGCCGACCATTCGATGAATTCGTCGGCGGAGAAATTGCGCCCGGCGACCAGCTTGAGCCCCAGCGCATCCAGGAACTGTTCGTCGCCCATGTACACGGTGGCATTCATGGTCGGTTGCTTCTGATCCTTGGCCATGTTGATGGAAGTGTTCCAGGACGAATTCACGAACGGCACCTGGTTGGTCACTGAAGCCGCCTTGACCCCGGGCAGTCCGCGCAGCAGGGCCAGGTCGCTGCGGGTCAGCGCATCGGCATCGGTGTCCTTGCCGATGCCGGTCAGTTGCACGCGCACGACTTCGTTCTCGGCGACGCCGCTGGTCAGGTTGAGGCGATCGACGCGCTGGCCGATCAGGAACAGCGCGTTGCAGATGATCGCGCAGCTCAATGCGATCTCCAGCACGATCAGCGCGGCGGCGGTCTTGTGGCGCAGCAGGGTGGAAAGGATGGGGCGAAGTTCCATGGGAGTTCTCCGTAGATTCGGGCGGTGTCCTCCCTTTCGCCGCAGGCGAAGGGGAGGGTAGGGAGGGGTGCTTTTGATTCTGCTTTTTGCTTCGGATTCGATTGAAGCAACAGCAAAAGCACCCCCTCCCGGCCTCCCCCTACCCGCTGCGCGGGCAAGGGGAGGAGAAAGGTTTATTGCGACTTCAACTGCATCGCCGGCGTGACCTGCATGGCTTGCCAGGCGGGGATCAGTCCGGCCAGCAGGCTGGCGACCAGGGCCAATACCACCGTCGTGAGCAGCATCAAGGGATCGAGGTGCGCCAGTTCGGCGTAGCTGGCGGGTTGTTGGCGTACCGCCCACAGGCCCAGCCAGGCCAGCAACAACCCTGCGATGCCGCCCGCCAACCCGATCGTCCCGGCTTCCACCAGGCATTGCAGGAAGATCTGCCGGCGCGAAGCGCCCAAGGCCCGACGCACGCCGACCTCGCTGCTGCGACGCAGGAACTTGGCCAGCAACAGGCCCACGGTATTGAGCAGGCAGACCAGCAGGAAGCCGAACGCCAGCCACACCTGCAGGCGCACGTCGCCCGGCACCACCTTGTTGAAATCCAGCCACTCCATGACGTTGCGCAGGCGGACGTTGGTCGGGCGCTCGAAACGTCCGGCGCTGCGCTGCTGGTCGGAATAGTTGACCAGGTATTGCTTGTAGGCCGAGGCCTTGGCCGCGCTGTCCAGCTGTACCCAGTACTGGATCCACACGCAGGGTGAATTCACGCCGGCCGCGCCTTCCGGATCCGATCCCGAATCGCCCCAGCAATCCATGCTGCCGTTGCGCCCCATTTTCAGGTCGCGCGAAGTGGAGAACGGCAGGAACACCTGTTCCAGTTCGCCGAACTGATCGCTGTTCATGTCGTAGAAGCGCGGCGTCGGCCGCCAGTCGTCGAGCACGCCGATGATGGTGAACTCGGTCGCGTCCAGGCGCACGGTCTTGCCCACGCTGTTGGCGCCACCGAACAATTTGTCGTTCAGGGCCTTGGCGATCACCGCGACGCGGCCATGGCGTTCGTCCTCGGTCGTGCTCCAGCCGGCGCCGAACAGGAACGGCATGTCGAACATCGGGAATATGTCGGCGGAGGCGTAGCGCGCGTCCACCCGGAACGGCATCAGGCCCTGCTTGTCGGGAGTGATCGCGGCGCCGCCGCCGGTCATCATCGCCTGGCGGTCGCCACGCTTCTCGCGCAACAGTTTTTCCGCGTCGAAACGCGTCACCTGCAGGGCCGGTTCTTCGCCCGCAGTGAAGCCGTTCATGCTTTCCGGCGCCATCTGCACGTAGTACAGCTGGTCGCTGCGGGTCGGCACCGGATCTCCGGACAACACGTAGAACACGGTCAGCGTGGTCATGCTGGCGCCGATGCCCAGGGCGATGGCCAGCACCATCAGCGCGGTCAGGACCTTGTTGCGCTTGAAGCTGCGCAGGGCCAGGTTGAAGTAATAGCCGAACATGGGGAAACCTCGAGGAACGAGTGAAGAGAAACGAGAAATGAGTGAGACGCGGTTAATCGCGCCTGTCAGCCGCTTTCACTCGTTTCTCGTTCCTCGTTTCTCGTTCCTTGAATCCGCACCAGGCTCGGTTCCACCGACAGATCGGTGGCCATGCCATCGACGATATGCACGTTGCGCTGCGCGCGCGCGGCCAGTTCCGGGTCATGGGTGACCATGATGATGGTCGTGCCTTGCTGGTTGATGTCTTCCAGCAGTTCCAGCACCCCGCGCGCCATCTGCGTATCCAGGTTGCCGGTGGGTTCGTCGGCCAGCAGCAGGCGCGGGCTGCCGGCCAGCGCGCGGGCGATGGCCACACGTTGCTGCTGGCCGCCGGAAAGTTCCGCCGGGAAATGCTTCATCCGCGAACCCAGGCCGACCAGGCCCAGCGAATCCTCGATGCGCAGCTTGCGATCCTTGGCCGACAGGCCGCGGTAACGCAACGGCACGTCGACATTGTCGAACAGGTTGAGATCGGGGATCAGGTTGAAGCCCTGGAAGATGAAGCCGATCTTCTGGTTGCGCAGGCGGCTGCGCGCGTCATCGGAGAGGCCCTTCACGTTCTCCCCATCCAGGGTGAACTCGCCGCCGGTGAAATCCTCGAGCAGGCCGGCGATGTTGAGGAAGGTGGTCTTGCCCGAACCCGAAGGCCCGGTGACGGCGACGAATTCGCCTTCCTTCACATGCAGGTCGAGCGCGCGCAAGGCGTGCGTTTCGACCATGGCGGTGCGGTAGACCTTGGTGACCTGGCGCATGTCGAGCATTGGGGGTTCCTTTGGCGGGTTGTCGTGGATAAGTGGTGATGCGGGGGAGGGGCGATTGGTTGCAGTCGGTCAGTGGATGGTCACGCGCTCGGCATCGCCAAACTGGTCGCTGCCGGAAACCACGATCTTTTCGCCCGGCTGCAGGCCGGAAACGATTTCCACCGCGCCCAGGCTGCTGGCGCCGGTCTGGATCGGGCGGCGCTGGGCGCGGCTGCCATCGACGACGTAGGCGTAGCCGCCGCCTTGTTCCAGGAACGAACCGCGCTCGACCATCAGCACGTTGCGTCGTGTGTCCAGCACGATGCGCGCGGACAGGCGCTGGTTCTGGCGCAGGCCCGGCGGCTGCTTGCCTTCGGCGAACCGCAGGCGCGCATTGACTTCGCCATTGACCACTTCCGGCGACACGGCCGAAACCTGGGCGGCGTACTGCACGTTGTTGCTGCTGATCTGCGCCGGCATGCCGATGGCCAGGTCGCGGGCGAAACTTTCCGGGACCTTGATTTCCACTTCGAACACGCTCAGGTCGACCACGCTGAGGATCGGCGCGTTGGTGGCGACATTGGTGCCTTGCGGAATCTGCACCTGGCCGATCTGGCCGTCGAACGGCGCACGCAGGGTCAGCGCATCGACCTGGCGTTGAAGCTCCGCCACCACCGCGCGCTGGCGATCGGCCAGCAGGCGCTTGTTGCGCGAATCCAGCCCGGCGCCCTGGCCCTGCAGGCCGGCATCCTTCTTCGCCGCGGCCAGGCCGATATCGGCTTTCTTCAGTTCGTCCTGGGCCTTGGCGTATTCGTTCTGCGAAACCGCGCCGCCTTCGTAGGCGCGCTGGTAGCGCTCCAGGTCGCGCTGCGCGGCGGTGCGTTCGATCTGCGCCTGGTCCACGGTCTTGCCGGCGGTGGAGCGCGCGATCTGCGCGTCGAGGATCGCGCGGCTGGCCTCGGCTTCCATGCTGGCCAGGGTCGAGCCTTCCTGGGCCAGCTTGCTGCGCAGTTCGGGACTGTCGATTTCGGCCAGCGCCTGGTCCTTCTTGACCACATCGCCGGCCACCACCTTGAGCGCCACGGTGCCGCCGGCAATGGCGTACAGGGTCGGGCTGTTGGCCGCGATCACCCGGCCATCGGCGGACAGGTCGCGGACCAGGTCGCCGCGGGTGACTTCGGCGATGCGCACCCGTGACGCGTCGAACGAGCGGCCGCCGCCCAGCCAGCCGCTCACCACCCAGGCCGCCAGCGCCAGCACCGCGACGCCGGCGATGCCGCCGATCAACCACTGCTTCGGAATGCGACGTCGCGCCACGCTCGCGGGGGGAGGCGCGATCACCTGGTCCTGGGCGGAGGTGTCGCGGATACGGAAGCGGTCGCGGGTTTCCATGGGGCGGTCGGGTATCCGGTGGCTGTGCGGGAGTGGGATGCAGGAATCCAACCCAGGGTTGGACACGCAATGCAAAGCAATCGCCGTGCCAACCGCAAGTTGCTGAATTGAAAGGGATTGCGGGTATGAAAAAGTGTCCGCGCGGACACTTGCGGCGTCCGTGCGGACGCTTCGGCATGGTTTCGGCGTTTACACTGGACGTCTGAACTCTGGAGCATTTCCCTATGTGCGGCATTGTTGGTGCGATCGCGGATCGCGATGTGGTTCCGGTACTCATCGAAGGACTGAAGCGACTGGAATACCGTGGTTACGATTCGGCCGGCATCGCCGTGGTCGACGGCAACGAGGTCAACCGCGTGCGCCGTACCGGCCGGGTCGCGGAAATGGAGGGCGCCGCGCTGGCCGAAGGCTTCCATGCGCACCTGGGCATCGGCCACACCCGCTGGGCCACCCATGGCGGCGTCACCGAGGCCAACGCGCACCCGCACATCAGCCACGGCGTGGCCCTGGTCCACAACGGCATCATCGAGAACCACGAGGAGCAACGCGCGCGCCTGCAGGAGTTGGGCTATGCGTTCGAATCGCAGACCGACACCGAAGTCATCGCCCACCTGATCCATCACTGCCTGAGCCAGGGCGACGATTTGCTCGCCGCGGTCCAGCGCACGGTCAAGGAACTGCACGGCGCCTACGCGCTGGCCGTGGTCAGCCGCAAGGAGCCGGAGCGCATGGTCTGCGCGCGCATGGGCTGCCCGCTGCTGATCGGCCTGGGCGAAGGCGAGAACTTCATCGCTTCCGACGTTTCCGCGATCATCCAGGCCACGCGCCGGGTGATCTTCCTGGAGGAAGGTGACACCGCCGAAGTCAGCCGCGCGGGCGTGCGCGTGTTCGATGCCAACGATGCCGAGATCGCACGCGACGTGCATGTCTCCGACGTGTCGCTGGCCTCGCTGGAGCTGGGCCCGTACCGGCACTTCATGCAGAAGGAAATCCACGAACAGCCGCGCGCCCTCGCCGACACCATCGAGGCGGTGATCGACGGTGGCTTCTCGCCGGAGCTGTTCGGCAAGAATGCCGAGGCCGTGTTGCGCGATATCGAAGGCGTCCAGATCCTGGCCTGCGGCACCAGCTATTACGCCGGCATGACCGCGCGTTACTGGATCGAGGCGATTTCCGGCCTGCCGTGCTCGGTGGAAATCGCCAGCGAATACCGCTACCGCGCCGCTCATGCCAATCCCAAGCACCTGATCGTCACCATTTCCCAGTCCGGTGAAACCCTAGACACGATGGAGGCGCTGAAATACGCCAAGTCGCTGGGCCATCTGCACACGCTGTCGATATGCAACGTGCCCGAGAGCGCGATCCCGCGCGCCAGCGAGCTGGTCTGCTACACCCGCGCCGGCGCCGAGATTGGCGTCGCCTCGACCAAGGCCTTCACCACCCAGCTGGCGGCGCTGTTCCAGCTATGCGTGGTGCTGGGCAAGCTGCACGGCAAGGTCGATGCCGCCGAGGAAGCCGACTACCTCGAACAACTGCGCTTCCTGCCCGGCAGCGTGCAGCACGCGCTCAACCTGGAACCGCAGATCGCAGTCTGGGCCGAGCGTTTCGCGCAAAAGCACAACGCGTTGTTCCTCGGCCGCGGCCTGCACTATCCGATCGCCCTGGAAGGCGCGTTGAAGCTCAAGGAAATCTCCTACATCCACGCCGAGGCCTATCCGGCCGGCGAGCTCAAGCACGGCCCGTTGGCGTTGGTCGATGCGGAAATGCCGGTGGTGGTGATCGCGCCCAACGACAAGCTGCTGGAAAAAGTGAAATCCAACATGCAGGAAGTGCGCGCGCGCGGCGGCGAGCTGTTCGTGTTCGCCGACCAGGACAGCAACTTCAGCGAATCCGAGGGCGTGCACGTGATCCGCACCCCGCGCCACGCCGGCGTGCTCAGCCCCATCGTCCACACCATCCCGGTGCAATTGCTGGCGTACCACACCGCGCTGGCGCGCGGCACCGACGTGGACAAGCCGCGCAACCTGGCCAAGTCGGTGACGGTGGAATGAGCAATCAGCGCCAATGGGTGGCCGATGCCGTCCACAAGATCGACGCCGATTTCAATCGCTCCGCAGATACCCACCTGATCCCGCTGGCGATGCCCGGTTATCCGGGCATCGAGGTGTACTTGAAGGACGAATCCAGCCATCCCACCGGCAGCCTCAAGCACCGGTTGGCGCGATCGCTGTTCCTGTATGCGCTGGCCAATGGCTGGCTGCGCGAAGGCGGCGCGGTGATCGAGGCGTCCAGTGGTTCGACCGCCGTTTCCGAGGCCTATTTCGCCCGTCTGCTGGGTCTGCCGTTCATCGCGGTGATGCCGACCAATACTTCGCCGGACAAGATCGCCGCGATCGAATTCCACGGCGGCCGTTGCCATCTGGTCGACGATGCCGCGGCGCTCAATGCCGAATCCGTGCGCCTGGCGCGCGAAGTCGGCGGCCACTTCATGGACCAGTTCACCTATGCCGAGCGCGCCACCGACTGGCGCGCCAACAACAACATCGCCGAATCCATCTTCAAGCAGATGGCCGCCGAACCGCACCCGGTGCCGGAATGGATCGTGTGCGGCCCCGGCACCGGCGGCACCAGCGCCACCCTGGGGCGTTACGTGCGTTACCGGCGCCAGTGCAGCCGGGTGTTGTGCGCGGATCCGGAACATTCGGTGTTCTTCGACTACTACCGCAGCGTGATCCAGGGCGAGCCCAGGCCGGAACTGACCCTGCCACGCGGCTCGGGCATCGAAGGCATCGGCCGGCCCAAGGTCGAAGCCAGTTTCATCCCGCAATGCGTGGACGCCATGGTCAAGGTGCCGGACGTGCTCAGCCTCGCGGCCATGCGTTACGTCAGCGCGCAACTGGGGCGGCGCGTCGGCGGTTCCACCGGCACCAATTTCGTCGGCGTGTTGTCGGCGGCCCAACGCATGCGCCAGGCCGGCCAGCAAGGCTCCATCGTCAGCATCCTGTGCGACAGCGGCGACCGCTACGGACACAGCTACTACTCGCCGGAATGGTATGAGCGCCAGGGCATGGACATCGCCAGCGCCGATGCCGCGATCGCCGCCGCGGTGAAGGGCGAAGCGTTGCAGGGTGTGGCTGTTTGCGGGAATGAGTGAAGGGTGAAGGGTGAAGGGTGAAGCGTCGCTCTCCGGCTACCGGCTCACGAATCACGAATCACGAATCACGAATCACGAATCACGAATCACGAATATTCTGCCGGGAATCGTTGCGTGCTCCCCGCGATGACCACGGCAACATGCTGGACAGCACGTTGTCGCGGCGGATCAGCGCATGGAACAGCGCCGCCGCCAGGTGCAGCAGGAACGTGGCGAACAGCAGCAGCGCGAAATAGCGGTGGGCACCGCGCAACCAGGCGAACAACTGCGGATCGCGCGGCGCGATCGGCGGCAAGTGCAGGCCTTCGACCAGCGTGACCGGATAGCCGCCGGCCGACAGCATCGCCCAGCCGATCAGCGGCATCAGCAGCATCAAGGCATACAGCAACCAGTGCGACAGCGTGGCGGCGTGTCGCTGCCAGGCCGGCAGGTCCGAGGGCAGTGGTGGTGGTTTGTGGCTGAAGCGCACGCCCAGCCGGATCAGCACCAGCAGCAGGATCGCCGCGCCCAGCGGCTTGTGGATCGCGACCAGCCACGCATAGGTCGCGGTGGTCGTCGACACCATGCCGACGCCGATGAACAGCATGGCGAGGATCATCAGCGCCATCGACCAGTGCAGCAGGCGCGCGTAAGCATTGAATTTCACGACGGGCGCGCTCATGGGCGTGGCTCCGGGGAGGTGGTATCGATGCCGTCGCGGGCCAGCGCACTGGGTTGCGGGGGCTCGCCGGAACGGCGTCGCAGGGAGGTGGCATAGGCCGCCGAACGCGCGCTCAACAGCGGGTCGTCCGAGGCCGTGATGCCGGCGGGCAGGATCAAGGGATCGAAGGTGACGTTGCGGCAAGGGCCGCTTTCCTCCAACGCCGCCTGATCGATCACCAGCGTGCCGACATCGACCTGGGTGCGCATGGCCGGCCATTGCACGGTGGCGTTGTCGCTGCGGTCGCCGGGTTCGGCCAGGGTGATCAGCAGGTGCCAGCGTTGCGGGCCCGCGCGCAGGCGCGTGAGCAGTTCGTTGAACTGGAAGTTCGGGTCCTGCGCGTTCAATGCGTCGAAACGGCTCCTGTCTAGGGCGGCAAACGCGGCCTCCGGCGCCAGCGACCAGCGCACCACTTGCGACCTTCCCGTGGCATCGACGAAGCGGAAGGCATTGATGCTGTAGTAGCTGGCGTTGGCGAAACTGGAAGGCGTCGGCGTGCGCTTCATCAAGGCGCCGAAGGCCCGCGTTTCCGGATGCAGCGCCATGAACGCGGCGACCCGCGCCGGATCGGGCTTGCCGGTGCCCGGCACGGGTGCCGTGGCTTGTTGCAGGGCCACGAAATCCCGCACCGTGCCCACCGGGAACAACGGCACGTGGTTCATCGCCATGCGCCATACATCGCCATCGGCCTGGGTGAAGTTCAAGGCCAGGCTGCGCGGCGCGGGCACGCCATCGGGCGAATACGGCGTGCCCACGGCCAGTGCGAAACGGCCGAACACCGGCGTCCGGCCGGGCGCGAACACGCCCGCCTTCGACAAGGCCTGTCCCTGGCCGTTGCTGTCGAAATAGCCGGTGACGCACACCCCTTTCTGATGCGCGCGGCGAAAGCCGGGATGGGCGCCGTTGTGCTGTTCCAGTGTGTCGATCACGTCCGCGCCGGAAAGACGGGTGTGGGTCAGCCAGCCGGCGGTCCAGGCAAAGGCCAGGGCAACGACGGCAACGACAGCCGCAATCATGGCCAGGCCGGCGATCGCTCGCGGCTGTCGTCGCAGCGGTGATGGCCCGGATTGAGGTGAAGGAGGCGCGGGCGAAGGAGGCATGGATGATGGGGGTTTCTGTGATTGAGGCATCGTGGTTCCGTGTCGGCCCTGGCCGTTGTCGATACGGATCAGACGCCGTAGCCGCGGATTTATTCCCTCTGGACAACGACGAAGCGGCACTTCCAGAGTCTTGGTGATGTAAAAAGGGACGACCATCGAAGCCAAGGGAATAAATCCCGCGCGCAAGCGTCACACTGGCAGCCAACCGGACTTCCTGACGCCCATGTCCACCCTTGACGACGACGAACTGCGCGCCCTGCTGCCTTCGCTGCGGCGTTTCGCGCTGTCGCTCGCGCGCGATGCCAGCGACGCCGACGACCTGGTCCAGGCCTGCCTGGAACGCGCCCTGTCGCGCTGGTCGACGCGGCGCGCGGACGCCAGCCTGAAGGCGTGGTTGTTCGCGATCCTGCACCGGCAGTTCATCGACGGCAGGCGCCGCGCCAACCGGTTCCGGCGCCTGCTGGCCGTGTTCATCGACGAACACGAAGTCGCGCCTTCGACCGAAGACACGTTCGTGGCGCGCTCGGCGCTGGAAGCCTTTGCCAGGCTGGGCGCCGATCAACGCGCCGTGTTGCTGTTGGTCACGGTCGAAGGACTGGATTATCGGGAAACCGCGCAGGCGCTCGGCGTGCCGGTCGGCACGGTGATGTCGCGATTGTCGCGGGCCCGCGCCGCATACCGAAAACTGATTGGCGACAACACTGATGGCACTGTCTTGCGGAGCGTGAAATGAATTCCGGCATCCCCAACGACGAAGACCTGCATGCCTATGTCGATGGCCAGCTGGGACCGGAGCGGCGCAGCTATATCGAAGCCTGGCTGGCGACGCGGCCGGAATCCGCCGCGCGCGTCGCCCAATGGCAGCGCGATGCCGACGACCTGCGCGCCGCGCTTGCGGGCGCATCGATGCCGACTCCGACGCCAACGCCGATACCAACGCGCTTCGACCCGGTCGCGATACGCCGCGCGCGGCGCACGCGCACGCGCCAGCGGCTGGCGCTGTGCGCGTCGCTGGTATTGGCCCTGGGCCTGGGCGGGCTGGGCGGCTGGCATGCCAACAATGCGCGCGTGGCCGCCGCCAACTTGCCGATGAAGGATGCGGTGGAGGCCTATCGCATTTTCGCCACCGATCGCCTGCATCCGGTCGAGATGGATGCCGCTGAATCGATGCGCCTGCAATCGTGGATGTCGTCGCGGCTGGGCCGCCCGTTGTCGCTGCCGGACCTGCAAGGCTACGGCTTCGTCTTGCTGGGCGGTCGCCTGCTGTCCACCGCCGAGGGGCCGGCCGCGATGCTGATGTACCAGGACGAGCGCGGCCAGCGGATCGTTTTCTATGTGCGTCCCAGTTCGCGCTTCGCCGGCGAGGCCAGTGGCGTGCGTGGGGAAGATGGCCTGGCGCTGAAATACTGGTATCGCAACGGTTACGGTTTCGCCGTGGTCGGGCGCGCCGGCGATCCGCGCACGCAGGAAGTGCAGCAGGCGATGCCGGCGGCGACCTGAAGCCGCGGCGGCGGGATCGATTCCGCCACGCAAGGTCGCCGCGCATAATGGTCGCGTGCGCAAGATCCTCCACATCGACATGGACGCGTTCTACGCGTCGGTCGAACAACGCGACGATCCAGGCTTGCGCGGCAAGCCGGTGGTGGTGGCCTGGCGCGGCGCGCGCTCGGTGGTGTGCGCGGCGTCGTACGAAGCGCGCAAGTTCGGCGTGCGCTCGGCGATGCCGGCGGTGCGCGCGGAAAGACTCTGCCCGCAGGCGATCTTCGTGCCTCCGGATTTCGTGCGCTACAAGACCGCGTCGAAACAGATACGCGACATCTTCCTGCGCCATACCGACCTGGTCGAACCGCTGTCGCTGGACGAAGCCTATCTTGACGTCACCGAACCCAAGACCGATTTCCCCAGCGCCACCGCCATCGCCGAGGAGATCCGCCGGCAGATCCGCGAAGAGACCTCACTGACCGCGTCGGCCGGGATCGCGCCGAACAAGTTCCTGGCCAAGATCGCCTCGGACTGGCGCAAGCCCGATGGCCAGTTCGTGATCCGTCCGCAGCAGGTGGAAGCCTTCCTCGCGCCGTTGCCGGTTGCCAAGATCCCGGGCGTGGGCAAGGTGATGCAGGGCAAGCTGTCCGCGCTGGGAATCGAGTTGGTCGGCGACCTGCGCGAGGTTCCGATGGACGAACTTCAGCGCCACTTCGGCAGCTTCGGCGCCGCGTTGTACCGGCGCGCGCGCGGCATCGACGAGCGCCCGGTGCAACCCGACCAGCCGGTGCAGTCGATCTCGGCCGAAGACACCTTCGAACACGATATCCCCCTGGCCGAACTCGCGCCGACGATCCGGCGCCTGGCGGTCAAGACCTGGGAAGCCTCGCGCAAGACCGAACGCGTGGGCCGCACCGTGGTGTTGAAGCTGAAGACCTCGCAGTTCCGCATCCTGACCCGCAGCCATACCCCCGAGACGCCGCCGGACTCGCTTGAAACGTTGACCGCAATCGCGCTGGCGCTGTGTGTGCGCGTCGATCAGCCGGAGCGCACGCTGTATCGGCTGGTGGGGGTGGGGTTGAGTGGTTTTCGCGAACGCGAGGAGGTGCTGGCGCAGGGCTCGTTGTTCGATGAAGACGGGGTGCGGTGATCCGTTCGCAACAAGTTTTCCAGGAACGGGATCCCGGAAGCCGCACCTGTCCCAAGGAGTCGTGTGGAACTTCTTTGGCGGCCTTATTTGCGCCAATAACCGTTGGCGGCAGCTACGGTCTGGAAATTGATTGCTATCACCTGCGAGGCAGCCGTCAGTCCATCCGCAGAGTTTGCGTATTCCGGGCGTAATTCCTTCAGCATGGCCGTATCGGGTTGGGTGTATTTCACGCCACGGCGACTCAGGGTGATGGCCAGTTCAAAGCCGTCTTGCGGCGTGGCGGTAATCAACGAGGGCAACCAGGCGTCGGTCATTTCCATCTCCACGCAAGAGAACGAGGCAAGATCAGCTGAAGCCATGCTATGGCTGCCCAACCATACCATCGGTGGCGCTCGCGGCAATCTTTTCCCATGGGTGCTGCTGCGGGTCTACCCGGCCCCCTGTAGAGCCGAGCTTGCTCGGCTGCTTCTGATTCCGGGGAAGAGCAGCAAAGCAGCCGAGCGAGCTCGGCTCTACGATGGGAAAAGCAGCCGAGCAAGCTCGGCTCTACGCGGGGAAGGAGCAGCCGAGCAAGCTCGGCTCTACGGCGCGGGTGTTCGGCTCAGCGTGTTGGGCGATAGCGCAGGCTCAGCCCGTATTCGCGACCGGGCTGGTTGTACCAGGCGATGGTTTCGTAGTCGCGGTCGAACACGTTGTTCGCGCGCGCCTGCAGGCTCCAGTCGGCGTTGACCGCGTACTCCACGCGCAAATCCACGGTGCCATAGCCGCCCAGGCGCACGTTGTTGGCGGCATCGTCGTAACGCGCGCTGGCGCCATTGAGCGTGGTGCCGAAACGGAATGCGCCGAAGCCGCGGTCGAGGTCGATGCGGCCGGTGCGTGGCGCGCGGCGTGGCAGCAGGTTGCCGTAGTTGGGGTTCGCCGTGCCTTCCGCGGTCAGTCGCGCATCGGCGCGCGGATCGACATAGCTGAGCTGCGTGGACAGATCCCAGCCGGCAATCGAAGTTGCGAAAGTGAACTCCGCGCCGCGCAGGCGTGCTTCATCCACCTGCACCAGGTTGAAGAAGCTGTCGTAACCGGTCAACGAATCGATGCGGGTTTCGAACACATTGAAGGTCCAGTTCCACGCGTCGGCGTATTGGCCGATGCCCAGGTTGAGGCTCTTCGATGCTTCGGGCTCCAGCTCCGGGTTGCCGCCGAACGGGTAGTAAAGGTCGTTGAAGGTCGGCGCCTTGAAACCGGTGCCGTAGCTGGCATTGAGCCTGAAATCGCCACCCAGCGACATGCCCCAGCCCAGGCTGCCGGTGGCGTGGTTGCCGAATTGCTCGTTGTCGTCGTTGCGCACGCTGGCCTGCAGTTGATGCGCACCGAACTTGCCCTGGTATTCGACGAAGGCGGCGGTGTTGTCGCGGCTGTCGATGCTGAAGGCGGTGGTGCTGGTGACCTGGTCCTGCTGCCAGTCGCCGCCGACGGTCAGCAACTGGTTCGTGGCGAAGGCGAAATCCGCCTGCAGCGCAGCGGTATCGCGCCGTGTGTCGAAGGTGTTGACGTAGTTGCGCACGCCAGCCTGCCTGAAATACGCGTCGGATTTGTCGGCCGAACGGCCCGCCTGCGCGGTGACCTTGACGCTCGCGTTGGGCGTCCAGGTCAGCTTGCTGCCCAGCACCTGCTGCGTGGTCTCGGTTTCATTGCCGCCGAAGATGCTGCCGTCGTATTCGTTGTCGGCATCGGCATTGAGGAAGTTGCCTTCCAGCGTCAGCGCGTCGTTCAACTTGAAGCCGCCGCGCAAGGACACCGACACATTGCGGTAACCGTCCAGGTCGGGTTCGTCGGCGAAGCAGCCCTGGAACAGCGTGCCCGAACCACGGCAGGCATTGATGCCGTCGGTTTCCTGATAGGCGCCTTCGGCACTGATCCAGCCGCGTTCGCCGCGGTTGCTGAAACCGGCGCTGGCTTCGCGCAGGTTGTTGCTGCCGCCACCGATGCGCAAATGCGGCTCGAAGCCGAGGCCGCCCTTGCGGGTGAAGATCTGGATCACGCCGCCGATGGCTTCCGAGCCGTACAGACTGGAACGCGGGCCACGGATGATTTCGATGCGTTCGATCTGATCGACCGGCAAGTCCTGGAACATGGCCAGGCCGGCGGTGGCCGAACCGATGCGGATGCCATCCACCAGCACCAGCACGTGGTCGGATTCGGCGCCGCGCAGGAACACGGTGGTGAGCTTGCCGGCGCCGCCCTGGTTGGTCATGTTGATCCCGGCGCGGCCCTTGAGCAGGTCCGGCAGCGAGCGCGCCTGGCTGCGTTCGATTTCCTCGCGGTCGATCACCTGCGCGGGCAGCAGGCTGTCCTCGATGGCGACGTCGGTGCGGGTGCCGGTGACCACGATTTCATCGAGTTCGGTGGCATCGCCGCTGGCCTGGGCGAAGGCGCTGGCCGGAAGCGCCAGGGCGATGGCCAGGGCGAGGGTGTGGGAAACAGGATTGCGTTGCTGCATGACGTGACTTCTCCATCGCGCACGACCCGTACGCGTGTGATGTGGTGGAGTCGCAAGCAGGGGAAGGACGCACGGAAGGCCGCAGCACGGACCGCCGCCGCAATGCCCGCCGCATCGCAACCAGTGAGCTCCAGGGCCGGTCTCCGGGCTTGCGAATGAACGTCGGTGACGTTCGACCGCGGCGCCTTCCCATGCCGAGCACAGTGGCGGATGCCGTGGTTGTCTTCGCTTACCGTTGCGGGGGCAGCGCCGGACTCGTCATGCACGACCTGGGTCGAGTGGACTCACCGGCTTCCCGTTTCAACCCGCAGGCGGCCTGTCGCCGCCGTCGGGTCACCTTGAAGCGTGCGCAGTGTACCCGTTCTTGTAGAGCCGAGCTTGCTCGGCTGCTTTACGTACAGGATCAAAAGCAGCCGAGCGAGCTCGGCTCTACGTCCCGAAGGGGGCCGCTCGGGAGACAAAACAGGATTGCGCCACTCACTCGTGCTCGTCTTCGCCCGCGGGTTCATCGAGGAAACCGGAAGGCGACGCTTCCTCTTCCTGCATCTGCGTGGTGGTCACCGGGCCCGCTGCCGGACGACCGCGCGGAGCCGGCAACAACGCGGCGGCGGCTTCGTATTCGGCGACCAGTACCTGGCGCCGGGCTTCGGGGACTTCCTGCCAGTGGCAATCGGCGAGCGCGCCTTCCAGCGCATACAACAGGTTGAGGCTGGGGCGGAAACCGGCGCGCTTGACCCGCATGAAGGCATCCACGGGGCCGGCTGTGGCGATGTCCTCCTGCGTGCGCAAACCCACCTGGCGCAGCCAGGCCGAAGACTTGGGGCCGATGTTGCGCATCTTGAGGGTGTTGGTTTGGGTCATGGCAGCGACTCCAGGAATGCGCGGGCGATGGCTTCCAGGCCTTGCTGGTCCTCCTCGTCGAAACGGCCGGGGTGGGGACTGTCCAGATCGAATACCCCGATCAATTCGTCGCCATGCACCAACGGCACCACCAGTTCGGAACGTGAGGCCGAATCGCAGGCGATATGCCCGGGGAATGCATTCACGTCGGCCACCCGCTGGGTCTGCCGCGTGCGTGCCGCCGCACCGCACACGCCCTTGTCCAGCGGGATGCGCACGCAAGCGGGCAGGCCCTGGAACGGGCCGACTACCAGTTCCTTGCCGTCATACAGATAGAAGCCGACCCAGTTCAGGTCGGGCAGCGAATGGAAGACCAACGCGGCAAGATTGGCGGCGTTGGCGATGCGGTCCGGTTCGCCGTGGACCAGGGCGTGCGCTTGCGCGGCCAACTGTGCGTATTGTTCCGGCTTGCTGCCGGAGAGAGTGGAAGCCGTAAAGGACATCGCTCGATTCTATCCGTTTCATGTGGGCGGTGTTCCGCAGTGATTCGGTGGTGTCGCTGCTTGCACGCGGAAGCGGCATGCGTAACCTAGGCCATGAATTACAAACGCAATCCAGCAGCGAACAACGGCCACATTTCCCTGAAATGAATCATTTCTACGTCACCGGCACCGATACCGGCATCGGCAAGACCCTGGCATCCACCGCACTGCTGCATGCCTTGCGCGGGCGCGGCTTGCGCGCGATCGGGATGAAGCCGGTGGCCAGCGGCTGCGTCGACACCGGCGATGGCATGCGCAACGAAGACGCGCTGGCCTTGCTCGCCGCCAGCGATCCGCGCCCGGATTACGCCGACCTCAATCCGTATGCCCTGCCGCAACCGCTGGCTCCCGAGATCGCCGCGCGCGAAGCCGGCGTCGAGGTCGGGCTGGAGAAGATCATCGCCGCCTTCCAGCGCTTGCGGGCGTCGGCCGATGCGGTCGTGGTGGAAGGCGTGGGTGGCTGGGCCGCGCCGCTGGCGACCACGCTGGACCAGGCCGACCTGGTCCGCGCCTTGCGCCTGCCGGTGGTGCTGGTGGTCGGCATGCGCCTGGGTTGCCTGAACCATGCGCGATTGAGCGCGCGTGCCATCGTCGATGACGGGTGCGAGTTGGTCGGCTGGATCGCCAATCACATGGATGCAGGCATGGAACGGCAGGACGAGAATTTCGAACTGCTGACGGCGCGCATGCCGGTGCCGTGCTGGGGAAGGTTGCCTTACGACGCTACGCTCGATGCGCAGGCGCTGTCACGCCGACTGCGGATTGGTGCTTGAGGTGATTGCGTAGGAGCGCCCCATGGGCGCGAGCTCTTGATTTTCCCGCGACCGGATCGGAGAACTCGCGCCCATGCTCCTGCAAGCACGGGGCGCTCCTACCGCATTTCATGCGGGCAATAAAAGGGTATCCGGAATCTAGTGTGGGATTGGCTTTCCGGTCGCGAGCACTGGCCAAAGCCAAGAGCGTTCCGCGCTTTGCGCGGGTCACTTTCTTGTATGGCCAAGAAAGTAACCAAAGAAGGCCACCCGGTCGGCCCGTCGGCCACGCTGCGCGCGGCCGATGCGCAAGCAGGCGGGGCATTTCCGGAAGGCACATCCGTGTGCCGTCCGGAAACGGCGCGCATCGTGCGCGCCGCCCTTCGGGTATTCGCCCCACCTGCTTGCCGGGCCTCAACGGGGTTGAAAGGCAAGAGCAAGAGCGCCTGCTTTCCATGCAATCCCACACTGAAATCCGGATACCCCAATAAAAAACCCGGCAGCGAGGGGGCTGCCGGGTCGGGTGCGCGGGGGGAGGGATCCGCGCAATAAAACGACGAAGTGTTGCGTTGTCGCTTACTTGCCCTTGGCGGCCTTGGTCGCCTTGGCCACGGTCGCCTGCGCGGTTTCGCTGGCGGCTTCGAACTGGCTCTTGGCCAGCTGGCCGAGGGCTTCGTTGGTCTTCAGGGTCAGGCCGATCACTTCCTGGCCGGCAGCGGCGACGCGCTCGGCATTTTCCTTGGCGATCTGCAGGCCCTTCGGCCACACGGTCTTGTAGGCTTCGACGTCGCGGATTTCGGACAGCTCGCCGAAGAACGCGGTGGTGGCTTCGATGTTCTTCTCGAAGGTCTTCAGCTGCACGCCGAACACGGTCTCGGCATTTTCCAGGGCCAGGCGGTTGGCGCGCGCAGCGGCGGCGGCGAACTGGTGGGTGAAGGTGGTGAACTGCTCGTTGATCTGTGCGGACATGGTGTGTCTCCGGAGTTGAAGGGGTCTTGCGACCTTGTTGCAGTGCAATATACAGACCGGCTTGTTGCATTGCAACAACAGGCGTATGGAAACCGACGAGCGGTCATGACCCGTTTAGAATCAAGCGCTTGTATGAGGCGGCATATGTAGGAGCGGGCCTTGCCCGCGATGCTCTTCGGTCCGTTTCCAGGAGAAAAAGCATCGCGGGCAAGGCCCGCTCCTACCCGCGGTAGCGGCAGCCTGAGGTGCAGGTCTCGTGGATCACGATCTCGCTCAGTGCCGGCAATACCGGCTTGAGCCGGTCCCAGACCCAGATCGCCAGGCGTTCGCTGGTCGGGTTGTCCAGGCCTTCGATGTCGTTGAGGTAATGATGGTCCAACTGATCGTAGATGGGTTGGAACGCGTCCTTGATGTCGCCGAAGTCCATGACCCAGCCCGTGTCGGCACCCGGTTCACCACCCACGCGCACTTCGATGCGGAACGAATGCCCATGCAGGCGTGCGCACTTGTGCCCGGGCGGAACGTTGGGAAGCCGGTGCGCGGCTTCCAGGGTGAAGATCTTGAAGATGTCCATGGGCGGCATTGTAGGGGAGGGGTGTGGATCACTGATCGGGGTTGAATCATCACCGTAGGAGCGTCCCATGGGCGCGAGCCCTTGATCTTCTCTCGATCGGACGAAGAGCTCGCGCCCATGCTCCTGCAAGCATGGGGCGCTCCTACAGTGGAATAGCCATGAAAAAAGCTGGCCCGAAGGCCAGCCTTTCTGTGCCCGCTACCGGCAATCAGCGTGCGGGACGCGCGCCCTGGCGATACGGGTTGGGACTGCGCGCGCCATCGCGCTGGCCGCCGCCCGGGTTGCCGGCAGAGCGCTGCTTCGGACCCGCATGCGCGTGGCGCGGTGCATCCGAATGCGGGCGACGCGCGGTGTTGGCGCGGCGCGGGGCGTTGTTGCCGCCCGGACGCTCGTTGGGCGGGTTGTCGTTGCCCCAGCGGATCGGACGCATCGGCTCGAAACCGGGTACGTCGCGGATCTCCACGTCGCGCTTCAACATGCGGGTGATCGCACGCAGCAGCTTGGCTTCGTCCTGCGCGACCAGCGAGATCGCCTCGCCCTGCGAGCCGTTGCGGCCGGTGCGGCCGATGCGGTGCACGTAGTCCTCGGCGACCATCGGCAGGTCGAAGTTGATCACCGTCGGCAGCTGGTCGATATCGATGCCGCGCGCGGCGATATCGGTGGCGACCAGCACGTTGATGCGCCCGCCCTTGAAGTCCTTCAGCGCACGCAGGCGCGCGCCCTGGCTCTTGTTGCCGTGGATCGCCGCGGCCTTGATGCCCGACTGCTCCAGGAACTTGGTCAGCTTGTCGCAGCCATGCTTGGTGCGACCGAACACCAGGGTCTGCTTGCGCGAATCGGCGGCCAGGATATGCAGCAGCAGCTCGCGCTTGCGGGTGCCGTCGACCGGATGCACGCGGTGGGCGATGGTGTCGGCCACGGTGTTGCTGGGCGTGACCTGGATGTGTTTCGGCTCGACCATGAACTCCTGCGCCAGCTGCTTGATGCTGTCGGCGAAGGTCGCCGAGAACAGCAGGGTCTGCCGGTTCTGCTTCGGCAGCTTGCCCAGGATGCGCTTGATCGCCGGCAGGAAGCCCATGTCGAGCATGCGGTCGGCTTCGTCCAGGACCAGGATCTCGATCCCAGACAAGTCCACGTTGCGGCGGTCCATGTGGTCGATCAGGCGGCCCGGAGTGGCCACGATCAGGTCCACGCCACGACGCAGTGCGTCCTGCTGCGGGCCCATGCCGGCGCCGCCGTAGATGGTGGTGCTGGGGATGCGCAGGTACTTGCTGTAGTCGCGCAGGCTGTCGTGCACCTGCACGGCCAGTTCGCGGGTCGGGGCCAGGATCAGCGCGCGCGGCTTGCGCGGGCCGTTCACGGCCTGCGGCGAGGTGCCCAGGTGCTGCAGCAGCGGCAGGCCGAACGCGGCGGTCTTGCCGGTGCCGGTCTGCGCGCCGGCCATCAGGTCGTGGCCGGCCAGGGCCAGCGGAATGGCCTGGGTCTGGATCGGGGTGGGGGTCTCGTAACCCTGTTCTTTCAGGGCGCGCAGCAGGAAGGGCGAAAGCCCGAGGTTTTCAAAAGACATTACGGTGAAGCTCCAGTATTCCGATCGAAACGAATCCGGGCGCCCGCGCAAACGTGCGCACGCCAGGAGATCAGTAGTGATCGAGGTATTGCCCGAAGCGTTCCCGATGAACCGCGCTGCGAGAAATTGAGTGCGGCTGCCGCCAACAGTGGTGGAGCCGTATCTGCAAGGCGAATGGCGTCGGAGTGGGGGCGGGCGCATCGGTCCATGACGTCGAAGACATGAGGACCTGAAGACGCCGGCGAACCCGAAGGGAAACGGACGGCCGCTTGCAAACGGGGCGCACTGTAACCGATCCGGGGCGCAAAAGCCCGTGTTGCCGGGCGCGGCCGTTCAGAAAAAGAGGGTAGGAGCGCCCCATGGGCGCGAGCTTTCCCCGCCGGATCGGCATCCTGAACGAAAGACTCGCGCCCATGGGGCGCTCCTGCATCAATCGATCAAGGCGCTGGATCCGGACGCAATCTGCCCTCGCTCAGCCGATAACGCGCATGCACCACGCCTGCCGGCAATTCGTCGTGGCTGATCATCAGTACGCTGCGCGAGCCGCTGGCGGCGGCCAGGTCGCGCAGCAGTTCGTGGGCCGTGTCGACATCCAGTCCTTCGGTGGGTTCGTCCAGCAGCAACAGCGACGCCTGGCGCAGCAGGGCGCGGGCCAGGGCGATGCGCCGCGACTGGCCCATCGACAGGGTCGCGCCGCTTTCGCCGATCCAGGTATCCAGTCCTTCCGGCAATGCGCGGATCGCGGCTTCCATCTTCACCTGCGACAGCGCGTCCCATAGCCGCGCATCGCCGGCCTCCGGCGCGCCCATGCGCAGGTTGTCGCGCACGCTGCCGGCGAAGACCGGCGCATCCTGCGGCAACCACGCGATCCGGTCGTGCCAGTCGGACTGGCTGAAGTCGCGCAGGTCGATGCCGCCATAACGCACGCTGCCGCCTTGTGGATCGCACAGGCGCAAGGCCAATGCCAGCAACGAACTCTTGCCCGCGCCGCTGTCGCCATGCAAGGCGATGCGTTGTCCGGGTGCGAGACGCAGGTTCGCCTGTCGCAGCACATCGCGCGGCTTATCGGGCCAATGGCCATCGGGCCAGTGGAAATCGACGTCGTGGAATTCCAGTTCCGCGGAGGCGGGAACCGTTTTCGGCGTGACAGGTTCCCGCACCAGCGGCGCCTGCGTCGTTACCTGCCGCAAGCGGCGCTGCGAGGCCAGCGCGGCCTGCAAGGATTGCCAGGCGAGGCCCACGCCGGCCACGGCTTCGTAAACCGCCACGGTCATGAAGAACAGGCCGCCCGCCGCCGCAGGCGACAGGCGGCCCGCGTGCGCGGCGTCCAGCAGCAGCCACAGCATCGCCGGCAACGACACCGCGACGCCCGTGGCATGCAAGACCGTGGCGAGGGCAAGGCGGGCCTTGCGCGCGCGTTCGCAGCGCGCCACTTCATCGCTCGCGTCATCGATACGCGCGATCCAGTCGGCAGTGGCCCCAAGCGCGGCCAGGTCCGTCGCTCCTTCCAGTCCTTCCAGCACCGTGCTGCGCAACTGCGCGCGTGCCTGCGCCCGGCGTCGCTCGATCCGGTCCGCCGTACCGCTGATGGCGAGCGGAATCGCCAGCGACAGCAACAGCAGAACCGCGGCCAGCAACGCACCCGCGATTGGCAAGGCCATCGCCGTGACCACGATGGCGACAAACCCCAGGCCGGCGAAAGCCAGCAACGGACCGACTGCGCGCACCAGCAGGCCGTCCACGTTTTCGATATCGGCCAGCAGTCGCGCCAGCAGGTCGCCGACGCGATGCCGGCCCAGGCCCAAGGGCGCCAGTGGCAAGGCGCTGCGAAAAAAATCCACGCGCAGGTCGCGGGCCAGGCGCAGGGTCACGTCATGGCCTACGAGTTTTTCCGCATAGCGCGAGAGGATGCGGACGAAGGTCAGTCCACGGATCCCGGCCGACGGCGCGAAGAAGTTGAATCCCAAAGCGCCGACGCCGGCCAGGGCGGCCGCGGTCAGGAAATGCCCGGCCACGCCCAGCAACGCGGTGCCCGCCAGCAAGGTCAGCAACAGCAGTCCGATCGATAGCGCGATGGAGCGGGCATGCAGGCGGAAGACGTTCACTCCACAGCTCCCGTTTCCACGAACACGCCTTCTGGCAGCCGCAGCGCCTTTCCGGCCATGCGCATCGCGGCGGGACTGTGGGTCGCCATCACCAGAGTGCGTCCGCGTGCGAAGTCGGCCAACGCGGCCAGCAGCGAGGCCTCGGTTTCCGGATCGAGGAACGCGGTCGGTTCGTCCAGCAGCAACAGTTGCGGATCGCGCAGGAACACGCGCGCCAGGGCGATGCGCCGCGCTTCGCCGCCGGACAGGCCGAAGCCGCGTTCGCCGATCATGGTTTCCAGTCCTTGCGGCAGGCGCTGCGCGAAACGCATCACCTGCGCGGCTTCGGCGGCGGCGTGCAGTTGTTCGTCAGTGGCCCGTGGATCGGCCACGCGCAGGTTGTCGGCGATGCTGCCATGGAACAGATGCGGGCGCTGCGGGGCGTAACCGATGCGCAGGTCGTCGCTCATCGACAGGCTGCCCGTGCGCGGCGGCAGCCAGCCGGCCAACGCATCCAGCAAGGTACTCTTGCCGCAGCCGCTGGGACCGACGAGGGCGAGGTGCATGCCGGCGGGGAGATCGAAGGAGAGATGGGTCAAAACGTCGTGATGGGCGCCGAGTGGTCGCAGTGAAATTTCATCCGCACGGATCAAACCTGGCCCTGTAGGAGCGGGCCCTGCCCGCGATGCTTTTGTTTCATCTGAACGAAGAGCATCGCGGGCAGGGCCCGCTCCTACGCCCCGAAGGAAGTCCCCTTGGGGGACAAGGGCGGCGTCGATCTCGTCCAGCGCGGCCAGCGCATTGGCGCGGTCGTGGTAGTGCGTGGCCAGGCGGCGCAAGGGCGCGTAGTACTCCGGCGCCAGCAGCAGGCAGAACACGCCCGCGCCCAGGCTCAACGGTGCGCCGCGCAAGTCGAGCAGGCCCAGGTAGCTCAGGCCCAGATAGACTGCGACCATCGCCACGCTCAACGACGCGAAGAATTCCAGCACCGCCGACGACAGGAAGGCGATCCGCAGCACCTTGAGGCTGCGCACGCGCACGCCTTCGGCCGTAATGCCGATGTTCGCCAGTTCCGCCGCGCCGCGTCCGTACAGGCGGATCGCGCCGAGCCCGCGCAGGCGATCGGCGAAATATCCGCCCATCCGCGCCAAGGCCTGCAGTTGCCGGCGGCTTGCCGCTTCGGCGCCCCAGCCGACCAGCATCATGAACACCGGGACCAGCGGCAGGGTCAGCAACAGGATCGTGCCGACCACGCGATCCACGCAGAACGCCGCCACCAGCAAAACGATCGGCACCGCCGCCACTTCCGCGCGCGCCAGCAGGAAGCCGCTGAAATAGCCTTCCATCGCCTCGGCGTGGGTGCCCATCAATTCGGCCAGCTCGCCACTGCGGCGCTGGCGCAACCACAGCGGGCCGCGCTCCAGCAATCGGCGAATCAATTGCGCACGCAGCCCGCTGCGGATCGTTTCCACCGCCGTGTCGGCCAGATGGCGCGACGACCAAGCCAGTACCGCGCGCAGCAATCCGCAGGCCAGCAGCAATGCCAGCGCGATGACGAGGGAAGAGGCGGGCGCCTGCCTCACCAGCGCCTGCTGCACGGCCCAGGCGATGGCGGCCGCTTGCGCGACCAGCAGCCAACCGGACAGCACCACGCAAAGACTGGCGGCGCGCAGGCGATTGCGCGCGATATCGCCCAGCGCATCCAGGCGCCGGACCTGTTCGCGGCGCAGGGGTGGCGTCTGCGTTGCGGTCGCGGTCATGGCGTCTCTGCGCGAGGGAGGAAATGGGCGTTGCAACGACCCGCGAAGCCCGGCCATTCATGCGGGACGAAGTCGCAAGCGCGGGCATTGTAACGGTGCGATGCAATGAGGGTCGTGATTGCGGTTTGTGCTTGCGAGTTCGAGCGCTGCCGTGCAATGCGCGATCGACAGGCGCAAAATATGCGCGTCTTCCCCCAGGCCATCGATACCATGCCGGACATGACCGTAGTCGAGTTGTCGCGCTTCCAGTTCGCGCTGACTGCGATGTACCACTTCCTGTTCGTGCCGCTGACCCTGGGCTTGTCCTTCCTGGTCGCGATCATGGAGAGCGTCTATGTGATGACCGGGCGCGACATCTGGCGGCGCATGACCCTGTTCTGGGGCACGCTGTTCGGGATCAACTTCGCCATGGGCGTGGCCACCGGCATCGTCATGGAATTCCAGTTCGGCATGAACTGGTCGTACTACAGCCAGTACGTCGGCGACATCTTCGGCGCGCCGCTGGCGATCGAAGGATTGATGGCGTTCTTCCTCGAAGCCACTTTCGTCGGCCTGTTCTTCTTCGGATGGGACAGGTTGTCCCGGGTCAAGCACCTGATGGTGACCTGGCTGGTGGCGCTGGGCACCAATTTCTCCGCGCTGTGGATATTGATCGCCAATGGCTGGATGCAGTATCCGGTCGGGGCGACGTTCAATCCGGAAACCATGCGCATGGAAGTCACCGACTTCATGGCGGTGCTGTTCAATCCGGTGGCCCAGGCCAAGTTCGTGCACACGGTCAGCGCGGGCTACGTGCTGGGTGCGGTGTTCGTGATGTCGATCAGCGCGTTCTACCTGCTGCGCGGCAGGCATGTGGACCTGGCCAAGCGTTCGATGGCGGTGGCCGCGAGCTTCGGCCTGGCGGCGGCGTTGTCGGTGGTGGTGCTGGGCGACGAGAGCGGTTATGTGACTGGCGAGAACCAGAAGATGAAGCTGGCCGCGATCGAGGCGATGTGGGAAACCGAACCCGCGCCGGCCGGCTTCAACGCCTTCGCCATTCCCAACCAGGAAACGCGCACCAACCACTACGCGGTGCATATCCCGTGGGTGATGGGATTGATCGGCACGCGTTCGTTCAATACGCGGATCCCGGGCATCAACGAGCTGGTCGAGCGCGCAGAAGAGCGCATCCGCAATGGCCAGTTCGCCTACGCGGCCTTGCAACAGTTGCGCGCCGACCGCGGCGACCTGCATGCCAAGGCCATGTTCGACCTGCACTGGCGCGACCTGGGTTACGCCTTGCTGCTCAAGCGCTACCGCGAGGACATCGGCAACGCCAGCGAACAGGAAATCGCCCAGGCCGCCGCCGATACCATCCCGCGCGTCGCGCCGCTGTTCTGGAGTTTCCGCTTGATGGCCGGGGTGGGGTTCTATTTCATCGCCTTCTTCGCGCTGGCGTTCTGGCTGGCGACGGTGCAGAAGCTGGACAAGCATCGCTGGTTCCTCAAGACCGCGTTGTGGAGCCTGCCGTTGCCGTGGCTGGCGATCGAGGCGGGCTGGCTGATCGCCGAGTACGGCCGGCAACCGTGGGCCATCGATGGCGTGCTGCCCACCTTCCTTGCCGCCTCGGGTCTGCAACTGCACCAGGTGATCATTTCGCTGACCGGATTCGTGGTCGTCTACACCACGCTGGCGGTGGTGGATGTGTACCTGCTGCGCAAGGTGATCCTGAAGGGGCCCGACGACGTGCCCGGCGGCGAGCGACGCCCCAACCACGAAGGCGCGCCGCTTGCGGCGGCTTCCACGACCGTCGCCTGAAGAGAAAACGACATGGATATGGACATGATCCCCCTCGACTACGCGACCCTGCGCCTGATCTGGTGGCTGCTGCTGGGCCTGCTGCTGATCGGTTACGCGGTGATGGACGGTTTCGACCTGGGCGTGGGCACGCTGTTGCCGGTGGTGGCGCGCACCGATCTCGAACGTCGCCTGGTGCTGAACGTGATCGGCCCAGTGTGGGAAGGCAACCAGGTCTGGCTGATCGTGGGCGGGGGCGTGGTCTTCGCCGCGTTCCCGGCCTTGTATGCGGTGAGTTTTTCCGGCTTCTACCTGGCGATGTGCCTGATCCTGGTGGCGCTGATCCTGCGCCCGGTGGGTTTCAAGTTCCGCAGCAAGGTCGAGGACAGGCGCTGGCGCGCGGTCTGGGACTGGGTGCTGTTCGTTGGCGGTTTCGTGCCGGCGCTGGTGTTCGGCGTGGCCATGGGCAACGTGCTGCTGGGCGCGCCATTCCACTTCGACGAAACCATGCGCATCTTCTACACGGGCGGTTTCTTCGCCCTGCTGTCGCCGTTCGCGGTGCTGTGCGGCCTGGTCAGCGTGGGCATGCTGGTGATGCATGGCGCGGCCATGCTGGGGATGAAGACGGACGGCGAAGTGGCGGCACGCGCGCGCCGTTACGGTGTGCTGGCGGCGTTGGCCACGGCGCTGTTGTTCGTGCTGGCCGGCGTGTGGGTAGCCAGGGGCGTCGCTGGTTACAGCGTCGTCGGCGCCCTTGACCCGGCCGGCGTTTCCACTCCGCTGGCCAAGCAGGTCGTCGCCGCACCCGGGGCATGGATGGCGAATTACCGCGCCCTGCCGTGGACCTGGGTCTTCCCGCTGCTGGGCGTGATCGGCGCCTTGCTCAGTGCATTGATGTTGCGGATCGGCCGGTCGGGGTTGGCCTTTCTTTGCTCGGCCTTTGCCATTGCCGGAATAATTCTTACCGAAGGCGTGGCGATGTTTCCGTTCCTGCTGCCGTCGTCCACGAATCCCGGTTCCAGCCTGACGGTATGGGATTCGACTTCCAGCCCGCTTACCTTGTTCGTCATGTTGCTGGTCACTTGTCTGTTCCTGCCGCTGATCATCCTCTACACCAGTTGGGTGTATCGCGTGTTGCGCGGCAAGGTGAGCGCGCAAACTCTGGAACAGAACCACCACTCCTACTGAGGAAAGACCATGTGGTATTTCTCCTGGATACTCGGCGTGTGCCTGGCGGCGAGTTTCGCGATCCTCAACGGCATGTGGTACGAAATGCGCCAGAACGACCGCGCCGCGCGCGAAGCGCGGGAACAGGAAGCGCAGCGGTTGGCGGAAGCGGTGCGCGGCGATTGAAGTGGGGGCAGCATCCTGTGGGAGGGGCTTCAGCCCCGACGAATGCGCGCCGGAAAGCGTCGGGGCTGAAGCCCCTCCCACAAGTCTGGTGCTTCTCAGCCCTGGCGCAGATGCAGCGTGGCGCGGGTACCGCGTCCGGAGACTGACGAAAATTCCAGCTGCCAGCCCAGGTGTTCGCACAGGCGCGAGATCAGGTCCAGGCCGATGCCGCCGCCATCGCGTCCGTCGCGGGCGACCCGGGCATACAGCGCGCTGATCTCTTCCGGCGACATGCCGTGGCCGGGATCGTCGATCACCACGGTGGCATCGGGCTGCAGGCGGATGCGGATTTCGCCGCGGTCGCTGTTTTCGATGGCGTTGCGCAGCAGGTTGCCGATCGCCGCCTGGACGATGGCCTCCGGCGCCACGATCGCGCAGGACGGCATCGGCTCCAGCGCCAGGATCAGATCCTTGTCCCGGGTCAGGTGCCGATGGTCTTCGACGATGCCCGGCAACAACTGGTCCAGCGCGACAGGTTCGCTGGCCGCGCCCAGCAGCGACGGGTCCTTGACCAGGACCAGCAGCAGCGAGATCAGTTCCTCGACGCCGCGCGCGGTGCGCTGGATGCGCAGCACCTGGGTGCGCGCGGCGGCCGGCAGGTCGGGATGGGCCAGCGCCAGTTCGGCCGCGCCGGCCATCACCGCGACGGGGGTGCGCAGTTCATGGCTGGAGGTTGCGATGAAGGCGTGTTCGCGTTCGACGAAATTCTCGTTGCGCCGCAGGTAATCGTTGAAGGCATCGGCAATGACGACCATTTCCGAACTCGCCTTGGGGTCCACCGACACCCGCTGCCCCGCCCGGTCCGGCTGCATGTCGGCGATCTGCCGGGCCATCGCGGCCAGGGGCTCGATCGCGCGGCCCAGTCCCCACATCACCAGCATGGCCAGCGTCACGATCACGCCGACGATGACAACGACCGCGCTGCTGGTGATCTTGTCTTCCACGCCCTCGAATTCGGTCAGGTCCAGCGCCAGCGCCACCTGCCTGCCGTCCACCTGATCCACCAGCACGGCATTCTGCTTGCCATCGATGACCACGTCGTCGTGCAGCCCGGGTTTGCGCCTGGCGATGAAGGCCGGCACCGGCGGAGTGCCGGCCGCGCCGAACATGCGCAGCGTATCGGTGTCGTTCCAGAGATAGTCCGAGCGGGTCTGGCTGCGCTGGCGGAAGTAATCCAGTTCCGAACGCAACAGCGATTTCCAGGCCAAGTGCTCCACGTGTTCGTGGATGGACGCGCCCGCGGCGGTCACCACGGCCGACAGCAGTGCCGCATAGAGCAGCAGCCAGTAGAGGATGCGGCGCTTGAGCCCGGTGTTGCGGCGCAGGTTACGGCGCATGCGGATCCTGGTCCGTGATCGCCGCCAGCCGGTAGCCGACGCGCGGCAGGGTATGGATGAGCTTGACCGGGAACGGACCGTCGACGCTGCGCCGCAGTTCGTACACGTGCGAACGCAGCATGTCGCCGTCCGGCGGATCGTCGCCCCACAGGACTTGTTCGAGCCGTTGCCGCGGCACGGCCGCGGGGCTGGCCTGCATCAGGGTTTCGAGCAATTTCCGGCAGGCCGGATACAGGTGCAGGAGCTGCCCAGCGCGGCTGGCCTCCAGCGTGGACAGGTCCAGGCGCAGGTCCTCGACTTCCAGCACGCGACTGCGGCTCCTGCCTCCCGCGCGCGCCAGCAACGCCTCGATGCGGACTTCCAGTTCGGGCAGGGCGAACGGCTTGGTCAGGTAGTCGTCGGCGCCGGCGCGGAAGCCGGCGATCTTGTCGGGCAATTCGTCGCGCGCGGTGAGCATGATCACCGGCACTCCGGAGTCCTGTTTCTCGCGCAGGCGCCGCAGTACTTCCTGGCCGTCCATCCGCGGCAGCATCCAGTCCAGCACGACCACGTCGTAGGACTGGGTGTCGGCCAGGTGCAGGCCGGTGATCCCGTCGGGCGCGGCATCCAGCACGTGGCCGCGGGCTTCGAAATAATCGAAAAGGTTGGCGACCAGGCTCTGGTTGTCTTCGATCACGAGTAGCCGCATGCGGGTTCCCGGGGCAATGCCGGTTGTCGATTGGTCCGGTCGGGAATCGTCGCACGATTGCAGCGCCAGCGCCGTCGCCGTCGCCGTTCCCTTGAATCGTCGCTGACCGCGCGCGCGCTTTAACGCGCAGCGAACGGCGCTCCGACGTGTCTCCGACAGCGTGGCGACAATCATCGCGGCACCGGATTCCAGTGCGTGCGAATGCAATTCATCCCCGATCCTCCAGGCCTGCCCCTGCCGGGCGCGACTTCGTTGGCGCCGAATGGCGGCCTTTCCTCAGTCGTTTCCCGCTTGGGATCGCGCTTCTATCGCTGGCATCTGTGGGCGCCGCTGGGCGCTTTCGTGGCCGCGTCCCTCGTGCTCATGGTGTTCCATGGCGACCAGTGGCTGGCCGATCGGTTCTACGCGATGGAAGGGCACCAGTGGGCCTTGCAGTACGCCTACGTCACCCAGGACGTGCTGCATGCCGGCGGGCGCCAGGCCAGCAAGGACGCGTGGTTCGCCCTGGTGCCGGTGCTGGCGATTTCGTCCTTCGTGCCGAGGATGCGCGAATGGCGGCGACCGCTGGTGTATCTGCTGCTGGCCTCGCTGCTTGCCACCGCCGTGGTCGGCCTGCTCAAACGCTGGACCGACATGGACTGCCCCTGGGACCTGATGCGCTACGGCGGCGACAAGGTCTACCACGGCCTGTTCGTGCAGCGCCCTTCGGGAATGAGCCACGGCACCTGTTTTCCCGCCGGCCATGCCAGCGCCGGTTATGGCTGGATCGCGCTGTATTTCTTCTTCCTGGCGGTACGTCCGGGGTTGCGCTGGTGGGGCCTGGGCTTCGCGCTGGGTCTTGGCCTGGTGTTCGGCGTCACCCAGCAACTGCGCGGTGCGCATTTCCTTTCCCATGACGTGTGGGCGCTGATGATCTGCTGGCTGACCGCCTTGCTGCTCTACCGGTTGATGCTGGTGCGGCGCGATCGGGTTTCGCTGGCGAGTGGTGGCGCGTGAGTACTTCGACGATCGGTGTCGAAGCGTCGGCGAGAGAATCGATCTTCGCCGCCGCGCGGCGGTTTCGTCCGGAAATCAGCGGCGAAAGCCTGGTCCTGCTGGTCGCGCTGTATTTCACCTTGTTCAGCAATGGCGCGTTCTGGCGGGCGGCCATCGACCACCCGCTGCCGCAATGGCGCTTCGTGTTGTCGCTGTTGCTGGTGGTGACCGCCTTGCATGCCCTGTTGCTGGGGCTGGTGGTCAATCGCTGGATCGGCAAGCCGCTGCTCACCGTCCTGCTGCTGGTGACCGCGATCGCCAGCCACTACATGACCGCTTATGGCGTGTACCTGGATGCGGACATGCTGCGCAACGTGCTGCATACCGACAGCAAGGAATCCAGCGAGCTGCTGTCGCCGCGATTGCTGATTCCACTGGTCTGGAGCCTGCTGCCGATCGCGCTGTTGTGGCGGGTTCGCCTGCGGCGGCGCGGTTGGCCGCGCGCCCTGGCCCTGCGCGGGGCTTTCCTGCTGGCGATGGCCGGGGTCGCGGCCTGCGGGGTGATGTTGTCGTCGCAGGACTTTTCCACCCTGTTCCGCAGCCATCGCGAAGTGCGTTACCTGGTCACCCCGGCCAATTACCTGGTGTCGTTGTCCAACGTGCTGCTGTCCTCGCCGCCGGGGCCGAAGCAGGCGCTGTTGCCGGTCGGGCTCGATGCGCGCCAGGCGCGCGCCTCCGGCAAGCCGCGCCTCTTGTTGTTGGTGGTGGGCGAAACCGCGCGCGCGCGGAATTGGGGCTTGAATGGCTATGCGCGCCAGACCACGCCGGAGCTGGCGCGGATTCCCGGGCTGATCAACTTTTCACAGGTGACCGCCTGCGGCACCAGCACCGAAGTCTCGCTGCCGTGCATGTTCTCGCCGTACGGGCGCCGCGACTACGACGAGCGAAAAATCCGCGGTCACCAATCGTTGCTGCACGTGCTGGACCATGCCGGCATCGCCACCCTGTGGCGCGACAATCAGTCCGGCTGCAAGGGCGTCTGCGAGGGGTTGCCGATCGAGCGCCTGGACGATGCCAGCGATCCGGAGCTGTGCAACGGCAAGCGCTGCCTGGACGAAATCCTGGTCAAGGGCCTGCAGGCGCGGTTGTCGCCGGTGAAAGGCGATCGCGTGGTGGTGCTGCACCAACTGGGCAACCACGGTCCCAATTATTTCGAGCGCTATCCGCCGGCGTTCAAGCGTTTCACTCCCAACTGCGACAACCCCGAGCTGGGCCAATGCGAGCGCGAGCAGATAGTCAACGCTTACGACAACGCGTTGCTGTACACCGATCATGTGCTGGCCCAGGCGATTGGTTTTCTGCAACAACAGGCCGGATACGACACCGCGCTGATCTACGTCTCCGACCATGGCGAATCGCTGGGCGAGAAGGGCCTGTTCCTGCATGGCGTGCCTTATTCCATCGCGCCCGAAGAGCAGACCCGGGTGCCGATGGTGATGTGGTTCTCGCCCGGCTTCGCCAGCGACGCGGGACTGGACCTGGCCTGCCTGCGCCGGGAAGCCGCCCAGCCCGCAAGCCACGACAACCTGTTCTCCTCGGTGCTGGGCCTGCTGCAGGTCAGCACCCGCGAATACCGGCCCGGCCTGGACTTGTTCAACCAATGCCGGAGTCGTTCCCTACCCGGCCGCGGGTAACCCGTCCGCCTGCCGGAAAACAAAAAACCCCGCGTCAGCGGGGTTTTTCTTCAATGCGACGTGGTGGCTATGGGTGGACTCGAACCACCGACCCCGTCATTATGAGTGACGTGCTCTAACCGGCTGAGCTACATAGCCGCGCATTGAACCGCGCATTCTTCCTGCCTGACCCGCGCCTGTCAATCCTGGGCGTCGCGCTTGAGACATCGGCTTGGGCGTGGCACAGTCGGTGGCAGTAGATTTCAGGAGTCCGCATCGTGATCGATCCGGACGGTTACCGACCCAATGTCGGCATAGTGTTGATGGGCCCGGATGGGCGGGTGTTCTGGGCGCGCAGGGTGCGCCGGGACGGCTGGCAGTTCCCGCAGGGCGGCATGAACACCGATGAGACCCCGGTCGAGGCCATGTACCGCGAATTGCGCGAGGAAACCGGCCTGCTCCCCGAGCATGTCGAGATCCTGGGCGCCACCCCCGGCTGGTTGCGCTATCGGCTGCCGCCGCGTGCCGTGCGCCATAACGAACGTCACGTCTGCATCGGCCAGAAACAGGTCTGGTTCCTGCTGCGCCTGGTCGGCGACGAGTCCCACCTGCGCCTGGACCTGACCGACACGCCCGAGTTCGACCACTGGCGCTGGGTCGATTTCTGGTACCCGATGGAACACGTGGTGATGTTCAAGCGCGGCGTCTATGCCCGCGCGCTGGGCCACCTGGCGCCTTTCGCCCGGCTGGTTGCGGGGGTACAGGCAGTGCCGCAGGCATTGTTGAACGCCTGGATGCCCGAGCTTGGCCTGGGCCGGCCGGCGCCTCGCCACCGCGCCAATACGCGCCGGGAGGGCGGCGGCGACAAGAATTGACAATCATTCTCATTTGCGATGGAATAGGCCCAGCCCAACCGGGCTGCCAGGAATCCACCGCGCCGTGTACGTCTGCATCTGCAACGGAGTCACCGACCACCAGATCCGTGAAGCGGCCGCCAACGGCGTGCGCAGCATGGCGGAACTGACCATGCGGACCGGCTGTGGCGCCACTTGCGGAACCTGCCTGGAAACCGCCTCGGAGATCCTGGAAACCGCGCGCGCCGAGCACGAGCGCGCCTTCCCCGTGCCGATGCTGGTCGCCGGCATCCAGCAGGCCGCCTGAACCGCCGGAACGCGGTTTCCCCGCCGCCCTGGCGGACCCCGAAGACGAACACGATTCGCGTTCCGCCATGGGTTTGCGCGAGTGGCTAACCTGAGCGCCTTCCCCACCGCAGGAGCCAGGGCCATGAAGGGCGATCCCAAAGTCATCGAGTTCCTCAACAAGGCGCTCTACAACGAGTTGACCGCGATCAACCAGTATTTCCTGCATGCCAAGATGCTGAAGAACTGGGGCCTGAAGGAACTGGCGAAACACGAATACGAAGAATCCATCGACGAGATGAAGCATGCGGACAAACTGTCCGAGCGCATCCTGTTCCTCGATGGCCTGCCCAATTTCCAGACCCTGGGCAAGCTGCGCATCGGCGAGAACCCGCGCGAGTTGCTGGAATGCGATCTGGCCCTGGAGAACGAGGGCGCGCCGCTGCTGCGCGAGGCGATCGCGTATTGCGAGAAAGCCGGCGATTTCGTCAGCCGCGAATTGTTCGCCGGCATCCTGGAGTCGGAGGAAGAGCACATCGATTGGCTGGAGACCCAGTTGTCGGTGATCGACCGGATCGGCGAACCGAATTACCTGCTGACCAAGCTCGAGGATTGATCGGCCGGCGTCCTGGTGTTGCGGCTGATCCGCAGCGCATAACCTTGCAAGGCCATGCGCGCGCGCGCGTATTCGGCGATCACCAGCGCGACCGCCACGGCGGGGCGGTCGAGTTTCATCGCCCGCGCGCCCAGCTCCACCCGCTTGGCCGCGGTCGACAGCGCCATCGCGCCGACATTGGCGCTGGAGGATTTCAGCGTGTGCGCGGCATCGCGCATCGCGTCCAGGTCGGGTAGCGAGGCGGCGCCTTCCAGTTGCGCGATCAGGCGCGGCGCGTCCTCCAGGAACAGGCCGATGATGCGCGCGGTTTCGTCGCCGGCGATTTCCTGAAGTTCGTCCAGCATGCTGTGGTCCAGCACCGGGAACGCAACCGGCGCACCCGGCCGGGCCGGTGCGGCGATGGCTGGAACCGCGTGCAAGGCGGGCGATGCCTGCGCGGCCGGCTCCGGTATTTCGCGTGGCTCGAAACTGGCCCGGCCCGGCAGCCAGCGTTGCAGGCAGTTTTCCAACTGCTCGCGCGACACCGGCTTGGACAGGTAATCGTCCATGCCGGCATCCAGGCAGCGCTGGCGGTCGCCGGCCATCGCGTTGGCGGTCATGGCCACGATCGGCAGCCGGCGCGGCGACTTCCGCAGTGTTTCGCGGTCGCGCCATTCGCGCGTGGCCGAATAGCCGTCCAGCACCGGCATCTGGCAATCCATCAACACCAGGTCGAATTGCCCGGTCGCCATCTTCTCCAGCGCGATCTGGCCATTGACGGCGATGTCGCAGGCATAGCCGAGCACCGACAACAGCTTTTCCCCGACCGCCAGGTTGACCGGGTTGTCCTCGACCAGCAACAAGCGGGTCGCGGCGCCGGCTTCGGCGGAAGCCAGGATGACCGCGGTCTTGGCCGCGGTATCGGCGACAGGTTGCGGACGATCATTGGCGAGGGGCGGCAACAGGACGTCGTGGTCGTGAATCGGCTCGAAGGCCACCTCGGGCCTGTCCAGCGGCGGCGCGAACGACAGTGCCGCATGCAGGTCCGCACCATGCGACTGGCGCGGCAGCAGGGTGCTGTTTTCGCGCAGTTCATCGGGGATTTCCTCGTCGCCATACAGCCAGACCATGCGGATCTGCTGGGTGAGGTTGCCGCGGGTCACGCCGCGATGCAGGGCGCGCGCGCTGGCGCGGATGCCGGGCAGGTCGCCGATGACGATCGCGAACGGCGTCGCTCCGGGCGCGAGCCCGGCACGCACGCGCTCCAGTGCTTCCTGGGTGGTGTCGGCGCTGGTCAACTGGATGCCCCAGCTGGGCAGCAGCAGGGCCAGGCGATGGCGCAGGCGCACATCCGGGCCGACCAGCAGGGCGCGCGACAGGTCGGCGCCCGGGCCCTGGGTGCGCATGTCGCCGATCACTTTCAGCAGCGGTACTTCGAACCAGAAGCTGGCCCCGCGCCCGGGTTCGGAAACCACGCCGATGCGCCCGCCCATCAGGTCGACGATGCGCTTGCAGATCGCCAGCCCCAGGCCGGTGCCGCCGTACAGGCGCGTGGTCGAGGCGTCGGCCTGGGTGAAGGAGTTGAACAGCCGCGTCTGCGCTTCGGCGTCGATGCCGATGCCGGTATCGCGGACCTCGAAACGCAACAGGTGCTGGGCCGCGGTTTCGCCCAGCCGGCGCACGATCACGGTGACCGCGCCGCGTTCGGTGAACTTGACCGCATTGCCGATCAGGTTGCTGAGGATCTGGCGCATGCGCACCGGATCGCCGCGCACCGGCAGGCGCACGGCCGGATCCAGTTGCAGGGTCAGGCGCAGGCTCTTGTTGTCGGCCGGGCGCTGCATCAGCTGCATCACCCCATCCAGCACTTCGCGCAGGTTGAAGCCGGTGACTTCCAGTTCCAGCTTGTTCGCTTCCAGCTTGGAGTAGTCGAGGATGTCGTCGACGATGCGCAGCAGCTGCTGCGAGGAAGCGCTGGCGGTGTTGAGCATGTCGCGCTGGTCCGGCGGCAGCGCGGCGCGCGAGAGCAGGTCCAGCATCGGCACGATGCCGTTGAGCGGGGTGCGGATCTCGTGGCTCATCGTGGCCAGGAACTCGCCCTTGGCCAGCACCGCCGATTCGGCCGCTTGCTTGGCCAACAGCAATTGCTGTTCAAGGCGATCGTGGTGCTGCAGTTCGCGCTGCAGGTTGTTGCGCTCGGATTCGGCCATCGCCGCGCGCGCCTCGCTGCCCTCGTGACGCGCGGACAGCGCGCGCATGCGCACGGCGACGACCAGACATAGCAGCGCGGCGAGGCCGGTGCTGGCCAGCGCCACCCAGGTCCATGGTCCGGCGACGCCGATCATCGGCAGCAACAGGGCCACCACCGCCAGCAGGGCCGCAAGCAGGGCCAGCCAGGGCGCCACGGGCAGCCGCCCCAGCAGGTTCATTCCTACAGCACCGCGTTATGGAAGTCGAAACCCAGATCGCTGCCGACGCCCTGCACCAGGTTGCCCTGGATGAAGTCGACGCCGCCCATCCACATCGCCGCCGCGGCCTGGGGGTCTTCGATCTGCTGCCCGATCACCTGCAGTCCCATCCGATGCGCCAGGTCGATCATCCCGCGCAACTGGTCGCGCAGCGCGGGATCGTGATGGGCGGCGGCATAGCGGTTGGACACGCGCAGGTAACCGAGCGGCAACTGGGTAAGCAGGGCCTCGGCCTCGCGGCCGGGCTCGAACTGGCTGAGGCAGAACTGCACGCCGGCGGTCATCAGCCGGTTGCAGAACTGGCGCAGGGTCACCGAATGGATCAGCGCATCGTCCAGGCGCAGGTCGATGATCAGCGAGGTGCCTTCGATGCCGCGCGTGGCGATCGTCTGCATCAGCCAGTCGGCGAAGGCTTCGCGGGCCAGCGAGCGCGGCGATTGCGAGACGAACAGGCGCAGCGATTTGCCTTCCATCTGGTAGCGGGACAGCAGGTCCAGCACGCGTTCCATCACCTGCCGGTCCAGCTCGACGATGCGTCCGGCCAGTTCCGCGGCCGGGACCGCCTGCGCCGCCGCGATCAGCGTGCCATCGGCCTGGCGCATGCGCAGGAACACCTGGTACTGGGCCAGTTCGCTGCCGGCGACCGAAACGATGGGCTGGTAGGCCAGCTCCAGGTCCGCGTCGGCCAGCGAAAGACCGGCGTCGTCCGCGGAGGCGGTCGGCGGGATGTAGGCGGCGATTCCCTCGGCTTGCAGGCGGGCCTGCAGTGCGGCCCGCTCGGTGGCTTCCAGCGCGCTGCCGGTATCGGAGAACGTGTGCGGCAGCGCCGCATAGCCCACCGCGCCGGCCAGGCGCAGGGTCTCTTCATTGCGGACGATGAAGTCGCGCTGGCCGAGTTGCGCGCGCAGGCGCTGGGCGAACGCGGCCATCGCTTCCGCATCCAGATCATGGGCCAGGCCCAGGAAACTGTTGTCGTTCAACCGGGCCAGCGGATGCGGCGCGGCGGCCTGCGCCAGCTGGCGTCCGGCATCGGCCATCAGATGCTCGAAATTGGCGTAGCCATAGCGCTCGCGCAGGCCCAGGGTGCCGCCGATCTCGATGAAGAACAGGCCGGCGGAAGTCTTCTGTTCCAGCGCGGCGCCCAATTGCTGCATCAGGTAGGCGCGGGTGGGCAAGCCGGTTTCCGGATTGACCAGCAGGCTGGGTGCGGCAGCCGCGGGCGCGCGCTGGCGCGCGCGCTGGATCCGGTTGGAGACCGCGGCGATCAGGTGGCGCGGACGGATCGGTTTGGTCAGGAAGTCATCGGCGCCGCTTTCCAGCACTTCGTACTGGCGTTCCGGGTCCGGGTCGCCGGTCAGGAACACGATCGGCAGGTGCAGCAAGTCCGGACGCTGGCGGATCTGCATGGTCAGGGTCATGCCGTCCTGGCCCGGCATGTGCAGGTCCATCAGGACCAGGTCGGGCTGGAAGCTTTCGATGGCCGGGATGACCTTGGTCGGCGCCATTTCCACTTCGGCCAGCATGCCGGCGCCGTGCAGCACGCTTTGCGCGAACAGCGCCTGGGCGCGGTCGTCTTCGACGATCAGGATGCGGAACGGAGCTTCCGCGGCCTCCGGCTTGCGCGGATCGTTGTCGGCGGCGATTCCGGCGCTGTTGCCCACCGCGGCGGTCGTTGCCGGGGGCGCTTTCCTGCCCATCTCCACAATGGCCGGCGGCGGCTCGACGGCGGGGCTGGGGGCCGGGGTTGGCTCGGATTCGGGCGCGGGCGCGGATCCGGATAGGGATACGGATTCATCGGCCGCCACGTCGCCGGCCCAGCGTCGCCAGTAATGCGGCGGCGGGGTTTCGGCGCGCAGGCGTGAGCGGAAGGACTCATCCTGCGGACGGGAGGTGGGTTCGATAACAGGCATCAAGCTTCCCCAAGCATGCGGCCCATTATGCGATGAAGTTCACATAATGGGGAACTGGATCAATATTCATTGCGTTCGCCCGGCAAGGAGGCTGCCGGGGGCGACCGCAACAGGCTGCGGATTCCGCGCGACAACTTGCGCCAGGCCCACCACACCAGCGCGGCCAGCACTACGCTGACCCCGACCACGCCGATCAGGGCCAGCCAGGGATGGGCGAAGGCCAGCGCCAGGCCGCCCACCACCACCGCGTCTTCGGTGACCGAGGCGGTCCAGTTGCTGACCGGCTCCGGCGAGGTGTTCATCAAGGCGCGCGAACCGGATTTCAACAGGTGGCTGGTCAGGGCCACGCCGGCGCCGGCCGCCAGCGCGCCGCCGCTCAGCTGCCCATCGGGCGACAGCGTGGCCGCGGCCAGGAAGGCGCCGGCCGGCACCCGCGCCAGGGTCTGCAGCAGGTCCCAGCCCGAATCCACGCCGGGAATCTTGTCGGCGAAGAATTCGGCCACGGCCAGGGCGCCGGAGGTGCCCAGCACCCACCACGACTGGGTGACCTGCAAGGCCGGCGGCAGGTCCAGCCAGCCCAGCGCACCGGCCAGGCCCAGTCCGAACACGGTCAAATACACGCGGATCCCCGCCATCCATGCCAACAGGATCCCAATTACGAAAAGATGCGCTTCGGACATGCGGGGATTCGCCTAGACTGGAGCCGACACGGGACGAGCGCAGGGGGCCGTCCATCCATCGCCGAGTATAGGCCCGTTGCCCGGCCGCCAGTGATCTGGTCCGGGTGCGGCGAATCGGCGTCGCCTGATGGAAGCGCAAGCTTCCCCATACCGAAAGCATGCCGATGACCCATCCCCCTTCCCGTTACCGGATCGTGCAGCGCCAGAGCACGCGTCGCTGGCCCTGGGTCGCGATGGCGGCCGCGATCTGGCTGTTGTCGTTGGGGCTGGCCTGGCACTGGGCCGGGATCCGCGCCGCGCCCACCCTGGCCGATACCACCCAGCGCATGCGCAATGCCGAACAGCAGCTGGCCTCGCAGCGGTCCCGTTTGCAGGACCTGAGCCAGCGCGAAACCACCTTGAGCGTGTCCGACAAGATCAGCCGTGAGGCCAATGGCGACCTGCAGGACACCCTGGCCGAGCGCGACGAGGAAATCTCCGCCCTGCGCGCCGATGTCGCCTTCTACGAGCGCCTGGTCGGACCGACCCAGCAACGCAAGGGCCTGAATGTTTTCTCCTCGGAATTCATCGCCGGCACCGGCGCGGCCTGGCACTACCAGATCGTGCTGACCCAGAACCTCAACCGCAGCGCGATCAGCCAGGGGCAGATGCGCTTCGTCATCGAAGGCGTGCGCGCCGGCAAGCTGGCCACGATCAACTGGAACGAATTGCACCAGCAGCCCAGCACGCCCGGGCAAAACTACTCCTTCCGCTACTTCCAGACCCTGGATGGCCGGGTGATGCTGCCGCGCGATTTCACCCCGCAACGCGTCCGTGTGGTCCTGGACAATGAAGGCGTGGCGGTGGAGCAGGCTTTCGACTGGAAAACCGCCAACACCTGATTCTCGAGGCGTCCGTGTCCCGGAGGCCGCTTCACGATTTCCCCGCAGGAGACCCGCATGTTCAAGAACAAGTCGATCCACCACGATGGCCAGGCCATCGACACCCTGATCGGACCACAGGTGACCCTGCATGGCGATCTGGTGTTCAGCGGCGGGCTGTACGTGGAAGGCCGCATCCACGGCAAGGTCATTGCCGAGGAAGGCGCCCGCGCGGTATTGACCGTGGCCGAGCAGGGCCGCATCGAGGGCGAGATCCAGGTGCCCGTGGTCGTCATCAACGGCGAGCTGCAGGGCGACGTGTACGCCTCCGAACGCGTCGAACTGGCGGCCAAGGCTAGGGTGGTGGGCAACGTGCATTACAAAGTGGTGGAAATGCGCGCCGGCGCCACCCTGACCGGTCGCCTGATCCATGTCGATGCCGAAGCTGCAGCGCAGACCGGGCCAACGCTGGTTGCCGCGAACGGCTAGGCGGGGAAGAGGGAGGCGGAAGGCGGAAGGCGGAAGGCGGGAGGCGGAAGTCAAAATCCGCTCTACTTCCTCCCTCTTCCCGTCTCCCAGCATTCAACCCGCAAGGGATATGCTGGGCCCATGACCGACACCCCAGCCAAAGCGCCGCCGCACCCGCCTTTGCCGCCGCTGACTCCGATGGCCCGCCGCGGGTTGTATGCCGCCGCGACCTTGCTGCTGCTGGCGCTGGCGTTCGGGGCGTGGGGAGTATGGAAAGTAGTTGCTGACGCCGATGCCGACCAGCCGACACCGGCGCAGCTGCGGGCCCAGCAGAACAAGATCGACGAACTGGAACAGGGCGCCGCGACCCTGTCGCGTTCCGACCAGATCAGCCGCGACGCCAACCGCGACCTGCAGAGCACCCTGGCCGAACGCGACGAGGAAATTTCCGGCCTGCGCGCGGACGTCGCCTTCTACGAACGCTTCGTCGGCGCGACCGCGCAGCGCCGTGGCCTGGCCGTGCACGAACTGCAGCTGCAGCCGCAAAGCGACCAGGGCTGGCACTTCATCGCCACCCTCACCCAGAACCTCAATCGCGGCGCGGTCAACGCCGGGCGCCTGCAGGTGACGGTGGAAGGCACCCACGACGGCAAGCTGCAGCGCCTGGCCTGGGCCGACCTGCGCCAGCAGGCCAATGCGCCGGGCGTGGATTATTCGTTCAAGTATTTCCAGCAGGTCGAGGGCGATTTCGTCCTGCCCGCCGGATTCAAGCCGTCGCGCGTGGCCGTGCGCCTGGTGCCGCAGAGCGGCGCGACGGTGGAACGCTCGTTTTCCTGGAACGATTCGCTGGCCAGCGCGGTTTCCGCGCCCTGAGCCGAAAACCCCGGCTGCGCTTGAACCACGCGCTCCGCAGCCCCATCCTGTTGTCGATGAAGGCTTGATTGCCCCCCTCTTCCTGCGGAAACCGGTAGTCAGAAATCAAGTGCCGTTCTCCGGCTACCCGCCACCGCACAAGCCCGCGAATCCAGAGCCGGAAAGCGGAAATCGATGAAGTTCCACAATGAGCATGACCCCATGAGCACCCTGGTTTCCCTGCCTGTCGCCCCCGCCGCTCCCGACTACCAGTCGCTGGACCGGCCGTTGAATTTCACCGTCGCGGCCGCGGCCAAGGTGCGCGAGCTGGTCAGCGAGGAAGGCAACGCGGCGCTGGCCTTGCGCGTGTACATCCAGGGCGGCGGTTGCTCCGGCTTCCAGTACGGCTTCGAGTTCGACGAGAATCGCGCCGACGACGATGTCGCGGTCGATACCGACGACGTGACCTTGCTGGTCGATCCGCTGAGCCTGCAATACCTGATGGGTTCGGAAGTGGACTACACCGAGAGCCTGCAGGGCGCGCAGTTCGTGATCCGCAATCCCAACGCCAAGACCACCTGCGGCTGCGGCAGCAGTTTCACCATGTGAGCGCGTGTCGGTCGCCGCGTATCATGCGCAGGCAGTGACCGACACCCGCCTCAAATTTCCCGCGGAACTTTCCGGCTTCGCCTTCGGCGACGCCCGGCTCGACCGTTCCGATGCCTTGCGCGACGACGCCGACGCGCTGCTGCGGCTGTGGCCGCAGGCGCGGGTGATCGTGCTGGAAGCCGACGGCAGCGCATTTGCCGATGAGGCCGGGGGTTTGCTCGTCACCCGTGGCGCCGAGCTGGGCAACGGGCCCGGCACGGCGGTGTTCCTGGGCCTGCAGGGCGAGGAAGCCTGGTTTTCGGTCGATGCCCAGGTATTGCCGCTGGCCGCGCCGCGTCGCATCGACCTGCGCACGGCCGCCGCCACCTGGACGGTCGCCGAATCCAGCGCCTTCGCCTTCGCCCGGGCCATGCAGCATTGGCGCAGCCGCAGCCGTTATTGCGGGGTCTGTGGCGGGGCCAACGAATTCCGCCGCGCCGGCTATGTCGCCCATTGCACGCAATGCGCCAGCGACCACTACCCGCGCGTGGATCCGGCGGTGATCGTCGCGGTCAGCGATGGCCAGCGCTTGCTGCTGGGCCGCCAGAGCGGCTGGCCGGCACGCCGCTATTCGGTGATCGCCGGGTTCGTGGAGCCGGGCGAATCGCTGGAACAGACCGTGGTCCGCGAGGTGTTCGAGGAAACCCGCGTGCGCGTGCGCAGTTGCCGTTACCTGGGAGCGCAACCGTGGCCGTTCCCCGGCGCGTTGATGCTCGGCTTCGCCGCCGATGCGGAACCGGATCCGCCGCAGGTCGATGGCGAGCTGGAGGAGGCGCGCTGGTTCGGCCTGGAAGAGATCGCGGCGGCGCGCCAGCGCCAGCACGACGACGAAAGCGGAATCCTGCTGTCGCCACGCATTTCCATCGCCCGATCGCTGATCGAACACTGGTATGCGGGCATGATCGCGGCCCGCGCCTGAGTCGCGACGGGCGGTTGCGGCCTTCACCACCGGTTATTCACGACCGGGCAAGCTAGAATCGGCCACGGAGGGAATGCATGTCGATCACCCTGGTTGCCGTGGTCATCGCGCTGGTCCTGGGGCATATCGCCCCGGCGCTGGTGACGGCGGCGCGCCGTTACAACTGGTACGGCCATTGGCTGCAGTGGCTGGATACGCACGCCGGCGACGGTTTCTGGCGCGGGCGTTATGGCGTGGTGCTGGCGCTGTTGCCGCCCTTGTTGCTGGTCGCGTTGCTGCAATGGTGGTTGCATGCGCCGCTGTTCGGTTTGCTGGGCCTGCTGTTCGGGATCGCCGCGCTGGTTTACGCGTGGGGCCCGCGCGACCTGGACGTGGACGTGGAAGCGATCATCGATGCGCATGATCCGGCGAGCCGGCGCGACACCATCGCCGCGCTGTGGCCGGAAGGCGAGACGGTAGCCGCCGATGGGCCGGCCCTGGTCGAGGCCGTGTTCCGCAACGCCCTGCATCGCTGGTTCGGGGTGCTGTTCTGGTTCCTGTTGCTGGGCCCGGTCGGGGCGCTGCTGTACCGGCTGGTCGCATTCGCTGCCGAAGGGACATTCGCCCGCCAGCTGCCCGGCGAAACCCTGGCCGGCGCGCGCGGCCTGCGCCTGGTGCTGGACTGGCCCGTCGCCCAGCTGATGACCTTGTCGATGGCGCTGGTCGGAAATTTCGATGCGGTGTTCAACGCCTGGCGCGAAGCGCACGGCAACAAGCTGCAACTGGACAACGGCTTCCTGGGCGCGGCCGCGCGCGCCAGCGTCCGGAGCGAACTGGCGGAAGAGGCGGAGGAATACGCCGAGGAAGGCATGGTCCAGGCCATGCGCGAACTGCCGGAGCTGCGCGATGCGATGAGCCTGGTCTGGCGCATCCTGCTGCTGTGGATGGCGGTGCTGGCGGTATTCGTGATCGGCGGCTGGGTGAGCTGACCCCGATTCAAAATGCAGGAGCGGGCCTTGCCCGCGATGCTCTTGTTCTTCTCGCGATCCGATCGGAGAGCTCGCGCCCATGGGCGCTCCTACAAAAGCAAGAGCATCGCGGGCAAGGCCCGCTCCTACACAGAAACTCAGCCGCCGGGCGCCAACAGGGTGAAAGGAAACCACGGCAGGTTGCGCGCAATCCAGTACAGCGGCAGCAGCACCAGCCAGAATTTCGGTTCGGCCACGACCGCGACCAAGGGCCGCAGCCATGCGGGCCGCCAGCCCAGTTTCCATCCCAGCAACAGTGGTGAGATCGCCAGCATGGTCATTGCCAGCGGATTCATCGAGAACGCCCGCGGCACATCGCCGTGCGCCAGCGCGTGCAGGGCGCGGGTCATGCCGCAACCGATGCAATACCAGCCGGTGAAGGCGCGGAACATGCATTCCGGGAATGGGCTGTGCGCGGCATTCGGATCGAAATTGCGCAGCAGCCAGAAACCGACAACGGCCGCAATCGCGGCCGCCGTCAGTCCCGCGATGTGCAGCGGCTTCAGTGTGATCGCCTTCAGTGCGATCACCGCGCCGACTGCACCTGTTCCATGATCTGCTGCCACTGGGCCACGCCGCCGCCCAGGGTCAGGCTGTAGGTGGTCCACACCAGGCCGATGATCGCCAATGCGGTGGCGACCCAGCACCAGGTCTTGGCGTTGGCCGAAGCGCGCTGCGCGCCGTCGATGTCGCCTTGCGCCAGCAGGTTGTTGACCTTGGACGAGAACACGATGGCGACGATGCCGACCAGGCCCAGCGGGCAGCACAGGCAGGTCGCCAGCACGGTGGCGATGATCGCCCAGGCAAGGTGGTTGGGGATGCTGCCGGGCGCCGCCGAAGCGGGAGGTGGTACGTAGCTCATCGGGGTTCTCCGTCAGGTGATGTATCGATTGGAATGAAGGAAGATCGACAACAGTCTAATTCACGCCACTCAGTCCGCCCAGCACTCCCAGGCCACCGAGGAACAGGACGAAGACGAGGTACAGCGTGATCGGGATCAACGCCAGTCCGGCCGACAGCATCGCCCAGAATTTCGCCTTGCCGGAAGCTTCGCGTGCGCCGGCGATATCGCCCGCCGCGCGCTTGCCGTCCACCTGCGAGGCATAGACGATCGAGACGATGCCCAGCGGCAGGCAGCAGAACAGCGTGCTGAGGATCGACCACACCAGGTGGTTGGGAATGTATTCCCGGCTGCCGCCCACGGGCGGTGGAATGTAACTCATGCATTGGCTCCGGCAAGGCATCCGCGCCCACGGGCGGCGGATGTGTTGGTGCAAGTGGTGTTTCCCCGATGCCAGCCTAACCGAGGCGGCCGCTCCGGCATAGTCTCAAGCGTCGCCGCCGCGCAGTTCGCGCACCTTGGCTTCCAGCAGGTCGGCGTTGGCGCCGCGGCCGTCGATCGGCTCTCCCGCCATCACCTCGACATGCGCGCGGAAGCGGCGTGGCAACCGCATGCGGCGCATGCGGCCGTCGCGATGGCTCCACATGCTGGTCCACATGCCCTTGAGCGCCATCGGGATCACCGGCACCGGCCGCCCGCTTTCATTGGCGCGTTCCAGCACATGCTCCACACCCGACTTGAACGGCGCGATTTCGCCATCGCGGGTCAGCGCGCCTTCGGGGAAGATGCCGACGATCTGGCCGTCGGCCAGCGCCGCGTCGATCTCGTCGAAGGCGCGCCGCATCAGCTCCGGGTTCTCGCGCGCGCCGGCGATCGGGATCGCCTTGGCGGTGCGGAAGATCCAGCTCATCACCGGGATCTCGAAGATCTTGTAGTACATGACGAAACGCACCGGCCGCGGCACGCTGGCCGACAGGATCAAGGCATCCATGTAGCTGACGTGGTTGCACACCAGCAATGCGGCGCCTTCGTCGGGCACGTGCTTCTCGATGCCGTGCGGGCGCAGCCGGTACAGCACGCGCACGAACATCCAACTGAGGAAGCGCATCAGGAATTCGGGCACCAGGGTGAAGATGTACACCGCCACCACCACGTTGGCGATGGCCAGGGCCAGGAACAGCTGCGGGATGCTCAAGCCCGGCATCGGCGCGGTGTAGCCGAACAGACTCAGCTGCTTCATCTGCAGCAGGATCCCAAGCACCGCGGCCAGCACGATGAAGGCCGCGTTTTGGATGTTCATGCCGGCGATCACCCGCGACAATTCTTCCCTGGGCGTGCGGCTCTGGATCAGGGCGAACAACGGCACCACGAAGAAGCCGGTGAACAGGCCGATCCCGACCAGGTCCATGACGATGCGCCCGCTGCCGGGCTGGCGCACGAACTGCATCACTTCCATCCCGCTGCTCGTGGCCACGCCGCTGCGGGCGAAATACAGGTCCAGCAGGAAGGCGCTGATGCCGAATGCGCCCAGCGGCACCAGGCCGATTTCCACCGTGCGCGCCGACAGCTTTTCGCAAAGGAGCGAGCCGACGCCGGTGCCGATGGAGAACAACGCCAAGGCGAAGATGTACAGCGTTTCCGAGCCGCCCAGGTTGGTTTCCGCATAGGTCGGCAGTTGCGAAGTCAGCATCGTGCCGATGAACCAGAACCAGGACACGCCGAGGATCGCGTTGCGCACCGCGACCTGCTTCTTCGCCAGGCGCAGCACGGCCAGCGATTCGGGGATCGGGTTCCAGTTGATCTTCAGCTCGGGCGCACCGGCCTCCGCGCGCGGGATCGCGCGGCTGACCAGGTTGCCGCTGACCGCCAGCACGATGATCGCGGTGGCCGCGACCACCGGGCCGTGGTCGCCGGCGATCCTGAAGATCAGGCCGCCGAAGATCATGCCGGCCAGGATCGAGATCGACGTGCCCATCTCGACCAGGCCGTTGCCGCCGGTGAGTTCCTCGGGCTTGAGCACCGAGGGCAGGATCGAATACTTCACCGGCCCGAACAAGGTGGACTGCAGTCCGGTGCCGAACAGCGCCACCAGCAGCACGATCATGTTCTGGGTCACGAAGCCGATCGCGGCCAGCGACATGATCGCGATTTCCATGGTCGTGGTGATGCGGATGAGTTTCGATTTCTCCAGCTTCTCGGCGATCTGGCCGGCGGTGGCGGAGAACAGGAAGTAGGGCAGGATGAACAGCGCCGGCGCCAGGTTGGTGTACAGCGTGCGTTCCTGCGTGCTGACGCCCAGGTAGAACAGCAGGCCGATGATCGCCTGCCGGTAGACGTTGTCGTTGAACGCGCCGAAGCATTGGGTAACGAAGAACGGCAGGAAGCGCCGCTGTTTCAACAAGGCGAACTGGCTGTGGCTCGACATGCGCGCTCCTAGGGGATGCGGCGGAGACTAGCAGATTCGCTTTTCCTTCTCCCTCCGGGAGAAGGTGGCGCGCAGCGCCGGATGAGGGAAGGAGAATGAATAACCACGGAAGGTTAAGTACCACTCACGGCTCCTTCCCTCATCCGCCCTTCGGGCACCTTCTCCCGGAGGGAGAAGGAAAATCACTATTCGCGCGCGATCGCCCGCCAGCCGATGTCGTGACGGTGGAATTCGCCGGGCCAGGAGATGCCGGAGACCTCTTCGTAGGCGCGTCGTTGCGCGTCGGCGATGTCCTCGCCCAGCGCGCACACGCACAGCACGCGCCCGCCCGAGGTCACCACATGCTCGCCTTCCACCCGCGTTCCCGCATGGAAGACCTTGGTGTCGGCCACGTCGGGCACGTCCCAGCTGTTGATGGTGTCGCCCAGTCGCGGCGTGTCCGGATAATTCTGCGCCGCCATCACCACGCCCAGCGAGGGACGCGGATCCCAGCTCGCCTCGACTTCGTCCAATCGTCCGTCGATGCCGGCTTCGACCAGATCCAGCAGGTCCGATTGCAGGCGCATCATCACCGGCTGCGTTTCAGGGTCGCCGAAGCGCACGTTGAATTCGATCACCTTCGGCGCACCGGCGGCATCGATCATCAGTCCGGCATACAGGAAACCGGTGAAGGGAATGCCATCGGCAAGCATGCCTTGCACGGTCGGATTCACCACCTCGCGCATTACCCGCGCATGCACTTCAGGCGTGACCACCGGCGCCGGCGAATATGCGCCCATGCCGCCGGTATTGGGGCCGGTATCGCCATCGCCGACGCGCTTGTGGTCCTGCGAAGTGGCCATCGGCAACGCGGTCCGGCCATCGACCATGCTGATGAAGCTGGCTTCCTCGCCGTCGAGGAATTCCTCGATCACCACGCGCGCGCCCGCGTCGCCGAAGGCGTTGCCGGCGAGCATGTCGGTCACGGCATCTTCCGCTTCCTGCAAGGTCATCGCCACGATCACGCCCTTGCCTGCGGCCAGGCCATCGGCTTTCACGACGATCGGCGCGCCCTTCTCTCGAAGGTAGGCCAGCGCGGGTTCGACTTCGGTGAATACCGAATAGAACGCGGTCGGAATCCCATGCCGGGCCAGGAAATCCTTGGCGTAGGCCTTGCTGCCTTCCAGTTGCGCGGCGGCGGCGGTGGGGCCGAACACGCGCAGGCCAGCCGCGCGGAAACGGTCGACCACCCCGGCCACCAGCGGAATCTCCGGCCCGACCACGGTCACGTCGATCTTCGCGTTCTGCGCCAACGCCAGCAGGCCGTCGATATTGTTCACCGCCACGTTGGCATTGCGGCACTTGGCTTCGCTCGCGGTACCAGCGTTGCCGGGAGCGACGATGACCTCGCTGACGCGCGGGGATTGCGCGAGCTTCCAGGCCAACGCGTGTTCGCGGCCGCCAGAACCTATGACCAGTATTTTCATCCGCGCATCTCCGAAGATCGCCATCCCGACGAACGCCGGGAGCCAGTGCTTGTGCCGTCATTCCAGCGCAAGCTGGAACCCATTTTGATCTTGCTTTCGTCTTTCAGGAACAAATCAACCGCAACGTCGAGACGGGTCCCGGCTTGCGCCGGGATGACGAGCGGAAAGATCAGTGTCTGAAATGCCGCACGCCGGTGAATACCATCGCCAACCCATGCTCGTCCGCCGCTGCGATCACTTCATCGTCGCGCATCGAGCCGCCCGGCTGGATCACCGCCTTGATTCCCGCCGTCGCGGCCGCGTCGATGCCGTCGCGGAACGGGAAGAAGGCATCCGAGGCCATCACCGAGCCTTCGACCACCAGGTTCGCGTCGGCGGCCTTGATCCCGGCGATGCGCGCCGAATACACCCGGCTCATCTGCCCCGCGCCGACCCCGATGGTGCGATGGTCCTTCGCATAGATGATGGCGTTGGACTTGACGAACTTGGCCACCTTCCACGCGAACAGCAGGTCGGCGAACTGCGCTTCGGTCGGCGCCAGCTTCGTCGCCACCTTCAGCTCGTCGCGCGTCACCACGCGATCGTCGGCGGTCTGCATCAGCAGGCCGGAGCCGATGCGCTTGGTGTCGATGAACCCCCGCGAGGCCGGCGCCAGCGGGCCGTGTTGTTCAAGAGCGATCTGCAGCACGCGCACATTGGCCTTCTTGCGCGCGTAGTCCAGCGCGCCCTCTTCGTAATCCGGGGCGATCAGCACTTCCACGAACTGGCGGTCGAGGATGGCCTTGCAGGTAGCCGCGTCAAGCTTCGTGTTGAAGGCGATGATGCCGCCGAAGGCGCTGGTCGGGTCGGTGGCGTAGGCCAGTTCGTAGGCATCGCCGCAGGCCACGCCGACGGCCACGCCGCAGGGGTTGGCGTGCTTGACGATCACGCAGGCGGGCGCGTCGAACTGGCGCACGCATTCCCACGCCGCGTCGCTGTCGGCGATGTTGTTGTAGCTCAGTTCCTTGCCCTGCAACTGGGTGAAGGTCGCCAACGAGCCGGGCGCCGGATACAGGTCGCGATAGAACGCGGCCTGCTGGTGCGGATTCTCGCCGTAGCGCAAGTCCATGACCTTGACGAAGCTGCCGTTGGCCTGGGCAGAGAACGCGGCACGTGCCGGCACGTCGGCTGATGCGTCAGTGATCGCGGACAGGTAGTTGCTGATCGCCGCGTCGTACTGGGCGACGCGGTTGAACGCGGCCACCGACAGCGAGAAACGCGTCCGCGCCGACAGCGCGCCGGCATGCGCATTCAATTCCTCGACCAGGCCAGCGTATTGCGCCGGATCGGTGGCGACGGCCACGCGGGCGAAATTCTTCGCCGCCGAACGCAACATCGCCGGGCCACCGATATCGATGTTCTCCACCGCATCCTCCAGCTTGCAGGCGGGGTCGGCAGTGACGGTCTCGAACGGATACAGGTTCAGCACCAGCAGGTCGATCGCGGCGATGCCGTGTTCGGCCATCACCGCCTCGTCGATGCCGCTGCGGCCCAGCAAGCCACCGTGAACCATGGGATGCAGGGTCTTGACCCGGCCATCCATCATTTCCGGGAAGCTTGTGACCTCGGACACGTCGCGCACCGTCAGGCCGGCGTCACGCAAAGTCCTGGCGGTGCCACCGGTGGACAGCAATTCGACTTTGTGCGCGGCCAGCGCGGTGGCCAGTTCGACCAGGCCGGTCTTGTCGGAAACGGACAGCAACGCCCGACGCACGGGCAGTAAATCGGTGGGCATGGAGGTATCGGCGAAGCGGGGTGGGTCGATATTGTAGCGGCCCACCCTCGCTTCGGCGGGCCGTAGAGCCGAGCTTGCTCGGCCGGGGGCTTTCCCGTGATCCGGCCGAAAGACAGCGCAGCAAGCTGCGCTCTACGCCAGCCCGTAATCCTTCAGCTTCTTGCGCAGCGTCGCGCGGTGGATGCCGAGCAGGGCCGCGGCGCGGCTCTGGTTGCCTTCGCAATGGTTCAGCACTTCCACGAACAACGGGATTTCCATTTCGCGCAGCACGATTTCATATACGTCATCCGCATCGCAGCCATTCAGGTCGCGCAGGTAGCGGCGTACGGATTGCGCCACGTGATCGCGCAACGGCGGCTTGGGATTGCCACGACTGACGTCGTGGCGAGCGGCGGCATTCACCAAGGAGGTTCCCCTGCGAAACTCAAGTGACAAGCCCGTCGTGCGAATGGCAACTTCCGGCGGGGGAACGAGTCTAGCGCGGGATTCGCGCGCTTGCACCTTTTGCTTCCATCGACGGCCCCTCTTCAGCTACCGGAAGTCGAAGGTGAACGCGACCACGTTCGGGTTCGGCTCATGCAATTGCAAGGCGATATGGGCGCTTTGCCCTGGCGCCAATTCCGTTTGCGCCGCCGTGGCGCCCAGGTATTCCCGAGGGGTGAAAGCCCGCGACCCCAGCACGCGGCCGTCGGCGTCGGACAGCGACAGCTGCAACACTGGCCAGGCTTGCGCCCAGCGCGCATCGTTGCGGAAAGTGGCCTGGACGTTGAGGCCGCCGGCGCGGCCGGCGATCGGACTCACGTCGCGGCTGAGCATCGTCAATGCATCGGGCTGGTGCCACGGCGGTATCGAACAGCCCAGCGCAGCGCAGAGCGGGGAAATCAAGGGCCGCCACGCCGCATCCGCCGCCAGGCGCGCGCGATCCGCGAGCAGAACCTGCAAGGCCAGCGTCAGCGAAAGCGCGATCAGCAACGCCCACTGCCAGCCGGCGGCACGTGGATGGCTGCCCGAACGCGCGTTCTTGCGGGTGAAACTGGGTGTGGCGGGAAATGCTTGCGGAGCCGGCGCGGAGGCGACAGGCGTGGGCGCGTCCGCGCCGGCGATCGCATCCTCCCGGGTGGAATCGATGGCTTGTGGATCGAGGCCGGGTGCCGGTTCGTCGATTATCCCTGCTTCCATCTCCCTTTCGGAATCGGTGTCGGCCTCCATTCCGGATCCGGTTCCAGCATCGGCATCAGCAGTCTCTGCGTCGGCCCCTTCCGGCAAGACCAGGCTTGCGGTAGTCGCCTCGTCGAGGGCTTCCGTACCGGCAGCGGTCGGGATTTGCGTCGTGCTTGCCGTAGCCGTTTCACTGCCTTGCAGGAAGCTGACGAAGCTGCGTTCCCCGGTGTCTGTCGCATCCGCGGCGGAGGTTCCCGTTGCCAGGCGGTCGCGCAGGGCGCCGCCGCAACGCGGGCATATTTCGGGCGCCAGGCGTGTGGCCTGGTCGATGGCGATCAGTTCGTGGCAATGCAGGCAACAAATGAACATGCGGCTATTCAAGCACGGGACCGCCCGTCGCGTGTAGGAGCGGGCCTTGCCCGCGATGCTCTTCGTCACAATTTCCGGGAAGAGCATCGCGGGCAAGGCCTGCTCCTACATGCAGCGATCAGCGGCGGCGTCCATCGATGCGCATCCAGTCGTCGTCCCGGGTGGCCACCAGGTCATCGAACCATTCGGCATAGCGGGTGAGCAGTTCGTCCTCCTGTCCGTGCAGGATGCCGGACAAGGCGATGCGGCCGCCGGGCGCCACGCGTGCGGCGAGGGTGTCGGCCAGCGTGTCCAGCGCCGAAGCGAGGATGTTGGCGACCACGACCGGATAGGTGGCGACGGGTTCGTCCTGCGGCAGGTAAACAGCGAGGCGCTCGCCGACGCCGTTGCGTTCGGCATTGTCGAAGGTCGCGACCAGGGCTTGCGGATCGTTGTCCACGCCGACGGCCTGCGCCGCGCCGAGTTTCAGCGCGGCCAGGGCAAGGATGCCGGAGCCGCAACCGAAATCGAGCACGGTCGCGCCGTCAAGTTTTGCTTCACCCGCCAGTTGATCCAGCCAGCGCAGGCACAACGCGGTGGTGGGATGGGTGCCGGAGCCGAAAGCCAGGCCCGGGTCCAGGCGCACCACGGCGGCATCCGCGTGCTCGGCGTCCGCAGGCAGTTCGTGATTCCACGGCACGATGAAAGTGCGCGCACCGAAACGCAGCGGTACGTATTGATCCATCCACGCGCGTTCCCAGTCCTGGTCGTCCACGGTGCGGAAACCGGCCGTGGTCCAGTCCAGGCCGGGATCGAACGATTCCAGCGCGGCCAGTAGCGCCAATGCATTGGTGTCCGCCGGAAACAGCGCGGTCAGCACCAGTGCATGCCACAACGGGGTCTGGCCGACGCCGGGTTCCAGGATCGCCTGTTCGTTGCCGGTGTCGGCATCGGCATCCAGCAAGGTGACGGCCAGCGCGCCGACATCCTCCAGCGCGTTTTCGTAACGCGGCTGGTCGGATTCGCTGCAGCGCAGGGAGAGTTCCAGGTAGGGCATTGGCGTGATCCGTATCAACGTTGCGAATCGAGTTCCATGCGTTGTAGAGCCGAGCTTGCTCGGCTGCTTCCCGCAAAGATCAAGAGCCTTGTAGAGCCGATCTTGGTCGGCTGCTCTTCACGCAAGATCAAAAGCAGCCGAGCAAGCTCGGCTCTACGAGGGCGGGGCGGGCTTAAACCAGCGCGATGGACTTGCTCTTGCGCTCCGCCAGTCGCTTCTCCAGGTAATGGATGTTCTGCCCGCCGGCCTGGAAGCCCTGGTCGCGCATGATCGATTGCTGCAGGGGAATATTCGTCTTGATCCCGTCCACGACCATCTCGCTCAGGGCCACGCGCATGCGCGCGATGGCGGTTTCGCGGTCGGGGCCGTGCACGATCAGCTTGCCGATCATCGAGTCGTAGTTGGGCGGCACGCGATAGCCGGTGTAGATGTGCGTGTCCACGCGCACGCCCGGGCCGCCGGGCGGATAGAAGCCGGTGATCGTGCCGGGGCTGGGCGCAAAGGTGTCGGGATCTTCCGCATTGATCCGGCATTCGATGGCGTGGCCGCGCAGCACGATGTCGGACTGCCTGATCGACAGCTTCTCGCCGCCGGCGATGCGCAGTTGTTCGCAGACCAGGTCGATGCCGGTGATGCGTTCGGTGACCGGGTGCTCCACCTGGATGCGGGTGTTCATTTCGATGAAGTAGAAGCGGCCGTTTTCGTACAGGAATTCGAAGGTGCCGGCGCCGCGATAACCGATGCGGATGCAGGCATCGACGCAGACTTTGCCGATCTCGTTGCGTTGCTCCTCGCTGATCCCTGGCGCGGGCGCTTCCTCCACCACCTTCTGGTGGCGGCGCTGCATCGAGCAGTCGCGTTCGCCGAGGTGGATCGCGCCGCCCTGGCCGTCGGCCAGCACCTGGATTTCCACGTGGCGCGGATTCTCCAGGAATTTTTCCATGTACACCTGGTCGTTGCCGAACGCCGCCTTGGCTTCGGCCTTGGTCGTGCTGATGGCGCTGTGCAACGTGCCTTCGGCATGGACCACGCGCATGCCGCGACCGCCGCCGCCGCCGGCGGCCTTGATGATCACCGGGTAGCCGATTTCGCGCGCGATCTTGGTGTTGGTGACGATGTCGTCATCCAACGGGCCACCGGAACCGGGCACGCAGGGCACGCCCGCGGCCTTCATCGCGCGGATCGCTTCCACCTTGTCGCCCATCAGGCGGATGGTGTTGGCCTTGGGGCCGATGAAGACGAAACCGGACTGCTCCACGCGTTCGGCGAAGTCCGCGTTCTCGCTGAGGAAGCCGTAGCCTGGATGGATCGCCTGCGCGTCGGTGACCTCGGCCGCGGCGATGATCGCCGGCACGTTCAAATAACTTTCGCTGGAAGGCGCCGGGCCGATGCACACCGATTCATCGGCCATCGCCACGTGCTTGAGGTTGCGATCGACCGTGGAATGCACCGCGACCGTGCGGATGCCGAGCGTGTGGCAGGCGCGCAGGATGCGCAGCGCGATTTCGCCGCGGTTGGCTATTACTACTTTGTCTAGCATGGCGCGCGCCTCAGCCAATCACGAACAAGGGCTGGTCGAATTCCACCGGCGAGCCGCTTTCGGTCAGCACCGCCAGGATCGTGCCGGAGACGTCGGCTTCGATCGGGTTGAACATCTTCATCGCCTCGATGATGGCCAGGGTTTCGCCGGCCTTGACCGACTGGCCGACGCTGACGAAGGCCGGTTTGTCCGGCGAGGGCGAGGTGTAGAACGTGCCGACCATCGGCGCGCGCATGACGTGGCCTTCCGGCAAGTCGCTGCCGGCCTTGGCGCCGCCACCGGTCGAGGACTCGGTGGGCGAGGCCATCGGCATCGGCGTAGCGGCGCGTTGTTCGACGGGCGCGGCGTACATCTGCGGTTGCGCGGCGGCATAGCCGCCCTTGGGCACGCGCGCCAGGCGCACGCTTTCCTCGCCTTCCTTGATCTCGATCTCGGCGAGATTGGATTCTTCCAGCAGGTCGATGAGTTTCTTGATCTTGCGCAGGTCCATGGTGGCCTCTGTGGTGTGTGTCTAATGGGGCGGATGAGGAGTGAGCGGATGAGGAGTGAGCGGAGAGGAGTGAGGAGTGAGGGGGAGTGATTCGCGATTCGCCATCCCTCACTTCTCACTCCCCTCAGCTCACTCCCAGCTTCTTGATCGCGGCGTCCATCGCATAGCGGTAACTGTCCGCGCCGAAGCCGCAGACCACGCCTGTCGCCAGGTCGCTGAAATAGCTGTGGTGGCGGAACGGTTCGCGGGTGTGCGGGTTGGACAGGTGGATTTCGATGAACGGAAGGGCCACCGCCGCCAAGGCATCGCGCAGGGCGACCGAGGTATGGGTGAAGGCGGCGGGATTGATCAGGAGGAAGGCGGTGCCGTCGCCGCGTGCGGCCTGGACCCGGTCGACGAGTTCGTGCTCGGCATTGGACTGCAGGCTCTCGAACTGGTGCCCGGCGCCCGCGGCCTGTGCGGACAGCGAGGCGTCGATCTCGGCCAGGGTGGTGCGGCCATAGACTTCCGGCTCGCGGCTGCCCAGCAGGTTGAGATTGGGGCCATGCAGGACCAGCAGCTTTGCCATCGAACGCTCCAGCGGAAGCGGCGCAGTCTGCGTGAAGACGCCAATGCTGTCCAGTTCGCAGAAGTTAGTGGCGTTTTAAGCGTTCATTTGAAAAATGAAAGAGGGGCGCCGCTCCCACATCCCACATTGGGGTCAGGGTGTTTTCGCCCAACCATCGATTTCGCCCGGCTCAAACGGCCCGATCTTCTGCTTGAGAATCGTGCCGTCGGCGCCGACCAGCACCGAATACGGCAACACGCCCTTGAGGTTGCCCAGCCACACGCTGGCGTCGGCGGGGCCGGGCGTATCCACCAGGATCGGATAGGCCACCGGCACCCGGCCGAGAAATTCATGGATGTTCTCCGGCGTATCCAGGGCCAGGCCGAGGACCTGCACGCCTTGCTTGCCCTGGACGCGGGCGTAGCGATCCAGTTCCGGCATCTCCTCGATGCACGGTCCGCACCAGCTGGCCCAGACATTGATCAGCAGCGGTCGGCCCGCGTAGGCGCCGGGCAGCGACTGCACCTGCCCCTGCAGGTCCGCGAGCTTGAGCGGCGGCATCGGTTGGCCCGGTTTGGCCGGCTTCACCCCGGGCGGCGGTGCCGGTGCGCTGGCCTCGATTGCCGTTTGCAACGCGCGCTGGCCGGCGTCGGTGCGCAACAACGGGCTGCCGCCGAACCACAGGCTGGCCAGCGCGCCCAGCACGCCCGCCGCCAAGGCCGCGAGCAACAGGTGGGTGTTGCGCAGCTTCATCTCCGGGCGCGGGCCAGTGCCGCGGCCACCTTGTCCTGGGTCAGCACGGTCGGCAGCACTTCGCCTTCGCCGCCATCGCTGGGGAAGACCACGTACAGCGGCACGCCGACCGCCTTGTGCGCCTCCAGGAATTCGCTGATCGCCGGGTCGACATTGGTCCAGTCGCCCTGCATGAACACCGCGTCGGCCTGGCGCATGGCCGCGCGGAAATCCTCGCGTCCCAGCACCGTCTTCTCGTTGGCCTTGCAGGTCACGCACCAGTCGGCGGTCATGTCGACGAAGACCACCCGGCCTTCGCTGCGCAGGGCCGCGAGTTTCGCCGCCGAATACGGCACGACATCGGCGGTCGTCGTCGGGCTGGCGGTTTCGCGCTGCAGGCGATGCACCAGCGCCAGCGGCAGCAGCGAGGCCAGCAGCAACGCCATCGCCAGCGCACGCCGCAACGGCGCGGCCTGCAGGCGCAGGCGCTGGTACCACCACAGCCCGAGCGCCAGCAGCACCAGTCCGACCAGGGCCAGGGCGATCGCGTCCACGCCGCGCTGCTTGCCCAGCACCCACAGCAGCCAGACCGCGGTCAGGTACATGGGGAAGGCGAGGAAATGCTTCAGCGTTTCCATCCACGCGCCTGGTTTCGGCAGGCGTTGCGCCAGCCCGGGGACGAAGCCGATCAGCAGGAACGGCAGGGCCAGGCCCAGGCCGAGGAACGCGAACACCAGCAATGCCACCGATGTGGACGTGGTGAAGGCGAAAGCCATCGCCGTGCCCATGAACGGCGCCGTGCAGGGACTGGCGATCACCACCGCCAGCACGCCGGTGAAGAAGTCGCCCGCTGGGCCGCTTCTGCCCGTCAATTCATGGCCGGCACCAGCGAAACGGTGACCCAGGGCGAACACGCCCGACAGACTCAGTCCGACCGCGAACATCAGATAGACCAAAGCCCCGATCACCAGCGGCTGCTGCAACTGGAAGCCCCAGCCCAGGGCCTGGCCCGCCGCGCGCAAGCCGATCGCCAGCGCGCCCAGGGCGACGAAGCTCAGCAGCACGCCCGCCGTGTACCAGAGCGCGCTGCGGCGCGCATGCCCGCCACCGCGTCCGCTGTCGGCCAGCGACAAGGCCTTCAGCGACAGCACCGGCAGCACGCACGGCATCAGGTTGAGGATCAGTCCGCCGGCCAGGGCCAGCAGCAACGCCATCAGCACGCCGGTCGGCGCGGTGGTTTCATTGGCCTTGCGCAACACTTCGGCGGGTGGAGTGGTGCGGGCAACTTCTTCGGGGGAAACCGCAGCGATTGCCGGCTCCGCGGCGGCTGCGGCATCGATGGCTGTTGCATCGATTGCCGGTAAAGTCGCGTTGGCGCCAGCCGTGGGCAGGGCCGCGACCAGTTCGGGCGCGGGCGCCGCCTTGGTGGTCGCGGCTGCATTGGGCTTGCCCTTCGGAATCGCCAGCTTCACCGCGCGGGTCATCGGCGGATAGCAGATGCCGTCGTTCTGGCAACCCTGGAAGGTCACCTTGAGCGTGGCCTCGGCGGCCTCGCCGTGGCTGCGGAGCAGCGGTACCGGCACTTCGGCCAGGCCGAAATAGACCACGACATCGCCGAAATGCTCGTCGCGATGGGCCGTGCCCTTGGGCCAGCGCGGGCGATCCAGGCGGATGCCTTCCGCGCCCTCCAGCTTCATCGTGGTGCGGTCGCGATACAGGTAATAACCGGGGGCCGGGGTCAGGCGCAGCAGCAACTGGTTGCCGTCGTAGGCGATGGCTTCGAAGGCGAAGGCTTGCTCCTGCGGCAGCGGCAGCGCATCGACCGCGCCAGCGGCGTTGGCCTGTTGGCCGAACAGCGGCAGGCCACTGGTCCTGGCGGAACCAAGGGAGCCAGGCAGGCCGGTCGCGGCCCCGGCCGCGGGCAATTTCACCACCAGCTTGCGGGTCTGCGGCGGGTAGCAGATGCCGGCGTCGGCGCAGCCCTGGTACTTCACTTTCAAGGTGACGCTGTCGGCGTCGGCGGAGGCTGTGCCGGCAAGCACGCCGTTCAGGCCGCCGTGGTAAGTCTCTACGTCGCCGAAGAATTCATCGTGATGGGCCTTGCCCTTGGGCAGTTGCAGCTTGCCGGCCTGGAAGCCCGGTCCTTCCACCTGCGCGTCGGTGCGATGGCGATACAGGTAATAGCCATCGGCGATCTTCCACCGCAGCTCGATGCGCTCGCGCGTGGGCGCGCTGGCGGTGAGTACGAAGGCCTGGTCGACCGGCAGCAGGTCGTCTTCACTGATCGCCTGGGCGGGATGCGCGACCAGCGCAAGCGCGAACAGGGCCAACAGGCGTTGCAACAAGGTCATCGGGTTACTTTCCTCGGGGGTCTGCGCTGGCGGGTCGGGCTTCGACCGTCGGGAGGCCATGCGGTTCAATACGAGCTGCCCACAAGGTTAACCGCTGACCACGACTCCTGGCTTGGAAACCATGCCGCGACGGCCATTGGCGCGGCCCAGTCGCTGGGTGGCGAGTTCTTCCATCACCTCCAGCAATGAGAGCCGGGTGCGCAACGGCGCGGCCCTGAAGGCTTCGACCAGGCGGAATTCCAGTGGATCCTCGATCAGCAACGCCTCGGCGGTGGCGATCGAATCCAGCTGCATATCCTTGGACAGCGGCATTTCACCGCGACCGGTCGCCAGCCATTCGAACTGGGTGCCGGTCACCATCGCCATTTCCCGCAGATGGGTAACGCTGGGATTCTTGCCCAGCGGCGCCTCCCAGTGGCTGACCGCGCTGCGTTGCACGCCCACCCTCTGCGCCAGCTGGCTCTGGGACATGCCCGCCGCGCGCCTGGCCAGTCGAATCCGTTCCTGTTGGGTCATCGCCACTCCTGGGCTTGGCTGCATCGCAACCGCACCTTACTCAAGCTTTGGGACCAAGGGATAGCTGTATGTTACCAATAGTAACTAGGTGAACAATAATAGGCACCATATGTATGCTTTCGGTAGCTACTTCTCCCTCAAATTCTGGACTTGGCTGGAGAAGCGGGCAGTAGGTGACCGGAAGTCACCAGTTTCAGCGAGTTGTTGTCTCGTCAGGGCCCGGTCTGGATGTTATTTCTACCGCCGCTGGCAGGAGGCCGGCTTCGACAAGGAGTTGACGGGGGGAGAGGCCCGGGTGGATTGACGCCAGGCAGGGACACGACACCATCTCCATAAAGAGCGCGCATGCCCCTGTCATGCGCGCTCTTTTTTTGCGCCCTTGAAACGCCTTTGCCAACGCCCCATCTGTGTTGCATCCCGGCGTTGCCGGGTTCTTGTCCCTGCGACGCTGGCACTCACTTGATGCGAGTGCTAACATCGCCGCCCTTTCCCTGTGCAATCAATCACTTAAGAGGATTGAAATGAGCAATATCAAGCCGTTGTACGACCGCGTCGTGATCAAGCGTGTCGAAGAAGAGAAGTTGTCCGCTGGCGGCATCGTCATTCCGGACTCCGCCACCGAGAAGCCGATCAAGGGCAACGTCATCGCCGTCGGCGACGGCAAGGCCCTGGACAACGGCAGCGTCCGCGCGCCCAAGGTCAAGGTCGGCGACCAGGTCCTGTTCGGCAAGTACAGCGGCACGGAAGTGAAGCTGGACGGCACCGATTACCTGGTGGTGAAGGAAGACGACATCTTCGCGATCCTCGGCTGAGCGCCGTGAAGCGGGAAGGGTGAATGGTGAATAGTCAAAACAACCAGCACTCCCTGATCCGCAATCGCGTTTGATCTTCCTCTTCACTCTTTTCCATTTAACATTTTCGGAGTCACACAATGTCCGCCAAAGAAATCCGTTTCGGTGAAGACGCCCGTTCGCGCATGGTGCGCGGCGTCAACATCCTCGCCAATGCCGTGAAGGCAACCCTCGGTCCGAAGGGCCGCAATGTCGTGCTCGAGAAGAGCTACGGCGCCCCGACCATCACCAAGGATGGCGTGTCCGTCGCCAAGGAAATCGAACTGGCCGACAAGTTCGAGAACATGGGCGCGCAGATGGTCAAGGAAGTCGCTTCCAAGACCTCCGACAACGCCGGCGACGGCACCACCACCGCCACCGTGCTGGCCCAGGCGCTGATCCGCGAAGGTTCCAAGGCGGTCGCCGCCGGCATGAATCCGATGGACCTCAAGCGCGGCATCGACAAGGCCGTCGTGGCCGCCGTGGCCGAGCTGAAGAAGATCAGCAAGCCCACCGCCGACGACAAGGCCATCGCCCAGGTCGGCACGATCTCGGCCAACAGCGACGAGTCGATCGGCAACATCATCGCCGACGCGATGAAGAAGGTCGGCAAGGAAGGCGTGATCACCGTTGAGGAAGGCTCGGGCCTGGACAACGAACTGGACGTGGTCGAGGGCATGCAGTTCGACCGCGGCTACCTGTCGCCGTACTTCGTCAACAACCAGCAGTCGATGTCGGTCGACCTGGATGACCCGTTCATCCTGCTGTACGACAAGAAGATCTCCAACGTGCGCGACCTGCTGCCCGTGCTGGAAGGCGTGGCCAAGGCCGGCAAGCCGCTGTTGATCGTGGCCGAAGAAGTCGAAGGCGAAGCCCTGGCGACGCTGGTGGTCAACACCATCCGCGGCATCGTCAAGGTCTGCGCGGTGAAGGCGCCGGGCTTCGGCGACCGTCGCAAGGCGATGCTGGAAGACATGGCGACCCTGACCGGCGGCGTGGTGATTTCCGAGGAAGTCGGCCTGTCGCTGGAGAAGGCGACCCTGCAGGACCTGGGCCGCGCGAAGAAGATCCAGGTGACCAAGGAAAACACCACGATCATCGACGGCGCCGGCGAGACCAGCGGCATCGAAGCCCGCATCAAGCAGATCAAGGCGCAGATCGAAGAGACCTCTTCGGACTACGATCGCGAGAAGCTGCAGGAACGCGTGGCCAAGCTGGCCGGCGGCGTGGCGGTGATCAAGGTCGGCGCTTCGACCGAGATCGAGATGAAGGAAAAGAAGGCGCGCGTCGAAGACGCGTTGCACGCGACCCGCGCCGCGGTGGAAGAAGGCGTGGTCCCGGGCGGCGGCGTCGCCCTGATCCGCGCGCTGCAGGCCATCGGTGAGCTGAAGGGTATCAACGAAGACCAGAACCACGGCATCAACATCGCCAAGCGCGCGATGGAAGCGCCGCTGCGCGAAATCGTCACCAACTGCGGCGAAGAGCCGTCGGTGGTATTGAACAACGTGGCCTCCGGCAGCGGCAACTACGGCTACAACGCCGCGACCGGCGAATACGGCGACATGATCGCGTTCGGCATCCTGGACCCGACCAAGGTCACCCGTTCGGCCCTGCAGAACGCGGCGTCCATCGCCGGCCTGATGATCACCACCGAAGCGATGGTGGCCGAAGCGCCGAAGAAGGACGAGCCGGCCGCGGCTGGCGGCATGGGCGGCGGCATGGGCGGCATGGGCGGCATGGATTTCTGATCCCGCGCCGCGACCGCATGTGTTGCGACTTCGAAAGGCCCGCCTCGCGCGGGCCTTTCGTTCGTCTGGGTTTCGCATACGCTAGAGACTTGGCGTTTGCGGACGCACTTCAGGGCATTCGGTGATCGTCAGCATGAATTCGCGGAAAACCGGGGCATTGGTGTGCGTGTTGTTGGCGCTGGCCCTGCTCAATGGCTGCGCGGTGGTCAAGGTCAGGGAGCGGCGCGCGGCGGATGCCGATATCGCGCGCCGCACCGATGTGCTCAGCAGCGGCCGGCTCAGCGTCGACGCGGCCTCGGTGCTCGCCTCCGCCGGCCTGGACGAGGGCAGTTGCCGGCGCGAACCCGAGCCCTGCGCCGGGCGGCTGAGGCAGTCGGTGTCGGAAGAAACCTGGTTGGCGACGATCGCCGAAGTACGCGCCTTGCGCATGCGGGAGGCGGCCGAGGCGATGAAGGCGGCGCCGGAAGCGGCCGCGCATGAGGCGATGGATACCGCGCGCTGGGCCTACGCCTATCTGTTCATGACCGCGCGCGCGCCCGAGCAGCGCGTGTTCGAATCGCGCCAGAGCCGCGTATTGCGCTTGTACAACCGCGCGGTGGAGGTGACGGCGCAGTCGCTGTTCGAGCTCGCGCGCCTGCGCGGCGGCGCGCCGGACCAGATCCAGCAGGTCCACAACCTGCGCCTGGGTGTCGCCGTGCATGGCTTCGACCGCAACCGGGACGACGCGCTCGAGATGCTGTTGGCGTCGAACACGCTGGGTTTCGACAACCTGCGCGCGGTGTATGGCCGCGATGGCTTCGGCAGCAGCCTGGTGGCGGTGTTCGCGCGATCGAAACCGGACGCCGCCGGAGCGGAGGCCACGCCGGCGGATCCTCCTCCTTATCGCGATACCCGCTACCTGCCGGTGACCGCCACCCTGCGCTTCGAGGGCGCCACGCTCGACCAGGTGCTGGCGACCGAAGACGTGCATCTGGACGTCTACAACCCCTATCGCCACGAGCAGGAAACCATCGCCGGCCGCAGCGTGCCGCTGGCGGCGAATTTCTCGGCCGCCTACGGCGTGTGGCTGGCGCGTTCGAAACTGGCGCAGCTGAGCCTGTCCAGCCTGCTGCGCCCGCGCCAGCGGCGCCCGTTCGATCCGCGCGTCTACCTGACCCAGCCCTACGATCCGGACAAGCGCGTGGTGATCCTGGTGCATGGCCTGGCGAGCAGTCCCGAGGCCTGGGTCAACCTGGCCAACGAACTGCTGGGCGACGACGCGTTGCGGCGGCAGTACCAGGTCTGGCAGGTGTTCTATCCGACCAACCTGGGCATCCTCGCCAGCCGTTCGCGCATCGACCGGGCCTTGCGCGCTACCTTCACCCACTTCGACCCGGAGGGCGATGACCGCGCCAGTCGCGATGCCGTGCTGGTCGGCCACAGCATGGGTGGCGTGATCGCGCGATTGCTGGTCAGCGACAGCGGCGAGCAGGTGCGGCAGCGCTCGCTGCAGGCATTTCCGCCGGCACGGGCCGCGGCGCTGGCGCGGGAACCCAAGGTGCGCGAACTGACCGTGTTCCACCCGTTGCCCCAGGTCGGCCGCGCCGTGTTCCTGGCCTCGCCGCACCGGGGCGCCAAGATCAGCGAAGGCTGGGCGTTGCGCCTGGTGCGGCGCGCGATCCGGCTGCCCTTCACCATATTGCGCGACAGCGCCGAACTGCTCCAGCGCAACAAGATCGATGCGCAGGAACTCGAACGGATCGGCTTCTACAAGGGGCGTCCGCCGACCGGGCCGGACGATCTCAGTCCGAACTCGTTGTTCATGCGCGGCACCGCCGACTTGCCGATCGAGGCGGGGCTGCCCTACCACAGCATCGTCGGCTGGCACGATCCTTCGCTGTCGCTGGCGCAGTCCAGCGACGGCCTGGTGCCGTATGCGAGTTCGCACCTGGATGGCGCGCGCTCCGAGAAGGCGATCCCCTCGGGCCACAGCGTGCAGGAGACGCCAGCGGCGATCCTGGAGCTGCGAAGGATTCTGCATCTGCACATGGCGACGGCGGAATAGCGGCCGATATGCGGGGCGATGCGCATCGCCCGAAGACCAGCATCGACGCTCCCAGGATTGAAGGGCCGGCTGGCGGCGTGGGTGGCATGGATTTCTGGTCGCGCCGCGATAAGTGAACGTGCGATTTCATCCGGCGCGCCGCGGCGCGCCAGGAGCATGACCCGCTCAAGGCCTTGCGTACCAGCAACCAGGAAAATCCCGCAGCGATGCGGGGGTTTCCTTTGTGCCGTGGAGTCCGTCCGGCACAATGGAATCATGTGGCCCAATCCGGGTGGCCGGTGGCGATATCCAGGGCAGCGGATGACGAGGGCAACTGCGGGCGTGCCCATGACGGCAATGCGGCTGCGCGTCGAATGTGCGATACGCCTGTTCAGTTTCGCCGGTCGGGCGACGACTGGAAGTTGTCTGGATCAGTGCCTGGGCAAGTCGCGAATCGGCAACTCCCAGCTCGCACAAGGTTTGTAACCGTTCCCAGGAAACCATTGGTTTCAATCGGCTATTAAACCCTTCGGTACTGTTTTGCAGTGCAGCGTGCAACGTGGCTAACGCATCCTTCACGCTTGGGTCGCATCCCGACGTGGGGGAGGGAGCAAGCCCGCAACTGGCCTGGCCATTGCGGGCTTTTTTGTGGGCGTCCGAAATCTTGTCGGGCGCTTCCATGATCGGAGGCAGGCGTAGGAGCGACGTGAGTCGCGAGCGTAATCCCCCCTCGCCACGCCGGGCATTTGACCCTCCGCGATCAAGCTTTCTCACTAGGGCATGATCTTTCGCCATGTCGCGTCAGGGGCCAAGAGCGGGTTCGGTCGCGATTCACGTCGCTCCTACGTCCGCACCGGAGGCGCTAGAATTGCACCATGAGCAACGATGCCAGCGCCCGCCCTGTTTCTCCGCGTGAAATCTCTCCGCGTGAAATCTCCCTGCAAGTCGTGAATTCCTCCGGGCCGGCAGCGCCTTCCCTGGAAACCGGAGTCAAGCAGATGGGTGGCGACAAGATCGCCCGTTCGCCGGTGCAATTCCTCGATGCGCCGGTGCTGCGCAAGCCGTCCTGGATCCGGGTGCGCATTCCCAGCGATGGTTCGGTGGCCCGGCTCAAGGCCAAGCTGCGGGAAAACCGCCTGGTCACGGTCTGCGAAGAGGCCAGCTGCCCCAATATCCATGAGTGCTTCGGCCACGGCACCGCCACCTTCATGATCCTGGGCGAGGTCTGCACCCGGCGCTGTTCGTTCTGCGACGTGGCCCATGGCCGGCCCAAGCCACCCGATGCCAGCGAACCGCTCAGTCTGGCGACCACGGTCGCCGACATGGGCCTGAAATACGTGGTTGTCACTTCGGTGGACCGCGACGACCTGCGCGATGGCGGCGCCCAGCACTTCGTCGATTGCATCGCCGCGATCCGCGAGCATTCGCCCAAGACCAGGATCGAGATCCTGACCCCCGACTTCCGCGGCAAGGGCCGCATGGACCGGGCGCTGGAGATCCTGGCGGTCAACCCGCCGGATGTGTTCAACCACAACATCGAGACCGTGCCGGACCTGTACCCCAACGTCCGCCCCGGCGCCGATTACCAGTGGTCGCTGACCCTGCTGCAGAAGTTCAAGCAGCAGCATCCGCAGCTGCCGACCAAGTCCGGGATCATGCTCGGCCTGGGCGAAACCATGGAGCAGGTCCAGGCCACCTTGCGCGACCTGCGCGCGCACGACGTGGACATGGTCACCATCGGCCAGTACCTGCAGCCCACCGCCCACCACCACCCGGTGATGCGTTACTGGACCCCGGACGAGTTCAAGGAACTGGAGCTGTACGGCAATGCGCTGGGCTTCAGCCATGTCGCTTCCGGCCCGCTGGTGCGTTCCTCGTACCACGCCGACCGCCAGGCCATGGAAGCCGGCGTCGCCGGCTGAAGTCGCGGGCGGGCGCCACTGACTGGCGACATTCGCTGAACAGGGTCCGTCCGCGCCACTGCGGACAACGCGGTATTCACACGCGGTGGGCGCCGTGCCGCTAGTCTGCGGGTCAAGATGACAAGCTCGGCAACTTTCGGCACTGTCATCCAGTCCATGCTTGTCCCAGTCTCCACCTTGCCCCTCCGGCCCGAGTAGTCGAATGAAATTGAAGACCCCCGCAATCGCCGTCCTGGCCCTGGCCCTGGCCGCTCCGCTGGCGCTGCTGGCCCGCGCCGACAGTGCGATTCCGTCCAGCGCCGTCGCGGGCCCGACCGCCGACCAGTCGACCACCTCGAAACTGGTCTACGGCCTGCTTTCCGACAGCCGCTACGCCTATCGTCCGCAGGCGCTGGACGATGCCTTGTCGCAGGACATCTTCAAGCGCTACCTGGAAGCGCTGGATGGCGGCAAGCAGTATTTCACCGCGACCGACATCGAGCGGTTCGGCCCGTACAAGACCGAACTGGACGATGCGATCCGCAGCGGCGAACTGACTCCGGCCTACGACATCTTCAAGGTCTATAAACAGCGTGTGGGCGAACGCGTCGCCTATGCGCGCGCGTTGCTCAAGCAGGATTTCGATTTCACCGGCGACCAGCGCTGGGAATACGACCGCAAGGAGGCGCCGTGGGCGGCCGACGCGCAGGAACTCGACGGGGTCTGGAAGAAGTCGGTGATGAACGACTGGTTGCGGCTGAAGCTGGCCGGACAGAAGCCCGACGAGATCCGCAAGACCCTGGACAAGCGCTATGCGACCTACCTGCGCAGCGTCAACGAATTGAAGAGCGAGGACGTGTTCCAGACCTTCCTCAACGGCTATTCCAGCGCGATCGATCCGCATACCGATTACTTCACCCCGAAGACCGCGGAGAACTTCAACCAGTCGATGTCGCTGTCGCTGGAAGGCATCGGCGCGCAGTTGCAGCGCCAGGACGACCTGGTGGTGATCCGCGAGATCATTCCCGGCGGTCCCGCCGACATGAACGGCACGCTCAAGGCCGGCGACCGCATCGTCGCGGTCGGGCAGGGCAAGTCCGGTCCGATCACCGACGTGATCGGATGGCGCATCGATGACGTGGTCGCGTTGATCCGCGGCAAGAAGGACACCCAGGTGCGCCTGGAATTCATTCCCGCCGCCAGCGGCATCGACGGCAAGCACGCGCAGGTCACCATCACCCGGCAGAAGATCAAGCTGGAAGAACAGGCGGCGAAGGCCGAAACGATCACCTTGCCGGCCGCCAATGGCGAACCGGAGCGGCGCATCGGCGTGGTCAAGCTGCCGGCGTTCTACCAGGACTTCGAAGGGCGCCGGAAGAACCCGAGCAACTACACTTCGGCCACCCGCGACATCGCCAAGCTGCTGGTGAAGTTCAAGGCGGAAAACGTGGACGGCGTGGTCATGGACCTGCGCAACAACGGCGGCGGCTCGCTGGACGAAGCGGTCGAGTTGACCGGCTTGTTCATCGACAAGGGTCCGGTGGTGCAGGTGCGCGAATCCGGCGGCCGCGTCACCGTCAACGCCGACACCAAGTCCGGCGTGGCCTGGGACGGTCCGCTGGCGGTGCTGACCAATCGCGGTTCGGCTTCGGCTTCGGAAATCTTCGCCGGCGCCATCCAGGACTACGGTCGCGGCCTGGTGATCGGCGAGACCACCTTCGGCAAGGGCACCGTGCAGAACATGGTCGACCTGGACCGCTGGCCGGCCAACGAGACCGCGCGCTTCGGCCAGGTCAAGCTGACCATCGCCCAGTTCTTCCGTGTGGCCGGCGGCAGCACCCAGCACAAGGGCGTGGTGCCGGATATCGCCTTCCCGGTCAGCGTCGATGCGACCGAGTTCGGCGAAAGCACCTACGACAATGCCTTGCCGTGGACGAAGATCGCGGCCGTGCCGCACACCCAGTACGGCAATTTCGCCCCGCTGCTGCCGAAACTGGAATCGCTGCATGCCGAACGCGTGGCCAGCGACAAGGAATTCCAGTGGTGGTCGCAGGACGTGGCCGAATTCCGTGAAGAAGCGGCGAAGAAATACGTGTCCTTGAACGAAGCCGAGCGCCGCGCCGAACGCGACAAGCAGGAAGCCAAGCGCATGCAGCGCCAGGCCGAACGCAAGGAACTGGGCCTGCCGCTGGATCCGCTGGCTGGCGATGCGGCCGACGATGGCCTGGGCGCCAACGAGCGCGACATCGTGAAGGATGCGGCGCGCGAGAAACTGGCCGACCAGCGCCCCGACCCGTTGCTGCACGAATCAGCGGCGATCCTGGGCGATGCCATCGACGTGCTCGGCCACGACCGCGCACTGTCGGCGCAGGTGCTGCCGGAGTCGACGATGCCGGGAAGCTGGGCGGATTGAGTCTGATGTGTCCTTCTCCCTCCGGGAGAAGGAACAACGCAAGAATCGGATAGCGGGCGCCCTGTGCGCCCGCTACGCTTTGGGCCATGGAAAAGAACGACCAGAAACTCGAACGCGCCCGCGCCCTGCTCGATGGCGGCGAACCCACGCTGGACGAACTCGCCGCCGCGGTCGGCCTCAGCGCCTCGCACCTGCAGCGCAGGTTCCAGGCGCGTTATGGCATCAGTCCCGCCGAATACCTCGCGCAAAGGAAACTCGGCGCGTTGAAGTCCGGCCTGCGCGCCGGCAACGAGGTCAGCGCCGCGCTTTACGATGCCGGTTACGGCTCGCCGTCGCGGGTGTACGAACAAGGGGCGGCGAAGCTGGGCATGACCCCGGCCACGTATCGCGCCGGTGGCGCGGGCATGGAGATTCGCTGGTCGCTGGTCGAGACCGTACTCGGCAAGGCGCTGGTGGCGGCGACCGAGCGCGGCATCTGCGCGGTGGAGCTGGGCGAGGATGCGGACGCGCTGGAACAGCGACTGGGCGAGGAATTTCCACGCGCCAACCTGCAGCGCGTGGACGCAGGCAATGATGACTTCCTCGCACCGCGTCTGCGAGCGGTTGCAGAACGCCTGTCGGGCCGCGACAGCGACGTGCCGGTGGATCTGCTGGGCACCGCGTTCCAGAAGCGCGTGTGGGACGCGTTGATGAAGATTCCCCTGGGCCAGACCCGCAGTTACGCCGAATTCGCCGAGGCGCTGGGCGCGCCGAAGGCGGCGCGCGCGGTGGCCAGTGCCTGTGCGTCCAACCGGATCGCGGTGGTGGTGCCCTGCCATCGCATCATCCGTGGCGATGGTTCGCTGGGCGGCTATCGCTGGGGCCTGCCGATCAAGCAGGCGCTGCTGCAAAGGGAGCAATCCGCGCAGGAGCAGGCCGCGTAGTTTCACCGCTGGTATGCAGTGTGGCGTGGCGGAGGGGTTATCAGCGGCCACGCGGCTCACTAAACTAGCGACCCTCCCCCTCCCCGTCATTCCGGCACCTGCCGGAGTCCGTGGCCTGCCGTCCGTCACCCTGCGCAGCAGGGCGCCATTCGATCTTTGCCGTCGCGGCAAAGTCGATGGGTTTCCGCTGTTGCGGGAACGACGACCAGGCCGTGCCGGAGTCTGCACCAGGCTGATGGCCAACGAGCTGCCAAGTCCATGACTTCCACCCACAACACCAAGCCCAGCACGGCCGCCATCGCCCTTGCCCTGGCGGCGGTCTATCTGATCTGGGGTTCGACCTATCTCGGCATCCGCTTCGCCCTGGAAGGCGGCTACCCGCCGTTGCTGATGGCGGGCGGACGCTTCCTGCTGGCCGGTTCGCTGATGTACCTGGTCCTGCGCAAGCGCGGCGACGCCGCGCCGACCCGTGGGCAATGGAAGAACCTGGCCGTCATGGGCCTGCTGATGATGGGCATCGGCAACGGCCTGGTCAGCATCGCCGAGCAGTGGGTGTCGTCGGGCCTGGCCGCGGTGGCGGTCGCCTCGACGCCGCTGTGGATGGGCCTGTTCTCGCTGATGCGCGGGCAACGGCCGAGCGGTCTGGAATGGGTCGGCATTGGTATCGGGTTGGTCGGCGTGCTCTGGCTCAACGCCGGCAGCACCTTGTCGGCGACGCCGGCCGGGTTGGTGGCCTTGCTGGTCGCGACGATCGCGTGGGCGTTCGGTTCGATCTGGAGCAAGGGCCGCGACCTGCCTTCGCCTTTCATGTCCGCCGCCGGACAGATGATCTGCGGTGGGGTGATGATGCTGGCCGCTGGCGGCCTCACCGGCGAAAGTTTCGCCGCGTTGCCAACCTTCAAGGGCACGCTTGCGGTGATCTACCTGATCACCTTCGGTTCGATCATCGGCTTCACCGCCTATGTCTGGCTGCTGCACCACGTGCGCCCGACCCTGGCCGGCAGCTATGCCTACATCAATCCGGCCATCGCGGTGATGCTGGGCGCATGGCTGGCGGCGGAACATTTCACCGCGCATGACCTCGGCGCGATGGCGGTGATCCTGCTGGGCGTGGTCGCGATCACCCTGGGCAAGATGCGCGCGCCGAAGACCGTGGCCGAGGCGAGCACATGACCACGGCGCGGCTGGATCGCGGCGGCCTGTGGATGGCCGCCGGCTCGTTCGCGATCTGGGGCCTGATGCCCCTGTACTGGCATCTGCTGAAGACGGTGCCGTCGTTGCAGATCGTGATGCACCGGATCGTGTGGAGCGCGCTGCTGGTGGTCGGCGGCCTGTGCCTGACCCAGGGCCTGTCCTGGCTGCGCAAGGCCGTGGCGCAACCACGGGTGGCGTGGATGCTGGCCCTCAGTGGCGTGCTGATCGCCTTCAACTGGGGCCTGTACATCTGGGCGGTCAATGCCGGCCATGTGGTGGAAACCAGCCTGGGTTATTTCATCAATCCGCTGCTCAACGTGGTCATGGGCGTGCTGTTGCTGCGCGAACGGCTGTCGGTCGCGCAATGGGTTTCGGTGGCCGTGGCCGCCGCCGGCGTGCTGTGGCTGACTTTCAACTATGGAAGTTTTCCATGGATCGCGCTGTCGCTGGCCGCGTCGTTCGGTTTCTACGGGTTCATCCGCAAGCTGGCGGTGGTCGATTCGGTGCCTGGGCTGGCGATCGAAAGCCTGTACCTGTTCCTGCCTGCGGTCGCCGCATTGGCGTGGGTGGAAATGCAGGGCAATGGCGGCTTCCTCGGCAGTTGGGGCTGGCAGGTCGATGCCCTGCTGGTCTTCGGCGGCGTGCTGACCGCGGTGCCGCTGATCGGGTTTTCCTATGCGGTGCGCCGCGTGCCGTATTCGGTGATCGGCTTCATGCAATACATCGCCCCGACCTTGCAGCTGCTGATCGGCGTACTGGTATTCGGCGAAGTCTTCGACCGCGCACGCGCGATCGGCTTCGGCTTCATCTGGGTGGGATTGCTGATCTTCGCCACCGATGGCGTGTGGCGCGCGCGGCGCAAGCCGGCGGCCATGCCGGTCGTAGGAGGACTGGAGTAGGGTGGGCCTTGGCCCACCTTCCGGAATATCGCAATTTCCGTGCAGTGGGCCAAGGCCCATCTACGGCTGCGCTCAAGCCGCGCGCAACGCTTCCGTCACCGGCAACCGCGCCGCGCGCAGCGCCGGGAACAATCCGCCGACGAAACCGATCGCCAGCGCCCATTTGATCCCGGTCCACAACACCGCGGGCGAAACCTTGAAGGCGAAGGTCAACTGGCCCACGCCGCCGGCAATGGTCGAGGCGGTATAGCCGTTGAAGATCAGCCAGGCGATCAGTCCGCCGATCAATCCGCCCAGCAACGCCAGCAGCATGGTTTCCAGCATCACCGCGACCACCACCGGCACGCCGCGGAAACCGATCGCGCGCAAGGTGGCGATTTCGCGCGCGCGCGTGGCGACCGTGGCGAACATGGTGTTGAGCGCGCCGAACACCGCGCCCAGGGCCATGATCGCCCCGACCACGATGCCGATGATGCGGATCACCTTGGTCATGCCTTCGGATTGCTTGCTGAAATAGGCCAGCGTGGTGCTGGCGTCCACGTCCAGGCGCGGGTCGCCATCCAGCGCGGCCTTGAAGCCCTTGAACGCCTTGGCGTCGGTCAGCTTGGCGGTCACCGAGGTGCGGCTGCTGCCGCGCCGGTAAGTGGTGGCGACCACTTCGGCGTCGGCCCAAAGCTCGGAGTCCATGGCGTCGCCGGAATGGAAGATACCGGCCACGGTCCAGGTCTGCGCGCCCAGCTTGATCTCGCTGCCGGGTTGCAGGCCGATGAACTGGCGTTGCGCGCCGGTGCCGGCCATCAGTTCGCGGCGGCCGCTGGCGAACTTGCGTCCTGCCACGACCTTGACGTCCGGGCGCACGGCCCAGGCGGCTTCGCCGATGCCGCGCAACTGCACGCTGCCGTCTTCGCCGGGCTTGCCGCCCTTGATCGGCAGGTTCGCCGCGACCACCAGTTCCGACGACACCAGCGGACGGTTCTGCGCATCGTGGGCGATGCCCGGCGCCTGCCCGATCACATTGACGCTGTCGTGGTCCAGCGTGGACATCACCTCGGCGGCCGAAGCGCCGCGCAAGACGATCGCGCTGTCCTCGCCGCCGCTGGCGCGCAAGGTTTCGCGATAGCCCTCGGCCATGGCCAGCATCGCCACCAGCACCGCGACGACGCCGGCGATGCCGATCACGATCACCGAGGACGCGCCGATGCGCTGGGCCAGCGTGCTCAGTCCGACCTGGGTCACCGAGCCGGCCTGGTGACCTCGACGAGTGAACAGCAGCCACAGCACGAACACCACCACCAGCACCGCCAGCACGTACCACGGCGAGGCCAGCCAGGCGCCGACACCGGCCACGACCAGCAGGAACAGGCCGAGGCCGCGCAGAAAGGATTTCAGGATTGCCATTCGTGTTCTCCGTTCTCGACCGGGTTATCGGCCGGCCAATGCATCGACGATGTTCAGGCGCATGGCGCGAATGGCCGGCAACGCGCCGACCAGCAGGCCGATGCCGATCATCAGGCCCAGGCCGAGCAACCAGCTGTTCACGCCCACCGGCGGCATGTTGATCACGCCGCCACTCACGGTGGTCAGCACCGGTCCCGCCAATGCGGCCAGACCCAGACCGAGCACGCCGCCGATCAGCACCAGCAGCACCGATTCGGCCAGCACCAGGCCCAGCACCGAGCCATTGCGGAAACCAATCGTCTTCAGCACCGCCAGTTCGGGAATGCGCTCGCGCACCGCCTGGGCCATGGTGTTGCCGGTCAGCAGCAGCAGGGTGAAGAACACCGCGCCCATGATCGAGCCGACGATCAGGCCGATGTCGGCCATCTGCTTCATCCACGAAGCCGCCGCCGCCGCTTCGGTCATGGACTTGGTCTCGTGGTCGGAGTTGGTCGAAAGCGCGTCGATCGACTTGGCAATGCGGTCGGCCTGGTTCACGTCGTTGACGGCGCTGATGTACCAGCCCACCGCGCCACGGTTATAAGGGCAGGATTCGTCGAAGTACTTCCAGTGCATGATGATCATCTGGTCGTACCAGCCGCCGCTGGCCTTGTCCTTGGGCTTCATCACCCCGACGATGTCGAAGGCCCAGTTCTTGCTGCCGTCGCTGTTGGGAAAGATGGTCGACATCAACGGGATCTTCTGCCCCACCTTCCAGCCGAAGCGCTTCATCAGTCCTTCGCCTACCAGGATGCCGGTGCGGGTGGCATCGAAGGCCTTGCGTTGCGCGGGATCGACTTCGATTTCCGGATACAGGTCCAGGTAGTTGGGCGCCACCGCGAAGCTGAAGATCTGGTTCTCCGGTTTCTGGTAGGCGCCGCCGAACCAGTTGGCGTAGGTCACTTGCTTGACCCCGTCGGTGCGCGCGATGCGGTCGTTGAGCGACAGCGGCACGGTGTCGATGAAGGACAGCCTGGACGAGGTCTGCAGGCGCTTGGCGCCCTGCGCGCTTTGCCCGGCCTGGTCGAAACTCTCGCGCACGCCGTTGAGCAGGCCGAACAGCAGGAACGCGGCCAGGATCGAGACCAGGGTGAGGATCGTGCGGGTCTTGCGCCGGAACAGCTCGGCCCAGATCAGATGCAGGTATTTCATTTCATCCACCTAGAAGACAGAAATGAGTGGAGAGGAACGAGAAACGAGTTGGAGGCGGAAGCGCGGGACGGTGACTCGTTCCTTTCCACTCGTTCCTCATTGTCAGTAAGCGTGCGCCACCTGTTCGACCAGGGTGCCCTTGTCCAGGTGCAGGGTGTGCGAGGCGTACTCGGCGGCCTTCGGGTCATGGGTGACCATCACGATCGTCTTGCCGTGCTCGCGGTTGAGCAACTGCAACAGGCCGAGGATTTCCTCGGCCGACTGGCGGTCCAGGTCGCCGGTGGGCTCGTCGCAGATCAGCAGGGCCGGATCGGAGACGATGGCGCGGGCGATGGCCACGCGCTGTTGCTGGCCGCCGGAGAGTTCATTGGGCTTGTGCGACTTGCGTTCGGACAGGCCGACCAGCTGCAGCGCGATTTCCGCATTGCGCTTGCGCTGCGCGCCGCCCAGCCGGGTCAGCAGCAACGGCAACTCGACGTTCTTCTGCGCGGTCAGCATCGGCATCAGGTTGTAGAACTGGAAGACGAAGCCGACATGGTCGCTACGCCATTGCGACAGCTGGCCGGCGCTCAGGCGATTGATGTATTCGCCGTCGATCTCGATATCGCCCGATGTCGGCGCATCGAGTCCGCCGATCAGGTTGAGCAGGGTGGTCTTGCCGGAGCCGGAAGGACCCATCAAGGCGACGAAATCGCCCTTGCCGATGTCCAGGTCCAGGCCGTGCAGCACCTGCACTTTTTCCGGGCCACGCTGGTAGGTCTTGGTGAGGTTGCGGATAGAAACCAGTGAAGACATGGGATGTTTCCTTCTGCTCGGGTGCTGTTGTCGTCATCCCAGCGCACGCTGGGATCCATCTTGATCTTGTTTGATCTTGCTTCTGAGTCTTGGGTAAAGGCGTTTCGCGCTACGCGCGAGTCACTTTTCTTTGAACGGCAAAGAAAAGTAACCAAAAGAAAGCCGCCCTGCGTCGCGCCCGGCGATGAGGCCGCCGGGTCCGCAAGCAGGCCGGGAATTTCCGGGCGGTACATCCATGTACCTTCCGGAAACGGCGCACATCGTGTGCGCCGCCCCTTCGGGGTTTATCCCGTCCTGCTTGCCGCGTCTCACGGGTTTCGTGAAGCGACGATGGAGCAACAGCAAAATCGACAGCGGTTCTCACATATTCGTTAGATGCGGCAAAAAATCACACAAGAACATCAATTATTCGGCTGTTTCCGCCGCGATCTTCACCTTCGCGCCGTCCTTCAACTCCGCCGGCGGGTCCAGTACCACCGTGTCGCCCGCGGCCAATCCGGAGCGGACCTGGCGATCGTTGCCCAGGGCCATGCCGGTCTTCACCGCGCGTTGTTCGACCTTGTCCTCCTCCGCCAGCACGAAAGCGACGTCTTCGCCCTCGCGTTCGACAATCGCCGCGGCCGGCACGCGCACGCCTTGCGGCTGCTGCGCGGTCTGCGGCCTGGTCGCTTCCAGGAAGCTCACGTTCACGCCCATTTCCGGCACGATGCGCGGGTCCTTGGCCTTCAATGCGATGCGCACCTTGACCGTGGCCTTGCCGCGGTCGGCGGTGGGGATGACGGCGATCACCTCGGCGGGGATCTTCCAGTCCGGGTACGCGTTGAGGGTGGCCTCGACCGGCATCTTCGGCTGCACCCGGCCGATGAAGGCCTCGCCCACATCCACTTCCACTTCCAGCGAATCCATGTCGACGATGGTGCCGATGCCGGTGCGGGTGAAGCCGCCGCCAGCCGACAGCGGCGAAACGATTTCGCCGGGCTGCGCGGCCTTGGCGGTGACCACGCCGGAAAACGGCGCGCGCACCACGGTGTTGTCCACGCCGAGGTCGGCGATGTCCAGGCGATCGGCGGCGACCTTGGCGTTGCGCTGCGCGGTGACCAGCTGCGCGCGCAGCGTGTCGCGCTGGGCGATGGCCTGGTCGTACTGCGCCTTGGAAACCAGTTGCTGCTTGACCAATGTCGAGAGCCGCCGCGCGCTGGCTTCGGCTTCCACCAGTTGCGCTTGCGTGCCGCTGACCTGGCTGCGCGCCGCGCCCAGTTGCGCGATGTAAAGCGAGCGTTCGGCGTTGGCGTCGATGGGGTCCAGGGTGGCCAGCACCTGGCCTTCCTCCACGTGCTGGCCTTCCTCGATCATCACTTCCTTGACCTTGCCGGTGATCTTGGCCGACACCGTGGCCATGCGTCGTGCGACGACATAGCCGGTGGCATCCAGGACCGAAGCGGCGCCACTCGTCCCGCCGATGGCCGCCACCGGCGCGACATGCACTTCGATGGGCTTGGCCCGCGCAAACATCGCCCAGGCCGCGCCCGCCAGTAACAGCAGCGCCAGTACCGCGGCCAGAGCGATCCACAGTCCACGGCGCGATTTCGGCGCCGGTGGCGGCGCCTTGCGGTCGATGCGAAGTTCTTTCAGCAGGTCGGCGGAAGTATTCATCGGATAACCGGACGGGGCAGGGGGCGGAGTGTGACCGCCAATGCCAGCCATGCCAACCTGCCGGAAGTCAGTATCTCGGATGCGGCGGACATCAGCCGCTCGCGTTGGCGGCGCTGATCATGCCCTGCAGCGCCTGCAGGTGCTTGTCCAATGCCTTGCGGCCTTTCGCGCTGAGCTTGTACCAGGTGACCGGCTTGCGCTCGACGAAATCGCGGCGCAGGGTGACGTAGCCTTCGTCTTCCAGCCGCCGCAACTGCGCGCCCAGGTTGCCGTCGGTCAATTGCAGCAGTTGCTTGAAGCGGGCGAAACTGATCTCGCCATGACGGGCCAGCAGCACGCTGATCGCCAGCCGTACGCGGTGTTCGAGTGCTGCGTCGAAGCCTTCGAGCGCTTTCACTCGCCGGATTCCTGCTTGCGGCTGCTGATGCCCGCCCAGACCAGCGACAGCGCGATCAATACGCCGGTGATCGTCCACACGTAGGACGTGGTGAACACATTCAGCACCACGTAGCCGCCCAGCATCGCCAGGCCGCTCCACATCAGCGGCCGTTCCAGGTGCACGCCGGCCAGCGCATAGATCAGCCCGCCCACCAGCAGGTAGTTGCCGACGATGTCGACGAACTCGATCCGGCCGGTCGCCGCGGGCAGCACGCAAAGCAGGAAGCCGATCCCGCCAATGGTCCAGTGTAGGCCGTAGCGCCGGCCCAGCGCCTTGTCGTTGATGCCGTGATGGCGCCCATGGCGCGCGCCCAGGTACCAGCTGAGCAGGCCGCCGCCGATGCCGAAGACGAACCAGAAAGGACCAGCCAGATCCGGTGCGAAGTCGGGCAGGGCGAAGCCGACCGAGACGATCGCCGCCCACAGGAAGTAGATCGCCGGGACGCCACGGGGCGCGTCTTCGCGCCGCACTGCGCTGGCGATGTAGTCGAGGTCGTGCTTGATCTGGTCGGGGTTGGTCATGGCGAGGCTCCGGGTTGACAATGTCGAGAGTACTCTGAATTATAGAGTTGTCAAGTCACATTCGACGCCCCGCCCCGTCTTCCCGACCACCACCCGAGGATCCACCATGAAAGCCTGGTTCAAGCCCGTCCTGTGCACCGCGCTGTCGGCTGCCGTGTTTGCCGCGTATGCCGCGCCTGAAAACAGCGATGCGGATCGCGATGCCAATGGAAGCAGTTTCCTGATCCGCAATGCGCAGGTGTTCGATGGCGCCCGCAGCCTGGGCCAGCGCGACGTGCTGGTGCGCGATGGCCGCATCGCCGGAGTCGAAAGGAAAATGGAAGCGCCCGCCGGCGTACCCGTGATCGACGGCAGCGGCAAGACCCTGCTGCCGGCGTTGATCGATGCGCACACCCACAGCTGGGGCGATGCCCAATCCGATGCCTTGCGTTTCGGCGTGGGCACGGAACTGGACATGATGGGCGACGCGTCGCGTCTGCCTGCGTTGAAGCGGCATCGGCAATCGATGGCGCGCACAACGCGGGCGGACCTGTGGTCGGCGGGCTTCGCGGTGACGGCGCCCGGCGGCCATGGCACCCAATACGGAATGAAAGTGCCGACCCTGGCTGCCGGTGACGATGCCAATGCGTTCGTCGCCGCGCGCGTCGCGGAAGGTTCGGATTACCTCAAGCTGATCGTCGAGGACATGCGCCTGCATGGCGTGGCCGGCGGTTTCCCGACCATCAGTCCCGCGCAGGTGGCGGCATCGGTGCGGGCCGCGCATCGTGCGCAAAAAATGGCGCTGGTCCACGTCTCCGTGCAGAAGGACGGACGACAGGCCATCGAGGCCGGCGCCGATGGACTGGTGCATGTGTTCTACGACAGTGTCGCCAGCAATGAATTCATCAGTGCCGCACGCAGGCACAAGGCCTTCGTGGCGCCGACCTTGTCGGTGGTGGCCACTGTCGCCGGTGCGGGCGAGGGCGCGAAGTTGGCCAGCGATCCGCGTTTGCAGCCGCAGTTGTCAGGCGCGCAACTCGCCAGCCTGAAGGCCACGTTCCCCACGCCGCCGCATCCGGAATACCTGGATCGCGCGTTGCAGAGCGTGCGCAAGCTGCGGGAGGCGGGAATCACGATCCTGGCCGGCACCGATGCCGGCAATCCCGGCACGGCGCATGGCGCCAGCCTGCACCAGGAGCTGGAACTGCTGGTGCGCGCCGGCCTGACCCCGGCCGAGGCACTGGCCGCCGCCACGTCGGCGCCGGCGCAACGATTCTCGCTGTCCGATCGTGGCCGCATCGCAACGGGGCTGCGTGCCGACCTGCTGCTCGTCCAGGGCGATCCGACCCGCGACATCACCGCCACCCGCGCCATCGATACGGTGTGGAAGAACGGTTACGCCATCGATCGCGAACTCGCCGCCAGCACCCAGCCAATCGCACGCGCCGCGGTTGCGCCGGTGGAAACCCTGGTCAGCGATTTCGACGGCGACAAGATCGACACGCGCTTCGGCAGTGATTGGAACGCGACCACCGACCAGATGGCGGGCGGCGCTTCGGTGGTGGCCCATCGCCTGGTCGGCGACGGCGCGGCGGGTTCGCGTGGCGCGCTGGAAATCAGCGGCGAGACCAAGGCCGGTTTTGCATTTCCCTGGTCGGGGGTGATGTTCTTCCCCGCCCGGCAGCCGATGCAGCCAGTGGATTTCTCGGCACGCAAGGAACTGGTGTTCCAGGTCCGCGGCGATGGCCGCAGCTACCAGGCGATGCTGTTCTCGGGTCCTTCGGTCCAGGGCATTCCCAGCACGCAAAGTTTCGTTGCCGGCAAGGAGTGGCGGGAAGTGCGTCTGCCATTGTCCGCGTTCAACGGCGCCGACCTGGCGCTGCTGCGCGGCATCGCCTTCACGGCGGGGCAGCCGCTCGGAACGTTCAAGTTCCAGATCGACCAGGTGGAAATCCGTTAGGGAGCCTCTGAATAATTCCCTCTTTGGCGCCCAATGGCGCAAGGGCTGGAGAGCTCGCGCCCGTACGGCGCTCCCACGTTATGCGGGGTAGCGGGTCTTCAGCATCTCGTATGCGGCGCGCAAGGCCATTGCTTCGCCGCCAGGCGGGCGGCCGGGGCGATCGCTGTCGTTCCAGGCGTACACGTCCAGGTGCGCCCACTTCTGTTGCGCGGGCACGAAGCGTTCCAGGTACAGCGCGGCGGTGATCGCGCCAGCCATGCGCGAGCCGGCGTTGGCCAGGTCGGCGATGCCGCTGTTGAGGTAGCGCAGGTAGGGGCGCCACAACGGCAGTCGCCACAGCGGGTCGCGGGTGCGTTCGCCGGCGGAGAGCCAGTCGTTGGCCAGCGCGTCGTCGTTGGCGAACAGCGCCGGTACATCCGGGCCCATGGCGATGCGCGCGGCGCCGGTCAGGGTGGCGAAATCCAGCACGATGTCCGGCGCCTGTTCGCCGGCATAGGCCAGTGCATCGCAGAGCACGACCCGGCCCTCGGCGTCGGTGTTGTCGATTTCCACGCTGAGGCCCTGGCGCGTCGCGATCACTTCGCCGGGACGGAAGGCTTCGGGACCGATCGCGTTCTCGACTGCGGGAATCAGCATCGTCAGGCGCAATGGCAACTTGCGCGCCATGACCAGTTCGGCCAGGGCCAGCGCGTGCGCGGCGCCGCCCATGTCCTTCTTCATGTTGCGCATGCCGTCGGCTGGTTTGAGGTCCAGGCCGCCGGTGTCGAAACACACGCCCTTGCCGACCAGGGCGACATGCGGCAGTCCATTCGCGCCCCAGCGCAACGCGATCAGGCGCGGCGCGCGATGCGAGGCGCGGCCGACGGCGTGGATGGCGGGGAAATTGCGCGCCAGCAATTCATCGCCGGCGATCACTTCGATCTGCGCGCCATGTCGCTGGGCGATTTCACGCGCCACCGTTTCCAGTTGCTCCGGGCCCATGTGCTCGGTAGGCGTGTTGACCAGGTCGCGCACGCGCACGCAGGCGGCAAGCAGGTCGATGGTGTCGGCATCGGCCTCGCGCAGCAACAGGCGCGCCGGCTGGCGTGGCGGCTGCTTGTAGCGAGTGAAGCGGTAACTGCCCAGGCCCCAGCCCAGATGCAGGGCATGGCGCGCTTCAAGCTCCAGCGTTGAAGCCAGTTCCCAATCGCCCGGCGGCAGTCCGTGCGGCGCATGCGCGTAGGAATACGGATCCAGTGGATCGCCGATGCCGATCGCGGCCGCGGCGATGCCCGGCTTCGCATCGGGATGCATGCTGGGCAACAGGATCAATGCACCAGGTGCGGCATTGAATTGCTGTGCCTCCACCCAGGCCTGCAGCGCGGGCGACAGCGCATCGCGCCAGGCGTTGAAGCCATCGCGTTCCAGCACATGCAGGGGCAGCGCGGAAGAAGAAGTGTCGGTAAAGCCGTTGGGCAGGGTCATGCGACTGCGTGCTCCTTGCGATTGGATTGGGTCGCGTCCAGCCAGTCGGCCAGCGCAGCGAGCGAATCGAATTCCAGGTCCGGGCGCAGTTCCCGCGATGCCCAGGCCTGGCCTTCGCGGTTGAGCCAGCAACTGCGCAAGCCGGCGCGGCTGGCGCCGGCGACGTCCATCTCGTGGTGGTCGCCGACGTGCAGCACCAGTCCAGGTTCCAGGTCCAGGCGCGCGCAGGCCGCGAGGAAGATGCTGGCCTCGGGCTTGGCCGCGCCGTGTTCGCGCGAGCCCAGCTGGAAAGCGAAATGGTGGTCGATGCCGATGCGCCGCAGGTCGGCGTTGCCGTTGCTCAGCGCCACCACCGGCAGGCGCGCCGCGATCCGCGCCAGCGCCGCGAGGCTGTCGGGGTAGAACTCCACCCGGTTGCGTTCGGCGTAGAAGGCTTCGTAGGCGGGCTCCAGCAGCGCGGGGTCGGCACCGCTGTCGCGCAGCGCCTGCTCCAGGGTCAGCCGCCGCAGCGCCGACATGTCGTGGACCAGTTGCGGATTGGCGTCGAACACCTGCTGGCGCAGCGCGCGCATGGCCGCGATGGGATAGCGCGCCGCGGTAGCCGGGCTGTGTCGCAGCATCCAGTCGTGCAGCACCTGGTCGATCCGCGCCCCGATCGGCGGAAACGGCCACAGGGTGTCGTCCAGGTCCAGGGTAATGGCGCGCACGGGGAAATTCACCTGCGCATTCTAACGCCCATGGGATTGCGCACAGGCAGGGGAGGGTTCTGTCTCCTCCTTTGGAAAAGGGGGATTGAGGGGGATTTGCTCTTGCTCCTTGCTTCTACCCAGACAAGATCAAGAGCAAATCCCCCGTAGCCCCCTTTGCCAAAGGGGGCAAAGCAACAGCGCAAGCAACAGCCCCACGGCCGCAATCACAGGTTCATTCCAGCAACCGCGCCCAGCCCTCCATCCCTTCCACCCGGGCCAGCACCAGTTTCACGCAGACCAGCAGCGGCACCGCCAGCAGCAGGCCGACGATGCCCCACAGCCAGCCGAACAGCATCAGCGCCAGGATCAGGATCAGGGGCGACAGCGCCATGCGCTTGCCGAGCACGATGGGCGTCACGATCTGCCCTTCCAGCGTGTGCAGTCCCAGGAAGATCAGCGCCGGCAGCACCGACAGCCACGGATCCTTGTAGGTCACGAAGCCGACCAGCAGCATCAGGGCCATGCCGATCAGCGGCCCCACGTAAGGCGCGAAGTTCAGCACCGCGACCACCGTGCCCCACAGCAATGCCTCGGGCAGGGGCACGTCCAGCGCGTACAGGATGGTCGCGTAGATCAGGCCGACCAGCGCATTGATCACGCTGATGGTCAGCACATAGCGCGAGATCTCGTGTTCGATCGACTGCAGCAGGTCCACGGTGAACTTTTTCTGCTGGCGTCCCGGCAGCAGCGCGATCACATGCCGCTGCAGGTTTTCGCCATAGACCATGAAGAACAGGGTCAGCAGCACCACCGCCAGCACCGAAGCCAGCAGGCGCGGCGTGGCGGTCAACGCCTTGTACGGATCGTCGACCTGGGTGCGCACCACCTGCACTTTCTTGCCGCTTTCGCCACCCGCGGCGCGGGCGATGTTCTCGGCCGCCTGGTTGGCGTCCTGCACCGGCTTGGTCAGCTGCCGCAGTTTCGGCGCCAGCTCGCGCAATTCCTTGGGCACGTCGCGGAACCAGTCGCTGGCCGGCACCACCAGCTGGTTGCCCAGCGCCACCGTACCGGCGATGCCGCCCACCACCACCAGCAGCGCGGCGACGGAACGCGGCACGTACAGGCGCCGCAGCAGGCGGATGATGGGATTGCCGACCAGCGCGAAGAACATGCCCAGCAGGATCGGCAGCAGCAGGTCCTGCGCGGCCCACAAGGTGTAGCCGACCGCCAGCGTGGCCAGCACCAGCAGCGCGGCCGAGGCGCGTGGGCGCGGCGGTGCGGGCGCCGGTTCCACAGGGTGGACGGTGGAAGAGGGGTCGCTGGGCGGAAGGCTCAAGGCATGGGCTCACAAGGGTTGGCTGCGTGGGAGCAGCTGTAGTGGAAGTGGCTGTAGTGGAAGTGGCTGTAGTGGGAGCGGCTTCCAGCCGCGAGCTCTTGCCTTAGCCTTAGCTTTTGCTTTTGCTTTGTTCCTGCCCCAACTCGATACATGGAAGTCAGGCCACAGAGCAGGATCAAGACTCGCGGCTGGAAGCCGCTCCCACGTCAGGGGTGGGACAGCTCGGTCGCGGCCTCGGCGGGCAGGGGCTGCACGGGGGGAGTTTCGTCGTCGGCTTCGTCCGCACGCGTTGCCGGCGCGGCCGGTTGCGTGGTCGCGGCCTCCCCTGCGGTTTCCGCCGCTTCCTGCGCCTGATCCGCGGCGACGCTGGCCTGCAACGAAGCGAACAGCCCCGACACCGCGCTGATCAGCTGCAGCAGTCGCGGTCCGCTCAAGGCGCGCAGCGGTTCGGCGCGACCGGAGACGAAACCGCTGACCAGCCCGGCGGCGATGATCCGCGTGGGGGTCCAGCCTTCGCGCCAGTGCTGTTTCAGCTCCGCCCAATGGGCCTGGGTCTGCAGGCCGCGCCCTTCGACCAGGCGTTCCGCGCGTTCCACCCGGCGCTGCAGCTGCTTGTAATTCATGACGTGTAGTTCATGGTGCGGCCCCGGATTTTTCTTCCTCGTCGTCGCCTTCATCGCCCAGGCCCAGGCGCGACAACTGGCGGCGGGTGGCGTGCAGGCCGGCGCGGTCGAAGTAATGAATCGTGCGCCATGCCGCCAGCGCGGTGACCACCAGACTGAGCGCCGCCGCGAACGACAACGACTGCAGCCAACTCCAGCCGAGGCGTTGCAGCACGGCGATCAACGCGCCGACCACCAGCAACCAGGCCGAGGCGCCAAACACGATGCCCACCGCCACCCACGCCAGCGCCCGCCCCAGCGCGCTGCGGGCCAGCGCCAGGTCGGCCACCACCAGGCTGCGCAGGGCGCGCCCGGTGTCCTTGGCCGAGGCCAACGCCGCCTTGCCGGAGGCGCCGATGCGGCGCACGCTCTCATCCAGATGCGGCGCGGCCTCGTCGCCTGGCTCGCCGGGAAGTTCGTTCTCGCTCACGCGTACGGCTTCTTGCCGCGCTTACTTGTCGCCGCCGCTGCGGGCCAGCTTGGCGATGATCCAGCCGGCGGCGAAGGCCACGCCGAACGAGGCCAGCGGACGTTCGCGGATCAGGTCGGCGGCGCTGTCGATCAGGTCGCGACCCTTGTCCATCAGCTGGTCCACCTGTTCCATCGCCGCGGCGCCACCGTGCTCGGCGGCGGCGATGCCGGACAGGGCGCTGTCGGCCAGTTCCGATTTCACGTTGGCCTTGCCCAGCCTGAGTTCATCACCGGCGGAACCGGCGGCGCCACGGATGGCTTCGCTGGCGGCGGCGGCGGCGGACTTGAGATGCGAACCGGCTTCGCTCAGGTTGCTTTTCAGTGCATCGGTCTCGGTGGGGTTGTTCATCGTCATCTCCTGGAAGGGAAGGCAAGCGGCCATCAGGCATTACGCCGACTGGGAACTCTCTCTATAGCAGGTCGTCATTAACATGCTGTCATCGAGCATGCTGTGATCGAGCACGCCGTCATCGCATCAGCAGGTTGCCGCGCGCACTGCCGCGTTTGATCTGCAGCACCAGTTGCTGCGGCTTGCTGGCGAAGCTGGCCTGGAAGCCGGCCAGGTCGTTGAATTCGCCGGTGGTCGCTTCCACCACCACGTCACCGGGTTGCAGGCGGTTCTGTGCCGCGCGGCTGCCCTGGGCCACGTCCTTGACCCACACGCCGCTGAGTCCGGCGCTGCGCTGCGATTCGGGAAGCTCGGCAAAAGAAGCACCGCCGAGTCGCGGGTCCAGCGTGGCCCCGGCCAGCGCCTGCGGCTGTTCCTTGAGCGTCGCGCGCAGCGTGAGCGGCTTGCCGTCGCGGCGGACCTGCAGCGCCAGCGTGCTGCCGACCGCCTGCAGGCCTTCGTAGTTGTGCAGCGATTCGGCGCTGTCGATGCGTTCGCCATTGGCCGCGACGATCACGTCGCCAATCTTCATCCCGGCCGCCGCCGCCGCCGAACCGGCGTAGATCCGGGTCACCGCCGCGCCGCGCGCGTCGTCCAGGCCCATGCCCTTGGCGATCTGCGGAGTCAGGGTCTGCGATTCCAGGCCCAGGGTGCCGCGAATGACCACACCGTTGTTCTTCAACAATTGCTGGACCACGTTCTGGACCAGGTTCGAGGGAATCGCGAAACCCAGGCCGATGTTGCCGGCCATGCTGCCCTGCGGGTTGAAGCTGGCGGTGTTGATGCCGACCAGCTGGCCTTGCAGGTTGACCAGCGCGCCGCCGGAATTGCCGGGATTGATCGAGGCATCGGTCTGGATGAAGTTCTGGTAGCCCAGGCCGCGGATGCCGCTGCGGCCCACCGCCGAGACGATGCCCGAGGTCACCGTCTGCCCCAGCCCGAACGGATTGCCGACCGCGACCACGAAATCGCCCACGCTCAGGGCGCTGCTGTCGGCCAGCGGGATCTCGGTCAGGTTGCCCGGCGGGATCCGGATCAGGGCCACGTCGGTGTCCGGATCCGAGCCCTTGAATTCGGCTTCCACGCTGCGCCCGTCGCTCAGGGTCACCGACACGCCGTCGGCGTTCTCGATCACGTGGTGGTTGGTGATGATGTAGCCGTTCTTCGCATCGATGATCACGCCGGAACCCAGCGACTGCTGCACGCGCTCGCGCGGCATGTCGGGGATGCCGAGCATGCGCCGGAAGATCGGGTCGTCGGCGAACGGCCCCATCGGGCTGCGCACTTTCACGGTCTGCCGGCTATAGACGTTGACCACCGCCGGCATCACCTTCTGCAGCATCGGCGCCAGCGACGGCATCGGCTGGCCGTTGACCGCGGCCGGCAGCGAACCGCTGGCCGCGGGGACGACCGTGGGCGAGAGCGCGTTGGGCGCGGGCGACGCGGCCTGGGCCGGCGTGTCGAAGACCGCCTGGAGGCCGCTGGCGGCGAAACCGCCGAACGCGGCGGCGGCAAGGAGGGCGAGCAGGGTCGGGAACGGGCGCATGGCGGGGTCGCGGAAGAGTCGGGAGGAGGGAAAGCGGCGCCGGGCCGGGTGTGCCGAGGGGCGCCGCCACCAATATGAACGAGTGTGAACATCGCCCCCTAAACCGGCAATGAAAGCGGCCAGAGGGGTTCCCGGCGACGGCGCTGAAAACTGAACAGGCAGGTCATCAGAAATCATCGGTCCATGCCCTTTTTGTCGTTGACAGTCCGAACGGGCCAGCGTAGCTTGCAGTCTTCGCTTCGCCACTAGATATAGCGGTCAGATGCGAGGCGGGCCCAAGCAGTAGGGTTTTATGCTTGGGGATGGGGCAACGGGGGATGGCCCATGAAAGTGACGACGACAGCGGTTTTACCGGACCGTACGCACAATTCGGACCCGCCACGACGCGCCCTGCGCAGTCGTGCGGATCGTCGCCGCTGCCGTTCGACCCCCGAAGCGACAACCAGCAATACCCGCACTGGCCGGCCCGACCGTCCAGGCGCATAAGAAAACAAGTCCAACCATTCGGTTCCAGCAACAACAGGGAGAGCAACACAACATGAGCACGGTGCGCCTCGAGGCGGTCAACAACGAAGAAGCTGCTGGATCCTCCCTGGTACCCATGCAGCCAGCCTCGCTGGATATCTGGGACAAGAAGTACCGCCTGAAGACCAAGCAGGGCGAAGCCCTGGACGTGGACATCGACGGCACCTACCAGCGCGTGGCCCGGGCCCTGTCCGATGCCGAACCCACCGCCGAGAAGCGCGCCTACTGGCATGAGCGCTTCGTCTGGGCGCTGCGCCGCGGGGCCATTCCCGCCGGCCGCATCACCTCCAACGCCGGCGCCCAGGAACACAAGCCGGCCACGTCCACCATCAATTGCACCGTGTCCGGCACCATCGAGGACTCGATGGACGGGATCCTGGACAAGGTCCACGAGGCCGGCCTGACCCTCAAGGCCGGCTGCGGCATCGGCTACGAATTCAGCACCCTGCGCCCGCGCGGCGCGTTCGTCGCCGGCGCCGGCGCGTACACCTCGGGGCCGATGTCGTTCATGGATATCTACGACAAGATGTGCTTCACCGTGTCCTCGGCCGGCGGCCGACGCGGCGCGCAGATGGGCACCTTCGACGTGTCGCATCCGGACGTGAAGGACTTCATCCGCGCCAAGCGCGAGGACGGGCGCCTGCGCCAGTTCAACCTGTCGCTGCTGATCACCGACGGCTTCATGGACGCGGTGGCCAACGACACCGACTGGCCGATGGTGTTCCCGGTCAACGCCAAGGAGCAGGGCGAGATCAGGCTCGACGACGAGTCCGAGGTGATCTGGCGCGAGTGGCCCACGCACAAGAACTACATCAGCCGCGACGACGGCCTGGTCGCCTGCAAGATCTACGGCCACATCCGCGCCCGGCACCTGTGGGACATGATCATGGTCTCGACCTACGACTACGCCGAGCCGGGTTTCATCCTGATCGACCGCGTCAACGAGATGAACAACAACTGGTGGTGCGAAAACATCCGCGCCACCAATCCCTGCGGCGAACAGCCGCTGCCGCCCTACGGCGCCTGCCTGCTGGGCTCGGTCAACCTGACCACCTTCGTCCGCAATCCCTTCACCGACCAGGCGACCTTCGACTGGGAGGAATACAAGGAAGTGGTGCGCGTGTTCACCCGCATGCTGGACAACGTGGTCGACGTCAACGGCCTGCCGTTGCAGCAGCAGCGCGACGAGATCCTGCGCAAGCGCCGCCACGGCATGGGCTTCCTCGGCCTGGGCTCCACCCTGACCATGTTGAAGATGAAATACGGCAGCCCCGAGTCCTGCGCCTTCACCGAATCCATCGCCCGCGACATGGCCGTGGCCGGTTGGGAAATGGGCCTGGCCCTGGCCAAGGAAAAAGGCGCCGCGCCGATCATGGAGGAACTGTTCGACGTCACCGCGGCGATGCTGCGCCAGCGCCCGGAAATGGCGAAGGACGGCTGGCGCATCGGCCAGCAGATCCCCGGCAAGGTGCTGCACGCCAAGTACAGCCGCTACATGCAGCGCGTGGCCGAAGTCGCGCCGGAACTGGTCGATGAACTGGCCGAAATGGGTTGCCGCTTCACCCACCACAGCTCCATCGCGCCCACCGGCACCATTTCCCTGAGCCTGGCCAACAACGCCTCCAACGGCATCGAGCCCTCGTTCGCCCATCACTACAGCCGCAACGTGATCCGCGAAGGCAAGAAGTCCAAGGAAAAGGTCGACGTGTTCTCCTACGAGCTGCTCGCCTACCGCCACCTGGTCAACCCGAAGGCGGTGCCGTTCGCCGAGGACGCCGACGCGCGCCTGCCCGACTATTTCATCAGCGCCGACGACATCAATCCCAAGGAGCACGTCGACGTGCAGGCCGCGGCGCAGAAATGGGTGGACAGCTCCATCTCCAAGACCGCCAACGTGCCCACCGACTACCCGTACGAACAGTTCAAGGACATCTACCGCTACGCCCACCAGCAGGGCCTGAAGGGTTGCACCACGTTCCGCTTCAACCCCGCCGCCTTCCAGGGCGTGCTGGTCAAGGAAGCGGACCTGGAAAACACCCTGTACCGCTTCGAGCTGGACGACGGCAGCGTGGTCGAGGTCAAGGGCAACGAGCAGATCGAATACGACGGCGAAATGCACAGCGCCGCCAACCTGTTCGACGCCCTGAAAGAAGGCTATTACGGCAAGTTCTAAGCTTCGCTCCTGACTCCTCTCCCCTTGTGGGAGAGGATGCCCGAAGGGCAGGAGAGGGGTAGCGAGCGCAGCGAGCATGCTCTTGCTTGCGCGCCCCCTCCACTCCCCACAGCAACCGGTATAGCATCGACCACGTTCCAACCCATCGCCCCAGGAGGGCATCTTCATGAGCAATGGAAATGGTGTGGTGGCGACCCTGACCGGCGCCGCTGAAAGCGTCAAGGAAACCGCAAGCAATATCGGCAGCTCCATCGCCTCCACCGCCAGCGACGCCGTCGCCAAGGTGAAGAAAACCGCCCAGAAAGCCGAGAAAACCGTGAAGGCCGATTACGCCAAGGCCAAGAAGGCCGCGACCAAGCGAGTCACCGCGGCCAAGAAGGCGGTCGCCAAACGCACCGACAAGGCCAGCAAGGCAGTGAAGAAGACCGTGGCCAAGGCCAAGAAGTCGCTGGCCTCCGCCAGTGCCAGCGCCAAGGCCGAAGCCGCATTGCTGAAGAAGAAGGTCACCGGCAAGAAGGCCGCGACCAGGAAGAAGGTCGCGACCAAGAAGGTCGCCGCCAGGAAGGTGGTGAAGAAAGTAGTGAAGAAAGCCGCCGCGAAGAAGGCCGTGGCCAAGAAAGCGGTGAAGAAGGCGATCAAGAAGGCGGCGCCGAAGAAAGCCGCACGCAAGGCCGCCCCGAAGAAAGCCGTAAAGAAAGCCGCAAGGAAAAAATGATTCCGCAAGACCCCTCTTCCGCCATGCGGGAGAGGGGTTGGGGTGAGGACTCCGCGCTGCGCGACCCTCCTCCGCCTGATACCTACACAACACCGCAAGCACACCAGGATCGAAGTTCATGGCCGTCAAGATCGACAAGAAAATCAAGGGTTACAGCGTCCTCACCCCGGAAGACAAGGCGCGCGAAAGCACCGCCCTGGTCCACGCCGAGTCGATCAGCCGGGCCAAGGCCGAGGCCGAGTTGCCGGTCGCCGACATCATCCACATGCACGAGCGTATCGAGCGCCCGGAAGTGCTGATCGGCAGCACCTACAAGATCAAGTCGCCGCTGGTGGAACACGCGATGTACGTGACCATCAACGACATCGTGTTGAACGCGGGCACCGAGCACGAGCTGCGTCGCCCGTTCGAGATCTTCGTCAACTCCAAGTCCATGGAGCATTTCCAGTGGATCGTGGCGCTGACCCGCATCATGAGCGCCGTGTTCCGCAAGGGCGGCGACGTGACTTTCCTGGTCGACGAGATGAAGGCGGTATTCGATCCGCGCGGCGGCTACTTCAAGGCCGGCGGCGTGTACATGCCGTCGCTGGTCGCGGAACTCGGCGCCATCGTGGAAGAACACCTGAAGTCGATCGGCATGATCCACGACCCGGAAATGAGCGCCCACCAGCGCGCGATCCTGGCCGAAAAGCGCGCGCAGTACGAAAACCGCGCAAAAAAAAAGTCTGACGTAAGCTCTTCCCCCTCCCTTTCGCACAGCGAAGGGGAGGGCCGGGGAGGGGTAGCCCTTGATCTTGCTCCTGCCGATCCCGCCTCCCACGAAGACATCGCCGTCACCGGCGACGGCACCAGCTTCCCGCCCAGCGCCACCCTCTGCCACAAGTGCAGCACGAAGGCCCTCGTCGTCATGGACGGGTGCGCTACTTGTTTGAATTGTGGGTATTCGAAGTGCGGGTAATGGATTTCGCAGAAGAAGCAACGAAGGCGGTTCTCTCGGCGGGCGCAAAGGCTTCTATTGAAGCTTTGGTAAAGCGACTCGGGTCCAAATCGAAGGCGACGATAGACAATAAGCTTGTCGTAGCACGCATACAGTTGTATGCAAGTCAGATTTCAAAGGTCAAAACGCTTCTGTCGCCCGAGACTTTGGTTTCGATCGGCGACTTTTATTGCGCTCCCCGTTTGGTTGCACGGGGTAAGACTATGCGGCCGGGATCATCTTCCGAGTTCAAAGAAGACCATGTTTTGATCGAAGGGGTTGCGGGCCAAGGTAAGTCGGTCTTGCTTCGATACCTTTGTTCGCGAGCGATCATGGAGCAAGGAAAAATTGCGCTCTATTATGAGATGCGTCGACTGGATAAATTGAAGCCTCTTATATCGATTGTTCAAGAGACACTTCAAGAGTTTGGGTTGCCTAGTAATTCAGAGAGTTTGAAGACTCTTGCAGTAGAGAGGGATGTTGAACTTTACCTCGATGGTTTTGATGAGCTGGATCAGAAGACAGCTGAAAAGTTAGACCGAGATATAAACTTCGTTGCTATCAATCACCCGTTTATCAAAATATTCGTAAGTTCTCGGCCTCATGTCGGCTTGGCGAAAAACTCCTCACTTCAAGCTTATAGAATTGAGACATTAGATCGATCGGACATACACCGGCTGATTCGTAAATTGTGTCCTGAAGTTGCGGTCTCTGAATCATTAATACGTAACCTTGATTTCCATAAAGGACGCGCCCTTGAGTTGTTGGAAACACCGCTACTAGTAACATTATTAGTGTCCCAGTATTCGCAAACACAGCAATTGCCTGAGCAGTTGGCTGAGTTTTACGACAATATTTTTCCTGTTCTTTTTGAGCGACATGATAGCTTCAAGACGCCTTTTGTAAGAACAAAACTCTTGGGCCTCACAACCCACGCCTATCGGAAGCTGTTTCAGCAGTTTTGCTTTGGATCGCTGTTTACATCTGACTTAAACGTGAGAGCAGCTATTGAGCTTGCTCGATGGGCGCTGAGTTCACATTCTCTGAGTCACGATCCTGAGAAATTTTTGATTGATATTTGCAATACGTCGTCTTTGATCAATGAGGAGGGAGGGCACTGGTCTTTCATCCACAACAGTATTCAAGAATTTTATGCCGCTTCTTACTTGCTAGCTGGGAATGACGACGAGCTTCGTGGGCATTCGGAGAGCTTGGCTAGCATTCCTAATCTCGCGTCACGTGATCAGATTTTCCGCTTTGCTCGTGAAATAAACGAGGCAAGATTTGTTCAGTTCGTTGAACTTCCATTCTATGAAGGCCTATCAAAGCCGCTTTCGGAAGATAGCGATCTTGATGAAGTTGATGTATCGGAATGGTTGAGCGAGCACGTTAAGAGCGTAGCTTTTGATAAGAATATCGTTGATGGTGGCCGTTTCTTTACGATAAGAACCAACGTTTACGCAGATGCGCCGATAAGGATGTTCGCCCCTCGACAGTTGGAGGCAAAACTTGCCAAGATCATCGATGGTCCAAATGATTCACGGGAAAAGATAAAATCTTTATTGCTGATCTCACAGGTCTCAGACCGCCTCAATTCAGAAGTCAAATCCCGAGTTGAGCCCTACTTAGCAAAGCGCCGCGATGCAATTCGTTTCGTTGATGAGCGAGAGGTGGAAGGGCGTAGATCAAATAATTTTCTGAATGATCTTTTGAGAAGGCAGCCGAGTTAGATAGTCGGAAGCCCGCGCACTCGAGGCGCTTTACACCACCAGACCCCGTAGCTCTTCCTGTCCGAAGCGATAGAGCTTTACTGTCTGGAAAAGCAGGAAGCGCAGAGAGTTGTTCACCTAAAGGAGCTAGGCGATGAGTGACAAGAAGACAGGCACGACTCCCGCCGTCAATGACGGTCTGGCCGTTTTCGAGAGTGCCGTTGTTCGCCGTACCTGGCACGAAGGTCAATGGTGGTTCGCCATTGTCGATGTCGTGGCGGCCCTGACCGACTCCCAGAATCCGGAAGGCTACCTCAAGGATTTACGTAGGCGGGACAATGGCTTAGCTGAAGGGTGGGGGCAAATTGCCACCCCCCTTCGGATGACCACGCCAGGCGGACCGCAATTGCTGAATTGCGCAACGGTGGAGGGCGTGCTGCGCATCATCCAGTCCATTCCCTCGCCCCAGGCCGAACCCTTCAAGCGATGGCTGGCCCAAGTGGGCTACGAGCGCATCCAAGAAGCGGAAACTCCGCTTGATTTTGACGCGCTCAGCGAAGGCCAGCGCCGTCTATTACTGCGCGATGAGCTTTCCCGACACAACAAGGACTTGGCTGCCGCAGCCAAACGCGCTGGCGTTGAGACGCCGGTTGAATACGCCGTATTCCAGAATCACGGATATCAAGGCTTATATGGCGGCATGGACCAGAAACAAATTCATGCGCGCAAGGGTCTGAAGAAGAGCCAGAAGATTCTCGATCATATGGGCAGCACCGAGTTGGCAGCCAATCTATTCCGCGCCACTCAGACCGAAGAAAAGCTCAATCGGGAAAACCTGCAAGGTAGGACTGCTGCCAATCGTGCCCACCTTGAAGTAGGCCAGAAAGTGCGCAAGACAATCCAGGAACTTGGCGGCACATTGCCGGAAAACCTGCCGGCACCGGACAAGAGCATCAAGCAAATCCAGAAGGACTCCACGCACAAGCCGTTAGATAAGCGTAAGAAGCCGGTGTAAGCCCGAGTAGGGCGGAACCCGCGAAGCGGATTCCGCCGCATGCCTGTCTGCCACCGGCATCGCATCTGTCTGCGTACATACGGCAGGCTTTCAACAGCGAAGCTGGTCATCGCCTACGGCGGTTGTGTCCTACACTTGCTCCAACTCCACAAGGAACCTCCCATGTCATTCACCACCACGGCCTCCGGCCTGCAATTCGAAGACACCCTCGTCGGCAGTGGCGCCGAGGCCAAGCCTGGCCGTAACGTCACCGTGCATTACACCGGCTGGCTGTATGAAAACGACGAGCAAGGCGCAAAGTTCGATTCCAGCAAGGATCGCGACGAACCCTTCATCTTTCCGCTCGGCGGCGGCATGGTCATCAAGGGCTGGGACGAAGGCGTGCAGGGCATGAAGGAAGGCGGCCAGCGCACCCTGATCATCCCCGCCCACCTCGGCTACGGCGCACGCGGCGCCGGCGGCGTCATCCCGCCCAATGCCACGCTGAAGTTCGACGTCGAACTGCTGGGCGCCTGAAAACAGTAGGATGGGTCGAGCGTAGCGACACCCATCGCTCTTCCTGTCCGAAGCGACACAACCCAAAGCCGATACAACTTTCCCCCGAACGACAGGGCAACGTTCGGGCGTCACGCCTGATGGGTGTCGCTGCGCTCGACCCATCCTACAAACTACCGGCTATGATTCCACCCACGGCCATGGCGGCAGCACGCACCGCCGCCGTCCGGGGGATCCATGTCGAAGAGACTGCTGTTGATCGTTGCGCTGGCGCTCGCCCTGGGCGGGGTGACCGGCGCGTTCACCTATTCGCAGCTGCAGTACCGGCGCCACGCCGCCGAACTCGCCACCGCGCATGCGAAGGGTCGTGCCGAAGGTCGTGCCGAAGCGGAGAAGGCGCTGGCCGCCGAACTCGCCGCGCTCAAGCCGATGGTGATAAAGAAGGTCGCCAACGCCGAAGACAAGCCCGACGGCACCCATTTCACCTACGAATACGTCGAATCCAAGGCCGCCGGGCTCGAACCGTTCTACAAGCTCGCCCACGACGGCGACCTGCTGCGCCAGCTGCCCGAGATCCAGGCCATCGACGGCCTGCTGCTGCTGCCGCGGCCGATCAACTTCGTGATGGCGCAATGCAACGAGCCCAATGCGTTCTACTCGCCCGCGCGCGCCGAAGTGGTGATGTGCTACGAGACCATGCAGGTGCTGCTCGAACGCGGCCAGCAACTCGCCACGGACCAGCAACTCGGCGACGACTACGCGAAGAAGTACCTCGCCGCCAACCTGCGCTTCATCCTGCTGCACGAGACCGGCCATGCCCTGATCGACCTGCTGGAGATCCCCGTCACCGGGCGCGAGGAAGACGCGGTCGACCAGCTCGCCACCACGCTGATGCAGCGCTTCGCCGGCCTCGACGAGTCCTCGCGCCAGACGGCCGACAACCTGCGCATGGCCTCCAACTGGTTCCTGATGCGCAGCACCGGCCAGTACAACCTCGACGCCTACGCCGACGAGCACGCGCTGGGCGAACAGCGCTACTTCAACCTGCAATGCCTGATCTACGGCCACAACCCGGCGCGCTACGTCGGCATCGTCACCGAAGGCGACCTGCCCGAGGCGCGCGCCAAGGGCTGTCCGGCCGAGGCGCGCCGCGTCGACAAGGCTTGGCTGCGCCTGCTGTTGCCGCACGTGGCGCCCAAGTACGAGATGACCGAGGAGAAGGCGAACCGCCTGTACGAACAGCGCGAGCGCGAGCGCGACCGCAATGCGGAAGTGCCGTACGTTCGGTAAGGAATAAAGGAATAAAGGGGACGGAGGCAGTTAAGTTGTTTAACTGCCTCCGTCCCCTTTATTCCTGCGTGCCCTGACCCCTATCTTGTCGAAACCGGCGCCGGGCCGCCGGTGGGCCTGACTTGCGCGGTCTTGGCGGTTTCGGCGAGGTAGGCCAGCGCGAACTGGGCGAACTTGACGCTGTTCTGCGCGGATTCGCCCATCGTCGCCAGCGTGTCGCTGGTGGTATGGATATAGGGGAAGTCGCCGTTCGGGTCGCCGGCCTCGAACATCATCGCGGCGGGATAGCCGGCGTTCGTCCACGAGGCGTGGTCGGAGCAGGCGTAACCGCAGGTCACGCTGCCGCGCGTCAGGCCCTTTGGCGCGAGGTAGGTATCGAACAGGGCGACGGAGAAGTTCTTCAGGGCGGCGCTGGAGTAGTCGCTGATCAGGTTCATGTCCGGCACCGCGCCCGATTTGTAATTGGTCATGTCCACCTGCAGCACGCCGACGACATTGACGCCGCGGTTGCGGAAGGATTGCGCGATGGCGTTGGAGCCGCGCAGGCCGACTTCCTCCGCGGCATAGCCCATGAACTTCACCGTGCGCCGTGGCCGCCAGCCCCCGGACAACGCGATGCGCAGCGTTTCGGTGAGGGTGGCGATGCCCGACGCGTCGTCGTCGGCGCCCGGCGCGATCTGGTTGGGGTCGTTGCGGTTGCCGGCGTTGATCGAATCCAGGTGCGCGCCCAACACCACGACTTCGTCGGGCAGGTCCCAGCCCTGGATGGTGAGGATCACCGAAGGCTGGGTGGAGCAGTTCGCGCAGGCGATGAACAGTTCGGTGCTGACATGAGGGCTGCCGGCGGCGAGCGATTGCCAGTGGCTGCGGATCCATTCGGCCGAGGTCTTGCCGAAACTGCTGGCGTAGTAGCGGTTGCGATAGCTCGAGAGGTGATTGATGGTGTCGTAGATCCTGCGTTCCTGCACCTGCGGCAACCAGCGGTTCACGGTGGCCTGGTTGTCGATCGTGTAGCTGGCGGCCAGCGATTTCGTCATCGCCTGCCGCGAGCGATCCGCGCGCACGAAGGCCTCGGCCTGCGCGCGACTGGGGAACGCGAAGTAGCCGCCACAGCGGCGTTCGCTGGCATGCACGTAATGGCTGATCTCGCCGAGGCGATCGGCCCTGGTTTCGGCAATCACCAACGGCATGCCGGTGCTGTCGCGCCGCGCGACCGCATCACGGGCCAGGCCGCGGAGTCCCTGCCAAGTGTCGCGCGAGGTCACGATGTACACCGGCGCGAACGGATCGGCCTGCGGCCACGGCGCCGTCGCTGTCGGCGGGGCGGCCGTGCCGCCTGTCCGGGGGGGACGCAGAGGTGGCGTTTCGGCTGCATTCGCAGCGCGCGGCGCGTCCAGTCGGGCCATGTGAGAGGCGGCAGGGATACGGGCAGCATGCGCTTGCGCCGCAGGCACGTTGTCCGATCGCAATATCGCGATGCCGATCAGCATGCAGAGAGGCAGCATCGCCGGACCCGGGAAAAAAGATTTCATCGTGATATCCCCCGGATGGCTGCGCAGCTTTTCTGCCGCCACGCTACCACTTCCACAGCCGGTCCAGATTGCATGGATTGCTGGTTGAATCCGCGGCATGTCGGTCGGCCGTCGACCTTGCATCCATTCGCGCGTATCCGGCGGGCATTCATCAGCACGAAGCCAGCGCGCCCGGGCGCTTCGCCTGCTGCCGGCCTGACTGAAAGGTTAGCCCTTTGGTTCAAGTATTGGCGGGCGGCCCTCCCGACAATGGCGTCGTGGGTCGGTGACCCGCTCCCCCAACTACCGAGGAACATGCAATGAATATCCAGACCCTTCCTGCCGATGCCTGCCAGTGCCGCAACTGCCCGGGTGCGTCCTGCACCTGCGGTTGCCAGGCCAGGTCTGCGGCAACCGGCTGCCAGTGCGGTTGCCAGTCGGGCCGGCCGTGCCAGTGCGACACCGGTTGTGCCTGAGGCCGCAGCCGTTGCCGCAAGGCGCCGTCCGCCGTCCTCCACTGACGACATGCCGATGCCCCGCGACCTGATCATCTTCGATCTGGACGGTACGCTGGCCGACTCTTTTCCGTTTTTCATCAGCGTGCACAACCGGCTTGCGTCGCGGCATCGATTCCGCCGCATCGAGCCGTCCGAGGTCGAGGCGCTCCGCGGCCATTCGGCCCGGGAGCTGATGCGCCACGTCGGCCTGCCGCGCTGGAAGCTGCCGTGGGTCGCGCGCAGCTTCATCCGCCTCATGCACGAGGAAGGCGGGCACGTCGCCCTGTTCGATGGCGTGGACGAAGTGCTGCGGGAGCTGGAGACGAGCGGCGTCGCGCTGGCGTTGGTGTCGTCGAACTCGGCGGGGAACTGCCGCCGCGTGCTGGGCGATGGAAACTGGCGGCGCTTCGCCCATGTCGAGTGCGGCGCTTCGATTTTCGGAAAGCGCCGCCGCATCGCCCGCGTACTGGAGAAAACCGGCATATGCGCGCAGCGCGCGCTCTATGTTGGCGACCAGCTCACGGACGCGGAGGCGGCGCGTGCGTCCGGCGTGGCGTTCGGCGCGGTGGGGTGGGGCTATGCCTCCTTCGCCTCGCTGCTGGCGGCCGGTCCGGATGTGGCGTTCGCACGGGTCAGCGACCTGGGCCATCTCGCCCGCTACGGGCAGGCTTTGCGGTCGTTGGAGCGTCAGGCATGACCGCTGTCGCGCACGTCCCGGCAGTCCTGGCTGTCCGTCCGGCGCAACAGGAAGATGCGCCGCTCCTGCATTCGTTGATGCAGGCGCTGGCCCGGCATGAAGAGGCCGGCGCGGCCTTGCGCATCGATTTGCCGACACTGCGGCGCGACGGGTTCGGGCCGCAACCGCGCTTCCACGTGCTTCTGGCCGAGGTCGCCGGCAGCGTGGTCGGCTACGTCAGCTACACGATCGCCTATTCGGTCTGGGCGGGCGCGACGATCATCGCCATCGACGACCTTTACGTCGAACCGGACCATCGCGGCGGCGCTAGAATGCGGGCATGAACACCATCCAGATCCCCGTTTCCATCGGCGAGCTCGCCGACAAGCTGTCCATCCTCGAGATCAAGGCCGAGCGCATCGAAAATGCCGGCAAGCGCGCGCACGTGCAGGTGGAACTGGAGGGACTGCGCGCGTCGTGGGCGCCGCTGGCCGCGCACCAGCCCGAACTGGCGGCCGCGAAGGACGACCTGCGCGCGATCAACGAACGCATGTGGGACGTGCAGGACGCGCTGCGCGCCAAGGAAGCCGCGCAGGCGTTCGACGCGGACTTCATCGAACTGGCGCGTTCGGTCGCCAGGCACAACGGCGACCGCATCCAGGTGAAGAACGCCATCAACCGCCTGGCCGGGTCGCGCTTCATCGAAGAGAAGCAGTACCAGGCCTGAGTCCGCGCTGCGGTTGATCGCCACTGCGTTACGATGCCGCACCCCACCGTTCGCGCGCTGTAGATTCCGCATGAAGTCCCCCACCCCCGACGCCACCGCGGCGGCATGAGCAAGGCGTCGAACCCGGCGGATTCCAGGGCCGGATCCTGGCTCGAGCGCTGGCAGCACTGGATCGCCTCGATCACCAGCGCGCTGCTGCACCTGCTGTTCCTGCTGCTCATGATGTGGTCTTCCCGACTCGCCGTGACGCCGCCGCAAGGCACCGCCGGCGGCGGCAGGATGGTCGTGGATTTCATCGGCGCCACGCCACCGCAACCCAAGCACACGCCAGCGGCCAAGCCGGCCGCGAGCAAGCCCGCGAGGAAAGCCCCGGCGAAATCGCGCGTCCAGTCCACGCTGGTCACGCGTGCCGACGATCCGGTGCCGCCCGATGCGCCGGACGAGGTTCCGGACGAGGCCGCGCAGGAACAGGCGCAAGCGCCCGACGCGACGCCGCCGCCAACGCCGCCGCGTCGCCCGCACGTCTGGGGACAACCGCCGGGCATGCTGCAGGAAGACTTCGCCCCGGAAAACGCGGGGCTGGCCAGGAGTCCCGCCATCAACCGCGGCCGCAGGAACGATGCCGCCAACGCCGCACCCAGCATGGAAGTGGGCGGCTACCAGGTCTACTACGACTTGCGCAGCGAAATCCGGCTGCGCGCCTGGCGCGACCAGGGCATGACCGAACTCTTCCTGCCGTTGCCGGGCACGCGGCGCTACATGGTCTGCCCGCTGGAAACCGCATTGCGGCGCGAGTCCGGCCCCTGCCGTCTGCTCGAACCGGACGATCCGCAACTGAAGGACATCGGCGACGCCCGCGAGGTCATCAACATGCAGCAGGTCTACAAACTGGGCGAACGGGTCTGGAGCGGACCGGGACCGTATCGCTGAGCCGACGCAGGCCCGTAGGGTGGACTCAAGCCCACCGCTCTTCGTTTCAATGTCCTTGTAATCCGGTGTTTGGCGATGGCGGGCCGAGGCCCACCCTGCGGGGTCGATCGCCTGAATTAAGCCGAACCGTGCGTGAAGGATGCAAAGGCCGGCACGACACCAGCTGCGGCAGAAAATACAACGGAGCCTGGATGCGGTTTCGGCTCGAATGAATTGCTAGGCCTGTCGCGGTTTTGCGCCATCGCGCTGCTCATCGTGAATAGACGAGTTGAGCGCACTCAGCTCTGCAATGATTCCAGGCATGGGAGGCTTGGCTGAGTTGGCTTGAACGGCTGCAAACATCTCGCAGGAAGGAACGGCGCCATCGGGCCCAAGCATGGTCGCACAGGCATAGGCAGTGGCTATGGTTCTATTCTGGCGCACGAATTGCTGTCGTATGTAAAACGTATCGTCATCCCAATAGATGATCCTGGTATGCAATTGATATTTCTCGAAGACTTTCAGAGGGTAGCGGAACCGTATGGTGATGAATGTGGCCAGCGGGACCCATTTTCTTCGGGCAGCAGCCTTGATGAGTCCGGTTCTGAGGATGAGATCAACCCTGCCCAGGTCCATGAGCGCTATGTAGCGGTCACTGGTGATCTTTAGAACATCCACGTCATTGGGCAATACGGTGAGATCCAATATGGATTCATCAAGAGCGCCAAGACGGCCACGCCATAGCGACGAAATCATGAGCCATATCAAGCGAAGCCGAAGTCTCATGTTGAAACTCCACTAAAGGCCGGTCACGCCGCTCACCGGCACTGGAGTCCACCCGCGACTCCAGCCGAATCGCCTTCGGGGGCCCCGTCCCGCGTGCTGCATTCCCGATGGCGCGGTTGCCGCGAGCAGGTTGGCCGGCCGCGTCAGTTTCCACACCTTGCCGCACTGCCAAGGCACGGAATCGCCCGGAGGTATTCGTAGATCGCCTCCTTGTCGTTCCGGCTCATGTTCCGGTGCACGGGCCAGGGCATGACCTGCAACAGGTCGTTTTCCACCGAGGGCACGAACGGCGGGCGTCCCTTGACGTCGGCGCCGGTGTCGAGCACGAACAGGAACTGATCCAGCGTCAGGTTGGCCGGCAGTCCATTGGCATTGGGCGTGAGGTTGCGCGAGACGAACGGCCCGAACGCGATGCCGCCGGCGAGGTAGCCCGCGACATTGATCTGTTCCGGCTGCCCCAGGAACGGATTGCCGCCCGGGGCATAGTTCGGACTGGTGTGGCAGTCGTTGCAGCCGCCGATCGCGTTGACGATGTAACTGCCCAGCCCGACCTTGGCGGGGTTCTTGCCGGCCATGTTGAGCGGCACCGGATTGATAGCATACCCCTGCTTGATCTTCGACCCTTCCTGGGCGATGGCAGGCAAGCCGAGGGTGGCGAGCATGGCGGCCACCATGAGTGCGTGTTTCATAAGTCCTCCTGGCGTCGACCCCTGCCCAGTCAGTTACGTCGCGGTTCGCACGTGGCGGCCACCGTTGATCGGAAGCCAGCGCAGGGCCCGCGGGTGGGGTCGAGCGCAGCGACCTCCATCCTTCGGACCCGGCGTGCGCATCGAAGTGGAACCGGGATCCGGCTGGTCTATCCTCGTTTCCCTCGATTCGAAGCCGGGCCCTGTTTCTCCCCGGTCTTTCGTTCAACGAACATCAGCCAAGGAGCGTGGAAATGGGTTACTTCGCCGGCGGCATCGCCGCAGTCCTCTGTCTCGGCATCGCGATCCCGCTCGGCTTCGCGCGCGATCGCTCGTTCTACGCCACGGTGATGATCGTGGTTGCGACGTACTACCTGTTGTTCGCCGCCATGGCGGGTTCGCTGCAGGCCTTCGCCGTCGAGTCGCTCTTCGCTGGCGCGTTCGTCGTGGCCGCGATCATCGGCTTCAGGACCCGCTTGTGGATCGCGGTCGCGGCCCTCGCACTGCACGGGGTCTTCGACGCGGTGCACGGCCACCTGGTCGTGAACACGGGCGTGCCCGCGTGGTGGCCCGCCTTCTGCGGAACCATCGATGTCGTGCTCGCCGCTGGCCTGGGCGCATACCTGCGCAGGCAAGCAGTCAGGTCGCGCTTGCCAGCGGCCTGATCCGCGTCGATCGCTTCCTGCGAGCTTGCTGTTGCAGGAAGCCGCACTCGATCCATCCTGAAAATACGAGGGAAGCACATGCCTTGCGCGAACTGGATAGTGATGGTTGTACTGGCGGGCTCGGGTATTTCCCTGCGGGCGAACGCGGCGGGGCCAGTGGCCGGGGAATACGCCACCCAGCCGGGGTGGGGAAGCCTGGTCATTTCCGCCGACGCGCAGGGCCGCCCGCGTTTCGAGTTGTCCACGGTGGGCGGCAATGGCCACATGTGCGAGCTGGGCGGAAGCCTGCAGGGAACCAATGCCAGCACCGATGACGGCGTCGATGCCTGCCGCATGACTTTCGATTCCGATGGCGCCAGGGTGTCGGTGCAGGCAGTGACCGAAGAGGCCTGTCGTGCCTATTGCGGGATGCGCGCGGGCTTCGAAGGCGAATACGCGGTGCTTCCGGCCGCCTGCAGCCGGTCGGCGCGCGAACGCCGCAATACCGCGTTCCTGTCGGACTACAAGGCCAAACGCTTTCCGGCCGCGCTGGCCAGGCTGGAGGGGTTGGAGCGCGAATGCGGCAGTTTCTTCGACTGGCTTGAGGCGGACCGGTTCGCCAACGACAAGGCGATCACCTTGTTTCATCTAGGGCGGCCGGGCGAGTGCGTGGCGGTGCTGGACAACACCCTTGCCGCGGACAGCCATGATGAAGAGTCGCTGGATGAAACCGCCCAGCTTCCACCCTCCGACCGCGACCTGTACCTGCCCATCGCCCGCGCCGCCTGGTTCAACCGCGATCGCTGCAAGGCGGCGATCAAGCCCCGCTAGGCGGGAGCGGCCGTCACTGACCGTGGCGCGCGAATACCGAGGTCGTGCCGTCGCGGGCCACCAGTTCGACCACGTAAGGCTGCACGCTGCCGTCAGGCAGTTCCATGCCCGGCGATCCCCCGGGCATGCCCGGCACGGTCAGGCCCTTGGCATCCGGGCGTTCGGCCAGCAGACGCTTCACGTCCTCGGCCGGAACATGGCCCTCGATGAAATAGCCGCCGACCTCGGCGGTATGGCAGGAGCCCTTGCCGAACGGAACCCCGACCCGCGCCTTGACCGGCGACATGTCGTCCACGTTCCTGGATTCGACCTTGAAGCCCGCCTTCTGCATGTGTTCGATCCAGGAGCTGCAGCAGCCGCAGGTCGGGCTCTTGTGCACCACCATCAATGGCAGCGCCTGCGCCACGGTGTTGGCGGCGGTGACGGATTGCGCGGACGCGGCGACCGGACCGGTCGCGGCGACGGCGGCCACTTCCGGCGCCTTGGCGCAGGCGGCCAGGGCCGTTGCCGACAGCAGCACCACGGCCAGCAACGACAGCGGGAATGGCCTCGGGGCGATTTCGGAAATGTGGTTTTTCATGTGGATGATTCTCAGGGAGGAATATCGTGGATGCTGCGGATTGAAACACGCATGGCCGCCGCGTCAACGCAGGTCGAGGGAATGTTGCCTGCGCAGGCAGGATCACGCGCGGGCTCGCCGGGTGCGCCGGTGGTTGACCACCGGGCGCGCCGGTTTGTTCCCGCGACCTGCCGGACTCGAATCACCCAGGCCGGCCTCATGGAAACATCGAACCACCGATGCCGTTCGTGGTGAGCGCCGGATCATGTCCGGGGCACGCTCTGTCGAGCCACGATCCTGCGAAAGAGGGACAAATCACGTCAGCCCTGTTTTCCTGTGGAAAGCGTGGTTCGACAAGCTCACCGCGAACGGCATCCTCGATAGGCTCGGCACGAGCGGAGTCAATTGTTGGAGTCTCGTTGGCGATCGTGCGTTCGCGCATTCATGCAATCCCTGTCCAGGCCATTGCCGGCCCGGCCATCGCCTCCGGCATGACTCGTAGCGGCTGGCCGCAGTCCCGTGGCGGTGGCGTTGTGGCTGGTAACAGGGGCTGACGCGAGGGCAAGCCATGCGCAACCTCCATCCGGGCGCGACCGCACTCTTCTTCCTCCTGCCCGCGGGCGTCGCGCACGCCGCCGACATCAATCTCGAAGCCACCAGCATCAGCAAGGCTGGCAGCGCTTCCGAACTGACCCCGGCCAGCGTCGTGGTCGAAGGTGCCGAGGGCCGCTACACGCGGACCAGCACCGCGAAGCTGCGATTCCAGTTGAATGCACGCATCCGCAAGGGCGACGACTTCAACGCCCATGTCGCCGAATACAGCCCCGGCATGTTCGGCGTCGACACCCATGGAGGAGACTCCACGTCGCTGAAGCGCATCCAGCTGGCCCCCTGGAACCCGAGCGAGGCGAGCGTGTCCTTGGACGGTTCGTGGAAAACCTACACGTTCGAATACGAATACCAGGACCCGCTGATCGATGCCGCCAGCAAGCGTGCGCGCAGCCCGGTGACCTTGTGCAACGACCTGCTGAAATCCAGATCCGGCGCGGCGCGCGAGCAGATGTTGAACAAGGGTGCGACCTTGCCGCTCCCGGCGGCCTACGCGTGGGAGGGCACTTTCCACTACATCGCGCGCGCTCGCGGCCGCGCCTTCAGCGAGCCCGGCAGCATCCATGCTTCCGGGAATTTCTCCCTCAGCATCCGCTGCCAGAACCTGGTCGGCCCGGCGCCGCGCACGCAGACGCATACCAAGGGCGCGCCGCCACGCCAGGGCAAGCCCTTGTCCGAAACCAGTCCGATCAGCAATGCGACACTGCGCATCGAGCCCTCCTCGCAGGTGACGCAAGCCCGGCCCGGCCAGCTCTGCCCCACCAGCTTGCGGATCTACGCCGCCATCGCCGCCAGGCGCGAGTTCCATGGGCGCGCGATCGTCTTCGGCAGCGGATTCCTGTCCCCGTTCACGGCGCTGCAATTCAACAGCGGCGGCAATCGCAACTTCATCGTCACCTATCCGTTGAAATGGACCGGCCCGGGCGCACCCGGGGACAAGGCAGGAGCCCCGTCCGGCAACGCGTCGCCGCTCTCGCAGCCGGTGCAACTCACGCTCAATGTCGTCGATGGCGACGACAAGGTGATCGCCAGTTCGGGACGCAAGACCTTCGAGGTGGCATGCAAGCGCCTGCCGCCTTCGCGTTGAGCCGGCCCCGCTTGCCGATGCCGATCACGCCAGTCTTCACGATCCGCTTGTCATCGCGATCAGCGGGTTGAAGAGGCGCGCGGCAACGCGTGACCGGTCTCGAGGAAAGTCTTGAGGTTCGACAGGATCGTCGGCCAGCCGCCCGAGATGCCCTGCAGCATTTGAGGATCCTTGGCGAGATCGTCGTGGGTGACGGTCAGGCGAACCAGCCCGTCGCTGTACGGTTCTATTTCGAAGGTGACGCGTGAGTGCTTTTCCTCATTATCGGCATCGGCGGGCCTGGCCCAGGTGAACACCAGGCGGCTTGGTGGCGTGTGCTCGATGACCTTGCCGAGAATATCGACCGTGTCGCTGCCATCCACCCGCATGTGCTCCCACTTCGAGCCGGGCTTCCAGTCCGACACATTGACGCGTGCGCAGCCGGCCTTCGGATCGACCCACCACTCGCGCATCAGGTCGGTATCCACCAGCGCCCGCCAGGCCTTCTCCGGCGTCGTCGCGATATAGGTCACGTAAACGTAGTCAGGTTTTCTCATCGTCTCCACCTTCCAGTTTCTTCTTCAGGGTACGCAGCGCGCCGAGGCGGCTGCGTTCGAATTTCCCGATCCAGCGCACGTAGATGTCGTGCAGGGGAACGGGGTTGAGGTAGTGCAGTTTTTCCCGGCCCTGCCAGATCACCGCCACCAGGTTGGCGTCCTCGAGCAATTGCAGGTGCTGGGTCACGGCTTGCCGGCTCATGTCCATGTGTGCGCACAGCGCCGTGACCGTCTGGCCGTTTTCCGCATGCAATTGATCGAGCAGGCGCCTGCGGGTCGGGTCGGCCAGCGCCTTGAATACCTTGTCTATGTCCGCGTCCTTCAGTTCCAGTTGTCGATCTTGGTGTCCGCGGGGCTGGGTGCGCCTTTGCCGGTTTCCAGCAGCGATTTCAGGCTCATCAGGAAGATCGCCCACTTGGTGCCGCAGTGGTGCATGAACTCCACCGGCTCCCGCCAGCCCGAGTGCTTGAACAGGACGATGCTGTAGTCGTCTTCCTGCTTCAGCTCGAAACTTATCTTCGTGCCGATCCATTCCGCGGGCCCGTCCAGCACTTCCCACCGCACCAGCGTGGCGGGGCGAAGTTCGAGGATCTTCATCGTGAAGCCGCCGATATCGACGCCGCCGGCGCTGAAGCGGAAGGCGAGTGTTCCGCCGACCCTGCTTTCGCCTTGCGCGTCTTCCGTCCACCAGCCGGCGACGCCCTCGGGCGTGGCCAATGCCTGGTAAACGTCCGCGAGGGGCGCCTTGATGCCGACTCTGTGCAGGATGTCCATCGTGGCGACTCCATATGGGTTGCTGGATTGATCGGTTGCTGGATTGGCCGCGCGGTTTTCGCAGCAGAGTGAGCAAAGGCCGGTCTGGGCTGAAAGTCCGGATCGACGTTCGACGGAAACGATAATATGCAAGTAAATACTTGCATGTCAAGCGACAAGGAATTCACCGCCTGGGCGTCGTGTGCAGTGGCCCTGTCAGGAGTCCTTGTTCCCGCGCAACCGGGACGATCTACTCTCAATGCAGCGTTCCAGTCACGGCCTCGACGGCTTTGCTGCGTCGCAGCACAATGGCGCATGACTGCTGTTTCCTCCCGCAATTCCCTTCCCCGTGACGCCATCGACCTGAGCCCACGCCAGGTCGGCTTGATCCTGTTCGCATTGACCCTGGGCGGCTTCGCCATCGGCACCGGCGAGTTCGCCGGCATGGGGCTGATGCCCAACATGGTCGCTTCGCTGGGCGTGACCGAACCGCAGGTGGGCCACCTGATCAGCGCCTATGCCCTGGGTGTGGTGGTCGGCGCGCCGCTGCTTGCGATCCTGGGCGCGGGCTGGAAGCGCAAGACCCTGCTGCTGTCGCTGATGGGCTTCTACGCGCTGGGCAACCTGGCCAGTGCACTGGGGCCGACCTATCACGACCTGTTGTTGTTCCGTTTCATCGCCGGCTTGCCGCATGGCGCCTACTTCGGCGTGGCGGCATTGACCGCGGTGGCGATCAGCCCACCGCACCGGCGCGGCTGGGCGGTCAGCATCGTCATGCTGGGTTTGACCCTGGCGATCCTGGTCGGCAACCCGCTGGCGACGTGGGCGGGGCAGGTGGTCGACTGGCGCTGGATCTACGCCGTGGTGGCGATCCTCGCGGTCGCTACCGCGCTGCTGCTGGCCCTGTGGCTGCCGGCGCAGGTCGATGGACCGAAGACGAAACCGCTGGCCGAGTTGCGCGCGTTCAACCGCGCGCCGGTGTGGCAGGCGCTGGGCATCGGCGCGATTGGCTTCGCCGGCATGTTCGCGGTCTTCAGCTACCTGGCGCCGACCATGCTGGAAGTGACGCGCGTATCGGCGGCATGGATTCCGCTGGGTCTGGCCGGCTTCGGCCTGGGCGGGGTGATCGGCAACTTCGCCGGTGGCTGGCTGTTCGACCGCTACAAATTGCGCGGCGCGTGGGTGGTGCTGGCGTGGGCGGTGGTGGTGTTGCTGCTGTTCCCGTGGCTGGCGCATAGCCTGCCGACGATCCTGCTGGCAACGGTCGCCATCGGCTTGATGGGCGCATTGGGGCCGATCCTGCAATCGCATCTGATGGATGTCGCCGGCGACGCGCAAACCCTGGCCGCCGCCTCGCACCACGCCGCGTTCAACACCGCCAATGCACTGGGCCCGTGGCTGGGCGGGATGGCGATCACCGCCGGTTACGGCTGGACGTCGACCGGATACGTCGGCGCCGCCACCGCGGTGGCCGGACTGATGATCTATGTGTGGGCCAGCCGGACCGCACGGGCCGCCGCCCGCGCGCAAGCGGAGATGCCGGTCGCCGCGATGGCCTGCGAGTCCTGAAGGTGCGTAGGGTGGGCTCCAGCCCACCGCTCTTCCCGCTGCTCTTAATCTCTTCGGGTCCAATTCCCTGCTGCTTTCGGCATAGGCTTTCGGCCTTTGTTCTTCCAAATACCCCGCGGCTTGCTGCGGGGTTGTTTATTTCCGGCGCGTTCTTTCAAGTTCAAATTTGCCGGCGGTGGGCCAAGGCCACCCTGCGCATGAGCGGAGCCGATTCGATTCGAGGTTGACATACTGTGCAACACACAGTACTGTGCGGCCCATGGGTGAAACGGACGCTTTTGGAAAACTGGAACTCGAGCTGCGGCGCGGGGTGGTGGTGCTGGCCACGCTGTCGCAACTGCGCAAGCCTCGCTACGGCTATGAGCTGCGGCAGGCCTTGGCGGAGCGGGGCATGCCGATCGAGGAAGGCACGCTTTATCCCTTGCTGCGCCGCCTGGAAACGCAGGGCCTGCTGAAAAGCGAGTGGAAGATCGAAGACGGCCCGCCGCGGCGTTACTACGCATTGAATGCGGACGGCCGGAAACTGCTGAAACGGCTCACCGAGTCCTGGCAGGGCATGAACAGCGCAATGGACCGACTCCTGAGAGAGGATTGACGATGAATGCGAATGACGTGATCGAATCCTATGTGACCGAGGTAGCGGTGAAGCTGCCGCGCAAGCAGCGCAACGACGTGGCGTTCGAACTGCGCGCGCTGATCAACGAAGAATTGCAGGGCAGGGCCGACGCCGCCGGTCGCGGCATCGATGCCGCGATGGCCACCGAGTTCCTGCAGGGCTTCGGCCATCCCGACGAAGTGGCCGCGCGCTATCGCCCGGCACTGACCCTCATCGATCCGGCGGATGGGCACAAGTTCCTGCGGGTAATGGTTATCGGCATGGCGATCATCTGGTGCCTGGGCTTGTTGCAGCGCCTGGGGCAACCCATCGGTTCGGCAGGGGATGTTCTCAACCTGCTTGGCCAGTGGTGGACCGGCACGGCGATTCCTTCGCTGTGGTGGCCGGGCGTGCTGGTGGTGTGGTTCGGTCTTGCGGCCTGGTCCCGCCGCCGCTGGCCGCAAACCCCTGCGTGGAAACCGCGCGCACGCGATCGCATCCAAGGCGGTCGCGCCGCCATGGTGATGGCGCTGGTCGGCATGCTGTGCGGCCTGTATGTGCTGATCGAGCCGCGCTGGGTGCTGGATTTCTTCTGGGGCGGCCGGGCGGCGCCGGCGGCGTACCAGGCGCTGACCTACACCGATGCGTTCCTCCAGCACCAGGCGCCATGGTTGCTGGCGCTGCTGCTGTTCAATATCCCGGTGTTCATCGCGGTGATCGTGAAAGGGCGCTGGACGGCCACGTTGCGGCGCATCGAAACCGCATCAAGCCTCGTCACCTGCGCTGTGTTGGCGTGGACGGTGCTGAATGGACCGGTGTTCATGACCCCGGTCAGCGATGGCACGGCCAAGTTCTTCGTCGTGCTGATCATCGCTTCCACCTTGTTCGCAATGGCCGTCAAGTCGCGCAAGAAAGTGGTGCCGGCGCCGAACTGATCGATCCTGCGCGGCGCGGGGACGGAAGAGGTTGATTGGCTTGGCTGCCTCCGTCCCCGTTTATTCCCTTCAACCCGCGCTGCGGTAACGCAAGGTCAGGCCCTTGAGGAAGTTGCGCAGGATCTGGTCGCCGCAGGGGCGGTAATGCTTGTGTCCGGGCTGGCGGAACAGCGCGCTGAGTTCGGGCTTGGAGAGCGGGAAGCCGGCCTGTTCGAAGATCTCGTGCATGTCCACGTCCTTCAGCTGGAACGCGACCCGCAATTTCTTCAATACCAGGTTGTTGCTGATCCGGTCTTCCACCGGGCGTGGCGGCAGGCTTTCGTCGCGGCCGCGGTAATAGAACACCAGCCCATCGAGGAAATGCGCGAGCACCCGGTCGCCGCAGGGGACGAAACCTTCCTCGCCCTCTTTCTTCAGCAGCCCCGGCACCTCGGCTTTTTCGATCGGGAAGTCCGCATCCGCCAGCTGGATGATTTCGACCAGCTTGCTGTCGCCGAGATCGAGCATGTAGCGGATGCTGCGCATTACGTCGTTGTTGATCATGGCCTGGACCGCGGTACCCGATGGAAAGTCCGTAGGGTGGGCCTCGGCCCACCCAGCAGTTAACAGGGTGGGCCCGGGCCCACCAAGCAGGCCCGAAGAATACCGTGGCAGGACAGGAAGGTGGACGCGCGGCGCAGGATCGGTTGTTACGCCTTCCTCAGAGGCAATCGATCTTGTTGCTGCAATTGGTCCCGGAAAGTTCGTCCCGCAGCGCTTTCTGTCCGGCGGCCTGCTGTTCGCGGATCTGCGAGGGCGTGCGGCAGACACGGGTCATGAAATTGCTGCCGATGCGGGCCTCGCGCGTGCAGATCAGGCGCTCGTCGCCGGTCCGGTTGACGGCGGCGTCGATGCTGGCGAGCAGGCTGACGACTTCATCCAGGCCGGAAGGATCGAGTTGCGAGGTGTCGGTCTTGCCCTCAAGCAGCACGGCCAGTCTTTGCTGATCGTCCAGGATGGCTTTGCGCGTGGATTGCGGCATGTCCAGGTAGCGGTCGGTGCGCGCATCCATGTCGGCGCGGATTTCGCGTTGCGCAGCGAGGATGTCGTCGCTGCGCAGGACCGGATTGGCGGCGCCCGCATCGAAGGCCACGGCCAGCAGCAACGCGCAGATGGAAAGGAAGGTTTTGTTCATCGGATATTCCGGTTCGGATTGCCTGTCCGGACGTTAGCCGATCGCTTGGCGGGTCTCCAGACGGTTCGAGCAATCGGCCAACAAGTGCAAAGTCGGGCGGATAGCCGTGACGGATCGCAAAGTGATTGCGCCTTCACCGTGTCGGTGCGCGGGATCGCGCAAGACCGGCGGATTCCTTGCCGCTTGGGGCCTGCGCGTTATCATCGATCCAGCCAGGCGTGGAGCATCAAGAATGCGTTCGATCAATGGGCAAAGGTCATGCGTCATCGCCGCGACGGCGTTCCTGTTCGCACTGTTGCTGGGCGCGTGTTCGCCCGAGGCCGGCAGTCCAACGGCCACCGTGGCCTCGCCGTCCGCGCCAGAGAAGCCCGCACCCCCGATCGCGACGCCGGACAAGGCCACGGCCGAAGCGCGCATGCGGGAATGCCGGGCCAGCCTCGAAGCGGCCCTGCCCTCGGGCCTGGTGCGAAACGCATCGGTCGACAATGGCCGTCCGAAGCTGTGGGTCGGTCCCGCCTGGCACCAGAGCACGTCGGCCGCGAAGGAGGCGCTGGCGCGCGACGCGGCCTGCTTCTTCCTGTCCGGCGACGAATCGAAAACCATCAGGTTCTCGGTTTACGACGACAACGACCGGGAAGTGGCGGTGTGGAATCTTTCGCGACTGGTTACCTGGTGAATCGGCGCTCGAGGCGCCTTGCGGCCGGGCTTGGTAACAGCGGTGGTCGGTGATCACCGCGGTCCTGCATTTGGCCTCCTGCCGCACCTTGTCCTATCGATGCGATCGATCCCGCATCGGGCTCGATCCTCCTCCTGGCCGGACAAGCTTCGTCCCCCGGCCAACTCGAGCGGATTCCTTCGCAATGCTGCGGCGGGCGACACGATAGGGCAGCAGGGCTGGGGGAGCGTCGTGGAAATCGCCGCAAGGAAGATTATCCGGGGCGTCGGCCGTCAGGCATGGCGCAACGGCCGGCCTTGGTCCGCGCCGGCGTTGTAGGCAGGGAGCATCTTCGCGGAAGCACTCGCCATGTCCGTCCGTCCCCGCACCATCGAACGGCGCCTCTACACCTGGGCTGCCGTCGCCACGCTGCTGGTCGTATTGGCTGGCTTCGCGCGCACTTATTACCTCAAGTTGGCGTTCGGCACGCCGCCGCTGCCGACGCTTTTGCATGCGCATGGCCTGGTGATGACGTCCTGGTTCGCGTTGTTCCTGGTCCAGGCCAGGCTGGTCGCCGGCGGACGCACCGACCTGCATCGGCGCATGGGAGTCTTCGGCGCGCTGTTGGCGGTGGCGGTGCTGGTACTGGGCTGCACGGTCGCGATCCACGGCGCACGCCTGGGGCATGCGCCGCCCGGAGCGCCTCCCGCGCTCATTTTCCTGGCGATCCCGCTGTTCGACATGCTGGTGTTCGCACTGCTGGCAGGTACCGCACTCTGGTTCCGCCGCCGCAGCGACATCCACAGGCGATTGATGCTGCTTTCCAGCGTGGGCCTGTTGACCGCGGCGATCGCGCGGATCCCGCTGCCGTTGTGGCAGCAGGGCGGCGTCATCGCCGCTTTCCTGACCACTGCGGTCCTGGTCCTGGCCTGTGTGATCTACGACTTTCGCGTGCATCGGCGGCTGCATCCCGCGTTCGGTTGGGGCGCCGCATTGATCGTGGCTTCGTGGCCATTGCGTCTTGCACTGTCGCAAACGCCGCAGTGGCTGCAGTTCGCGCAGTGGCTTGCGGGTTGAGTTGATCGACGCGCGGGTGCCGCGCACCTTGCCATGAGCACCCGGTTCGCTGCCCTGGCGCAACAGGCGCAAGGAAATGGGCACGGTGCGATGCAGCACATACGAATTCATGTCGTCAGTCGCCGCGCCGGCTTGTAGCCTCATGCCGGCATCGATCGCGGGTGCAGCCATCTGCCGGGGATCCTGCATGAGAGTCCTGATCGCGCTTTGCCTGTTGCTGCTGTCGAACGCCACCGCGCAGGCGCGCGACTACGCCATCGACCATCTGGAGCCTGCCAGCTGGTGGGTGGGCATGAAACACCACAAGGTCGAGTTGATGGTGCATGGCGCCGCGATCGCCGCGCTGGCGCCCCGGTTGACGCGTCCCGGCGTCGCCCTGGTCGATGTGCGGAAAGTGGCGAATCCCAGCTATTTGTTCGTCACCCTCGACATCGCCGCCGACGCCGAGCCGGGCAGCTTCGACATCGAATTCCTCGCCGATGGGCGCGTGGCCGTGCGCCATCCGTTCCGCCTGGATGCGCGCGAACCGGGTTCGGCGATGCGCCGTGGCTTCGATTCGTCCGATGCGATCTACCTGATCGTGCCGGACCGCTTCGCCAATGGCGACCCGGGCAACGACAGTGTCGCCACGCTGCACGAAGCCGCCAACCGCGCATCGCCCAACGGACGCCATGGCGGCGACATCGCCGGTATCGCAAAGCACCTCGACTACATCGCCGACATGGGTTTCACCCAGTTGTGGCCGACGCCGCTGCTGGAGAACAACCAGCCCAGGTTCTCCTACCACGGCTACGCCATCACCGACCTGTACCGGATCGATCCGCGCTTCGGCAGCAATGAGGACTACCGTGCGCTGTCCGCCCAGGCGCGTGCGCAAGGCGTCGGCTTGATCATGGATGTTGTGTTGAACCATATCGGTTCGGAGCACTGGTGGATGCGCGACCTGCCCACGCCGGACTGGATCAACCACGGCGGGAAGTTCGCGCCCACCAACCATCGCCGGACCACGCTGCAGGACCCGCATGCCGCGCCGCGCGATCGCGCCGATTTCGTCGAAGGCTGGTTCTCGCCCGGCATGCCCGACCTCAACCAGCGCAACCCGCACCTGGCCACCTACCTGATCCAGAACAGCCTGTGGTGGATCGAATACGCGGGCCTGTCCGGGATCCGCGAAGACACGTTCGGCTATGCCGACACGGACTTCCTCAGCGCATGGGGAAAGGCGGTGCTGGAGGAATATCCCGACTTCAGCATGGTCGGTGAAGAGTGGAGCGCTCATCCGGGCACGGTCGCGCATTGGCAACGCGGCAAGGTCAACGCCGATGGTCATGTCCCGTGGATGCCGAGCATGATGGATTTCCCGATCCATATCGCCTTGCGCAGCGCGCTGACGGAAGCCGAAGGCAACGAAACCGGCTGGGGGCGCCTGTACGAAATGCTCGGCAACGACTACCTGTATCCGGATGCTTCCCGGCTGGTGGTATTCGCCGAGAACCACGACACCACGCGCCTGCTCGCCCAACTGGAGGGCGACGTGGCGCTGTACAAGCTGGCCATGGCCTACCTGGCCACGATGCGCGGCACGCCGCAGTTCTTCTACGGATCCGAAGCGCTGCTGCAAGGCCCGCGCGAACGCGAAGACGGCAAGCTCCGTGCCGACATGCCGGGCGGCTGGGCGGGCGACACGAAGAACGCCTTCACCGGCGCGGGCCTGTCGGCCGCCGAACGCGATGCGCAGGATTACCTGCGGCGCCTGCTGCAATGGCGCAAGCGCACTCCCGTCGTGCAGCACGGCAAGCTGCGGCACTTCGCCCCGATCGATGGCGTCTATGTGTATTTCCGCTACGACGACACGGGCACGGTGATGGTGGCCTTGAACCGCAATGCCAAGGCCGTGCCGCTGGCGTTCGATCGTTTCGGCGATTTCATCGCTGGAAAGAGCCGCGGCCGCGACGTGATGACGGGCGCCGCGGTCGCATTCGACCAGCCGCTGTTGCTGGCCGGCAAGGCGGCGGCGATCCTGCGGATCGAATAGGGGCGTGGTGGCGGATACGAGCCGTCAGGGGTGGTCTGGATTCGCTGTGGTAGCCGGTAGCCGGTAGCCGGAAATCAAGAGCTGCTCTCCGGCTACCGGCTCACGGCTACCGGCTTCCAGCAAGAATGTCGGTGTTGTCCAGGATAGGCCCGGACTTTCCATGCCGCCGATCCCCGGTTCCATCGCGCATTCCCGGGTTTCGTCGCAGTGACTCCCCACCATGGAAATCGGCCCACTATCCTTCCGGCCTCGATGAAAGCGGGGTGCCCCATGCAAGTCCACTTCCTGTTCGTCCTGCGCAAGCTACTTGCCTGGTTGTTCGCCGTGCTGTCCGCGTTGCTGCCGCACCACCTGCTGGTGCAGGTGCCGGAAAACGAGCGCTGCCTGGCGCCGCGCGAAGCCTCCCTGGTGGAAGCGCCACCGCCGGTCCAGGCGCCGTCCAGGCCGGCGGAAGCAGTGGACGCAACCGCAAGACGGCCGCAACGATGAGGGATGCTCCCGTCACGCGGCAAGTCCGCCGCCGTTGATAGCCCTCGATCGTTCCAGGAAATGATGCGCTCTTCGCGGCGTACGTTGCATGCGCTGGCGAACCTGCGTGGTGTCCTGAAGCCCGCCAGGAATGCGTTCAGTGGAGTAGCAGGAAACACAGGGAAGTCGCATGAAAAGCAATGCAGTGATCCGTCCCGCGCGCCTGGCCGACGCGGATGAACTGTCGGCGCTGATGCGCCGGACCTTCCTCGCCGCCAACGCTCATTGCAGCTCGCCGGAGAATGTGGCCGCGTTCCTGGAGTCGAAGTACCGCCCGGAAGTGCAGGCGCGCGAGATACGCGACCCGGATACGCTGACCCTGATTGTCGAACAGGACGGGCAATGGGCCGGTTTCGCGCAACTGCGCTGGGGCACGACGCCGCCAGTGGAATTGGCCCCGTTGCCGGCGGTGGAACTGGGCCGCATCTACCTGGATGCCGCTTTCCACGGGCGCGGGATCGCCGCGCAGCTGGTCGCCAACCTGCTGGTCGCGGCCAGTCTGCGTGGTTCGCGGTCGGTGTGGCTCAGTGTCTGGGAGGAAGCGGCGCAGGCGATCCGTTTCTACCAGAAGCACGGTTTCGAAATCGTCGGGCGAACGATCTTCATGGTGGGCGACGACCCGAAGGAGGACTGGGTGATGACGCAGACGCTGCCGCAGGGCTGAGGGCGGCTGCTTTTGCCCTTTGCAAAGGCTCTGTTCTCGTTCACTGTGGATGATTCCCTCTGAAGTCGCCCTGTCGCCGATGCGGCGGGCCTTTTGTGGGAGGGACTTCAGTCCCGACGCTTTATCGATAGAGCCCGTCGGGACTGAAGTCCCTCCCACAGGTCACTATCTGATGCGAACAGCGCCTTTCCAAAGGGGGAGGCCAAGCAAATCAAAATCGCTTCGGTCATGGTTTCGTCGCAGGGTCCATGATCGTCTTGCGCAAGCGCACCGCATCGCGCGTGTCGCCGAAGCGCAACCCCGTGCCGCTGCGTTCGATGCCCAGCTGCCGGTAGACGGAATCCAGCGCAGGGAATTCGCGCAGCGCGGCATGGTGTCGATACAGCGCGGTCAGCTGTTCGCCTCCGGCGATCCGGTCCAGCGCGGTGATGAAGGCCTCCGGCGCCAATACCGCGTTGCCATCCAGGCAGCAACGCGCGTATTCGTCGAGGACCGCGTCCAGCGAGCTATCGCGTTCGCGGCGCAAGGCCAGGTCCGCTTCCAGCCAGTACGCCGCACCGGCCCAGTACACGCGCATGGTGCCGCCGCGTCCGCGTTCCATTGCGTCCAGTCGCACGCCGGAGGTCGCTGCTTCGCCGCGACGGAAGCCGGCATCAAGATATTCCCAGGCTTCGTTTGCATCCAGCATGCCGGCGCGCGCGCGGAACACGTTCTGGTAATAGCTGGCCAGGCCTTCGGCCAGCCAGCGTCCACGGTCGCCGAGATACGGGTGGTAGAGATGCGACAACTCGTGCACGGCGGTCCAGTCGCTGCGCAAGGTCTTGTAGTCCGCATCGCGGCGCACGTACAGCAGCACACCAACGTTATCGCGACGTCGGGTCTGGCCCCATGGGACAGGACTGGAATCGCGGCTGTCGATCTGTCGCACACGCACGTAGGCGTTGTGCAAGGGAAAGCGTCCGGACAGGGTTTTCGTCGCCTCGGCGCTTTCGCGGACCCAGCGTTGCAGCATGGCCACGCGCGCCGGGTCGTCCACGTCCACCACTTCGATCCGCAACGCACTGTCGCCGGCCTGCAACACGAGCGTGCCGGTGGCCGCGTGGCAGGGGAGCGAGAGCAGGCATGCCAGCAACAGGGAATAGCGCATGCCGTCATTGAATGCGCGGGAGCCGGCAAGGTTCCGTGAAATTCGCGGCGCGGGTGCGGCGGGACACACTCTCCCGCGAATCCGGGCTAATCCCATGATCGGTCGACGCGTAGACTTTCCGTTCTTCCCATTCCGGTAGCACCGCCATGAACGACACCCTTTCGATGTACCAGGCCACCGTGCCGGTCGGCCAGCGCGCCTTGCGCAATCTGCGCCAGTTGCTGGCGAAGGGTGAAGCCCATGCGCAGGCGCAGGGCTACGATGCGGGCGTTCTTTTGCAGATGCGCTTGTACCCGGACATGTTCCCGCTGCTGCGCCAGGTGCAGATCGCCACCGACATGATCAAGAAAGCGGCGGCGCAGCTGGCCGGGGTCGAGGCGCTGAAGATCGAGGACAACGAAACGACCTTCACCGAACTGTTCGCGCGGCTGGACCGGGTCATCGACTACCTGGGCACGTTCACCCCGGCGCAGATCGACGGCAGCGAAGGCCGCGCCATCTCGGTGCCGCGTCGTGGCAGGGAACCGTTGGAACTCGACGGCCGCGGCTACCTGCTCGGTTACGTCACTCCGAATCTGTATTTCCACGTTTCCACCGCCTACGCGATCCTGCGCCACGCCGGCGTACCGCTGGGCAAGACGGATTTCCTTGGCGGCAGTTGAGCAACGCGCGTCCGGTTCAGAAAATCGCCGTGGCCAGCAAGGGCGCCGGATCGGTCCATTGCGCGCGCGCGCCGAGGAAACCCAGTTCCAGCAGCACCGCCGCGCCGATCACTTCGGCGCCTTGCTGCCGGGTCAAGGCCAACGCCGCCTTCAGGGTACCGCCGGTGGCCAGCACGTCGTCGACCACGACCACCCGCGCGCCGGCCGGCAAGGCATCGGCGTGGATCTGCAATCGATCGCTGCCGTACTCCAGTGCGTAGTCCAGCGACAACGTGCGCGCCGGCAATTTGCCCGGCTTGCGCACCGGCACGAAGCCAGCGCCCAGTTCATGCGCGAGCGCCGCGCCAAGGATGAAGCCGCGCGACTCGATGCCGACCACCGCATCGAGTCGTTCGCCGCGCCACGGCGCGGCCATCTCCGCAACCACCGCGGCGAAAGCATCGGCATCGGCCAGCACCGGAGTGATGTCCTTGAACAGGATGCCGGGCCGGGGAAAATCAGGGACATCGCGGAGCAGGGTTTGCCAGTGGGGCATCGTGGGTTCCACGTGGGGAAACGATCACGATGCTAACCGTTCACATGTTGCCCGGGGAAACCCGCGCCCGCACCCGATCGATTCCGACAAGCGCAGGCTGCGGATGATCCCGCTTTTCGATGCGCAAGCTGTTCGTCATCCCGCCTGCTTGCCGATGTCCGGCGTGCCGACTGTCGTCAGGGATATTGCCGTCTGGTCGTCGTCAAGCTCTCCCCGCATCCGTCGCCACGCCTCCCGGATGATGCTTTGACTGCGAGGCCAGTCCAGGCGCTGGATAGCCGGCAGCCGGTACACATAGCGTTCCTGGAGCGCTGGCAGCAACGTGTCGAGATCATGGTGATGGTAAAGCAGGTAGCAGTCGTAGCCGAATTTCAACGTCGGAACATAGGTGTCGAAGCTGAGGCCGCGCCGGTGGAAAGGCCATTTCCTGAAGCGCTGCCGCCAGAAGTCCAGTTCAGCTTCGATGTCGACGACTACACCGCACGAATCCGCGCGCATGGCATGGTTGGGGCCCATGACTCCCTCTCCTTTCCCGCTTGCCCCCCGTGCCTTCCCCCTGTGCCTTTGTATTCCTGTCGTTGTGTTCCGAACCGATGCGGAGTTTCCCCATCTTCTTGTTCGTTTGACAGATAGAACGAGACCGTGGTGGCAGATCGGCCAGCCAAAGTGATCGGGATTGCGGTAAAGCAGGACCTGGTTGGTTTAACGGTCGTGCCCGGCCGCTCAACGGCAACAGGCGGAACTGGCCAGCCAGGCGATGGATGAGGGCATCCGCAGGACTTGCCTGCGATAACGCCAGTCGCCGCCCATCGCGTGTATCGCGGTAAATCGAAACGCCGATGCAACAATCCGCGGCCATGCTGTCGATATATTCCCGGCAGGAGAAGCACCGTGGAACGCATCCTGTTCACCATCTCGCCGGCTTACAACGGCTGGCAGGTACGCGACGAACTCAGGAGCCGCGACTGGTTCGAGCAACTGGAAGATGCGCTGGTATCGGCCGATACGCTGGCCCACGCCCGACATGCATTGACCGGCAGGCGTACCGGCGTGCTGGTCGATGTGGGCGTGGATGATGCGGTCATGCGCATCCGCCACGGTTGACTTCTGCGGTTTGGGTTTCAGGAAGCGATAACGCGTTCTTCACGCAGCACATGGCCAGCCGTGGTTAGGTTGAACTTCCTGAACCATGGGAGCAGCACATGAATCACGAATATTTCATCGCCCAGGACCAGGCCGGCAACCGGCAGAAAGTGCAAGTGCTGGGGCTGTCGGATTCATCCGCCGATTCCGGGGTCGGTGCCGTGCGCACCGTCTATGCGCTCGAAGACGGCAGTGCGGTCGAGCGCGTCGACACCGACACCTTCAGGATCATCGGCAGCGGCGCCCTGGTCACGGTGGTCCGGGAGTAGGCGGATCGCCGGGGATGGCCTGAAGGGCAGCGGCCCTGCCCGATGGAAGCCGGTAGCCGGAGAGTTGCTCTTTCCGGCTATCCGTTGACGGCTATCGGTACTTGCGGGATTTTCAATGACCCGAGGGACAAGCAAGGGAGTGCGTTCTCCAATCCTTTCTTGTCAGCGGGGAAACACGCGGGCTTGATTCCCCCGACTTGCGCGACCGCGCCAGGAATCGCGGACAGGCTCTAAGATGACGCAATGTTGCGCGAGTGGGGACTCGTGATGAAAAGGGGAATTCCAGCCGCATTCGCGCTTGCCGCATTGATCGCCTTGCCGTGGGCGCTGGCCGCCAAGGAATACAACAAGGCGCCCGCGGAAGTGGTCGAGTGGCCGCTGCCCTGGGCCAGGGGCGTCAGCCTGGATTACGACGACACCAGCGAGCGGATCAACGAGGTCAAGGGCGTGGGCAACCGCGTGGTGACCACCGGCGTGACCCGGATCCGCATCATCGGCGGGGACGAGCAGGGTTTCGTGCAGTCGTGGGCCACGCTGAGCAGCGATACCCGTTACGAAAAAGTGGCCGATGCCCACCAGCTGATGCTGCAGGAGCTGACCGCAAGCATCGGCGGCATGCCGCTGGAGGTGCGGCTGTCGCCGGAAGGAACCTATGCCGGCATCGTCAACCTGGACGCGATCCAGAAGCGCTTCAGCGCGGTGGCCAAGCCGCAGTTCGAAAGAATCCTCGCCAATGGCGGCAAGCCCATGCCGGAAGGAGTGCGTGTCGGCCTGCGGAACGTCTTCGACCTGTTGATCACCCGGCCGGTGCTGGAAATGCAGCTGTCGGTCCTGCCGTCGGCGTACAACTTCGTTTCCAGGGGCGGACTCGGTCTGGAACACGAATACCAGTACCAGGACCAGGGCCCCAATCCGCAGGGTGGCGAAGCCTATCCCATGACCGGGCGCATGACCCTGCGCAAGGACGCGTTGCACGAAGGCTGGCTGATGCTGGAATGGAACCTGGGCATCGACCGCGAAAAAGGCGGGAAAATACTCGCCGCTACCGCACGCAGCCTGCTGGGCGATGCGTTCCTGGCCGCTGGCGGCGAGCAGGCGCAGGACGCGATCATGCGGATGGCCGGCAACATCGACATCGGCAGCTCCACCCGCTTCCGCATCGATCCGGCCACCGGCATCGTCCAGTGGATGCAGCTGGTGCAGCGCAAGCGCATCGGCGATCGCAACGACGTGCGCACCACCACCCTGACCTTGCGCAAGGACGAATACGAAACCACGCGGGACGCAAAGCCCCATGGCGCCTCCGCCGCGCTGATCCAGGATTGCGCCGATGCGAAGGCGGCGTCGCTATCGGTGATCGAGGCCTGTGGCGGATTGCTGGAATCCGTTTCCAGCGGCGACCAGCTCCGGGAGATGGCCTATTTCAATCGCGCACGCGCCCATGCCGACCGCGGTGAGCATGACGCCGCCATCGCCGACCTGGATCAAGTGCTGCGTCTCAACCCGGAAAATGCGATGGGCTACGGCTTGCGCGGCGCGGTGCATGGGCGGAAGAACGAACCGGGCGCCGCCATCGCCGATTTCGACCGGGCGATCGCGTTGAACCCGAAGGACGCCGATGCATTGATGAATCGCGGCACCGCGCATGAGCGCAACGGCGAATACCTGCGTGCGATCGAGGACTACGACCGGGCCATCGCGCAGGCGCCGCGACACGCCGGCGCCTGGGGCGGTCGTTGCTGGTCGCGCGCGGTGGCCGGGGTCGCGCTGGATTCGGCGCTTGCCGATTGCGGACGGGCCATCGAACTGGACAAGGCCGACGCCAACCATCTCAACAGTCGCGGCTTCGTGCATTTCCGCCTGGACCAATTCGAGCTGGCCATCCGCGACTACGATGCGGCGATCGCCGCCGAGCCGAAGGTGGCCTCGTCGTTCTACGTGCGCGGACTGGCCAAGGCGCGGCGCGGCGACCGGCGTGGCGCCGATGCCGACCTCGCCTCCTCCATGGCACTGGATGCGGGTGTGGCTGAACGCTATGCCGGGTATGGGGTGGGCCCGTAATCGATCTTCGCTATTGCGTGACTGTCCCCGGCACCGGCCATGTCGAATCCGCCATGCGTCCACCACAGCCTCACGGCTACAAAAACCGCGCGGCATTGCCCGGTAATTGCATAACAACGATTGGCTCCCGTAGCATGCTGCGGCCATGCATGGACCCTCTTCCCGCCGCACTGCCCGCCTGCTGCGCCTCCCGGCGCTGTTGTTGCTGGTATTGGCCATGCTGGTGAGTCCGATATTGACGGCGGTGGGCGACCTGCACGAGGTCGGCCACGATACGGTGGCCGGCGTCGAGCTGGCCGACTTCGGCGACCATGAAGAAGACACCCATGAGGAAGGCGATCTCTTGCACGCCTTCATGCATGCGGCCCACTGTTGCGGTCACCTGGGAGCCGTTTTCGAAAGCGGATTCACGGCTGCCGCGCCTCGGCCGACCTCGGCAATGTCCCTGCCCGCGTTGCTTGCGCCCTATCCGGCGCCCCGAACCAGCGTCTTCCGGCCTCCCATCGCGATCTGACGACCTACGCCGGCCTTGCCGGTTTCGTCTTGATCCTTTGGAGAATTCCCCATGTGGTTGCGTACGACGGCATTCGCCGTCTTCGCGGCTGCGTCCTGCCTGTCGGCATCGGCGCAGTCGCCTGAAACATTGACCCTGGACGCTGCGTTCGCGCGCACCAGCCAGTCCCATCCCGAATTGCGCCTGATCGAAGGCCGCCGCAGCGTGTTGTCGGCGGAACGCGACAGCGCCTTGTTGCGTCCCGGCCTTTCCGCCGGGCTGAGCGTGGAGAACGCGCTGGGCACGGGCGAGGACAGGGGTTTCAACCAGGCCGAGATCGGCCTGACCCTGGCCGGTGTGCTGGAGCGCGGCGGCAAGCTGGACGCGCGGCGCACGCTGGCGCAATCGCGCATCGACGCGCTGGCCGTGCAACGCGAAACCAGGCGCCTGGACCTGCTGGCCGAAGTCGCACGCCGCTACCTGGCGATCAATGCCGCGCAACAACAGCGCCGCATCGCCGAGCAGGATGTCCTGCAGCGCAAGCGCACGGTGGCCGCTGCCCGCCATCGTCTGGCCGCAGGCGCCTCGCCCGAGTCGGTGGTGCTGACCGCGCAAGCGGCCTTGGCGCGCGCGGAAATGGAGCGCGACCGGTTCAAGCAGCAAGGTATCGCCACACGCCAGCACCTCGCGGCGCTATGGGGCGAACGCAACCCGGCCTTCGAAGTGGTGGCGGGCGATCCGCTGCATTTGCCGGCCATTGCCGGCTTCGCCGAACTCGATGCCTTGCTCATCAACACGCCCGAGCTGGCCAGGTTCGCCGACGAGCAACGCATCGGCGAGGCGCGCGTGCAACTGGCGCGCAGCCAGGCCACGCCCGACCTGGATTGGCAGTTCGGCGTGCGCAGGCTGCAGGCCACGGATGATTTTGCATTGATGGGCAGCGTCACGATGCCGCTGGGCAGCGCACGCCGCGCGCGGCCCGGACTGCGCGCGGCGGAAGCCGAACTGGCGCTGGTCGGCATCGAGCGCGAAGTCCAGGGCCTGTCGCTGTATTCGACCTTGGCCGAAGCGCACGGCCGCTACCTCGTGTCGCAGCTGGAAGTCAGCCGGATGCAGGCGGAAGTCCTGCCCCGGCTCACCAGGGCCGAAGCCGCCGCGGAGCGCGCCTATCGCGCCGGTGCGATCAGCTACCTGGAATGGGCGCAACTGCAATCCGAATGCACCACTGCGCGCAAGCAGCGACTCGAAGCCGCGCTGGACGCGCAGCGCGCACTCATTGAAATCCAGCGCCTCACCGGCCAGGCGTTCGTCGCCAGCCCCGTGTCGCAGCACAATCAGGAAACCACACCATGAAAGCACTCGAACTGATCGGCGCGCTGGCGCTGGCATTGCTGTTGGCCGGTTGCGGCAAAAAAGCCGCTGGCGCGCATGGACATGAAGCAGGCGATGAACACGCGGAAGCCGGCGAACATGGCGAGCCCGCCGAAGCAAGGAAAGGCGCGCACGGCGGCCGGTTGCTGGAGCAGCAAGGCCATGTCGTCGAGCTGGCCATCGCCGAGGAAGGCACGCCGCCGAAGTACCAGGCGTGGCTTTACCGGGGAAACAAGCCCTTGCCGGCGTCCGCCGGCACGGTCGAAGTCAGGCTGAAGCGCCTGGGCAATATCGCCGAGAACCATGTGTTGAAAGCACAGGGAGACGGCAGCCTGATGGCCGCGACCGTCGTCGGCGAGCCGCATTCGTTCGAAGTGGAAGTGCTGGCGACTGTCGAAGGCCAGGCCTTGCGTTGGGAATTTTCCAGCCATGAAGGCCGCACCAAGATCGCGGCGAAGATCGCCACCGAGTCCGGCATCCGCGTCGCGCCGGCCGCCGCCGGCGTCATTGCCGACGAGCACGAAGTGCAGGGTTTGCTCACGCCTGTCGATGGCCGCATCGCCAAGGCGATGGCCCGTTTCCCCGGGCCGATCCGCAGCCTGCGGGCCAATGTCGGCGATCGGGTGCGGGCGGGGCAGCCGCTGGCGACGATCGAGAGCAATCTCAGCCTGACCACCTACACGGTCAACGCGCCGATGGCCGGCGTAGTGCTGGCGCGCAATGCGTCGGTGGGCGCGGTGGCCAGCGAAGGTTCCGCCTTGTTCGAAATCGGCGACCTGTCTTCACTGTGGGTGGACCTGCATATCTTCGGTTCCGACGCGCAGCACATCCAGCCTGGCGTGCCGGTGAAGGTCACGCGCATGAGCGATAACGCCACCATTGAAACCGTGCTGGAGCGGGTGCTTCCGGGCACCGCGACCGCCAGCCAGAGCACGGTGGCGCGCGCCACCATCGCCAATGCCGATGGCTTGTGGCGCCCGGGTTCCGCCGTGAAGGCGCGCATCACCGTCGAGCAACAACCTGCCGCTCTGGTCGTGCCCTTGTCGGCGCTGCAGCCCTTTCGCGACTGGGACGTCGTCTTCATCCGGGTCGGCGACACCTATGAAGCGCGACCGGTGGAACTGGGCAAGCGCGACGCCACCCATGTGGAAATCCTGTCCGGCCTGCGAGCCGGCGATGCGGTAGTCGTCGAACAGAGCTACCTGGTCAAGGCCGACATCGAAAAGTCGGGGGCTGCCCATGACCATTGAGCGTCCGTCCGGGGCGAAGCGCGGCCTGCTGGAAGGCGTCATTCGCCTGTCCATCGCCCATCGCTGGCTGGTGCTGGCCATGACCCTGGGCCTGATTGCGGTGGGGGTATGGAGCTACCGCCAACTGCCCATCGACGCCACGCCCGACATCACCAATGTCCAGGTGCAGATCAACACCGAAGCCAACGGCTATTCGCCCCTGGAATCCGAACAGCGCGTGACCTTTCCCATCGAAACAGCGATGGCCGGATTGCCCGGACTGGATTATTCGCGTTCGATCTCGCGCTATGGGCTATCGCAGGTCACCGTGGCGTTCAAGGACGGCACCGATCTGTATTTCGCACGCCAGCAGGTCGGCGAACGCCTGCAACAAGTGAAGTCACAGTTGCCGGCAGGCCTGGAGCCGGAGATGGGGCCGATCGCCACCGGCCTGGGCGAGATCTTCATGTACACGGTCGAGGCCAAACCCGATGCGGTGAAGAAGGACGGCACGGCGTGGACCGCGACCGACCTGCGCACGCTGCAGGATTGGGTGGTGCGCCCGCAATTGCGCAACACGCCGGGAGTGACCGAGGTCAACACCATTGGTGGCTTCGCGCGGCAGATCCACATCACGCCCGATCCTTCGCGACTGGTGGCATTAGGTTTCACCCTGCACGATGTCGTCGCCGCGGTCGCCGCCAACAACCAGAACATCGGCGCCGGTTACATCGAACGCAATGGACAGCAATTCCTGGTGCGGGTGCCCGGCCAGGTGGCCGACCTGGATGCGATCCGCGACATCGTGCTGGATCGCCGCGAAGGCGTGCCGATCCGCGTGCGCGACGTGGCCGCAGTAGGCGAGGGACCGGAACTGCGCACCGGCGCGGCGACCCAGGATGGCAAGGAAGTGGTGCTGGGCACGGTGTTCATGCTGGTCGGCGCCAACAGCCGCGAAGTCGCGCAGGCCTCGGCCGCCAAGTTGAAGGAAGCCAATGCAAGCCTGCCCGCGGGCGTGCAGGCGGTGCCGGTCTATGACCGCACCGCGCTGGTGGACCGCACCATCGCCACGGTTTCCAAGAACCTGGTCGAGGGCGCCTTGCTGGTGGTCGTGGTCCTGTTCCTGCTGCTGGGCAATTTCCGCGCGGCCTTGATCACCGCGGCGGTCATTCCGCTGGCGATGCTGTTCACCATGACGGGCATGAATCGCGGCGGCGTCTCCGGCAACCTGATGAGCCTGGGCGCGCTGGATTTCGGCCTGATCGTCGATGGCGCGGTGATCATCATCGAGAACTGCCTGCGACGCTTCGGCGAGAAACAGCAACAGCTGGGCCGGACGATGACGCCCGAAGAGCGTCGCGATACGACGGCGTCGGCCACCGCCGAGGTGATCCGTCCCAGCCTGTTCGGCCTGGGCATCATCACCGCCGTGTACCTGCCGATCTTCGCGCTGACCGGCATCGAGGGAAAGATGTTCCATCCCATGGCGATTACGGTTGTGCTGGCTCTGACCGGCGCGATGCTGTTGTCGCTCACCTTCGTGCCCGCCACCGTTGCCGTGTTCCTGGGTGGCCGGGTCGATGAGAAGGAAAACCGGATCATGCAATGGTGCAAGCGCCGTTATCGGCCATTGCTGGCCTGGGCGTTGCGCAGCGGCAAATGGGTGGTCGGCGGGGCGATGCTGTTGCTGGCGCTTTGCGGCCTGCTGGCGACGCGGTTGGGAACGGAGTTCATTCCCGACCTGGATGAAGGCGATATCGCCTTGCATGCGTTGCGCATTCCCGGCACCAGCCTGGACCAGGCGGTCAGGATGCAGTCCACGCTGGAAGACCGTATCAAGCAATTCCCGGAGATCGATCGGGTGTTCGGGAAACTGGGCACGGCCGAGGTGGCGACCGATCCCATGCCGCCGTCGGTCGCCGACACTTTCCTGATGATGAAACCGCGCGCGCAATGGCCGGATCCACGCAAGCCGCGCGATCAACTGGTGGCGGAAATAGAAACCGCGGTCAAACAGATACCCGGCAACAACTACGAGTTCACCCAGCCGATCCAGATGCGCATGAACGAGTTGATCTCCGGCGTGCGCGCCGACGTGGCGATCAAGCTGTATGGCGATGACCTGGACAAGCTGGTGGAAGTTGGCAAGACGATCGAGGAAGTCGCCAAGTCCGTCCCCGGCGCAGCGGACGTCAAGCTGGAACAGGCGACCGGCCTGCCCATGCTTGCGGTCCTGCCCGATCGCAATGCGCTGGTCCGTTACGGGTTGAATCCGGGCGTGGTCCAGGAAACCGTGGCCACCGCGGTAGGCGGTGAAGTGGCGGGGCAGTTGTTCGAAGGCGACCGGCGTTTCGATATCGTGGTGCGCCTGCCCGAACACCTGCGGCAGGATCCGGCGGCACTGGCCGACCTGCCCATTCCGCTGGGTGGCGACGACAACGCCGACGAGTCCAGCCGCGCCGGCGGCTTCAGTGCCGGCACGCCGGGCACGGTGCCGCTGCGCGAGGTGGCGAAGATCGAGACCTTGCTCGGCCCCAACCAGATCAATCGCGAAAACGGCAAGCGCCGCATCGTGGTCACCGCCAATGTCCGTGGCCGCGACCTGGGCGGCTTCGTCGGCGAACTGCGACGGAAAATCGATGCGGAAGTGGAAGTGCCGACCGGTTACTGGATCGATTACGGCGGCACCTTCGAGCAGCTGATTTCCGCCAGCCAGCGTCTTTCGGTGGTCGTGCCGGTCACCTTGGCGATCATCTTCGCCTTGCTGTTCATGGCTTTCGGCTCGGCGAAAGATGCGGTCATCGTGTTCAGTGGCGTGCCGCTGGCGCTGACCGGCGGCGTGATCGCGCTGTGGTTGCGCGATATTCCCTTATCCATTTCCGCGGGCGTGGGTTTCATCGCCCTGTCGGGCGTGGCGGTGCTCAATGGCCTGGTGATGATCGCCTTCATCAAGAAGCTGAGGGAGGAAGGCGATGCGCTCGACGATGCCATCGTCGATGGCGCGCTGGGCCGCCTGCGCCCGGTGCTGATGACCGCGCTGGTCGCCTCGCTGGGCTTCGTGCCGATGGCGCTCAACGTGGGCGCGGGCTCGGAAGTGCAGCGGCCGCTGGCCACCGTGGTCATCGGCGGGATCATTTCCTCCACCTTCCTGACCCTGGTGGTCTTGCCGGTGTTGTACCGGTGGCTGCATCGCGATGCGGCCGTCGTTCGCAGCGGAGGAGCGTAGAGGGCAGGTCGCAGCCCGCCGGATGGAATCACGATTGCCGCAAGCGGTGGGCCAGGGTCCACCCTGCGGTTCTGGCCTTGGTCGTCGCATTCCGGGCTTGGTCGGCGCCAGGCGCGGTTTCGTCCGGTTCCGGTTGCCAGTCATTGCCGGGAGCCGCAACCTGCGTCCATCGCCGGATCCGATACGGGTTGCGGCACATCAAGGAGCCTCGAGTTGAAGATACTCATCACGGTAGTGGCCTGGTGCCTCCTCTTTGTCCTGTGCTGGCCACTGGCCCTGCTGGTCCTGGTGCTCTGGCCCCTCATCTGGCTGCTCGCCTTGCCGTTCCGGCTGGTGGGCATCACCTTTTCCGCCTTGTTCGCGTTCCTGCAGGCGATCCTGTTCCTGCCTGCGCGCGTGCTTGGCTGGCGCCCGCGGCAGGAACAAATGCATAAACCAGCAGCAGCCTAGATCCAGACCTGCCTCCCTCTCCCCTTGTGGGAGAGGGTGCCGAAGGCGGGTGAGGGGGCGCCGGAGCCATTCAATTTTCCGGTTCGACGATGCATCGAGTGCAGTCTCTCCCCCAGGAATTACTGCACTCGCCTGGCCACCGCGTCATGACGCAAGTCGACACCGGCGCCCCTCTCCCGGCCTATCGGCCACCCTCTCCCACAAGGGGAGAGGGGCGTTAGCAGAGAACTCGTAGTGGTCCGTGTTCAAACGAATTTTCACGCACTGTAGTTCTCGCATCCGCCAGCGGGACGCCAGATTCGCGCCAACCCGGTCACGTTGCGCGAAGTGCCTGGGAAACATGGGTCAGGCCTGAGGTTTTCCCACCCTTTCTGCCGATGGACCGGCAGGCCAGGCCGGAGATCGGGAAGACAGTTCAAGCACGCCTTGTGACGCGCATGAGCGGGTGGCAGGCCCTGGTCTCACTGCGCGGATTCCGCCGCTTGGGTCCGTGACGATAGGTTCGTGTCGAAGAACCGCAGCACTTCCGCATTCATGGCCGCATGCGCTGCCTCGCGATCGAAACCGTCCGGATCGGTGCAGATGCCGGGCGGCTTGACCGGTCCGCAGGGCGCCAGGAAGGACAAGTGCGCGGCGCCCGGGATCCGATGGGCCTCGACGCGCTCGCCAAGGCCTTCCTGCACGATCCTCGTGTTGCTGTCGAAGGGAACCGTTTCGTCCCGGTCGCCGCTCCACAGCTGGACCGGTATGCGGACATTGTCCAGGCCGCCTTCGGCGAAAGTGAAACCAAGACCCGGCGCAGCGATCACGGCCGCCTTGATCCGGGGATCGCCGCTGAAGCTGCCGGCGCCTTCCGCGCTCTTGAGCAACGGCGATTTGACGTACTCGAGCGCCTTGCAGATGAACTCGGGCGCCTGGCTGCAATGCTCGGCGATGGAGGCCATTCGTGGCACGCCACCCGCCAGGGTCAGGACGGTGAAAGCGCCCGCGGACATGCCGTAGGCGCCGACGCGACCAGGATCGATGTGGGATGCGCCGGACCAGGCTTGCAGCATGTAGTCGAGCGTCGAGCGCAGTTGTTCGGCGCGCTGGCTGAAGATCGCGGGCGAGCCCTGGCGGCTCTCGTCGGCGTAGTTGTCGCCGGCGTGCGTTGGCGCGACGACGACATAGCCCGCTCTGGCGAGGTCCATGGCCAGGTCGAAATGGCTCGGGGCGCCGCCGCCATTGCCGTGCGAGACCAGCACCAGCGGCAATCGGTTGCCGGCCACCGGGCCGTCGCGTGCGACGTCGAGCATCGAGCCGGCCACGAAGGCCATGGGTTCTGGTGTCGCCGAAGTGGGATACCAGGCCATTGCCGCCAGCGGACCGCTGGCGCTCTTGATCTCCAGTACCTGGAACCCGACGGGATTGTCAGGACGCTTATCCGTGCTGATTGCGTCGAAGGAAATCATTGCGAAGCCGATGGCCAGTACAGCTGAAATTCGCTTGACCCATTTCATGGTCTTCTCCACGGTGATGTTCATGACTTGCGACTCAGTAGCGGTAGGTCGCGGATACGTAGCCGTAGCGGCCCGAAGGATAGCCGGAACGCGCGAGTACATCGCCAGCCGCGAAGTACTCGACGTTCACGGAAAGCGTGAGGCTCGCCGTGGTGGACCAGCTGCCGGACAGGCGGGTTATACCGCCAATGTAATGGCCGGGCACGTCCTGGGTGCCGGCGTAGGCGCGCATGCCGCCGGCGTAGACCGCATCGGAGTCCCGCAGGCGCCGTGCATGGCCGTATTCCAGCGACAGCCTGGTGCGTGGCGTCGGCGACACGGTGATCCCTGGCGAGATCATCAGCAGATTGCTCAGGCCGAGAAATTGGCCTTCGCCAAGGTAGCTGGAGCTCGCATAGAGTGGATTGAAATCGCGCACCGGGCCGGAGCCGTACGCCCCGCCGCCGGAGGCGATGTCGATGCGCGCCGTCAGCTGGGGCTTCCAGCCGGATTCGGAGAGCGCCAGGCCATGCACGGCGAACAGCCCCCAGGCATCGATGCGGCGGTTATCGAGGGAGCGTCCGCTCTGGCGCGCAAGCGTCCAGTCGAATCGCGCCTTGCCGACACGCCCCCACAGGCGCGCACCGAACGTGTCGCGGTCGTCGAGGCCGGACCGTCCGCCCAGTCGCAAGGCCGGGTTTTCGGTGTGGAACCAGAACGGCTCCAGGTAGGTATTCGGGCCTTCGCCACGCGAAACGATGAAACTCGCGTTCAGGCCTTGCAGCTTCTCGGCAGGGTTCACCTTCTCGTCGAAGGCGGCGCGCCCAAGCCGCGTGGCGCGCAGGTCGAAAGCGCCGACACGGTAACGGGTGCCATGGACGTAGAGGCGCACGCCGTTCCATGAACGGTGCAGGTTGGGACCATCGCTGAGGCTGATGAGTTGGCGCGGACCGTCGGAAAATTCCTGTCGCCCCAGCATGGCGCCCACCAGGGCGTCGCCCACGCTGCCTCGTGCATCCACGAACAATTGCTGCAGGGAAACCTCGTTCTGCAGGTTCGGCGTCGCGACATCCCGGCGTCCATCGACCTGGCCGGTTCCAAGCTCGCCATAGAAGCGGAGGTGCGGGCTGAGCCGGAGATCTCCGCCGACGATCGCCCGCAGTTGCGTTTGTTCGAAATCGTTGCCGCGCACCAGCCGCGCGTTGTCGGATAGTGCATGGCGCAGGCGAATCTCGGCACCGAGAGTGAGAGCGGCGGCATCGCCGAGAGGAATGGACTTGAGTCCGTGTGCATGCCCCTCGGCCTTCATCCCCGACCAGTCCTCGGCCCATCGGCTGGCCATCCGGCCGTTGCCGAGTTCGGGGCCCCAACCGGCAGCCATCAGGGGATACGGATCGGCAGGCGCGGGCGTCCGGGCGCCGGCCTCGAGGGTGCCGGCGCACCGGCCGTGCGAGGTCTGGCCGCCGCCCGCTTCGGAGGCGTGCGAGGCGCAGGCAATGAGCAACGACAACAAACCGGGAACAAGGCGCAGCGTGCGTGTGGACATGGTTGTTCTCAAAGCGTCGATGAGGCGGTCTGCGCCTTGCGGGAAAAACCAAGCGCAAGCAGCAGAGCGCCGATGACCAGGAAAGCAGCGGTCGCGAATGCGGCATGGGTGCCCGCAACGATGGCATCGACCCCCGCGTTCGCCATGTCGCGGGTGCCGGAGGCGAGCGCGAAGATCGCGCCCATGGCCGAGGCGCCGGTGATCAGGCCCAGGTTGCGCGACAGGTTGAGCAACCCCGACACGACGCCACGCTGGCCGACGTCGACGCCGGTCACGACCGCCGTGTTGTTGGCCGCCTGGAAAATCGCGAAACCGGCGGTCACGGCGACCAGCGGGACAACGTAGCCACCAATGCCGAATGCGGGCGATACCAGGGCCATGCCGCCCGCACCCAAGGTCATGGTGGCGAGCCCGGCGATGGTCATGCGCTGCGGGCCGAAGCGGTCGACAGCGCGGCCCGCCGGTACGCCCACCAGGGCCGCGACCAACGGACCGGCGGTCATCACCAGGCCGACCGCGGCGGGATTCAGGTGCAGGGCGCCGGCCAGATAGAACGGCCCGACCACCAGGGTGGTCATCGCCACTGTCGTGACCAGGCTGCTCATGGCAAAGCCGGCGCCGACGACGCGATTGCGGAACAACCCGGGGCGGACGAGCGGGGAACTCGTGCGCGCCTGCGCGGCCAGGAAGAGTCCGGCGACCGCGACGGCGACCAGCAGCAAGGCGGCATTCAACAGGCCGAAATGTCCCCGGCCAAGCGTCATCGACAAGGCATAGGCCGCAAGCGCCAGCGCAAGGAGCACGGAGCCGCGATAGTCGAAGGCCGGTCGAAGGCCGGTCTTCCGATCGATCGGCAGATAACGGTAGGCAAGCAGCAGGGCCAGCAGGCCGAGCGGCACGTTGATCAGGAAGATGGAGCGCCAACCCAGGCCCGCGATCAGCAGCCCGCCCAGCGATGGTCCCAGCGCGGTGCCGATGGCGGAAGTGGTCCCGAGGAAACCCATGGCGCTGCCTGCCCGGCTCGCCGGAACCGCATCGCCCACCAGGGCCATGGTCAGCGCCATCATCACCGCGGCGCCCAGGCCCTGGACGGCGCGGGCGGCCACCAGCATCCACAGTTCGGAGGCAAGGCCACAGGCAATCGAGGCCACGGTAAACAGGCTTATCCCGACCAGCATCAATCGACGCCGGCCGAACAGGTCGCCCAGCCGGCCGACGCTGACGATCACCGTCGTCAGCGCCAGCAGGTAGGCCAACACCACCCACTGCACCGCCTGGAAGGACGTGCCGAAGGCGCGCACGAAAGTCGGCAGGGCGACGTTCGCAATGCTGGTACCGAGAGACGACAGCAGCATGGTCAGGGCGAGGCAGGCCAGGGCCGGCGAAGTGGCTGCGGGTGGGGGTGCAAGATCGGTCGCGGGTGCGGGGCGGGACACGGCGGTCGTCTCCGGGAGTGGGGCGGGAAGTGGGGCCAGCGTAGAGCTGTCCGATACGTGGCGGAAGACGCACGAATCGCAAAGTATTAGTGCGCCAAACGCCATGTCTGCTGCGATTCGTGGTATTTGTCGGGCATGGCGATGCCCGACCTCAATCTCCTGGTCACCCTGGATGTACTGCTGAGCGAAGGCAGCGTCGTGGGTGCGGCCCAGCGGCTGCAGTTGAGCGCCTCGGCGATGAGCCGCGCATTGGCGCGGCTTCGGCAGGAAACGGGGGATCCGCTGCTGGTGCGCGCCGGGCGCGGACTGGTGCCCACGCCGCGCGCACTCGAATTGCGTGACCGCGTGCGTCAGGTGGTCGGCGACGCCGAGGCGGTGTTGCGCCCGGCGATGAAGCTGGACCTCGGCTCGCTCTCCAGGACATTCACGATCCGCAGCAGCGAAGGTTTCGTGGAAACCTTCGGCCCGCGACTGCTCGCCCGGATCGCCGACGAAGCGCCGGGCGTGCGGTTGTGGTTTGTGCCCAAGCCGGACAAGGACAGCACCCCGCTACGCGAGGGAACAGTGGACTTGGAGACGGGCATCACCAGCAAGGCGATGGGACCCGAGATCCGCACGCAAGGACTCTTTCGCGACAGGTTCGTCGGCATCGTCCGCAAGGGCCATCCGCTGTGCAAGGGCAGGATCACCCCGAAGCGCTATGCCTCGGCCGCGCACGCGCTGATTTCCCGGCGTGGGCTGGAGATGGGACGTGTCGATGAAGCACTGGAAAAACTTGGACTGGTGCGCCATGGCGTGGTCACGGTGGGCGGCTTTTCCCCGGCGATCGCGTTGGCCGCCGAGTCCGACATGATCGCGACGGTGCCGGAGCAGCACACCCGCAGTTTGTGGCGCGGCATGCATCGGTTCGCACTTCCGGTGCCGGTGCCGGAATTCACGATTTCACTGTTCTGGCACCCACGGCTGGAAGCGGATCCGGCGCACCGCTGGCTACGCGCACTGGTTGCAGACGCCTGTCGTCGAACCGGCAAGTAAGCAGGCGTCAACCTCGCCGCGCGCGACCAGCGCCTGGTTGTAGGGCTGCGGGATCCGGCGCGAGGCCTTGCGCAGCGCCGTGCACTGGCAGGGGCTGGCTTCGGCGCTGGTTTCCACGGCGTTGCTCGCGGCGATTGTCCGACGATGGGAGGGCTTGCGCATCGCACGTGCATATGCTTCCATCTATTTACGTGCATATGCACTTAAATAGGAAAAGCCGCCATGCCCATCGCCCGCATCGACCTTCGCAAGGGCAAGACGCCCGAATACCGCCAGCGCATCGGCCAAGCCGTCTACGACGCCATGCGCAGCGTCGGCGTACCTGAAAACGACCGCTTCCAGGTCATCCAGGAGCACGACGCCGACGGCCTGGTCTACGACCCCAACTACCTGGGCATCACCCGCGGCGACGACTTCATCTGCATCCAGATCACCTGGAACGAAGGCCGCAACGTGGAGCAGAAGCGCGCCCTGTACCGGGCCATTGCCGACGGCCTGCGCGACGCGGTCGGGCTGCGACCGGAGGACGTGTTCATCAACCTGGTCGAGGTGAAGAAGGAGAACTGGTCCTTCGGCAACGGCGAAGCCCAGTACGCCAACTGACCCGACGCGCCAGGAAAATCCCGTGAAACTCGCAACCTTTGTCCTCGACGGCCGCGAACGCGTCGGCCTGGTGACCGATGGCGACCGCGCGGTGCGGCCGGTGGCACCGCATCTGACCATGCTCGATCTCATCGGCACGACGGAGCTGCCAGCCACCGGCGACGCGATCCCGCTCGCCGAGGTCCGACTGCTCGCGCCCATCCCGCGTCCGGCGCGCAGCCTGTTCTGCGTCGGCAAGAACTACCGCGAACACGCGCGGGAGTTCGTGCGCAGCGGCTTCGACGTCGGCGCCGATCCGCATCGCCCGGTCGAGGCGGATCCCGTCATCTTCAGCAAACTCGCCACCAGCGTCACCGGCCCGCATGACGAGGTCGACCTGCATCCCGCAGCGACCCGCGAGGTGGATTACGAAGGCGAACTGGCGGTGATCATCGGCCGCCCCGGGCGCAACATCCGCACCGCCGACGCCATGGCCCATGTCTTCGGCTACACCCTGCTCAACGATGTCACCGCGCGCGACCTGCAGAAGCGGCACCGGCAGTGGACGCTGGGCAAGTCGCTGGACACGTTCTACCCGATGGGACCATGGATCACCAGCGCCGACGAGATCGATCCCGCACGTCTTGAGTTCACGACTCACGTCAACGGCGAACTGCGCCAGCGCGGTCGCGGTAGCGACATGATCCACGCGATTCCCGCACTGATCGAAGTGCTGTCGGCCGGCATCACCCTGCAGGCCGGCGACATCATCGCCACCGGCACGCCGGCCGGCGTCGGCATCGGTTTCGATCCGCCGCGGTACCTGCAGCCCGGGGATATCGTGTCGGTATCCGCCGACGGGCTGGGATCGCTCCGCAACCGCTTCGCCTGACCTCCACGCAACGAGCATCCGCCCATGAACAACTCAAGCCTGCACCACGCCATCATTTCATCCTACCTCCACCAGCAACGCGCGCCCCGCGTCGATGAAATCGCCGCGCGCTTCGGCTGCAGCCAGGCGGACGCGCGCAGCGGCCTGAAGGCGCTGGCCGACTACCACGGCGCGGTGCTGCACCCGGGCTCGGACGAGGTCTGGATCGTGCATCCGTTCTCCGCCGCGCCCACCACCTGCGTGGTGAAGTCCGGCGCTTGCAGTTGGTGGGGCAACTGCGCCTGGTGCTCGCTGGGCCTGGCCCATCTGGCCGGTGGCACGGCCACCATCGAGACGCGCACGGGCGCGATCGGCGAGCACGTCACGATCCGGATCGAAGACGGCCAACTGCTCGACACCGACTTCGTCATCCACTTCCCCATCCCGATGCGGCAGGCCTGGGACAACGTGGTCTACACCTGCTCGGTGCAGCTGTTGTTCCGCGATGAGGCCGAGGTGGACGCGTGGTGCGCCACGCGCGGCATCCCCAAGGGCGATGTGCGCCCGGTCGAACAGATCTGGAACTTCGCCCGCGAGTGGTACGGGCATCACGCCGATGCCGACTGGACGAAGTGGTCGATGCAGCAGGCCGCGGAACTGTTCGCGCGCCACGGTTTGAACGGCCCGGTGTGGTCGCTGTCCGACGACACCGGGCGGTTCTGAGGCGACCTGAAGGGGACGGAGACAATCAAACGGGTTTGGGCCAAGGCCGCCCACGCAGGCGACATTCAACCGGTCGACCCAACGCCTTTTCGACCTTGTCACCGAACTTGCAAGTAAACAAGCGTCAACCGCGCCGCGCGGCTTCGATCGCGGCGATGTCGATCTTCGACATTGTCATCATGGCGTTGAAGGCGCGTTTGGCGGCGGCGGGGTCGGGGTCGGCGATCGCGGCCATCAGCGCGCGCGGGGTGATCTGCCACGACAATCCCCAGCGATCCTTGCACCAGCCACAGTCGCTGGCCTGGCCGCCGTTGCCGATGATCGCGTTCCACAGGCGGTCGGTTTCGGCCTGGTCGTCGGTGGCCACCTGGAACGAGAACGCCTCGCAGTGCTTGAACGCGGGTCCGCCGTTCAAGCCCAGGCAAGGGAGGCCCATGACCGTGAATTCGACCGTCAGCACATCGCCTTGCTTGCCGTCCGGATAGTCGCCCGGCGCGCGATAGACCGCGCCCACCGCGCTATCCGGGAACGTGTCGGCGTAGAAAGTCGCGGCGTCCAGCGCGGTGCCGTCGTACCAGAGGCAGATCGTGTTCTTGGGGGTCATGTGGAAACTCCTGGTTCAGGGGCGGGGATGCCCTTCATACGCTTCGACGAACGACGGGGGCGCGGATCGACAGGCAAAACGACAGAACGAGGCAAAGTTGGAGCTCGCGGCGATTCCCTGCGATCTTTCATGAAGACCCGATGGATAACGAACAAGCAGGGGCGTGATTGGAGACAACCCGCCCCATGCCCGGGTCATGTTCGGGGCTATATTTGCATCCAGTCGATGCGCCGGTGCGCGCAGGCCCAACCCGGATGCCAGGTGCCACAAGAACGCTCATGCAGCCAATCGCTCCTCCTTCGATCGTTCCGGTCGCCGCGCAGGAATTCGATCAATTCCTGATCTACCTGGATGATCATCTTTCCGACAACGGCAAGCACGGCGACGCGTACTTCCAGCCTTTATCTCGGGGCGAGTCCAGCTTCCCTCCGGAGCGAGCGGCCGCCTTTCGCGCCGGGCTCGCACTGCCTGTTGGCCAGGCCGGTTGGCGCCGCCTGTGGGTCGCCCGCGATGCGAGCGACCGGATCATCGGGCACATTGATCTCAGGGCCCATGCCGAGCGCTTCGCCGGGCATCGTTGCCTGCTTGGCATGGGCGTCGATCGGGGTCATCGCAAGATCAGCCTCGGCAAGAGGCTCATCGAGCACGCGCAGGAGTGGGTCCAGGCGAATGAACTGCTCGAATGGATCGATCTCCAGGTGCTTTCCAGCAACGCAAAGGCGATCCGGCTGTACGAGCGATCCGGCTTCGAGAAGATCGGCGAAACCGCCGATATGTTCAGGATCGATGGTCAAAGCTTCTCCTACACCGCCATGACGAAATATCTTGGCAAGAGCCGCTCAGGCGACGCCTAGTTCTTCCTTCAAGCCGATCCGCCTGGCGGTTCGTTCAAGTCAAATGCCAGCGCTTGCAGACGCAGCCTGCGGCGAATCCGGCCATGCGGTTGGCCGGAACCTGCATGGGCATGGGTGGCTTCCCGCTTGCGGGACATGTTGGTTTTCATCACTCCGATCGCTTGCGGGCCGCGGCCGGGGAGAGTGTTCCCAGGAAGGCCACGACATCGTGTATGTCCTGTTCGGATAGCCGGATCGGAGCGCGACCGTGCGGAGTGGACCGGCGCGTGAGTTCGGTCAGGCCGACCGGCGCCGCGGGCGCCCGTGCATAGTGGCGGACCACGTCCTCCAGCGTGGCGAATTGTCCGGCATGCATGTAAGGCGCGCGCAGGGCCACGCCGCGCAATCCGGGGGTCTTGAACGCCCCTTCCAGTGCCGGGTCGTCCTTCGACATGAACATGAGTTCCGCGCATTGGTCCTCGCCCGCATCGCTGTAGGGACCAGCGCAATTGAACTCGTCGGCCACGACCTGCGGCAACGCGGCCCGCCGGCCATGATCCGGCGCCAGGCCGGGCCGCGCGGGCACGCCCGTGTTGTGGAACGCCTGGTCGGTCAGCAGCGGGCCGTTGTGGCAGCTCACGCACTGCCCACGGCCGATGAACACGCGCAGGCCCCGCATCTCCTCGGCGGCAAGCAGGCGTGTCGCCCCGGGATCGTTGGCCACGACCGCGCGAACGTAAGCATCGAACAGCGTCTCGGGATGACGCAGGGTCCGTTCGTACGCGGCGATCGCCTTGCCCAGATTGGCGAACGCGCCGTTGACGGCGTCGCGGGTGCTGGCGTCGAGCGAGGCCCATGCGACGCGTTGCTCCGGCGTTCCCAACGGGCTTGCATCCGGCGGCGCACGCGCCAGGTCCGGTAGCGAACCGAACAACGCGAGGTAGGGCCGGGCGTAGTGCGCGGCGAGCTGGCGGACATGGCGCAGGCGGTTGCCGCCATGTTCGGCGCCGTCTTCCAGCGGTCCCAGGGCCTGGGCCCAGAGACTGTCCTTGCGGCCATCCCAGAACAGCCATGGACTGTAAGCGGCGTCCACCAGCGGCATCGATCGCCGGCGTCCGGTTCCGATCCCGTGCCCGACCGGCAAGCCATCCTGGAAACCCTTGCCCGGATCGTGGCAGCTCGCGCAGGACACCGCGTCGTTCCGGCTCAGTCGCGTGTCGCTGAAGAGCGCTTCACCCAGGGCGGCGGCGGCCGGGTTTGCGGCGACCGCATTGGACGGGTCCGGCGCGGGCGCGGGCAACCGGTCGATGCCGAGCGATGCCAGGACCTCGACTTCGGAGGCCTTCCAGGACGCTCGCCCGGCTCCCGGTGCGGCGGCGGCCACCAGCATCGACATGCTGGCGATCAGCACGCAGGCGCGGGCCGCAATAAGCGAACGCCAATTCATGGTCGTGCTCCCTGGCGCATGCGGTCAGCGATTCGCCGGCGCCTTGCCGACGAGGGTGTTGAAGGTCACGGTGTCCTTCACGCCGGCCGCGTCCACCGCCAACTTGATCTCCCACCAGCCGCTCATGCTGAACTTCATGCCTTCGAGCAGGTACGTGCCCTGCGCCAGTTCGCGCGTGACCCGCGGTTGCGTGGGCAGGCCGTGGCCGTGTCGCGGCATGCCGCCATCCACGCCGATGCGTGCATGCGGCACCGGTTCGCCGGATGCGGTGGCCAGCTTGATGCGCCAGGCATGCATCTGGTTGATGGCCGCCGGCGTGGCTGGCGGTTCGAGCTCGACCACGAAGGCATCGTGGTTCGTGGCGTGCTTCATGCCAAGATCGAGGTCCGCGGGCACGCTCGCGCAACCGGTGGAGGCGAGGAAGCCCGCGAGAACGGCGGGCAACACGATTTTTCGGTTCATGGCGGAAATCCGGTGATGGAAAAGAAGGACTGGATCCGGTTCGGTGCGGACCAGTCCAGCAAGTACGAGTCCTGCAAGGGCGCGTGCGGCCCGGGCAATGCGCTTACGGCGTGTATCCGGGATATTCGAAGTCCAGCGCCACGCCGTAGGCCGTGCGGCGCCCGAAGCGTTCGGCGATGCCGGCGAGCGTGGTGTCGAATACCTTGCCCGGAGCGATGGCCATCAGTTGCGGCAGGACGACATCGACGGTTTTCGACGCGCCGACGACATCCGGCAGGAAAACAAGTCCATGCCGGCTCGCAACCGGCGACGCGGTCGGGGCGATGGACAGCGCGTGGCTGCGTCCGGTCCGTGAATACGCATCGGCGGCGACCGCAAGCGTGATCTCATCGACGCCGGGCGCGAGCGGGACGCCGATCGTCTGGTTGCCACGCAGGAGGGGATTGATCGCCAGCTTGACGGCGAAGGCCCGCAGGTTCCCGTAGTGGGGCCGGAATGCATCGCTGTCGTGGCGCGGACTCCAATCCGGAATTTCCATTTCCCGGGCAAGAGCGGTCGCGCGCTCAGTGCCGGCGATCGCCTCGACAAGCGCGATCGTCGTCGGCATCGCGGCGCTGATGCCGGCGCTGGAAACCACGTTGCCGTCGGCGACATAGCGCGTGTTGCGGACCCAATGGGTAGTCGGGAAGTGCTGCCGGCGCTGGCTCTCCGAAGCCCAGTGGGCCGTGGCCCACTTGCCCTCCAGCAGTCCCGCGTTGCCGACCACCATCGCGCCGTCGCAAATGCTGACCACGGTCGCGCCCTTGCGCGACTGGGCGCTTATCCAGGCGAGTAACACCGGATCCTTGCTGTTGGCGACGGCGGGCACGATCACGTAGTCCGCGCCCTCCGGATGCCGGGCATCGAATTGCGCCGTGGTGCCATCGGGCTGGGCCTTGAGCGCGGGCCTGAAATGGAGCGGTCCCTCCTGGGTCGACAAGGCGACGGTTTCGACGCCCGCCCGCTTGAGGATGCCGTACGGGATCACGAAGTCGACGAGTTCGGTGCCGGCGTTCGCGCCGACGACGGCCACGAGCGGTTGCGCATGCGCGTGGCTTTGCACCCAGGCGGGAATCGTGGACGCCACCGCGGCGTCGGATGCCGACAGCGCGCCCGGCGCGGCGAAGCACGTGGCGCTGGCGGTGATCGCCACGACGGGGATGAAGCAGCGGGTGATGGGGTTTGCGGTGGTTCGGTTCATGACGAAGGTCCTGGAGGCTTGCAGCAGCCGGGCGGGGGATTCCTGGGTGATCGAGCGGGCAACGCTTCGATCAGTCGCGCAGCCGCAGGAGTGGCGGTCATTGCTTGTTCGTCCCGACGCGAAGCCCTGCGCCGGGCGTGGTTGCGGGCTGGAGGTTTCAATGCATCGATCGATTGCGCGGGGGTATCGACTTGCGGAATATCGCGGTCCAAGATTGCCGGACCGCAGGCCCTGGCGATGGCGATGGCGCCGGCCATGGCCTGTTGGCGCGTCAGCGCGGGCCGCAAGTGCAAGGCTGGGCCGACTGGCAGCCGCAGGCGCAGGTGGATGGCGCGGAGGCTGGCGCCTGGCAGCCGCATTGGCAGGAAGCGCCGGCACAGGGATTGCAGTGGCAGGTCTTGTTTTCGGTATTCATTTCAAAGCTCCTCATGGTCGCGAACCGGAGTTGGTCCACGACGCAGAGTCTGGGGAACACCCCGTCGCCGGTCTTGAATTTTCAGGCTGACCTTCAAACAACATGACAGTCGCCAACAACATCCCGGAAAGCCGCAAACGCCCGATCGCCGGGGTGGGCCGGGTCATTGTCTGGCCGGGCGCCAGTGTGTGGATCGGCCGACAGGTCGGCCTCATGACGGATCACGCGCACCATGCGATCCAGATCTCGCTGGCGCTCGAGGGGCGCTTCCGCATGAAGGCCGCCGCCTGGCCCGAGTGGCGCGAGACGACGGCCGCGGTAGTCATGCCCGACCGGACCCATCGGCTCGACGGCTGCGGCACCGCTGTGGCCACGCTGTTCGTCGAACCCAATTCGATGCAGGGCGCGGCGCTGCGCAAGCGCTTCGGCGATGTGGACATCGCCATGCTGGACACTGCGGAATCCGAGGCCGCGGTTGCCGGCATCCGCGATCAATTCCTGGCCGATGCGCCCGATCGCCTGCTCTCGCAATACACGCAGGGCGCGATCTGCCGCCTGGCGGGCGATCCGCAGGTCGCGCCGCGGCCGGATCCCCGCATCACGACCGCCCTGGCCTGGATGCGCGAGCGTCTTGCGGCCCCCCTGCGTTTGCAGGACGTCGCCGGGTCCGTGCACCTGTCGCCGGAACGTTTCCGGCACTTGTTCGTGGCCCAGACCGGCACGTCGTTTCGCGCTTGGCTCCTGTGGGCGCGGGCGGAGGCCGCCATCGCGGCGGGGACGCGGGGCGTGTCCTGGACGGAGGCCGCGCAGAATGCCGGCTTCGCCGATGCGGCCCACTTCACACGCACCTGCCGGCGCGTTTTCGGCATAGCGCCGACCATGCTGGTCTTCCAGCCGACCGCGGGTACCGGGCCGGCCTGACGGGACCGGCCACGTCGCCCATACTGCGTCCACCGGGAGGACACGATGCGACGCATGTACCGATGGCTGGGGTGGGGGGTATTCGGATTGGTCGTGCTCGTCGGCAGCGGCCTGCTGCTCGCCGACCACCTGACTCCGCCGGCCACCGGCGCGCCCGGCCATGCGCTCGCGTTGCAACCGGCGCAGACCGAAATCGATCGCGAACTGGCCCCGCTGCTGGCCGCCAATCCCGGCAAGACCGGCGTGCTGCTTCTGCCGGACGGGCTGGATGCGTTCGCCGCCCGCGCCATCGCCACGCGCAAGGCCGGGCGCAGCCTCGACCTGCAGTACTACATCTGGCACGACGATCTCACCGGCCGCCTGTTCGCGCGCGAAGTGCACGCGGCGGCCGAGCGCGGGGTGCGCGTGCGCATGCTGCTCGACGACATGAATGCCGAAGGCATCGATCCGCAGCTGATGGCCCTGGACGCGCATCCGAACATCGAGCTGCGGCTGTACAACCCGTTCCGCAACCGCCAGGGCATGGCGCGGGTGCTGGAACTGGTGCAGCGCGTCTTCAGCGTCAACCACCGCATGCACAACAAGGCCTGGATCGCCGACGGCCGCGTGGCCGTAATCGGCGGGCGCAACATCGGCGAGGAATACTTCAGCGCCGATGCAGAGGTGAATTTCCGCGACCTTGATCTGTTGCTGTTCGGCCCGGCGGTGCAGCAGGCCAGCAACATCTTCGACGACTACTGGAACAGCGCGGCGGTCGTGCCGATCACCGCGCTCAACAAGAAATCACCCGAGGCCTTGCGCAGGCTGCTGGCCGGCGCCGACCTGGAAGCCAACGCCGCCGCCGCGCAGCCCTACCTGGCCCGCGTCGCGGAGTCGCAACTGGTCCGCGATTACTACGGGCAGGCGCTGCATCCGCACTGGAGCGCCAACGTCCAGGTCGTCTCCGATCCGCCCTTGAAGGGGCGCGACGACAACCGCAATGGCTGGCTGGTGGATCGCCTCTCCGCCACCCTCGCCACCACCCGGCACAAGGCGTTGCTGATCTCGCCCTACTTCGTCCCCGGCGACGTAGGCACGGCCGGGTTCGCGGCCCTGGCCAGGCGCGGCGCCGAGGTCGGCATCGTCACCAACTCGCTCGCCGCCAACGACGTGCCGGCGGTGCACAGCGGCTACGCGTCCTATCGCAAACCGCTGCTGGAACAAGGCGTGCGCCTGTACGAACTCAAGGCCCGCGGGCATACCGACAGCGCCGGCCTCTTCGGCAGCAGCGGCGCCAGCCTGCACACCAAGGCCTTCGTGGTCGACGATGCGCGCGGTTTCGTCGGCTCGTTCAACCTCGACCCGCGTTCGGTCGATCTCAACACCGAGATGGGCGTGCTGTTCGAGGACCCGGCCATCGCCGTCGACCTGCGCAACGAATACCTGCGCCTGATCGACCCCGCGACGAGCTACTGGGTGTACCGCAACGCCAAAGGCGACCTGCGCTGGCTCGATCGCGCGGTCGTGCCGCCGCGGGCGCTCGACCACGAACCGGACACCAGCGCCTGGCAGCGCGGCGTGGTCCGCGTACTGGGCTGGTTGCCGATCGAGTCGCAGTTGTAGCCACGGAAGCGGGATCCGCATTCCGGACGAGGCCGCTTTCCCCGGTTCCATCGCCCGGATCCCGGTTTCGTCGCTGTGGCCAACACGAGTGCCGTGCGCATGGATAATCTCCACCGCAACCGAACGCTCCGGAACCTCCCGTGAAAACCAGTTTCTTCTTCGTCTTCCGCATCGCCACCGCCTGGACCTTCGCGTACCTGGTGTTCCTGTTCGTGTGGAACGGGGTCCTCGACGGCAACGGGCCCGACGGATTGTTCTTCCTGCTTTTCCTGGTCACCCTGGGCTTCGTCATCGCCAGCGCGGTGTCGCACATCCGTCGCATCCGCCTGATCGCCGGCAACATCGATCCGGGCACCCTGGCCAACCGCCAGCGCCGCCAGGTCGAGATCCCGCTGGAAGCCGGCGTCGCCTTCGACCTGGTCGATGCGGCGATCCGCGAGTTGCCGCGTTCCGAGGACATCGAAAGCGCGCGCGACAGCCTGCAGGTCCGGGCCAAGGTCGCCCGCCTCAATCCGTACAGCAACAAAACCCCGGGGCGCTTCAATCCGCTGTACTGGATACACATCAAGCGCAACCAGATCCTGGCCACGGTGACCCCGGGCGACGGCATCAGCAGCCTGATCCTGGTCTGCGAACCGGAAAGCGGCGCGTGGAGCGACTGGTTCAAGGTCGACGACGGCACCAACCTGGAAAACGCCGAAGCCATCACCCGCGCCATCACCCGCCGCATCGCCGAGCATCGCCGCAACGAGCAGGCTGAGGCGCAGCAGACAGTGACCGAGAAGGAACTCACCGTCGCCAAGCTGAGCCTGCTGCATGCGCAGGTCGAGCCGCACTTCCTCTACAACACCCTGGCCAGCGCGCAATACCTGACCCGCAGCGATCCCGCGCGCGCCGACCAGATGCTGGGAAATCTCATCACCTACCTGCGCCATTCGCTGCCGCGCACCGAGGATTCGCTGTCCACGCTGGGCGAGGAACTGGAACGCGCGCGCGCCTACCTGGAGATCCTGAAGATCCGCATGGGGAACCGCCTCAACCTGCAGATCGAAGTGCCCGAGGCGTTCAAGTCGATTCCGTTCCCGGCGATGATGCTGCAGACCCTGGTCGAGAACGCGATCAAGCATGGCCTGGAACCGAAGTCCGGCGGCGGCACGGTGTGGATCATCGCCCGCGGCATCGACGACACGCTCGCGGTCACCGTCGCCGACGATGGCCAGGGCTTCAATGCGGAAAGCAGCGGCACCGGCATCGGCCTGAAGAACGTGCGCGAACGCCTGCGCCTGGCTTATGGCGGCGCGGCCTCGTTCGCCATCGTCGCCAATTTCCCCAGTGGCGTCGCGGCGACGATCAACATTCCCGCGAATGACATCCCTGCGAATGCGGAAGAGGCCAGCCATGTTTAAGTGCGTGATCGCCGAAGACGAGGAGCTGCTGCGCAACGCGCTGTCGAAGCTGCTGGCGCAGGCCTGGCCGCAGCTGCAGGTCGTGGCCGAATGCGAGGACGGCGGCAGCGCGCTGGAAGCCATCGCCGAGCATCAACCGGAAGTGGCTTTCCTCGACATCCGCATGCCCGGCCTGACCGGGCTGGAAGTGGCCGCAGCGGCGAGCGAAGCCAGCCCGAAGACCCAGATCGTGTTCGTCACCGCCTACGACCAGTATGCGATCGATGCCTTCGACAAGGGCGCGGTCGATTACCTGCTCAAGCCGATTTCACCCGAGCGCCTGGCGGCAACCGTGCAGCGCCTGCAGACGCGCCTGGCCCAAGGCGCACCGGATACCGAAGCGTTGGCCACGTTGGTCCGCCAGCTTGGCGCGCGTTTGCCGGCCAGCCCGGCCGAGCCATTGGTCTGGGTCACCGCCAGCGCCGGCAAGGACACGCGCTTGATCATGGTCGACGACGTGGCCTACTTCCAGGCCGACCACAAGTACACCGTGGTCATGACCGCCGAAGGCGAATCGCTGTTGCGCAAGCCGATCCGCGAGTTGCTGGAAGTGCTGGATCCGTCCACTTTCAAGCAGATCCACCGCTCGACCATCGTCAACCTGAAAGCCATCGCCTCGATCGCCCGCGACGACACCGGAAAGGGCACGGTCAAGCTGAAATCGCGTCCGGAAACGCTGACCGTCAGCCAGCCGTTCATGGCCTTGTTCCGGAATATGTAAGTCTCCTACAAGTCGTGAGCCGCTTCCTTGTAGGAGCGGCGCAAGCCGCGAAGGCGATCTTCTCGAAGCATCGACTCACCTGGCACCGGTAAGCTCTTGTTCGCGGCTTGCGCCGCTCCTACAAGAGCTCCAAGAGCCCGCTGCCTCTAGCGGCAAACGATCTCGCGATGCGTGGCGGAACTCTCCAGCGCCCATTCCAGCATCGCCATGACTTCCAGCGCTTGTTGCGGGGTCACCGGCGCGGGGCCGCCGTGCAGGATCGCGTCGCGCATCGCCGCGTAGTAACGGACATAGTTGCCGGGAATGCCTTGCACGGTTTCCATTTCCATGCCGTCTGCGGCTCCGGTACGCAGCTCGCCGGGCAGAGGGTCGACCCCCCAGCCTGCTTGCCCGGGAGTTCCGCCCTGGCGCAGCGCATCCTCTTGCGGATCCACTCCGTGCTTCAGGTAGCTGCCACGCGTGCCATGCACCGCGAAACGCAACCGCTGTCCCGCCACCAGCGAACCGGCATGCAGGATCACGCGCAGCTTCGGGTAACGCAACAGCACGTTGAAGTAATCCGCGGTCATCGCAGCATCGCGTTGCAGGGCGATGTCGGCGAATATCGCTTCGGGCATGCCGAACAACTGCAGCGCCTGGTCCAGCAGGTGCGGGCCCAGGTCGTACCACAGCCCGGAACCCGGCTCATCGCGTTCGCGCCAGCGGTCGGCCACGACCGGCCGGTAACGGTCGAAGTGGGAATGGAATTCCATCACTTCGCCCAGCGCACCGTCGGCGATCAGCTTGCGCAAGGTGAGGAAGTCGGCATCCCAGCGCCGGTTCTGGAACACGCTGACGATGCGGCCGGCGCGTTCGGCATCGGCGATCACCTGCCGCGCCTGCTCCAGCGTCACCGTAAAGGGCTTGTCGACTACGACATGTTTGCCTTGCGCCAGCGCGGCGCTGGCCAGGGCGGCATGCACCGGATTGGGCGCGGCGATGACGACCAGGTCGATCTCCGGATCGGCGAAAACGGCTTCCGCTTCGGCGGCCACCCGCGCGTCGGGACGATCGGCCGCTACTTTTCGCGCATCGCTCGATACCACGGTGTGCAGGCGCAAACCCGGCGTGTTCGCGATCAACGGCGCATGGAACACCTTGCCGACGAAGCCGTAGCCGACCAGCGCCACATTGAGGATGGGTTGCATCGCCCCGCTCCGATCGCAAGAGTCGTTGTCGATGCGCAGTCTAATGCCCGGCCGGGCGATGCGTTGCTTGCAGTCGATGCGTTCGATGCCGCAAGCGCAGCACAAGGCGCCGCGAGGCTGGCATGATGCGGCCAGGCCCACGCGCCAGAGGCGATCGTCCATGAGGATCCATTCCGTATTCGCCTGGTTATTGGCGGGAAGCCTGGTGCTCGCCAGTGCATCGAATGGCATCGCCGCCGAGCAGGCGGCTTCAGCGCCCAGCGCAAGCACCAGCGACGGTGTGGTCGAAGGGCGCAATGAAAACGGACTCGATGTTTTCCTCGGCATCCCCTTCGCCGCAGCTCCCGTCGGTGAGTTGCGGTGGAAGAAACCACAGGCCGTCGCCGCCTGGACCGGCACCCGCAAGGCCGACGCCTACGCCGCGTCGTGCATGCAGAAGCCGGGGATTCCGGTCACGGCCGGCGGCACCGCCGGCGCCTTGAGCGAGGATTGCCTGTACCTCAATGTGTGGACGCCGCAAGCGGGTGCTGGCGGCAAGCGGCCGGTGATGGTGTGGATCCATGGCGGCGCGCTGGTGTTCGGCTCGGGCAATATCGGCCTGTATGACGGCAGCGCGTACGCGCGGCGCGGGGCGGTGGTGGTGACGATCAATTACCGCATGGGCGCGCTGGGTTTCTTCTCGCATCCGGCGATCGATGGCGCCAATGCTTCCGCGCCAGTGAACTACGGCTTGTTCGACCAGATCGCCGCGTTGCGATGGGTGCGCGACAACATCGCCGCATTCGGGGGCGATCCGGGCAACGTGACGATCTTCGGCGAGTCGGCCGGTGCGCAAAGCGTGCTTGCCCTGTACACCTCGCCGTTGGCGAAGGGATTGTTCCAGCGAGGCATCGCGCAAAGTCCGTATGCCATCCCCAGCCACAGCCGCGCCCGGGCACGCGAGGTGAGCGTGCAGGTCGCCAGCGCCGTGGGCCTGGACGGAGCCGCTGCGACGGCGGCGCAGTTGCGCGCGGTGCCGGCGGCGCGCTTCTTCGCTCTCGGCGACAAGGGGCCGACGTTGGCGCCGAGCTTCATCGATGGCGATGCGGCCTTGCCGCGGCCGATCCTGGATGCCTTCCGCAAACGCAAGCAGGCGCAGTTGCCGCTGATCATCGGCAGCAACAGCGACGAGGCCACCGTGGCCACGGCCTTCGGTGTGGATCCGGAGGAACTGGTGAAGAAGTTGCGGGCCGGAAAATTCCTGTTGAAGAGCTTGTATCCCGGGGTCGGCGACGATGCGCAACTCGGTCGGGAAACCGTGCGCGACGTGGTGTTCACCGCGTATGCGCGACAGATCGCCTACCTGCATTCCCGGTTCGCGCCGGCCTGGCGCTACTACTTCAGCCATGTGCAGCAAGGCCTGCAGGGCAAGGTGCCGGGTGTGGGCCATGGCGGCGAGATTCCGTTCGTGATGGATGCGCCGGAGGAGTGCGGCTGCCTGGTCGCTCCGTTTACTGCCGCCGACCGCGACTTCGCGCGACAGGTCGGGGATTATTGGTATGCCTTTGCGCTTTCCGGCGATCCGGGCGTGGCCGGAGCGCCCACCTGGGCACGGGACAGCGTGCGCAAGGCGCAGTTGCTGGAATTCGGGGGAATTACCGAGGGACAGGTCGAGCCGAGGCAGGATTTCATGGACGCCAGGCTCAACGCCTTCATGCTCGCATCGAAGGCCGCCGCTGCGTTGATGAAGGCGCGCAACTGACCGGGGCGGCCACTGCGATGGCGATCAGGTTCCCCGGCGAACGATCGCCTCGGCTCGCCCGATCTCCGATTCGATGTGCATGCGCGCCAGTTCGATGTAATTCACGTGCGGACCATGGCCGGCACCGACGATCTCGCCGAGGGACTCGCTGCCGCGCCAGACCCGGCCCACCCATTCGGCGCCCTGGTCGGAAATGGCCAGGGTGACCGTGTAGCGCAGGTCATGGCCGCCGTCGTGGTCGCAGTGGTAGACGATCGGGAATTGCGCGGCGAACTGCGGATCCATGCTGCGACGCTTGAGATAATGGCGCGCTTCGTTGAGCAACTGTGCGCGTTCGCTTTCGTGGATCATCGGCAACTGCGCATGGACGAATCCGGATTCCTCGAAAAACGCATCGATACCCTCGGTCGGGTTGTAACCCTGGGCACGCAACCATTCGATATATGCGACTTCCAGCTCCATGGAACCGGCCTTGAGTTTGATGCTCATCCGTAACTCTCGCCCTGCTGCCGCAACATTTTCATCATGTGGAGGCAGCTTAGCAGGCTTGTCCGGGCAGAATAACCCGGCTTTTCCCACGGGAAAGCAGCGCCGGCCGTCAGGATGAATGCGCCGGAACAACACCCGGGCTGGCGGGTCATGCGCAGTTGGCCCGCGAACGTTTACGATCCGCGCATGTTTTCCCTCCGATCCCTGTCCGCCCTGCTGACCGCCGCCCTGTTGCTGGCCGGTTTTTCCGCGGAAGCGCGCACGGTCTATCGCTGCGTGCGCAATGGCACTGTCAGCCTGTCGACCGCGCCGGAGCCGGGGTCGAAGTGCGAAGCGAAGAAGATCGACGACAACGCGGCCAACGTTCCCAACCTGTGGGGATCGATGGGTGTGTTCAGCGGCACCTTGTACCAGCGCGAACAGGACGGGCAACTGGTTTACGGAACGCGCAAGTTGCCGGGTGCAACGGTGTACCTGAAATTCACCGTGGACACCCCGCCGGGTGAACCCGCGCATCCTGGCCTGGGCAAGGTCGGCAAGCCGCGCCTGGACATGTATGCGAAGCAGTTCAGGGTCGCGTCCAGGGCCACCGGCGTGGAAGACGCCTGGCTGCGTTCGATAGCGCATGTGGAAAGCGGCTTCGACGCCAGGGCGCTGTCGCCCAAGGGCGCGCAAGGGGTGATGCAGTTGATGCCGGATATATCGAAGCAATACGGCGTGGTCGATCCGTATTCCTCGGTCCAGTCGATCAATGCCGGTGCGAAGCATCTGAAGAGCCTGTTCAAGCGTTATCACAACGACCTGGTCCTGGTGGCGGCGGCCTACAACGCCGGCGTCGGCGCGGTTACCCGCTACCAGGGCGTGCCGCCGTATGCGGAAACGCAGGCCTACGTGGAAAAGGTGCGGGCCTTGCACCAGCGTTACCAGCAGGCGCTGGGAACGGCGCCGTTGAGGCCGGCGGATTCGACGGCGGTGGAAAGCAAGTCGGCAATATCCAAATAACATCTGTCTGTCAGGCCAGCACTGCTGGATCTGTTTGAATTGTGTGTAATCTGGAGACAGGGCTTTCGTGCTTGCGCACGAGTCACTTTTCTTTGCTTGTGCAAAGAGGTGCTTTTCAACAGCCCACAGGGCTGGTCAAAGTAACCAAAAGAAAGCACACCCGGGCGGTCCGCCCGCCGCATAAAGCCGCGGCGGGTTCGCAAGCGCCACGGGAATTTTCGTAAGGCACATCCATGTGCCCTACGAAAACGGCGCGCATCGTGCGCGCCGCCCTGCGGGTTTTACCCACGCCGCTTGCCGGCCCTCACGGGACCCGAAAGTCAGAAGCAAGCGAAAGCCGCCCCATCAAGTCTGCGGACTCAACTTCAACAACCTTCCACCCGAGCCATCATCCCCGTCCTCCAGCAGCCACAGGCTTCCGTCCGGTCCCTGTTCCACCTCGCGGATGCGCTCGCCCATGTCGTAGCGCGCCGCTTCGCGCGCCTTGGTGCCGTCGAACTCGATGCGCACCAGCGACTTCGACGACAAGCCGCCGATGAAGGCGTCGCCCTGCCATTGCGGGAACTTGTCGCCGGAATAGACCACCAGGCCGGCCGGGGAAATCACCGGGTTCCAGCTGATCGTGGGCGCGGCGAATTCCGGACGGGTGTCGTGGTCCGGGATCACCCTGCCATCGTAATGATCGCCGTTGGAGACGATGGGGTAGCCATAGTTCCTGCCGCGCTCGATCAGGTTGAGTTCGTCGCCGCCTTTCGGCCCCATTTCGTGTTCCCACAGGCGTCCTTGCGCGTCGAAGGCCAGGCCCAGCGCATTGCGATGGCCCAGGCTCCAGACCTGCGCGGCGACGCCGCCTTGTTTGGCGAACGGGTTGTCGGCCGGCACGCTGCCGTCGTCGTTGAGGCGGATGATCTTGCCCAGGTTGGATCGCATGTCCTGGGCAGGATCGAATTTCTGCCGTTCGCTGGAAGTGATCCACAACATGCCGTCCGGTCCGAAGACGATGCGATGTCCGTAATGACCACGCCCAGTGACCTTGTGCGCCTGGCGCCAGATCACCTGCAGGCCTGACAGTGCGCCGCCGCCTTTGTCGTCCAGCACCAGCTTCGCCCGCGCCACCGCGCCGCCACGGGTGTCGTCTTCGCCGGCTTCCGCGTAGCTGAGATAGATCCAGCCATTGTCCGTGAAATGCGGATGCAGGACCACGTCGCCGAAACCGCCTTGCCCGCCATGATCCACCTCCGGAATGCCGCTGATGTCGCCGACTTTGTTGCCGGTGGGCGTGGCTCCAAGCGCAACCAGTTTCAAGGCGCCTTTCTTCTCGCTGACCAGCAGGCGGCCATCGGGCAGGAAAGTCATCGCCCAGGGCTCCTTGAACTGGCCGGCTTCGATGACCTGGAAGGGAAGCGAGGATTTCTCCCGTGCGCTGCAACCGGGTGCGAAAACGGCGATCAAGGCGGTGGCGCAGACGATGGTCAATAGTTTCCGGGTCATGGTCGGCTCTCCAGGGGATGGGCGGGTTATGACACGGGAATGGTAAAAAGATGTTGCGTCCGCGATCTCCCGATCGGGTCGCAAGCGTGAACCAGTGACCTCTGGCACCCGGATCGGCGATGCCAAGGGCATACTCTGCCCGCGCCATCAACGAGAGAACAACACCATGCCGGTCGCCGCCCTGCCCGCACTGACTCCCTACCTGGCCATCGCCGGCATCGGCTGGCTTTACTATCGCCGCATCCGCCGCAGCTTCGGTCGCCAGTCCTGGCAGCCGAAACGCACGGTGGCGCGCCTGGCATTGGTATCGATAGTGGCGCTGGCGCTGCTCGGCGCGGCTGTTTTCCTGCCCCACGTTGGCCTGGGTATAGGCGTGGGTGCGGCAGCGGGCGCCGCACTGGGATTGCTCGCACTCAAGCACACGCATGCGCAGGCGATCGACGGACAGCGTTACTACACGCCCAATCCCTGGATTGGCGGTGGCTTGACCGTGCTGCTGCTGGGGCGACTGGCGTGGCGCTGGAGCCAGGGCGCGCTTGCGGGCGGCTCCGCGCAGGCCGCACAGCAGGCCAGTCCGCTGACCATGGGCATCGCTGCGACATTGATTGCCTATTCGCTGGTTTACAACATCGGCCTGCTGCTGCGCATGCGCCAACTGGCGTCCACGCAATCCTTGTAGGAGCGTCTCATGGGTTGTAGGAGCGCCCCATGGGCGCGAGCTCTTCGTGATGCAATCGAAAAAGCAAGAGCTCGCGCCCATGGGCGCTCCTACACGGTCAAGTCAGCGCGGTGCTTGTTTCATAGGGCAGGGCGATGGCGCCCGCCGCCCTCATTGCCGCCTCGGCTGCGGGAAGTTGCCGGCTCTCGGCATCGATCACCAGCAGGATGTGTCCGGCGGCGATCTCGCCCCCGAACTTGCGTCGCACCGGATCTTCCACCGTGGATCCGATCAGCGATGAAATCCAGGTTCCTATCACTGCGCCGCCCACGGTAAGCAATACGACCCCGATAAAGCCGACACCGAGCGACGGGAAGGCAAGCGCCGCCAGTCCCGCCAGCAAGCCGGCGCCACCGCCGATGGCCGCGCCACGCAAGGCGGCCGGCATGAAGTCGGTGGCCACGTCCTTGAACTCGTCGGGGATGGAGCCGAGTTCGATGTCCGCGCGGGCGATGAGCGAGAGGTTGTCGTTGTCCAGTCCGGCTGAGCGGGCGGCAGCGAGGACGCCCTCGGCCGTAGTCAGGTCGGGAGCGGTGAAGACGTGGCGTGTACGCATGATGGCGGCTCCGTAGGGGACCCGACCCACCATTTACTGCCGCCGGGGTTATCCATGCGTGAGGACATGCGGGCGGGGGAAAGGAGCAGACTGGAAGTCTTGCGCGCCCCTCCAACCGGCCCGGGATTCCCATGCTGCCCCTCGAATCGATCCAGTGCCCGTACTGCGGCGAAACCATCGATCTGGCCATCGACGATTCGGTGGAACAGCAGCGATACGTCGAGGATTGCCACGTCTGCTGCAGGCCGATCAATATCGCGGTGACGGTGGAAGAAGACGGGAGTATCGCGGTGCAGGCATGGGGGGAGAATGAGGCTTGAGGCTGGGGGAGTGAGGAACGAGGAACGAGGAACGAGAAACGAGGAACGAGGAACGAGGAACGAGCGGCGCGGCGGTGTTCATATTTCCGCCTCCCGTCTCCCGTTTCCCTCAAACGCTTCCAACTTCCTCCGACTCGACAATGCGCACGCCCGGCTCTGGCTCCAGCGCCATGCGCAACAAGGTGGCGGCGACGCGTTCGGCGGGCACCACGCGATAGCGGCGCGGCAGCAGTGGGCCGATCGCACCCAGCAGTTTCATGCTGGCGTGTTCCAGCGGCCGGCGTCGGTCGCGCTCGCCGCCGAGCAGGCCGGGCCGCACCAGGCCTAGCGATCGGTAATCGAGTGCGCACAAGGTCTGCTCCAGTTCGCCCTTGGTGCGCGAATAGAAGATCCGCGAACCCGCGTTGGCCCCGCTGGCGGAAGTCAGCACGAAGGTCGAGGCGCCATGGGCCAATGCATGCCGCGCCACCGCCAGCGGATAGTCGTGATCGACCCTGCGGAAGGCGGCCTGCGAGCCGGCGTCGCGGATCGTCGTGCCCAGGGTGCAGATCACCGCATCCACCTTCCACCAGGCCGCGTCCGCGGGCAGGGCATCGAAATCCACCAGGGGAGCGATCAGTTTCGGATCGGTCGGCAAGGGCCGCCGCGACGGGGCCACGATTTCGCCGACCCGCGGATCGGTCAGCGCCTGCCGCAACACCTCACGGCCCACCATTCCGCTGGCACCGGCCAGCAATACTCGCTTCATGGGTTCATTCCTGCGCGAACGTGCGAAATCATCGGCTCCGATTCTGCCGCATGGGCATGCGTTAGAGTGGCTACTGGATGCAAGGCGACTCAACGAATCGGAGGCTGTGATGGCAAAGATTACCGGGATTGGCGGCGTCTTCCTGAAATGCAAGGGCGATAGCGCCGCGCTGGCGGCCTGGTACCAGAAGCACCTGGGCATGCCGCTGGAGACCTGGGGTGGCGCCGTACTCAGGTGGCCGGACGACAAAGCCGGAGACCTGGGCCTCACCGTGTGGAATCTCGCGGGCAAGGACAGTCAATGGTTCAGTCCGAGCGACTCTTCCTTCATGATCAACTACCGGGTCGACAGCCTCGATGAAATGCTTGCGCAACTGCGCGCAGCCGACGTGGCGGTGATCGGCGGCCTGGAGTCGCACGAGAACGGCAAGTTCGCGTGGATCATGGACCCGGATGGAAACAAGGTGGAGCTTTGGGAGCCCATGCCCTGGGACGAGAAGAACAAAGGTGGGTGAAGTCGTTGCCCATGCCGCCTGACAATTCCGCAACGCGCATTCTGTCATTCATGCCGAACCTGCTTCGCGGCTCGGCATAATTCCGGCGACATCACGCATCGGCGAATCAGGAGACCTGTTTGCAAACCGGCAATCACCCGCGACAAGCGCCGTCACCGCGCGTCCATGCGCCTGCCCATGGAAGCGCCGCATGAACCTGCCCCTGCACTTTGGGTTCCTCGGCGCGCTGGAAGCCGGCTTGATCGCGTTGCTGGTCGGCGTGCTTGCCTACGCCCTGCTGCAGTGGGTCGTGCGCAAGCTGCGCGGCTCGGTGGGCCATGCGCTGGGTTGGGGTTTCGTCGTTGCCGCCGCGGTTTCCGCCGGAGTAGATACCTGGAACCTGTTCTATCTGGGCATGGTCAGGCTGGAGTCGCCGGTGTACGCGCGGTTGGCCTTGCAAGGCATCCATGACCCCGACGCGCTGGGCATCCGCGTGGTCTGTGAAATCATCGGCGCGGGGGTTGGCGTCTGGCTGGGTTGGCAATGGTTAAGCGAAGGATTCCGTAAAAAAGACATTACGGATTCCGATTGATTCGATACTGAACCGGCTACCGCGTCACGTAGTCAACGCGGGCATCACCTCAGGGTCACGATCGTCTAACAAACCCGGTAATCTTTTTTCCATGCCTCGTGGTTAAAGCTGCGTGCACGGATGGATTCCTCACTACTTTCGATTCAGTCGCTGCGTCGCAGGGTGGGGCCGTGCACTCCATGCGCACTTCCCATCCACGGAGCAACGACGATGAACAACCGCAACCGCAAGCCCCTGGTCGGCTTGATCGCACTGTCGGCCGCACTGGCCATGCCAATGGCCTTTGCCCAGGACGAAACCGCACAGGCCCCGCAGCCGACGTCCACCGAGGCCACCGCCCCAACCGAAAGCGCGACCGGCGCCGCGGTGCAGTCGGCCGAACAAACCAACGCCGCAGCATCAAGCAACGCCAAGCAGGGTTGGGCCGATGTGGATGCGGACAAGGATGGCGCCATCAGCAAGCAGGAAGCCTCGAGCAACGCCGGTCTTTCCCAGGTCTTCGACCAGGCCGACGCGGATGCCGACGGCAAGCTGACCGCCGACGAATACAAGGCCTTCGTCAGCAAGAACTATGGCGAACCAAAGACCCGGAAGTAGCAGTAATCGACTGGCCATCGATCGTTGGCCGTTCCTGCCGATGCCCTTGCATCGGGCCCGGGGAAGGGCGGCGCAAGCCGCCCTTCCTCTTTGCGGACAGGATTGGCAGGGTTGCCGGTCCGTTCGCTCGCCCTTCGCCCTGCGGCGCGCTGTTATCCTGATACCCGGTACATGATGCCTGGAACAGGGGAGTGACGGATGGCGCAGGCAATCGAATGGGTCGGCTTCGACGGCGATGACACGCTGTGGAGAAGCGAGGACTACTACCGCGCGGCGGAGCTGGAATTCGAGGGCATCATCGGCCAGTACATCGACCTGACCGACGCGCGCAGCCTGGAGCACCTGCTGGAAGTGGAACGCCGCAACCTGCGCGTGTTCGGCTACGGGGCCAAGGGCATGACCCTGTCGATGATCGAATCGGCGGTGCAGCTGACCGGGGAACGGATCAGCGCCCGCGACATCCACCGGGTGATCGAGATCGGCCGCGCCACGCTGCAGCATCCGGTCGAGTTGATCGACGGCATCCGCGAGGCGGTGGAAGCCATCGCCAGCGACCACCGCATCGTGCTGATCACCAAGGGCGATCTGTTCCACCAGGAATCGAAGATCGAACGCTCCGGCCTGGCCGATCTGTTCCAGCGCATCGAGGTGGTGTCGGAAAAGGATCCCGCCACCTACGCGCGCGTGCTGCGCGAGCTGGACGTCCCCGCCGGGCGCTTCGCCATGATCGGCAATTCGCTGCGTTCGGATATCGAGCCGGTGATCGAACTCGGCGGCTGGGGCATCCACATGCCTTACCACATCACCTGGGTGCACGAAGCGGAGCATGCGCTGGCCGAGGGCGAGCCGCGGATGCTGCAGGTAACGTCCGCACATGAGTTGCACCGCGCGATCCTGCAGGTCGCAAGCTTGGCGGCGGCGTCCTGATCCTGCCGCCAGTGGAGTCGGGTACCATGCCCGCACACCTGTCTGCCGGGAATGCCATGAAGAACTGGATCGCGATCACCCTTTCCAGCTGCCTGCTGGCGAGTGCCGGTACCGGCCATGCCGCCGAAACGGACAAGGACACGCGCAAGGCCTGGTTGCGCGCAGGCATCGTGCTGGATGCGACCGGCAAGCTCATTTCCATCGAATGGCTGGGCACGAAACCGAACGACCGGCTGGTCACGGCCCCGCTGGAAGCCGTGATACGGGATTGGGAGTTCGAGCCAGGCAAGGTGGATGGTGTTCCCGCTGTCACCGAAACGGGTTTGCTGCTGCACGTGGAACTTCGCAAGACCGCCGAAGGCGGGATTACCTTGAACATTGACGATGCCCTCACCGGCGCCTTCAGCGTGAAGCAGGATCCACCCGCCTATCCGCGCGACCAGGCCATGCGTGGCGCGCAGGCGCATGTCCTGGTCACCGTCCGGACCGATGCGACGGGGCAGGTCGCGTCAGCCGCGATAGACGAATATGCAGGCAGTCATTCCGGGACGATCTCACGCAAGGATTTCGAGACCGCCGCATTGAATGCCGTGAAGTCGTGGACCTATCGCACCGAGCAGGTGGGAGGCAACGGAATTGCAGCCACGATGCGGGTGCCGATCTCGTTCTGCATGGATGAGAAATGGTGTCGCCTGAACAAATTCAAGAACGACAAGACTCCGGAGAGCGCTTCGCCTTCAGGCATGGCCATGGCGACCGACAGCGTGGTCAAGATAAAGACCCGCACTTCGCACGTTGGAATATAAGCCGAGTGATGCGGCGCGCTATCCGCCACCTGATCCTTCTGGGATTCCTGGCGTGGGCCGCGTCTTCGTTTTCGCAGACGACCGAACCCGTCTATCAACCACGCAGCGGCGATGCCTGGATCGACCGGCAACTGGCCGACATCAACAGCTACGCCGCACGCTATCCGCAAAGTTTTGCCGATGAAATGGCGCGCTATTACTCGGTGCCGCGCGACTACGTCGAGGCCATGTTGCAGCAACCGTCATGGGAAGCAGGCGACATCCTGATGGCCTGCGCGCTGGCCCAGGTCGTGGCGCAGCCCTGCCGCGCGGTGGTCCGCGAATGGTCGCGCGACCATGCCGAAGGCTGGGCAGGCGTGGCCAGGCGATTGCAGGCCAGGCCGGGTTCCAGGCAATACCGCGAGCTGCGCAAGGACATCAAGGCAACCTATTCGCGCTGGGCGCGTCTGCTCAAGGAATAGGCGGCCGTCGGCATTGAAGGTCGAGGACATGTTCGACTATCCGCACGTGCTGGCCGAAGACATGGACGGCGACATCGAACATCCGATGATCGGCCGCTACCGCGGCGTCACTCGGTCGATCAAGTTCGAGCGTATACCGGGACCGAACCCGTTCGCCGCGCCGGTGTTCAAGGAAGCAGGTGCGGAGGAAGACGGCGCGTCGCCGCCGCAGGAAGTGCGCGAGGCCTGACGTCTCCGGGCCCACCCGCAGATAACAGCAGCATCAGGGGAAATACAAATATCTGGCATGGGCCGCAAGCCCTGTTCCGGTGTGTCCACCTGCCGCGCTGGCCGGTGATGGATCACATGGCCTGACGCTGACGACAGGGTGACCCCGGGCACTTCCACCTGAATGGGCGGTAGTTGATGGGCAACATGAATGCTGTGGTGGGCGCGGTTGAGCAATTCCCGGCGCGTATGTACACTGTGCATACAGCAGTGGCTGCATGAGGCACTCGCATGTCAGCACGCACAGTAGCCAGAACAGGAGCCCTTGCCATGAGCGCCGTCGCCAGCAAAGTCATCAATTTCCGGGCGCCCACTGCCAAGCAGGCGCTGATCGACCATGCCGTGGAAGTCAGCGGCATGAACCGCACGGAGTTCATTCTGGACGCCGTGTGCGAGAAGGCGCGCGAGGTGTTGGCGGACCAGACCCAGTTCGCCCTGAGTCGGCAAGCGCTGCAGCGCTTCAATGCCCTGCTCGATGCGCCCCTGGAAAACAATGCGGCGGTCCGCCGCCTGTTGAGCAGCCCTGCGCCCTGGGAGCGCTGAGTCTTGCCCCTCAACGCCCCTGGCCCGCTCAACGATGAGCACCGGCTGGATGACTTCCAATGCAGCGCGCCAGAACTGGCGAAATGGTTGCTGGAGCGGGCGCGCCAGAACCAGGTGTCGGGTGCCTCCAGGTGCTTCGTTGTCTGTGATGAGCACCACCACGTCGTGGGCTACTACGCACTTGCGGCCGGTGCGGTGTCGCATGCAGTTGCGCCTGGCCGCATCCGTCGCAACATGCCCGATCCGATCCCGGTCATCGTGTTGGGGCGTCTGGCTGTACATGTGGACTGGACAGGACAAGGGATAGGGCAGGGTCTGCTCAAGGACGCCTTGCAACGGACGTTGCAGGTTTGCGAGCAACTGGGCGCTCGCGCGTTGCTGTGCCACGCCATCGATGGCGCGGCGAAGGCTTTCTATCTGAAACACGGTTTCATCGAGTCACCCATCCACGACATGACGATGATGCTGCCGCTTGGGTGACAGCCAGCAGCCCGTTCCCTTCGGGCATGCGCATCGCAGGCAACCACGCACCAGACTTTACGACGAATTTACGACCCCATTGCAGCCGCGAATGGAGTCTTTACGCACCCCAAGCCGACACTGCCGTCCTCGAAAAGCATGAGGAGTACGGCGATGCCAGGTTGGCTGTCGTTGGTGTGTGCGATCGCGGTGATCCTGTCGGCGGCTTACCTGCTGCTGGTGATCCTGCGCCCGGAAAAGTTCTGAGCAGGACGCGACCATGATCGAAATCCTGCTCGTATTCGCCCTGGCCATCGGCCTGGCCTGGCCCCTGGGCCATTACCTCGCCAAGGTCATGCGCGGTGCGCCGATGCGTGGCGACCGCGTGTTCGGCTGGCTGGAAAAGCCGGTCTACCGTTTGCTCGGCACCGATCCGCAACGCGGCATGAGCTGGCGCGGCTATGCTAAGGCCTTGCTGCTCAGCAACCTCGTCGTCGGTGGCCTGGTCTGGGTCTTGTTCATGACCCAGGCTTGGCTGCCGTTCAATCCCGACGCCATCCCCAACATGCGCTGGGACACGGCGCTGCACACCATGGTGTCGTTCCTGACCAACACCAACCAGCAGCATTATTCCGGCCAGGCGCAGTTGTCCTACCTGTCGCAGATGGTCGGCATCGTCGGCTTGCAGGTGGTCACGCCGATGATGGGCCTGGCGTTGGTGGTGGCGACGTTGCGTGCGCTGTTCGGCGGAAGAAACAACAATGCACATGCACACGAACATGCGCATGACTCGGGCGAAGCCGATGTCGGCAACTACTGGGCCGACGCGACCCGGGCCACGGTGCGTTTCATGTTGCCGCTGTGCCTGGTGTGGTCGGTGTTGCTGACTTCGCAAGGCGTGCCGTCCACGCTGGCAGCCGGGCCGACAGTGACGCCGATCGATGCCGGCGCGCAGATGGCGGAACAGAAGATCCCGCTGGGTCCGGTCGCGGCGATGGTCGCTGCCAAGCAACTGGGTTCCAATGGTGGTGGCTGGTATGGCCCCAACAGTGCTTTTCCGCTGGAAAACCCGACCCCGCTCTCGAACCTGCTTGAAGTCTTCGGGATCCTGCTGATCCCGATCGCGGTGATCTTCATGATCACACCGTTCACCGGGCGGCGCCGGCTCACCGCGCTGGTGTTCGGCAGCATGCTGCTGATGTCGGTGGTCTCCACGGGCGCCTCGGTGTGGTCCGAAGCCTATTCCGCGACCAGCAGCGACCTCGCGCTCATGGAAGGCAAGGAAGTACGGCTGGGCGCGGAATCCTCGGCGTTGTGGTCGTCGATCACCACCCAGGTCAACAACGGCTCGGTCGATTCCATGCACGACTCGCTGGCGCCGCTGACCGGCGGCGTGGCCCTGACCAACATGCTGGTCAACGCCATCTGGGGTGGCGTGGGCTGCGGCCTGCAGCAGTTCCTGGTGTACCTGTTGCTCAGTGTGTTCCTGGCAGGACTGATGACCGGACGCACGCCGGAATTGTTCGGGCGCAAGATCGAGGCGCAGGAAGTGAAACTGCTGGCCTTGCTGATCCTGCTGCAACCGCTGGTGGTGCTGGGCTTCACCGCGCTCACGCTGGCGATACCCTCGATCACCGGCGCCTCCAATCCCGGCTTCCATGGCATCAGCCAGGTGTTCTACGAGTACACCTCGGCCTTCGCCAACAACGGTTCCGGATTCGAAGGCCTGGGCGATGCGACCTACTGGTGGAACCTGAGTTGCTCGGTGGTGCTCGCACTTGGCCGTTATCCCGCCTTGATCGTGCCGCTGGCCGTCGCCGCCTTGATGGCGCGCAAGCGTCCTTCACCGGAAAGCAGCGGCAGCCTGGCCGTGGAAACGCCGACCTTCGCCCTGACCCTGATCGCGGTGGTCCTGGTCCTGACCGTGCTGCAGTTCATGCCCGCACTGGTGCTGGGCCCGATTGCCGACCACCTGTCGCTGAGCGCATTGGCGCACTGAGAACAATGAAATGAGCGAAATCACTTTCCAGAACAAACCTGCGCGCACGCCTGTGCTGGTGGACGCCGCAACGATGCGCGCGGCCTTGCGCGATTCCTTCCTCAAACTGTCGCCGCGCCACCTGGTCAAGAGTCCGGTGATGGCGGTCGTGCTGCTCGGCACCGTGCTGTCGGCATTGATCACCGTGACCGGGCAGGCCTCGCCCGGGTTCGGCGGGTCGGTCACCGTGATCTTGTTGGTCACGGTGCTGTTCGGCAATTTCGCCGAGGCCATCGCCGAGGCGCGTGGTCGCGGCCAGGCCTCCTCGCTGCGCCGCGCCCGCAAGGATCTGGTCGCGCGCAGGCTGGGGATCGGTGGCAGGGAAACGCAGGTGCCTGCCGCCGAGTTGCGCCCGGGCGACAACGTCATCGTCAGCGCCGGCGAACAGATTCCCGCCGATGGCGAGATCATCAAGGGGCTTGCCACGATCAACGAATCCGCGGTCACCGGCGAATCGGCACCCGTGCTGCGCGAAGCCGGCACCGACCGTTCCAGCGTGATCGGCGGCACCAAGGTGTTGTCCGATGAAATCGTCATCCGCATCACTGCCGAGCCCGGGCACAGTTTCCTCGACCGGATGATCGCGCTGGTCGAAGGCGCGAACCGGCAGAAGACGCCGAACGAGATCGCGCTGACCATGCTGCTGGCGGCGATGACCCTGACCTTCCTGATCGTGGTCGCCACGTTGCCGATGATCGGCGCCTTCGTTGGTGTGAAAGTCGCACCGTTGCTGCTGATCGCACTGCTGGTCTGCTTGATCCCGACCACGATCGGCGGCCTGCTTCCGGCCATCGGTATCGCCGGCATGAACCGCGCGCTGTCGGCGAATGTCCTTGCCAAATCAGGAAAGGCGGTGGAAGTGGCCGGTGACGTCGACGTGCTGCTGCTGGACAAGACCGGTACGATTACTTACGGCGACCGCCAGGCGACCGTGTTCCATCCGCTGGCCGGCGTCGATGCGTCGCTGCTGCGCGAAGCGGCGTTGCTGGCCTCGCTGGCCGACTCGACGCCGGAAGGCAAATCCATCGTCAGGCTGGCGCGCGAACAAGGCTGCGTCACACCCGAGCCCGAGCGTGCGCACTATCTGCAATTCACCGCGCAGACCCGCATGTCCGGCGTCGATCTTGATGGCGATCGCGGCGACCTGCGCGTCATCCGCAAGGGTGCGGGCGATGCGATCAAACGCCACGTCGAAGCGCAGGGCAGCCTGGTGTCGAACGAACTCACCGCGCGCATCGAACAGGTCGCGCGCAGCGGCGCAACCCCGCTGGTGGTCAGCGAAGGCAAGCACGTGCTGGGCGTGGTCGAGTTGTCGGACGTGGTCAAGCACGGGGTGAAGGAAAAGTTCGCCCGGCTGCGTGCCATGGGCGTGCGCACGGTGATGATCACCGGCGACAACCCGTTGACTGCCGCCGCCATCGCCGCCGAAGCCGGCGTCGATGACTACATCGCCGAAGCAACACCCGAAGACAAACTCGCCCGCATCCGCAGCGAGCAAGCCAGGGGCAGCCTGGTCGCCATGGTCGGCGACGGCACCAACGATGCGCCCGCGCTGGCCCAGGCCGACGTTGGCCTGGCGATGAACTCGGGCACCCAGGCGGCGAAGGAAGCCGGCAACATGGTCGACCTGGATTCGGATCCGGCCAAGTTGCTGGCCGTGGTCGAAGTGGGCAAGCAACAGTTGATCACCCGTGGCGCGTTGACCACGTTCTCGCTGGCCAACGACGTGTCCAAGTATTTCGCGATCCTGCCGGCCTTGTTCGCCGCCGCGATCCCGTCGATGGCCGCGTTGAACGTGATGCAACTCTCCAGCCCGACCAACGCCGTGCTCGCCGCCTTGATCTTCAACGCGCTGATCATTCCCGCCTTGATCCCGCTTGCCCTGCGTGGCGTGCGCTTCAAGCCCGCCGGCGCCACCGTGCTGCTGCGCCGGAACATGCTGATCTACGGCGTGGGCGGCGTGATCCTGCCATTCGTAGCGATCAAGCTCATCGACCTGGCGCTGGCCGCCATCATCGGCGTCTGAGGAACCCACCATGAATCCGCATACCCGCAACACGCAGCTTCACGACAACGGCATCCTGCGCGCCTCGCTTGCCTTCTCGGCGGTGATCCTCCTCGGCATGGGCCTGCTGTATTCGCTCGCCGGCACCGCGCTCGGTCGTGGCCTGTTTCCGTACCAGGCCACCGGCAGCATGCTGCGCATTGATGGCAAGACCGTCGGCTCATCGCTGATCGCGCAACCGTTCGCCGATCCGCGCTACTTCCAGCCGCGACCCTCGGCGGCCAGCTACGACCCGATGGCCGCCGCAGGCAGCAATCAGGCGCGCACCAATCCCGACCTGCGCAAGCGCATCGTGGAAACCATCGCCGCTGTCGCCGCACGCGAAGGCATCGCCGCACAGGACGTGCCCGCCGAACTCGTCACCCAATCCGGCAGCGGCCTGGACCCGGATATCAGCCCGGCCGGCGCGCAAGTGCAGATCGCACGCGTGGCGCAGGCGCGTGGACTGGCGCCTTCAGTCGTCGCTGCGCTGGTCGCGGCCAACACGCAGGCGCCGCAGTTCGGCGTGCTGAGACAGTCACGGGTCAATGTGCTGGAGCTGAATTTGGCTTTGGATGCGCGAGAGTAGGGCTGCGATAGAAATTGAATTCGTCATTCCCGCGAAAGCGGGAACCCAGTGACTTTGCTTGTATCGCTTGAAAGGCGCTGGATGACCAGCCATTCGGCTGTTGAACAGCGCTTCCCGCTTTCGCGGGGATGACGAATTGAGGAAATGCGATCACAAATCAATCTCTGACGCACAATACCCCCATGATCGACCCCCGCACCCACCAGGCAGACGCACTCATCGACGCATTGCGCCGCGAAGACGGCGGGCGCTTGACCATCTTCCTGGGCGCCGCGCCCGGCGTGGGCAAGACCTGCACCATGCTGTCGCGCGCGCGCGAACTGCGCAAGCAGGGCGTGGATGTGGTGGTCGGCTTCGTCGAGACCCACGGCCGTGCCGAAACCGCCGCCCTGCTCGATGGCCTGGAACTGATGCCGCGCGCGCGCCTGGAGTATCGCGATCGCGTGTTCGAGGAAATGGACCTGGATGCGATCCTCGCGCGCAAGCCCGCCATCGTGCTGGTCGATGAACTCGCCCACCGCAATGCCGCCGGCAGTCGCCACGAGCGCCGCTGGCAGGACGTGGTGGAACTGCTCGACGCTGGCATCGATGTCCACACCACGATCAATATCCAGCACCTGGAAAGCCTCAACGACGTGGTCTTCCGCATCACCGGTGTGCGCGTCAGCGAGACCGTGCCGGATGTCGTGTTCGACCGCCTGCGCGACATCGTGCTGGTCGACCTGCCGCCGCGCGAACTGATCGAACGCCTGCGCCAGGGCAAGGTCTATGTGCCCGATCAGGCCACACAGGCCTTGCAGGCGTTCTTCTCGCCTTCCAACCTGATCGCGTTGCGCGAGCTGGCGATGCAGACCGCCGCCGACCGGGTGGACAGCGACTTGCGCGAAACCCAGGCCGCGCGCGGCGTGTCCGGCATGAACGTGCGTCGCCGGATCCTGGTCGCCATCGATGGCCTGGGCCAGTCGGAGTACCTGGTCCACGTGGCGCGTCGCCTGGCCGAACGCCGCGATGCGCCGTGGACCGTGGTCACCGTACAGGCCGGCGCGAGCCATGAAGCGCGACAACAGGAACTCGACGCGGCCTTCGCCCTGGCGCGCAAGCTTGGCGCCGAAACCGAAGTGCTGCACGGCGCCGGCATCGCCGATGCCTTGCTGGACCACGCCGGGCGCAGCGGCGTGTCTGCGATTGTCCTCGGCCGCACCCGCGAGCGCCCGGTGGCGCGCATGTTCAACCGCACGCTGACCCAGCAACTGCTGCAGCGTGGCGCGCATTACGAACTCACCATCGTCAACACGCCCGAGGCGCGCGCGCGCGCGCGGCGCGAATCGCACGCGCCACGCCTGTCCTTCATCCGCCAGGATTCCGCGCTGGTGATGATCGCCACCTTGCTGGCGGTGCTGGTCGCGTGGCTGGCCGAACGCTGGGTCGGACTGGACGACCTGTCGATGGTGTTCATCGTCGCGGTCGTGGTCGTCGCCGCGCGCACGCGCATGATCGCGGCGGTGGCCACTGCGGTGCTGTGCTTCCTGTCCTACAACTATTTCTTCATCGAACCGCGTTTCACCCTGCAGATCGGCGCGCGCCAGGGCGTGACCACGGTCTTCCTGTTCCTGGTCGCGGCGCTGGTCGCGGGGCGGCTGGCCTCGCGGCTGCGCATGCAGGTGATCGCCTTGCGCGCGGCCAATACCCATGCCACCGTCCTGCAGCAACTGGGCCGGCAACTGTCCAGCGCGGCGGACCTGGGCCAGGTGATGACTGCCGGACGCGCATCGCTGCAGGCGGCGTTCGGCGTGCCGGCGTGGATTCGCATTGGCGACAGAGTGTCCGCAGCGGATTCAGCGCAACTCGGTGACACCGACCTGGGCGCGGCCGAATGGGCGCAGCGCCACGGCCAGGCGACCGGCCGTCATACCGACACGCTGGCCGGTTCCGCCTGGTGGTTCCTGCCGCTGCGCAACGATCGCGAAACCCTGGGTGTGGTCGGCCTGCGTTTTCCCGCCGAACACGCACGCCTGGCCTTCGAACAGCGGCGCCTGGCCGAAGCCATGGCCGACGATATCGGCCAGGCCGCGTTGCGCACGCGCCTGGTATCCGACCTGGAAACCGCGCGCGTCGGCAACGAAACCGAGCGCCTGCGTTCGGCGCTGCTGTCGTCGGTGTCGCACGACCTGCGTTCGCCACTTTCATCGATGATCGGTTCGGCCAGCAGCCTGGCCAACTATGCCGATGCGATGAATGCGGAAGACCGCAAGAGCCTGCTCGACACCATCCAGCTGGAAGGCGAACGCCTGGATCGCTATATCCAGAACCTGCTCGACATGACCCGGCTCGGCCATGATGGCCTGACCTTGAACCGCGACTGGATCGGCGTGGACGAACTGATTGGCTCGGCCACGCGCCGCCTGCTGCGCTATCAGCCGCAGATCCGGCTGCAGATGCGTATTGCGCCAGGCCTGAAGCCGATCTGGGTGCATCCGGCGCTGGTGGAGCAGGCCGTGTTCAATGTGCTGGAGAACGCAGCCAAGTTCTCGCCGCCTGGCGAACCAGTGGAAATCGATGCGCAACTGGTCGAAGGCAAGTTGCATATCGATGTACGCAACCATGGTCCCGGCATTCCGGAAGACGAGCGCGCGCGCATCTTCGACATGTTCTACAGCGTGGAGCGCGGCGATCGCGGTCGCCACGGCACCGGCCTGGGTCTGACCATCAGCCAGGGCATGATCGGCGCGCATGGTGGCAGCGTGGAAGCGCTGGCCGGTGCCGATGGTCGCGGCACCCTGATCCGGATTACCCTGCCATTGATCGAACCGATGCCGCAGGCGAGCGATGCCCAACCAGAATGATGCGACCGGATTGAACGACCCGGCATCCACGTCGCCGGCGCGGATCCTGGTGATCGACGACGAGCCGCAGATCCGCAAATTCCTCGACATCAGCCTGCGCGCGCAGGGCTACCAGGTGGCGTTGGCGGCGAATGGCGAGGAGGGATTGACCGCACTCGCGACCCAGGGCGCCGATCTGGTGGTTCTCGACATCGGCCTGCCCGACAAGGACGGCCACGAAGTGTTGAAGGAACTGCGCCAGTGGTCGCAGGCGCCGGTGATCATGCTCACCGTGCGCGCGGGCGAAGCGGAGAAAGTGGCTGCGCTGGATGCGGGCGCCAACGATTACGTGACCAAGCCCTTCGGCGTGCAGGAACTGATGGCCCGCGTGCGCGGATTGCTGCGCCAGCATGCGGCCGATCCGCACGAAGCCATGCCCGTGTTCGACGACGGCCACCTGCGCGTGGATCTTTCGCGTCGCGAAGTGCAACTGCAGGGCGAACCGGTCGCACTGACCCGCAAGGAATACCTGCTGCTGGCCTTGCTGCTGCGCCACGCCGGTCGCGTGGTCACCCAGCCGCAATTGTTGAAGGAAGTCTGGGGCCCCACCCACCAGCACGACACCCACTACCTGCGCATCCTGGTCGGCAAGCTGCGGCAGAAGCTGGGCGACGAAGCGGCATCGCCGAAATACATCGCCACCGAGCCCGGCGTAGGCCTGCGCTTCGTCATCGCCAGCCAGTGAAGTAGCCTGACTCGCTGCAGCCGTATTCGTCATGCCGCCCGGTGGCTGAACACTCAACGCCACATCGCCCTTGCCTCCTCCCTTGCGCACAGCGCAGGGGAGGATTGAGGAGGGGTGCTTCAGATCTTGATCCTGCTTTCGCTGTTTTCTTTCATCCCGAGGGACTCTGTCCCGGGATGACCAGGATGCCCTTGCTCTCCAGCAGCACGTCCGCCCCCACGCCAATCCGCAACAAGCACTTTCTCAGCCAGGCCCGTGCAAAGCATCAACAGGCCATGTTCACGGCCGGTTTCGACAGTGCGCAGCCAGCGCCGCCGCAGCCCCGTACAATTCGCAGCCTGATGACGATTTCCAGCCCCGCAGCCACTCCCTTCCGCCTGTCCGTCGCCCCGATGATGGATCGGACAGACTCTCAGTAATATCAAGGCATTCATGGCATTTGGTGCACGATTGGTACACCACCATTGCGCGTCACTGCTGCTGCCGGCCCGCTTAGACTCTTTGGCTCACCACGTGGCCAGCCTGATGAACCCTTACTACATCTATGCCTTGAAAGACCCAAGGACCCAGCCTGCCCAGCCCTTCTACATCGGTAAAGGAACGGGCAACCGGGCCTGGGAGCACACGCTGCGGGTTGATCAGACAGCCAAGGGCAAGCGCATCCAGGACATCCAAATGGCCGGCCACGAGGTCATCACCGCAATTCTGGCCGACGATCTGACCGAGGCCCAGGCCCTGAAGCTCGAAGCTGAGCTCATCTCAGCTTTTGGTACCCAAGCGTTCGGCGGCCCCCTGACGAATACGGTGCTTCCCAGCGGCTTGGCCCCCAAGGCACGTGGAGGCCTCGTCGTGCCCACTGGGGTGGTTGAGAAGGCTCAGGTCGCCCTTGAGTTACTCAAGGACTCCGTCATGGAGCTGGCCAAGGCGAATCCCTCGGGCATCACGAATGCGGATGCAGCCAAGTCGCTGGGTTTGCAAAGCAGTTACTCAGGCGGCGCCAAGGATTACCTATCCTACAGCATCCTTGGCCTACTGATGGGCGAAGGAAAAATCGCCCGTCTGGAGACCAAGAAGCACGTGGCAACGATCAAATAGGCCCGACAGCGAACGCCATCCGTGACGGACACACTCAGCCCTGCGGAGCGAAGCGTCCGGATGTCCTTGATTCGCTCCAAGGACACCAAGCCGGAAATGCTTGTGCGCAGGGCCGTGTGGGCCGCAGGCTTCCGCTACCGCCTGCACGGCAAAGGCCTTCCCGGCAAGCCTGACCTCATGTTCCCGGCATTCCACACGGTCGTATTCGTTCACGGATGCTACTGGCACGGCCATGCCTGCCAGAAGGGCAGGATTCCAGGGCAGAACAGCCGCTTCTGGCGAGAAAAACTCTCAACAAACCGCCTGCGAGACAAACGAAATGCCCAGCGTCTTCGCCGCGACGGCTGGTCCGTGATCACGGTTTGGGAATGCAGTCTTTCGACGGCAAGGAAAAGGGAGGCGGCAATCTGCCGGCTCCTGGACTTGCTTAATAGAAGGCGTGAAGATAGCGTTCAGGGCTCCGCCGATGGTCGGCGGACGAAATGAATCGACTCTGGCAGCATGCATCCGAAAAACAAACTCAAGGTCGTTGACCTATTCGCTGGCTGTGGTGGTCTATCCCTTGGGCTGGAGTATGCAGGGTTCTTCCCGCTCTTCGTCAATGAACTCAACGACGATGCACGGGGTACCTATATCGCGAATCGTCAAGAGATAAATCCGCTTCTGGGCGACCCGCGCTTCCATGCATCCGATGTGAAGTCGATGCTCGCGGACCCAAAGTACCTCACGTCGCTAGAAAAGCGCTTCAAGTCCGACTTTGGGGTAGAGCACGGGGAAATCGACCTGTTGGTGGGCGGCCCTCCTTGCCAAGGGTTCTCCGGGATTGGGCATCGCCGCTCGTACTCAGTCGACAAGGAGCAGCTCCCCTCCAACCATTTGTTTCAAGACATGGCGGGCATAATCCACCGCTTGAAGCCACGAGCCTTCATGTTTGAAAACGTGCGCGGCCTGCTCACTGCCAAGTGGAATGATGGCGGGGAAAAGGGCGACATCTGGCGCAAAGTGCGCGAGACCTTCAAAGGTATCCCAGGCTATGAGGTGGCGCACAAGCTCGTATATGCCAAGGACTATGGTGTTCCACAAAATCGCCCTCGCATCCTGTTAGTGGGCATACGCGATGACGTCAAATCGAAGCTGATGAACGACGTCGAATCCGAAGATGCATTGGATCGAGGCTTCCTGCCCAAGCCCGACAAAAAGAAGTGGAGCCCACCGGATCCGGTCGACTTACTAGGTGATCTAGTGGACGAGAACTATGAGAATGGTGGGCACACCAAGTTCTACCCGCATCCTGCCCGAACAACCATTCAGAAGCGGCTCCGCACACCACGTGAAGGGGGCTCGCCGCTCAGGAAAGGCGACCTGGTAACGGAGCACGATTACAGCAAGCATCGTCCACGCATCATCGAAAAATTCTCGGCGATGATCGCTTCCGGCGGCGAAGCACCGGATGCATACAAGACCAAGAAATTCGCGCAACGGTTGTTGCCAGAGCGCTGGGAAGCTGGCCCCACGATTACTGCAACGTCCCTGCCCGATGACTACGTCCATTTCTCGCAGCCGCGCATCCTTACGGTGCGTGAGTGGGCCCGCCTACAAACGTTCCCCGACTGGTACCAATTCTCGGGAAAGAAATCGACGGGTGGCATACGCCGCGCGGGCAATCCACGAGAGGGTGTTTTTGATCGCGAGGTGCCTAAGTACACACAGATCGGGAACGCTGTCCCGGTTGGCTTGGCCCAAGCGGTAGGGGAACATTTGGCCGAGATATTGAGGAAGTAGTAGACGCGACAAGGGTGCGGAGGGGGCTGCGTGCTTGAAAAATCCGATCGGGAAATACTAGATGTCATTCGATTTCTTTCGGCCAGAGGCATCGAGGCCGGCTACCTCGTCCCAACGGAAACGGGGTTGCAGAAGTCGATCATGGACGCCCATGCCCAGTTGGCGGGCTACTTGCGTCGAGCTGGGCTGCATGACTACAGGCTGCAGCCTAAGGGGACCGAAGCAAAGGCCCTTATCAAGACATGGCTGGTCAAGGACGACGGGCTGGTAGAAACCAAGTCTTCCTTGTATCGCCCCGAAACCAATGGCGATCCAAGGATTTGGATCTACGAGCTACCTAAGCACGTAGTAGCAGGCAACTTGCTCGCTATCTTCGCCCACGAAGGCGAACTCTACGTGGTGAACACCAGCATCGAAGGACTCCTTCAGTCTGCCAGTGACCCATCGAGTCCGTTTGGCCATGTGCTCGACTTCCTGACGGCGGCGAAGAACAAACCACTCGACGACAGGTTCAGCGAGTGGAACCTTCGCTTGCTACGAAGCTTTTTCTCCGAAGCCTCCAGGGGCGAGGAAGTATTCCTTCGGGTCGACAAGGAGATCCTCGACCAAATTGGCCAAGACATTGGTGGCGATGCTGGATTCTTGGAAGCTATTCGCACCGGACCAACATGGGTGCGCAGCAGCAGTCTTACGCAACGCATTCTCGAGCTGGTGGGCCAGCGCCGACTGCCCGCACGAAATTACAAGGACCCAGGTCACTTCGATGCAACATATCGAGGCCTGCGCGCCCCAACGTACCTTCCCTATCTCGCAGCCTTGGTCAGGAATGATTCCATAAACCAGAGCGGGTACTACCAAGGCCTTCAAGCCGATCTGAAGCTACAGCATCAGTTCGGCCCGAATGAGATGGAACGCGTCGAGTCTGCGTGGGAAGACTTGGAAGCTTGGACGAAGAGCAACAACGACAGGTTTGGCTTCTTCAGGTTGAGAAGGCTCGGCGGCTACCGGTTGATTGGAGTGCCAAGGTCACAGAGCATCCTCAAGCCAAGTGATGTCGAAGATCTTGCCCGTGTATTCGTCCAAGCGCACATTCGACCAGGGCAAGATCTTTCGGATGGAAAGCTAGCCCTCGTACTGGACGAGGCACGCTCAGCGCAAGCGAGTTTCACCGCTGCCTTCCAAAGGGCGCTTGGCATTCCAGACTTCGAGCAGCCAATTCTTGCCACGATACGCAGCGCCTATTCGGACTGGGATGGCACGCTCCCAGCGAGGAGCTCTAGTGGCAACGCTCCTGGTCATCGGGAGACAGAGAGAGCATCTGGGGCAAGCATCGGGCTATGCCTCTCTGTTGTGGGGGACGAACCGCTGGAGCTCTCCCCTCATTGGTGGCTGCCTGCGCTGCAAGACTCTGGCAACTTCAGGCTCATGCAGGGAGGAACGACTTGGGACGGCGCATTTGCCGGGACGGAAGGCGCGGCGACCGGCCTTGCCGCAGACAAGGCCATGATGATTTGGAGCATCGCCGAGCGAGCCTATGGCCAAGCGATGCCGTTCGACATCGAGTGCACTGCTAGCGACGGCTCCGAACCAACCAAAGCAAGCCTTGATCTTCCCGAGAAAAAACTATGGATTCTTTCCCCATCGTTTGATGGGCCAACAGGCGCCATCGAGTTGAGGGAAGGTGAACTGCCTGGAAGTGGGCAGGCATACCTGCTTGCGTCACCACGCAACGCTGGTCTCAATAAATACTTAGATCGTGAAAAGCCGCCGCACGAAATCATCGTGGCGGAAGGCATTCCCAAAGACTGGCTACTTGTCTGCCTTCATGAATGCGCGACGCTGACTGACGATCAACGACGCCTGCCCGATGGCGAGGATGCCCATCCAAAACCTCGAGCCATCCGCTTCATTGGCGGCAGATCGGTTCGGCGCGGTTACAGTCGCATGTATCTGCCCTACGATTTGCCATCTATCGAGCTGGATGCCCCTGAAGGGACGCGGATGGTGTGCCCTGATGGGCTGCGCCTGGTTGAAGAGAAGATAAGAAGCTCGCAAGGCATTTTTCCGCCTTCTCAATTCAAACCACGAAAAAGATTCAAAGTCGAGCTTGGCAGTTCGAATAGCGCGGCCTATGAAATCAAGGCGATGAAGGGCAGCGAAATCCTTAGCCAAGCTAAGCTCCGAATTGCTGGCCTTAGCGGCGAGTTGGTCGAAACGGGCCAGCCGTTTAGCCTCGACAGCCTCGGCAACCCCATGGCATCGCACGAAGGGCTCTCAGGCGTGCTTCCGCCGCCGGATCCTGGCGAGCCGGCATTCGACCTAGTCGACCAAGATGTTTTTGAAGTTTCCGTGGCCGAGATCGGGACTCCCGCAAACCTTGTCCACTACCAGAATGGCGCACGTGAATTTTTCCTGGACGCACTAGCCCAGTTCGGCAGCATCGACTACGGCACCGCCAGGGACCAAATCCTCAGGCTGCAACAAGGCACAGGCAACGTAACTGACCCGCCGCTGTTCTTGCTCGACTTGCGAAGCCGTGGACACCTAGAAATCTCGACGACGAGCAAGGGACACATGTCCCGCGTCCATGCAGTAGCCCCAACGATTTACGAGCTGCCTGTTTCCTCTGCGGGGAAGCGCGCTTACGGGGTCACGGGAACGCTCCGCCTGACGCATTGGGACCAGATTGCGAGCGAATCACACGCTTGGACTGCCTATCGGATCCAAACTGGAGACAATGCATTCAAGCCACTCCGACTTCTTTTCAGGGAATTGGCGGGGGTGGAAGCGATCTGCGAGCAGCTAGGCCTCCGGTTTTCCAGCGCGCCTGCAGCGGCCATAGCCGCATGGTCGGCGCCAGTCGACTTCGTCAGGGGCGAGGCCCTGCGAAATCCCATGGAGTCGATTGGTGATGCTCGGGAAGGCGCTATCATGTTCAATCCATCAAAGGGCCGGTTCACGGCGCAACCTTCGGGCAACCAGTACCGGCAACTTTGGAAAGTCAGGGACTTGGATACGGGCATGGACAATATCTATGTCCTGCATGACCAAGGACGCTTCGCCTTCGTTCGTGATCGAAATTGGGGGCGCTGGATTGCCTTGGACGCTTTCGCAAAATTTGTAAGCGACATGTATCAAGTCAGTGGCGTACACCCAATGCCGATCAGTTATTCCAGCAGCGATAGAACCCTTTGGCTGCCCGCTCGCCTCAATCTTCCGTTTGCATTGGAAAGAGCGTTGACCTTGTGTTCTGGCGACGCCCCTAACGTTCTAGACCTGCGATCGCCTGCAGATACGCCGGATGCCGGCAGGATTCCACTAGCCACGAAGTCCAGCATTCACCCACTCCTCGCTGTCAATCGCTTTTACAACGATATGGCCATAGGCAAGTGGCTGGCTTATCGGTGGGTGCCTGAGCAAATTGCTTCAAGCGTCGCCGACAAGCTCGGCGCAACACTCGACACGATTTGACCGCATTAGACGAACTCCAAAGAAGAATAATAAAGATGAAAGATCCAATCGGCGCCTACGAAATCATCCAGGACGGCATCAAGCGATACATAACCTCGGCATTCGGAACTAACTCCGAATCCTTCGAGGCGGATCGTGGCGCGCTTCTCGACACCCCAGGCGTACTCTTTCAAACGCCGTATGTCGAGCCAACTCCTTCCTACAAGTCGGGAGATAGCCTTGCGAGTTTGCAAGCAAGCGATCTCCCCTGCCTAAGCGAAAAGGGGCGAGATGCGTTCAAGGCCATCGTTGGCGCTGGCCTATTCAATGGTGGGCACCCTCTGTATGTCCACCAGCAACGAATGCTCCGGAACTCGCTCGATGGTAAGCATTGCGTCGTCGTGACCGGCACTGGATCGGGCAAGACCGAATCGTTCCTGTTGCCCGCTATCGCCAATATCATTCGCGAGGCTACCAACCCAGCCAAACTCTGGCCCGCCCCAAGGAAGAGTCCAGCGGCATGGACTAGATCCAAGGACAGCCATCCCAAGTGGAACGACACGCGCAAAGGGCTCCGGGAGGAAGCCCGTACTGCAGCGGTTCGCTCGCTTATCTTGTACCCGATGAACGCATTGGTCGAAGACCAAGTCTCCCGCCTTCGTCTGGCGCTAGATTCCGATCCCGTGCTGGCCGCTCTTGATGGGCATTTGGCGGGCAATCGCATCCGCTTTGGTCGATACAACGGATCCACGCCTGTTTCTGGTCATCCATTCAAGGCGGATGGGAAATCGAACTCTGGCAAGCGTTCGGTTCTTTCCAAGGCGGTTGGCGGTGCTATCAGCGACTACGTTTCGATGCGCGAGAAGCTATCGCGCTGCCGACAGGCCCTGGACGACGCCACTGCATCTGGCAACCAAAGCGACATTGCCGATGCCAAGAGGAATCTTTCTGACGCGAGCGAAGAGGCCAGTTTCATCCAGCGCATGTCGCCGGATGCAGCCGAAATGTTCCATCGTTGGGAAATGCAAGCAACGCCGCCAGACATTCTGGTGACGAACGTCAGCATGCTTTCAATCATGCTAATGCGGCACGCGGACCCAGGCATTGTCGGTGACCGGGCCGATTCCGACATATTCGACAAGACAAATGATTGGCTTGCCGAGGATCGCGAGAACAACATCTTCCAGTTAGTGATCGACGAGCTCCACTTGCACCGGAGCTCTGCGGGCACGGAAGTCGCGTATCTCGTCCGCTTGCTTCTGGATCGACTTGGCATTGGCCCCGATAGCAAGCAACTTCGCATTTTGGCGTCCAGTGCGTCGCTCAATGGCGGGGATCCAGCGACATACGAGTTTCTTGGCGGATTCTTCGGCTGCACGCCGGAAGAGGCCAGCAAACGATTTCACATTGAGTCCGGCGAGCGTTTGCATTCGCTTGATGGCAACATTCCTGAGTTCGACGAAGAAATGGCGCAAGCGTGCCTCAGTGCAGGCAGGGGCGGGGCCGGCGAGAACGGCGAGGATTCTCCCGAAATCATCGAAGTCGTCGGCCTACTTGGCTCCGACGAAGCAAGGAACAACAGGTCCATCCTTGCCGGCTTCGACGTCGATGGTCAAATCCGTGCGCGCCCTTTGGATGAAGTTGCTGAATACTGGTTCCCAAGCCTTCCCGTTGGAGATGGGTTGGCTGCAACGAAAGGGTTGTTCCTCGCCCTCGGTTCAGAACTAACCAAGGAGCGGAAACTCTTGTTTCCACGCCTACGGTTCCATTGGATGGCGAAGAACGTCGAAGGCCTTTGGTCAACCATCGGGACATCTGGGAGCGACAATGCGCGGCGCGTTGGCGCGCTCTTGCCGGACCGCAAGCTTTCCTTGGACGGTAATCGGGTGCTCGAGGTCCTGTACTGCGAGTGTTGCGGCACGCAGCTCCTCTGCGGAAACAAGATCGCATTGAAAAGTGGGTTGGGCATTGAATCCACGTTCGAGCTGACATCGCTTGAAACCAAGATCGAAGGGCTGCCCGAGACGACGGTGGAGACCAGGACCGACGCCCAGAACTACAAAGACATCGGCGTCGTTTGGCTGCGCAAACCGGAGTTTGATCCTATTGCATCGCCAGATGACCTCAGGTGGAAACACGGCACCATTGAGGTCAATTCCGGCAACGGTCGTCCCGGAAAGCCGAGGGACACGGCGCCCGCCAGTTGGATACCCGCAACCATCTTGCCCGCAACGGGGCTGGTGAAACTTGGCGGAAAAGAAGAGGAAGGAAGCCTGCCTTGCTATTGGTTCAGGGCGGACATCCCCGAACATAGTCGGCATGAATACCCTGCGATGCCGCAACGCTGCCCGTCTTGCCACATCGACTACTCCGAGCGATATGGCCGGCGCACGCCGATCCGTTCGTTCGTGACCGGCTTGGCACGCATGTCGCACTTGTTTTCCAAGCACCTAATGGGCGTATTGCCAGAGGGAAAGACGCGCAAGCTCGTTGCATTCTCCGATAGCCGCGAAGCCGCGGCAAATCTTTCGGTCGGCGTGGAGGAAGAGCAGTGGATGCTCCTGCTGCGCACGTTCGTCAACAAGGAACTCAAAAAGCGGGCAATTAGCGGCATCGACCCCGCCATGAAAGAAGCCCTGGCCATGATCGAATCTGGGCAGGCTGGCGAGATCCCGAAGCTGAGGAATAAGATCAAGGAAGCGTTCGGACAATCCGACGGAAACATTGATCAGTTCAACCTCTTCGTCCAAGCAGCGAATGCCGTTGCCGTGGACCCAGAAGGTGCGACAAAGGAACAACTTGAACGTATCGACAGGATTCGCAGTTACACGCCTGGATACGTACGAGTTGATGACATCCTCGCCAAGCCAGATCTGAACAAGCAAGTCAGTCCCCTTTGGCGAGACTTCGTCGAGAACGGAATCAATCCCGGCGGCGCGTCCATCGACCGCAAGAAGATCTCGAAGGACAAGGATTGGACGTCGGTGTTCAGGGCTGATGGTGGCATCCTCATCCCAGAACTCAGCAATGACGCCAAGCCTGAGGATGTCGACAAGATCAGCCAGTCGTTACGCAAAAGTGCTTGGCGAACACTAACTGGCCGACTGTTGTATGACCTAGAGGCGCAAGGTATTGGCCATCTCGCCTTTCCTCCTTCGCCAGCCTTAACTCCACCGCATGGGATGCCCGGAGGGGCATTCCGGCAAGCGTGCGATGGCGTGCTGCGCATACTTACCGAGGAGAACCGACTAGATCCCAACCCATGGGATAGGACTGTCGATGGATGGAAGTATGACCAACCCACTGGCGCCACCAATGAAGGTACGGCGAAGAAGCGCGTGCATGGCTACCTCTCCAAAGTGGCAAGCAAGCATGCGGTAGGTCTGGGCAATCTGCGTGAGGCCGTATCCAAGGCTTTCATGGGCGCCGGACATGCACAAGGCCACGACCTCTGGGCGGTAATCCATCTGGAGAAGTTGTGGGTTCGCGTCGTGGGCGAATCAGAGCTGCCATGGGTGTGCGTCAACTGTGACCGCATCCACTGGAACGCATCCGCAGGCGTCTGCTCGCGGTGCTTTGGCGAACTCGAACCCCGGCCGAATGGCAAGCTCTCCGCGTTGAAGATAGAACAAGGCCACTACTACGCACGCGAGGCAGCCAATGCATCCTCGGCGTTCCGTATCCATTCGGAGGAGTTGACTGGACAGACGCAAGACCAGGCGCAACGCCAACGACATTTCCGCGACATCTTCTTCGACGACGAAATCGTCGACGACGTTGGCACGCGTAAGGTCCTGAGGAACGTGGATTCCATCGATTTCTTGTCCGTCACGACCACAATGGAAGTTGGCGTAGACATAGGTTCGCTGCAGGCAGTGCTCCAAGCGAACATGCCCCCGGAGCGATTCAATTACCAGCAGCGCGTTGGTCGCGCAGGCCGAAAGGGGCAGGCCTTCTCCGCGGCATTCACATTTTGCCGTGGGCAAACACATGACCGCATTCATTTCGAGCACCCCAGCGAAATGACGGGGGGTGTGCCGCCACAACCCCGCGTCGCCGTTGGCGAAGACCAGCGCATTCTCGCCGAACGCTTGATGGCCAAGGAAGTATTGCGCCGAGCCTTCCGTGGGAACGGCGTGACTTGGACGGCTACGAGCCAAGAACCTGATACGCACGGCGAGATGGGAACGCTTGAAAACGCCGGCGCGAACATAGCCTCGCTTAAGGATTGGTTGGCCAATAATCAAGACATCGTTCAGAACGCCGCCAAGACGATCACAAAAGGATCGTTCGTCCAAGCCCAAGGCCTAGTCGATCATGCGAATAGCCTGCCGACTAAGCTCGAAGATGCTGTCCAGAGTCCCGAGTTCGTCGCATCAACCCTTGCCCATCGCCTTGCGGAGGCCGGTGTGCTTCCCATGTTCGGCATGCCAACGAGCGTTCGCGAACTCTATTTCAAGCTTCCCTATGGCAAGGGGGACAATGAGCGCGACGCACAGTCGCTGGACAGGCCATCCGATCAGGCTATCGCGGATTTTGCACCAGGATCAGAGCGTACATGGGACAAGCGGCGACTTACTCCGAAGTACGTAACTGGCCCTATGTTCAACGACGTCCAGACGGGCAGGTGGAAAACGTCGGGTTCACCCATAGGCGCGGCTTTCGTGCACGTTCGATGCGGCGCATGTCGCCACCTACACGTTGAGCGTGTGCCTGTCGCTAAAATCCAGACTCATACAAGCGGATCAGGCCTATGGGATCCATCGTGGTTGAAACATCCTCCACTTGGCGTTCCTTGTCCCAACTGCGGCGCCCAGAATGCCAAGCCTTACATGGCTGTAGCGCCCCGTGCCTTTGCCACAGACATGATGACAGACAAGCCTGCTCTCGGAGGAGGCGAAGGTCGCGGGCGCACTGGCGCAACGGACATCACCAGTCCCAAGCTATCTGATGCTGGCTACCAGAAAATTCTGAATGCCGAGATCAAGTTGGAGCGGCAAGCGTCTGTATATCGAACCAACTCGAACCGAGGTGAGTACTTCGGGTTCACCGAAGTAGGGCATATCAAGGAGGACTGGATGAAATTCCCGTCCGCCGAAGGCGAATCCATTTGGTTGTCCGAGGACAGATACCCGGACTTCAAGGTGGCTCTCACATCCCCCAAAACGACGGACATACTCGCCATCCGCATGATGGATGGAAGCGGCCTCAAATACTTCGAGGACGCGAATGAAGGAAACCTTTCCCGGCGTCGCGCAGCATGGTACTCGGCGGCAACTATCCTGCAACGAGCCATCGCGCTGGAGTTGGACGTTGACTCCATGGACATCGAGATTGCTTCCGTCCATGCCCTTCCAAAGAATGGTGGCGGAGAGTTGTATCTGGCCGACGCCCACCCCAATGGTGCTGGCCTCGTCGATTCTGCACGCGCCGGATGGGATGCCGTCTTGAAGGGCTGCTTGTTTGGCGATGGTCCAGCTTCGCAGATGGGGAGTGCGATCAGGGAAGAGCTTGAACTAGCGAAGAAGCCAGGGAACGAATGGAGAAGCCCGGACTTGTTGTTGCGTGGTTTCCGCAATCGACAGGTCCATGGCCTGCTTGACTGGGAGCTTGGCGTCGAGCTGCTGGCCTGCATGTTCGACGCCAACTTCAAGCCCGGCTTGGACACTGTCGTTGCTGGCAAGCCATTGCCGATTGGTGCTGATGGGGACTGGCTAGAGCGCGCCGCCGGAGTGGTCGAGGCATATGCCAAGAACGGATTTCCCATGGATTCCGTCATCCACGAAGGCACCGTACATGGCTGGATCAAGGATGACACTCTCAATGTTGTCGTTCATCCCCTTTGGGATGGCTACGCCCATGAGCGCAATGCCATTGGCGACGCGCACGCATTGGCCGCACGGTTGGGAATCTCGCAGGTACGTCGCATCGACTCATTCAATCTTTCTAGGCGAATGATCTGGGTACGCGCAAACCTTGCGAGCTTCACGCCTGAGCCGGTCGTAGCTGGCTCTACTCCAAGTGCCCCGATACAAACTGCATCGGCGGGCAATCAAGCCGTTTCCATGGACGATTTTGCCTCCATCGCCGAGGGGTCTACGTTTGGCGCTGTCGGAAAGAACTGGGTCAAGACGGTTCCGCACAAGTTGAACCAACTGAATGACCGCGAGGAATGGCTCGCGATCACACCGAACGGCAGCCTCCTTCCTGTCACGGCTTCGTTTAAGTTTGGCATGCCAGTGCCCAAGCTGCGGGACAAGAACGGTCCTGTGCCGAACTCGGTAGCCGCCACGTATAGCTTTGTAGCGAAGCTGGCCAAGTAGAGGAATCGAGAATGCCCAAGGTGGTGGGATACCGTCCGGCGGACCAATGGGAGAACGAAGTCCTGAAGGCGCTCAGGAACCAGCTCCCCGACGACTGGGTCGTGATGCCCAGCGTCAAATGGACGTTGGAGAAGAATGGCTACGTCCGGGATGGCGAGGCCGACTTCGTCGTGCTTGCTCCTGGCTCCGGCATGGTCATCCTTGAAGTGAAAGGTTCCAAGGAGTTCATGGTGGACGATGAAGGGGTCTGGCGTCGCAAACAGGCCGACGACACGTGGATAGCGTTGAAGGAATCGCCACCGGAACAGGCCTTGCGAAACATGCACGACTTGGTCGGCGTCCTAAAGGCGAGAAACAAGTGGCAGGAGTTCCCTGGACGTTTTGCGTACGTGGTCGTTTACCCGCAAGGTGAAGCGAAAAGCCTTCCTGGCATGTTCGATGAGTCCACAATCTCCACCAGACGTCACATGAGTCAACTGGCATCCAGGCTGCGCAATGCTCTGGAGAAGCGAGGTGGTAGCGACCGAGGTGCTAGCTTCACGCTCTCGGTAGTCGAGTCGATCATTGACTTCCTCAAAGAGCGCAAGTTCCACGTCCAGAAGGTGGACACGGGTGAAGACGTAGCTAGTGACGCCAGTAGGATCGAACAACTCACGCGTCAGCAATTCGCGAGCCTGAAAGGACTATTCCAGTTGCCGAGGGTGGCCGTGATAGGGCCGGCCGGATCGGGCAAGACGGTTCTCGCCATTTGGCGTCTGCAGGCATTGATCGACCAAGGCCAGCAAGCCATCTACGTTTGCTACAACCGAGCGCTCGCGGAATCACTTCGCCTACGAAACCCTGACCACGCCAACTACATTTGGAACGTGGACAAGCTGTTCATGGACTTCTGCCAAGAGTCCAAGAGCATGGCCGGGCAGGACCACTACCATCGCGAGCTGTTGCCTAGCATGGTCATGGACAAGGCCGCGAGCTTGCCCAAGTACGACGCTATCCTCGTTGACGAAGGCCAGGATTTTTCGGAATGGCAAATCGCCGCTCTACAAGATCTTCTTGCCGAAGATGGCGCGTGGGCATTCTTCGCTGATTGGAAGCAGGACTTGTATGGCGCCGGGAAAGGAACCCCGATTGGCGCGGAAGTCGTGTTCCACCTCCACTACAACTGCCGCAACACGAAGCTGATCAACGACACGTCCAACAAATTCTTGGATACGAAGATCGAATCCATGGAGGGGATTCCGCTCGGGATGCGGCCTCATATCGAGTCGAGCGGAGACCAAGCAAAGCGAGCTTGGGAATTGGCAAGGCAATGGAGTGGTGACGGTAGCATGGCCATCCTTAGCCCGTACAAGCTTGAGAATTCATCGATGAAGAACCAAGCCTCCGGCCATGGGTTGCGCCTGAGCACGGACATCGGGGACCTTGGGAAGAAGGACACTGTTTTTTTCTCGACGATCAAGTCATTCAAGGGTATCGAGGCGTCATCCATCATCGTCGTCGATCTTGCCATTCCCGGCGAGCACGTGGCGTTCACTAGCGAAGACCTCTATGTCGCATGCACTCGTGCTACGACTCGTTTGGCATTGCTGTCGCAGAAAAAAGAAGTCGCAGACCACTACCTGGCCTTGGCGTGACCTCACCGGGGGATGGGTCAAACCCATCCCCGCGCCGCCATGCTGACGGAAGTCGCGCCGACGACGATGTGGTCGAGCACCCGGACTTCGACCAGGGCCAATGCCTGCTTCAGGCGGGCGGTAATGGCGCGATCTGCCGCGCTCGGCTCCGGGTTACCGGATGGATGGTTGTGGGCAAGGATCACCGCTACAGCGTTGTGATGCATGGCGGTACGGACGACTTCGCGTGGGTGCACCTCGGTGCCGTCGACAGTGCCACGAAACAGCCCTTCCACCGCGATGATCTTGTGGCGGGCGTCGAGGAAAACCACGTGAAATTCCTCGTGTTCCAGCCCGGCCAGTCGCATTCGCAGAAAGCTGCTGGCCTGTTCGGGGTGGTCGATGCTGCCAAGCCGCTCAAGGCGCTTGCGCAGGATGTCCTCAGCTTGGCCGAGGATGGCGATTTCGGCGGGCAGGTAGTTGACCCGGTTGTCGTTGGCTTGCTGCTTGTTCATTTCGCTTCTCCGAAGCGGCACCGCGCCGCCGTGGGCCCGCCAAACGGCTTTTGACCGGGTCAACTGCACCCGGAGGGTCGCAACGCAGAGGAGAAGCGCCTGCGCTTGCAGGTTGGCCAGAAAGACGTTCAATGGCCCAGCAAAGACGGCGCGGTGTTGCTTGGGGAAATAGGCTAAAGCTAGACGGCGTTCCGCCGCTGCCTGTCCCACCAGTCCGCCACGTCGCGCGTGTCATAAACCTCACCCGTGCGCGGCGGCAGCAACCGCATGGCGTGCCGATTCGCCATGGTTTTCATCGACGAGCGGGGGAAGAAGGCATCGCGCAATTGCTCTACCGTCATCGTCGCGCCGTACTTTCCGAACAACAACCAGAAGGTCGCGTACTCACTCATGGATGCTACTGCATTCATTCGCGCCCTCGATCCAGCGTCACAGCGCTGGCCCGCGCCTGCGAAGCGCTCTCTCGTGACTCGCTGCGCTCCATGGAGAACTCGCGTGTCTGGTTGTCCAGCAGTGCCGTCGACTTCTCGCCCGTACGCTCTTCGATCCCGCGCACCAGTTCTTTGGTGTTGTCCGTGTAGACGCGGATGTCTTCGCGGGCGCGGCTGATCGCCACATAGAAGCTGCGCTCATTGAGCAGATTCGCCCGGAAGCTCTCGGCATTGACCATCACCCGGTTGGCGGTCCGGCCCTGTGCGGCATGCACGGTTCTGACGTAGTCGTGCCGGAAGTGGGTGTCCTTCGCCTGTGAGAGGTCGAGGGTGTGCATTCCGGTCCGATCCTTGATCGTGATCTGGCCATCGGTGCGGATGCCCATCACCTCCGCGCCGTGGCCATTCACGCGGCCTGTGGTCTGGTCGTTCTTGGTCCAAGCGATACGGTCACCGGCGTGCACTTCGCGTTGCACGCTGGCATAGGCCTCGACCGTGCTGCTGCCCACTTTGCCCGGCGACCAGTCGATGGACTTCCCATTGGGGGTGGCAAGCTGCACCACGCCCCGTTGGGCATCGACGGCGGCAACCGTGTAGTAGCTGCCCTTGGTGATGCCGTTGGCGTAGTCACTGCGGAACCGGACCCGGTCACCAGCTTCATAGTTGTAGGCCTGCTTCGCATCCTCGCGGGTCAGCCGCTTGTCTTCCAAGGTCGCGACCTTGATGGACTGCCCACGCAAGGTGCCATCGGCTATTAACTCCTCGCGAATCGCCTGGGTCAGTTCCTCACGGCCTTGCCGACTGGGATCAAGCACTAGCGTTCGGCTACGATCCTTGGGCGAAAGTGCCGCGTAGTCCTTGGCCATGGCGGCGTGGCGTTCGTAGCCGTCGGACAGTTCCTTGACTTGACCGCCGCCGCGCTCAATCGCTGCCAGAGCCGACTTGGCATCGCCGCGAATCGCCGCATAAACCGACTCTTTGGCGTGCTCATTCGTCTGGCGAACGATTTCATCGAGGATGACGGTTTTCATGCCGCCCTCCTGCAACTGCCGGAATGCGGCGCCGGCCTCCACGCTGCCTAACTGCTGCACATCGCCGACCAGCAGCACGCGGGAACCTGTCTCCTTTGCGCCTGCCAGCAGCTCGGCCATCTGCCGGGCTGAGAGCATCGATGCCTCATCAACGATCCACAGTTGCGGCCTGTCGCTGAGCCGCTGCTTGTTCGCCAGTTCGACCAGATGCCGACTGACCGTGACCGAAGGTTTGCCTATGGCTTGGCCCAGGGTCTCGGCCGCGCTGGCAGTGGGCGCCATGGCGATGACCTGATACTCCTGCCGCCATGCCACGTGGGCCATGGTCTTGATGACGGTCGTGGTCTTCGCAGTGCCGGCATACCCTTGGACCGCAGCCACATAGTTGCGGGTGCTCAAGAGCATCGCGGTCGCCTGCCGCTGGCCCGGCGTCCACGGGTGTTCGCCCCGCAGCTCGTGCTGCGCGACAACGCGATGGGCGTTGGCCTCAGGCAAGAATGCATGGGCGCTGTTGCGGCCGGAGAGTTCCGTGGCTAGCATCCGCGTCTCGATCTGGATGCCAGCTTTGGTCGTGAATGCGTCGACGGAACGACCGTGATACTCGGCGCCGCGAGGGATCAGCTCTTCTCGATTGATCGCAATGGCGATGGCGCGCTCGATGTCCGACAGCGACGCCTTTCCCACCGCCAGTTGCATGGCTTCCTGGCGCAACTGGGAAGGCGTAAAGATGCACTCGCGCTCGCCCAGCTTGGCCATCGCGGACTGCATGGCCAAGGCCGCTGCCGCATCCTGACGGCCAGGCTCAGCACTGGCATAAGCCCGCGCTTGTGCCTGACTCTTCAATGCCTGCGCATCGAACGTCAAGCCTTCCGCCCGCGTCTCCCACGTACCTCGTAGCTGCTCGGCGGTCAGTTCCTGCTTGCCGTCGCGGGTAGCGATCGCCAGCATGTCCTTCTGGGCGCCTGATGCGTTCTCGCGCGTCAACCCCTTTGCAGCCAGTGCCGCTTCGATCTGGGCCGAGCGGCTACTGAAGGCCTCCAACACTTCTTTTGGCACGCCCGCCAACTCGAAGGTGCCGTCCTTGCCTTGCATCACGTCATAACCCAGCGCTTGGGCGCGCAAGGCCAGCTCGTTACGGTAAACCTGTCCGATCTCGCGCTGAGCGTTGAAAAGCCCGTAGCCATCGAGCGAGCGCCACTGACCATCTGCTGATTGCGTGGCATTCATCACCACGTTGTGGCTGTGCAGCTGCGGGTCTTGGGCGCGGCTGGTTTCTTCGCGCAGCGTGGCAATGATCAGATTGCCAGTCGCCTCGCGCCGCACCTCACCGTCCTCCCGGATCCGCGTTTCGGCGATCCGAGACTCGACAAAGGTCAGTGCTGTCTTGACGGCCTGGTCGTGTGCATCCAGCAGCCGCTGATCACCCGCGGCCAGCGCCATGACCGAAACAGACTTCGGCGCCGAGAAGGTCATGTCCCAACTCGGCCGATGTTCCAGTTCGCCGTTTCGGACAGTGCCGAGCCGCTGGCCATTGGGCAACCGACCTTCCAGCAGGGCCTGGAACTCCACGCGTCCGACGGTGCCCGACAAGCCCAATCGTTCAGCGCCTTCGCCTTGCCACTGCGCAGCCTGCTCGGGACCGCGATCCTCGCCGACGTAGTAGTCGCTGACCTTGTAGTAAGACAGCACATCCTTGGCGTTCGTGTGCGCTCGCAGAGACAGCATCAGAGTGGCCCTCTGCTGCGCAATGTCGAAGTCGAAGGCGTGGAGGACGACGCCCCTTCCTCTTGCGGCAACGTCCAAGGACCGCGCCCATGCGGCACCAGGTGCGGTGTGAGTCGAGAACGCATCACCGGCCGAAGGTCAATCTGTGCGATCGGAAATTCGGCGGTGCGCAGGTAGCAGGTTAGATTTGGCAAGCGCAGCAACTCGGTCGGCGTGACCAGGCGACGCGTGCGCGTCTCGCTGCCCAGACTATGGCCCCGCTTGCCGTGGCCTTCCGTTTCGCGCGCAACGTCCACGTCTTCCTCACCCAGCAGACGGGACGCCAGTTCGGCACTTTCCGGGTCAGCGGCTCGGAAAATAACCCGCGTCGTGAAGAGACCTCGAAACGCAATCGCCCCAGCCTTGGAGTACCTCTGCTCCAACTGCGCCTGCGATTGCACGCTGGCCACGATGCTGGCCCCGAAGCTGCGACCTTGTTCGGCGAGCGTGATCAGGTAATCGAGCTTAGGCAGGGACGGGAGTTCATCGACCGCAAACAGGATTCGTCGGCTTGGATCGGGCGCCAGGTCCAGCGTGGTCGCAGCAGCAACTTCCAGCCACACCGCCAAAATCGGCAGGATGGCCGGTGCGTGCTTCGGCGGGCACAGCAGGAACAGGCGACCTTTGTCACCGGTCTGGCTCCAGGCTCCTCGTACCCAGGTAGTGACCGAGAATCCTTCACCTGCTTTGGCATCTGGATCGAGTTCCTGCAAGCCGCGCACTGCGGTAATCAGCGTGTTTCGCACGCTCTCCCGCATCCGCTCGCCGGCACCATCCTCGAATAGGCGCTGGGCGCTGGTGCCGCGCAACAGCTTGGCCAGTTCCTCAGGCTTGGCTTCGGCGGTCAGTCGCCACAGCTCCCGATTCGTGCGCTGCGTCTTCGGCACCGCCATCAGGATGGCGGAGAACAGCTGACGCGCCGCATCGGCCCAGTAGGTATCGCCGTGGGTTGGCTGTGGCACCCAGGATCTGGCGACCAGCTCAGCGTCAGCGGGATGAGTGATCTCATTCCAAGGTGTCCAGCCCGGCGAACGGGCATCGAGCGGATTGAGAATGGTGTCCCGCTCTGGATCGAAAGACTCCGAGAGAAAATCGCCTTTGGTGTCATATATCAGCACCGGCCACTGACGACCCAAACCCTCTAGAAACTGGCGCATGGCCACCGTCTTGCCAGCACCCGTGGTGCCCTCAATCAGCACATGCTGGGTCTCCTGTGGCTGGCCCAGACGCACTGGGCCGACGGCCAGCAGCGAGATTGCACCCTGCCTGCGAATGAGCTTGCGCAGCTGTTCGGGCGTAACGATCCAGCCGCCGCGCAGATAGCCGTCTTCTCGCAGCGCCTGGCCACGACAATGTAGCCAGATCAGCATGCCGCATGCCACGAACAGGCCGATCCACAAGGAATAGGGCCAGCCGGCACCGATGATGGTGACGACCTTGTCCCGGGCTGCGATGACCTTGGGATGCCGTGCGACCTGCTCAACCTGCCAGACGTAGTGCTGGTTGTCATAGTCGAAGGCGAGCTGTCCATCGACCCAGCCGGGTGGCCCAAAGCGTTCGGCCGTTGCCTGTAGCCAGGCACTAGCCAACTGGCGATCACCTGGATCGGTGTGTCGGACGACGTGGACGTACTCGGCGACGGCACCGGCCAAGGGCGCGATGACGCCAACAAGGAGGGCCGCCAGCTTGGCCTGGCTGATCAGGTTGGCCCATGCCGACTTGGCGCCAACGACAGCGTCCGACTGGGCGGTTCGATTCGGCCGCAGCATCACGCACCTCCCAGCGCTTGGTCGCACTGACGCCGATAGGCTTCCTGGCCGTCTGCCGCAACATCCTGGTCGAGCTCTTCGCGTCTGGTCTCGCTTAGATTGCCAATCGCCGTTTGCCGGCCGTAGGCATAGGCGATGGCTGCGGTATAGAGCGTTCGATCCACCAGCTTGGTCAGTAGGCCCAGCCGACTATCGATGCTGTCCAAACTGGACTGCAGCTTGGCTGTGGCTTCGTTGCCGTGATTGAGGGCATCGACGCCCATCGTCAGCAGACGCTCGGTGGCCGCGTAGCGCGTCAGCGTATGGGCCACGGCATACCGTTCAACGGCGCGGTAGGTCGGCTCGGTGACGCGGGTGCGCAAGTCGCGCTTGCGGACTTTGCTGGTCACGATGCGCGCCCTCCACAAGTCGTTGTGGCGCAAGGCATGCACTGGCTCACACGCCGAGCGGGAGCGACCGGGGCGCGGCGCAAAGCCGCGCCGTTACGTGCACACGAGTGCGAGGGGTGTGTTGCTATAAACGCGTATTTCGTCGACCTTGCGGGTTTAGCGCTGGGCTTCTCGGCTTCCATGAGAGGGGCACATCCTCGGCTACGATGGGTGGCAGCCTATTAGTGCCCGGATTTGTCAGGGCGCGAATTTTGGAGACTTCATTCAATGGATTTTTCGCCCCCACCCTCACGCATTCCTGCCGACACCCCAAGCCTCCAACTCAGGACCCGCGCTGCCTGCAACATCTACAAATCCAAGAATCTCCCGACATACGCTTCCGCGCTCGGTTCTAATCGCCAAAAACCAAGGGTCCACGATCCCTTCGATCCTCAACACACCGCCATGGAAAAGGTGTTCGAGTCGCAAGGGCTGACATGCCGTAAAGAAACTTGGAGGAAATGGTTCGCCGGGGTTAGCTCGCCCGGGCCCGCGAAACTCCGGGACTTGGACAGAACCTACGACCCGGCGTACCCATACCTGAGTAAGTTGATAACCGGGGCCCGTCTCACCAGGACGCAAAACACTCCGCCCGGCCCCTTGCATATTCATTTCTCGGCCTTGGATGCAGCCGCCTATGTCGGCGAACCAGGAGATACCGAATGGGTAGCCGAACGCGAAACCCGCTCGCGACAGGTCCTGCTGGACCTACACCGACGCTGGCGTCCGAACTTCCAAGGAGTGATCGAGACGCCTTTCCAGACGCTTCAAGGATCAGGTACACCCCGCACTTCAACCTACCGCCTACGAGCAGCTGACTACAATTATTTCTCGGCAGACAGCATCGGCTTGTTTCTGCTATCCCTCGCCCAAGATGACGCCTTCTTCAACGATGAAAGGCGGACGATCTGGGCAATTGACCTCGCATCGGCTGCTCTGGCCACGTATGGATTGCTCTACTGCGAGAGCCACCTTTTCCATTGGGGAAAAATCCAAGAACACGGCACTCTCTGGGCTGGCGCGTCATCGCTTTTCTGGGAAAGGCCGATTCGCTTCATCTACGACTTTGACTTCACCCGACATGATCCCGGCCCAGTCGTCATCAAGAACCTACGGCTGGCGCGTAGGCACTATCGTCACTGGCTTGCTGGCATGGGCTTGCGACCTTCGCACATCGTGCCCTTGCTCCATGCAGCGGCCACAGCCCGACCTACGAAATTCAACCTCAAGATCGGTGTAAAGACTCCGGGCGTATTTGTGTATACCGCTTGAGCTGGTTCCAGCTCTCGTGCAGCGTCACCGCAGCCACCTCTGGGATGCCGTAGCCCTGTTCGAACAGGCGTGACGTGGCCTCGTGCCGCAGATCGTGGAAGCACAAGTCCTCGATGTGCAATTCCGCACAGGCTCGGGTAAACGCGGTTCCCACCGACGACGCGATGTAGGGGAAGATTCGATCCTCACCATCAGTTCGTGACTGGCGCTGGATGATGTCCCATGCATCTCCGAGGACCGGAAACCGCTTGTGGTTCCCTTGCTTTTTCCGGGGGTGCTTGACGTCTCGCAAGAGCAGTGTCCTGTTCGTCTCGTCAAGGTCAGACCAAAGCAGCCGGGTAATCTCGCTCTCGCGCTTGGCCGTGGCAATCGCAAAGTCGATGATGTCGTTCATCGGCAGTTTGGACCGCCACGCATTCCCACGGAATCGAGCATGGAGCCTTGCCAGCTCTTCGGCAGTTGGCCGGCGATCTCGCTCCTTGGAACCAGAAACCAGCTTCAACAACCGCAGGGCAGGGCGAGCTTCGGTAACCGGATTGACCGGAAGCTTCAAGCCCTTCATTGGAGCCGCCAGTTTCAGCAACTCGCTCAAGTAGCCCAGCTCGATGTTCATCGTAGCCGGGGAGCAGGCGGGAATGACCATCCCGTCCTCTCGCATGTGTCGTCCCTCGACCCGCCGCCGAACATGCTCGATGACATCCTGGGCACTGAGTTTCCTCGCGACGATATGCCCCAACCCCTCGCGCAAACGGGTCATGTTTCCCTTATGGGTCTTGGAAACGGCCTTGGTGGTCGCCAAGTCTTCGCTGCGCCAGTTGATCAGCTCAGCGATGGTGATGTTGTCCCCGGGCTTCTCACCACGCGCCTCCATGTCGGCCAACTCGCGTTCGGCACGGTCGGCCCATGCCCGTGCGGCGCTCTTGGTCGGGAAGGTACGGGTTAGGGCTGCGTGCCCCTTTCGGCGCACAATGGCCCGCCATTTCTCACCGCGCTGTTGGAGGGTTGCCATTGGTGTACCACGCCTTGGTGTACCAGCCAATTTTAGGTGCACTATTGGTACATTCAAGAGGGAAAATCCGGGATCTTCCGGGTGCCAAAGGGAGTCACAGGGGCATCCAATTGATTGATAAAGCTATGAAATCGTTGAATATCACCGCTTCTCTCCTCTCCGTCGCGCCGATGATGGACTGGACCGACAGCCATTGCCGGGTATTCCATCGCCTGCTGGCGCCGGGTGCGCGGCTGTACACGGAAATGGTCCACGCCAATGCGGTGCTGCAGGGCGACCGTGCGCGCTTGCTGGCGCGCGATCCGTCGGAGAATCCGGTGGCGTTGCAATTGGGTGGCAGCGATCCGGCGTTGCTGGCGCAGGCGGCGCGGGTCGGGCAGGCGCATGGTTTCGACGAAGTGAACCTCAATGTCGGTTGTCCGTCCGACCGCGTCCAGGCCGGCCGCTTCGGCGCGTGCCTGATGAAGGAACCGGCGCTGGTCGCCGACAGCGTCGGCGCGATGATCGCGGCGGTGGCTGCTTCCGATAAGCCCATCCCGATCACGGTGAAATGCCGCCTGGGCGTGGACGAGGAACACGATTACGATCGCTTCGCCGCGTTCATCGACACGGTGGCCGCGGCGGGGTGCCGGATCTTCTTCGTGCATGCGCGCAATGCGTGGTTGCAGGGCCTGTCGCCGAAGGAGAATCGCGAGGTGCCGCCGCTGCGTTACGACTGGGCCTACCGGCTCAAGCGCGAGCGTCCGGCGCTGACCATCGCGGTCAACGGCGGCATTGCGACGGTCGAGGATTCGTTGGAACACTTGCGCCATGTCGATGGGGTGATGCTGGGCCGCGCGGCTTATCACGATCCGTACGTGCTGCATCGCCTGGACGCGGCGCTGTCCGGCGCGCAGGTGCAGTCGCGCGCGCAACTGCTGCGTGCGCTGCGACCGTATGTGGAAGACCGGTTGGCCCACGGCGTCGCGCTCAAGCACATCACCCGCCATATCCTCGGCCTGTTCCACGGCCAACCCGGCGGCCGCGCCTTCCGCCAGATACTCAGCGAAGGCGCGCATCGCGCGGGCGCGGATTGGGAGTTGGTGGAAAAGGCGATTGCGATGACGGAGTCGCGACTTGAGCCGGTTTCCTGATTGCAATTCCAACCAGTCCGATCATGCGGGGTTCAATCCGGCGCCGATTACGTAATATGATCGGACCACACGCCAAGGAGGAAGTGACTGTGACGGAATACACACATCAGGTGTTCATCAAGGGTAACTACAAGATCGTAGCCGTGACCCAGGACGAGCAATACGATCCTGGCGAGATCACCAGTTACGCAGTGCTGACCCTGGCGGGCGCCAGGTTGCGCCAGGACATGAGCCTGGAAGACGCGCGGATCTGGATGGATCTGCGGATAGAGCAAGAAAACCTCCAGCGCGTCGAGGCGCCAGTCCGCGAGCGGACTCTCCGGCAACGACGCTGAGCCGGCAAGACATCACGGAAGGATGCGCATAACAGGGAGGTGCAAGTGAACAGGAACAAGAAGACGATCCTCGTGCTGGCGATCGGGCTGGCCGCATTGTTGGCCGGGCTTTTTCTATCCGGCTATCTGGCTCTGCTGTTCCTCGGGCTGGACACGGACTTGCTGAAGTGGAACACCTATCCGGCCTATCTCAAGGCGCTGGAACTGCCGCAGGTCCAGCCCTATGTCGGCAAGCTCAAGGTCGCGGGTTATCTGGGTTTCGGCCTGCCGCTACTCGTCTGTCTGGTGCTGCTGGCACTGATATTGAAACCGGCGAAGCAAGCCATGCACGGCGATGCGCGCTTCGCCAACGCCGGCGATCTGGCTCGGCAAGGCATGTTCAAGTCCCCCGACAACGGCGTCGTGGTCGGCAGGTTCAACGGCAAGCTGCTGCGCCTGGGTGGACAGCAGTTCGTGATCCTCGCCGCGCCCACGCGCTCGGGGAAAGGCGTGGGTATCGTCATTCCCAACCTGCTCGACTACCAGGAATCGATGGTGGTCCTGGACATCAAGCAGGAGAATTTCGACCTGACCAGCGGTTGGCGCGCCAGCCAGGGCCAGGAAATCTACCTGTTCAATCCTTTCGCCGAAGACCGGCGCACGCATCGCTGGAATCCGCTCAGCTACGTGTCGGAAGATCCCGCTTTCCGCATTTCGGATCTGCAAAGCATCGCCGCGATGCTTTACCCGGATGGATCGGACGACCAGAAGTTCTGGGTCAGCCAGGCGCGCAACGCATTCACCGCGTTCGCGCTGTTCCTGTTCGAGAATTTCGACGAGCAGTGGAAACAGGGCTTCCCGAAGGAATTCCTGGCTTTCCCGACCCTCGGCAGCATCTATCGCCTGTCATCCGGCGACGGCAGCGACCTGAAGGCTTACCTGCAGAACTTGTCGAAGAAGCCTTTCCTCAGCAGCCACGCCAGGACCGCATTCGCCAATTTGTTGTCACAGGCGGAAGAAACTTTTTCATCGATTCTCGGCACGTTCAAGGGGCCGCTGAACGTATTCATCAATCCAGTGCTCGACGCCGCCACCAGCGGGAATGATTTCCTTCTCACCGACGTGCGCAAGCGACGGATGACCATCTACATCGGCATCCAGCCCAACAAGCTGGCAGAAAGCCGGTTGATCGTGAATCTGTTCTTCAGCCAGATCATCAACCTCAACACCAAGGAACTTCCGCAAAGCAATCCGCAGCTCAAGCACCAATGCCTGTTATTGATGGACGAATTCACCGCCATCGGCAAGGTCGAGATCATCGCCGCGGCGGTGGCCTACATGGCGGGCTACAACCTCCGTCTGTTGCCGATCATCCAGAGCATGTCGCAGCTGGACGCGACCTATGGCAAGGATGTCTCGCGCACCATCATCACCAACCATGCCCTGCAGATCCTCTATGCCCCGCGCGAGCAACAGGATGCCAACGATTATTCGGACATGCTCGGCTATACCACGGTGCTCAAGCGCAACCGCAGCCAGTCCCACGGCCAGCAGGGCAGCGTGACCTTCAGCGAAGTGGAGGAGCGCCGCGCCCTGATGTTGCCGCAAGAACTAAAGGCCATCGGTTTCGACAAGGAAGTATTCCTGTATGAAGGCATCGCCCACCCGGTGATGTGCGAGAAGATCAAGTACTACGAGGACAAGTACTTCACCCGACGGCTGTTGCCGAAGGTGGAGATAAAGAAACTGGAAACAGGAGACGGTCCCATGTTGAGCAAAGCCACCCGGGCGGTCACGGCTGCAGCCAGCATCGCGCTTGCGATGACGGCGACTGCTTGTGATTCGCATAAAGCAGACAAGAGCGCGGCCATATCCGAAGAATCGGAGTCTCACCCCAATGCGATGGTGCAGAAATACAGACGCAATCCGGATCCCAGGCAGCGCTATGACATCACCTTGACCATTGCAGATGCGCCGGGGCCGTTTGGTTCGGTGGAGGGGTTCGCGCAGTACGAGGCTCCGGATTGCGTTTTTACGCTGGACAGCATCGCAGGCGTTCATTCAGTACCACGATATCGAATGCCTATTGGCTACCGAAAAGTGGATGACAGCACTTATGTGGGCACTGTTTATATGGACGCCATGCTGGACGAAGATTACTTTGGAGAGGGCGTCTGCCATTGGCAATTTACAAGCACCACGGTGGTGCTGAAAGCGACAGGAGCCCATTCTGAAACGGGCTTTGCCCCAAGTCTTGGGCACGATCAATTGCTGGCACAGAAGCCTACATCTTCGTACTTCATGAAGCAGTTCTATCCAAGGGTTGAAAAGCTTGATGATTTTTCTGAATCTGGACAGGAAGACCGCTCTCAGTTTGCGTCATATATCGAAGATGAAGATCTCTTCACCATCGCTCTCATGCCCAAGGAAGTGCAGCCGTGAGTATCAAAAGCCAGCAATACGCATACCTCGCGGATGATTCCTACAATGCGCACACGAATAGAGACAAGATTGAGTTCGAAGGAGTTGAATACATAATTTTGGAGTATGTAGACAACAAGATAAATGGCTATCAAGGCACGATTTATCAGAGTGTGGATACACACGAAATCGTGGTCGCACACCGAGGAACCGAATTCAAAAGTGACCTGAAAGCCGCTCTCCAAGACGGAGGGCTCGCTGATGGCGGCATGGTATTGGCCAGAACCAATGCGCAGGCCAAGGATGCCATCGAGCTTACGAAACGGGCGTTGGAGCATGCTGAGAGGCTGGCTCCAAAGTACGGTGATCATGCTCCCCCAGTCACCGTCACCGGCCATTCCCTCGGTGGATGCCTCGCGCAGGTCGTCGCACACAAGTTCGACCTCAAAGGGGAGACCTTCAACGCCTACGGTGCGGTCAGCCTGGACCAGCGTATTCCCGAAGGTGGGAACAACCTCATCAATCATGTGATGGCTGCTGATCCGGTCAGTGCCGCGGGCAGGCATTTTGGCCAGGTGCGGGTCCATGCGACGCGTGAGGAAATATACGAATTGCAACATGCCGGTTACGACAACAACCGCAACCCGGTGCAGCCACGCAACCTGCCGCGAGCCGTCGCGAAGTCACTGGATTCCCACTACATGGACAATTTCCTCAATGTGGACAGCGACAACAAACCGGATAGATCGGTGCTGGCCGATGCCAGCGCCCACCAACTGGCGGTTGAGTTCGACCCGGCCATCGACCGTTACCGCAGCGATATCGCCCTGGCCCGCGGCGCGATCACTTTTGTCGTGCGCGATCCTCTGGGTCGTATCCAGGATGGACTGGACGCGCTACGCGATCCGCTGCCGCCAGGCGAGCTGATCAGACAGCAACAGCGCGCTGCTTCTGCAATGACCTGGCAAGAGGCCAGGGGCGTGGCCTCAAGCAACCATCCGCTTCCGGCACACGAATTGCCTTACGTCCCGGAGTCGATCATGCCAGGCGGCATGATTTCCCTGCCCGGTTATTTGCCCGCGCCGGATGACCGACAGCATCCGCCACTGAAGCGGGTAGAGGAAACTTCTCCGCTGCAAGGCATGCCACAAAGCAGCATTTCCTCCGACCATTCCGATTACGCGCTGTATGTGGAGCTGAAACAGAAAGTTCCAACAGGCACCTCGGAAGATCGCCTGCTGCAGATCACCGTTGCGGCGAAGATGGGCGGGGTGAGAGCCGGACAAGTGGAGCATTTCCATGTTGGAGAAAATCCATTGCAGGCGATCGTGTCCGGCAGAGTTCCAGGCGACTGGGGTCGTGTGGATCTGGCAATACCTCCACCAAGCGTGCAGGAAACCTTGCGACAGTCAGAGATATTCGACAGACAGCAGGCGCAACAGGTCGCGCAATTCCAGGCACAACAGCAAGATCTGCATACACATGGACAAAGCAGATCTGGAATGAGTGCGGGATGATGGGTGGATAACCGGAAATTGGAGCTGCGTGCCAGTTAAACAGGGCACTCAAGTGATGAACAGAGGGCGTGATCTTTATGTCTTCATCGGCCAAGGAAAATCTGAATTGTTCGCTCCTGCTTGTCATGAGCCGCCAGGCGAAGTCGAACTACCACAGCGAAGCTAGGCGGCCTGAAAGGTGCCACTATGGGTGGCAGGTGACCGATAGAACACATCGCGCATGTACCCCGCGATGACCGCGCGGCTCGGCGTCAGGAGGGTCTTGTGCATCAGCCCGATGGCAAGAAAAGCCATGAAAAGCGGTACTTTGCGCATGGCCTCGTGTCCACCGCGCGCCTGTTTCAATGGATATGTCATTGATTTGCCCGCAGGGCAGGGGAAACTTCGAATACCACTTCAACGATAGGCGCATGCAACGCTATTCGGATCGACATGACCCCTGCAATGAGTTCCTGGCACAAGCACGGAATACGTCGACGCTTACACATATCCCGCCGCTATTGCTTGACTATTCTTGTCCGGCCAAGTTAATTTCCAGCCAGGGCTGCGGTTGCTGCAGAGCAAGCCCGGATCAGTTATGCCCAGACGGGCCAGGCTGATCCGGTCACAGTCCGGGACATGAAGGATTCATGGAGCAAGTCCACAAGGAGGCGTGGCAATCGATGTGCAGTCCGTATCGGGCAATACCAGAATATTCACGAATCCGCTTTCTTGTGCGCCGTCGCCGCACAAGCCGCGATTTTATGTCCGCAGTGCCTGGTTTCGTGGCCTTGCGCGTCATCCGTTGTCCTCTTTCCTGCAAGCGCAATGTCGTTCACGGCAGTGATCGCGCGGGCATTCCTTTTTTGCAAACCCGTTGCGGAACGCACGTCGCGATCGGTGCTGCGCGTGTCTTGCGTCTGTCGAATCCTTCCATGCCATTTTCCGGTGAAGCATGAAATACAAGACTTCTGCCAGCGGTTTCCTGTGGGTATTGATTCCACTGATGTTCGCGCTGGCGGGCTGCGTCACACGCCCGGCCCTGGATTTCGGTGGCCGCTGGAAACCAGCGAACCACTATGCCGCAACAGTGGAAGAAATCCCTCTGTACCAGTCGTATGTATTCGCGGCTTCACCCATGGATGGCACGTTGAAGAACATGCTGACCCGCTGGGCAAAAGATTCGAAGATGACCCTTTCGTATCTGCACCCTTCGGATTTCAGCCTGTACCAGCCAGTGGCGCAGATCCATACCAATGACCTGCAGCAAGCGGTTTCGCAGCTTACCTCCGCCTATGCGGGACAAAGCGTGTCGGTGACCGCCAGCAACAACCAGATTGTGGTGCGCTCGGCGCAGGTGGCGGAGGTCGAGGCGGCGCCAGGCGCTATCGCGGTACCGGCAAGTCCCTAGATCCGCGAACATGCACATGCACGGATCCGATTGCCCCGACACCACCTCCATGGATCGAACTGATGTTCAGGAACAAAGAATCCAGCCCGCAGATTGACAAGGCCGTAGCCAAGTCGATCAGCTTCGAGCTGACCATCGCCGATATCGCGCGGCAGAGCGAACGACGCGCCTGGTTCGTGGCATTCGGCGCCATTCTCTTGTCGTTGATCCTGGCGGCGGGCTACTTCTACATGCTGCCGCTGAAGGAAAAGGTGCCGTACCTGGTCATGGCCGACGCCTATACCGGGACCAGCACCGTTGCACGGCTCAACGAGAACTTCGACAACCGCAGCATCACCACCAGCGAAGCCATCAACCGCAGCAACATTGCCCATTTCATCATGGCCCGCGAGTCCTACGACGTGGCTTTGATGCTGCTGCGTGACTGGACCACGGTGTACACGATGTCCTCCCCGCAAGTGGCGTCGGGCTACACGACCCTGCATGCGCGCAACAACATGAGCAGTCCCTACAACATCTACGGCAAGGAGCGGGCGATCCGGGTGAACCTCCTCAGCATCGTGCTGATAGGTGGGGGCGATGGTAATCCGCCCAAAGGCGCGACGGTACGGTTCCAGCGCAGCCTCTACGACAAGAAGACCGGGTCTTCGCAGCCGCTGGACAGCAAGATCGCGACGCTCGAGTTTTCCTATAAATCCAACCTGAAGATGGACGAGAAGGACCGCATCGAGAATCCGCTTGGATTCCAGGTGACCAGCTATCGGGTGGACAACGACTACGCCGCATCGCCTCCGGTGCAAACCGTGCTTCCCCAAGTACCCGCACCCGCGATGCAGGAAGCCGCCGTACCAGATGCGGAACTCCCGGGGAGCGCTCCACCCGCCGGCACGCTACTGCCTGAAACGGATGGCGCCGCACCAGCTCAAGCCGCTCCTCTGGAGGGTGCGGCAACACCCGTCACCACGCCCGCACCCACGAACAGCGCCTATGGAGCCAGCAATCGATGAACCGTTTTAGCAAAAATTGCCTGGTCGTCGCGCTGTACCTGGCAGTTTCCTGGGTGGCGCAACCTGCCAGCGCACAAGTGGTGCAGAACTACGAATACGAGCCGGACCAGATTTATGAAGTGCGGACCGGGCTGGGAATCACTACCCAGATCGAGTTGAACTCCAACGAGAAAATTCTCGACTTCAGTACCGGATTCAGCGCCGGATGGGAGCTGACCCGGCGCGATAACGTGTTCTACCTGAAGCCCAAGAACGTCGATGTCGACACCAACATGATGATCCGCACGGCCACTCATTCCTATATTTTCGAATTGAAGGTGGTGGCCACCGACTGGACCGCGCTGAACCAGGCCAAGCAGGCTGGTGTGCAGTACAAGATCACCTTCACTTATCCAAACGACACCGATTTCGTAGCCGAAGCGGACGATACGCCGCAGTTGAGCACCGCACTCGACAAGGACAGACGCTACAACTTCAACTACGACTATTCGACGCGCACCAGGCAGGCCTGGCTGATTCCGACCAGCGTCTACGATGACGGTCAATTCACCTACGTGAAAATGAGCGACCTCAAGGCCTTCCCCACCGGTAATTTCCCCGCCGTATTTGCCAGGGAGCGCGAAGACGACGAGGATTTTGTGGTCAACACCACGGTCGAGAACAATACGTTGGTCGTCCATGGCACCTATCCCTACTTGGTGATTCGTCACGGCAAGAACGTCGTCGGCCTGCGCAGGAACAAAACCCAGTGAACCAGAACCTACCTCCCAATCAGACCGGCCGGCATCACGACGATGAAGGGTTTGACCCGCAACCTGATTCTCGAAGCGATTCCCGGCGTGACCCGAGTCAGGACGACCGGGGTGAAAACCCCTACTACGCCAACCAGCGCAGTGCGGCGCAGCCGGACCTTGATGCCAATGCGCCTACGTTGAAATCCAATGAACTCCAGCGCCTCAACCGGAAAGCACTGGTGTTCCTGGCCGGTATCGTGGCCCTGCTGCTACTGGCTGCGTTCTGGATGTTCAAGAGCGCAACATCGGGCAAGGACGAAACGGCGAAGCCACGCGAAGAAGCGGTGGTGATTCCAGAACTTCCGAGAACACCCGAGGTCGATGCGCCAATACAGGAAGTCGCGCCAATCGAACTCGCCCAGAGTAGACAAGTGGAAATGCCTCCACTGCCACAGGAGCCCGCCATGCCGCCGGCCTACCCGCAGGATTATGGTCAGGCGCCTGCAGGGCCACGTGGGCCGACTTTGATGGAGCGCAGGATGACCAATGCCGAAGGCGCTAGTGCAGGCGCCGAACAGGGCAAGCAACCTGATCCCTACGTGCAGGCCATGCTCGCGACCTTACCGGGACACCAACAGAATCCCGCGGGGCAGGAACTGCAACAGGCCGAGGCTACCAGCGCGCAATACATCAACAAGCCGGATGCACTGTTGGTGCGGGGTACCTACATTCGTTGCGTGCTTGAGACCAGGATCATCACCGACCTTCCCGGCTTCACTTCCTGTCTGGTGACCGAGCCGGTCTATTCAATCAACGGCCGTCGCCTGCTGCTGCCGAAAGGATCGAAGATGCTGGGTAGCTACAACGTCCAGGATCCAAAATTCCCGCGTGTCTCGGTTATCTGGGACAGGATCACGACCCCCAATGGCATTGATGTCAGCATGGCCAGCCCGGGTATCGACAACCTGGGCAGCGCAGGCCATCCAGGCCAGTTGAATTCGCACTGGGGCAGCAAGATCAGCGCAGCCCTGTTCATCAGCCTGCTCAGCGATGCCTTCAAGTACGCAGGTGAGAAGAACGGCCCCACCACCACCACCGTCACTAGTGGCGGGCAGGTAATCGAGCAGCCATTCCAGAGCAATACCGCGCGTACCGTGGAACGACTGGCGAATCAGGCGGTGGATCGCTATTCCAGCCGACCGGCCACGGTCACGATCAACCAGGGAACCGTGGTCAATATCTATGTGGCCAAGGACGTCGATTTTTCTGGCGTGCTGGCGCGCAACTGACCTGGGGGGGCGGCATGGATATCGATAACTCGCCGGTCGCCCGGGTTACCAACGAGTTCCTTGATTACCAATACGATGTGCTGGGTATCCTGGGGTACATGGGTTCCCCAGACGTAACGGAAATCTGCATCAACAGGCCGGGCGAGGTCTATCTGGAAACCAGGGAAGGCTGGCAATGCATCGAAGTGCCCAGCTTAAACTACGAGCGCGCACGCCAGTTCTGTACCGCCGTGGTGAATGAAAGCAACACCGGCCAGCGCATCACCGATACCGACCCAGTGGTTTCGTTGACTTTCCCGACCGGGCAGCGCGCTCAATTCGTGATACCGCCGGCCTGCGATGCAGGCAAGGTTTCCATCACCATCCGTTTGCCGTCCAAACATACCAAGACCCTTCTGCAATACCAGGAAGACGGGTTTTTCGACCAGATCCTGGAGCAGGGGCACACCCTGAGCGACCACGACCGTGAATTGCTCGAATTGAAGTATTCGCGCAACTACGCCGAGTTCTTCAAGAAGGCGGTGCTGTACAAGAAGAACATCGTGGTTTCCGGCGCCACCGGCAGCGGCAAGACCACATTCATGAAATCCCTGGTCAACCATATTCCCGAGCACGAGCGGCTGGTGACCATCGAAGATGCCAGGGAGCTGTTCATCAGCCAGCCCAACGCGGTGCATCTGCTCTATTCGAAGGGCGGACAAAGCGCCAGCAACGTCACCGCCAAGAGTTGCATGGAGGCATGCCTGCGCATGAAGCCCGACCGGATCATCCTGGCCGAGTTGCGCGGCGACGAATCCTTCTATTTCATCCGCAATTGCGCATCAGGACATCCGGGCTCGATCACCAGCTGCCACGCCGGCAGCACCACCCAGACCTGGGATCAACTTGCCTTGATGGTCAAGGCATCGGTGGAAGGAGCAGGGCTGGAGTTCGCAATCATCAAGCGCCTGCTGATGATGACCATAGACATCCTGGTCCACATCAAGGCACATGCGGGCCAGCGATACATCACCGGCATTGATTTCAATCCGGAACGGGATTTTTCGGAATGAAACTGCCGTTGCGGTGGACGACCAATGACCAGTGACCGATATTGATGAAGTGTTTCAAAAGGAGTCCCGGGCGCCAGCAGTGATGCTCATGCAACAGTGGCATCGAGTCACCTGGTTACTTTTGTTGGCATCCCGGGCGCTGTTGTTGCCTGCAATGCAAAAAAGTCAGATCAACACTGCAGATTTGTGATGGAAGTAATGCATTGAAACGGGCCCTTGGCCAAGAGTGATCCTTGTCAGGCAATGTGTGGAACCCATTGACATCTCAATGGGGCTCGTGAAGTATGAATGTTCAAGGATGCTGCGGTTTCCAGTTCATCTCTGCGATGGCTGGCTGATCGTTGGGTAATGGGGAACGTGTATAGGGAGGTGCGCGGTGATGTTTGGCATGGAGCTCATGAATTGTCCCGACCTGGCGGTTCCGCCAGAGGTCATGCACCACGTCGTGCGCGTCGAGTCTTCCCGTAATCAATTCGCGATCGGAGTGGTTGGCGGACACCTGATCCGGCAACCGAAGAATCTTCCGGAAGCGTTGTCGACCGTACGCATGCTTGAAAGCCGTGGTTACAATTTTTCTGTCGGCCTGGCCCAGGTGAACCGCTACAACCTGGAAAAGTACGGGCTCTATTCCTACGAAAGGGCATTCCAGGCCTGTCCCAATCTGCAGGCAGGCTCACGCATCCTGGCTGATTGTTACGGTCGTTCCGGTGGAGACTGGGGTAAATCCTTCAGCTGTTATTACTCCGGGAATTTCGTTACCGGATACCGGCATGGCTATGTGCAGAAGATCTATGCCTCGATGCGCAGTATGGAACCTGCCAATTCGGTTGGCGCAGAAACACCTATTCCTGTAGTCAGTCGACCGTCGCGCCGCTCGGTCAAGATCACCCGCTATCCGGTTCATGCCGCACCTGTGCCGCCGGACATGCAACGGGTGATCGCCACTACCGAATTCCCGAAACCCATGCGGGATCCCGCACCCGTTGGGCCAGTGGTGCTGGAATCCGTGTCTCCCCAGGCTCCTGTCGTTGCCGGCGTAGTGGCACTGACTCAGCGGCCGGCACAAAGGCCTGTCGCAGTGGATGAGGCTGCGACCGATGCCGGCAAACCATCCGCCGATACCGCATTCGTTTTCTAGAACAAATCCTCCCTCTGAAGCATCCACCGTTCCACAACAAAAAACACAATCCACAAGGAGATCCACCATGAAACCAGTCATGTCCAAGGCAGCCGAATATCAGGTCAAGAGCACATTTTCCGCACTAGTCACGGCGGTGGCTTTTGCCGGGTTCCTGATGATTCCAGGCATGGTCATGGCGCAGGACTTCGGTGGTGCCGACACCAAGGTCTGCGGCTTCTTCAGCAACATAAAAGGTCTGCTCAACATCGCTTCGATCGCGGTTGTGACCATCGCCATCATTTTCGCTGGCTATCAGATTGCATTCGCACACAAGCGTATCGCGGACGTGGCGCCCATCCTCATTGGTGGCCTGTTGATTGGCGCAGCCGGTCAGTTGGCCCGCATGTTGATGGGCGCCGATGGTGGCTCCTGCGGCGCCACGACCATGTTGTTGAATGCCATGCCGACTTGGAATGCATAAGAACGTACTGTTTCGCGGCTGCACCCGCCCGGCCATGTTCCTGGGCGTTCCCTACGTGCCGTTCTTCATAGTGGCCGGCGGGTGTCTGCTGTTTGCGATGTACTTCAACCTGCTGTTCCTGGCCTTGCTGCCGGTGGTCATGTTCGTGATGCGGCAGATGGCGCGGCGCGACGAAATGATCTTTCGCCTGGTCGGCTTGCGCTGGCAATTCAAGTTCAGGGCCAGGAACAAGCGGCATCATTCGGGCATGTGGGTATTTTCGCCAAACAGTTACCGGCAGAAGCCAGCGGCTAAATGACTGGTCGGACAGCATGGATAGCCGCCAGGTCCGTACATGCCATGCAATCAGATCTCGCACCGGGTGCTATTGGAATAAGCAGGAAATCAACGGCAGCACGACAAATATATGTTCAATCCAGATGCCTCCATCAGCGAGTTCATTCCGTTCTCGACCCACGTATCGCCCTCGGTGCTTAAAACCACGGGAGGTGATTACCTGCTGGCATGGCACCTGGGCGGATTGCCGTTCGTGGGTCGGGAAGAATGGGAGATAGAGCACCGCCACAACACCTTCAATCGCATGCTGCAAACCCTGCGTGCCCCGGACTTCGTGAACGTGGCTTTCTGGGTGCACGATGTGCGCCGCAAGCGCAGGATCAAGGACAGCAGCCGGTTCGACCAGGCCTTCAACCAGCAGATGTCGGATGCCTACTTCGAAGCGCTCTCCTCACAGAAGATCATGCAGAACGAGCTTTACTTCACCATGATCTACCGCCCGGTAGTAACAGGAAAGCGCTTCGTCGAGAAGTCGACCAATACCACTCAGCTGCAGTCCGAGCAGGACCAGGCAATTGGCAAGATCCAGGAGCTCGCCAGCAATGTCGAAGCGGTGCTCAAGGATTATTCCCCCTACCGGATGGGCATGTACGAAGCCAGCAATGGAGTCGTTTTTTCTGAGACTCTGGAATTCTTTGGCTACCTGCTCAATCGCATCGATGAGCCGGTGCCTGTATTGCAATCACCGGTGCACAGCTACCTGCCAGTCAGCCGTCATATGTTCTCGGACAAGACTGGCGACTTCATTATCAATACTCCCAATGGCGCCAATCATTTCGGCGCCATTCTCAATATCAAGGAATATACCGACGGAACTTACCCGGGCATCCTCAATGGATTGAAGTACCTGGATTTCGACTACGTCGTCACCCATTCCTTCAGTCCGATGGGCAGGCAAGACGCACTCAAGGTTCTCGATCGCACCAAAGGCATGATGATCTCGTCTGGCGACAAGGCCGTCAGCCAGATCGTGGAGCTTGATCACGCGATGGACCAACTGGCATCCGGAAATTTCGTACTCGGCGAATATCACTTTACCTTGGGTGTCTATGCCGATAGCCAGGAGAAGCTTTCACAGAATATCGCCACCGCGCGCGCCGAGCTGTCCAATGCGGGCTTCGTCTCGGCCAAGGAAGACCTGGCCGTGGTCTCGTCGTTCTATTCGCAGTTGCCGGGCAACTGGAAATTCCGCACGCGTATCGCCAATATCAGTTCGCTCAATTTCCTGGGCCTGTCACCGCTGCACAATTTCGCTTCCGGCAAGAAAGGCAACAATCCGTGGGGCGATTGTGTCACCACCTTGCAGACCACCAACGGCCAACCGTACTACTTCAACTTCCATGCAACGCATCCGGCGGAGAACTCACTGGGAGAAAAGGCGATCGCCAACACCATGGTGATCGGCAAGTCGGGTACCGGAAAGACCGCATTGATCAATTTTCTGCTCAGCCAGGTGCAGAAGCTGAAACCATCGCCGACGATCTTCTTCTTCGACAAGGATCGCGGCGCGGAAATCTTCGTGCGTGCATGCGGCGGCAATTACCTGGCTCTTGAGAACGGCCGGCCGACCGGCTTCAATCCCTTCCATTGCGAGCGCAATGAAGCCAACGTCCAGTTCCTGGCCGAGCTGGTCAAAGTGCTGGCGGGAAAGCTCAGTTATACCTCGCGCGACGAGGAAGACATATTCCGTGCGGTCGAGAGCATGCTCGATACACCGATGCACCTGCGCAACATGACCAATTTCCAGAAGAGCCTGCCCAACATGGGCGACGACGGATTATTCGCGCGCATGCGTCGATGGACTGCGGGCAACTCGCATGGGTGGGTGTTCGACAATCCCGTGGACACCATCGACATGCAGAAAGCCAACATCATCGGTTTCGATTACACGGACATTATCGACAACCCCGAAGTGCGCGTGCCGGTGATCAACTATCTGCTGCACCGGCTGGAAGCCTTGATCGACGGGCGCCCACTGATCTATGTGATGGACGAATTCTGGAAGATTCTCGACGGCAAGGGTGGTCTCAAGGAATTCGCCAAGAACAAGCAGAAGACCATCCGCAAGCAGAATGGCCTCGGCATCTTCGCCACCCAAAGCCCCGAAGACGCGCTGGCTAGCGATATCGCTGCCGCCCTGATCGAGCAAACCGCGACCATGATCCTGCTGCCCAATCCCAACGCCAGCCGCGACGACTACATCAACGGCCTAAAGCTCACCGAAGCCGAATACCAGGTAGTCGTAAGCCTGGACGAGCGCTCACGCTGCTTCCTGGTCAAACAAGGCCACGCCTCCAGCGTCTGCCAACTCAACCTGCGCGGCATGGACGATGCCTTGGCGGTAATTTCGGCATCGACCGACAACATTGAAATCATGCAACAGGTATTGGAGGAGCAGGCCCGGAAGAAGAGCGTCTCACCCAATGAGCTTGCACCAGAGCAGTGGCTCGGTGAGTTCTATGCCAGCCGCAAAGGGTCGGGGAAGGGGGAGAGCAGAACTGTGCCGTCGTCCACATCCGATTCGACACGAAACAGGGGCATCCCTGTGGCTTAACAAGCGCGTCAAATAGTGTGTGCGCGACATGTCTAATGATGGCTTGGATGGGTTGCTGTATGTCGCGTTCTAGTTCAGGCGTTACCGCCGTGCCGATAAGGAGATTCGCCATGACCAAGCTTCGCAAGCGTAAGCCCTCCAGCTGGATACTGTCCCTGGCAATAGTGATTGTTTCGACTAGCACCATGCTGGCACCCCGAACAGCGCAAGCAGTGTTCTGTCCGCAGTGTGCAACAGAATGGACACAGCTCATGAATCAGATGAATCTCATGATCCAGCGGGCGCAGGCATATACCGAGTATGGCGAGCAAGCCATGCGCTGGAGGCAAACACTTGCTCAATTTCAACAGCAGCTTGTACGTATCCAGGGGATCATCAGCGGGTTCGGCATGCCGAAAGGTCCGGACCTGGTTCCGGTCGCATTAAATCACAACGTCGCGGCGCGCTGCGGCGGGTTCAGTATTTCCAGTCTGACGAAGGTATTCAATATCAATGGGTCAGGGAACATCTATGAGCAACAAAAGCAAATTTGCGCAAACATACAGATGATGGAAAACATGAAGTACAACGCGACCGTTGAATTTCTGGACAAGACGGCTTCTGAAATGATGACGGAACTTAAGGACCTGGATGCTCGTCGTGGAATCAGCAACGAGAACGGGAACGTTGACGCAAATACAAACGATGCAGTCCGCATGAGTGCGAGTATGGAGGGCAAATTCAAGGTCTGGGAGACGCAAGTTAGTTCTTGCGATGCCTACATAGAGACCATGCAGGAAACGCAGAAGATCCTCGCTCAAAGTGCTTTGAAAGGAAAATCAGGCGTGCTTGGAACATTCGTGAAAACGGCAGTCCTGAAAGGGGCTTTGGAAGTAAACGATTGAAGTTAGAACAGCGGATATGGGCGGACGATAAATTTAACTGTGGTCGGATCGCTCATCCGGATGTCGATTAGAAAGCCCAACAAATGGTGTGTCCGTTCGAGTCGGCGAAGCGGGACAAAAAAAGGAATATTGAAGAGATGAGCAGGGGAGTCGACATCGTGGGTGGCGTGCAAGGAAGCACAGGGTGGCTGGATTGGCTTCACCCGAAAGTGCAGTCTGTCGGAGATTTCATATTCTTTCGGCTCATCCTGACGTATCTCCGTGAGCAGATCCGCGATTTCGGCATTGGCTTGATGGGGAACGCAATGCAATGGGTTGGCGCCATGGCGCTTACCCTGCTTACGTTATGGATCATGATCCAGGGTTACCGCATCGTGACCGGACAGTCACGTGATTCAATGATGGCGCTGGTAACGAGCTCATTGAGAGCTGTGTTCATTTTGACGGCCGCCACCACAATGGCCATGTTCGGCTCGAATTTGCACGAATTCCTGAATCAGGATGTCAAGAACGAGATCAATCTTGTAGTGACGGGTGAAGATGAATCCCCGGAGGACCAGATCGACAAGAACCTGGCATGGATGCAGGTTGCTCTATCGAGCATAGACGGCCTGGATGTAGTGGGTGATCCAACACTGGACGGCCAGAAGACACGCGCGATGTGGTTCATAGGTATAGGTGCGGGTGGACCGGCGATTACCGGCGGTACGATGCTGTTGTTGTATGAAGTAGCCATGGCCCTATTCATCGGTCTAGGCCCGATCTTCATCTTGTGCCTGCTATTCGACCAGACTAAGCCACTGTTCCAGCGATGGCTGCTGTATGGCATCGGCACGATGTTCTCGATGGCGGTGCTGAGTGCGATGGTCTCTATAGCGCTGAAAATGGTAACGGCAGTGGCTGAAGCATTCTGGGCGACTGCACTCGCAGGTTCATTGTTGGGATCGAACTTTACCGACGGCATGACCAGTCAGGCGATGCAGCAGGGCGGCATGGGCTTGATTCTTACGGCTTTGATCATCAGCGCGCCGCCTATGGCAGCGATGTTCTTCCAGGGAACGTTAGGACAGTTTATGGCGTACTCACAATTTGGCGGTGGTGGTGCTGTAGGCCATCGGCCCGGTGAATCTGGTTACCGTGGTTCGTCTTATATGGAGCCAACTGTCAACACAGATCGCGGGGATGGGAATGGGAGCAAAACTGCATCTAGTTCATCAGTAACAGCGCCTAATCCACAACAGACAAGCAGCTACACCGGTTCATATGTCCCTCAGCCAGACACGGTTAAGACTAATCCTAAGCCATCTCGTGATGCCTAACGATGAAAGAGAAAATTGTATTCGCCTCCTTGATTATTTTCGCCTGTGGATTAGCGCGGGCTGAAGGTGGATCGTGTCCGGCGGGCTACTATCCCATAGGTGGACAAGGTGCCTTTGGATGCGCACCAATCCCTAATTACCCTGATTCAGGAAGTGGTTCGGAACCTCGAGCTTCCCCGGTGTGGGAGACGCGTTGGGGTGCAATTGCCGTCGACTTCTCTATGGGAAAATTCGGCGTCGGGAATGCACGGCGGACTAAGAATGAAGCTGAAAACATTGCTGTGGGTGAATGCAAGAAAGAGGGTGGTACTGATTGCGAGGTCGACTTAACTTACTACAATCAGTGTGGAGCGATCGCATGGGGCTCTAGCGATGTGAGAACTTTTAGGGCTGAGACAAAGGAAATTGCTTCTGTGCACGCAATTGAAGCGTGTAATAAGCAGACAGTAGATTGCAAAATATATTATGCCGATTGTAGTTTTCCAGCGCGTGTCCGATAGCAATTTTAGATGCGCGTGATATTTGTGCCGAATTTTGCACCTTATCTCATGACTTACGATAAACGGCCTAATGTATTTTGGTCCTGCATGGAGCAGCCCTATGATGCATGGAAGAACGATCCTGTTGATACTGATGGTGCTGCTGTTCGGGTCCTGCAAAGCCAAGACGCCCGGCGATGCCTCTCCGGCCGCCGCCAGCATCTCTATCAATCCGATAAAGCAGGGCAACCCTACTGTGGCTAATGATCATCAGAACGAAGCTGTCACGCAGCCTCCGTCGCCCAGCAGCGCGCTCTATTTCATCTATCAGAAAGATGGCGATGGCGCCTTGTCCTATGAAGTCGAGAATGGAAGCTGGACCACTTACTGGCATGGCTATCAATTCGATCTGGATGGAAAGCATTACTACACCGGCTTTGCCTATGACACTCCATTCAAGTTCAGCAAGGCCGAACAGGAAAGCGAACCTGCCCCGGAAACAAAAGCGACAATCACCCAGTCCACCTTCTTGCTGACCGCTCCGGGCACAGACAAGCCTTGGACCTTCCAGGGATCGGATCGTTCCGTCGGAGAGTTCGGTGCCTATGAGAAGGGCAACGAAATAGACGACAAGCGCGACCCACAGAGTTACCGCACGCCCGGCGGTAACCTGTTGTTGGCGATTCCCACCTGGTATCTGGCGTCCGGCACGCGGATCAGTTCTTTCGACCTGCTGGTTTTCAACCCCCACGAACTGAGCAAGACTGACCAGCAGCGCTGGGTATACGTCGGCAATATCGTGGTTGGGGCGGACAACGGTGCCGCCTGCGAAGAAGAAGACGGTGGCAAGATCGCCTGTGCCAGTAGTGCCGGCACATTGAGCTTCGTACCGCAGGCGCAGAATGAGTTGCCGCTGCTCCGCATTGCGCGCAGCGGAACGGAAATCGCCGAGGACGGTAAAGTCCGCACACTGGGGCCGACCGACAGCACCGAATATCGCTACGACGCCACCAGCAAGCAATACCAGTAACAGCAACGGTTAACCTATTGCTCAGCCCAAGGACGGGTCCGGTTGACGCATCACGGCAGACTTCGCCGTAACTCAACCCAAGGGAATGAAAATCATGGAACGTGATTACAGCAGGCAGGAAGTCCTCGACATCATCGAAAGCGAGGCGCGGGAACGAAACATCCCACGCGACGACTTCATGCGCTTCGCCTATATCGAGACCGGCGGCACCTTCAATGAGCAGGCCTCCCGCGGGGCTGCCGGTGCCAAGGGATTGTTCCAGTTCGCCCCGGACACTGCCGACGCTTACGGCATCCGCGGACGCGAACTGGATGCGGTGGCCAATACAGATGCGGCGGCGCGACTGTATCTGGACAATCGTCAGACCCTGGTCAACCGCCATGAGCGGGATGGCCGTCCCTACCTGTCAGGAAAAGACGAGCCTGATGGCCTGGACATGTACATGGCGCATCAGCAGGGTGGTGCGGGCTATCGTTCGATCCAGACGGCGATTGCCACGGATCATTTCGGGCGCGAAGATACCCGTGCCAATATCCTGAACAACGTCAGTTCCAGGGATTTTGAAACGGTTACCGGTACCAGGTATGCGGATTTCAGGAACATGTCCGACCGCGACATGGCGACCACGTTCACGCAGTACTGGGACCAGAAATTCGACCGGGTACGGATTCCGGAGAAGGGAATCGAACCCGTAACCGGGACACGGCAGACTCCCGTGCCCGCGCAGACAGCGCCAACCGCAACCCTCCCGTCGCAGCTTGCCCCCGGTACGGCTGCGGAAACCGCTCCGCAAGGAATCGCGTTGACAGCGGCCCATGACCTGAGCGTGAAGTACGACCACGTGAAGTACGCCATGAGCGGCAAGTATCCTGGTGTCGACGGAAAGCATCCGGACCAGGGCTATGTCGACTGCTCGGGATGGGTGACGACCATGCAGAACGCGATCATGGCTGAGATCAACGTCAAGGCCGGGCGCGAAGTCTTCGACAAGAATGAACTGTTCAAGCTTGGCACTGATGGCGCGGCCATGATCGTCGACAAGGCCCAGGCGCGCTCTGGGATCATGATCGAAGGAAAGGCCGTCACCCGGGATGTCCTCAAGGAAGGCATGATCATTGGTGAGGCCAACGATCCCACCAAATGGGATGCCGGCCGTTACATGGGCATAGATCACATCACCATGGTCGTGCGTGACCCGAAGAGCGGCGAACTCATGATCAGCCAGTCACGCGGCGGCGAAGGCGTTGAGCTGAGTTCGCTGGACAGGTACCTGGAACGCAAGCAGGCGAATGGCGTGAAGTTGTACGCCACCGACCAACTGGCCGAAGCACGCACGCTGTTGCAGGACATACGACAGGACCAAATCCAGGGACAGACGCAAGCATCGCACCCGCAAGCACAGCGGACTATCGTTTCTGATGGAGCGCTCAAGCATAGCGAGAAGAGTGAAGACATCCGTCATCTACAGGGCAGCCTGAATAGGTTGGGTTATCGCGATCACGAAGGCCGTGCTCTGAAGGAAGATGGTGGTTTCGGTGATAGAACCAAGGAGGCCTTGCAGGCCTATCAGCAAGCCCACGGCCTCAAGGCCGATGGGATCGCCGGCCCGCAAACCCTGGAGGCATTGAAGAAGTCGGAGCAAGCGCCGCTGCTCTCCGACCCACGGCATCCTGACAATACGATGTTCCTGCAGGCGGTGAAGGGCATGGAGAAGCTAGGTCCGCAGGCGTTCAAGAGCCGCCAGGAAATGGAGAATGCGGCTGGTGCGGCAGTATTCGAAGCCAAGACCGGTGGCCTGAAGCAGATCGATCACATCGTGCTGAGCAGCAACGATACCGGCCTGTTCGCGACGCAGGGTGCGCCTAACGATCCGGCTCATCACCGCGTACACCTCGACAAGGCTCACGCAATAGCTGAGCCGATCGAGAAGAGTACGGTGCAAGTACAGCAGGAAACGCTGCCGCAGGCGCAGCAGGATCGGGAGCAGCAGCGTTCGATGAAGGCATAACTACGCTTCCTGAAACTCGCAAGAGTCAAAGACTGTAGGTTCATGTGAGTATCAAGATGTCAGCGAGAACATCATCATTTTTGTGCGTCCGGTTCAGCGTGGTGGTTGTGCTGTCACTGTTGCTAAAGAAGTTCAAGAAACGGTTCAAACTGTCGGGCGCTAGCCGGGAATGTAGGTTGCATCTAGTTATTCCGATATTTATTGTGGAAGTTGAAGTTTCATATTTCTTTTTGCTTTTCCTTCCCACCACTGAACTGCCGAAGAAGATTATTTTTCTCATATGAACAAGGGAAACGACTGTATGCACAGGAAGATCATCATCGCCCTGGCATTGACTGCCTTGGTAAGCGCATGTGATGCCGCACCCTCGGCGGATGCTCAGGTGAAAGCCATCGCACCCTCCGCGAATGAGTCAGTACCTCCGCGAGTCCCCGCTGCCATGCGCGGCCTCGATGGCGTGTTGAGGGAAGGAATGGCTTATGTCGATCTTCGTAACGCGGCATTGGCGGAAGGCTGGCTTCCGTTAGTGGACCCGTTGTGTAAAGAAAATGTGGGTGGTGAAGCTGCAATCTGTGACCAGCTCGCGGAGCTCGAATCGTGCAGTGGCGATGGCCGTTGTCTCATGCGATTCGCGCACGGATCCGATCAAAAGGTGCTCAAGGTCGAAGCCTACGGCGATTACACAAAATGGTCGCTCTCCGGGGAGTTGGCAGTACTCAATGTGCGTAGCTGGGAATTTTCTTCTGCCGAGGGAACAGCCGAGGCCACGCAATGCCCGTCGCAGAACTTCGCGGATTTCCTCAATGCATTCGCTGGTGATGACGGCGTGCAGAAGGATTTCACCCTTCCGTTGGTCAAGGTGATGCAGTACCGCGATGTGGGCGAGGACTACGAAGCGTATCCGAGCTACATGAACGCAGTGGACTATGCCGGTTTTCGCATTGATCGCGATGCCGGTGGCTTTCATATCGTCGACAGCACCGGTAAGGCCGACCCCAAGCCAACGCCGCTGGAGATCAAACCAGAAGCCGAAGGTTCTTATTACGTGAGTTATCGCTATGGCATGTCGGAAGGTAACTCGTATCGCTTCCAGCACCGACGCGGTTGCTGGTATCTGACAGAAGATCCCGACGCCCCAAACCTTTGATCGCTGCAATTTCAGCACACACTCAGTCTAGGAGACAGTCATGAGCAGGTACAGGATTACGGAAAGTGTGGGAAGTCGTGTCGAGAATGTCGACACTTTTCGAGATCTCGAAAAGCACCATCCCAGTTCGGGGCGCGAGTCAGGGCGGAATTACGAAACTATCGATGGCGAGTTGGAAGAGGTAAGGCGCACCAGCGATGGCCGCACCTTGATAAAGAAGGATTTCATCCTCAGCCAGGACAGTCCGGGGCCGGTGTACGTTCCGTCTCCGGCCGCCGGCTACGTCCATTATCTTGGCGACGCGACCAACGCCGTCCGCATTTACGACCGTCCCTTCGGCGAACCCGGTGCCAGGCTGCTGGCGCAGTCCCTGCACATGGAACGCGGCAATTCGCCGCCGGAGGGCGCGCGTGTCGAGTATGGGCAACGTTTGGGCCAGATGGGAGATACCGGCTCGCCTGGCTCGTTCCATGCACATGTGGAGATGGAGTCCGCGCAGTTCCAGCGTTATGTCGCAGATATAACCAGCGGCGTCATCACACCCGATTCGTATCCTGCGAGGGACAACGACGGGCCGGCGGCAGTTTCCGCGCTTGCCGACGGCGTGCTGAAGGACGGCGACCGCGGCTCCGAAGTGACCGCTTTGCAGCAACAGTTGAACCAGCAAGGCTTCCGTGATGCGCAAGGCCGAGTGCTGGCGACTGACGGTGATTTTGGCCAGAGGACGGAACAGGCCGTGCAGGCTTTGCAGCGTGCGCGTGGACTGGAAGCTGATGGCGTTGTGGGTCGCGACACCACCGCTGCCCTGCGCTCGCCGATTCAGGAGGAATTGTCTACGCAACAGCAAGGACCGATGCAGCCGTCCGTGATTGCCATGCAATACGGGCCGACCGCACTCAGCAATCTGATTGGCAGTGGCGAAGGCGGGTACAACTCCTATAACCGCGGCCGTGCGGGTGATGCCGGCGGCCAGGAAATCGATTTCTCGCAGATGACCCTAGCCGAAATCATGCGTCGCCAGGACCTGCCGCGCAATGATCCCGATCGACTGTTTGCAGTGGGCAAGTTCCAGATCATCCCCGGCACCATGGAGGAAACTGTCAATGCGTTGCGGCTGGATCACAACCAACTGCTGACTCCTGAATTGCAGGAGCAGATGTTTGCCGACTATCTGGCTGATGAAAAGCGTCCTGCTGTTAATGCGTATATCACCGGAGAAAGCAGCGGACCCGAAGGCCTGCGCCGCGCGCAGGTCGCGCTGGCGCAGGAGTTCGCCAGCGTGGCCGATCCGCGCACCGGCCGCAGCTTTTACGATGGTGACAGCGCCGGCAACAGCGCCTCCATCACTTCACAGCAAGCAGAGGCTGCCCTGGAGCAAATGCGCACGCAGTACCAGGCCAATATCGACAAGGGCCTGTCACCTGATGCGGCCTATCGTGGTCTGAGCGGTGAGGCACAGGCGCAAGCGCCACGGCCACAAGTCCAGTCGCAGGGTCCGGCTGCCGCCGCTCTTCTCGCCATCGGCATGCGAGGGCCAGAAGTAATGCAGCTGCAAGAAGCATTGAGCCGTTTTGGTTATCGCGACAGCCACGGTCGTCCGTTGACAACGGACGGTGATTTCGGACCCCATACCCAACAGGCGGTGCAGGCTTACCAGCAGGCGCATGGGTTGAAGGCCGATGGCGTGGTGGGTCCGCAGACGCTTGCGGCATTGGCGAAGTCGAAGGAGGCGCCGCTGCTTTCCGACCCTCGGCATCCCGACAACACGATGTTCCAGCAGGCGGTGAAGGGTATGGAGCAACTGGGTCCGCAGGCTTTCAAGAACCGGCGGGAGTTGGAGAATGCGGCGGGTGCCACGGTGTTCGAGGCCAAGGCCAGTGGCCTGACCCGGATCGACCATGTCGTGCAGAGCAGCAACGGTACCGGACTGTTTGCGGTGCAAGGCGCGCCGAACGATCCAGCCCATCACCGCGTGCATCTGGACAAGGTGCAAGCGGCGGCCGAGCCGGTGGAAAAGAGCACGGCGCAGGTGCAACAGGAATTCCAGGGCCAGCAGTCGCAAGTCCAGCAGCAGGAGCGCGAGCGACGCTCGATGGTTGCCTGAGTATTGCGGCTAGCCCAATGGTTGCAAGAACCCCCGCTTGGCGGGGGTTTGTTTTGTAATGAACTTCCTGAGAGGGTCGTGCAAGCGGCCTGTGCGAACCATGACTGCCAACTCTGCTGCAGGAACGCCGTCACCATGAGCGTGTCGATGGAATAGATCCGTTCCCGCAGCCTGCAGTCCAGACCTCCAATAGCGACAACTGCGGTGAGGAATCATCACGCCTCCACTCCAATGGGAGCGGTCCATGTCGTGGCATCCAGGAAATCTGCAGATCCATGGGGCCGCGACCGATGCCTCGCACATTGGCTGGGAGGACGTCGCCTTCGCGACTTACGTCGCTCCTACGCAAGCCGGGATGTCTCCGCTGTTGCCCATGGCAAAGTTTCGTTATTGTTCCCGGCCCGACTAATTCGTGCTCACGCGACGGTTCGACCCCCATGATCACCCGCGATACCACCGCATTCCTGCAATACGCCCGCCAATGCCCCGCCGACTTCGGCCCGGCTACCGCGCGGGCGGCGTTTCTGGTGGCGCCGGATGGGTTTGCGCGGGCGGAGCAGTCGGCCAGCGACAACCAGTACATGGCGCAGGCGGCGGCGTTCGATGCCGCCGGGGCCATGGCCCAGCATCGCGGCCTGCAGCGTGGCCTGGCGACCGAATTGCCGGTGGTGTGCTTCCCCGGCAGCCCGGACACTCCCGACGCCCTGTTTCCCAACAACGTCTTCGCCACCGCGCCGGGGCGGCTCATCGTCGGCCGCATGCGCCATGAAGTGCGCCAGCGCGAAGCCGCGCGTGCCGACCTGCGCGGCTTCTTCACCGGCCTGCTCGGTTACCGCGAACTCGACCTCTCCCAGCAACCGCACCCCTGCGAACTCACCGGCGCCCTGATCATCGACCGCGCGCGTGGCCTGGGCTACTGCGGCCTGTCCGAACGCTGCGACGAAGCCGGCGCCGCCCTCATGCACGACGCCTTCGGCCTGCGCGCCACCTTGATGTTCGACCTGGCCCCGGGCGAATACCACACCAACGTGGTCCTGGCCGTGCTGGCCGGACGCGCCGCCCTGATCTGTCCCGACGGCTTCGCCGACCCCGCCGTGCCCGAGGCCATCGCCAACCTCCATGCCCCCTATGGCATCCGCCTGTCGCCGGCCGAACACGCCGCCTTCGCCGGCAACGCCATCGCCCTGACCGGAACCTCGGTGTGGATGAGTGCCGGGGCCGACGCCGCCTTGACCACGAGCACCCGCCAGACCCTGGCCGACGCCGGATTCGGCGTGCGCAGCGTGGCCCTGGACGCGATCGAAGCCGCGGGCGGGTCGTTGCGCTGCTGCGTGGCCGAGGTTTTCTGAGCGGCAATGAACCTGAACGGCCGCGCGCGGCCTGTGGACAAGTTCAGATCGAATTCACCGCCGCGGCCCAGAATCGCAGCATTCTTCCACTGCGCCGGTGTCGGCTCCCATTCATTCAGGGAAACCGAAATCCGTTACGATTCCGTTATGAAGCTCCTGTTCCGCTCCGCACTTTCCCTCACACTTCTGGTCGCCCTGTCCGCAGCGAGCGCTGCGGTGTGGGCGCAGTCCGGATCGCGGGAGGAGCCACCGTCGCAGCGCCAGGACAGCCCGCCGCCCCGGCCCAACCGCAGCTCGTTGTCCGACTCGGTGCGCCGCGCCCAGCGCGAAAGCGGTGGCCAGGTCCTGGGGGCCGAGCGCGTCCAGTTCGACGGCCGCGAGATCAACCGGGTCAAGGTGATGGACGACCGTGGCCGGGTCCGCTACATGGACGACGATCCGCAGCGCAGCCGCAGCCGCTCCAGTGACGACGACGAGCACAAGCGCGGACGTGGTTTCGATGATCGCGGACGCGGCGCCGAGCGCCCGGAGCGGGAACCGCGTGCACGCGGCGATAACCCGCACAGGCCGTAACCTGTTCCTCGACAGCCTGTTCCCCAACAACCAGTTCCTCGACAACCTGTTCCTCAACGTGGCCGCCCGGTCACCAGTTCCTGATTAGGGAGAATCCATGCGTATATTGCTGGTGGAAGACGAAGCCCCCCTCCGCGAGACCCTGGCCGCGCGCCTGAAGCGCGAGGGCTTTGCCGTCGACGCGGCGCAGGATGGCGAGGAAGGCCTGTACATGGGCCGCGAAGTGCCGTTCGACGTGGGCATCATCGACCTGGGCCTGCCCAAGATGTCGGGCATGGAACTGATCAAGGCATTGCGCGACGAAGGCAAGAAATTCCCGGTGCTGATCCTGACCGCGCGTTCCAGCTGGCAGGACAAGGTCGAAGGCCTGAAGCAGGGCGCCGACGACTACCTGGTCAAGCCTTTCCATGTGGAAGAGTTGCTGGCCCGGGTCAACGCCCTGCTGCGCCGCGCCGCCGGCTGGAGCAAGCCGACCCTGGAATGCGGCCCGGTCGCGCTTGACCTGGCCGCGCAGACGGTCAGCGTCAACGGCGCCAACATCGACCTGACCAGCTACGAATACAAGGTGCTGGAATACCTGATGATGCATGCCGGCGAACTGGTGTCGAAGGCCGACCTGACCGAGCACATCTACCAGCAGGACTTCGACCGCGACTCCAACGTGCTGGAGGTCTTCATCGGCCGCCTGCGCAAGAAGCTGGATGCGGACGGCGAACTCAAGCCGATCGAAACCGTGCGTGGCCGTGGTTACCGCTTCGCCATCCCGCGTAATCACGAGGGCTGATGCCCCCGCGCGCGGCACACGCTGAGGCGGGAAAAAGCGGGCGCGATCCTTTCACGGGATGGCGCCCGCGTTCTTTGCGTGCCCGGCAACTGCTGGCGGCCAGCGTCGGCCTGATCGCGTTCCTGTTCCTGGCCGGCTACGCGCTGGACAAGGCCTTCGTCAGCACCGCCGAGCAGAACCTGCGCCATCGCCTCAAGGGCTACGCCATGTCGTACGCCAACAAGGTCGAGTTCGCCCGCGACGGCAGCCTGATTCCGCCCGAATTGCCGGTCGATCCCCGCTTCACCCAACCCGGCAGCGGCCTGTATGCCGAAGTCGTGTTGCCGGGCGGGCGCTGGGGTTCCGATTCCACCCTGGGCCCGCGCCTGCCGGAAGCGCCGATGCTGGCGCCGCTGCAGGAATTCTTCGGCGGCCCGGTGTCGATGACCCAGGTCGATGGCAGCGAAGGCACGATCTACCGCTTCGGCCTGGGCACGGTCTATGCGAATCGCGGTCCGGATGCGGAATTCCCGTATTCCATCTATGTGTCCGAGGACTCCAAGGTATTGGCCTCGCAACTGCGCACCTTTCGCGGCGCGCTGTGGGCTTACCTGACCGCGGCTGGCATCTTCCTGCTGTTGTTGCAGGTGCTGGTGCTCAGCTGGAGCCTGCGTCCGCTGCAACGGGTGATCAACGAACTGACCCGGGTGCAGCGCGGCCAGGCCAGCCGCATGACCGAGCGACATCCGCGCGAACTGGAGCCGTTGACCGACAGCATCAACGCCTTCATCGAGAGCGAGCGCGAGAACCTCGATCGCCAGCGCAACACCCTGGCCGACCTGGCCCACAGCCTGAAGACGCCGTTGGCGGTGCTGCGCGCGCAGCTGGACGAAGGCGTCCATGCCACCGCCTTGCGCGAGGAGCTGGATACGCAGTTGAAGCGCATGAACAACCTGGTGTCGTATCAACTGGCGCGTGCGGCTTCCAGCGGCCACGCGTTGTTCGCCGCGCCGGTGCCGATCGAGGCCAACGCCGAGGAAATCGTGCGCGGGCTGGAAAAGATCTATGCGGCCAAGGGCGTGATCTGCGAATTCGAGATCGATCCGGAAGCCCGTTTCCACGGCGAGCCCGGCGACCTGCAGGAACTGATGGGCAACCTGCTGGAAAACGCCTTCAAGTGGGCGCGCTCGCGGGTGTTGTTGACCGCCACGCCGACCCGCACCGTGGGCAACCGCCGTGCCGGCCTGTTGCTGGCGGTGGACGATGACGGTCCCGGCATCGCCGAGGAAGACGTGGCCCATGTCTTGCAGCGTGGCGTGCGCGGCGACGAGCGCGTGCACGGCCACGGCATCGGCCTGTCCATCGTCCAGGACCTGGTCCGCGGCTATCGCGGCGAGCTTCAGGTGCAGCGTTCGCAGGAACTGGGCGGCGCGCGCTTCGAGGTGATCCTGCCGCAGGGGTTGTAGGAGCGGCGATCCATCTGGCGTAGGAGCGACGTGAGTCGCGAACGGGAGTTTCGCCCACATCGGAAACTACCGAAGGTTTGATTGCCTCGCATCGCGACTCACGTCGCTCCTACGTCATGTTCCCGGTGTAGAAACGTTGCAGGTGCGCGGCGACTTTCGGCAATTGCGCTTTCAGCACCTGCGGTGCGGAGAAGTGGTATTCGCTGGCGACGGCGAAGAATTCTTCCGGTGATTCGGAGGCATAGGGATCGATGGCGGTGTCGCGGCCGGCGTCGACCTGCCGGCAGAAGCCATCGTATTCGCGCTGGAAATCGCTGGCCCATTCGCGCTGCCAGCGACGCGGCAGCGGCGGGGTGCCGTCCATCGCGCCATCCAGTGCGTCCAGCTTGTGGGCCATTTCGTGGATCGCCACGCAGAAACCGGCGTGCGGGTCGGCCAGGTCGGCTTGCACGTCGGCCCAGGACAGGATCAACGGGCCGCTGTCCCAGGATTCGCCGATCAGTTCGTCCTCGTATTCGTGCAGCACGCCGGCGGCATCGACATGGCTGCGCTGGACCCGGAACGCGTCGGGATACACCAGCAGTTGCGACCAGCCACGCAATCCTTCCACGCCGAAACCGAGCAACGGCAGGCAGCACAGCGCGGCCAGTTGCATGCGCGCAGGGGCGTCGAGCTCCAGTCCCGCAATCGGGGTGATGGTCTTGCGTTGCAGGAAGACCGCGACCAGCGCCTGCAGGCGCGCGTCGTCGGTTTCGTCCAGTGCATGCAGCAGTGCGGTCGAGCGGCGCAGGTCACGCCACAAACCGGAATCCAGCGGAACGGGCGGGCGTCGCAGCCAGCCGAATAAAGATCGAATCAGCGAAACATTCCCGGCAGGAAACTGTGCCACTTGGAACCCCGCAGGCGCGGCTGGCTGTCGTCATCGTTGCCGCCACCACCGTTGCCCGGGTTGATCGCGGGCTTGACGGTCTTGTTGCCGCGGACCGGACGGATCGCCTTGGAATGGGCCACGCCAACGGCCTGGACCGGTTCATCGCGGCCCATGGCCTCGGTGGCCTGGCAGGCGGGGATCACGTTTTCGGCACGGTTGTTCAGGGCCAGGGCCTGCGCGCTTGCGGACAGCAGCAACACGGCAATGATCGGACGCAGCATGGGAAAACTCCCGTCGGGCCGCAATACGGCAGCAAGGAACTATAGCGCGGTTTCCTTCACCCCGTCGGCGGGCGCTTCCGCAGTGCAGCATGCTGCTGCGTATGGTTCATGCAGACTCTTCGCCCATGCACATGCCTGCGAATGATTTCCTTACCGCCGCCACCTTGCGCCGCGCCCTGATCGCCGGCGCACGCCGGGTCATCGCCTCGCGCGATGGACTCAACAAGATCAACGTGTTCCCGGTCGCCGACGGCGATACCGGCAACAACCTGGCCTCCACCCTGGGCAGCGTGCTCAACGGCGCGCTCAGTCGGCGCAGCCGCCATGCGGGCGAATTGCTGTCGTGGGTCGGCAACGACGCCATCGAGGGCGCGCGCGGCAATTCCGGCGCGATCCTCGCCCAGTTCCTGCATGGCATCGCCGAACAGGTGAAGCCGCTGCCTTCGCTCGATGCGAAGTCGCTGGCCGCGGCGGTGCGCCATGGCGCCGCCAGCGCGCGCCTGGCCCTGGCCCAGCCGGTGGAAGGGACCATCGTCAGCGTCATTGCCGCTTTCGCCGAGGAACTGGAAAGGAGTTCGCGGGACCATGTTGGCGATCGCGGTTCGCGCGAAGGCTTCGCGCTTGCCCTGGCGCAGGCGCGCCGCGCGCTGGCCGATACGCCACGGCAATTGGCCGTGCTGCAGAAGGCCGGCGTGGTCGATGCCGGGGCGCAGGGTTTCGTGGACCTGCTGGAAGGCATCGCCGAATTCGTCGAAGGCGGCCCGCGTGCGATCCGCGTGCGCGGCATGCATGTACCCGCGGCCAATGAAGCCGGCGACACCGCCATCCACGAACACGAACAGGATATCGATCCCCAGCGCCGCTGGTGCAGCGAGTGCCTGGTGCTGGGCGAAGCGCTGGATCGCGAGCGCCTGTGCCGCGCGCTGGAGGCCATCGGCGCCGATTCCATCGTCATCGCCGGCGGCGCGCAGCGCCTGCGCGTGCATGCGCATGCCGCGAATCCGCAGGCCTTGTTTGATGCCTGCGCCATGCTCGGCCGGGTCGAAGCGATGAAGGCCGACGACATGCTGCGCCAGCAGCGCAGCGCGGCCTCGGGATTGCGCGTGGCCATCGTCACCGACAGCGCCGCCGACCTGCCCGAAGCCATCGCCGAACGTCATGCGATCGGCGTGGTTCCAGCGCGAGTGGATCTCGACGGCCGCGATTACCTGGACAAGATCGGCCTGTCCACGCACGAGTTCTACCGGCGCATGGCCGAATCGCGGCAATTGCCGCGCACCAGCCAGCCGCCGCCGGGCGATTTCATGCGCCAGTTCGAACTGGCGCTGGCCCATCACCCGCAAGTGGTCTATGTCGGCCTGTCGCGCGCGCTGTCGGGCACCTTGCAGTCGGGCGAACATGCCGCCGCGCGCACCGATCGCGGGCGCGTGCAGGTGTTCGATACCTTCAATGCCGCCGCCGGTGAAGCCCTGCACGTCTGGCGCGCGGCGGAAATGGCCGAGGCCGGTGCCGAGGCCGCGGATATCCTGGCGGAGCTCGAACGCCTGCGCCCGCTGACCCTGTTCTGGGCGATGACCCGCGACATCAGCCATGTGGTCCGTGGCGGGCGCATTCCCGCCTGGGCCGCGCCGCTGGCCCGGTTCACCGCGCTGACCCCGGTGGCGCGGATGCGCGCGGACGGCACGCTGGGACTTTCCAGCGCACTGTTCGCACGCAAGCGCGCGCCGGAGGTCTTCGCCCGCAGCGTGGCCCGCAAGTTGTCGGCAGGCGTGCGCTGGCGGGTGATCGTCGGCCATTGCGACGCACCGGCCGCGGGCGAACGCCTGCTCGCCGCATTGCGCGCGCGCATCGACATCAGCGAAGCCCATGTGGTGGAAACCGGCGCGGCGGTCGGCGCGCATGCGGGCCCCGGGGCATTGATCGTTGCCGTGCAGCCCGCGCCACCGCAACAAGCAGCGTCTGCATAACGGTGGCGAGTCAGTGATGTCCGGATTGCTTTTGCTTCGCCGGACCCTCACCCCAACCCCTCTCACCTTTGGACGCCCTTCGGGCGCCGAGGGGAGAGGGACTTACATCTCGCGCATAATTGCGCCATGTCCGCATTCGCCCTCACCCTTGCACTGATCGTCGTCGCCTACCTGCTCGGTTCGCTGTCGGGTAGCCTGTTGCTCGGGCGCCTGCGCGGCGTCGATATCCGCACCCAGGGCAGCGGCAACGCGGGCGGCACCAATGCCTTGCGCACCCAGGGCTGGAAATTCGCGCTGGGCGTGGTCCTGATCGATGTCGGCAAGGGCGCCTTGGCTGCGTGGCTGGGTTTGCGCTTCGCGCCGATGTTCGCGCCCATGAATGAAGAATTGCCAGCGCAGGCGCTGGGTTATGCCACCGCGTTTGCCGCCACCCTTGGTCATGTGTGGCCGTTGTGGCATGGATTTCGTGGTGGAAAAGGCGTCGGTACGTTGCTCGGCGGATTGCTGGTGCTGTGGCCGGGCGCGGTGCCGTGGTTGTTGTCGGTGTGGATCCTGGTGCTGGTGTCTTCGGGCTATGTCGGGCTGGCTTCGGTGATCGCGGTGGCTTGCGTGGTGCCGCTGGCGTGGTGCTTCGGCAGCGAAGCCGACAACGCGCGTCGCCTGTTCGCCTGCGCTGCGGCATTGCTGGTCTTGTTCACCCATCGTGGCAATTTGCAGCGCCTGCGCGCCGGTTCCGAATCGCGTTTCGAACGCGTCCGCCTGCTGCGCAAGCGCACATGAGCAGCGAGCGCGAAATCCTGCAGCGACTGATCGCCGGTCCCGTGTCCGGCGATGCGCTGGCGCACGAGGCGGGCTTGACCCGCGCGGCGATGTGGAAACGGGTGCAGGCGCTGCGCGAAGCCGGCGTGGAAATCGATGCGCAGGCCGGTCGCGGCTATGCGCTGCGCCACCCGATCGAGTTGCTGCAGGTCGAGGCGATCCTCGATGCATTGCCCGCGCCGGTTCGCACCGGCATCGCGACGTTCGACCTGGCCTGGTCGCTGGATTCCACCAACAGCGAACTGCTGCGCCGCGAAACCCCGGCCAGTGGCATCGCCGTGTTGATGGCCGAACGTCAGACCGGTGGGCGCGGACGGCGCGGCAAGGCGTGGGCGTCGCCGCTGGCCGCGCATCTGTATCTTTCGGCATCACGCCAGTTCTCCGGTGGACTGGCCCGGCTCGGTGGATTGAGCCTGGTTGCGGGCGTTGCCGCCGTCGAGGCGCTGCATGAGTGCGGTTATCCCGGCGTGCGCCTGAAATGGCCCAACGATCTGCTGGTCGACGACCGCAAACTCGGCGGGCTGCTGGTCGAAGGCGGCGGCGAACACGCTGGCCCGGTGCGTGCGGTGATCGGCCTGGGCATCAACATGCGCATGCCCGAGGCAGCGGCCGCGGCGATCGATCAGCCTTGGATCGATCTGGCCGGGTTGCAGGACAAGGCCCCTTCGCGCAATCAGATTGCAGCGGGTTTGCTGGCGCACCTGGTTCCCGCGCTGGATCAATTCGATGCCGAAGGACTGGCGCCGTTCCTCTCGCGTTATGCGCGCTTCGATGCGCTGGTTGGTCGAACCGTTGCGATCCATCTGGATACGGGCGTGCAATCCGGCACCGCGCTCGGCATCGCCAGTGATGGTGCGCTGCGGGTCGATATCGAGGGCGAAGAGCGCCTGTTCCATGCCGGTGAAGTCAGCGTGAGGCCGCAATGAATCGATGGTTGTTCGACCTTGGCAATTCGCGGCTGAAGTGCGTGCAGCTGCACGACGATGGCAGCCTGGGCGACGTCATCGCCCTGGCCCATGACGAAAACGTATTCGTGGAAAACCTGCGCGAAGTGCTCCCCGACCGCGCCGATTCCGCCTGCCTGGCCAGCGTGGCTTCGCCTGCGTTGACCGCGGCGGTGGTCGATGCGCTGACCACGCGTTTCCGGCGTATTTCGATGGCGCGCAGTTGCACGCAATTGGCGGGCGTACGCATCGCCTACGCGGAACCGGCGCGGCTCGGCGTGGACCGGTTCCTGGCCTTGCTCGCCGCGCATGCGCGCGGCAGCAAACCCTGGTTGATCGCGGGCGTGGGTACGGCGCTCACCATCGACTTGCTCGATGGCGAAGGCCTGCATCGAGGTGGTCGCATCGGTCCTTCGCCACGGCTCATGCGCGAAGCCTTGCATGGCGCCGCCGCGCAACTGCCGGGGCAGGGCGGAAGCTACCGGGAATTCGCCGTTGACACCGCCGACGCGCTGGCCTCCGGTTGCGAAGGCGCGGCCCTGGGCCTGATCGAACGCAGCCTGCGCCAGGCCGAGCAATTGCTGGGCAAGGCGCCAACGCTGTTGCTGCATGGCGGCGGCGCCGAAGCACTGGCGCCACACCTGCCCGATGTGCTGCGTGCGCCGTCGTTGGTCCTGGAAGGATTGGCGCTGTGGTCGCGGGGCGGTGTGGCGAACCTTTGAAGCGACGACCCTTCGCGAGACTCCAGTTTTCGCTGGAGGTGGACTATTGTCCCGGGAATCGTCTTGTCGCCGCTGCAGCGGGCTTTTGTGGGAGGGGCTTCAGTCCCGACGCCTTGCCGGCAGAGTTCGTCGGGACTGAAGTCCTTCCCACAGGTCACTACCTGTTGCGAACATCGCCCTTTAGAATCGCCAAATGCTGATTCGCGCCCTGATCGTCCTCCTCATCGCCTTGAACCTGGGTGCCGCCGCGTGGTGGATTTCCCGTCCCGCCCCGCAACCTCGCGTGCTTCCCGAACAACCCGCGGGTGTGGCGCGATTGCAATTGCTGGGTGAAAGCGGGGTGGCGGCGGCCAAGGCCGCGCCGCCCGTGGCTGTGCCTGCGCCAGCGGCGGCGTCGACGCCCGCTGGGACAGCCCCCATCGAGGCAACGTCCACCGAAGCAGCGCCGGTGCCGCTCGCAGCCACTGCCGCCGCGGCGCAGTGCTTCAGCATCGGGCCTTTCGACAGCGATGCCGCCGCAACCGCCGCGACTGCGCGTATCGCCGGACAGGCTGCGCGTGTTCGCCCGCGTGAAGTTCCAGGGCGGCAGGCCAGCGGTTACAACGTGCTGTTGCCGCCGCTGCCGGATCGCGAGGCCGCACAGGCGCTGGCGCAGCGCATCGGCGCGGCGGGTTTCGACGACTACCTGGTGATCAATGGCGGTGCGCAGGCCAATGGCATTGCCCTGGGTCGTTACGGCAGCCGCGAAGGAGCCGAACGCCGCCAGTCCACGCTCAAGGCCGCCGGTTTCGAAGCGCAAGTGCAGGCCGTCGGCGATGAGGGCCCCCGGCAATGGTGGCTGGATATCGCCGTACAGCAAGGGGTGAGCGCGGCGCAACTCAAGCGCGGCGCTGCCGCCACGCAATCGCGTCCTCTCGATTGCGTCGTGCTGCGGTAGGGCGCGCTGAGTTAGAATCGGCGTCCTCGCTTTCCACGCCGGGCCGACTGGCCCCGTGCGAGTCGTCCCAGGTCATGCCGGCATAGCTCAGTTGGTAGAGCAACCGCCTTGTAACTCGGACGCGGTTGTTGTGGCGGCCGGCCGGAAGGCTAAGCGCGGCAAGGCTTTAGGCTCGCCAGCGCGTAAACTGCGGGGCAAGCCGGACACGGTTTAAGCAAGAGAAGTACGACATCGCCGCTTTAGCTCAGTCGGTAGAGCAACTGATTTGTAATCAGTAGGTCGTCCGTTCGATTCGGACAAGCGGCACCAAACTCGGGCGGACCGTCAGTTCTCCCAGATCACTTCATAGCCTAAGTATTCGCTTAGGACGCCTCGGATCATGACGGCTTCTGCTCCAATGGCCATGTACCTGTACCGGCCTTCTTGGACGGTGATCCAGCCCATTGAATACGCTTCGTCTGCGATCAATAGGCGTTGCATAGCTCTGCTTCCCACCTCAGGCCACACCGAACTGTTTGGCGGGGTCTCAAAGTGTTCGCGTTGAGCTTCTGACAGAGTCGGAAGAGGCAACACCGAGAGGAGGCTGGGGGCGCTCAATTGAGGTTCGTTGAGTTCATAGGCCGCATGGCACCGCGCCAACTTCAAAATGACCTGTCGGACTCTGGCCTCATCAGGCATCCACACTAGCGGTGCATCTTCCCCAGGCTCCGTATCCATCCTGGACGTCTCGATCAACTGTCTAAGCTTGCTATTCCGCCTTAAGGCTTTGGCGATCTTCTCGCGTCCGAGCGATGCGGGGTCAGTTGTTCCGCAAATGACACATTCAATGAAGCAAGCCAAGTACTCTTCATCGGATGACAGCTGGTTGTTGCACTCGGTGCAACTTGGCAGCGTGGGGCGAGTAGGAGGGTACGGGATGTCTAAGAACACTTTTGAAGGCGCGTGATCCAGCGATTCCGTTGAGCCCCCGCAGTGAACGCAAAACCCTGTCTGGCGAATGTCACCAAAGCTGGAAAGCTTTTGCATTTTGTCGGTCCGAGGTGACTTTTATCCAAATGGTGCTTCAAGTAAGTCGGACCTGCCATCCCTCGTAGTCAGCGCCTCTTTGCGCTGCTCTTTCTGGACTTCGGTTGCAGCTTGGACGCACGCTGCTCCAAGTACTCGCCCAGCAGTCCGAGCGGCGGCACGCCTAGCGCCTCGGCGAACTCGACCAGTTCCACGGCGTCGATGCGCCGCTCGCCTCTCTCGCACTTTGATACGAAGGTCTGCGTGTTCCCTAGCCGTTCGGCCAGATCGATCTGCGACACGCCCGCCCGCTTGCGGGCCGCCTTCAGGACGGTCAGCAGCAGCTGGTAATCGGGGTTGTGGGTCGATTGGGCCATCGCGCGGTGACAAGCTGGTCACCGCACGCTAGAGTCTGTATTGGATTAGTCCAAAATAGACTATTTACCGGCGTTGCTCAGGGGGAGTATATGAAGCGGATCGGGGTTCTTCTGGTCATCTTGGTGGTCTTGGTTTGGATCGGGTCGAAGCTGGTGCCGCGCAGCGAGCCCACAGTTGCCGCAGCGCCCGTGGCAGTGGCCGAGGTGTCACGGAAGCAGGCCCAGCAGCCAGAGGTGCCGAAGCCCGAGCCGGAGCGCCCCATGACGGCCGTGGAGAAGAAGGCGCAGCAGGAGAAGTGGCTCGGCGCCGAGACCATCGTGGCGGCCGAGCGCGCGGTGAGGGCCGAGCTAAAGGACCCGGACGCCGCGCAGTTCCGGGACGTGCGCGCCAACTACACCGAGGAGTTCGGCGTGGTCGCCTGCGGCCGGGTCAATGCCAAGAACGAGTTCGGCGGATACACGGGATTCCGGCGTTTCGTGTCCGGTGGCAAAAGCGTCATTCTTGAGGGACGGGATAACGTCGCCGACGCATGGGTTGGCGCTTGCCTGTAGCACCTTCACCAAATGGGAGGCGCAAGGCACCTCCCGAATCATCATTCTGGTTTTTGGCCGTTACGTCTGGACTCCACAAGCTCATCGAAGCGCGCTAGCTGTAGATTGAGCAATCGGCTCGGAAGCATCAGTGAGTACATGAACGCGAAGGCAGCAAAGCCGAGATAAAGCGCTTCCAGGCAGGTGACCAGTCGCCCGTCCGGCTCGCGCTTGGCCACGATGGTCGTCAGAAAGACCAAGGCAAGCACAATCAAGTAAGAGATGAAAAGCCACTTGTGCCGGACGAGCCGCTGGTAGACGTTGCTTCGCCTGACAGCGTCCGAACGCCACGTACGTCCTCGATATAGGCCGGGCTCGCCCAGAAGAGTCATCACTGTGATGAGAAAGCCGGCCAGGATCGAGAATACGTTGACGATGACACCGCGGGCTTCGTCGTTACCGTGGACGAACGGCTGCCCATACCAGCCGATCACCGCCGAAACGGCGGCGATCGCGGCGAGCAGCCCGATTCGGCTCCAGTCAACTTCGAGGCGACGCACGTCATTGCTCCAGCAGGTTCCCCTGCGTTATCTGGTCAAAATAGGTTCCCATCTCACCCCATACGCTGGTGTGACTGACGGAATTGTCCTTCGTTTCCACTTTCACGCCCGTCTGAAGTCGGATTTCCCCGGAAGTGATGCGCTCGTTCTTCTGGGTGACGATCGTGAACTCGCTTACGGGCGTCTCGGTGTCCTCATCAAGCACCGTCTCCGCGAGATCCTCGATAAAGTCCTGAGAGCTCTGGATCGCACGGGTGTTGCCATCCAGCTTGACCTCAACATTCACAATGAGGTCCTCCAGCGCCTTCTGTTTGGTCAGCGACTGGTCCTTACTTACTAGCGCGCCAAGCTCATCGCCGAGAGAACCGAGAGACTTTGCGATCCAGCTTGTGCGGCGCGCCTTCGGCAAGCTCAGATCGAAGGCACTCACGGCCAGTTGAATGGACTTGACGCCGTGATCCTGGATCAGTTGCAGTTTGTCCAGGTTGCTCGCAGGAACGAGATCGAAGCCGCTGGACTCGTCATGGAGGTCAGCTTCCCTGAAAAGCAGGGACAAGTACAAGGACGCTTTGCTTTTGCTGATGCCGTGTCCACAGTAAAGGACATGGTGATCCTTCAGAAAAAGGAAGCAGTCCCCGTCCTTGAACTCCTTGCCTCTCGGCGGCGGCTGTGCCCCTTCATCATCTTCAGCGGTAGTTGCCTTGGGCTGAAGCGTTGATGCCTGCACGCCAGGAACATATCGCGTTAGGTGCATCAGCGTACGCCCGTTGGAATTGCTGAAGTGCTGAATCCGCACCACGTCGCCGCCTCCAAGTTCAATCTCGGTGGCATCGCAGGTGCTCTTCTTCTTGCGCGCCTTTTTCGCGATCGACTGAAGGTCAAAAGGCTGATCGTCGCGCCTGGCGCGCAGGTAGTAGACCGTCTTGGTGGTTTGGTCTGCTGGCATTGTCCATTTCCCCCTGTGTTGGCATTCCTGAATGGATATTCAGGGGCGGGAGGTTCGAAGTCAAAAGTCTGCTCTTGCTGCGTCGCAGCGATTAAGACTGCACAGGCTCGCCAGGCAGCCTGTGTCGCGTCCGGGGCCGCGCGGCCTGATACCGAGCAGCCCGGACCGAACCGGACGACTCGGGCTCACCGGGGAGCCCGGGCACAACGTTGGTGTCAGCACGCGAGCCGTCCGGGTACAGTGTGGTTAATCGGGCTGCTGACCAGACCAGCCCGAGGATCGTCGGCAATGGCTATGGCGATCAGAAGTGCTTTCGGTGGCAAGAACAGCCGAGGCCAGCCCAGCATGACGAACTGAGCAGCCCATCTCTGCGACGCACAGCAGGCCCAGTCCCCCGGTGGCATTCCGCCTCCGTGGGAACTTGGAGATGGAGCATGCCTGTGACTACCCCCGAACCCAAGAAGCTCACCCCCGAAGAGCTGGCCGAACTGCACGCCCTCCCCGACGAGGCGATGACCAAGCCCGAGGAGGCCGCCGCATACCTGCGGCTGAAGCGCGCCACGTTGGCGTGGTATCGCTGCCACGGCGGCGGCCCGAAGTACGTCCGCGTCGGACCGAAGCTGATCCGCTATCGCATGGGCGATCTGCGCGAGTACGCCAAGGGCCAGCCGATGAGCGAGGGCGTCCGCAAGGTCGCCGCCGCGATGCTTGCCGCCCGCACCGCCAACGCGGAGGGCTGACCGATGGCCGCACATGAAAACGCCCACGGCGTGCGAGACCGTGGGCGTAAGGGTACGACCGACCAGGAGAGTGAGCTGTCCAGGACTCACGGGAGCAATGATGCCGCGGGGCACGCCGCCGCTACGCCATCATTTGAGGCCGCGTCCGAATACCGCCGCGCCCGGCTCGACCTGATCCCCCTGCGCCGCCGCGACAAGGTGCCCGCGGACAAGCGCTGGCAGGAACGCAACTACGACCGGGCCGAGGTGCTGGAGCGCGCGAGGCGCGACGGCCTGAACCTGGGCGTGCGCCTGCCCGCCGACGTGGTCGTGGTGGACGTGGACCCGCGCAACTTCCCGGCTGGGCGCGACAGCCTAGCCGACATGGCCGCCGCCTTCGGCTTGGACCTGACGTCTGCGCCGCACGTCCTCACCGGCAACCTGTCTCACCCCGGCCACCACTTCTACTTCCACAAGCCCGCGGGCGCCGTGCTGCTGGAGAGCGTGGATGGCTTCGAGGGCGTGGAGCTGAAGTCGCTCGGCCGCCAGGTCGTCGCGGCGGGTTCTGTGCATCCGACCGGCGGCCTGTACCGCTGGGCACCCGATTCGCCGCAGCTACCAGACATGCCGGACCTGCCCGTAAGGCTGGTCGAGGCGGCGCGCAGGCCGAAGAGGACGCGGGCCACGGGCGCAGGCGAAATCACCGCCGAGCAGCTCGCCGCATCGCTGGAGCACCTGGACCCGACGGACTTCCGCGAACACGACACATGGCGCGAGCTGATGATGGCCTGCCACCATGCCACCGACGGCGCGGGGCGGCAGGAGTTCATCGACTGGAGCACGTCCGACCCCAAGTTCGCGGACCATGACTGGATCGTCGGCCGCCGCTGGGATTCCCTGCACGCCGACCGCGACGGCGCCGTCACCATCGCGACGCTGCGCAGGCGCCTCAACGAGGCCGGCGCCGACATCGCGCCGCCCGACGCCGCCGAGGACTTCGAGGTGTGGGACGAGATCGAGCCGGCCGAGGAACGCAGCCGCTGGAACTTCCTGTCGCTGGACGACGTGGAGTCGCTGCCGCCGCCGAGGTGGCTGGTGCCCGGCGTGCTGACCGAAGGCAGCCTCGCCGCCATCTACGGTGCGCCAGAGTCGGGCAAGTCATTCCTCGCTGTGGACATGTCGATGGCCATCGCGGGCGGCATCGACTGGCACGGACGGCAGGCCGAGCGTGGCGGCGTCCTGTACATCGCCGCAGAGGGTGCGCCCGGCCTGGGCAAGCGCTTCCGCGCCTGGAAGATGGACAGGCGCGCCCAGGGTCGCAGGTTCGACCTGCACCTCATGCGCGACGACCTCAACCTCGCGGCCGAGAAGGACGGCGGCGTGCGCGCGTTCGTCGAGGCCGTGGCCGAGGGGCTGGGGCCGTTGCGCCTGATCGTCATCGACACGTTGAACCAGACGGCAGCGGGCGCCGACGAGAACTCGGCGAAAGACATGGGGCGCTACATCGCCAGCATGAAGCTGCTGCGCAACGCCACGGGCGCAGCGGTGGTCGTCGTGCACCACTCGGGCAAGGACCTGAGCAAGGGCATGCGCGGTAGCACCGCGCTGCTGGGCGCGATGGACACCACGATCGAGGTGGAGCGCGCTAGCGATGGGCGCTCGATCAAGGTGACGGTGAAGAAGCAGAAGGACGCGGAGCGCGAGCCACCGATGCGCTTCAACATGGAGAAGGTCGGCGACTCCCTGGTGCTGCGCCCCACCGTGATGGCCGATGCGCAGGGTGAGTTCAGCGGCGCGATGGACCCCATCCTGGAGCTGGCATGCCAGGAGGCGAACGAGCGCGGCGGCAGCATCCCGCTCAAGGAACTGGTCGCGCTCGTCTGCGAGCGGGACGGCGTCTCCGACAAAACGGCAAGGCGCAAGATCGAACAGGCCGTGCCAGACGGACGCAGCAACGCAAGAGCATCGATCGACGGGTTCATGGTCTGGCAGGAGCCTGCCGACGAGCGCAACCCGAAGCTCGGAATCCTGGTCAGGACGGAGGGGTGAACGCGCGTTTTCGATTGTCACGGGGCGCGACTTTCGGAGCTCGATTGTCGCGCCCAGTGACAATCAGATTGTCGCCGAAAGTCAGTTTCGATTGTCGGCGCGACAATCTAAGCGCGGCAAGCACTTAGGCCGCTTTCGGCCACCCGATTGTCAAAGCGAAAGTCACTGGCGGATTCGATTGTCACGGCGTTCGTCAGTCTATAGACGACGAACGTGACAATCAGACCGACAATCGTAAAGCGATCCCCTCCACCTCATCGAAAGCGCATGGACGGATGCGTCCAACCGCGTGCGCTGTGTCCTTCGCGCGCGAAGACAAGTCGGGATAACCACGCCATCTAATCAAGCATCGGGTGTTCAGCGCCATCCAAGTCGCTGATCCGACTGCTTGAATGATGGCGTGCCTGCGCGCGTAAGCATGACACGATCACGCCGTAAGCCACTTTTCACCCCGGAGACGACCGTGCTTTCCATCCCGAACACCTTCACGCCCGAGCGGCGCGAGCTGTTCTTCCAGGTGCTGGAGGACACGTGCTCGCCCAAGCAGGCCGCCGCGGCCGTCGGCATCAGCAGGCAGACGGCCTTCTACCACAAGGCCAACGACATCGAGTTCCGCACGCGGTGGGAGAAGGCGGTCGAGGTGGCCCTCGACTCGCTCCTCGACGAGGCGTACAGGCGCGCCGCGCTCGGCTACGAAGAGCCGGTCATCCACCAAGGGCGCCTCGCCACCACCGCGGACCCGACGACGGGCGAGGAGAGGCCGCTCACCGTGCGCAAGCACAGCGACAGGTTGTTGGAGGTGCTGCTCAAGTTCCGATACGGCGAGCAGATGGCGGACAGGCTGCGCGTCAAGGTCGAGGACACCGGCCTGTCGGCCGACGCCCTGCTGGCGATGCCCGCCGACGAGCGCGCGCAGCTCGTGGCGCTGCTCTCCAAGTACAACGCGGCGCGACCGCACGACGAGGACCAGGACGATGAGTGAGAAGCTGACGGTGGCCGAGGCTCTCGCCAAGGCCGAGCAGATCGACGTGATGCTGGGCGCGATCCAGGCGACGGCGCCCGAGGCGGTCGCTGCGATGGGCGGGCGCGACGCCCTGGCCCGGCGCAGCGAGATGACCTGCATCGGGCCGGTGCCGCGCCTGGACGCCGCGGAGTGGGAGCGCATGTCGCTGGAGTACGAGGACAGGCGCGAGCATGGCAGCGTCAACCGAGGGCACTAGCCACCGTAGCCCGGCCGACGCACTCCTACTTGAACCACTGATCCTTAATGTGATTCGAGACCTCGTCACTCAGATTCTGCCAAGCTGCATTGTTGTTGGTGGCATCGACCACGAAGAGGGAATCGTTGCGGTCCATCGTTGCCCAGACTTTATCGGCAGCCTGAGTAGCCGTGTAGCTGGAATTGACGTACCAGACGGACTTATGGACCTTCGCCCACGAACCTAGGGCCTTGATCGCTTCAATAACCTTCGAATAATCCTGTCCTGGGTTGTAGAGGTCGTAAGACACAATCAGATTGTTTGCCATGGGTTCGCTTCCCCTGTGCGCATCGGCTTGATGCCCTTGAATGAAGCCATGAGCGCGTCGCAAATCCTGCGACAGCTTTAACCCTCTGACAATTGATCGGGCAGTGGCACGGCGCCAAGCCCATGAACCGCAAGCCGCCGCGACGGTGGCAGCACCGGGGGGGAACACGGTCGGAGAACGATGGCGTTCGTCGCCCACGCTCCCCGACACATTGAACGCATCCGGTCAGCGCATTGGCGCGCAGACCACCCCCGCGGCTGGGGACGCGCTCGTGACAGGCGACCGGAGGACCACAACCCACCGGAGCACACGAGCAATGAAGATCACCCTCAGCGACACCCAGCTACTCAGCCCGCAGCAGATCGGCGAGCTCGCCTCGCAGCTCGACACGCTGCACTCCCGCGTCCTCAAGGCCATCGAGCGCCTCAACAAGGACGTCGCCACCAAGAAGACCGAGATCGCCTCGCGCTGGAAGAACGCGCCGGGCGTCGGCGCCGGCGAGCTGGCGCGCTTCGCGCAGAACGAGACCCTCGCGGCCGTCCGCCAGATCAGGGACAACAGCAAGGCCGAGCTGGACGCGCTGCTCAAGCAGGCGGGCGCCCCTCACGCGCAGCTCGTCGCGCAGAAGCCGTTCTACGACTCCCCGGCGAAGGTCCTGGCCCGCGCGGCCCTCGGCGACCCCAAGCGCACCGAGTACCTCCAGCAGCTCCAGCACGCCGGCCCGGCAGAGCTCGGCCACATGGCGCAGGTCGCCGTCGGCACGCGCAACCTGCCGCTGGCCTCGGCGGTGCTGTCCCTGATCGACCGCATGCCGTCCAAGGACCGACCGGTCGGCCCGGTCGAGCTGGCCACCGCCATGCGCACGGACGACTACCTCAAGGTCCAGGAGTACGTGAAGCTGGGCGACGCGCGCCTTCAGGGCATCCTGGTCACCATCCGCGCCTGGAACGCCGGCAAGGCCAACCCCATCAGCTCGATCCAGCTCGCGATGCGCGAGCGGGACATCGACCACGAACTGATTGGGGGCGGCGATGAATAAGCAGGCCCACTACTCGGCGGACCACCCGGTGTCGATCGCGCTCACCGGGATGGCCGTCGCCCTGCGCACCGGCCGCGACCTGCTCGAAGCCTTGGCGGAGCGGGCAGAGGCCGCGGGCGTCCGCCCGTACTCCGACTACTTCGACGACGCGGCGCGCCTGGCGGGCATGCCGTACTGCCGGGCGCTGGACCTGTACGTGGACCGGGCCACGAAGCGCCGTGCCGACCGACTTGGCTACCACCAGGCGCACCTCGCGCTCTGCTCAGCCTGACCGAGCAAACCCGGCCGGGTTGGTTAGGTGCGAAGAGGGCAACGGGTGGCCCGGCCGTGTTTCGGAGGGGATGTCCCAAGGGCATCCCCTTCTTTTTCATGAGCTTACGGAGCACCGCGCCCAGACAGCCAGTTGGAAGGTCTGACGCCCCACAGGGGGCTCCCGGATCGAGGGAACCGCGACCTAATGACCCTGCGGCCCCAACAACCAAGAGCGATTCGTGACCAACAAGCCCAGCACCGAGAACGCCAGCGCGTTCCTCACCAAGAACCCCACCTTCCTCGCCCGCGTACACGGCGTGGACCTGTACGAGCACCCCGAGCTGGGCGACGAGTCGCCGCTGATCGCGATCACGGCGGACGGTCGCAAGAAGCGCACCGACCATTGGGAGGTTCCGTCGCAGGACGACGGCGCCGACCTCAAGACCCTCTGAGGAGCGAAAGCCATGAAGCTGGAAGACATGCCCACCAAGGAACTGCTGGACCTGCACAACCGGATCGCCGACAAGCCGGCCGGCCCCAAGACGTTCGCGACCCGAGGCAAGCTCGTCGCGCGGATCGAGCAGGTCGCGGCCGACAAGAACATCGATCTCGCCTCGTTCGGGCAGCCGAAGAAGCCCAAGGCAGCCGAACAGCGCGCACAGCCTCGGGCCGAGGTCGCCGAGGCGCCCGAGGCGACCGAGAAGAAGCCCCACGGCAAGGGCATCGGCGCGCTCGCACGCGCGATCCTGATGGACCCCGCTGGCTTCCCGCACGCGCTGGTGGCCGAGATGGTCAACGCGCAGATCGAGGGCGCGGCGGCGACGCCCAAGTCGGTGCGCTGGTACGCCAACGACATGCGCAAGAGGGGTGTCGAGGTGCCGCCCCGTCAGAAGCAGCACCCCGCAGACATGGACGAGGAGCAGTCCGCCGACGCGCTGTCTACCGTGCGAGTGGTCGAGCCCGCGCCGTCCGACGGCTGACGCCGTTCTCCCGCCGTGTACGAGAAAGGGCCACCTTCGCGGTGGCCCTTTCTTTTCATCGCCTTGTGCGCAATCGCGCAACGACTGCGGATCAGGTGGTCGCGTTGCCGCGCAGTGAGAGGGCGCTGTTAAAACGGGAGGACAGGCCCTCCAAGCTCTTTCCGACGTCCGTTCCAACCTTGAACAGCACGGCATCGCCGAAACGCTCCCGGGCGCGGTCGATCATCTCCTCAGCGTTGCGGGGCGCGAGCTTGCGCAGCTTGACGCTCCCGTAGTGCGCCGCGTACTCGGTGAGCGCCAACCTCACCCAGTCGGAGCGGTACACCTGCGCCAGCTCGATGTAGGCGTTGAGGGACTGGAAGGGGCAGCCCTGGCCCAATACGAACTCGGTGGGGCGCGTGTTCAGGGCGTCGTCGTAGGACTCGAACAGGCTGGCGCTTCCGATCAGTTCCTCGCATGCGTCGAACAGCTCGTCGGGATCGTCGATACCCTTCTCGCGGAAGATGTGGTCTGCGGCGAGGGCGCGGATGCCAGAAGCGAACTCGAACTCCTTGCCCAGCAGGATGATTGCGTCGCGGGTATCCGCATGGTGATTGGCATTCATGTAAATCTCTCCAAGTTGGTTTCGTGAGGTTTGCCGGGGCGTCCCCCGGCGCATCGCGATGGAGAGAAGTCTGCTCGCCTGTCAAATGGAAAAACATCATCATTTGCAGGTGCTACGCGGCCTCGCATTCGTTGATTGACCGCGCATCCGCAGGCGTGGTTGCGAGCCTTGGCGGCCACGTCCCCGGCTCGTGCACGAGGCCCAGCGCGTCGAGGATGTAGCGCGACGCCTTCTCTTGGTATTCGCGCAGGTGGTCGATCGACGGGTGCAGGTAGCCCATCGTGACGCCGCCGCTCGACGCGCTGTGGTTCAGCAGGAACCGCAGCTCCAGCAGCGGCACGCCAGCCTGCAATGCGAGCGACGCGTACGCGTGCCGCAGCGCGTGGCCGGTGAGGTCGCCGAGCTCGTGCTGCTGGACCTCCGCCACCCGGCCCGATGCCGAGTCGGCGGGGAACAGATAGGGCGTCTTGCGCCTCACGCCGTCGGCGTTTGCCTCGCGGTGGGCGAGCAGGTCGGCGAGCGCCGACGACAGCGGTAGGTCGAACTTCTTGGACGAGCCGCCCTTCGGGTTCGGCACGTGCAGGCGCCCGGCGCCCAGCTCCGCGCGCCGAGCCTCGCAGGAGGCCGTCCGACGCATGCCCGACAGCAGCATGAACAGCTGGAGGTCGCGGCGCACCGGGTTGCCCAGCGACAGCACCGCCTTGCCCCATGCCCTGAGCTTGTCGGGGCTGGCGTCCACCTCGCGACGGCGCATGCCGTTCATGTCCACGTTGCCCACCGGGTTCGGCGGCAGGTCGGGGAACTGCCGCAGGGCTCGGTTGTAGACCGAGCGCAGCACCCGCATGACGTTGTCGCCAGAGGTTGCGCCGCTCTTGGTCGTGATCCTGCGGTGGCGCTCGCGCACGCCCTGGCGGTCCGCACCTATCTCGGCCAGCGGCCGGTCGAGCCAGTCCTTGAGGTAGTAGGTGATGTGGTACTCGTAGCCGCTGCGGGTCTTGTCGGCCAGCCGCCGGGAGTTCAGGTGCAGGTCCAGCCCCTCCCGCAGGGTTATACCGCGCGCCCGCGCCTTGCGGCGCTCCTCGTTCGGGTTGGTGCCGCCGCGCATGCCGACCAGCGTCTGCCGGGCGGCGTCGCGGGCCTGCTTGGCGTGCATTGCCGGGTGGTCGCCCAGCTTCGTCCGGACTTGCCGGCCGTTGACGAGGGACTGGACGTAGAAGCTGCGCTTGTTGGCGGTGACGATGAGGTAGAACCCCCTCATCTCGGTGTCCGCGTGCAGGATGCTCTTGCCGCGCTCGGGCGCGGGGGTGCGCTCGACGAGCGCCTGGGTGATCTTCGACTTCATGCTGGCTCCGGGTGACGGGGCCACGGCTCGGACACGGTTTCGCACCACAAGGTGCCGTGTTCAGACGCGCCGTGTGTGCCCCTGAAGCCTCATTAAGTCGCGGTTTTTCCTCAGTGTAAGCGGCCCCGGACCATCCGATTTCAAATCATGGCAAGCTATCCGCGTGCCGACTTGTAAGCGGTAGGTCCCCAGTTCGAATCCGGGTGCCGCACCATCCCAGCGCAAGCGGCAGTCAGAACGTGGCCGTTTTCGCATGTCCGGGAAGCGCGCCCGTCGGTTGCGAAAATTCGATCCATGGCAGGACGATCAATGCAGGCTCCGCAATCGCGTGCACGCTGCTGATTCGCGAGGGCTGCTTCGGACTCAGTCAAGCCAACAAGTCGTCCTGGATCCTGTCGTCCTGGATCCCTGCGCTACATCATCGCGCGCAAGCGCTCATGATTGAAAGCAATGGGTGCTGCGGTTTGCATCGGGCGGCTGGATTGGCCTTGCTGCATGCGCTTCCAGGTCTCGCGGATGATCGCCTGGGCCACGGTCCAGTCCAGTCGCTGCCATTGCGCGACGGCGATCAGGTAGCGCCGTTCCAGGCTGGCCATCAATTCGTCCAGGTTGCGGTGGTGGTTCAAGAGATAGATGTCGTAACCGAATTTGAGGGTCGGGATGTAGTCGTCGAACTCGACAGCCGTGGAGTGGAAAACGCTTTCCCGATAACAGCCGCGCCAGTAGCGCAATTCGGCGTCGATATCCAGCATCACGTCCTGGCGGGTACTGCGAATATCATTGATCGTGCCCATACGGCGCCTCCGTTGTGCGGGGTGTTCCCGCAATGCGGATATTCCCCGACTCCGTCCATGGTGGCCGTGAGAGGCATGTGATCGCGAAGTTAAGTGTTCAGCCTGTGTCGCTGGCCTCGGGTGAGACATTCGCATGGAGCACTCGCATGAGGCAGGGGTTTTGCGCCGCCACGGCGCGACTGGCGAAGCGGACGGTCGTGAACACGGCTAGACTCGTCACCCCGCATGAACGAAAGATCGCCCATGAATCGAACCTACCCACCGGTCTCCCTGATCGGCGTTCCCACCGATGTCGGCGCGGGCCATCGCGGTGCGCGCATGGGCCCGGATGCCTTGCGTATCGCCGGATTGGGCGAGGCATTGGCCGCGCGTGGCGTGGACGTGGCCGACCGCGGCAACCTCGATGGCCCGGTCAATCCCTGGACGGCGCCGGTGCAAGGCTATCGACACCTGGAGGAAGTGGTGGCCTGGAACCGCGAGCTGATGCATGCCACCGCCGCGGAACTCGCCCTGGGGCGCATGCCGATCATGCTCGGTGGCGATCATTGCCTGGGCATGGGCTCGATCACCGCCGTCGCCCAGCATTGCCGCGACAACGGCAAGAAACTGCGCGTGATCTGGCTGGATGCGCATTCCGATTTCAACACCAGCGCGGTCACGCCCTCGGGCAATATCCACGGCATGCCGGTGGCCTGCCTGTGCGGCATCGGCCCGGACGAGCTGACCCGGTTGGGCAAGCATGTGCCGGCGATGGATCCGGGCGACATCCGCCAGATCGGCATCCGTTCGGTGGATGCGGAAGAGAAGCGCCTGATCAAGGACAACGGCATCGACGTCTACGACATGCGCTACATCGACGAGAACGGCATGAAGCGCACCATGGACGCCGCGCTGCAAGGCGTGGACGAGAACACCCATCTGCACGTGAGTTTCGATGTCGATTTCCTCGACCCCAGCATCGCCCCGGGCGTGGGCACTACCGTTCCCGGTGGTCCCAACTACCGCGAGGCGCAACTGGTGATGGAAATGATCGCCGACACCGGACGATTGCTGTCGCTGGACATCGTGGAACTGAACCCGGTGATCGACACCCGCAACCTGACCGCGGAACTGGTGGTGGATCTGGTGGAAAGCCTGTTCGGCAAGTCGACGCTGATGCGCGACTGAGGCGAAACTGAACAGGGGAGTTCATGTTCACGCGGGATGAATGCGCGGCACGGCAGCTTGTGCGCAAGGCTGCCGACAGGGGTTGCATGGCTGTCGCGGCCGACAAGGCACCCATCAACCGTGAGGAGTCAACATGAAGCGTTTACTGGCATTGATCGTGGTTTCGATGTTCTCGATGGGCACGCTGACCGCTTGCAACACCATGGCGGGCGCGGGCAAGGATGTGCAGAAAGTGGGCGAGAAGGTCGAGAAAAAAGCCGAGGACTGCAAGGACGGGAAATGTTGATTGCGGCATCCCGGTAAACGGCGCACTGCATGGTGCCAGGAAGAAGGGCCGGCATATCCGGCCCTTCTTTCTTTTGGCAAAGCGAGGGAAATGCCTTCGCGGCTGTTATCCCGTGTTGACGAATGCCTGGTCCATGGGCAAGGCGGCACTGGACCGGGCAGGGGCGGCTTCCTTCCAGTCGTTGCGACAACGGGCCTTTCGGCCCGTTGTTCGTTCATGGCAGGCAGCGATCAGCGATACGGCGGATCAGCCACGAATCCGTTTGGAAACGCGCGCGGTTGTCCGTTGCGACGGCCGTAGCGCGGATAGTCGTAAGCGCGGCGGATCACGCCCATCGCCATCAGCCGTCCGCTGTCGTCGTAGCGCAGTTCGCTGATTTGCGCCGGGCTGCGGGTGGCGCGCGCGAAACGGGTCTGGCCCACCGGCGACCATTCGCGCTGGCCATGACCGGTGCCCATGCTCTGGCGCGTGGCGCTGTCGGCGGATTGCTCGCGGGCCATGCCGCTGGCCGCCGCTGCGGGCGCGGAAGCCGTCTTGGCTTCGTCGCGGCGATATTCGCCTTCGCGCACCATCGGCGGCGTGGGAGCTGGGTAGTAGCGCGGGCGCGATTCCTGGAACACGGCCACGCCGATCACGCCGACATTGCGCGGTCGCCCGGTGCGCGCCGCGTAACTGTCGCCCAGGTCGGTGAACACGAACTGGGCGATGTCGTCCAGCGACTTGCGCCAGCCGGCGATCTCGGTGCTTTCCCAGGGGCCAAGCACGTAGCCGGCCTGTGCGGGCGTGGCGGTTTCGCCGGTGACCGCGTTGATGCCGTCCACCGACAACACCACCAGCACGCGTTCGCCGGTGGTGTTGCTGAGGCGCACGCTGTAGCGGTTGCCGGGCGTGCCAGCCACCCAGGTATCGCCGCGATGCGGGTATTCGCGCAGCCATTCGCCGGTGTCGCGATCCACGACCGAGACATCGACCAGAGGCCTGGCGGACGAAGGGGAGCAGGCGCTGGTCAACAGCACTGCCAGCGAAATCAGGAGGGTCTTGCGGAACATGGTCGTTCTCCGTGGTAGGCAGAGCGATCAACGCACGGCTCCGGCAAGCGGGGTTAAGGCGAAAGCGTCGTAGGAGCGGGCCTTGCCCGCGATGCTTCTGCTTTTGCTCCTCCCCTTGCGCGCAGCGCACGGGGAGGCCGGGAGAGGGTGCTCTTCGCTTGCGCTCAACCTCATGAAAGCAGGATCAAAAGCACCCCTCCCCAACCCCGGATCAAGTCCGGGGCAGGCTTCTCCCCTTCGCTACGCGAAAGGGAGGGGGCCGCACGTGAGCGGTGTCCAGCCGCTCCCACGGCTGCGTCGCTTCCACCACTGCGGCGGTTAAACTTGGGGTTGTTCCTATTTCGAAACGACCCAGCGAATGACCCGCGTTCTTACCGGCATCACCACTTCCGGCACTCCGCATCTCGGCAACTACGTGGGCGCCGTGCGTCCGGCCATTGCCGCCAGTCGCGCCAGCGATGCGGAGAGCTTCTATTTCCTCGCCGACCTGCACAGCCTGATCAAGGCCCAGGACCCGGCGCGCACCCAGCGTTCCACGCTGGAAATCGCCGCGACCTGGTTGGCGGCGGGGCTGGAGCCGGACAAGGTGTGGTTCTATCGCCAGTCCGATATCCCCGAGATCACCGAACTGACCTGGTTCCTGACCTGCGTTGCGGGCAAGGGCATCCTCAATCGCGCCCATGCGTACAAGGCGGCGGTGGATCGCAATCGCGCCGACAACGAAGACGACGATTCCGGCATCAGCGCCGGCTTGTTCATGTATCCGGTGTTGATGGCCGCCGACATCCTGATCTTCAAGGCCAACCAGGTGCCGGTCGGCCGCGACCAGGTCCAGCACATAGAGATGGCCCGCGATTTCGGCCAGCGTTTCAACCACGTCTACGGCCGCGATCATTTCGTGTTGCCGGAAGCGGCCATCGACGAAAGCGTGGCCACCTTGCCCGGCCTGGACGGCCGCAAGATGAGCAAGAGCTACGACAACACCATTCCGTTGTTCGCGCCGCGCGCGGAACTGAAGAAGGCCATCGCCTCGATCACCACCGACTCGCGCGCGCCGGGCGAGGCCAAGGAAGTCGAAGGTTCGGCGTTGTTCCAGTTGTACCAGGCCTTCGCCAGTGCGGAGGAAACCGCACGAATGCGCCAGGCCTATGCCGAGGGCATCGGCTGGGGCGATGCCAAGCAGAAGCTGTTCGAGTGCATCGATGCGGAAATCGCGCCGATGCGCGAGCGCTACGAAGCCTTGATCGCCAAGCCTGCGGAAATCGAATCCATCCTGCGCGATGGCGCCGCGCGACTGCGCGAAAAATACGCGATTCCCTTCCTCGCCGAATTGCGGCAGGCGGTCGGCTTGCGCGATCTTTCGCAACTCCCGCGCGCCAATGCAAAAGTGGCGGAGAAATCGGCGCTGCCTTCGTTCAAGCAATACCGGGACAACGACAACCGCTTCTACTTCAAGTTCATCGATGGCGATGGCGAGCTGCTGGTGCAAAGCAACGGCTTCGATTCGCCGAAGGAAGCGGGCCAGTTGATCGCGGCGTTGAAGCGCAGCGATCGTGCCGATGCGATGCAGGCGCCCGGGATCAACGTGCTGGTGCCGGTGCAGGATGTGCTGGCGGCATTGCAGCAATTGCGTGAAGCCGAAGCCTGATGCCGTACCTCGCCTTGATCCTGTTCCTGCCGTGGTTCCTGCTGATCGGCGCGCTGTTCTGGCTGTTTCCGCGGCAACCGCGTGACGCAGCGCGCAAGCGTTTCGATATGGCTGCGCTGGCCGTCGCCTTCGTGCTGAGTTTCGGCGGCATGCAGTGGGGATACGCGCTGGGTTTGGCCGACGTGGGCACTGGCGCGATCTGGAAGCAGGTGCTGGCCACCCTGGTCGCCTACGGTGCGTTCCTGGCGGCGATGTTCGTTGCGGTGCTGCTGCGGGGCTGGTGGTTGCAGCGTCGGTAGGTGGAAGCGGGAATAGGGAGTAGGGTTGCAGGCTGTTGGCAGGAGTTGGGACAAGAGCAAGAGCACCCCTCCTCAATCCTCCCCTGCTTCGCAAGGGAGGAGGCAAGAGCCATCGCCTCGCGCATGCTCTTCGGCTATCGGCTATCGGCTATCGGCTATCGGCTATCGGCTACCAGTACTTCATCCAGCATTTGCAAGAAACCCTGCAACGCAGGTGAGCGTGGCCGGTTGGCCAGTTCCAGTCGGAACAGCGGGCGCGAGAGGTTTTCATCCGCGATCGCCACCGCGCGCACGCGCTGGACCGAAATCAGGTCGGCGACGACCACCGTGGGCAGGATCGCAATCCCGGCGCCTGCGGCCACCGCGCGTGCGATTGCTTCGTTGCTGCCGATCTCGACCGTCTTCTTCGGCACGATGCCATGCGACTGCCAGAACGCCTGGGTCACCTGGCGTGTGCCGGAGCCCGTTTCGCGCAGCAACCAGGTCTGCCGATCAAGCGCGCCCTTGCCCGGCCGACGTTGGCGGGCGAAGGGGAAATCCTGCGCGGCCACCAGTTGCAATGCCTCGTTCTTCCATAGCGTGGCATCGATGCGCGGATCGTCGACCACGCCCTCGACGAAGCCGACGTCGATGCGGCAATCGATCACCGCCTTGCTGGTTTCGCTGGTGTTGCCGACCACCAGTTCCGGGGTGATGCCGGGGAATTCCCGCATGAATCGGGCGATGGCCGACGGCAACCAATAGCCGGCCACGGTGCTGCTGGCGCCAATGCGCAGCGCGCCCTTGCGCAAGCCGACACGATCGCGCACTTCTTCCAGGGCGATGCGCTCCATCGCGAAGATGCCGCGCGCGTGTTCGTAAAGCGCCTGGCCGCTGTCGGTGAGCTGCACGCCCCGGCGGCCGCCGCTGCCACGTTCGATCAGCGGCAGGTCGAGTTGCCGCTCCAGTTCGTTGACCGCCTTGGAGACCGCGGACTGGCTGATGAACAGGTTTTCCGCGGCGCGCGAGAAGCCCTGGTGCTCGACCACCGCCTGGAAGACCCGCAACAGGTGCAGGTTCAGATGCATGAGCAAAATTCATCCATCGATGAATTATATGCCTTGGATGCATTCCTTCGCCCGGCCTAACGTGGCGCCACCCAACCCGCTGGAGCGCCCCGTGGAACAGGCCACCGACACGCTTGCGCAGCCATCACGCCCCCGGCTCCATCTGCCGCCCGCGTTCTGGTGGGGACTGGCGCTGGTGGGCGCGATCGCCGCGGCCAGCATCGGCCTGGCGCAGCTGCCGAGGCTGCAGGGCTGGGGCCTGAGCGCGCTGACCCTGGCCATCGTGCTGGGCATCGCCATCGGCAATACGGTGTTCCCGGGTGTCGCCGCCCATGCCGCGACCGGCGTGGACTTCGCCAAGGGCACGCTGTTGCGGCTGGGCATCGTGCTGTACGGGTTCCGCCTCACCTTCCAGGACATCATGGGCATCGGCATTGCCGGGGTGGTGATCGACCTGGTCATCGTGGCCTCGGTCTTCAGCCTGGGGGTATGGCTGGGAACCCGCGTGTTCAAGCTGGACCGCAAGACCTCGATGCTGATCGGCGCCGGCAGCGCGATCTGCGGCGCGGCGGCGGTGATGGCCACCGAGCCGGTGGTGCGCGGGCAACCGCACCAGGTATCGGTGGCGGTGGCGACCGTAGTGGTGTTCGGCACCCTGGGCATGTTCGTCTATCCGATGCTGTATCCGCACCTGGGATTCAGCGAGCACGCGTTCGGCATCTACGCCGGCTCGACCATCCATGAAGTCGCCCAGGTCGTGGTCGCGAGCAAGGCGGTCGGCGATACCGCGGCAAGCGCGGCGGTGATCGAGAAGATGTTGCGGGTGATGCTGCTGGCGCCGTTCCTGCTGCTGCTTTCTGCGCGCCTGCGTGCCGACCATGGTCACGCCAAGGGCGGCACGGGCGTGGTTATCCCGTGGTTCGCGGTGATCTTCATCCTGGTCAGTGGTTTCAATTCCCTGCACCTGCTGCCCGCGTCGTGGGTTGGCGCCGTCGTCCAGATCGACACCGTGCTGCTGGCCATGGCGATGGCCGCGCTGGGCCTGCGCACGCATGTCAGTTCGATCCGCCAGGCCGGTGTGCGGCCGTTGTTGCTGGCCACGATGCTGTTCGCCTTCCTGGTGACGGGCGGCTGGGTAGTGAATGTCGTGGTCGGCAGGCTCTTTGGCTTGGCCTGAGGAAACTGTGGGGTATTGATCGCGTTTGCAGTGATCTTTCGTGGATCCCGTTCATGGTGAGCTTGTCGAACCACGTTCTTGCGATGGGTGGAAAGAGCTCAGCAACGCTGTTCCCCGTGAGTGGCAATGCGTCCGCTAGAATCGTGAATTGCCAACGATCCAGGAAACGCATGAGCGAACACGGCATCCATACCATCGACACCGCGTTCCAGCGCGAGCATTTCGATGCCGCCTACCTGATCGTCGAGAACGGCCGTGGCGCCTTCGTCGATTGCGGCACCAACCATTCCGTCCCGCACCTGTTGGCCAGGCTTGCTTCCGTTGGCCTTGCCCGGGACGCGGTGGATTGGTTGCTGGTCACCCATGTGCACCTGGATCATGCGGGTGGCGCGGGCGCGTTGATGGCCGAACTGCCCAATGCACGCCTGGTCGTGCATCCGCGCGGCGCGCAGCACATGGTCGATCCGTCAAAACTCATCGCCGGCGCCACCGCGGTGTATGGCGAAGCGGAAATGCAGCGCAGTTACGGGCAGATCCAGCCGGTGCCGGAATCACGGGTAGTGGCTGCCGAAGATGGCCATGCGGTCGATCTGCAAGGCCGCGAACTGATCTGCATGGATACGCCTGGGCACGCGCGCCACCACTATTGCGTGTGGGATGCGCGCAGCCGCGGCTGGTTCACCGGCGACACCTTCGGGCTTTCCTATCGTGAGCTGGACAGCGCGAAGGGCCCGTTCGTGCTGCCCACGACCACGCCGGTGCAGTTCGAACCGGAAAAACTGAAGACTTCCATCGCGCGCCTGCTGGCCCGCGATCCGCAATGGATGTACCTGACCCACTACGGGCGCGTCGGCGAGGTGCAGCGGCTGGCGCGCGATCTCTACCAGCAGATCGATGCGATGGTGGAAATCGCGCGCGAATGCGATGGCCGGCCGGATCGGCACGCTTGCGTGGTGCAGGCGCTGCGCGCGCTTTATCTGGAACGGGCGCGTACGCATGGCTGCCCGCTCGACGATGCAGGGGTGGAAAAGGTGCTGGGCATGGATATCGAACTCAATGCCCAGGGGCTGGCATCTTGGCTGGACCGGGACAAGCGCCAGCCCCGCGCGTAGGAGCGACGTAAGTCGCGACTTGACGCTTTAAATCAAAACCCTTCGCGACCTACGTCGCTCCTACGCGCGTGAGCGAAGATGCCGCCTACTTCCAGACGTTGGGCTCTTGCCGGTCCGACTCGCGCATCGGCACCACACAGAAGCGGTGGCCGCTGGGGGCTTGCATCACCCACCAGCGCTCGCGCACGAACTCGATGCGCTTCGCGCCGAGCTTCTCCAGGCGCGCGACTTCGGCCTCGATGTCGTCGGTCTCGATGTCCAGGTGCACGCGGGAGGGATGCGAGACCTTCTGCACTTCGATGTGCAATCCGCCGGGGCCGTCCTGCATCGGTGCATAGATGCCCAGGCCGTCCTCGTCGTAATCCTGGACTTCAAGATTCAACGCCTGGCTCCAGAAATCCGCCGATTCGCGCAACGTGCCTTGCTTGCAATCGATGATGAAACCGGCGAGTCGGCTGCGATGGGTCATGGCGTTCTCCACATCAGGCATTTGTAGGAGCGGGCCC